>NZ_CP143867.1:5088986-6428480 GCF_036416795.1 Bacteroides sp. MSB163 | reverse complement strand
AACGGCTTTAAATACATTTATTAATTAAGCAAAACTTCTACGCATGCAAAATTCGCAATCTTATTTGAGAAAAACAAATGTGTTTTTTCTTGCTTTTTATCTAAAAACAATAATCTCTTTACTTTCAACTACTTATCTTGTTTCATGTAAATAGCCCCACAAGGAGGCTATTGCATTTTTATAAGTATCTGTTTTATAGGATGATATATAAGAAAGGAATAAGGCTTTTAATTTTTTTAATAATCTGACAGATGGGAATGCTTTAGTTTCTACATGGACTTACTGAGGCTTTTTCTTCCAATTCTGTTTGCTCCTATTATTTAGACTTATTCTATTTAAAGAGATTTTTCCTACTTATCTTTTTTGCCGAACAGGGAGAAATGAACATACCTTTTCGGATGTGATTTCAGGTCTTCAAGAAGGCTGGCAGCATTGGCTGTTGTGGCATTCAAATTATTGTAAAGCGATGGATCGTTTAACAACAAGCCGATTGTATTGTCTTTCCGGCCTAATTGGTCTGTAATCATTTTTGCATTTGCTAAAGTAGAATCTATTCTGGCAAATGCGGCAGCGTAATCTATTTCTTTCAGATTATCACTGACAGTGACGAAATTATCTCCTATAGTATTCAGCTTTTTAGTAAGCTGGGGAATATCTTTACTCATAATGGCCTGTAACTGTCTGCTGGTAACTTCCATGCTTGCCATTGTGTTTTGCACGCTGTGCAGTGTACCGGGAATTGCCGGGTCTCCAAGGATTGTATTCAGTGAAGCAAGGATAGAGTCTAGTTTGGGAAGCATCTTTTCTACCTGAGGCATGATAGTGGCTACCTGGTCCATTACACCATTGTTGACATTGCCTTGTAGGGTATCACCTGTCAGATACTTCTCGCGTGGATTATTGGCAAGTAGTAAGTTCATTTTTACACCACCCATCAGTTCGGAGGCTAATTCGGCGGTACTGCCTTTGGGAATACGCAGTTCCGGGTCTACATCTATCTCTGCTACCACTTTTCCTGGTTCATTGTAGTCATAATAAAGGTCGCGTACAATACCTACACGAAATCCATCGGCAAAGACCGGACTTGATTTGGTCAATCCATTAATGTTATGGAACTTGACGTAGAAATAGTTGGTAGGCTTGAACATATGGATACCTTTCAGGTAGTTGATACCATATACCAATATGCAGAGAGCAACAATGCCCGCAATTCCTATTCTAACTTCTTTAGTAAGATACTTCATCATGATGTTATAGTCTTATTATTTATTTCTTTTCTTTTTAAATTCTTCGATAGCAACGCTGACGCTTGTCTTCTTTCCGTTTTTAAAAGCAATGATAAATGCGTCTTTGAATTTTGGTGCTATCTCCCGTTTGGTTCGTAATACCTTATTATAATCGGTTGACGCACCATATGTGTATTTACAAAGTCCGCCTTCCTGATAATACTCTACACCTTTCAGCCCTTTTAGTCGTTTGTCATTGGTGGCAAGTGGACGAGAAGAAGTAAGTATCTGTATTTTAAACACTGGAGCAGCACTATCGGTTTGCCTGTCAGCTACTTTTTCTGTATTTTGTTTGGTTTCGGTGTTATTGGAAACGGAGGGGGCAGGTATCTCTTCTTCTACCCTGCCGGCATCCGTATCCTCTGGTAGTAGGGTGCGGCTGCTTCCTGTCATCCGTATTTCATGTTCACGTTTATAAGACAGGAAAGCACGGAATATTCCGTTGGCAAGTGTGGTGGTTCCCGCTTCCGAATTGAGATAACGTTCTTCTTCCGGATTGGATATAAAACCGAGTTCTACCAGGATGCTGGGCATGGCACTTGCTTTCAATACAAGGAACCCCGCCTGGTGTACACCACGGTCTGCACGCTTACAGGTATGGCGGAATTCTTTCTGTACCAATGAGGCAAGGTGTACGCTCTGAGACATGTATTTATCTTGCATGAATTCAAAGATGATATAAGATTCGGCTGAGTTTGGATTGAATCCTGCGTACCGCGTCTTGTAATCACTTTCGTATAAAATTACGGAGTTCTCCCGTTTGGCGACTTCTAAATTGGCATCCGACTTGGCTAAGCCGAGCGTCCATGTAGAGGCCCCTTTGACTGTTTTACCACCCGCTACGGAATTGGTATGAATGGAAATGAATAAATCAGCTTTAACATTATTGGCTATTTCCGCACGTCTGTCAAGTGGGATAAATACATCTCTTTCACGGGTATACACTACTTTTACATCAGGGCAATTCCTTTTTATCTGTTTGCCTAATTTGAGGGCAACATTCAGGTTGATAGTCTTTTCTTTGGAGATTCGGCCTAAAGCACCAGGGTCATGACCGCCATGCCCGGCGTCAATAACGACAACGAAGTCTTTTGCTTCGATGCTGGTAGTGCAAAAAGGAGAGATGAACAGCCCGAAACAAATACAGATATATAATATGTGTCGTTTATATAGTTTCATACCCAAAAGTCGTTGCAAATGTAGTGGAAATTTATAGAAAACTCACGTTTTACATGAAGTTTTGTTACTTTTCCCCGGGATTTGTGAGAGATTTCTTTAAAACAGACTAACTTTGCACCCGCAAATTAAATAAAAAAAAGGTATGTTAGTTCGTTTTCTTAAGAACTGGACATTGCCACTGGCGATGCTTTCAGGTACTTTGGGATACTTTATCCTTGCAAATGTCCCTTTCTTGGCGCCTACCAAACCATATATTAATGATTTGATTGCGTATATTACTCCGCTGCTGATCTTTGCCCAACTGTTGCTTACTTTTTGTAAAGTAGAAAAATTGAATGAACTGAAACCTAAAGCATGGCATGGCTGGTTGCTGCTGTTTCAGACAATTTCATGTCTGGAAATTGCCGCTTTGCTGGTATGCTGTCCGATGGATGAAATATATCGGGAAGTATTTGAGGGGGCGATGGTTTGTGTGATTTGTCCAACTGCTACTGCGGCGGCTGTCATCACTGGCAAGTTAGGAGGCAGTGCATCTACGTTGACTACTTATACCTTATTTTCTAATTTGCTGGCGGCAGTAGCGGTTCCTTTGGTTTTTCCGTTAGTGGAGCCTCATGCCGACATGACTTTCTTTGCCGCTTTCCTGAAAATCCTGAGTAAAGTGTTTCCGTTGTTGTTGTTCCCTTTCTTCCTGGCGTGGTTTCTGAGAGTGTTTATGCCCCGTGTACATCATTTTCTATTGGGTTTCCATGATCTTGCTTTTTATTTGTGGGGCATAGCGCTTGCTATTGTATCCGGGCAAACAATTCGTTCCCTGGTAATCAGTGATGCACCGGTTTCGGTGGAAATACTGATAGCCTTTGCCGGATTAGTGGCTTGTTGCCTGCAATTCTTTCTGGGTAAGAATATAGGTGGACGTTATAATGACCGTATCAGTGGCGGGCAGGCACTGGGACAGAAAAATACGGTTCTTGCTATCTGGATGGCATATACTTATCTGAATCCACTTTCCTCCGTGGGACCGGGATCTTATGTCTTATGGCAGAATCTGATCAATAGCTGGCAGCTATGGAAAAAGAGAAAGAGGGAAGAAGCATAACATTAACGCAACAACAATTCTTCCTCGTTATATCTTGGCCTGTCCTTTACTTCAATGTAGATTTTACCGATATATTCGCCTACAATTCCCAGGGATACCAATATTGTACCACCTACCAGCCAGAGGGAAATCATCAGAGATGACCATCCGGGCACAGTGTCGTGGAAATAGTAAGCGCGTAGCGTCCAGATGGTAACGCATACGGCTATCAGTATAAAAGTACAGCCCAGCCAGAAAACCATGCGCACAGGTTTGACTGAGAAAGATGTGATTCCGTCGATGGCAAAGTTCAACATCTTCTTGAATGGATATTTTGATTCTCCGGCAAAACGCTTGTCGCGATTATAGTAAACACAGGCGGTTTGGTAACCGATGAGAGGCACCAGTCCGCGCAGATAGAGATTGCGCTCGCGAAAACGGCAAAGTTGTTGTATAGCACGGCAACTCATCAAGCGATAATCCGCATGGTTATAAACCGACTTTACTCCCATTATTTTCATCAACTTGTAGAAAGCGAGGGCAGTGGTACGTTTAAAGAAAGTGTCAGTTTTGCGTTCCCGGCGTACACCATAAACAATATCACATTCCTCCTGGTAGCGTTCGAGCATTTCGGGAATGGCGTTGACGTCATCTTGCAAGTCGGCATCTATGGAAATGGCAACATCACATCGTTCTTTGACGGCATTCAGTCCGGCCATGAGTGCATTTTGGTGTCCCACATTTCCGGCTAGATTCAGCCCGCAGGCATAGGGGGTATTTTGGTGTAAATCCTTGATGATAGGCCAGGTCTGATCTGTACTGCCATCATTTACATATAAGATATAACTATCCTGAGAAATGTGTCGTTCTGTTATCAGTTTATCCAATAGGAGACTGAGTCTTTTATGTGTTTCGTGTAATACAGCTTCTTCTTTGTAGCAAGGTACTACGATAGCGAGTACTGGAGATTTTTTCATAATCAATTATTCTTTTTGCAATATTCGTAAGAAATCGGGAGAAAAACAAATTATCTTTCTTTGTATTTGAAAACAAATCTCACTAGCAGGAAGTTTACCGGGATAGCGATGGTAAATACCGGTATGGGGGCTAAGGGTTTGGAAAAGCCTAGCCAAAGGAACAGATTCAGTAAACTTATATGCAGGATATAGTTGATCAGATGGGCTCCCCCGAAGCCAAAAGCTTTCTTCCAGGATGGCTTCTTTCCGAAGGTAAAAAGGGCTGTCAGATAAAAATTAGCAATAAAGCTGAGTATGTAGCCTATGCTGTAGGCTATATTTACATTGATGAATCGCTGGAATATAAAATATAAACCATAGTGCAGAGCGGTGGCAAAGACGCCTACCATAATGAAACGAATAAATTCCGGCAGTTTTTTCAGTCTCTTCATATTCATAGAATTGAGAAGGCAAAGTTAGGGATTGTTGCAGAATAATTCGTACTTTTGCGCACAGAAATCACTAAAAACAGAAATATATGTCAGATGATAGGAAGAAAGCGTTCTGGTTTATAGCGCTACTCAGTATGTTTGTGATACTCCCTTTTCTGGGGGAAACCATTTTTTATACTAAAGGGGAACCACGTGAGGCCATTGTTGCCTTTTCTATGTTAGAGAGTGGTAACTGGATACTTCCGGTGAATTATGGTACCGATATAGCTTATAAGCCTCCTTTCCTTTACTGGACCATTGCTGCCATCTCTTCCCTTTTTGGAGGAGTGTCAGAGTATTCATCCCGTCTGCCGTCTGCCATTGCATTCTTGGCTATGCAGTTGGTGTTCTTCTCTTTTATAGCAAAACGTAAAGGTGTAAAAACGGCTTTTCTGACTTCTATTCTTCTTCTGTCTTCTTTTGAAGTACATCGGGCAGCGGTAGCTTGTCGTGTAGATATGTTGCAGGTGTCGTTTATTGTTATTTCATTGTGTTTACTGTTTCGTTGGGATGAGAAGGAGTGCCGCGGCATTCCCTGGCTGGCTGTTTTACTGATGGGCTGTGCCACATTGACCAAAGGACCGGTAGGTTCTATATTCCCATGTGTCTGTATCGGTCTTTACCAGTTGTTGCGTGGACATTCTTTCTGGAAGACATTCTTTTTGCTATTGCCTGTAGGAATCCTTTCTCTGATTCCTTATGCAGCCTGGGCGGGCGCTGCTTATGCACAAGGCGGACAGTCTTTTGTCGATTTAATGTTGGAAGAGAATACCGGTCGCTTCATGGGAAAGATGTCCTACGGGTCACATGAGAATCCGATATGGTATAATTTCCTGACTGTTATCTGGGGCTGGATACCTTGGACTTTGGTATTGCTGATATCTCTCTTTGGGCTGAAGTGGAAAGACATGCGTGTGTTGCCTGAGGGGACACCTTTCGGCGAACGTATCGGGAAAGCCTGGAAAGAATTCCGTTCACAGTCGCCCTTGCAATTGTTCACATGGGTGGTAATTCTCTTTATTTTCATATTCTATTGCATCCCCAAGAGTAAACGTAGCGTTTATCTGCTTCCCATCTATCCATTTATGGCAGTGCTGATAGCTGAATATTTATTAGCTTTGGTGCAGCGTGGGGCAAAAGTATTTAAAATCTCTGCACATATATTTGCGTCTCTGTGTTTGATACTTACGGTTACTTTCATAGTGGTACGTTTAGGGCTGATACCGGATAGTCTTTTTGGAACCGGCCGTCATGCTGCTGAAAATGTATCTTTTATGCATGCTTTGGAAGCGGTTTCTCTGTCTATTCCTAAATGGTGTCTGGTGGTGCTTCCTTTGATAGCGGCTGTCTGCACATGGATGGGAGTAGCGAGGCGGGCCGGCGCTTACTCCTTATTATATAGTATCGCCGGATGTATGCTTTGTCTTTTCGTTTCTCTGGATGGGGTCTATCAACCTACAGTGTTGGCAGTTAAATCGGACAAGCACTTGGTTAACCAAATCAGGGAATATGTGCCGCAGGGAACGGTCTACTCATATGATGGCATGAGCTTCTATTGTGCAAACTTCTATATGAATGATCAGATGCGTCATTTTGAGAAGGATTTGCCGTCTGGTGAGGGATATGTTGTTTTGCCGGAGAGAGGAAAAGAACTGTTGTTTGAAGAATTTGGAAATACATACGATTTTGAAGAGATTTTCCTTACGAAGAAGCGCAGTTGCGATTTGCGTGATGAGATTTATATGTATAAGTTTAAAAAGAAATAAATGTTACCCGTTACAATCATTGATAAATATTATCCGGAGGATAATGAACGGAAACACATCTTGTTGGTGCATAGTCGTTTGGTGGCCGAGAAGGCTCTTTCAATTGCTGATCACCATCCGGAGCTTCAGTTGGATAAAGACTTTTTATATGAAGCCGGCATGTTGCATGATATAGGTATCTTTCTGACTAATGCTCCGGGTATCTTCTGTTTTGGCGATCAGCCCTATGTCTGCCATGGCTATTTAGGGGCGGATCTGATGCGTCAGGAAGGATATCCCCGTCATGCATTAGTATGTGAAAGGCATACGGGCGCAGGGCTATCTTTGGACGATATTATTTCGCAAAACCTGCCAGTACCTCATCGGGATATGCTCCCGGTTAGCCTGGAAGAGCAAGTCGTTTGCTTTGCCGATAAGTTTTATTCCAAGACTCATCTGGAGCGGGAAAAAACAGTGGAGAAAGCCCGAAAAAGTCTTTCTAATTTTGGTAATGCAGGTCTGAAACGTTTTGATCGCTGGTGCGAACAGTTCTTGTAGCAATCTAAATTTCTTTAAAAAGGGAGATTATCCGTATAATTTACGTACTTTTGCCCCTTCAAGCGGAAACTATAAGTTGATTACGCCATTGAAAGCAAATACATTCATATCATTCATACTACTACTTGTCTTACTCCTGCTCTCCGGCGAGGCTTTTTCGCAACGTCGGCGTGGAAGAACTGTTCCCGCAGGAATCGAGCGGACAGATACCTTTAATATAGAAGGTGTACAAAGAGGAGACACTTTGTTGAAAGGGGATACTCTGCAAAACGATACGATACAATTGCAGCCTACCGGTAAGAAAAAGCAGCCTTTGGATGCTCCGGTGATTTATGAAGCTACTGACTCTATTGTGTTTACTCAGAATGGTATTGCCAATTTATATGGAGATGGGAAGGTGAACTATCAGAAGATAGAGTTGGCTGCCGAGGTGATTACTATGAATATGGACAGTAGTACGGTTTTTGCCCATGGTGTGGAAGACTCATTAAAAGTCATAAAAGGAAGACCGGTCTTCAAAGATGGGGATACACCTTATGAGACGAATACGATTCGGTATAATTTTAAGAGTAAAAAGGGGTTGATCAGTAATGTAGTCAGTCAGCAAGGCGAGGGGTATGTGACTGGTAATAATGCTAAGAAGGGTATGAACGATGAGTTGTACATGAAGAGTGGCCGTTATACTACCTGTGATAATCATGATCATCCTCACTTCTACATGCAGATGACCTATGCCAAAGTACGCCCCAAGAAAAATGTAGTGACGGGCCCTGCTTATCTGGTTATTGAGGATGTTCCGCTACCTCTTGCCGTACCGTTTTTCTTCTTTCCTTTCTCCAGTAGTTATTCATCAGGTTTCATCATGCCAAGTTATATGGATGACTCTACCCGTGGATTTGGTTTGACGGATGGTGGTTACTATTTCGCTATCAGCGATAAGATGGATTTGAAGCTGCGCGGTGATATCTTTACGAAAGGCTCCTGGGCTTTGAATGCGGAAACCAATTATAATGTTCGTTATAAATTCTCCGGTCTGTTTCAAGCCAGCTATCAGGTGACTAAAACCGGTGATAAGGGCTTGGATGACTATGCAGTAGCAAAAGACTTCAAAGTTGTTTGGTCACATCGCCAGGATCCCAAAGCCAGTCCAAATTCGTCATTCTCGGCCAGTGTGAACTTCTCGTCCAGTAGCTATGAGCGTACTAATATCGGTAATTTGTACAATTCGCAGGCTATGACGCAGAATACCAAAACATCTAGTGTCAGCTATTCACGTAACTTTCCCAATCAGAAACTTTCTATTGCGGCTACCGGTAATATTGCACAAAACATGAAGGACTCTTCGATTGCCGTAACTTTACCGGATTTGAATATTACTTTAAGTACTATTTTTCCTTTCAAACGGAAAAATGCAGTAGGTAATGAGAAGTGGTATGAGAAGATTTCTCTTCGTTATAGTGGTCGCCTTTCTAACAGCATTACTACGAAAGATGATCTTCTGTTCAAATCCAATCTGGTGAAGGACTGGAAGAACGGAATGAAACATGAAATACCTGTCAGCGCTACGTTTACATTGTTCAAGTACTTCAATGTAACTCCATCGGTGAGCTATACGGAGCGTTGGTATACACGTAAGGTGATGAAAGACTGGGATCCGAATATAGGCACCAGTGGGCGGGAAGTAGAAACAGATACTATTTATGGTTTCCATCGAGTATATAACTATAGTGCCAGTCTGGGTGTTAATACAAAGATTTATGGTATGTATAAACCTTTGTTTATGAAGAAAAAGGAAATACAGATTCGACATGTCATAACTCCTTCTGTCAGTATCAGTGCAGCTCCTGACTTTGGTTCTTCCCGCTATGGTTACTATGATACTTATATTAAACCCAATGCTGATGGAACACAAGATACGATCACTTATTCTCCATATGCGGGACAAATGTTTGGAGTGCCTGGACAAGGAAGATCTGGAAATATTTCATTCCAGATATCCAATAACTTGGAAATGAAATATAAGGATAAGAATGACTCAATACGCAAGGTCAGTTTGATTGATGAGTTGGGTGCGAGTATTTCTTATAATACGGCTGCTAAGGTGCGTCCATGGAGTAACCTGACATTAAATTTGCGTTTGAAATTGAGTAAGAACTATACCTTCAGTATGAGTTCAGTCTTTGCTACTTATGCTTATGCCTTTGATAAAAACGGTAGGGTTGTAACGAGTGACCGCACAGAGTGGTCTTACGGACGTTTTGGACGTTTCCAGGGCTATGGGAACTCTTTCAGTTACACTCTTAATAACGATACATGGAAGAAGTGGAAAGCATTCTTTACCGGAGAGAAGAGTGAAGATGATGGAAAAGGAAACGAACAGACCGATGCGGACAGTGAAAGTGACGAAACTGATGATGCGGGAACAAGTAATACGCCTACCAAGCGGAAGAAGGAAAAAGCAGCTGTAGATGATGACGGTTATCAGGTTTTCAAAATGCCTTGGTCTATAAATCTGAGTACAGGCTTTAATATAACAGAAGATACCTCCAGACCAATCAACAGAGAGAGTATGCGTTATCCGTATAAGTTTAGTCTGAATGCGCTTAATATTAATGGTAATGTTAAGATTTCCAATAAGTGGGCAGTCAGCTTCAACTCCGGTTATGACTTTAATGCTAAAAAGATAGTGCAGACTTCTTTCAATATAACGCGTGACTTGCACTGTTTCAGCATGTCTGCCAGTCTTTCTCCTTTTGGCACATGGAAGTACTATAGCTTCGTTATCCGTGCCAATGCCAGTATTCTGCAAGATTTGAAATATGATAAGAAGAGTCAGACACAGACTAATATTAAATGGTATTAAGAATCCATTTGATATTCCTTTCACTGCATTTGCTTTTTCATAAAAAAATATCCCCTTCTATACTGTTGCAACGATTTATTTATCGGAATGCTTCAGTGTAGAAGGGGATATCTTTATTTCTGATTAGGAATTGCTTTTTACCACGCTATTTCTTGTTTTCCATGTTCTTTCAAATAGGCATTCGCTCTGCTAAAATGCTTATTTCCAAAGAAGCCATTGTAGGCAGATAGGGGAGAGGGATGCGCGGAAGTCAGAACAAGATGCTTGCTCCGGTCGATGAATGCGCCCTTACGCTGTGCATAAGATCCCCAGAGGATGAATACGAGGTGTTCACGCTGTTCGGCAAGGACACGTATGGCAGCGTCCGTAAAAGTCTCCCAGCCGCGGTTCTGATGAGAACCTGCCTGATGGGCACGGACAGTTAAGGTTGCATTCAGGAGCAGGACACCTTGCTCGGCCCAGCGAGTCAGATTTCCAGTGGTGGGAGCAGCCGTACCAATATCATCTTTTATTTCTTTGAATATATTAATCAATGAAGGAGGGAAACGAACTCCGTCGTTCACAGAAAAGCATAAACCATGAGCTTGTCCGGGACCATGGTAAGGGTCCTGACCGATAATAACTACTTTCACCTTATCGAATGGGCAAAGATTGAAAGCGTTGAATATGAGTTTTCCCGGAGGGTATATCGGATAATGACTGTATTCTTCCCGTACAAAATCCGTTAGTGTATGAAAATAATCTTTTTCAAATTCCGGTTCCAAACGTGCTTTCCAACTTTCTTCTATTTGAACGTTCATAATTTTGTGTGTTAAAAGTTTCGGATGCTAAGATACAATTTTAATCTGATTCCTGTAATAGAGCATTCTTTTTATTTCTTCGAACAGAGTATAAACAGAAAAGACAGAAATCATAAAATCTCTGCCTTTTCTATATGGGGATATTCGTAAAATAATAAAATTTAAGGCAACTAATTCATTGCGAGTTAGTTGCCTTTTTTGTATCTTTAAGCATTCCCCCCAAAAAACGGTTTGACGGCCAAAACGGGGGTAATCTAAACTAAAAACACATGGTAAAGATACAAAAAATATCCGAAATCGAACCTTGTTTAGGTTTTACCGAGTTCGATATGCTAAAAAAATATCGTCAAAGTTTTGCAACGAGCGAATTAGGTCGCCTCCATGCCCTGTTTCCTTTCTCGGAACTGGCCCGACAAATGCATTTGAAGTCCTCTGCTTTGGGTCGTAAAAGTTATTTTTCTCCCGAAGGTAAAATAGCCTTGATGGTCCTGAAGTCCTATACCAACTTTTCCGATGCACAACTGATTGAGCATTTAAACGGTAATATTCATTACCAGTTATTTTGTGGTGTTCAGATTGATCCTCTTCATCCACTGACCAATCCTAAAATCGTCAGTGCGATTCGTCAGGAACTAGCGGACCGCCTTGATATTGAGTCCCTCCAGCTTATTCTGGCTGAGCATTGGAAACCTTATCTTGAGAACCTTCATGTCTGTATGACCGATGCCACCTGTTATGAAAGTCATTTGCGCTTTCCTACTGATGTCAAACTCTTATGGGAAGGTATTGTATGGCTTCATCGCCATCTGTGCAAACATTGCCGTACATTGCACATACAACGTCCCCGTAACAAGTATCTTGATGTAAGCCGTGCCTACCTTGCTTACAGTAAACTGCGTAAACGCAGGAAATCACAGACCCGTATGATTAAACGCAGGCTACTTCAGTTATTGGAAAAGTTACTGGACCAGCTGGAGCATCTTCATTCATCCTACAGGCACAGGCTTACACTATCCTCTGATTACCAAAGACGTTTCTCGGTCATACAGACGGTCCTTGAGCAAGGGAAGAATTTATTTGCAGGCAAAAAAGTGTCCAACCGTATCGTGAGTATCGACCGGCATTACCTTCGCCCCATTATCAGAGGCAAGGAAACCAAATCCGTTGAGTTCGGAGCCAAGGTCAACAATATACAGATAGATGGAATCTCCTTCATAGAGCATATCTCCTTTAAGGCTTTTAACGAAGGAGTACGTTTGAAAGACTGTATTCATTTGCAACAACAACTGACCAAGGTCAGGGTTAAGGCGCTTGCAGCGGATTCAATCTATGCTAATAATGCCAACCGGAAATTTTGTACTAAATATCATATAAGTACTTCCTTTAAGCGTAAGGGAAGAGCTGCCAAAGATGAGCCACTTCGGAAAATCTTACGGTCGGAACTCAGCCGTGAGAGGGCTACCCGTCTGGAAGGAAGTTTTGGAACACAGAAACAACATTACTCACTGGCCAGAATAAAAGCCAGAAACAGGAAAACGGAAATACTTTGGATTTTCTTTGGAATACATACGGCCAATGCGGTATCTATGATAGAAAAGGTCGAAAAGAAAAAAAGAACGGCTGCATAATCAGACTAAAAGAAGAAGAAGAAAAGAGGAGAGGGTTTTAACTTCCCCTAAAAAGACATATACATAATGTACCGTTGGGAAGAAAAAATAAGAATATGTAAATAATATTCTATTAAAAAGATAGAAGACTTGAGACTTTACACAAAAAAATTAAGAGAAAAGCTCACGTAAAGTAAAACTGTTCTCTTAATTTATAAGAAAGAGGGACATTTACTGAATATCCCTATATGTATCTGGGTATTAAATCAAGTAAATATTGTGTTCCTTACACTCTTCACGCATATCTTCCGGCCAGATACTGGCTTGAATTTCGCCGATATGAGCTTTTCTTAAATAGAACATACAAAGACGTGATTGACCGATACCACCACCTATAGAAAGGGGTAATGTGTCATTCATCAGGCGTTTATGAAAATAGAGTTCCAGTCGTTTTTCTTCTCCCTCTTGTTTCAACTGGCGTTGCAGGGCTTCCTTATCTACACGGATACCCATGGATGATAGCTCAATGCTGCGCTGCAATACATTATCCCATAATAAAAGGTCACCATTCAAGCCCGGAAGACCATTCAATCCTTCTGTGGTATAGTCATCATAGTCCGGGGCACGTCCGTCGTGTTTCTCTCCATCGCTTAGTTTGCAGCCAATACCGATAATGAATACAGCACCATATTTTTTCGTAATGGCATGTTCGCGGCATTTGGGTTCCAGATCCGGATAAAGTTGACGTAACTCTTCCGCATGAATGAAATGTAACTTCTGAGGCAGACAAGGCTTAATCTGAGGGTACATTTCATACACCATATATTCTGTACGTATCATGGCTGCATAAATACGAGTCACAATTTCTTTCAGGAAGTTCACGTTCCGGTCTTCGGTGGTGATGACACGTTCCCAGTCCCATTGGTCTACATAGAGAGAATGAAGATTTCCCAACTCTTCGTCTGAGCGTATGGCATTCATGTCCGTGTAAATACCATATCCGGATTCAATATTATAGTCTGCCAATGTCAATCGCTTCCATTTGGCAAGAGAATGTACTACTTCGGCTTGTGCATCTCCCAAGTCTTTGATAGGGAATGATACGGCACGTTCTACGCCATTCAAATCGTCATTAATACCCATACCTTTCAATACGAAAAGCGGGGCTGTGACGCGGCGCAAACGTAATTCCGATGAAAGGTTCAATTGGAAGAACTCTTTAATCTGTTTGATTCCTAATTCTGTTTGTTTTAAGTCCAATAAGGGTTTATAACCCTTTGGTTTTATCAAATAACTCATAAGTGTGTACTATGTTT
This sequence comes from Bacteroides sp. MSB163, assembly GCF_036416795.1. NCBI lineage: Bacteria > Pseudomonadati > Bacteroidota > Bacteroidia > Bacteroidales > Bacteroidaceae > Bacteroides > Bacteroides maternus. The sequence continues at coordinate 6,414,601 of NZ_CP143867.1, read as the reverse complement.
TTGTCCGGCAAATATAGGTATAATATTTATATTTGCATCGTGTTTGGCTAATTTTATGAGCAATTTGTTTCTTATTAACCAGTTGTGGCTCTCAAAATAATATTCTTATTTATAGGCTTTTACTGTAAAAAAAGACAAATCATTAGGAATATGCCCGATTTTTTTATACTTTTGTCCCCGCATTTAAGGCTCCGTAGCTTAGTGAATAGAGCGTCAGATTCCGGTTCTGAAGGTCGTGCGTTTGAATCGCACCGGGGTCACACAGCAAAAAGGGGGATACCATCACGGTGTCCCCCTTTTTTCCTTTCCAGTTGTAAAGTCAACTCTAATGTCCTACTTCCGTCATTTCTATCGGAAGAGTAGAATATGTTCCTTTTAATCCCTCTAGCTCTGTACCGGTAGCGTAAATAAATACGCATCTGTTTACAGCGGGAATCTGTATTTCTTTTACTTGTTCTTTCCATCTGCGTTTTACGTAAATGGTAGGGAGATAAGTTATCATGCCTTTATTTTCCAAAGTTTCTTTGGTTTTTCTTTCTTTTCGGGGCAATGTCAGTACAATGTACCAGTTTCGCGTTTCGTTAAGACGGCTTTTAATGTCTTGGAGTATCATAATCGATTTTGATTGGCGTAATGATAAAATTGAAGGTATTGAAGAATTGTGGTTTATTGTCAACAACCATGGGAAGTAGTGAAACTTCCAGTCGTATGCTCTAATATTTCTTTGGGATTTTCATGCCATTTAGAGTTTACACAGCAATTTTTGTCTGTGTATTGAGCTTGTATTGTGGCAGGTAAAACCAAAAACAATAAAATTAAGAAGCAATTCTGTCTTTTGTACTTTTTATAATCATTGTATATCCATAATAGAATTGTCAAGATACAAACAGGAATCGCTATCAGAATAAGAATCAGTAGAGTCATGGTAATTTGATTATTTATTGTTTATATCATTCTGCGACAAAAGTATCACAATTTATTTGATAAAACAAGCGAATTGTGAATAAATAGGTATTACAGGACAGATAAATTTTTATTTCACTTCCTCTAGGTTTGGATAATAAATCGTACCTTCATAGAAATGGAAAAGACTACTATATACATCGGTGAAGTTATAAAAAATGTCATGGTTGAAAAACTGGTGACAAAGGCTGAACTTGCAAGAAGACTGCAAGTTAAGCCTCAGAGTGTTGACTATATGTTGACACGAAAAAGTATTGATACGGATACTTTATATAATGTTTCAAAAGCTTTGGATTATGATTTTGCCCTGCTCTATTCTATCGATAAAGAACAGATGAATTATGATAGGGGAAATGAAGCTTATAAACTCTCTACTGCCAAGATTTTGATAGAGCTTGAGTTAAAACCTGATGAAATAATAAAGTTAAATTTAAGGAAAAAGATCAGTGAACTATTAAGATAAAATATTTTCTTTTCCATAAATAAAAAAGCGTCCGATTTCTTTATTCGAACGCTTTACGTAAGTTCTCCCAATTGTCGCAAAAATCCTGCATAGACGGGAATAATACATTTGCTCCGGCATCCAGTAAGAGCTGTCCGTCGATGGGACCTGTGTTGACAGCTACTGTAAATATACCTGCTGCTGCACCAGCTTGTACGCCCATAGGCGCATTTTCTACTACGATAGCTTCATTGGGGGCTAATCCTCCTTTTTGTAAAGCCATCAGGTAAGGTTCCGGGTGTGGTTTCCCATATTTCACATCGAAGGCAGTCACCATTAGTTCGCGACGGAACATACCGGGGAAGTTATGCGACAGACGGTCTAATAATGAGTGTTGTCCGGAACCGGTGACCACCATCGGTATCAGTCCATCCGATTTTATTTTCTGCAGTACTTCCCATGCACCGGGCATGCGTTCCGGTTCGGGGTTACTGTTGAATTCTGCACTCTTTTCTGCATAAATGCTCTGTATCATTTCGGGAGTGGCATCTTTTCCGTATTGCCGTTGATAGACGATATTGATAGTAGCAGCTCCGGTTCGTCCTTCATGCAGGTAAGCTTCTTCACGGCTCAAGTGCAATCCATGGCGTTCCATTACCTTATGCCAGGCATCGGCATGGTAAGGCATGGAATTGAATAATACGCCGTCCATATCGAAAAGAACGGATTTCAATTGAATTTTTGAGTACCCGCTGGACTGAAGATAGCGGGAAATAGCTTCTTGAAACATAATACCTATTGTTTTATGGTTGCAAAGATACAATAAAAAAACGAGGTGTGAATGATTAAACTCATCCACACCTCGTTTATATATGGTTAACTGACTCTTTCTTAAAGTCTTGCCTGAATAGCTTTTGACTCTTCTTCATATCCCGGTTTGTTCAGCAATGCAAACATATTCTTTTTGTATGCTTCTACACCCGGTTGATTGAACGGATTTACGCCCAGCAGATAACCGCTGATACCGCATCCTATTTCAAAGAAGTAAAGTAACTGACCGATATTGTATTCGTCCAGCTTCTCGATGATAATACGCATGTTGGGCACACCACCATCTACGTGAGCCAACTGAGTACCCAGTTCAGCCATCTTATTTACTTCGTCCACGCGCTTACCTGCGAGGAAGTTCAGACCGTCCAGATTTGCTTCGTCAGAAGGTACTTCCAGCTTGTGGTCTACGTTTTCTACAGATATTACGGTTTCGAAAATGGTACGTTCACCTTCCTGAATCCATTGTCCCATAGAGTGTAAGTCAGTAGAGAAGTCTACAGCTGCTGGGAAAATACCTTTGTTTTCCTTACCTTCGGATTCTCCGTACAATTGCTTCCACCATTCGCTTACATAGTGCAGTTTCGGGCAAAAGTTTACAAGGATTTCGATCTTCTTGCCATTCTTGTACAGCTCGTTACGGGTAGCAGCATATTGCGCAGCCAGATTCTCGGCAAACGGAACATTCACACCGCAAGCCTTTTCCATGTCAGCGGCACCGGTTACTAATTTCTCGATGTCGAAACCAGCTATCGCTATCGGCAATAAACCAACCGGAGTCAGTACAGAGAAGCGTCCTCCCACATTATCGGGGATAATGAATGATTTGTAACCTTCCTTATCAGCAGTGACGCGGGCAGCGCCTTTCTTGGCATCTGTGATGGCAACGATAACTTTCTTTGCCATTTCCTTACCACGCTGGTCTTCACATTGCTTTTTCAATAGACGGAAAGCGAGAGCGGTTTCGGTGGTAGTTCCGGATTTGGAGATATTGATGACGCCGAATTTTTTGTCTTTCAGGAATTCAGTCAGTTCATACAAATAATCTTCGCTGATATTGTGTCCTGCATAGATCATTACAGGAGCAGTTTTCTTTTCCTGCAACCAAGTGAAGCTGTTTGATAAAGCCTCGATGACTGCACGTGCGCCGAGGTAGCTTCCGCCGATGCCGGCTACGATCACTACCTCACAGTTGTCGCGCAAAACTTGTGCAGTAGCTTTTAGGTCGGCCAAATGCTCTTGGCTGATAGATGAGGGGAGGTGCAACCAGCCCAGGAAGTCATTACCTTTTCCGGTACCGTTTTCCAATGCTTCCTGCGCAGCTTTTACCTGAGCTTCGTAAGCAGCAACAGATGCTTTGGAGATAAATCCAAAAGTCTTTTCGATGTTCAAACTAATCATAATATTCTAGGTTTTAAAAGCCTCTTACCCGTCCCCTTCTCTGTGGAAAAGGTAGGCTTGAGTTACTTTTGGTTTATAAGATTTATTTATAATATTCTTTTCTTTATATCGCAACTCTGACTTTATTCTCCTCTTTGCGGAAGGAGTTAAGGGAGAGATTATCTTAGCGAATCAGTCAGCAACTTGATTTCTATCATGGGTGAAATGCGTTCGTACAGAATGTTATAGACAGCATCCAGTATCGGCATATTGACATGGTGATGTTTGTTGATTTCCTTGATACACTTTGTACCGTAATATCCTTCGGCAATCATCTCCATTTCTATTTGCGCGCTTTTTACAGAATACCCCTTACCAATCATTGTACCAAACGTGCGATTACGGCTGAAGTTGGAATATCCTGTCACCAACAGATCACCTAAATAAACAGAATCATTTACGTTTCTGTTCAGCGGATGTACTGTTTGCAGGAAACGGTTCATTTCTTGCACGGCGTTGGATATCAATACCGCCTGGAAGTTATCACCGTACTTCAGACCGCTACAGATACCGGCGGCAATGGCATACACGTTTTTCAGCACAGAACTATATTCTATGCCGGCTACGTCGTTGCTGACGGATGTTTTGATAAATGAACTGGCCAGACGGCGAGCGATGGTACATGCTTTATCTGTGTCCGGACAAGCGATGGTGAGATAAGAGAGACGTTCCAAGGCTACTTCTTCCGCATGGCAGGGACCTGCCAGTACAGCAATATTTTCGGGTAGAACGCCGTATTCTTTTGTGAAGTACTCCGATACAATCAGATTGTCATCGGGTACGATTCCTTTTATAGCAGTAATGATGAATTTATCCCGTATCCGCGTTTTCAGCTTCTTCAAGTGAGCTTTGAGATAGGGGGAGGGGGTGACAAATATCAGCGTGTCAGACTCTTTTACTACATCGTTGATATTAGAGCTGAAGTTGATGCGCTTCATGTCGAATTTGACGCCCGTCAGGTAGGCAGGGTTATGGCCCAGTCGTTTAAAATCGGTTATGCGATCATCTCGTCGCATATACCAGTTAATCGACTCAGCCTGAGCAAGTACCATTTTTGCAATGGCTGTAGCCCAGCTTCCTCCGCCCATTATGGCTATCTTTCCGGGTAGTTTCATATCGAAATTAATAATTAATAATTAAAAATTAAAAGGGGAAAGGAAACTCCTTTCCCTCATTCGATCTTTAATCTTCTTATTTAATTTTTAATTCTTTAATTCTTAATTTTCTCAATCCAGCCTTCTACGTCGTTTACCGACGGGTTGGTCAGTTCCAGTTTGTATTTCTTGTTAATACCGCAAATGTCCTGGTGCAGTTTTTGCGGATTCACATCTTTCATATCTTCTATTGTGTTGTAGCCGGCTTTCTGAATAACGGGTACCCAGTCTTCGGCAATGCCCAGTTCCATATATTGGGAGGGAGCATCTTTCGGAGTGATCTTTTCGGGGCGCATTTGCGGGAAGAACAATACTTCCTGAATATACGACTTGCCTGTCATTAGCATTGTCAGACGGTCAATGCCGATACCGATACCTGATGTGGGAGGCATACCGAATTGCAGGGCACGCAGGAAATCCTGGTCGATGAACATAGCTTCATCGTCTCCCTTTTCACTCAATCGCAATTGATCTTTGAAACGTTCTTCCTGGTCGATGGGGTCGTTCAGCTCGCTATAAGCATTGGCAAGCTCTTTACCGTTCACCATCAGTTCAAAACGTTCGGTTAATCCCGGTTTACTGCGGTGCATCTTGGTCAGCGGACTCATTTCAACAGGATAGTCAGTAATGAAAGTAGGCTGAATGAAAGTGCCTTCGCAGAATTCACCGAATATTTCATCTATCAATTTGCCTTTACCCATGGTGTCGTCAATCTCCATTTTCAGTTCTTTGCAGACCTGGCGGATTTCTTCTTCACTCTTGCCATTGAGGTCGTAACCTGTTTTTTCCTTGATAGCGTCCAGGATGGGCAAGCGGCGGTATGGTGCCTTGAAGCTGATGGTCTTACCGTCGATGGTAGTTTCTTCGCTGCCGTTCACGGCAATGCAGATACGTTCCAGCAATTTCTCGGTGAAACTCATCATCCAGTTGTAATCCTTATATTGTACGTACAGTTCCAGACAGGTGAATTCCGGGTTATGATTCTTGTCCATACCTTCGTTGCGGAAGTTCTTTCCGATTTCATATACACCCTCGAAGCCACCTACAATCAGACGTTTCAGGTAAAGCTCGGTAGCGATACGCAGATACAGATCCATATTCAGTGAGTTGTGGTGAGTGATGAAAGGACGGGCGCTTGCTCCACCTGCGATGGATTGCAGAATCGGAGTTTCCACTTCTGTGTAGCCGGCTTCGTCCAGTACGGCACGCATGGTCTTAATAACCGTGGCACGTTTCAGGAATGTTTCTTTTACGCCGTCATTCACTACAAGGTCAACGTAACGTTGACGATAGCGGAGTTCGGGATCTTCAAAGGAGTCATAAGCTACACCGTCTTTGTATTTTACAATAGGCAACGGTTTGATGGATTTTGCCAGTACAGTCAGCTTTTGGGCATGGATACTGATTTCACCCATTTGGGTACGGAATACAAAACCCTCGATTCCAATGAAGTCGCCTAAGTCGAGCAGGCGTTTAAATACAGTGTTGTAGAGATCCTTGTCTTCTCCCGGACAGATATCGTCGCGGGTAATATATACCTGAATGCGACCTTTAGAGTCCTGCAATTCAATGAATGAAGCCTTGCCCATCACGCGGCGTGTCATCATACGTCCGGCTACGGATACTTTGCGAGGTTCAGCGTCATCTTTGAATTCTGCTTTTATATCAGTGGAGAAAGCATTGGTTACATACTCTGCAGCGGGATAGGGATCGATGCCCATCGCGCGAAGTTCATTCATACTATTACGTCGAATGATTTCCTGTTCACTTAGTTCTAATACATTCATTTCGTTGTACATTAACACAATTTGGGAGCAAAAATACGAAACATTTTTCATATAATGGCACGAAGGAGGGGAGAATTAGGAAAAGTTTAGGGCTAACGTGTGCGCTGTTATTCAAAAATGTTTTCTGTCTTAATGAACAGCATACACTCCACTGACAGAGTTTATGCGGTCTTGCTGAAGGAGAGGGGCTTATTGTGATACTGTTATAAATCAGATGAGGTAAGGGGGGTGCCGGTATAGGCAAATCGATGAACAGAACTTCCCCTATGACAGAGGCTATCATCAATGCCGATGATGTCCACCATCAATGCCATTGATGATAGGCATCATTGGCATTGATGGTAGGATCAGTCTTGAACTGTTGCTTACACGTCCCAGAGGGCACTTCAGCTATTGTTTGATTTGTATGTTGCTAATGGGCAAAACCTACTTTGCTGTCAGCTGATGGTATTGATCATAGAACATGGTAGCTATTCCAAAAGCATAGGCTCGTCCATCTACAATACCTCTGTTGTAATAATAATCTTTATCACCAATACAAGTACCGTCACAAATGTTTTTCATTTTCAGGTACTTCCCTACAGGTTGCAGACTGTTTGCTTCCAAGCCGGCATAAGCACGGTCTATCATAGGCATATACTTGTCAGCGGGTAATATTCCCAGTGCAATACCTTTTGCGGCGGCATAGGCATACATGGCAGTACTTGAGCTTTCTATAAAGTTTCCTTCTTCTCCCGGATAGATGGGCAATTGATACCAGTGTCCCGTCTTTTCATCCTGCAATGGATATAATGTATTGAGTTTCTGTGTGAGAGATGCTTCCAGATACGGATAGTTCTCATCATTTTGGGGAAGAAGCTCCATTAAATCTACCAGAGTCATTAGAATCCAACCATTACCGCGTCCCCAGAACTCATTGTTTCTGCGGTTTGGATTTTCCGCCCAACCGGGTTGGCAGCAGGGGTCCTGCGAAGGAATCGTATCATTGTCCCAACCATGATACCAGAGACCGGTTTCCGGATCTTCCAGTTTCTCCGCATGCTTTTTCAATTGGGAGATGGCTTCCAGAAGGAACTCTTTGTTACCTGTCAGTTTGTACATTTGCATCAGGAACTCACCTACCATATATACGGTATCATCCCATAATTCAATCACTTCTTCTCTGTGGGATACACCTCCGTTGGTGGCTCTGGGGATATTTTTGTATTGTTCGAAAATCTCATAAGCTTTGTCTTTGTATCGGCTTTCACCGGTGGTCTGTACGAGATAGGCCAGTCCTAATCCGGAGATAACAGCATTCGGATGATGACCGTTGGCATCCCCGAAAGTGGAGTCGACAGCTGTTTGTATGTATGGAAATAAATAGTCTTTATCCATATTATTCTCACAACGTACAACGGCGGATTTCAAGAATACGGCTTCGTTCCAGTTCCATATATAGTCCTTTGCAGGCATATATTCTTCTACTACATATTGGGTAAGTTTGTCTCCCCATCTATTAAATTCTTTTTCTGACGAACAAGAAAAGAGCGACATAATGCTCAAAAAGCTTACACATGTGATGAAATTCTTTTTCATGGTATAAAATTATTGATTTACTTGTACTAATAAATAATCCATCGCCTTGACAGAGGCAGATACAGGATATTTCTTTCCTGTCATGATGTTCAGAACCGGAATCTTGAATTCTATAGTCTGGTCTTTATCTGAGAAATTAATGATATAAATATATTGCTTACCGTTGGTATCTTTCAGTTCGGCAATCTCTACCAGCGGATGGTTACATTGAGCCGGAATCTTTATGGAAGAGTAACTGACAGTTTCTTTCATAAGTTTGTCTACAATGCTTTGTTCAGGTACGGTAGCCACGTAGTACACGATTCCTTTTCCATATTTGTTGCAAGTAATGGCGGGATAGCCTTTAAAGTAATTTCCACTGAATGAAGCTGTCGGAGAAGCTGTTTTCACTTCTATTTGGTCGAACCAGAACTGGCACTGCCCGGTCTGATTTCCATAAGTTAAAGTATTACTTTTTCGTCCGAACAGTGCTTCCTGACCTTTCACTTCGATGCCTGCCAGTTGTTGCAGAGGGGTGGTGACTAAAGCATCCGTTTTATGCAGATGAATATCACGCACACCGCTGATACAAGTTAGCAAAATTGTCGCACCTTGCCGGGCGGCTTCTTCCAGACGTTTGCAAAAATCGGGAGAAGCAATGGCCAGATAAGGCACTACGATCAGACTATAACCGGTCAAATCCGCCTGAGATGAGATAACATCTGCCATAATTGATTGAGAGCGCAGCGCATGATAGTACTTATATACTTCACGCAGGTATTTAAGGTCGGGGCAGAATGTATAGCCATTCTCGAAAGCCCAATCCACTTGGAAATCACGGATTACCGCAGCTTTAGCCACTGGCAACATTTCACCTGTCCGGGCGTAAATCTCTTGTAATTCCTTGGCTGTTTGTTGTGCTTCGTAGAATTTACTTCGCTTTACGTTATCGGATTCCATGACTCCTGCCATCAGATGCTCGTGCCCGGAATCGAAAGAACGGAAGGGGAAGAAAGTGGATAAACGACATCCGTAAGCCAGTTGCTGATGGTTCCATAAACGGGGATATCCCTCTTTTACGATCTCCTTTTGTGTAAGGGCCGTACGTCCGATCTGTGCTTCCGGCACCCATATAGGCCGTGATTTGCCTCCCCGTATTATTTGCATGGCAAAAGATGTCATGGCAGGATCAAAAGGGTGTCCGATATCATTCCCATAGAGATGTTCCAAAGTCACATTTACAGGATAATTGTCGAATGACAGGACAGCGCATTCATCTGCCAGTTCATAGAGGTTCATGGTGGTCACAAAGCCGCTTCCTCCGATATTAGTTGTCACTGTCATGCCGGGAGCCACGGCCTTAACCACATCCCGCTGCATACGGAAGAATTCCAATGCCACATCCGAATAAAACCGTTGATAATCCTGATAAATGCCCGGATTATCCATCCTGCGGGGTAACCATACCTGTTCGAAGTTATCTAATGTTTCGCTCCAGAAGACGGTTCCCCAGGCCTTATTTAAGGCTTCTATAGTCTGATATTTTTTCTTCAGCCATAACTGGAATTTTTTCAGGCATTCAGGACAATAGCAATAGGGCTCTTCGGTGGCCAGCTCGTTGTCTATCTGAAATCCGATGACGGATTTATTGTCTTTATAGCGTTCTGCCAAGGTGTGTGTAATGCGAGTGCAGTATTGGCGGTAATCCTCGTTGTTGAGACAGGCATGACGCCGGCGTCCATAGGGCTTTCTCTGGCCGTCTGCTCCCATGATCATAATGTCGGGGTGTGCATCGTGCATCCATTTGGGTATGGCGGCAGTAGGGGTACATAACAGAGATTGTATGCCGTGCTGTGACAGTGTCTGGATAGCATGATCTAACCATGCCAGAGTAAAGACCCCGTCTTTAGATTCCATGCTATGCCAGGCGAAGTCACCCATCCGGGCTATGTTGAAATGCGCTTCCTCCATGAGGCGTGCATCCTTTTCAACCTGCTCTTTATCGGTATGTTCCGGATAATAGGCAGCTCCTGTATAAATTTGCCCATGAGCTGAAATGAAACCGCCTAAAAAGACCAGACAGCTGATCAGTAACTTCTTCATAGCTGAATGATAATGGGATGATTGATGCATAATGCCTCATGGGCTATCAGGTTGATGAATGTCTCCCGTTCCCGGAACTGTTTGTCTCTCAACTCCCAGGCTGCATAAGCCCGGTAATTGTAGAGTCCGTTTGCGTCAGGTTTCATTTTGACGCACCAGGTTTTTATAATATCTGCGTTTTCTTCCGGTGTATGGAAGGTTTCTACCAGATTGTCAACAGGTATCAATAAACTCATGCCGAAATAGAAGCTTCCGTTTACGGTCTGTTTGTCATGGGTGAGCATGGCATACTGTTTTCCTTCATATTCTTCTTCCGTGAAAGGTTGCGTATTCAGGTTATTGACAATGCCGGTCACCAGGAAGTAATTGCCGGGTAGGGTAGTGGTGCTGATTCTCTTTTCATACCCATATTTTCCTGCCCATATACTGATCTCTTCGCAAAGATCTATCTTGTTATTTTCTATTTGCCATCCTTTATATGTCAAGCGAATGATGGAGCGGACCGGTCCTTCTGTAACCAGCTCGTAGTAAGTGGAGTCGATAACATCTTCTGTATAACTTGCGGGGACACCCATACGTACCAGGCTATCCGGAGTCTGCATGGCAAGTCCGCCCAAACCGAATGAGTTGGCTGCACTCAGAATGTCGCATCCCCATTCGCGTACTACCTGGTATGTATTTGCCGGATGTCCTTCAGGACTGATTCCTACTGTATCCAGCACCATTTCAGATATTCTTTTACCGAAAACATCGCAACAGTTACGGCCATCGAAGTATTGCCGGAATCCCATTTTATCATTTTCCCAGACAGGACCATCCATTTGATAAGGATACATCTCGCTTCCTCGTGGAAGATTGTGTTTGTCGTGTGCATCCCGGGACAGTTCTTCGATAATTCCGGGGGAGGTCATCTTGCCATAGCGGACATTCGTGCGAGGGGCGAATACCGGATATCTCTCCGGAGCAATCCATTCCACTTTTAAGCGGGTCTTTTCGGAAGGGGAAAAAGTATATACGAACGCCAACTCATCCCATTCTCCGTCTCCGTCGAGGTCGTCCAGCTGACAAGGAATATATTCTCCCTGTCCGTTGGTTATCACAGGGTTGAGTAGCTTTTCTGTCGGATTGAGTTGGGCACGTGTCAATACCAGTGCTTCGTCTTCACGATTTATATCTAAAGGATTCTCCACGGTAAATTCCTTTAAACTCTGCGGAGGGTTACAACCGGTCAGCATTGCCAATCCTCCTGACAGAACGAAACAGCTCGCTATGAAATGATATTTTATATTCATGATTCTTCTATTGTTAATTGCGTATTACTTCCCATTCGTCACGGTTACCCATCTTTATTTCCAACTTGACAGGGCTTTTGCCCTGCTCTTTCCATTGAATATTTACTTGATAACCCTTATCTACCAGATTTTTTATTTTTATGTTTTGGGATAACTTGATAGCATCCGTTTCTTTGGAATGAGGCACCAGGACAGATAACCAGCGTGTGGTTTTTCCGGCCTCCAGCGGACATTTGCTATAAACTGCATAATCATCATTCTTCCAATGTTTAGGCTGATACTGAATTCCGTTTTCCGATCCTGCCGGTGCATCGAAAGCAATAAACAGACATTTGTCTCCTTCACCGTATTTATCAGTGAAAGCCCGTGCTTGTGCAGGGTAATGTAGCAGGGAAGCATCAAACCAGTCAGCTGTAGCCCCATCCGAATTTCCGCAACGGGGAGCGGAGGGGACGTGCCATACCGGACCCGCCACCAGCTTATCAGCAGCTTTTCCCGGCAGGAACTCATCCAATACGATCAGAAAACCTTCTTCTGTCAGAAGAGTGCTTCTTTTCCAGGATGAATCGTGGGTCCAGATTTCTTTATAAGATACGGAACCATAACTGTCAGCTGCCTTATTTTCAGCTTTGGCATCAGTCAGAATACCACCTTGCTGACGGTCCAGGCGTAAGTTATGTTTCATATCGTTATCGTTGAAGGCTATCAGGATGGGTACTCGTGTCCAACCCTTGATGGGAGTGACGTATTTATATGATAATCCGATGCGGCTATAATCTTCATTCACATTAACTTGTTCATTCATTTTAATACGGAGAACCGTACGGCCATACTTCATGCGGATGCGCAATACCTGTTTGCCCGTTTCTGCATCGGTTACAATGCCATAATCCTCTTTGGCTAATTCCGTTTCAGGGAATTGCTGTGTTTTGTCGGGAGCAACAAAACCAAATGATAGCTTGTCCGTCAGTTTATCAAACGGTACCAGTATTTTCTCTCCTTTATCTCCGGCAATGAACAGGTCACTGATATAAATATCTACGGGAACATCCGAAGGGCATACATTGCGCTTTTCATATCCTCCGAACCAGGTTCTTCCGGGAAATACCTTACCGACTGATTCTTCTCCTTCGGTAGGGAGTAGTGCAAACTCCAACCTGATTTCATGCAGGTTTATTAGGTCGTTATTTCCGGCTACAGCTTCCGGATTTCCCCACATATAACCATAAGGAGCCTTCTGGTCAGTCAGTGCATAATGGACATCGGTAGATTTTTGGGAATTGATGGTGTATCGTTTTGAAGGCATATACCCTCGGGTAACCCGCATATTGGCGGAAGAATGATACCATCGTCCGGAATATACTCCCGTGGTCTGACGGAAAGGATACTGCGCATCCGGTTCGGAAACCAGTAGCGTATTGTTCCATGCCGGCCATTCATAGCGCCCTCTGTCGGCAATGATCATAGTGCCGTCTACTTCATAATGTATCAGGTCGCCACGTGTGTCGGAAATTCCACCATGATAGAGGACATTGCAATCATCCTGAATCCAGAATTGGGCAAACGGAGCGCCTTCTTTGCGTGAAGGTGCCAGTATCAGACGATCTTTACTTTGGTAAGTGGCAGGGAAAAGGCATTGCACGGAAGCTTGTAGTTCCGGGGCTTTGGCTTCCATACCTGCATATTGGGGATAAGCTTTTTCAAAAGCCTCTTCCGGAAGTCTTCCGGTTTTCATGTTGCCAGCCAGATACGTTTTTTTAAGCGCCCATAAAATAGTAGGGTCGGGGCAGACTTCCATAATGGCATCAAAAGCTTTTACGTAGGATTCCTGGTCGTACGGTTCTCCATCTCCTGTAGAACATACCAGGCCGGAAGAACTGACATGGTTTCTGAATTTGTAATATACCTGTTTCAGTTTATCTCCTTTTAATTCCTTCTGCTTGCCAAGCTTTACACCTAAAGCTATCAGGCGGGGAATATTATGAGCTACATATGCAGGCTCATAACTGTCTCCCGGTTCATACCAGTCATTCCATACGGCTTCGGCATAAGCCTTCCACAATTTGGCATCTTTGTGTTTTGGAAATAATCTGGCAGTTGCCAGTGCTCCCATGGCATAATTTGCTGCCCGGTTGTTCGGACCGCGTTCTTCGCAGAAACTCATCTGACTGACAAGAGATTCGGACAGTTGTCTGAGTTCTGCGTCCATCAGTTTGTTTTCTTTAAGTATGCGTATGGCATCGAAGAATTTCTCGCGGGCAAAGAAAGATACTTCCAGGGGGCGGGATTGGTTCCGGGTGGACTCGAAGGCATCCAGGATACCTAATAGAATGGTTTTGCCTTGAAGCATTTTCTCCTCATTGCCGGAGCTTACCAGATCATAGACAACGTAGATATCCTTATCGTTACTATGATAAAAAGTAACATGATCCTTGATTTCGGTGTGTCGGAGGATTTCCTGTCGGGCTTCACTGCGTGTCATCCGGTCGAGTACCTTTTCTTGTGCACACAGTGGTGGTGTGCACAAGAAAAAGGCTGTCAGCAAAGAATATCCGGTGATTAATACTATGTTTTTCATGTTTTGTGAGATTAGTTTTTACTTTGCAAAGAACGTGATTTTATTTGGCAAGTAATGCATAGGCGCACCATAAAACCGGAGCTTGTCCATGGAGATCTCCCGTTAAAGCTTTACGGTTGCGGTAGTGTTCACTATTATCTCCCAGCATGGTACCTTCGCATACGGCTTCCACATCTCCCTGTTCATTTACATATTTGGTTAAAGCTATCCAGGCGTTCCGGGCTACCGGTCCGTATTCTTCGGCAGGTAACCAACCTTTCTTGACACCTGTAATCATGGCGTATGCGAACATGGCCGAACCGGAAGTTTCTTCCCACATGGAAATATCATCCACTACTTGTTTCCACATACCATTCTCATCCTGCGTATCTTTTAGCTTCTCCATCATTTTCAGATATCCTTTCATGATTTCTGTTCTGTCCGGATTGTCTTGCGGAAGCATCCGGAGCAGTTCGGACATACCGACTGCCATCCAACCATTACCGCGTCCCCAGCAGAAGGGGGCTGTTGGTGCGTGATAGAACAGTCCTGAAGGTTGCTGTATTGAATCCAGGTAAAGCACCATTTCGCGAGCTGCTCTGTCTATATATTTACGGTCGTTCGTTACCCGATAGGCCTGCGCCTGGATAGTGGTGATCATATACATATCGTCCAGCCAAAAACGAGTTTGCCAGGAATAACCTTTGTCGGCCCATTCCTTTTGTTCCGGTTGGCAGATATCGGCATCTTTGAAGTCTCCATACATACTGCTTTGACGTTCTTCGCCTTCTTTCAGTTTCCAGTTGGCTGGTAATTCCCATTGAGAGTCGGCATACATCATGCCTAATGTTTTATAGCGCTCTTCTCCTGTTTGCAGGTAGAGTTCCAGTGGCACGGCTCCGAAGACATTATTGTCTACATGATTCGGCTTCGGCTGCAAGTAAGCCTCGTTGGTGAATAAGGGCTCGAAACGGGCTTTCAGACGTTCTGTCAATTCCTTGTTATCTGTTTCCTGAGCAAACCAAAGTCCTCCTAACCAAGTACATACATCCGGATAGGTGATTTGTGTTCTTGGTTCGTTCACACGTAAGGGGCTGCCATATTGCGAATGTCCTTGCTCCAGAAACCGATTCGTAATTTTATTCCCGATTTCTATAGGGTTGGCTTCTTGTGGGAGGTTGTCAAAGTACCCGTTCTCTTTAGGAGTACAAGATGACAGCATCAACGCAGCCAATGCTGCTGTGAATAGTTTACTTTTCATATTTTCTTGTATTTTTTATATTGTTAGTTCGGATAATATTTCTCGGGTGTCATGAATGCAGGTACATAAGGTTCCATCCAGAATGCAGAGGTACGCTTGTATTTCAATTCGGTATCCGGATACCAGTTGGCCCAGGATGCCGGATGCGTATCGGCAACAGGAGACTGTACGCTTTCGCCATACCCGTTCACAGTGGTAACTGTATATTCATAGACTGTAAACGAACCGGTGTCAAGAGTCGGATTGTCTAACTTACCGGGGAATCGGCATGCTTTGATGACTCCGGCTGCTTCCATGTCTGTATACTGATTAGCTTTACCTTCAAATATAAGTGTGAAATCTTTATCACCGGCCTTTCTCCGGTATATACGATATTTCTGTGTACCTAATACTTTTCCCCATGATAAGTCTACCTTCCCCTTGCCTAAGTTCAGGTGCAGACCTTCCGGGTAATGTGGTGCTTGGTTAGTGGTATAAACCGGATACTCGTGGGCAAAGACGGTCGTATGTTTTCCATTTACGGACAGAGCCCGTACATGTATCTTTCCGGCAGGTTGCGGAGCAAGTTTGTATATTGACCGGGTGGTTGTGCCTACCTCCGTCCATGTTTGCCCATTGTCCCGTGATGTTTCTATTTTTACCTTTTTGGCTGATGCAGGTATATCCAGATAAATAAGGGTACCGTTAGGAGTATATTCTGTGTCGATAATATCGGTTTGCATTGGAGTTGCTTCACGTGCATACTCTATGTGATGCTCTCCTGCGGGTAAAGAGATATTGCTTGTTCCCTGTTGTGCGATACCGTCGATATATAATTTTCCGCCGGACATTCCTTTTAGGGTTAACCTGGCTTTTCCATCACTCTTATAGCGTCCTTTGCAACTGTTGGCGTTTGTGTGGGTCATGGCAATTGCCGTACCGGCGTCCGACAATTCAATCGAAAAACCATCGGCAGAAAGGAGTGTACCCTTCATTAAAGCAAGTTGCAAGGTTCCATTATCCATCCGGCGGATTACACCAGCCTCTCCGGTGAATGATTCCTTTTCTGACTGATGGCTTATTCCTGTTCCATCACGGAAGATAACATCGGTACTGTGAGGAGCTTTGATATACAATATATTAGATGGTGCATTTTTTTGCTCGGGCACAAATTCGTAAATGTTTGTATGGTCCAGCAAAGCCGGGTTCACTACTTTCCCATGTAGAACGTTGATATCTCCTTTCTTGTGTGAAACCAATGTCAGTAGCGAACCGTCCGCATCCCGGTAGAAACCTTTGGAATGATTGGTTTCTCCTTTAGTCCAATGATCCGGGCGTGCTTTTTTGCCAAAGAAAACGATTTGTGGAAATTCATCTTCTTTCTGAACGAACCAAGAGAAACGGGCACCTGCTCTCCAGTTCGTTCCGGTCTGGTCGTAGAGTAGGAAGTAATCTGTACCTACCAGTAGGATGCTGCGTGATAAATATTCCGGCCAGGCAAAACTGTCTTTTCCTTTAGCAGAACGAAGTTCTGCCAGCTGCACTATATCCAGGTCATAAAGTGGAGCCACAAGTTCGTTCATTCCGATGTTACAGAAAGCTCCGTTTTTCATTACTCCGAAGTTAGTGATGCCATCCAGGTTATTTTGTACATGGTCGCCTACCACTTCGTTTTCATGTCCCGTATATATTTTACCTTTTGCATAGAAGTAAAGTCCGCCGGAGTTGCCTTGTCCCTGATGCCCCCAACGATAGTTAGGGCCTTTATCCACTTGGTTTAAGTGAATGGACAATTCTTCGTCTGTGTCTACTCCTGCACGCAGAACAATGCCGTGTCCGGTATATTTCGTGCTTCTTAAATGCGGATTGGTTCCCATGTTATGGGTAGGGTATTGTTTCTGATGGACATCCCCCCAATTGGTGTGTGTATCTTTGGTTTCAACACCCGGACCCATCTTGCCGGTCCAATATAGATTTTCGGCTAAGAGTGGATCGTAGTATTGCATCCAGTCTGCCAACTGGTAAACGGAGCAATAGCGTGGAACAATCCGTCCCCCTCCGTGAGCACCATGGGGCGGATAACTTCTTTCCATCTTTTCTTTGTATTGAATGGGAGCGGTCATCATGTCCAGCATCCAGTGTCCCCGTTGCGCCATGTATTTTCCGGCAAAACGATTTTTGCCATCGAACTCTTTTAGTGCGATATTGGTAGCTGAAGTAGGACGTAAGAAAGCCCAATTATAGATACCTAGGCTTTCTACCCAACGTCCGCCTTTGGATTCGAAGGCCTTTACTTCAGGACGTGTATAGAAGATACCGTATATTTCCAGTGTTTTTTCAAAGAAATCCGCCCATTCTTTGGCCATCGGGTGTTCGGGGTAGAGGAAAGACATCTGCCCCGGTACTGCCCAGCCGTCTGCTGCCATATTAGCGGTTCCCGCTAATGAAGTGCGGATGGTATTCATCGCTTCCAGTGTATTGATGTAAGCGGATATGAGCATCAGGCCGTCTACGGTCTTCTTTTGTTCCGTGGTCAGTTGTTTGTAAAGTGCCAGGTAATCTTCTATCCAGTTACCGAAAAGCGGGCGGTGAGAAATGGAATGAATGCCGGGAAATCCATTTAAGCCTGTCATATAATAAGCCATTGGAGAGGTTATTATCTGCTGATAGAATTGTTCGGCAGTGGGTGAGCCTGTTTTCCCTGTAAAGGGAGTATCCGGATGCTTTGCATGTACCGGATACTCCAGAATCCAATCTTTCACCTTATTTAAATTTAATAGCGCATACTGGCGGTGTAATAGCATAGCGTAGCGGAACCCCATCTCATCCGAATGGTCTGCACCACCCTTGACTGCTATTTCGTCAATGCGTTTATTGAATTTGTCAACTATACCCTGTTTCTTTTCAATCGTGTATAAAGTTATGGCCGTGGACCGGCTGCCGGAATGGAGCGGGTACTTGAAATATAATTTCTGACCGGCATAACGGAAATATACAGATAAATCCGGAGTGGGCTGCCAGATTCCGTATTGCCGATCATCCCAGCGGTTATGGTCATATACAAATACGCCTAACTCTCTGGCTGCATCCTGAGTTTCCCAGAAAGAGATTGCCGGAACTTGTTCGCGTGTTGAATTTCCTCCGAAGGGTAAGAGGCGATACAACATTTGCTTATCGGGCTCTTCTATCCAGCCCATTCCTGTCCAGTGCGGATCTTCCTGGCTCCAGTTGGTGTATATGGGTTGGTCGATGGGCAAACCTCCGTCTACTGATACTTCCTTTTGCCTGTCCCAGTTGCCATAACGGCGTGTAGGATGGAAGTTGTCCCATTCCATATCTATAAACACCTCATCTTGGTTTGATATATTCTCCATTTGTTCGTCGAGGATGACGAAAGGATAACCTTGTATGACTTTTACCTTGGCATAATAAGAAGCTTGGTTATCTAATATATAATGTATTCCACATTCTATAAACAAGTCGCCTAATTCTAAAACGGATGTTTTTATCTCTTTTACGGTGCGTTGTCCGGTGTGTAGCTTGTTATTGCCTATCTTTTGATGATCGTTCAAAATGGAAATAATGGGAGCGGGAATTGTGTACCCCGGATTGATTCCTCCGCCAGGTATTTCCACACCGAAGCTTCCGTCACTGATCAGCCAGGTTGACGCCTGTTTCTGAAGTGTAACGGATGAACTTTGCCGGGAGGCATTGTTTTTCCGAAGATACAATGTATAGTCGAATTCCCCTCCGCTTGGTAGCTCTGCGAAGAAGTTTATAACGGCAGATTTCAGTTTCCCGTTTTCAATGACTTTGTCTGATAATTGGAATGGAACAGAACGGCTCTGCTTATTATCGGAAAGGCTCAGCTCCGATTCGGACTGTATTCCTTCCGGAAAATAAATCGGATAACTTAAAAGAGTACGGGGCCAGTCGTATATAGATAGATTTATACAATCTTTCCGAGAGAAATTCAGCGGCTTCTCCCTGGATACGATGGCCTGTTGCGCAAAGCCTGTATTTGCAAAAAATAGTATGAGTAATAATGCAATCACGTGGTTTCTCATGGTCATAAACTTTACCTGAATTTTTTGCAAACTTAGGCGAAAAGCCTTTGACAGACTATGAAAATAGTGTCAAAGGCTTGTATTTTAGACCTGCGACCGATTATTTACCAATATTCTTGATATATTCGGTAGGAGTTTGATTGAATACAGATTTAAAAACCTTACTAAAGTAAGCCGGATCAGAGAAGCCTACTTCATAGGCAACCTCTGCAATGGTCATGCCTCCGGACTGGAATTTTTCCACAGCCATTTTCATCCGGATATTTAGGATCAGTTTGTTGGGTGATAAATCGGATATCGCCTTAATTTTTCGGAAGAATTGTGTACGGCTCATGCCTAATTTATTATATAGAACTTCCATGGATAATTCCGGATCCTGTGCATTTTCTGTAATTAATTCTACCAGTTTTTGCATGAATGGGTCCTTTACTGTGATTTCCTCTACCGGAACTTCCGTTCTCTCTAACTTCTGGCAGAACAAGTCTCTCAGTTTTTCTCTGTTTTTGATGAGGCTTTCTATTTTAGCCAGTAGTATTTGCGCATTGAATGGCTTTAATATATAGTCGTCGGCTAAAGCCTGATACCCATCTTTTACATGCTCTTCCAGGCTTTTTGCTGTTAGCAGGACTACCGGAATATGAGCTAAAGCCATATCATTTTTTATAGTCCGGCAGAGTTCCAGTCCGTCCATTACGGGCATCATGATATCACTGATAATCAGATCGGGCATCTGCTCTCTGGCTATATGTATGGCACTTTTTCCTTCAGGAGCTTCCTGTACATTGTAGGTCTTGGATAGTTTGGAAACGATGTATTGGCGCATATCCTCGTCATCTTCCACTACCAGAATCCGTAGGCGGTTATCAAAATCTTCGGGTATTTGCTGGTGATATTCCGGATCTACGGACAATACACTATTTTTTTCTACTTTCAATGTATGGGTAATTGCCTGGTCAGTATAGATTACATTGGAATTGGCGTAGTGTTCCTTTCCCAGTTGCAGGCGTATGAAGAACGTCGTTCCTTGCCCGGGCGTACTTTCCAGCCATATCTTGCCGAAATGCAGTTTAACCACGTATTGCACCAGATTAAGTCCGATGCCACTGCCGAACATTCCACCTTTGTTGCCGTTCCCTATCTGAAAGAAAGGATCGAAAACTTTGCTTTGGTTTTCAGGAGATATACCTTCCCCGAAGTCTTTTACGGAAAGAACAACGCTGTTTTCCTCCATATTGGATTCTAGCTGGATCTTTCCACCTCTGGAAGAGTGCTTTATTGCATTTGAGAGCAGATTAAACATTACTTTACTCATCAGGTCTACATCTACCCACAAATTGTTTCCATAATAGTTGTTGGAGTACGAAATGGTAAGTTCGTGCTTGTTCAGTAATTCGGAGAAACTGTCAATCTGTTCAGTAATAAATACAGGTACATTCAGGCAGCTTAGTTTCAGTTGCATGGCTCCATGTTCTAATTTGCGGAAATCCATCAACTGGTTCACCAGAAGCAGCAGGCGGTTTGCGTTCTTTTGTATCTGTTTCATCGGATATTTTAAACCCGAAGGAAGCTGTTCATCGTTGATGATATCGTCTACCGGACCGGTTATCAATGTGAGCGGTGTCCGGAGTTCGTGAGAGAAATTAGTGAATAACTCAATCCTCATCTGGTAGTTCTTCTCGATATTCTCTTTTTCTATCTGTTCGATTTGGCGTTTGTACTTGGCTGTTTTCTTTTCATAAAAATAGCGTGCTAATACTGCCAGAAAGACGATGATGAATAAGATATAGAGGGTCTTTGCCCACCAAGTGGCCCAGAATGCAGGATGTACCGATATGATAATGGTTGTTTCTACCGTGCTCCAGATTCCTTCGTTATTGCATGCCTTAATACTGAAAATATACTTACCTGCCGGAAGGTTAGAGTATATTACTTCATTATTTTCAATATAATGCCACTCTTTATCCAGGCCTTTTAACTGATAAGCATATTTATATCCCTTGGGGGAGATGAAGTCGAGCGCAGAGTATTTGATTCGTATAGATGAGTTATCATACGGCAGATCAACCTTGTTTCCTTCATTGAAGTTATTGATTTCAATATGGCCGGGTGCATTTTTAGAATTTAGTGACTCCACCAGGGATATCTGTACCAAAGGTGCCGTCTCTCTGTCATGAGACAAACGTGTCGGGTTCAGTTCCGCCAGTCCGTTGTTACCGCCTATATAGATGTGTCCGTTGCTGGCTTGCAACAGTGACTTGTGCGAAACTTCATTCAAAGGAAAGCCGTTGCCACGCGTAAAATTTACGATGATTCCATCCGGTTTGATCTGTGACAATCCGTTGATGGCAGATACCCATATATCCTTGCTGGTACGATCTTCCAGGATGGCACAAATGGAATTGTGTACTAATCCGTTATCTTTGTTATAATGATGTATTTCCTGTTTTTCCAGATTACATTTATATAATCCGTTGTCATAAGTACCGATCCAGATGTTCTTGGCGTGATCCTCGTAGAGTACACTTATATTCTTGTCATTCAGTTCTTCGAATGTGGTTCGTTCACCTTTAAAATAGTGTTCGGGATTTTCAGGTTGATGCCTGAATATCCATAAACCATTGGTACGAACTCCTACTATCATGTCATCTCCATGTCGCAGAATATCCTGTGTCAACATATACCGGGTAGTGGCATTATAGTTGGTCGATAGATTCCGGTCCAGCTTTTGCGTATTCTCATCCCAGTAAGACAAGTCATCTTCTGCTATCCATAGGCGATTTTCTGCATCTCTTGCCATTGCACGGATTTGTTCTTCACCACTCATTGGGGCGATCACTTTGGTTATGGAACGGGTTTTCAAGTTGAGTGAATAAACTCCCATATTTAAAAAATAGAGATAGAGCTCGTCTGGTGAATTCCGGTAAACATAGTATAAGTCCGTATCGTGTTTGGGAGAATTACCTCCGGATATATTTACTTCTTCTATATGCTTCGGATTGTTTACATCCATGGCTATAAGCCCCTTGCTATGTCCAATCCATAATTTACCTTGTGATTCGGATAATGAACCTACTACTTGGATTCCGGTGGCCTGCTGAGGGGAGGATATTAAAGAATGATGAGTAAAAGTAAACAGCTTGGGATGATAATAAATGGCTCCCTGACTGAAAGTTCCTATCCATAATGCTCCTTGATTATCCTTATAGGCTGTCATTAGGCGGTCGCTTATAGCAAGGTGTTGATCAACTTTGGTATAAAAGAAAGAGTGCTTAATATCATAAGCCACCAGTCCGCGGTCGGTTGCAAGCAGCAAGGTGGAATCATTATATTCTGTGATGTCATGAATGTAATTGCTTTCTATCGGAACATCCGGATGAACCGTGTATGAGATAGGCTTGATTTCTTCTTCTTTAGGAAAATATTGATAGAAATTCTTTAGCTCTTCTCCCAGCCAGATGCGTCCTTTGCTATCTGTAAATCCTTTCATTAAGGAGAAACGCTTTTCATTTTTGTGTAATATCTTGTAACGCTCGGTCCTTACGTCATAAAGTGCCAGCCCCTGATTCACCACATCCAGCAACAGGGCATACGGGCTCGCGGCAGCCATCATGTGAATATAGGTATCACGCATATCTTTCACATATGAACACGTTCCGTCGCTTTTGAAAACATATAATCCTTGTTTGGTAGCTACCCAGATGTTTTTCTTGGGATCTTCGTGCAGGCCTACAACCACGGACGAGGGAAATTCTTTCCCCGCATACCGTTCCTGTAAATCGATAAACTTTTCCTGCATGGGATCGAAGAGAACGATTCCGCTGAAGGTACCGATCCAGAAGAGACCGTCCGATAGTTGCGTAATACTCACTATATCGTTAGGCTGCTTGACTTCTTTGCCTGGCAGGTGATAATAGTTCTTTATTTCGTAACCGTCTAATCGGTTTAACCCACTTTTGGTACCAATCCAAATGTAACCTTTATCGTCCTGGCAGATAGCTTTTACAGTGCTGTTTGATAATCCATCCTTTACAGAATAGCTATTCAGCGTGATGTTCTGTGCCGATGCGCTAATATACCCTAATGAGAGTATGAACAAGATAAATAGATGCTTTGTGATATTCTGCATTATCTTCGGAAACATAAAATTCAAGTTATAAATTGAGCCCCTAAAGATAATGCAAAACATGCAATTCATACAAGCATAAACGCTTTTTATATGGTTATTTACGGAATACATTCCAATTCCCTTTCATGTCTATTTGAATGGTGATTTCTTCCTTGTTGTTTTTTATTTGAACGGTGCTGCATCCATCCAGAGTTCGTATAGATAAAGACTGTGCGATATCAACGGCCTTTTCCTTTCTGCTGTAGGGTATGATTACGGTAACAAATGTCAAAGGCTCGAATGGAGTAACACGTTGCTTGGAGAAGACTGTGGTGGGCTGTATCGTATATTCTTGTTTCTGAAATCCGTAACTGCAGTCGGGCTGCTTTTCAAAATAGACCAGTAATTGCCTTTTCTCTATTTCGTTACCGGATGCGTCTTTCCACGGTTGACCTGCGTTTGGGGTATCCCTATATATTTTCTTCCCTCCGTGAGTACTGAACCAGTTTTCACCCCGTTCATCCATTTGATACAATTGCCAGATACTACCTGCCGTGTATCCTTCGGTATCTTCACCGGGAATCAGATGATCCTGTAATATCAGAATACCTTCAGCTGTCAATACCATGCGTCGTTGCAGGGTGGAACCATCGACACAGTGATTATCCAGAATCACTTCACCGTATGAGTCTTTATCTTTATTCACAACTTTGGCTGTCCGCACGATATTGGGATTGAATAGTACACCTACTTCTTCATGTACATAGTCTTCTACCGGTTTTCTAATCTTGTTGTAGGCTCTAATCTTGAAACTCATGGGAGACTTGATTCTGCCGTCAGTCGTGTAATGTTTCCAGTCGCAACCAATGTATCGGTACTCATTCAGACAGAAATCTGCCGCCACTTTCAGATTAATAAAATGAATGCCGTTATCTTTCAAAGTAATACGTATCATCTTTCCACCTTTCTCATTGTCTGCAAGTTCTACACCGTCTCCCCATGCATCCAATGTGTTGCAATCATGCAGAATCTTTTCTCCGGCCTTACCTCTTAACCGAACCTTATCAATGCAGATCACTTCGCCCGGCTGTCCATTCTGAAAACGGAAAGTGATGTTTTGAAATCCCCTCATTTGCGGATCACTTTTTGATATATGTGTGGATGAGCTGAAGTCAATCCAGTCTGTAAACCAACGGTTGGTCAGCCAGCGGTTGGAGCCTTCACCGAAAGGGAAACCATTGCTTTCTTCTTTCATCAGGATCACGGTGTTGCCATGACGCATATCCGTAGCATGACGTTGCACGCCGTGAAAGTGCGGGCAACAGTCGGTTTCAAAATAATTGATGGTTCCGCGCAGATTCGGATGTTTGTGAGAACCTTCGGCATAAAGATCACTCATGACAAAAGGAGTACCCGGAACGTGTGAAGCCGTTAGCAATAACTGGTCCGGTATACCACCTTGTCCTTCCCGGTTGGTGCGTGTTGTCACCATGGCACCCCAATTCGGGATAGAAGTCTTTGGAATAAATGGCGGTAACAGGGCTATTTCCGCAATCGAGGCCCATTCGCAGGCATCCCGTAGAAACCAGCCTCGTTTAGTATATTTTTCGGGTAAATTAGGAAGTCCTGTTTTATATAATTTGCGGGCAGCTTCCTGATAGGTTGCATTACCTGTCAGGCGAGCCATCTTTTCAAAAACTACAATCCATTCAAAATAGGCAAAGAAGAAGTCATCTCCATATTCCGGCATGTAACCGCTGGGAGCTTGCTGATGAAGATAGCGTGAAAACCATTGTTCTATTTCGGGAGTCTGTAGCAATTCGGTCCGTCCACTTTCTTGTGCGATGGTGATAATGTCATTTAAGTGGATGGCTGAATATAAAGTAGCGGTTTCGTCCACATCCTTATTGGCATACCAGAAATTCCACATAGTATCTGTATAGGCTTTCCACTGGTTTGCATTGGGAGCATCCGGAAACAAGTTATACATTCTGGTGAAGCCTAAAGCACGTTCCTGTCCCTGATTATGATCGGTGATGAAATGAGGCTCGAAGTGCAGGTCGGCAAAACGAATCACAATTTCCCGGGCTTCGTTTCCTTTCAGGCGTCTTTCTTTTTTAAGTAATTTGTAGGTGGCTGCCACGTTGCGGGTAGAGAAGAAATCATCTCGTCCCCGCATCAGTTGTTCGTCCTTTTCCCAGGCGGTGACGGCACACCGGAAAATCTCTTCGGACATGTTCAGAAATCGTTTCTGTCCGGTAGCTTCATAGAAAGTACCGGCAGCGCTCATCAGGTGGGTGGTCCAACGGACATTGCGGTTTTGAATTTCCTTCTGGATGCGTTCTTTACTGTATGGGTAGGTCTGGTTGTCAAAGGCTTCGACGGCTATGGACAACGGATCTTTGTCTATTGCTGGATACAGGTTTCCATACACTGAAATAATTCCCCAAAGGCAAAGAAAAATGGAGGCAGACAATTTCTGTATCATATTGGATTTCTTTTGATAGAGTTTATTAATAAGAGAGTGGGCAAACCGGATTTTCCGGCTTGCCCAACATACATATACTCTCTTTGTTCTATGACAGAATTTTAATATTCGGGATTTTGCCACATGATTGTTCCGTCACCATAGGCATTGATTTCAGATTGTGGAATCGGTGCCAGCAGATTACGTTTTTCCATTGCATACATCGGTGTTTGGGTAGCTGTGTTGAAACCTTCGTTTTTGAGAGAGAAGTGTTTCTCCATTGCTTCTTCGGCAAGCCCCCAACGAATCAGGTCGGGCCAACGAAGTCCTTCGTAACAGAACTCGATAAAACGTTCGTGAACGATGTAATCGAATGTAGCTTGCTTGCTGTTCAGTCTGGTAGCATCAATGGCTTCCAGACCGGCTCTTTTGCGCACTTCGTTAATGATGGATAAGATTGTAGTGATATTCTCTGCATAGCCCACTTCATTCAGAGCTTCGGCATACATCAGTTTGACATCCGTGTAACGCAGAATAGAGATGTTATTACCCCATTCGTCATAAGAACCGGGTTTCGTCTGCGTTGCTTTCAGGAACTTACGGGCTGTGTAAGTGTCAGCATGCTGGTAATCTTTATCGTAATAAAGGTTGTTCACCATGGTAGCGGCCCGGCGGATATCGCCTTCTTCATAAACACCTTCACCCCAGATGGACTCGGAAACCTGAGCGGTACCGGAAGGACCTTTGAACGTTACATTATGAAGGAACGGAGCATCCTTTTCAAGATTGATACTGGAAGCGAGCAACATACTGTTGAACGTTTGGCTGATACCCAAAGCTTTACCGGTGGAACCGCCCATGTATTGCACTTCCCAGACACGTTCGGATGTGTTGTCGAATTTATCATCGAAACAATCTTCATAGTTGTCGGCCATTTTATATAAAGCGGGTTCTTTGGCAATTATCAGCTCCAACCATTCTACTGCCTTTGCAGGATTATGCATATACAGGTAAGTACGTCCCAGCATACCGGCCATTGCATATTTGGTGATACGTCCCACTTCTGTGCCGCTTCTTTTTTCGGGAAGCAGGTCATAAGCCAGTTCGAAGTCCTTGATTGCTTGCTGGTAAGTCTCTTCCTGTGAAGAACGTTTCACTTTACGCAATTCAGCTAATGAAAGATCCGTAGTGATAAGTGGAGAACCTCCCCAACACCAGGCGAATTGCAGATAGGCTAGTCCGCGCATGGCATAAGCCTCGCCTTTGATATGATTTTTCTGATCTTCATCAGAGAAGACTACCCGGTCGATGTTGTCCAATATCTTATTGCTGCGTGATACCAGTACCCAGAGCGATTTCCATGCGGTTTCCCAGGTCTTTTCGGTAGAAGTATCTGTGAAGCGGGTAATGTTATTGTTCATGTTTTTAATAGCGTCTTCCCTCAATACGATTGCTTCCAGATAGTTACGATTATAGACAGTCTGTAGTTGTGAGTAAACTCCGGCAATGGAGGCTTCACAATCAGCAGGAGTCTTGTATAAGCTCTGGTCTGTGTAAATAGACGGTTGGTTGACGTCCAGATAGCTGTCGCAGGAGGATAGCCCCCACAAACAACATACGGCTACTATTTTAGTTATTATTTTCATGATCGTTACTGATTAAAAGGTTACGTTTACACCAAATATATATTTTCTTGACAGCGGATAAGTATTGTAATCTGCACCTCTGAGCATCGGATTGGTACTATAGCTATTGGTATCCGGGTTGCCGACATAATCGGTAAAGGTATGCAGGTTTTCTACTGTTCCGTAAATCTTGGCTGCTTTGATTCCCAGGGCATTTAGCCATTTCTTGGGCATATTGTAGGCCAGGCTGACATTCTGAATACGTAAGAAGGTTGCGTCAAAGATTTCCAAATCTGTTCTGTGTAATTGTCCGTCCTGCTCGGAGTTGTCACCCAAACCGTAAGGAGTCGGTGTTTTCCCATCCCATGACATATCTACACCCAGTTCAGTAGGAATGGGGTTGCCGTTCGGATAATCTTCTTTGTAGCAGTGCAACCATCTTCTCAGTGTGTTGTTGGCACCATATTTACCGCCGGTATCCAGGTTACGGGCACCAATCCAAAGTACATTACCGCCAATCTGTCCGCGCAGGAATATGCTCAACTCGAAGTCCTTATAAGTAAATCTGTTGGTGAAACCGAACATCACGTCAGGTTCATTTGAACCGTAAGCTACTCTGTCGTCATTGTCGATAGAACCACTTTCGTCAACGTCTACGTATTTCACGTTACCGGGTCTCTGCTTTTTACCTTTTACGGTAGGAACCAATGGTTTGTTGGGATTATAACGCCCGTCAGCGCCTACTTCGAAGTCAGCTTCCGTTAGCAGACCGTCTGTGAGGTAGGTATAGAATTGAGAAATAGGACCTCCTACTTTTGTGATGAACTGTGCGTTCCATGCATCGGTGATGATTTCATCGTTTCCACCTAAATCCAGTACCTTGTTCTTGTTTCCGGAAAGGTTTAGTGTGCTCGACCATTTGAATGATCTTGTATTGATATTGGTTGTTGTCAGGTCAATTTCCCAACCACGGTTCTCAATGGAAGCCAGATTTGTGCGCATACTGTTGAAGCCGGTAGCGGCGGGGAGCTGCAAATTATACAGCAAGTCGTCCGTGCGGTTAATGTAATAGTCTACGTTCAACTGTATGCGGTTTTTGAATAGGGAGAGGTCGAAACCGAAGTCAAATGCTTTGGTCGTTTCCCATTTCAAATCTGAGTTGGCATAGTTAGTCGGGTAGATGGCTATTTGTGAAGTATTTCCGTAAGCGACATTTCCGGTAGTGAAAGTAGAAACATAGTCACTGTAGCCGATACGGTCGTTACCGGACATACCCCAGGAAGCACGGAGCTTTAATAGAGAGATGAACTCTACATCTTTCATAAATTCTTCACTGTTGATTTTCCATCCGGCAGATACGGAGGGGAAAGTAGCCCAGCGATTGGAAGGACCGAAACGGGAAGAACCGTCACGACGCATGGATGCAGATACTAAGTATTTATCATCATAATTGTAGCTTAAACGACCGAAAAGAGAAGCTGTGCGAACGATGTTCTTCAGGGTACTGGCCTGACTTGGAGTGGCGCCTTGGTTCAAGGTCGGAACGTTATCCAACGGGAAGTCGGTAGCTTTCATATCGGCAGTATAGATGCTGCGGTTTTCTATACTCTGTCCTAACAATACATTCATCTGATGTTTTTTCCAGAGAGTAAAGTCATAGCTCAATGTATTCTGCCATCCGGTACGACTGCCGGAGATCACTTTACTTGAAGCAGTAGCGCTCTTGACAGACATTTTCTGCACGTCGAGCGGGAGGAAATATTCATCGATGCGGTTTTCAGAACTATAGTTGAACATAGACTTGAACGTCAGTCCTTTGATGATATTCGCCTCCACCCATGATGCAACATCGAAGTTCTTGATATTTCTGCTGTCGGTAACTTGTCTGAGGCGTTCGTATGGGTTAACGTCATCCTTTCTGAATTTGCTGAAGCCTAACGAGCGGGTACCTTCGTTGATACCGATAGTAGGAATCATGGTCAGGGCAGTCATGATGACTTTATCCTTACCTTCAGACTCACCTCTGTCTTGTGAGGAAATGGTAGGAGCAAAATTCACACCGGCTTTGATGTGCTTGTTAATGTTCATGGAAGCGTTGATACGGAAGTTGAAACGTTCGTATCCGGTATGTTTTACGATACCTTCCTGGTTCAGGTATCCGGCAGAGGCATAGATAGAATATTTGTCGCCTTTGCTGGAAACCGATACCTGGTGACTGTGGGTGAAAGCGGTCTGGAGAATGGCGTCAATCCAATCTGTCTGAGGAAGGTCGGAACGCAATGTCCAGTCGGCTGTGTCGGAATTAGGGTTCAACAACCAGTCCGGGTTTACGCGGTCACCGCTCGGACGGTCTTTATTGGGGGTATCCAGTGTATTGTTGCCGTCTTTTTGCAGCCACATCGCATTTTTCAGATACAGGTTGTATGCCATCCATTCTTTAGGAGACATCATTTCGGGCAGGCCCACGGCGTTCTGGAAACCTAAGTATGATTCCCATTTAACGACGGGAGCACCTTTCTGAGCCTGTTTGGTCTCAATCAGGATTACACCGGCAGAACCGCGTGCACCATAGATAGAAGTGGCTGCCGCATCTTTCAATACTTGGATAGATGCTACGTCGGAAGGGTTCACATTGCTCATATTTTCGGTGATGACTCCATCCACTACAATGAGGGGATTGGAAGAACCGTTGATAGAGCTGACACCACGTACGGTAATCTGCATTTCTTCACTCGGAATACCACTGCTGGTCTGAGTTTGCACACCGGCCAACTGACCGGAGAGGGCGTCACTCAGATTTGTGACCGGACGTCCTTCAATGGCTTCGGAGGTCATCTTGGATACGGAAGTCGTCAGATTACTTTTCTTTACGGAGCCGTATCCCACTACCACTACCTCGTCCAATGACTGAGAGTCTTCTTCTAATGTTACTTTCAAATTTGTACTCCCGTTGAGGGCTACTGTTTTGTCTTTGTAGCCAATGAAAGAGATGGTTACTGTGGCCTTGTTGCTTTTTACATTTAAGGTAAAGTTTCCGTCAATGTCGCTGATTGTACCGTTTCCTGGTACACCTTTTTCTACGATGTTGGCACCGATAATGGCTTCACCCGACGGGTCTGTTACAACACCGGTAACTTTTACTTGTGCCCAAGTAAAACTACAGAAGCATAGAAGGAGTAAAGTCACCCAAAGTCGGGATTTTCCTTCCACACGTTTTGAGAGTGTGATTCTGTTTTCCATAAATTAAATTTTTTAGATACTATTAATTTCTTTAAATATGCATAAAGCAAGTTTGTTTTTCATTCGCAAAAGTAGCCGATGGGCTAGGAAGGGATATGGAAAATTGTTTCAAAACCTATAAAAAAGGTCTCAAACGACCGTTTTTCCCAGCTTTGGTACGTTATTCCAATTCCCAGCTTTTTGTACCTTCCGGGGTGTGGAACAGGAGTACGTTACTATTGGCTTTTTGCTCCATATACTTGCTTTGAGATATGTATTCGGTATTCAGTTTTACAGGATTTCCATTCAGTTTATACTGTCCGTTATAGGCTGTTTCAGGGGAAAAGAATGTCAGTTCCAGTGTATGTCCCTGTAGGTTGGTATATGAAATTCCCGGAGTTTCACTCGTTTCATAGTCGCCGGAACAGTTAAACTTTACCTTTTCGCGGATATCATTGGCTAAATTTTCCAGTTCAGCTTTCATATCTCCCCGGGCATCTTTGTATTGTTCGGTGATTTCAGTCGTTTCCAGTACCCAGGAGCCTCTGCGACGCTTCTTGTCTTTAAGAATGAGAACATCGTGTGCTTTTATATCATACTTGCCGCCGGAAATTTCAAAAGCCCATTCTTCCGGAGTAGCGAAAGCGAACATCATGGAACCTGTGTGACACAATATCCATTGCAATCCGTTGATCTTCTTCACCATTCTCTTTTTTATGCCTTTGCGGCTGAATGGTACGTACATCTGATAGAAATGGGGGATATTCATATAGTTTTCTGCAACATTATATACGCCAATGGCACTTTTTTCGTATCCGAAGACACGGTGATAAGGATTCTCCCCATACCCCAGCTTGTTGGAATGTGTCTGATAAATCTGAGGGCGTTCGGGGTTATCGTGGCACACACTGAATACGGATGCTTCCGAATTATCCGATTGCCAGACAAGATGTATGTTCTTAGTCTCTTTAAATGCGTAGGTGTATTGGAAATCTTTCAGTTTATCAGGAAAAGCTTCCACTGTCTGGGTGGATAAACCGTAATTCGGACTTTGATAAGTGTAGCGGCAATAGTAATGCTTGCTGTCTATCCGTAAAGCTTTGAAATCGTAAGGATAGCTTTTCGAGTTATTCAGAGCTTGTAGGAAAGGGAGTGGTTTTACAGTACGTTCGTAGGCCAGCCAGAAGTTGAAACAGCCGAAATTGTCTCTGTTTGCAGCTTCACGGAGGATGATACGCTCATCAGGGCTACCGTAGAATAACCAGGTTAGCTGAACGATCTGTACGCCGGTGCTCAAATTACCCGTATATAAGTTCTTCCAACCTTTACAACGGGGAGGGTTGGCACAATACAGGCCTTGATTCCAGGGTAACAGCAATTGTGCCACAATATGGTGGTAAGCGGCTAAAGCACTTTTACGTATCTCCTCATTTTTAGAGAACTCGGCAAGCATCCTGATATATTGAAGATTGGTTCCTAGATAGGTAAAAGCATCTGCTTCAGGACAGTTATGAGTGATGAATTGCTTTAATGTATGTACGATTCTGTCATGCAGAAATTCTTTTAGCTGGACAGAGGTTTTGCCGTCGGCATCTGTAAAGTCAGGCCATTCTTCGGCGCAGAGCAATCCGCTGGTCTGATGCATGAGTTTCATATTCAGCGTACCGTTATCTCTGGTATATTTACCTATTTCCATAAAGGCTTTAATTTTTTCTCGCAGCGAATCCGGCATTTTTTCTTTGGTGAGCATGTAGCCGTGCATGGTGGCATGGGCAAAGAAATCCATATCGGAACCGGAGTTATAGAACGCTTTCACATGTTCCAACTGGTATTGATACATTTCGGTTAGTTTTTCTATGGCTTTTTCCTTTTCATAGTCACGCCATAAGCGGGCGAAGTAGAAAGGCGACACATATTTTATATTACCGTTGGCCACCGGTTGGGTCTGTAACATCTGGTCGATGAGTGAATGACCGCGTTCTTCATAAGTAGAACCGTGCATATAGGCTATCTGGGCATTTACGGCACTTGCAAAAAGAAGTCCAGCCAACAGAAAAATAAAGTGGTGATAAGATAGAGTTTTCATGTATTTCCGTATTTAGAGGACAAATGTAAATGCGAATTCTTTTTAGAGGTATGAAAATCGTCTTCTATTTTAGTAAAATCATCTCTTTCTCGTCTTCTTTTGTTTGCTTGCAGGAAAATCAGTACCTTTGCGCCCTGAAAAAAGGAAATAGGTATGACAGGACAAAAGGCACCCACAGCGTTGGGAACAGAAAAGATTGGAAAACTACTGATGCAATATGCAGTGCCGGCAATTATCGCTATGACGGCATCTTCCTTATATAATATGGTGGATAGCATTTTTATCGGTCACGGAGTGGGCACAATGGCTATTTCGGGATTGGCACTAACTTTCCCTCTAATGAATCTTGCGGCAGCATTCGGTTCGTTGGTGGGAGTGGGGGCCTCTACGTTGGTTTCCGTAAAGTTAGGGCAGAAAGACTACGATACGGCTCAACGGATATTAGGTAATGTGCTTGTCCTGAATATAGTTCTGGGATTAACATTTACGGTAGTGACGATGATATTTCTCGATCCTATCCTTTATTTCTTTGGTGGTAGTGATGAGACCGTGAAGTATGCCCGCGAATATATGCAGATCATTTTGCTTGGTAATGTGGTCACTCACCTTTATCTGGGTTTGAATGCCGTGCTCCGATCTTCCGGACATCCGCAAAAGGCGATGTATGCCACAATTGCTACGGTAATCATTAATACGATACTCGACCCTGTATTCATCTATGGTTTTGGCTGGGGTATCCGTGGAGCTGCTATTGCCACTATCATTGCACAAATCATTTCACTGATGTGGCAATTTAAGATATTCAGTAACAAAGATGAACTCTTGCACTTCCATCGCGGCATTTTCCGCTTGCGTCGTAAGATTGTAATGGATTCGCTTGCTATCGGTATGTCCCCTTTCCTGATGAACCTGGCGGCATGTTTTATTGTGATTGTTATCAATCAAGGGCTGAAGCGCTATGGAGGAGATTTATCCATTGGCGCATTCGGTATTGTCAATCGACTGGTATTTATATTTGTGATGATTGTGATGGGACTGAATCAGGGCATGCAGCCCATTGCTGGATATAACTTTGGTGCCCAGCAATACGCTCGTGTCTCCCGGGTGTTGAAACTGACAATTATCTTTGCTACAGTTGTTACAACTTCCGGTTTTCTGATGGGAATGCTTGTGCCTGATCTGGTGGTTTCTATATTTACTTCCGATGAAGAACTGATAGCAATTTCGGCACGTGGTTTGCGGATTGTAGTGATGTTTTTCCCCATTATAGGTTTCCAGATGGTGACATCCAACTTTTTCCAGAGTATCGGAATGGCGAGTAAGGCTATTTTCCTTTCTCTTACGCGCCAGATGCTTTTTCTGCTTCCGGCATTGATAATCCTACCCCATTTCTTTGGTGCGGCAGGTGTGTGGTATAGTATGCCATTCTCCGATTTACTTGCCAGCTTGGTAGCACTGGTAATGTTGGTAAGGCAGTTCCGTAAATTCAAGAGAGCGGAAGGATAAGGTGAAAAACGTGTGACTTTTTTTGTTTCTTTCCTATAAATCCTTACTTTTGCTATCAGTAAACCAATATTTAGATTGAAGCTATGAATAAGAAATTCGTTGTGAACATCGGTCGCCAATTGGGAAGCGGCGGAAAGGAGATAGGGGAGAAGTTGGCAGCCCGCTTGGGCATTGATTTCTATGATAAGGAGTTGATAACTCTGGCTTCCAAGGAGAGTGGCCTCTGTCGTGAATTTTTTGAGAAAGCTGATGAGCGTGCTTCGCAGGGAATCATCGGCGGACTTTTCGGTATGCGTTTCCCTTTTGTGGGAGATGGTGCCTTACCTACCCAGAATTGTCTTAGTAATGACGCGCTTTTCAAAGTGCAGAGTGATGTGATCCGTCAGCTGGCCTCTGAGAAGTCTTGTCTTTTTGTAGGTCGTTGTGCCGATTATATTCTTCGGGAGCATCCCCGTTGCGCCAATATCTTTATTTCTGCCTCGCATGAGGCGCGTGTTGCCCGTCTTTGCGCTATGCATCACATTTCGGAAGAAGAGGCGGAAAATATGATGAGTAAGGCAGATAAAAAACGTTCGGAGTATTACAATTATTATAGTTACAAGACATGGGGAGCTGCGGCAACTTATCATCTCTGCATTGATTCTTCGGTGCTGGGAATTGAGAAGACAATAGATTTTGTGGAGGAGTTTGTGAGACTCAAAATCAAGTGAAGCGGAATTATTATTTATAATCGATGAAATAAAAAAGAGAGGTCATGTTCGCATGACCTCTCTTTTGCTTAAATACAGCTTGCATTACATCATTGTCAACAATATCATTTGTCCCGCTAGAATACGCAGGAACATTGTCAGCGGATAAACCGTAGAATAGCCTACTGCCGGAGCGTCATTACCGGATGCCTGGTTGGCATACGCCAATGCTGGAGGGTCTGTATTACTACCTGCAATCAATCCCATTAAAGTGAAGTAGTTCACTTTACAATAGAAGCGGGCAATCATACCGATAATCAGTAAAGGAATTACGGTAATCAGGAAGCCATAACCTACGTATGATAATCCGGAGCCTTCTACTACGGTTTGTACAAAGTGCTCACCGGCCTCAATACCTACACTGGCAAGGAAAAGCACAATACCGATCTCGCGCAGCATCAGGTTGGCACTCATGGTTGTATAAGTCACTAGTTTCAACTTATGTCCGAATCGTCCGATAAGAATAGCAACCACCAACGGACCACCTGCCAAACCGAGTTTTACCGGAGTAGGTATACCCGGGAAAGCGATAGGAAGACTACCCAGCAGAATACCCAGGAAGATACCCACGAAGATAGTCACAATGTTCGGTGTATCCAGGCGTTTCAACTGGTTACCCAATACACCGGCAACCCGTTCTACAGCATCTTGCTGACCCACGACCATAACACGGTCACCTACTTGCAATATTAGGTTCGGATCGGCAAACAGGTCCATACCGGAACGGTTGATACGGGTTACATTCACTCCATACATACTACGGAAATGCAGGCTACCCAATTTCTTACCGTTGATTTCGGATTTAGTCACTAATATACGGCGTGAAACCATTGGCATATCTTGTTTTTCCCAGTCCACTTGAATTTCTTTACCGATGAAAGCGATTACCGCTTCGGCATCTTCCTCGGAACATACGATGAATACCTGGTCTCCGATATGAAATTCTGTATCTTGGTTGGGGATGCTGACATGTCCCTCGTGGCGTATGCGTGAACATACAAAAGGACGTCCCATAAACTCTTTGATCTGGAGGAGCTTCTTTCCGTCGATAGATTCATTACGAACTTCCAGATGCAACATGTGTGGCATGTGTTTCATATCAGAAGTCTGTGTAGAGAGTTCGTCTTCTTCCTTTTTCAGGTTCACCCGGCAGATGTAGCGGATAGCAATAATAGAACCGATGATACCGACAACACCGAGCGGATAAGCGCAGGCA
This sequence comes from Bacteroides sp. MSB163, assembly GCF_036416795.1. Lineage (NCBI taxonomy): Bacteria > Pseudomonadati > Bacteroidota > Bacteroidia > Bacteroidales > Bacteroidaceae > Bacteroides > Bacteroides maternus. Next base: position 6,378,198 of record NZ_CP143867.1, on the reverse strand, counting down.
TATCCCAATGCGATGGGGTCACCTGTGTAGTTCAGTTGGTTCAATGCTTCCTGTGCGGCACCCAAACCCGGAGTATTGGTGACTGCACCGTAAAGGATACCTACCATCATGGGGAGGTCGATTCCTCCGTCGATGAAGTAAATGCCTAAAGCTACTGCAATATTCAGTACTACAATACCTACTGCAAGCATATTCAGTGTCATGCCTCCTTTCTTAAATGAAGAGAAGAACGACGGTCCTACTTGCAGACCGATGCAGAATACAAATAGAATTAATCCGAATTCGCGGATGAAATGCAGAATATGTGTCTCACCCGTAAAGCCGAAATGTCCCATCAGGATACCTGTAAAAAGCACAAATGTGACTCCAAGTGATATCCCGAAAATTTTGATCTTGCCCAAAAGCACGCCGACAGATATTACGAATGCATATAAGCATACGATATGGGCGACGGAGGCAGGGTCCCATAACAAACTCTCTAACCAATCCATAGTTACTTTTGTTTACCTTTTTTATTTACTCATTGAAATTTCGCGCAAAGGTAGGCATTAAAAGGGAGCTGGCAAAGGGTTTCCGGGAGTTTTTATTTTAGTTGCTTTGAGAGGGCTGACTATCTGTCTGCACCGTATCTGGAATGCGCTTGCCCCGTACCTGCTCCGTAGCTTCTTCGGTTAGAGTCACCTTTGACCGAAGAAGCTACGGAGCAGGTACGGCCCGGATACGTTTCGGGTACAGTCCGATTTCGGAGGAATTGAACACTATCCTTTCAGAATGTCAAACTCCATGCGAATTTTACTTAAAAATCCTTGTTATTATAACTTATTGAGTATATTTGCAAGTCCTATTTTTCGACAAATAGGTAAGTGAAGAGATTACTTAATTATCTTTTTAATTAAAATAAACTATGGCAGACAGTAAAGAAAAACTCTTCTCAGACTTTGCACCCGCCACTACCGAACAGTGGATGGACAAAGTTACAGCTGACCTGAAAGGCGCTGATTTTGAGAAGAAACTCGTTTGGAAAACAAACGAAGGATTCAAGGTGAAACCTTTCTACCGCATGGAAGACCTCGAAGGACTGAAAACGACGGATGCACTTCCCGGTGAATTTCCTTACCTCAGAGGCACCAAGAAAGACAACAACGAATGGCTGGTACGCCAGGAAATCAAGGTGGAATGCCCGAAGGAAGCTAACGCGAAAGCGCTGGATATTCTGAATAAAGGTGTAGATTCACTGGCGTTCCGTGTGAAGGCGAAAGAACTCGATGCCGAATACATCGAAACATTGCTCGAAGGTATCTGTGCCGAGTGTGTGGAACTGAACTTCTACACGTGCCAGGGACATGTGGTGGAACTTGCGGAAATCCTGGTGGCATATTTCCAAAAGAAAGGATATGACCTGACGAAATTGCAAGGTTCTATCGGCTACGACTTCTTCGACAAGATGCTGGCCAAAGGTAAAGAAAAGGGCGATATGCTGGCAACAGCCAAAGCCTTGATTGAAGCAACCGATGCTCTGCCGGAATACCGTGTACTGAATGTAACGGCTCTGACGCTGAATAATGCCGGTTCTTATATCTATCAGGAATTGGGTTATGCTCTTGCCTGGGGTAATGAATATCTGAATCAACTGACTGAAGCCGGAGTTCCTGCTGCTGTAGTTGCCAGGAAGATTAAATTTAATTTCGGTATCAGTTCCAACTATTTCCTTGAAATAGCTAAGTTCCGTGCCGCCCGTATGTTGTGGGCAAACATTGTGGCTTCATACGATGCGGAGGCTAAATGTGCTGCCAAGATGCGTGTTCACGCTGAGACTTCTACATTCAACCTTACTTTGTTCGATGCTCATGTGAACTTGCTGCGTACGCAGACAGAAGCCATGAGCGCTGCTTTGGGCGGTGTAGACTCAATGACTGTGAGCCCGTTCAACAAAACGTATGCAATTCCTGATGAATTCTCTGAACGTATGGCACGCAATCAGCAGCTGTTGCTGAAAGAAGAGTCTCACTTTGATAAGGTGATTGATCCTGCTGCCGGTTCTTATTATATTGAAAACCTGACTGTATCCATCGCTAAACAAGCATGGGAACTCTTCCTCGCGGTAGAAGAAGAAGGTGGTTTCTATGCAGCAATAAAAGCAGGTAAGGTACAGGCTGCCGTGAACGAAAGCAACAAGACCCGTCATAAAGCAGTTGCTCAGCGTCGCGAAGTATTGTTGGGTACCAATCAGTTCCCGAACTTCAATGAAAAGGCAGGTGAGAAGAAACCACTTGAAGCTGCTTGCTGCTGCGGTGGTCACGCCACTTGCGAAAAAGATGTTCCGGCATTGAATTTCGACCGTGCTGCCAGTGAATTTGAAGCTTTGCGTCTCGAAACGGAAGCTTCCGGCAAGCGTCCGAAAGCATTTATGTTGACTATCGGTAATCTGGCTATGCGTCAGGCACGTGCTCAGTTCTCTTGCAATTTCCTGGCTTGTGCCGGATATGAGGTGATTGACAACCTTGGTTTCCCCACCGTGGAAGCCGGTATAGAGGCCGCCATGGCTGCCAAGGCTGACATCGTGGTATTGTGTTCGAGTGATGATGAATATGCAGAGTATGCTGTTCCTGCCTTCAAGGCTTTGGATGGCCGTGCCATATTTATCGTAGCCGGCGCTCCTGCCAACATGGAAGAACTGAAGGCTGCCGGTATCGAGAACTTTATCCATGTTCGCGTTAACGTGTTGGAAACGCTGAGAGAATACAATAAGATATTAATGAAGAATTAAGAATTAAGAATGAAGAATTTGGCTGCGCTATAACGCCGCATGGTAATTCTTCATTCTTCATTCTTCATTCTTAATTTCATATAACGATGAGAAAAGATTTTAAGAACTTAGATATATATGCCGCATTTCAGCCTGCAAACGGTGCTGAATGGCAAAAGGCTAACGGCATCCATGCTGATTGGAAAACGCCGGAACACATTGAAGTGAAGCCTGTTTATACAAAGGAAGACCTGGAAGGCATGGAACATCTGGGCTATGCTGCCGGTTTGCCTCCTTACCTGCGTGGTCCGTACTCTGTGATGTACACGCTGCGGCCCTGGACGATCCGCCAGTATGCCGGATTCTCTACTGCTGAAGAGTCAAATGCATTCTATCGCCGTAACTTGGCTTCCGGGCAGAAAGGTTTGTCCGTTGCCTTCGATTTGGCTACACACCGCGGTTACGACCCTGACCACGAACGTGTGGTAGGTGACGTAGGTAAAGCCGGTGTATCTATTTGCTCACTGGAAAACATGAAGGTTCTTTTTGATGGTATTCCTTTGAACAAGATGTCTGTATCCATGACAATGAATGGTGCTGTTCTTCCGATTCTTGCGTTTTATATTAACGCCGGTCTGGAACAAGGGGCTAAGTTGGAAGAAATGGCCGGTACTATCCAGAATGATATTCTGAAAGAGTTCATGGTGCGTAATACCTATATTTACCCGCCTGCATTCTCCATGAAGATTATTTCCGATATATTCGAGTATACTTCTCAGAAGATGCCGAAGTTCAACTCTATCTCTATCTCCGGTTACCACATGCAGGAAGCGGGAGCTACGGCGGACATCGAGTTGGCTTATACATTGGCCGACGGTCTTGAATACCTCCGTGCAGGTGTTGCCGCTGGTATCGACATTGACGCTTTTGCTCCGCGCCTGTCTTTCTTCTGGGCTATCGGTACAAACCACTTCATGGAAATTGCCAAGATGCGTGCTGCACGTATGCTTTGGGCGAAGATTGTGAAACAGTTCAATCCGAAGAACCCGAAATCTCTGGCTCTGCGTACACACTCTCAGACTTCGGGCTGGTCACTGACCGAGCAAGATCCGTTTAACAATGTGGGTCGTACCTGTATCGAGGCTATGGCTGCCGCGCTGGGACATACTCAGTCTTTGCACACCAATGCGCTTGACGAGGCTATTGCGTTGCCGACGGACTTCTCTGCACGTATTGCGCGTAACACTCAGATTTATATTCAGGAAGAAACTTACATTTGCAAGAATGTTGACCCATGGGGTGGTTCTTACTATGTAGAGTCTCTGACAAACGAACTGGCCCATAAGGCTTGGGAACTTATCCAGGAAGTTGAAAAACTGGGTGGTATGGCGAAAGCTATCGAGACCGGTATTCCTAAGATGCGTATCGAAGAAGCTGCCGCACGTACGCAGGCCCGTATCGACTCCGGTTCTCAGACTATCGTGGGTGTGAACAAGTATCGCTTGGAGAAAGAAGCTCCGATTGATATCCTTGAGATCGACAATACGGCAGTTCGTCTGGAACAGATTGAGAACCTGAAGCGTCTGAAAGAAGGACGTAATGAAACTGAAGTGCAGAAAGCATTGGAGGCTATCACCAAATGCGTGGAAACCAAGGAAGGTAACTTGCTGGAATTGGCAGTGGAAGCTGCCCGTGTTCGCGCTACATTGGGAGAGATCTCTTATGCTTGCGAAAAGATTGTAGGACGTTATAAAGCAATAATCAGAACTATATCAGGCGTGTATTCATCAGAAAGTAAGAATGACAGTGACTTCAAGCGTGCTTGCGAGTTGACTGAAAAGTTTGCGAAGAAGGAGGGACGTCAGCCCCGTATTATGGTTGCCAAGATGGGTCAGGACGGTCACGACCGTGGTGCTAAGGTTGTAGCTACCGGATATGCCGACTGTGGTTTCGATGTGGATATGGGACCATTGTTCCAGACTCCTGCCGAAGCTGCCCGCGAGGCTGTTGAAAATGACGTTCACGTAGTGGGCGTGTCTTCTCTGGCTGCCGGGCATAAGACATTGGTTCCGCAGATCATCGAAGAGTTGAAGAAACTGGGCCGTGAGGATATCATCGTAATTGCCGGTGGTGTAATTCCTGCACAGGATTATGATTTCCTCTATAAGGCCGGTGTAGCTGCTATCTTTGGTCCCGGTACTCCGGTTGCCAAGGCTGCTTGCCAGATTCTGGAAATCCTGATGGATGAGGAAGAAGTTTAAGAAGTGAATAAGGCGCTGAGGCGCTAAAGTAATAGGCGGACTGCAGGTATTTTTATGCTTGCAGTCCGTTTTCTTTTGCTTTTATCTCTGATTTTAAGTATATGCGCGAATTTTAGTTCGTTTTTAATTCCATATTAATTCTTCCATTAACGATTCTCCCACATCTTTGTGCTGTTACAGTTCTATCTAAGAACCATAATCTAATAATTTATATGGCATGAAGAAATTACTACTTTTTTGTGTTTTGGCTTTGTTAGCCTCATGTGTACAGGCACAGTCTGACGACAAACCTGCTAACTGGCAATTGATTGCGTCGGATGATTATCCGGCGGAAGATGTGGGAGTGGCGACTTATACCGTGACTACCGATTTCGGTGCTGACCCTACCGGTGCGAAAGATTCGCAGAGTGCTTTTCAAACAGCTTTGAGTAAGCTGGGTGAAAACCGTCGGGGTGGTACGCTCTTTGTTCCGGCAGGACGTTACCGTATCTCCGGGAAATTATTCATTCCTACCGGAGTGACCATGCGTGGTGAGTGGAAACGTCCGGTGAAGGGAAAACCGGTTGAGGGAACGATACTGATGGTAGATATGAAAGGAGGTTCTGAAACAGAATCAAATGCGTTTATTACGATGGAACCCTCCACGGCATTAACCCATCTGAACATTTGGTATCCGCATCAGGACCCGGACAAGATAACCCCTTATCCACCCACAATACTGTACGGACGTGATGGTGTATGGGGAAATGATTATTGCAATGTACGGCATGTCACGCTGGTGAACTCTTATAGCGGTATCGTGCTGTCGAGGAAGAATGGAGGTGGCTGTCCCAATATTTATGATGTGTACGGTACCCCGTTATTCCGTGGTATCGAGATTGACAATATAGCTGACGTCGGTCGTTTCGAGTGGATACACTTCTCGCCCGACTATTGGGCCGGCTCCGGTCTGGAAGGAGCGCCGGGAGTGGGAGGCGCTTATGCTGACTGGATATACAGGAACGGAACAGGTATTGTGATGCGTCGTAATGACTGGTCGTATACCTGCTATGTAGATATCGAGGGGTACAATAAAGGGTTCCGTACCGGAGTTTCCTTAGCGGGAGACGGTGCGCCGAACGGACATAATTATGGATTTACTTTGCGGAACTGCAAGACGGGTATTTATGCGGACGGTACTTCGTCGGCAGGTATCATGTTCACTCGTGTTCATATTGAAGATTGCGAGAGAGGAGTAGTAGTCACTTCCTCCAGCACCGGACCTGTGCAGCTTTACGGATGTGAGATTTCAGCTTCTGATGAAGCTGTATTGATGGAGGAAGGAGTTTCCGCCAAGCTGATGATGCAACAATGCACAGTAAATAAAGGTGCTGTGAATAGTTTAGGTGGTGATTTAATGGCTTCGGATACGGACTTCAATAATGATGCTCCGCAGATTTACATCGGTTCCGATGCTCGTACAATACTGACGGGCAATCGTTTTGCAAAGACGGCAGAAGTGAAGAATCAGTCTTTATTTGAATGCCGCATTGACCACACGCCTGTCGAGACAAAACCTTTGCCGGATTTTCCTGAAATGAAAGTACCCGAAACCAAACCCGATCGTCTGGCTTTATATAATGTACTTGATTTTGGTGCCGAGCCGTTTGTTGTCACGTTTAATGCCAATTCAAGCAGTTCGTGGCTCCAGATAGATATCAGTTGGGGACTGCAAGAAGGCAAGGATAATACGGAGGCTATCCAGAAAGCGATGGACAAGGCGGCCAGTGAAGGAGGAGGTATTGTTTACTTGCCGGGCGGACGTTATAAGGTACTGGGTAACTTGACGGTTCCTACAGGTGTAGAATTACGGGGAGCCTCTGATTTTGCGACTGTTCCGCAAGGGCAAGGAAGCATCCTTGAAGCCTATGCAGGACGTGGGCAGGAACAAGGGCAGCCTTTCCTGAAACTTTCGGAAGGCAGTGGTTTGCGCGGCTTGACAGTTGACTATCCGGAACAGGTAACTTCCAGTTTGCCCACAGTGACTAAATATCCCTATTGCATTCAGGTGACGGGAAAAGATGCATATATCGTGAATGTAGGGTTGAGAGCCGCATACAACGGTGTGGACTTGTTTACTTATCAATGTGACAATCACTATGTGGATTATCTTGCCGGACACGTTTTCATGAATGCTGTCCGTATTGGTGGTGGCTCGGAAGGTGGTCGGGTTTGCAACCTGCAGTTCAATTCTATAGTATATGCTTGTGGTTCGGAAACTAAGTTCGGTTCATGGCCCAATAGTCTTGCTGCGGATCAAAGTAAGGCTTATCGGCAGAACCAGACAGAACTGCGTTTCATCATAGTGGGAGACTGCCGCAATCAGATTTTATACAACGACTTCCATTACGGAGGTTTCGAAGGCATTGTCTTTCAGGCTGATGAGGGAAAGGCTGCATCCGGCCGTTCTTTGGGATTGGGTGTAGACGGTTCTTGGAATTCTGTTGTCTATGAAGCTCTGGATCCGGCAGGCTTCGATATGATAAACACCCAGTTAGTAGCCCTTGAAGGAGACAAATCCGTTTATTCGGAAACTCGTTTCCTGGCTACCAAGGCGGATTTCACCGGTGAAGTTACGCTGTTTGGTGCTGATTTTTGGGGAAGCGCTAAACATGGTATAGTGGTTGAAAACGGAAAACTTAATCTGAATCTGGCTAACTTCAGCTCATCCGGGCAGACGTCTTTCATAAATTTGCCGGAGTCGACCGGCGCTGTCACGTTGCATAATGCAGTGGTCAATACGAGAGATGATCTTATTTTTGCCAGTAGCGGACACGAGAAACAGGCGGCTGTGACATCTACCGTAACTGATGTGGCTGCTGCGGTAGCTGATAAGTTGGGTGTATGGGAGAACAATTTGCCAATAGCTCCCGTTTTCACGGCAACGGATGTATTGCTTTCCCGTACGAAGTGGACCATCACTGCCAGTACAAATAATTCCAATGCTCCTAAAGCCATCGACGACGATGCGGCTACACGCTGGGATACGAACGCTCCGCAGGAATCGGGACAATGGGTGATAGTGGATATGCAGTCGGCACATAAACTGAACCGCATTATTTTGGATACATCAAAGAGTCCGGGTGATGGTCCTGCGGGTTGTGAGGTGTATTTGAATACTGGTATAGACGGTGCTTGGAAACGGGTTGCCTCAGGAAAGAATGCGGGAGCAGTACAAATTATCTCTTTTCCGGCAGAGGAAGCCTCGAAATTCCGGATCGTGCAGACGGGAAGCAAAGGGAATTACTGGTCGATTCATGAACTTTACGCAGCTTGCGTAGATGAAATCGAGACAGGAATCTCACCGGAAGTTGCTTCACCCGTCGGAGAATTATATTATTACAATCAACAGTTATCATGGAGCGGTTTGGACAGTAATGAGAATACGAAGATTGAAATTATTGATTTATCGGGACGGCGGGTGCTATTACAGCAAACAAACGATAATTATCTGAGATTACCCAGTATGCAGAATGGCTTTTATATTGTCATAGCTACCAATGGAGCGGATGTGCTGAGGAAGAAAATATTCTTCAAGGATTAAGGTTGCTGGTTTTATTGGTGAAAGGGCTTTTTGCTTAGTGTGCTAATTATTAGTGTGTTGCATTTACATCCTATTTGCATCCTGATGTAAAAGCCTTTACCGCTGGATGTAACGACCTTTACCACTTATTGTAACGCTCTTTACCTCGGTATGTAACGACCTTTACCTCGGTATGTAAATGGAGTTACCATTTGGGGTAAACCAAGTTACCATGAAAAGAAACAGCCGTGTCCTCGTAAGGTGAAATTCATTCACCTGCCGGGGCACGGCTGTTAGTTTGTAAGATGCTGCTTGCCTGTCCGTTGTATGCCGGACGACAGTCGCCTTGCTACCAGTTATATTCTTCTACATAGCTATCAAAATACTCTTCCTGTTGCAAGCCCAATTTCCTGGCCAGCGTCGTCACTCTTTGTTGTTCGGCAGGCGACAGTAAAGTTTCTCCTTTCCGTTTTTGATAATATCGTCTGATTCCCCAACTGCCTATCAGCCCGTAGCGGAACGTTCCTGATGCGCTGACAGCCAGTGCTTCCGTGGTGCGGACAAAACCTTTGGCATAGCGCACTTTTTGGTTGGAACGGTAATATTCGCACTTTCCTGCCATGGCTTCAATTGTTTTCGGGTTCAGTGTAGGTGGAAAAGTAACACTTGCCGGAGTATGGTTATACGCAATCCGGCGTAGGCAAGTGTCGGCATGAGGGCAATCTGCTGTCGCGCACAGACCAAAGTTATGGGGAACTCTTGAATAATCGAATGATTCTTTTTCCATTGTGTTTTCAATTTAATGATTGTGCGCAAAGGTACGATATATATATGAGGAATTTTTGACATCTTGCAAATAAATTTGTTTCTGTTTTCAGTTTGCATTACCTTTGCCAAACTAAAAAAAGAGATGAATGATAGTTTGTATTGCCGAAAAGCCCTCTGTGGCGCGTGACATAGCTGATGTATTAGGAGCGAAAGATAGGAGAGACGGATACATTGAAGGGAACGGATACCAGGTGACTTGGACATTCGGTCATCTCTGTACGCTTAAAGAGCCGCACGAATATACTCCGAACTGGAAATCATGGAGTCTGGGAAGCCTTCCCATGATACCGCCCCGCTTTGGAATTAAGCTCATCAGCAATCCCACTTACGAAAAACAATTCCATACGATAGAAGCCCTCATGCAGAAAGCCGATATGATCATCAACTGTGGTGATGCCGGGCAGGAGGGAGAATTGATTCAGCGTTGGGTGATGCAAAAAGCCGGGGCACGCTGTCCGGTGAAGCGGCTGTGGATTTCGTCATTGACGGAAGAGGCCATCCGTGAAGGTTTTGCCAAACTGAAAGATGCTTCTGACTTTCAGCCTTTGTATGAGGCCGGATTATCCCGTGCTATCGGTGACTGGTTGCTGGGAATGAATGCTACGCGACTTTATACCATGAAGTATGGGCAGAACAAACAAGTTCTCTCCATCGGACGTGTGCAGACCCCTACACTGGCACTCATCGTAAACCGCCAGTTGGAGATACAGAATTTCGTCCCCAAGCAATATTGGGAATTGAAGACGGTATATCGGGATACTACCTTCGCCGCCATAATCAGGAAGAGTGAAGAAGAACTGATTCTGGAAGCAGAGAAAAATAAGGAAGCTATTGCTGCCGGAAAGAAACCCAAGAAGGAAGAGGAAAACCGGGGAATAGACCCCATTGCCAGTCAGGAACAAGGTATGGCTCTGCTGGAACAAATCAGAAACTCTCCTTTTACAATTACGGATGTCTCCAAGAAAGAAGGGAAAGAAGCTCCACCCCGTCTTTTTGATTTGACTTCCCTACAAGTGGAATGTAATAAGAAGTTTGCTTATTCTGCTGATGAAACTCTGAAAATCATTCAGTCATTATATGAGAAGAAGGTGGCTACCTATCCGCGTGTAGATACCACTTACCTGAGTGATGATATTTACCCGAAATGTCCGGGCATTCTGAAAGGATTGCGTGACTACGCTGCATTTACGACACCTCTGGATGGTAATACTTTGCTGAAATCAAAAAAAGTTTTTGATAATTCAAAGGTAACGGATCACCATGCTATTATCCCTACAGGGCAATATCCGCAGAACCTGACGGATATGGAACGTCGCGTATTCGATCTGATAGCGCGTCGTTTTATTGCAGTGTTCTATCCGGATTGTAAGTTTGCCACTACTACGGTATTGGGTGCGGTTGAGGAGATTGAATTCAAGACTACCGGTAAGCAGATTCTGGAACCGGGATGGAGAGTTATATTCGGAACTCCGGGGACACAGTCGCAAGAAGAAAAAGACCCGGGAGAAGAAGAGAATGTATTACCTGCTTTTGTGAAAGGTGAAAGCGGACCCCATGTACCTGATTTATATGAGAAGTGGACGCAACCGCCTCGTCCTTATACAGAGGCTACCTTGTTGCGTGCCATGGAAACCGCAGGTAAACTGGTGGATAACGATGAATTGCGGGATGCCTTGAAAGAGAATGGCATCGGCAGGCCGTCTACGCGTGCGGCAATTATTGAGACTTTGTTCAAGCGCAATTATATCCGCAAGGAAAAGAAAAACCTGATTGCCACACCCACAGGTGTCGAACTTATTCAGATTATCCATGAAGAACTGTTGAAGTCTGCCGAACTGACAGGTATCTGGGAGAAGAAGCTCCGGGAGATTGAAAAGAAAACATATAATGCTGCACAATTTCTTGAGGAGCTGAAGCAGATGGTTTCCGAAGTTGTGATGAGTGTGCTTTCAGATAACAGTAACCGACATATTACGATTGTGCAGGCTGTGCAGGAAGCGACTGTCGGTGATAAGAACGGGAAAGCTGCTAAAGAAAAAGCTGCTTCCAAGCCTAAGCGTCAGAGTAAGCCGCGGAAAAAGGCTGCTGAAGCTAAACCGGTCACACCGGTTGCTGGTGCTTCGCAGACAGGGAATATTCAGGCAGATGTAGCTCAAACAAGTTCTGCTCAAACAGATTCTGTTGAGGGACAAGTTTGTCCGTTGTGCGGCAAAGGAACCATTATTAAAGGTAAAACCGCTTACGGTTGCTCCGAATGGAAGAACGGATGTACGTTTCGTCAGGCGTTTGATTCGGAATAAGGATACAGATAGTCTGAAAGGCTCTTAGAGCATCAGGCTATCTGAGCTTTCTGCAAATGTAACGAGAAGGGATGAAAGATACAATAATCTGCCGATTTTTCAGTTTATTAGAATGAGCAATGAAAAGTAATGGAGCATGAGATTATATAGGCGTTTTCTTTTCTTTTTCCTTTCTGTCGGTTTACTTCTCACTTCTTGTGGAGTGGGGCGGAGTTTGCGCCAGGCAGAGCAAAGCTATGCTCGTGGTGAATACTTTGATGCTGCCCGCCATTATAAAACCGCCTATACCCGTACTTCTCCGAAAGATCGTTCGCAACGGGGCGTATTGGCCTATAAACAAGGCGATTGTTACCGTCGCATCAATTATACATTGAAGGCTAAAGGCGCTTATATGAATGCTGTCCGTTATCGTTATCCGGATACTCTCTCTCATTTTTATCTGGCGGAAATGCTCCGTAAGAATGGTGAGTATGCGGCGGCTATACCTTATTATGAGAATTACCTTGCTTACGCACAGACCTTGCCTGCCGGGAAAGAACGTAAAGACTCTCTGACACAAATCGGACTCACTTCTTGTCGTCTGGCGCAGGAATGGAAAAAGAAGCCTACCCGGTATATTGTAAAACGGGTGCCTATTCTTGTTTCCCGCCGGAGCGATTATTCTCCTATGTATGCGGGAGATGATCCCGATATCTTGTATTTCACCTCTACCCGTAATGAAACGAAAGGTACTGACCTGAACGGTATTACCGGGATGAAAAGTGCTGATATATTTTATTCTAAACGGAATGAAAAGAAACAATGGCAGAAGCCTGAACCGCTTGCTTCGGAAGTGAATAGTGAGTTTGAAGAGGGGGCCTGCTCTTTTTCGTCGGATGGTAAAACAATGTATTTTACCCGCTGCCGGACCTTGCCCAATGCGCCTGCTTATGCCGAGATTTATGTTTCTCAGCGTGCCGGGGCAGAGTGGGGAGCTCCCCAGAAATGTGTAATTCTGAATGATACGCTTTCTTCTGTCGCTCATCCGGCGTTGTCTCCTGCGGGTGATTATCTTTATTTTGTATCTGATATGCCCGGTGGGCAGGGAGGGTTGGATTTGTGGCGTATTAACATAACCCGCGACGGTTTCGGCTATGTCGACAATCTGGGACCTGAAATAAACACCTCTGCTGATGAGATGTTTCCTGGCTTTTCACCGGATGGTACTTTGTATTTCTCTTCTACCGGACATCCCGGTATGGGGGGGCTGGATATCTTCCGTGCTATAACAGATAGCTTGACGGGGCGATGGCGTATTGAGAATATGCAGCCTCCGGTGAATTCACAGGGTGACGATTTCGGTATGACTTTTGAGCCCGGTGCTCCCAATCGGGGTTTCTTTTCTTCTAACCGTGGAGATGCCCGTGGCTGGGATCATATTTATAGTTTTGAGTTTCCTGAGGTACATCATGTCTTGAAAGGATTGGTATACGATAAGGAGGGAGATGCGCTCTCTGATGCGCTTGTCACTTTGGTGGGGGATGACGGTACTTATTTAAAGATAGACGTGAAGAAAGACGGTACTTTCACTCAAGAGCTCGAGCCGGGATGCCGTTATGCCCTGCTGGCCTCCTGCCGTGGCTATTTGAATGACAAAGAAGAAATGGCAACGGAAAATATTAATGAGGATCGTCTCTATGAACTTGAGTTTCCGTTATCTTCCATTACCCGCCCTGTACTGATAGAGAATATTTTTTATGAGTTTGATAAGGCTGATCTGACGTCAGAATCTACAGTGGCTCTGGATGAACTGATAGAGTTGCTGAATGACAATCCGAATGTTACTATCGAACTGTCTGCGCATTGCGATTATAAAGGAAATGATGATTATAATCTTCGTCTTTCGCAACGCCGTGCAGAGTCTGTTGTACGCTATCTTATTAAGGGAGGGATTGATCCGGAACGTCTTACACCGAAAGGATATGGTGAACAGCAACCTAAAACAGTGACCAAGTTTACGCTGAAATCAGCACCTTTCCTGAAAGAGGGGGATGTGTTGACAGAAGAGTTTATAAAAAATCTCCCGCCGGAACAGCAGGAGATTTGTAATGCGATTAACCGTCGTACAGAGTTCAAGGTGTTGAGGACAACTTTTAAATGAAGAATTAAGAATTAAGAATTAAATAAAACTCTACCACCGCTTCAATTCCTTTTCTGAAAATATCGAGCGGGAAGTTTTCGTTGGGTGAGTGAATGGCATTTGATTCTAATCCAAAGCCCATGAGCACTGTCTTAATGCCAAGTACCTGTTCGAACGTTGAAATGATAGGGATACTTCCTCCGCGCCGCACAGCCAGTGGCTTTTTCCCGAATGCTTTTTCAAAACCTTTCTCGGCGGCCTGATAGGCAGGCAGGCTGATAGGACATACATAACCTTGTCCTCCGTGCATCGGTGTCACCTTCACTTGTACCGTATCCGGAGCAATACTCCGAATATAATCGGCAAACATTTGCGAGATCTTGTGGTGGTCCTGATGCGGAACCAGACGGCAGGATACTTTTGCCGTAGCTTTGGATGGAAGTACCGTTTTAGAACCTTCACCGGTATATCCGCCCCAGATGCCGCAAACGTCGAATGAAGGACGACAACTGTTACGCTCCAGCGTACTGTAACCTTTTTCTCCGAACAGTTCTTTTACGCCAATAGCGGTTTTGTACTTTTCTTCATTAAACGGAATGTGTGCAATCATATCACGTTCTGCCTGCGGCACTTCTTCTACGTCATCGTAGAAACCGGGCACCGTGATGCGTCCATCCGCATCTACCACTTTGGCAATCATGCCGCATAGTACGTTGATGGGATTGGCAACAGCACCTCCAAAATGTCCTGAATGCAGGTCGCGATTAGGTCCGGTTACTTCTATTTCCCAATATGCCAGTCCGCGGAGTCCTGTAGTGAGTGAGGGTAAGTCCGCTCCTAGCATGCTGGTGTCGGATACCAGAATGACATCGGCTTTTAATAGTTCTTTATGATCTTCACAGAAAGATTCCAGACTGGGTGAGCCAATTTCTTCTTCACCCTCGAAAATGAACTTGACATTGTTCTTCAACATACCGTGCTTCACAAGGTATTCGAAAGCTTTCACTTGGATGAATGCTTGCCCTTTGTCATCATCCACACCGCGTGCCCAGATGTGTCCGTCACGTATTTCCGGTTCGAAAGGTTCACTTTTCCATAGTTCTAACGGCTCTGCGGGCATCACGTCGTAATGCGCATATATCAAAACTGTTTTTGCTGTAGGATCTACTGTCTTCTGTCCGAAAACAATCGGATTACCTTTGGAGGGCATCACCAATGCTTCGTCTGCACCGGCTTCAATCAGAAGTTGCGCCCAACGCTCTGCACAGGCCAGCATATCATCATGGTGTTCCGGTTTTGCACTGATACTTGGTATACGGATGAGGCTGAACAGGTCTTCCAGCATCTTGGGTTCATTCTCTGAAATGTATTTCTGTATTTCGTTCATAAATATATATAATAAAGTGATAGGAGGTGATAAGGTGGTAGAGTGATAGGGTGATGTCACTTTATCACCCTATTACTTTACCACTTTATCATTCTTATAATTGTGTAGTACGGTCAATAAGATAAAAGTCCAGTATGGTCATGGCGGCCATTGCCTCTACGATGGGTACTGCGCGTGGCAATACGCACGGATCATGGCGACCGCGGGCTTTCAGTGTGGTGTCTATTCCATCTATGTTGACCGTATGTTGCTCCATAAGTACGGTGGCTACAGGTTTGAATGCAACACGGAAGAAGATGTCCTGTCCGTTGCTGATGCCACCTTGAATACCACCGGAGTGATTGGTTTTCGTTTCAATACGTCCGCAGTTATTGAAGAATACATCGTTCTGTTCCGAACCTTTTTGCTTCAGGCCTTTAAATCCGTCACCGTATTCGAATGCTTTGGCAGCATTGATACTGAGCATGGCCGAGGCAAGCGAAGCGTGTAATTTGCCGAATACCGGTTGTCCCAGTCCGATAGGGCATCCTTTGATGACACACGTCACTACACCTCCGATGGTGTCACCTTCTCCCTTGATCTTGAAAATCAGCTCTTCCATTTCCTTCGCCTTTACAGGATCCGGACAACGTACGGGATTGGTATCTATAAGATCAAGGTCATAAGCGGTATAGTTTTCTTCCAGACGAATGGGGCCTACCTGCGAGGTATATGCCGTAATGTGTACCCCCAGCTGACGGAGTGCTTGTTTGGCAAGCGCACCTGCCACTACGCGTGAAATGGTTTCGCGTGCCGATGAACGTCCGCCACCGCGATAGTCGCGAATGCCGTATTTCACTTTATATGTATAATCCGCGTGCGAGGGGCGGTACACTTCCTTCATATTATCATAATCACTGGAATGTTGATTTTCGTTCCATACTATGAATCCGATGGGACATCCTGTCGATTTACCTTCGAAGATACCTGAAAGGAATTCTACTTTATCACCTTCCTTCCGTGCCGTTGTGATGAGGGATTGCCCGGGACGGCGACGATTCAGTTCCGCTTGCACGAAATCCATGTCAATGCGGATACCAGCGGGAAATCCATCAATGACGCCTCCGATGCCTTTACCATGTGACTCCCCAAAGCTGGTAAGGCGGAGAATGTTGCCGAATGAGTTGAACATAATCTTTTGCTTTAATGGTTTATGTATAAGGTTTATTCATGCCAAATCCTTTGAATAAAAGCTTTTGGATGCCTAAAGATAACAAATAGTTATGGATTTTTTCTCATGAGAAGGAAGAAATATTGTTTTTTTATGGAATGAGGTGTTTTTTATCCTGTGTTGAATTGTGCCAGGATCGTACCCGAACTGTATCTGAACCGTACTTGCTCCGTACATTTTTCGGTCAGAAGTACCTTTAGACGGAGAAACTACGGACTTGGTACGGAGCAAGTGCGTTCTGGGTGGGGTGAAAGTGGGGAAGAACTGGTATGAGAGGTTTATAATCCTATTCTCTATAAAATAAAGTATAGAAATGCCTATATAAATGGGGGATATTACAGAAAATATTAAAAAAAGGACAAAAATATTAATGTATTGACCTTGTTTGGTGTGGCAAAAAGCGGTTATTTTGCACCCCGAAAGTGATATGAAGAAAAGGCACGGCTATCCAGTGTTGGGAAGCTATTATTAACTGAACAACAAGGATTATAAAGAACAATTTGCTCTATTTATTTGTATATTGTTCTGGGTAAACGTTCTAATATACTTATATATCTATTGAAGATAAGTAAAGAGAAAATTAAAAATGGAACATTAAAATGTAGAACAGACCTTTTTTATGTGCATTATAAGCTGTTTCTTTGTGCCCGCGTAAACTTGTTTAATAAAAATAGAACATTGTTGCCTTCGTTGAGAAGGATTGTATTAACTAAACAACAGAATTATGAAGAAGAATTTATTTTATTTGTTTGCATTGATCTGCTCAATGAGTGTATTCACTGCTTGTAAAGATGACGAAGAGCCGGAAGTTCCTCCTACAGTAGAGGATGTAGTAGCTGAATATTCTGGAGAGAACCTCAAATTAGCAGTTGAAGGTGCGGGGGCTGTTGCACAAGATGCTAAAATTGAACTTGCTAAATCGGATGCTAGTGATAAAGTAACTATCGTTTTATTTAACGTGGTTCCTGGAGTTACTGAATTCAAAATACCTAATGCTGAATTTTCTGTAATAACGAAGAGCATCTATGCCAGTACCTTGAAAGGAGAGGTTTCAGATGATGTATCTGGGTACAATGTAAAAGTAGAAGGTACGGTTGATGAGAAGGTGTTGACAGCTAATGTGACATTGACGGAAATAGAAGGTGATACGGTAAACGTAACTTCTTTCTATAAAAAGGTATATAAAGGTGATATGGATATTAATGTATCTAATATTCCTAATCCGGTAACAATGGAACAGCGTGTTTACATCAGCAAACCTTATTCTTATAAAATGGAGCAAAGAGATACAGCTATGATAAAATTAGCTATTAAGAACTTTGCTTTTGAGGGAATTGAGCTGGGTGATATCACAGTAGATACTATTCCTGTAGTAAAAAGAGGTGAGGTCTATGCTTTTGGAGCAGAAGCCAGAATATTGAAGTTACAAGATCCTATCGGTGAAGTGACCGCTGATCTGAATGGTACGATTATCGGTGAAGATATGACTTTAAAACTTAATATTGATGCACTGGGATTGAAAGTAAAAGTTGATTTCCAAGGTGGAAGTGTAGTTGAGAGTCAGACTATAAATATGGAAGAAATGATCATCGAAAGTGATGCAGTTCTGGAACAGAAAAAGACGGGTACTACAGCTCTGACACTGAAGATTTGGGATAATACTCCGGATAAAGATTTGCTGATAACCCCTAGCTATAAAGTGACAGATAAAGGTTCGGTTGAGTACATTTTGGTACATGTAGCCGGTCAAGACGATGTGCGTCTGTCTCAGGACCAGATAGATGGTAAGCAGCCAATTGACTTTTCCGTATTGAAGGGCAGCGATGATTATATTAAATATCATATGGTAGCAGAAGATCCTAATACAACTAAAGATTTTCTTATTAAGATAGAGCGTTTTGTTACAACTATGGTGTTTGATATGAAAGAATGGGGAGAAAAGGATCCGGTAGGTCTGACTTCTTCTAATGATGCGGCTACTTTATTGCCCTTAATGGGAATTATTATGCCTGATGATCCGAAACTTCCTGTAGTGAAAGCTGCTGATGGTGCTGCCCGGGTAACTACTTTCAAAACATTAACAAAAGAAGGAAATAATCCTACTTTGGTACCTGCAATAACTGCCGGAACTTTATTCTCTGGTGTTTTTAGCATTAATATTACGAATACGTTGAAGAGTACTAAATTTGGTTTGCCTTATAACAAGAAGCCTAGTAAGTTTACTTTTACTTATAAATATACTCCGGGTTCACCTGTGTATCAAAGTGTAACAAAGGATGGTAGGAATCATGCTGTGCTTGTTGATGATAAGGAAGTAGATCAATGCTCTATAGCAGCTTATTTATTTGAGGTGAGCAGCTATGATGAAGCTTTGGATGGTACGAATGTCAATACGTCTGATAAGGTTATTCTGAAAGCTGAATTAACAGACGGAACAGCAAAGAGTGATTATCAAACATTAACTGTTGATTTCAAAGAAACTGGTAATGGTTCATATGATGCAACTAAGAAATATAAGTTGGCTATTGTATGTACTTCCAGTAAATGGGGCGACCAGTTTATGGGAGCTGATTTGAGTAGCTTGTACGTGAAATATTTAGCTGTGGAATAATTTCTTGTAACAATAGAAAATCTCATAAATAGAAATCTCCTGCCTTAAACTAGGCAGGAGATTTTTTATTAGGGGGTAATCTCAATGTGTACTATTGTAAAGTAAGTAGTAGTTCTATTTATGGAGATTGGTTTTGCTATATTAGTATTATCAAGAATATCATTTCTTGGAAGTATCTGCGATAGAGTGTAAAGGGAGAGGTGGAGAATATTCTAAAAATATAAGGCAATTAATTCATTAGGAACTAATTGCCTTATATTTTTCTATTACTGAATATCCTTAGAAAGCATATCCGAATCCAACGTTCAGATAAATAGGATACATATTGAAAGTGATTGTCTGGAAGTCTTTATTGAAGATATTATTTAATCCCCAAGTGATATCTCCATGTACCGTAAGACGTTTGAAAGCCCTCCAACTTGCGCCGGCTTGTACGCCCCATTGGAAAGAACGCAAATCATCAGAAAAGTCATAAGGAGCTGTGTTGTCTCCGGTAAATTCCACTTTAGTACCTGTAGGATCTTCTTTCCTTAAATATCCTTCAGAAACATATCCGTTAAAGTCTCCATTGGTTTTGAATGAGATATACGGACCAGCACTTAGTCTGACGCGATTACTAAGCTGATAAGTAGCTAGTACGGGAATAGAGAAGTATGCAGCTCGGAATTTAGTTTTTACATCACCAGTCCAGTTACCCGACAGACGTTCGCCTCCTCCTCCAATGATTTCCATACTATAATTTTTTACACGAGCATCAGCTTCCATACCTTTGTTCTCAATCTTTATACCTAATGTCATTCCCCAATTTTTCTTTTTGGTGAACCATTTTGTGATATTTCCTTCTATAGAAAGGTAGATATTAGGACTGTATCCTGTCAATGCTCTAATTTCTTGAGGCAGAGGGAGGGGAGTAGCTCCACCGATATTTATACCGGCTTTTATTTCATATTCTAATCCATGCAGTGAAGACCAGATAATACCGTGATTTCTTTCTTCTTGTGCATGAGCGATATTCACAGTGCTTACTAGTGTCAACAGGCAAATAAATACTATAATCTTTTTCATTTGTTCTGACTTTAATGCATATAACTTAATTCTACCTCATCAATATATAGAGTACTTCCTACTGCTCCTTCAAATAAATCACCTTTGATACTTGAAGCAAATACGATAGCAAGGTTGTAACCGTCATTTTGTAGTTTTTCCAAATCAACTTCTTTACCCGGTTTATTAACGAAGGTAAGATTGAATAAGGTCCAATCGTCTGTTTCTTTTGCATCGGAGATACGTGCAACAGATATAATGTGCGGATCGGTGAAGATATTTGTACCGTCTAGTGAATTCAGGTTTGCATCTGTTTCATAGAATACGCCGTAGATATCGCACATATCTTTTCTTCCACTGACCGGTTTCCCTGCTACAGTAAAGGTTTCTCCTGCTTTGTATTTATAATAACCTTTCAGAGATACAGGTACGTGGTTAAAGGGGACTCCAAATTTGGTTGCTTTCACCACTTCAGGAATTACAATTTTGAAGCTTCCCGTGAATAAATTCCCGGAAGCAATATACATTTCTAATTTGGCACCTAAGTCACCGGTGCTTTTAGTCGTTAGTTTTACACAACTTCCTACTTTTCCATTAGGAGAAGGACTGGTGGGGTAATCATCGGCAGCAGCTTGTACTCCAGTATAATTGAAACCTTCATTGGCATTTGCCCATTTCAACAAATTACCTATAGCATCAGTTTCCTGGAAATTGTAAAAGATAGGTTGCCCATTCTTATCATTTACGGGTATTGCTTCTTCAAAATGAAAACTAGTAGGAATACCAGAATACATGGCACTTACCTTGTACTGTTTTGTCCACTGTCTATCTTCTGATGTGACCGTATAGAATAGTGGCTTTTTATCTGTTCCTGTAAAGTCTCGCATAGTTCCACTGGCCGGTTCAATAGTTGCTCCCGGCGTAAGAGTGAATTCAGGAGCTAATTTTGTAATATCTGCTCCTTTTTTCAGTGGTAGGGTGATTTCGTCGTTACCAATGATCGGTTCTCGGTTTAATACACCTCCCGGAACAGAACATGTTTCGATATCTGCTTCTGCATTAAGCGCTTCGTCTTGTATACAAGAAGATATGGCAAATGCCAAAAAGAAACACGAGGTTAGCGTTTTAATCTTCATTTAATTCAGTTTTTGGTTATTAATAATGTAAAACTCGGGCGCAAAGTTAAGTTTCTTTTTTGAAATAGAAGACTTTGCGCACGTATTAAAAACATTTTTTCTAAATTTGTGTCCATTAAAATCAGTGAAATAATGATAACGGAAACGGAGAGAAAACGGATAATAGACCTGATACATCAGGAAGTGGTGCCGGCTATTGGGTGTACAGAGCCCATTGCTGTAGCATTGTGCGTAGCTAAAGCAACAGAAACACTGGGGACAAAGCCGGAAAAAATTAATGTGTTGCTAAGTGCTAATATTCTGAAAAACGCTATGGGAGTAGGCATTCCGGGTACCGGAATGATTGGCTTACCCATTGCTATTGCCTTGGGTGCGCTGATAGGAAAATCAGAATATCAGTTGGAAGTGTTAAAAGACAGCACGCCTGATGTAGTGGAAGAGGGGAAACGTTTCATTGAGGAAAAGCGTATTCATATTTCGTTGAAAGAGAATATTGAAGAGAAATTGTATATTGAAGTATGCTGTGAGGCCGGAGATGATAAAGCAACAGCTGTGATTGCCGGAGGACATACCACCTTTATATATATAGAACGTAACGGAGAAGTCCAATTTCAGAAACAACATACTGCAAGCTGTGAAAAAGAAGAGGAATGCCTGGAACTGACTTTACGTAAAGTTTATGATTTTGCGCTGAACACTCCACTGGATGAGATCAGTTTTATTCTTGAAACAGCCCGCTTGAATAAGGCGGCTGCCGAACGTTCTTTTGAAGGCAACTATGGTCATGGTCTGGGTAAGATGTTGCGTGGTACTTATGAACATAAAGTGATGGGAGATAGTGTCTTCTCACATATTTTGTCTTATACATCAGGTGCCTGTGATGCTCGTATGGCAGGGGCTATGATTCCGGTAATGAGCAATTCCGGTAGTGGAAATCAAGGTATCTCTGCCACTTTGCCTGTACTGGTTTACGCTGAAGAGAATGATAAATCCGAAGAAGAACTGATACGTGCTCTGATGTTGAGTCATCTGACGGTGATCTACATTAAACAAAGCTTGGGGCGTTTGTCCGCTTTATGTGGCTGTGTGGTTGCTGCTACAGGTTCCAGTTGCGGTATTACTTGGTTGATGGGAGGAACTTACGACCAGGTGGCTTATGCCGTTCAGAATATGATAGCCAACCTTACGGGTATGATTTGTGACGGTGCGAAGCCCAGCTGTGCGTTGAAAGTAACCACTGGTGTATCTACCGCTGTTCTTTCTGCCATCATGGCTATGGAAAACCGTTGTGTAACTTCTGTAGAAGGTATTATTGATGAAGATGTGGATCAGAGTATCCGTAATCTGACCAAGATAGGATCGAAAGGAATGAATGAGACGGATAAATTGGTGCTGGAGATAATGACAGGGAAGAATTGACAATTGACAGTTGACAATTGACAGTTACTGCGCTGTATGCTGCATAGTAATTGTCAATTGTCAACTGTCAATTGTTTAATGATTGCATCCGCATCCACATCCCTGGTGATCGTGATCGCCGCATCCGTCGCCGCAACCGTCACCACAGCTATCGCAACCGCAACTGCATCCACCGCCACTCATCATACGAGCGATTTCAGCTAATTCTTCATTGGTTGCCGGGCGGCTTTCTATTACTTCACCTACAAAGTTCAGGTCGCAACCTGCCAAGGGGTGATTTATATCCATTACCACTACGTCTGCTTTAATTTCTTGTACGGTTCCGTTGATACGTTGACCTTCAGAGGTCATCAAAGGCACTACGTTACCGGCTACAATACGTTCGCTATCGAACTTACCATCTACTTCAAAGATTTGCTTCGGAAGGTCGATTACATGTTCTTCGTCAAAGTCACCGTAAGCATCTGCACAAGCGATTGTGAAATCAAACTTGTCACCTGCTTTCAGGTCTTTCACCTGATCTTCGAAAGACTCTAAAGTCAGACCCAGACCGGAAATGAACTGGAACGGATGTTCTGCAGTGGCTTCTTCGGTGAAATCTTTTTCACCATCTTCTATAGCGTATAATTTATAAGCTACGGTAATGTACTTGTTTTCTACTGTTTCCATTAATATATTCCTACTGTTTTAAGTTAGTAATTCCTGTTTTTTCTTTTTGGAAGGGACAAAGATACGAATAATTTAGTTGGCGAATGAGTAAGCTCTTGTAATTTTCAGATTATTAAATGCTTCAAGCCCTCTTGAATAATTCCTGTTCATGGTAGCGAATTACTCAGATTTGCCTTGAATAAGTGATAAAATAAGATTTTAATGCGGGGTTTTCTTACGATTAATCATAATAATCTCATTTTTTTCTTCAAATTGTTTGGAGTTTATAAAAAAGCCCTTACCTTTGCAGCACGATTAACGAAAACAGTAAAGTAAATAAAGTTATGAACTTACATACATCTATTAACCTGGCAGTCCTGCATATTATTCGCGTCGTGGTCCTGGAATCAAGAGCGTGAGAAAGGTTGTGTATGTATTCGTACGTTAAGATATCAATTTAGGAGCCTTTCTCACCATATGTGAGGAAGGCTTTTTAATTAAAAGGAGATTTGAAGATGAAACACCAATTACGCAGTTCGTTCAGCACGCAAGGCCGCCGTATGGCAGGGGCTCGTGCGTTGTGGATGGCAAATGGCATGAAGAAGGAGCAATTAGGAAAACCTATTATCGCAATTGTCAACTCATTTACACAGTTTGTTCCGGGACATGTGCATCTGCACGAAATCGGACAACAGGTGAAAGCTGAGATTGAGAAGCTGGGATGCTTTGCTGCCGAATTCAACACGATTGCCATTGACGATGGTATTGCGATGGGACACGATGGAATGCTTTATTCGCTTCCTTCACGCGACATCATTGCCGACAGCGTAGAGTATATGGTGAACGCGCATAAAGCGGATGCGATGGTTTGCATCAGTAACTGTGACAAGATTACTCCGGGTATGTTGATGGCGGCGATGCGCCTTAATATCCCTACTGTATTCGTTTCAGGCGGACCGATGGAAGCCGGTGAATGGAACGGTCAGCATCTGGATTTGATCGATGCTATGATTAAGTCGGCTGATGAAAGTGTAAGTGATGCCGATGTGGCTCAGATAGAACAACATGCTTGTCCTTCTTGTGGTTGTTGTTCCGGTATGTTTACCGCTAACTCGATGAACTGTCTGAATGAAGCTATCGGACTGGCATTGCCGGGCAATGGTACGATTGTGGCTACTCATGCCAATCGTACACAACTGTTCAAGGATGCTGCCAAACTGATTGTTGAAAATGCTTATAAATATTATGAAGATGGGGATGACAGTGTGCTCCCCCGTAGCATCGCTACCCGTCAGGCTTTTCTGAATGCCATGACGCTGGATATTGCGATGGGGGGGTCTACCAACACAGTGCTTCACCTCCTGGCTGTAGCACACGAGGCAGAGGCAGATTTCAGTATGGATGACATCGATATGCTGTCACGTAAGACTCCCTGTCTGTGTAAGGTTGCTCCGAATACTCAGAAGTATCACATTCAAGATGTAAATCGTGCCGGAGGCATCATCGCTATCATGAGCGAGCTTGCCAAAGGCGGATTAGTCGATACGAACGTAAAGCGTGTAGACGGTATGACGCTGGCGGATGTAATCGACAAATACGGTATTACCAGCCCGAATGTTTGCGAAGAAGCTGTGAAGAAATATAAGAGCGCAGCTGCCGGAAAGTTCAATCTGGTACTGGGTTCGCAAGATGTCTATTATAAAGAATTGGATACTGACCGTGCCGGAGGTTGCATTCGCGATCTGGAACATGCTTATAGCAAAGACGGTGGTCTGGCAGTACTGAAAGGTAATATCGCTCAGGATGGCTGTGTAGTGAAAACGGCAGGTGTGGATGAAAGCATTTGGAAATTTACGGGTCCTGCTAAAGTGTTCGATTCACAGGACGCTGCTTGCGATGGTATCCTTGCTGGAAAAGTGGTCAGCGGTGATGTTGTGGTCATCACACACGAAGGTCCGAAAGGCGGTCCCGGTATGCAGGAAATGCTCTATCCGACTTCTTATATCAAATCGCGCCATCTGGGCAAGGAATGTGCACTGATTACGGACGGTCGTTTCAGTGGCGGTACGTCAGGATTGAGTATCGGACATATTTCTCCCGAAGCGGCTGCCGGAGGTAATATCGGTAAGATTCAGGATGGTGACATCATCGAGATTGATATTCCCGGACGTGCTATCAACGTCAAACTGACGGATGAGGAACTAGCTGCCCGCCCGATGACTCCCGTCACCCGTCAACGCGAAGTTTCAAAGAGCTTGAAGGCATATGCCAGTATGGTAAGTTCTGCCGATAAGGGTGCAGTGAGACTGATTGATTAACCGAGAATTGACAAATGAAATAGAATTCCATTATCCATTAATAGAATGAAAGATATAATAACAGGCGCTGAAGCATTGATGCGTTCCTTGGAATATCAGGGAGCAAAGACCATTTTCGGATATCCGGGTGGCTCCATCATGCCGGTATTTGACGCTTTATACGACCACCGGAAGACATTGAACCACATCTTGGTTCGACACGAACAGGGTGCTACTCATGCCGCGCAAGGTTTTGCCCGCGTATCAGGCGAAGTAGGTGTTTGTCTGGTGACGAGTGGTCCCGGAGCGACAAATACGATAACAGGTATCGCAGATGCTATGATAGACAGTACCCCTTTGGTAGTAATTGCCGGTCAGGTAGGTACAGGATTCCTTGGGACGGATGCTTTTCAGGAAGTTGACCTGGTAGGTATTACGCAGCCTATCACGAAGTGGAGCTATCAGATACGTAGTGCCGAAGATGTGCCTTGGGCTGTAGCCCGCGCTTTCTATGTTGCAAAAAGCGGTCGTCCCGGTCCTGTTGTATTGGACTTTGCCAAGAATGCACAAGTAGAGAAAAGTGAATATACTCCTGCCAAGTTGGATTACATCCGTAGTTACCAGCCTGTTCCCGAAATGGATGAAGAGGCTGTGTGCCAGGCTGCTGAATTGATCAATAGCGCTGAACGTCCGTTGGTATTGGTGGGACAGGGGGTTGAGTTAGGCGATGCACAACAGGAGCTACGCGCTTTCATTGAAAAAGCTGGAATGCCTGCCGGTTGTACGCTGTTGGGACTTTCTGCTTTGCCTACCGCACATCCTTTAAATAAAGGTATGCTGGGTATGCATGGCAACCTGGGACCGAACATCAATACGAATAAGTGCGATGTACTTATCGCCGTAGGTATGCGCTTTGACGACCGTGTAACCGGAAAGCTGGATACGTATGCCAAACAGGCGAAAATCATTCATTTCGATATAGACCCTGCTGAGATAGATAAGAATGTGAAGACAGATATTGCCGTGTTGGGTGACTGTAAGGAGACTCTTGCTGCCGTTACGGCACTTCTGAAACCTGCTACTCACCAGGAATGGTTGGATAGCTTCTTACCTTACGAGAAAGTGGAGGAAGAAAAGGTGATCCGTCCTGAATTGCATCCGGCAAGCAAATCTTTGAGTATGGGAGAAGTGATCCGTGCCGTAAGTGAGGCAACGAATCATGAAGCTGTATTGGTTACTGATGTTGGTCAGAATCAGATGATGTCTGCCCGTTACTTTAAGTATAGTAAGGAACGTAGCATTGTAACTTCCGGTGGATTGGGTACGATGGGCTTCGGACTTCCTGCAGCGATCGGTGCAACTTTCGGACGTCCCGACCGCACTGTATGTGTATTTATGGGTGATGGTGGTTTGCAAATGAACATTCAGGAGATGGGAACCATTATGGAACAGAAGGCTCCCGTTAAGATGATCTTGCTGAATAATAACTTCCTGGGGAATGTACGCCAGTGGCAAGCGATGTTCTTCAATCGTCGCTATTCGTTCACTCCGATGCTGAATCCGGATTATATGAAGATAGCTTCTGCCTACGACATCCCTTCACACCGTGTAATGACGCGTGAAGAACTGAAAGGTGCAATAGAGGAAATGCTTGCTACGGATGGGCCGTTCCTATTGGAAGCCTGCGTTATGGAAGAAGGCAATGTATTGCCGATGACACCTCCGGGTGGTTCGGTAAACCAGATGTTGCTGGAATGCTAACATAATGAAGAATTAAGAATGAAGAATTTCAAGAAAGAACTGAAAAATGAAAGATGCAGTTTCTGCACCGCAATTCTTCATTCATCATTCATCATTCTTAATTTTTCATTCTTAATTCTTAATTCTTAATTTGAAATATGGATAAGACATTATATACGATAATCGTTCATTCGGAGAACTTCGCCGGTTTGCTGAATCAGGTAACCGCAGTGTTTACCCGTCGCCAAATCAATATCGAGAGTCTGAATGTTTCGGCTTCGTCCATCAAGGGCGTACATAAGTACACCATTACCGCATGGACGGATAAAGATACCATTGAGAAAGTGACCAAGCAAATCACCAAGAAGATAGATGTGCTGCAAGCGCACTACTTTACGGATGATGAGATTTATCAGCACGAAATTGCATTGTATAAGATAACAACCCCGATACTGGAAGAAAAACCGGAGGTATCGAAAGTGATCCGTAAGTATAATGCACGTATCGTAGAGGTGAACGCTGTGTTTGCTATCGTAGAGAAGAATGGTATGGGTGAAGAAATCACTAATCTTTATGACGAGCTGCGTGCTCTTGATTGTGTACTTCAGTTTGTCCGTTCAGGACGTGTGGCTATCACCACAAGCTGCTTCGAACGTGTGAACGAATACCTTGCCGACCGTGAAACGAAATATCGCTTGAAAAAAGAGAAGGAGCAAAACAATGAGTGAGAATGATAAGATAGGAAAATACAAGTTCGTAGCGGAACCCTTTCACGTGGACTTCACCGGACGCCTCACCATGGGGGTGCTGGGCAATCACTTGCTGAACTGTGCCGGCTTCCATGCCAGCGACCGTGGATTTGGTATAGCTACGCTGAATGAAGATAACTACACATGGGTACTCTCCCGCCTTGCCATCGAACTGGATGAAATGCCTTTTCAGTATGAAGACTTTACCATCTGGACTTGGGTGGAGAATGTGTACCGCCTTTTCACAGATCGTAACTTTGCCCTGTTGGACAAAGACGGAAGGAAGATTGGTTATGCACGTTCCATATGGGCCATGATTAACCTCAATACCCGCAAGCCTGCCGATTTGCTGGCATTGCATGGAGGTAGCATTGTAGATTATGTGTGCGATGAACCTTGCCCTATTGAGAAACCTTCACGTATCAAAGTGACTTCTACCGAACCGGTAGCTACACTGAAAGCTAAATACAGTGATATCGACATCAACGGACATGTGAACAGCATCCGCTACATCGAACATATCATGGATTTGTTTCCGATAGAGATGTATAAAGAAAATCGTATCCGTCGTTTTGAAATGGCCTATGTAGCTGAGAGCTATTACGGTGACGAGCTTACGCTCTATAAAGATGAGTTGGGAGACGGAATTTTCGATATTGAAGTGAAAAAGAATGGCAGCGAAGTCGTTTGTCGTTCGAAAGTGATATTTACAGAGAAATAATTTTATTAATCATTAGCTGGCGCAAGCCACAAATAAAAAACTAAAAAAGAAAATGGCACAATTGAATTTTGGCGGTGTTACTGAGAATGTAATGACCCGCGAAGAATTTCCTTTGGAAAAAGCACGTGAAGTTTTGAAAGATGAAACAATTGCAGTGATCGGTTATGGTGTACAGGGACCGGGACAGGCATGTAACCTGCGCGATAACGGTTTCAACGTAATCGTTGGACAACGTCCGGGTAAGACTTATGAGAAAGCGATAGCTGACGGATGGGTACCGGGTGAAACACTGTTTGGCATTGAGGAGGTTTGTGAGAAAGGTACTATCATTATGTGCTTGTTGTCTGATGCAGCCGTAATGTCTGTATGGCCTACTATCAAACCTTATCTGACTCCGGGAAAAGCTCTTTACTTCTCTCATGGTTTTGCTATCACTTGGAGCGACCGTACAGGTGTAGTTCCTCAGAAAGATATCGACGTAATCATGGTAGCTCCTAAAGGTTCGGGTACTTCATTGCGTACTATGTTCCTCGAAGGCCGTGGCTTGAACTCTTCTTATGCTATTTATCAGGATGCTACAGGCAAGGCTATGGATCGTACCATCGCATTGGGTATCGGTGTAGGTTCAGGATATTTGTTTGAAACTACTTTCCAACGTGAGGCTACTTCTGACCTGACAGGTGAACGCGGTTCATTGATGGGAGCTATTCAGGGATTGCTGTTGGCTCAGTATGAAGTATTGCGTGAAAACGGTCATACTCCGTCAGAAGCATTCAATGAAACGGTAGAAGAATTGACTCAGTCATTGATGCCCCTATTCGCTAAGAATGGTATGGACTGGATGTATGCTAACTGTTCTACTACTGCACAACGCGGTGCTCTGGACTGGATGACTCCGTTCCACGATGCTATCAAGCCGGTAGTACAGAAATTGTATGCAAGCGTTAAGTCTGGTAATGAGGCTCAGATCTCTATCGACAGCAACTCTCAACCTGATTACCGTGAGAAACTGAACGAAGAACTTCGTCAGTTGCGCGAAAGCGAAATGTGGCAGACTGCTGTTACGGTTCGTCAGTTGCGTCCGGAAAATAACTAATCCTTCTTGGGGATAAGAATAAAAATGCCCGAATCCTTGATTTCGGTGTTTCAATGTAGTATATTTGTAACCGTAATCCTGATTTAAGTTCGGGAAGAAGACAATGGGAGGAGTAACGTAAGTTGCTCCTCTCTTTTTGTATAATAAGGTATGAAATTGTTGAAAACATATCTTCTTTTGAAGTAAAACATACGATGTAATTGCTCAAAACATACCATCTGTTGGGGTAAAACAGATAATGTAATGGAGGTAAACGCATCATCTGTTTCAGCGAAACAAGAACAGATGGTTTAAATTCCTTTTGTTCTGTTAATGCTCCGTAAATCTGCTCTTGACAAGAATGAGGAGATTAGTCCCGGTGAGGTGACTCATCTTGTGGTTTTACAGTTCCCGTATATTCCAGAAATTTGTGATAAAAAGTATGATGGGCTAAAGTGGCGGCTTCTCCTAATATCACCAGCTTCATGCGGGCACGGGTTATGGCGACATTCATTCTTCGCAGGTCGTTGAGGAAGCCTATCTGCCCATCTTCGTTGGCACGGACAAGGCTGATGAAAATGACATCACGTTCCTGTCCCTGAAAACCATCTACGGTGTTGACAGTGAGCAAGCTGCGATACGGTTTAAGTGAACCGCTTGCTTTAATCTTATTGCGAAGATATTGCACCTGGGCTTTGTATGGGGAAATTATACCGAAATCGATCCGCTCTTCTAACACGCGTTTTCCACCTATCCGGTTAATATAAACTTTTAATTCCTGAAGAAGTAAATCTGCTTCTGCTTTATTGATACGCCCGAATGTTTCTCCTATAAACTCTTCTTTAAAATCCATGTCAGAAGTATCTATCCAGCTGATAGGAGTGTCCCAGTCGAGAATACCGCGGTATCGTATCTCAGGAGCCGCTTGTAGTTCTCCATTATAAAACCACTGAGAAGGAAATTTCATGATATCCTCGTGCATACGATATTGTACCTTCAATAGGGAGACGGTGCTAGGTTTATTGGCAACCACTCTTTCCATTAATGTACATTCGAGGCCTCCACGGGCAGCTTCGTAACATTTTATAGTAGGTGGAAGCTGGCAATGATCGCCTGCCAGTACTACACGGTCGGCTTTGCGAATAGCTATCCAACAGGCGGCTTCCAGGGCTTGGGCAGCTTCATCAATAAAAAGTGTACCGAAGTGACGCCCGTTCAGTATACGGTGATTGCTGCTGACAAGGGTGGAGGCTATGACATGGGCATTGTCAAAAAGATCGGCATTGATTTGTATTTCCAATTGTGTGGCACGATCACGCAGGCGACTCATACGATTGCGGGCGCTTTCACGTTCCTCATAACTACCCCGATGTTTGCCGCCCATTTCACGCATAGCTTTACGGATACTCCATAGTTCAGAATAGGCCGGATGCCCTTCGAAGCGGCGCTCATAAGTGAATGAAAGCATTTTGTCGTTTACCCGGGTGGGATTGCCAATGCGCAGGACATTTACGCCACGATCTACGAGTTTTTCACAGATCCAGTCGACAGCAGTATTACTTTGGGCACAAACCAGTACTTGCGGTTCGCGGTGCAATGTTTCATAGATAGCTTCTACGAGAGTAGTTGTTTTTCCTGTTCCCGGAGGTCCGTGTACAATAGAAACATCGCGGGAGTTCAGTACTTTGTTCACTGCATTTTCCTGTGTAGAGTTCAGCCAAGGGAAACGGACGGGGTAGAGTTCACGGAATCCGGGTTTTAAAGTTCCCAACATGATATCTCTCAATTCTGCCAATCGATTGCCCTTAGCGCGAATTACATCGGAGAGTGCTTCGAACATAGTGCGGTAGGACGTTTCATCAAAATAAAGCTGCACTCCGAGGTTTTCGGCAGATTGCACTTCCAGTATAGCACCTGCACCGGGCATCGCAACAACCATACGTGTTTCGTTGGCATAACTGATAGTACCAATGGAATTGAAATATGTGATCTTTTCGTCGTATCCTTTACGGAAAAAACAGACGGGACGCCCGAATTCAAAATTATGTTCTATATCAGTATCTTCCGTATGTGTAATTTCTATTACTAATTGATTCAGTGAATTGTAGTAACTTCGTCCGGGAGTGGCAGGATACCAACAGAGTCCCCGTTTCACCTTGCGGGCGATACCCATGGTTTCAGTCTGTCTTTTGAATTCTTCTTTTTCGAATTCATATTCCATACGCAGGAGCAGTTCTTGTTGCTGAAGATGGTCTGTTGGAGAAAGGAGGTTATTGCTCATATTATTATTAAATCTCTTACAAAGGTAATCATTCTTCGCTTTTGCACGAAGAAAAGCTTTAATTTGTTAAACCTTTAACGATTTTAATTTGTTTATTATATTAATTTGTAATCTTTACAATATTGGAAAACTAAAAATAAATGTGATTATGGTGTATGACGTAACTATGTTAAAGGCCTTTTATGCTTCTTATAAGGGGAAAATGGAACACGTGCGGGCTATACTGCAACGTCCGCTGACATTAGCAGAAAAGATTTTGTATACTCATCTGTTTGATGAGAAGGGGGTAAAAGACTACAATCGGGGAGAAGATTATGTAAACTTCCGCCCTGACCGTGTAGCAATGCAGGATGCAACCGCTCAAATGGCATTGCTGCAATTTATGAATGCAGGTCGTGAACAAGTTGCTGTACCTTCAACGGTGCATTGCGACCATCTGATACAGGCCTATAGAGGAGCCCGGGAAGATATTGCCACTGCTACCAAGACAAACGAAGAAGTATACGATTTTTTGCGTGATGTTTCTTCCCGATACGGCATCGGCTTCTGGCAACCGGGTGCGGGTATTATTCATCAGGTGGTATTGGAAAATTATGCCTTTCCTGGTGGAATGATGGTAGGTACGGATTCGCATACGCCCAATGCAGGTGGTCTGGGTATGGTTGCCATCGGCGTCGGTGGTGCCGATGCAGTGGATGTGATGACCGGTATGGAATGGGAATTGAAAATGCCCCGTTTGATTGGTGTACATCTGAAAGGTGAATTAAATGGTTGGGCGGCTCCAAAAGATGTGATTCTGAAGTTGGCAGGTATCCTGACGGTTAAAGGCGGTACAAATGCAATCATTGAATATTTTGGACCGGGCACGGCTTCTTTGTCTGCTACCGGTAAGGCAACTATTTGTAATATGGGTGCCGAAGTCGGCGCCACTACGTCACTTTTCCCTTATGATGATCGTATGGCTACTTATCTGAAAGCCACAGGAAGGGAAGAAGTGGCAGAGATGGCTGATTCTGTGGCGGGTGATCTTCGTGCAGATGCCGACATCATGATTGCCCCGGAGAAGTATTACGACCGGGTAATTGAGATTGACCTTTCCAGGCTGGAACCTTATATTAATGGTCCTTTTACTCCCGATGCTGCTACGCCTATTTCTGAATTTGCAGAAAAAGTATTGGTTAACGGTTATCCGCGCAAGATGGAAGTCGGATTGATAGGTTCATGCACCAATTCATCCTATCAGGATTTAAGTCGTGCCGTTTCCTTGGCGCGCCAAGTTGAAGAGAAGCACCTGAAAGTAGCCGCTCCCCTGATTGTGAACCCCGGTTCCGAACGGATACGGGCTACAGCAGAGCGGGATGGTATGATAGGAACTTTTGAAAAAGTCGGTGCTACAATTATGGCAAATGCCTGCGGTCCCTGTATTGGTCAGTGGAAACGTGAGACAGATAACCCTACTCGCAAAAATTCTATCGTAACCTCTTTCAACCGTAATTTTGCTAAACGTGCAGACGGTAATCCGAATACGTATGCCTTTGTCGCTTCCCCCGAATTGACGATGGCACTGACGATTGCCGGAGATCTTTGTTTCAATCCGCTGACAGATGTATTGGTGAATCGTGAAGGTGAAAAGGTAAAACTCTCCGAGCCTGTGGGTGAAGAATTGCCACCGAAAGGATTTGCCGAAGGTAGCGAAGGGTATATAGCCCCCAGCAGTGAAAAGGTGGAAATCAATGTGAATCTCCATTCGCAACGGCTTCAATTGCTACAACCATTCCCTGCCTGGGAAGGAACCGATTTACTTAATATGCCGTTGCTGATTAAGGTACAGGGTAAATGTACTACAGACCATATTTCAATGGCGGGGCCGTGGCTTCGTTTCCGTGGGCATCTGGAGAATATCTCAGACAATATGCTGATGGGTGCTGTAAATGCTTTCAATGGAGAAACTAACAGTGTCTGGAATCGTTCGACTAATATGTACGGTCCGGTTTCCGGTACGGCAAAGATGTATAAGTCCGAAGGAATTTCTTCCATTGTAGTAGCCGAAGAGAATTATGGTGAAGGTTCCAGTCGTGAACATGCCGCTATGGAGCCCCGTTTCCTGAAGGTCCGTGTGATTCTGGCAAAGAGTTTTGCCCGTATCCATGAAACGAACCTAAAGAAACAAGGTATGCTGGCATTGACTTTTGTGGATAAAGCCGATTATGATAAGATTCAGGAACATGATTTAATTTCGGTAATCGGATTGATGGACTTTGCTCCCGGCCGTAATCTTAAGATTGTCCTTCACCACGAAGATGGTACGAAGGATAGCTTCGAAGCTCAACATACGTATAATGAACAGCAGATAGGCTGGTTTCGTGCCGGTTCTGCTCTTAATGCAAGATAGAAAGATGGATAAAATTACAGTACCTTTTATTACAGGTGATGGGGTAGGAGTTGAAATAACTCCTTCTATGCAAGCTATTGTGAATGCTGCCGTGCAGAAAGCATATAGTGGACAACGGCAAATTGAATGGATGGAAGTGTGGGCAGGCGAACGGGCTTTTGAAAAATGTGGCCTGTGGTTACCTGATGAAACAATGGAAGCTTTTCGTGATTACAAGGTGGGTATCAAAGGTCCGCTGACGACCCCTGTCGGTGGTGGTATCCGTTCACTGAACGTGGCATTGCGCCAGACATTGGATTTGTATGTATGCCTGCGGCCGGTTCGTTGGTATCAGGGCATTCACTCTCCGGTTCGTCATCCGGAGAAGGTGAACATGTGTGTATTCCGTGAAAATACGGAAGATATTTATGCGGGTATTGAGTGGGAAGCCGGTACACCGGAGGCTGAGAAGTTCTATAAGTTTCTGCATGATGAAATGGGGGTGAAGAAAGTACGGTTCCCCAAGACATCTTCTTTCGGTGTAAAACCTGTTTCAAAAGAAGGAACGGAACGGTTGGTGCGCGCTGCCTGCCGGTATGCACTTGAGAATAATCTGCCTTCCGTGACATTGGTACACAAGGGAAATATAATGAAGTTTACCGAAGGCGGTTTCAAAAAGTGGGGTTACGAACTAGCTGAACGTGAATTTGGAGAAGCATTGGCTGACGGAAAGCTGGTGATAAAAGATTGCATTGCGGATGCTTTCCTGCAAAATACCTTGTTGGTTCCTGAAGAATACTCTGTGATTGCTACCCTTAACCTGAATGGAGATTATGTTTCCGATCAGTTGGCTGCCATGGTGGGCGGTATCGGTATTGCTCCCGGAGCAAATATCAACTACCAGACCGGACATGCCATCTTTGAAGCCACTCATGGCACGGCACCGAATATTGCAGGTAAAAATATTGTGAACCCCTGTTCCATCATTCTGTCTGCTGTAATGATGCTCGAATACTTTGGTTGGAAAGAATCTGCTTCCCTGATAGAACATGCGCTGGAACGAAGTTTCCTTGATGCCCGTGCTACCGCCGACCTGGCGCGCTTCATGCCCGGCGGCGTCTCTTTGTCCACTTCTGCCTTTACCCGGGAGATAGTGGAAAGAATTGAAAAATAATACTAACGATTAAAACGATACGAAAATGAAGAAGGAATATTTAGTTTATAAGCTTTCCGAGGATATGAAGGAAGCGGTTCGGATTGATACCGAATTATTCTCCAAATTTGATGTGAAGCGCGGTTTGCGCAATGAAGACGGCACGGGTGTTTTGGTTGGACTCACC
This sequence comes from Bacteroides sp. MSB163, assembly GCF_036416795.1. Lineage (NCBI taxonomy): Bacteria > Pseudomonadati > Bacteroidota > Bacteroidia > Bacteroidales > Bacteroidaceae > Bacteroides > Bacteroides maternus. The sequence goes on along the minus strand of NZ_CP143867.1, from coordinate 6,342,353 downwards.
AGAATTGGTAATGTGGTGGGTTATGAACGTGTTCCGGGCGGCGGCTTGAAACCTATCCCGGGTAAGCTGTTCTACCGGGGATATGATGTGGAAGATATTGTCCACGCTTTTGTGAAAGAGAAACGTTTTGGATTCGAGGAAGTGGCTTATCTGTTACTGTCCGGTAATTTGCCTGATAAGGAAGAGTTGGCTTCTTTCCGTGAACTGATTAATGATAATATGCCGTTGGAACAGAAGACTAAGATGAATATTATCGAACTGGAAGGGAATAATATTATGAATATTTTGGCACGCAGTGTACTCGAGATGTATCGTTTTGACCCTGCTGCCGATGATACTTCCCGCGACAACCTGATGCGTCAGAGTATAGACCTCATCTCCAAATTTCCCACTATCATTGCCTATGCATACAATATGCTTCGACATGCCACCTTCGGTCGTTCCTTGCATATCCGTCATCCGCAGGAGAATCTTTCTATTGCCGAAAATTTCCTTTATATGCTGAAACGTAATTATACACAGCTGGATGCCCGCACCCTTGACCTCTTGCTGGTGCTTCAGGCTGAACATGGTGGCGGTAACAACTCAACTTTCACTGTTCGTGTCACTTCTTCTACCGGAACAGATACGTATTCGGCAATTGCTGCAGGTATCGGTTCGTTGAAAGGCCCGCTTCATGGTGGTGCAAATATTCAGGTGGCTGATATGTTCCATCACTTACAGGAGAATATTCAGGACTGGACAAGCGTGGATGAGATCGACACTTACTTTACCCGTATGCTGAATAAGGAAGTTTATAACAAGACCGGATTAATTTATGGTATCGGACATGCTGTTTATACGATTTCCGATCCACGTGCTATCTTACTGAAAGAACTGGCTCGTGATCTTGCCCGCGAAAAGGGTAAAGAGCGCGAGTTTGCTTTTCTTGAGCTCTTGGAGGAACGTGCTATCGAAACTTTCGGTCGCGTGAAGAATAATGGAAAGACGGTATCGAGCAACGTCGATTTCTATTCTGGCTTTGTTTATGAAATGATTGGATTACCGCAGGAAATCTTTACACCGTTGTTTGCTATGGCTCGTATCGTCGGTTGGTGTGCACACCGTAATGAAGAATTGAACTTTGAAGGTAAGCGTATCATTCGTCCCGCATACAAAAATGTGCTTGAAGATACGACCTATGTACCTATCAAGAAACGATAAAGACGAGTAAAACGGTATAGAAATGAGGTAAATGATTTTAGCCTATGTATTCAATCTCTTAGACGCAGATGACACGGATGACACAGATTTAAAGGCTGTGCTGTCACATCAATAAATAAAAAATCTGCGTCATCCGTGTCATCCGCGTCTAAAAAATAAATCATCACTTCATTCAAAACCTTACATTTTTGAAATAATTTGCTAACATATTTGTAAACTAATTAGGGCGAGGAAGTTTTCTTTTTCTCCCCTTTTTATATATCTTTGCCCATACTTAAATCGAAACAAGTATGGAACAAGGGACTTTTCAGCTATTTCTTGGTGCAATGAGCATCATCGCACTGTTTGTTTTTATCGCACTTTATTTTGTCAAAGCGGGATATGGAATGTTCCGAACTGCATCTTGGGGCATTTCTATCAATAATAAGTTGGCGTGGATGCTGATGGAGGCACCTGTGTTTATTGTGATGTTATTACTTTGGTGGAATTCAGCACGATATAATTCAATTGTTCCTTTAATTTTCTTTCTCTTATTTCAATTGCATTATTTCCAGCGCGCCTTTGTGTTTCCTTTCCTGCTGAAGGGGAAAAGCCGTATGCCGCTTGCTATTATGATGATGGGAATGTTGTTCAACCTCCTGAATGGCTTTATGCAAGGAGAGTGGCTCTTTTATCTGGCTCCTGAAACTATTTATATGCCGGACTGGCTGAAGACTCCACAGTTTATTCTTGGAGTATTGCTGTTCTTCACCGGAATGGGAATCAACTGGTATTCGGATTATGTAATCCGCCATCTTCGTAAACCGGGAGATACGCAGCATTATCTGCCATCGCAGGGGATGTATCGTTATGTCACCTCTGCCAATTACTTTGGTGAAATTATAGAATGGGCAGGATGGGCTATATTGACATGGTCGCTTTCCGGACTGGTTTTCCTATGGTGGACAGTGGCTAACCTGGTTCCTCGTGCTAATGCTATCTGGCATCGCTATAAAGAAGAATTTGGAGATGCGGTAGGAAACCGGAAACGTGTTTTTCCGTTCCTATATTGATTTCTCTCACTTATAAATCACAAATCATAAATAATACTCATGAGCAAGTTATTTACTCCTGTAACTTTGGGCCCGCTGACTTTGCGGAATCGTACCATCCGCTCAGCGGCATTTGAAAGTATGTGTCCGGGTAATGCCCCTTCGCAAATGTTGCTTGACTATCATCGTTCAGTTGCGGCTGGTGGTGTTGGAATGACTACTGTGGCTTATGCAGCTGTCACCCAAAGTGGTTTGTCGTTCGACCGCCAATTATGGATGCGGCCTGAAATTATCCCCGGATTAAAAAAACTGACCGATGCTGTACATGCCGAAGGTGCTGCTGCGGCTATCCAGTTGGGACATTGCGGCAATATGTCGCACAAAAGCATCTGTGGTGTTACTCCTGTCGGAGCTTCCAGCGGTTTCAATCTTTACTCACCTACTTTTGTTCGTGGCTTGAAGAAAGAAGAACTGCCTGAGATGGCACGTGCGTATGGTCGTGCTGTGAATCTGGCTCGTGAAGCTGGTTTTGATGCCGTTGAAATACACGCCGGACACGGATATTTGATTTCTCAGTTTCTTTCTCCTTATACCAATCGGCGTAAGGACTGCTTCGGTGGGTCCTTGGAGAATCGAATGCGTTTTATGGATATGGTAATGGAGGAGGTGATGAAAACTGCCGGAACTGACATGGCTGTATTGGTAAAAATGAATATGCGCGATGGTTTCCGTGGTGGGATGGAAATAGATGAGGCAATGCAGGTGGCAAAGCGCCTGGAACAATCAGGAGCTCATGCATTGGTACTGAGTGGAGGTTTTGTAAGTAAGGCTCCTATGTATGTGATGCGTGGTCAGATGCCTATCCGTTCTATGACTCATTATATGAATTGCTGGTGGCTGAAGTATGGAGTACGAATGGTAGGGAAGTGGATGATACCTACCGTTCCTTTCAAAGAGGCTTACTTTCTGGAAGATGCGCTGAAATTTCGAGCAGAAATAAAGATGCCATTGGTATATGTAGGTGGCTTAGTTTCGCGTGAGAAAATAGATGAGGTACTGAATGATGGTTTTGAAGCTGTACAGATGGCACGTGCCCTGCTTAATGAACCGGGCTTTGTCAACCGTATGCGTGAAGAGGAGAAAGCACTCTGTAATTGTAAACATAGTAATTACTGTATTGCACGGATGTATTCCATTGAAATGGCATGCCATCAGCATTTGAATGAAGAACTTCCGGCCGGCTTGAAGCGGGAAATTACAAAAATAGAAGCAAAAGGATAATGAAACAGAAACTTGCAGTTATAACCGGAGCAGATGGTGGCATGGGAATGGAGATTACACGCACTGTTGCTGCCGCCGGATATAAAGTCATTATGGCGTGTCGTGATCCTGAAATCGCAGAAGAGAAACGTCAGTTAATAATGCGGGAAGCAGGAAATGTAGCATTGGAAATAGTACCGGTCAATCTTGCTTCTTTATCTTCTACGGCTTCTTTTGCCAATGAACTTCTTCAGCGTGGAGAAGCTATCACCTTGTTAATGAACAATGCTGGTACTATGGAAACGAAACGTTGTATCACCGAAGATGGATTGGAACGTACAGTGAGTGTCAATTATGTAGCTCCCTATTTGTTGACCCGTAAATTGCTACCATTGATGGGAAAGGGAAGCCGGATTGTAAATATGGTGTCCTGTACTTATGCCATTGGTAAACTGGATTTTCCTGACTTCTTTTTGCGTGGAAAGAAAGGTGCTTTCTGGCGTATTCCAATTTATAGTAATACGAAGTTGGCATTGACTCTGTTTACAATAGCTCTATCGAAGAAGGTGAAAGAAAAAGGAATTATTGTCAATGCAGCTGATCCGGGTATTGTTTCCACCAAAATCATTACGATGCATATGTGGTTTGATCCGTTGACGGATATCTTTTTCCGCCCTTTCATACGTACACCTCGCCAAGGAGCAGCGACAGCCATCAGTTTGTTGCTGGATGAAGATGCGGGAAAACGTACCGGAACATTGAATGTAAGTTGCCATCCTAAACAGCTCTCAGAGAAATTCTTTCATCATGTACAGATGAAGGAATTATGGGATAAGACAGAAGAAATTGTAGCAAAATGGCTATAATGCAAAAGCGCGGATGAAATTCATCCGCGCTTTTGTATATTTCACTATATTCTAATTAAATAGAGAGTTCTCTCAATACATTTACCAAGTCTTTCTTGATTGGCTTATCATTCTTGATAGCTTTGGTGAAAGGAACGTATACCACTTCGTCATGTTCGATACCGACCATTACATTGCGTTGTCCATCCATGATGGCATCGATAGCTGCCGCACCGAGTCGGCTGGCAAGGATACGATCGTGGGCAGTAGGGCTTCCACCGCGTTGCAAGTGTCCAAGGATAGTAACACGTACGTCGTATTGAGGATATTCATTTTTCACACGCTCTGCAAAGTGCATGGCTCCACCTGTCAGTTCGCTTTCCGCAACAATTACAATACTACTGTTTTTGGATTTACGGAAACCGTTTTTGATGAATTCTTCCAGTTGATCGACTTCCGTACTGAACTCCGGAATGATAGCGGCCTCTGCACCTGAGGCAATAGCACCGTTCAAAGCTAGGAAGCCGGCATCACGTCCCATTACTTCCACAAAGAACAAACGTTCGTGAGAGGTTGCCGTATCGCGAATTTTATCCACAGCGTCCAGAATGGTGTTCAAAGCTGTATCATAGCCGATAGTCGTATCTGTTCCGTACAGGTCATTGTCAATAGTACCGGGTAATCCGATACAAGGTACATCAAACTCTTGTGCGAAAATACGTGCACCTGTTAATGAACCGTCACCACCAATGATAACCAAGGCGTCAATGCCTTCCTTTTTCATATTATCATACGCAATCTGGCGTCCTTCGGGAGTCGTGAACTCCTGGCAACGAGCTGTTTTCAGGATAGTACCACCTAATTGTATAATATTACTTACGTTCTGGCTTTTGAATTCTTTGATTTCACCGGTTACCAAACCTCTGTAACCTCTATATATACCTTTGACTTGTAATCCGTTGTAAATAGCAGCACGTGTTACCGCGCGAATAGCAGCGTTCATTCCCGGTGCATCGCCACCGGATGTTAAAATACCTATGCACTTAACTGTTCCCATAACAATCTTTTAGTTTGGTTTAAATAATCGATGCAAAAATAGTGCAAGTTGTGAGCAAAAGCAAAATGTTTTTTGATTTTGCCGAAACGCAGCCTATTTTCGCTTGGCAAAGATAGCAAAAAGCTGAGGGCGTGATTCATATTTAACGTTAATTTGTTGTTTCAAAACGGTGACTTATTGTCCTGTAAGTCGCGATTGAATGGTCTTAGAAATTTCTTCCATCAGCCATTTGGGAGTGGAGGTTGCTCCACATACTCCGATAGAGGAAGCTCCGGTAAGCAGAGAACTGTCTATCTCTTCAGCACTGTCTATCAAGTGGGAATTTGGGTTGACTTTTTTGCACTCGCTGAACAACATTTTTCCATTGGAACTTTTCTTGCCACTCACAAAGAATACCAGGTCGTGTGAAGCGGCAAATTTCCGTATGTTCGGAATTCGATTGGCTACTTGTCGGCAGATGGTATCATAATATTCGAATGTGACATCAGGCGAGATATGTTCTTTGATGTATTCTACGATTTTCTGGAATTCGTCCAATGACTTTGTTGTCTGCGAATATAAACGGATGCTTCTGGTAAAATCCAGTTTTTTAGCTTCTTCCAACTTTTCTATGACAATTGCTTCTCCGGTAGTTTGTCCTACTAAACCAAGGACTTCCGCATGGCCGGTTTTTCCATAGATAACGATTTGTTTGTCCTCGGTATCTTTTTGAGTATATTCTTGCTTGATTTTCTTTTGTAAGCGGAGTACTACCGGGCAAGTGGCATCAATGATTTCAATATTATTGCGACGGGCAATTTCATAAGTTTCGGGCGGTTCTCCATGGGCACGCAGCAAAACTTTGGCATCGTGCAAATGATTAAAGTCATCATGATTGATAGTGATGAGGCCCATCTCTTTCAGGCGCTCCACTTCACGGCTATTGTGTACGATATCTCCCAGGCAATATAAAGTGCCTCCATTGGCTAGCTCTTCTTCAGCTTTATTTATTGCAGTGACTACACCGAAGCAGAAGCCGGAGCCTTCATCTATTTCTACTTTTACCATAATATAATATGTTGATATAGAGATCGTAAACAGACCTTTGGAAGGGCTACACCCTTTACGGTCCAAGGCTACACCCTTTGTCTTGGATGGCTACACCTTTTACAGCATATGGCTACACCCTTTTTCCTTTATCTCTTAACGATCTTATTGAATTGCTCTTGTAACCATTTCTTTTGTTGAGGAATAGTCATGTCAGTATTGTCCAACAGCAATGCGTCATCTGCTTTGCGAAGCGGGCTTACTTCCCTATTCTGATCGATATAATCCCGTTGCTTTACGTTCTCAAGTATTTCATCAAAACTGGCTTCTTGTCCTTTGGCCTTTAATTCATCATAGCGGCGTTGCGCACGGATTTCGGGCGTGGCAGTTACAAATATTTTTAGTTCAGCATCTGGAAAAACCGTAGTTCCGATATCACGTCCATCCATGACAATACCTTTGGAATTGCCCATTGCTTGTTGCTGTGCTACCATTGCTTCGCGTACAAACCCTAAAGTTGCAATGGGACTAACATGGGAAGAAACTTCCATGCTGCGGATTTTATTTTCTACATTTACTCCGTTCAGATAAGTATCCGGACGCCCGGTTTCAGGGTTTAATTGAAAGGAGATATGGATATTATCTATTTCTTTTCGAAGTCTTTCCGTATCGATGTCATTTCCCTGAAAGATGTCGTTTTCTATACTGTATAAGGTGACTGCACGGTACATGGCACCACTATCGATGTAGATGTAGCCTATTTCACGGGCAAGGTCTTTTGCCATAGTACTTTTTCCGCAAGAGGAAAAGCCATCGATTGCAATAGTTATCTTTTTCATATTTGAGTTATACTATATATATATATTATAAGGTATATGATAAATTAAAAATGAGTGAGGATGAACTCACATGATATTTGGCGTATGCCATTCCCAGTTTCAACCGCTTTAATTGAATACCTGTACCACAGGTAAAACCTGCCCAATGACTGGAACCGTTTATTTTCATTTCTTCTCCGCGGCGGAAATTATATCCGGCTGCCAGATAAAAGTTGTTGGTTGGCAGGAAGTCAATACCAAGGACAATATGATTTAACAATTTCTTTCCGAAATTGTTTGCCGCCGTGGCTGAGGCGCTCCAGTGTGTCAGGTCATGTAGGGTAAGGGAAAGCCGGAACGGAGCATGTGACAATCGTTTGCTGAACCCCAATTGTACATCAACAGGTAATTTCTCATGCCGTTCCTCGAAGGCTTTAAGCTGTCCTCCCAGGTTGCGTGCAACGAGCGAGGCGGAAAAATCGGACTCCTGATGATAGTAGTTTAATCCCAGATCGACACCGATGGCAAATGAAGAATATTTATCATAGTGGGAGTAAATGAAATTGGTGCGTACGCCTCCACTCCAATAATCACTTAAATCATAGGTGTAAATACCCGATATAGAGATATCTTTGGCGGAGAAAGTTCCGGTTTCAATATTTTCTTCAGTCGTTTCTTTAAGTTCTCCATAGTCTACATATTGTGCGGTTATCGCCCAGGTGGAACGCTCACCGGCAGTACGTGCAAATGCGGCTCCACCAACGTTGACACCGTTCATGTAAAGCATGTAGTTCAGGTTGAGAGTCTTATCCGCTACGCAGGAAAGAAGGGCCGGATTCTGGACAGCCATAGTCAAATCATCCTCTATAATAGAAGTGTTTTCTCCACCCAATGCTGATGCATGGGCAGAAAAAGGGAGTTTCAGAAATTGAAAGGCGCTGGTTCCGTCTTGTGCACGTAAAACGGAGAAAATCAGGAGTAGTAGCGCCGTTATAAATGACTTTTTCAACATTTCATTTAAAATTATTGCCAAAGATACGGTATTTTTAAAATATCTCGTTACATTTGTGGCACAAAAGCACAGGTGTGCTTTCTGAAGGATAAAAAAAACAAAAATGGGTGCATATTGTCTTAAAAAAGATAGTACGGCTGAACGTTTTGCGGAAAAAGTGCTATATTTGCCCAAAATGAGAAACACGTTAAAATAATATTATAATTATGGAAATTAAGAAAACACCTAAAGCAGATTTGGAGAACAAGAAATCGACTTGGATGCTTATTGGTTATGTTATTGTGCTTGCCTTTATGTTTATTGCATTTGAATGGACAAAGCGCGATATCAAAATTGATACAAGCCAGGCCATTACTGATCTCTATTTTGAAGAAGAAATGGTTCCTATCACTGAACAGGAAGAAAAGGTTGCACCTCCTCCTCCAGAAGTAGCTCCGATTAACGAAACTTTGGAAATCGTAGCTGACGATGCTGATGTAGAAGAAACAGTCATTGCTTCTTCTGAGGAAACTGGTACAGCAGTAGAAGTGAAATACGTGCCTGTAACAGTTGTAGAAGAAGAGCCGGAAGAACAAACCATTTTTGAGGTTGTAGAACAAATGCCTGAATTCCCGAATGGTGGTATGGCTGGTTTGATGCAATTCTTGAGCAAGAATATCAAATATCCGACTATCGCACAGGAAAACGGTACTCAAGGTCGTGTAACAGTACAGTTCGTTGTTAACAAGGACGGTAGTATTGTAGACGCCAAAGTCATAAGAGGTGTTGACCCGTATCTGGATAAAGAAGCACTTCGTGTGATTGGTACCATGCCGAAATGGAAACCTGGTATGCAGCGCGGTAAACCGGTACGCGTTAAATATACGGTGCCTGTAATGTTTAGATTGCAGTAATACGTTATCTATATAAAAGAGGAGGCTGCTTTTGGGCAGCCTCTTTTTATTCCCACTATTCTCCTAAATTTACTATCATTATGTTTACAGCTTCCGAGCTTCTCGAAAAATTTAATTCTCATATTGCTGGCTTACAATTTACGCGTACTCCGAAAGGATTGTATGCTCCGGTAGAATATGTATTATCTATGGGTGGAAAAAGAATTCGCCCGGTGTTAATGTTGCTGGCTTACAATTTGTACGAGGAAGACGTGACCCGTATCTATGCTCTGGCCACAGGTATCGAAGTTTATCATAATTATACCCTTTTGCATGATGATTTGATGGATCGTGCGGATCGCCGTAGAGGAAAAGAAACTGTTCACAAAGTTTGGAATGATAATACTGCTATCCTTTCGGGAGATGCGATGTTGGTGCTTGCCTATCAGTTTATGGCAGAATGCCCTTCGGCTTTTCTGAAAGAGGTTATGGATCTTTTCAGTTTGACGGCACTTGAAATTTGTGAAGGCCAGCAAATGGATATGGAGTTTGAGCAGAGGAATGATGTAACTGCAGAAGAATATTTGGAGATGATTCGTCTGAAAACTGCTGTGTTATTGGCGGCGAGTCTGAAGATTGGAGCTCGTTTGGGGGGCGCTTCGGTAGAAGATGCTGATCGTTTATATGATTTTGGTATGCATATAGGTGTTGCCTTCCAGTTGAAAGATGATTTGCTAGATGTATATGGCAATGCTAAAGTGTTTGGAAAAAATATAGGTGGGGATATTCTCTGCAATAAAAAAACATATATGCTGATTAAAGCATTAGAGCATGCGAATGCGGATCAGTATAACCAGTTGAATAGCTGGATAAACGCAGAGACTTTCCAGCCGGCAGAGAAAATTGCAGCAGTGATGGAACTGTATGACCGGATCGGTGTAAAAGCAGTTTGCGAAAATAAGATATTGGAATATAGCAACCGGGCAATGGAAAGCCTTGCAGCTGTTAGTATTGCAGAAGAAAAAAAAGAAGAACTGAAAAAGATAATAGAAAACTTGATACACAGAGAAGTTTAACTGTGCTTTTTTGTAACTATGCCTTATAGAAGATTACCAAATACAGACCAGGCGAGAATACGGGCACTGAAAGCAGTGGTTGCAAAAACTGATACCCATAACCTCTATGATTTGGCAGTTTCTTTAAAGACGTTGACTGAAGCTCGGAATTTCTTGATGAGATTTGAAGCCGCCCAATCGTATTATGCCCAGTGCTTTGAACGTCAGTCGCAAGCAGGGCGTAAGCATCAGGCCAATGTAAAGATGGCTCGTCTGTATGTCTCTCATTTCATTCAGGTATTGAACTTGGCTGTTATTCGCTCGGAGGTGCGTGCGGTCCATAAATCTTATTATGGTTTACCGGCTGATAGTTCAAACGTACCGGATTTATCAACGGAGGCAGCCTTGGTGGAGTGGGGACGAAAAATTATTGATGGAGAAACCAAGCGGACTTCTCAAGGGGGAATTCCTATTTATAATCCTACTATTGCGAAGGTTAGAGTTCATTATGATATTTTTACAGATAGTTATGATCGACAGAAAAATTTGCAGGCTTTAACTGCCCGTAGTTTAGATTCTCTTTCTGCTATGCGAACTACTGCAGATGAATTGATCTTGGATATATGGAATCAGGTGGAAAAAAAGTTTGAAGATGTTTCTCCCAATGAAAAACGATTGGAATTATGTCGTGATTACGGGCTGATTTATTATTATCGTACTGGTGAGAAACGAATAGAAAAAATAAACGAATGAGATTGATAGATACACATTCCCATCTTTTTTTGGAGGAGTTTTCAGAGGATCTCCCACAGGTTATTGAACGTGCACGTGCTGCTGGAGTTACTCATATATTTATGCCCAATATTGATAGTACGACTATTGAAGCAATGTTGTCAGCCTGTAGCATTTATAAAGGATACTGTTTTCCTATGATCGGTTTGCATCCTACTTCTGTCAATGCCAATTATGAAAAAGAATTGGAAATAGTTGCTCGCGAATTGGAGTTTTCTAAGGAATATGTTGCTATAGGGGAGATAGGCATGGATCTTTATTGGGACAAAACTTACCTGAAAGAGCAGCAAATAGTACTGGACAAGCAAGTCAATTGGGCTTTGGAATATGATCTCCCTGTAGTAATCCATTGCCGGGATGCCTTTGATTATATATATAAGGTGCTGGAACCTTACAAAAAGGCTCCTTTAAGAGGAATATTTCATAGCTTTACAGGAACAGCAGAAGAAGCCACCCGCATATTGGAGTTTTCCGATTTCTTCATTGGAATTAACGGTGTGGTTACTTTTAAGAAGTCCCACCTTCCGGAAATTTTGGCAGGAATACCATTAGAAAAAATTGTTCTTGAAACAGATTCTCCTTATCTGACTCCAGTCCCGAATCGTGGTAGGAGAAATGAAAGCGCCTATGTGAAGGATACTTTGATGAAGGTTTCTGAAATTTACGGAATGTCTCCTGAGGCTGTTGGAGACGTTACTTCGGAAAACGCTTTAAAAGTGTTTGGAATGCTCAAATAACATCGGAAAGATTTTAAAGTTTATTAATTTTGAGATTTTATTAAAGATAAAACGGGGAGAATGAAGGGCAAGAACGAAAAAAAGAATACATTTGTAGCTGAAAACGCTTGTGGTTCGCATTTTTTTTGTAATTTGCAGCCGTTTTTGAAAGAGGCCTCTATTGGAGAGATGCTCGAGTGGTTGAAGAGGCACGCCTGGAAAGCGTGTATACCTCTAAAGGGTATCCGGGGTTCGAATCCCCGTCTCTCCGCAGGATGAAAGAAAAAACAAAAACAATAAATGAATATAATAAACAAATTAATTAATTAATCTTAAAAATTAGACACACAATGAAAAAGTTATTTGCAATTGTTGCTGTGATGGGAGTCTTAACATTTGGCTCAACTCAACTTGCTCAGGCTCAAGATGCTCCTGCAGCGGAACAAACAGAACAAGCTGCTCCTGCAGCTCAGGCGGCTTCTGCCGGTGATGCTACTGTAGAAGCTGAAGAAGGTGGTATTCACAAGGAAATTAAAACTAAGTTTATTGAAGGTACTGCATCTTTCATGAGTTTGGTTGCTATTGCTTTGGTTATCGGTCTTGCATTCTGTATTGAACGTATCATTTATTTGAGCTTGGCTGAAATCAACACAAAGAAATTCTTGGCTGCTATTGAAGCTGCTTTGGAAAAAGGCGACGTAGAAGCTGCTAAAGACATCGCACGTAATACAAGAGGTCCTATCGCTTCTATTTATTACCAAGGCTTATTGAGAATCGATCAAGGTCTTGACGTAGTTGAGAAGTCAGTAGTATCTTACGGTGGTGTACAAGCCGGTTACTTGGAAAAAGGTTGTTCTTGGATTACGCTGTTCATCGCAATGGCTCCGTCTTTAGGATTCTTGGGTACTGTAATCGGTATGGTGCAGGCATTTGATAAGATCCAACAAGTAGGTGATATCTCTCCGACGGTTGTAGCAGGTGGTATGAAAGTTGCCTTGATTACAACTATCTTCGGTTTGATCGTTGCTTTGATTCTGCAGGTATTCTATAACTATATCCTTTCTAAGATTGAGGCTTTGACCAGCGAAATGGAAGATTCTTCTATCACTTTGTTGGACATGGTTATCAAATATAACTTGAAATACAAAAAATAAGAGAAATGGCTAAATTATCATATAGAGTATCATATTATGTACTGTATGTTTTGTTCGCTGCTATTTTAGTAGTATTGGGTATATTCTACTTTGGTGGAGATGCTCAAGGCGATGCAGTACTGATGGGTGTTGACCCCGAAATGTGGCAGCCTGCACAGACAGATAGTATGCTGTATTTAATGTATGGTTTGTTTGTTTTGGCTGTTGTTGCAATGGTAGCTGGATTTATTTTACAGTTTGGTACAGCATTAAAAGATAATCCGGTAAAGGCTTTGAAGTCATTGCTTGGCGTCATCTTGTTGGCTGTTGTTATGATCGTTGCTTGGTCTATGGGTAGTGGGGAACAGATGAATATACCAGGTTATAGTGGAACTGATAATGTTCCGTTCTGGTTGAAGGTTACTGACATGTTCCTGTATACTATTTATTTCTTACTGGGAGCAACTGTTCTTGCAATGCTTTTCAGTAGTATTAAAAAGAAATTATCATAATCGATTGAGGGAACTCAATCTAATGGAGTAATTACAATGGCAAAAGGAAAAAGAAAAGTTCCTGATATAAACTCAAGTTCTACAGCGGATATCGCTTTCCTATTGTTAATCTTCTTCTTGATTACGACTTCTATGGATACGGACCGTGGTTTGGCAAGACGTTTGCCGCCACCACCCGAACAAGACCAAAAGAAGGACGATTCGGATAAGGTTAAGGAGCGTAACGTAATGACAGTCTTCCTGAACATGAACGACCAGTTGATGTGTAGTGGAGAATATGTTAGTATAGATCAGTTGAGAGATAAAGCAAAAGAATTCATTGCCAACCCGTATAATGATGAGTCTAAACCGGAAAAGCATGCGAAAGACATTCCTTTCTTCGGGACTATGCAGATTACGGAAAAGCATGTAGTTTCTTTGCGTTGTGACCGTGGTTCTTCCTATAAAGCATACTTAGCAGTTCAGAACGAATTGGTAGCTGCTTACAATGAGTTGAGAGATGAATTAGCTCAGGAAAAATTTGGAAAGAGCTATGCTGCTTTGGGCGAAGACGAGCAAAAAGCAATTCGTGATGTATATCCTCAGAAGATCTCTGAGGCAGAACCTAAAAAGTACGGAGAAAAGAAGTAATGGGAAAATTTAATAAGACTGGTAAACGCGAAATGCCTGCGTTGAATACTTCTTCTCTGCCTGACCTTATCTTTACTTTGTTGTTCTTCTTTATGATTGTAACAACAATGCGTGAGGTAACATTAAAGGTTGAGTTTAAGGTTCCGCAAGCTACTGAGTTGGAAAAACTGGAAAAGAAATCTTTGGTTACGTTTATCTATGTAGGAAAGCCTACAGCTGAGTTCCGTAAGAAACTGGGTAATGAAAGTCGTATCCAATTGAACGACAGCTATGCTGAAGTTGCTGAAATCCAAGATTATATTATTGGTGAACGTGCCAGTATGAAGGAAGAAGATCAACCACAGATGACTGTTTCTTTGAAAGTAGACCAAGATACGAAAATGGGTATCGTAACAGATATCAAAGAAGCTCTTCGTAAAGCTTATGCATTGAAACTTAACTATTCTGCGCAGCCGCGTCAGTAAGAAGTTAAATCAAACTATATAAATAAAGGGTGCTTATTTCGAATAGGCACCCTTTATTTTTTTATTCTTGTACGTTATATACTTCTCGATATATAGAGTTTTTTACTGTTTCAAAATCCCTTTCACACTCTAAATTTCCGTGTGCCATAAGTAGCATCGGTAAATAATCATCCCCGGGTCTGTATGGAGGCTGAAGATATGGTTTCTCCCAAAGAGCAAATCCTTGGCGCTTGTAGAAATTAATACGCCTTTGGGCCATTTCTTCTTCCGGCATTTCCACTTCCAGAACAATAGGATGTTGAAGTAACTCGCATAAATGATTTAAAACGTTCTTTCCATGTCCACCATTACGCTGGGCCGGATCAATAGCAAAGTGTTCTACGTAATAGAATTTGCCGAAAACCCAATAGGTAATGAATCCTACAGGAGTATCATGGTGGAAAATAATATTGTTATAGAAATGAGGTTTGCTATCAGTGTACAAGCGCAGTTCTTCTAACGGTCGGTATTCTTCAGGCGGGAAGGCGGAGGTTATTAACTGTTCCATGTACTCATACAAAAATCCATCAGCGGTGCTGATACGTTGAAGTCTGATCATAATGTTGGTCTTTAAAGTTTAGTTTCTCTTATTATTTGGTATAAAAATCAATGAGTCTTTGCAGTGATCGTTGGCATACCGGGCAGAATGTCGGATATTCATTGGTGCGCATACGGCAGTTATCAGCGGGGCGGAATATGCCTTTGGCTGAATATCCACCTCCTTCATATACTCCTACCGGATACTTTGCCCGTTCGTTGACAGGGGTAGGAATAGGAGTACCTCTAATGAGCATGTCTTCCCATTTAGAAGCGAAATCGATACGGGTACTTATGTTTTGTTCCCAAGGTTCTATATCCAATGGGTAGGTATCTGTCATGACATCATCGTCGTAGAAATATTCATCGGCCAATCCTCCGAAACTATGTCCGAACTCGTGTACAACTACCGGGCGGAACATTGGGTGGTGAGCTGTAGTCAGCGTATAAGCATTATAGATGCCACCACCTCCATACTCTTCAGTATTGGCAAGAATAATAATGTGTTCATATGGTATTCCGGCCAAAGCATCGTGTATGGATTTGACACGGCGGGTAGTCAGATAACGGTCAGAATAGAATGTACTGAAATGGGAATTAAAGGCTGTATGTTTCCATTCTCCCAAACGGGGAACACTCACCCCTGCGTCATCAGATGGGCTGGCAACAGCTATAATATTGAAGCGATTTTTCATACTCTTGAACGGTTCGTGTGAGAATAGGCTTTCACAGGCGATTTCCGCATCCTGATAGAATATGTTCATCTCTGCAGGAGTATATCCTTCGGCAAGAATGGCCACGTCGATGCACTTGTCAGTTTCACCATTCTTTAGCAGATATTTATGTGGAGTGATGTGGACAGTTCCTTTCTGATGAATAAGTATATCATCGGGGCGTACAGTGTGCGTCAGATGTGTACGCACTTCTTTTCTCGGGCTTAACAGGCTGATCTCTATTTCCACAGGACGGAGTGGGTAGGGCAGTAAGAAAGTATTTTCAAATCCTTTGGTGATAGCCTTGGCTTCGTCCGTTTCCAGCCACTCTTGAAAGAGGGAAGAAAAAGAAGTAGTATAGATTGTCTTTCCACTTTCCAAATCTTTCATGATGATTTGTCCATTACCTTGCAAAGGTAATTCAGCTAAATGATGACGCCTTCCGGCCCATGATGGAAGTACGGACAGTTCATCCAGACATACATTCTGACGGGCAGCATTTCCTGTAAAGATATAATCAATACGCAATGTTTTATCGGCAAAATACTCAGTGTAGTTTTGCGCATGGCTTGTTGTTATCATCAGTAAGCACAATGCAAGTACAAGATATTTTTTCATAACAATCTAATTTTGTAGTTATAGGCAAAGATAATGCAAATTGAGCGCAGAACTTTCATGCTCACATGAAAAAAATATGCCGAGATGCGGCTTATCTTCTTTTCACCCTGTTTATCGTAACTGTGGGTTTATTCATTTTTTAGCAAGAAAAGTAATAAATCGTATTTTTATTGGGAAAAATTTCGCTAACTTTGCACATTATCGTATGAGAATACGGTGAAGCAATCGTTATTTATTAATCATAAAATTAGAAATGGGACATCATCAATTGGATACTTTAGACGAGCAAATACTGAAATTGATTGCAGATAATGCCCGTATTCCTTTCCTGGAAGTGGCGAGAGCTTGCAATGTTTCCGGTGCAGCTATACATCAACGCATACAAAAATTGACGAATTTAGGTATCTTGAAAGGTTCGGAATACGTCATCGATCCGGAAAAAATCGGTTATGAGACTTGTGCCTATATTGGCATTTATCTGAAAGATCCGGAATCTTTTGACGCAGTGACAAAGGCACTTGAAGCTATTCCCGAAGTTGTGGAATGTCACTTTACGACGGGTAAATATGATATGTTTATTAAACTTTACGCACGCAATAATCATCATTTGCTGAGCATTATCCACGATAAATTACAGCCGTTGGGGTTAGCGCGCACAGAAACACTAATATCCTTCCATGAAGCCATAAAACGGCAGATGCCAATCATGGTGGAGGTGGATGAAGATTAGGAATTACTTACGGATATAATCCACAAATGCATAGGGGCAGGGATGTTTCTCGTCAACAAGATGAGATTCCCTGCTTTTTTCATGCCATATTGCGGACTCTACAGCAGGGAAGTAAGCATCTGCCTGAGATGCTTCTGCATCGATTTCCGTCAGGCAAAGCATGTCTGCCAATGGCATTGCCTGTTTATATACACTTGCTCCGCCGATAATATATACTTGTTCCTCAGGTTGACAGCTTTGCAAAGCTGCTTCGAGGGTAGGGAATACTTCTGCACCGGGGCATTGAGTCGCAAGATTGGATGAAAGCACCACATTCCTTCGGTTGGGTAGTGCGCCTTTAGGCAGGGACTCGAATGTTTTTCTTCCCATGATGATGGTGTTTCCTGTGGTCAATGCCTTGAAACGTTTTAAATCATTGGGAAGCCAGAATAATAATTTATTTTGGAAACCGATTCCTAAGTTGCGGTCTACGGCGGCAATGATACTAATCATGATTGGATGTATGATTTATTAAACAGAAACTTTACCTGCTATATGCGGATGCGGATCGTAATTTACCAATTCGAAATCTTCATATTGGAAGTCGAAGATACTCTTCACGTCCGGGTTTATCTTCATTTGCGGCAACGGACGTGGTTCGCGGGAAAGTTGCAGTTTGACCTGCTCCAGATGATTCAGATAAATGTGCGCATCACCGAGCGTATGAATGAAATCCCCTGCTTTCAGTCCGGTCACTTGTGCCATCATCTGCAACAGTAGGGCATAAGATGCAATGTTGAAAGGTACACCGAGGAAAATATCCGCACTTCGTTGATAGAGTTGGAGGCTCAACCGTCCGTTTGCCACATAGAATTGAAAGAAAGCATGACAGGGAGGAAGATTCATGTTGTTAATATCTCCCACATTCCAAGCGCTGACAATGATGCGGCGGGAATCCGGATTATGAAGAATTGTTTCTACAGCCTCACTGATCTGATCGATGGAACCACCTTTGTAGTCAGGCCAGGAACGCCATTGATAACCGTAAATATGTCCCAGATCTCCATTTTCATCCGCCCATTCGTTCCAAATGCGAACACCATGATCTTGCAGATACTTGGCATTGGTATCTCCATTCAGAAACCATAGCAATTCATATATAATTGATTTCAGATGCAGTTTTTTGGTAGTGAGGCAGGGAAAGCCATCATCCATATTGAAGCGCATTTGGTGTCCGAATACGCTGATTGTACCGGTTCCGGTACGGTCTTCCTTGTGTACGCCC
The DNA here is from genome assembly GCF_036416795.1 of Bacteroides sp. MSB163. NCBI lineage: Bacteria > Pseudomonadati > Bacteroidota > Bacteroidia > Bacteroidales > Bacteroidaceae > Bacteroides > Bacteroides maternus. The sequence goes on along the minus strand of NZ_CP143867.1, from coordinate 6,324,026 downwards.
TCGGTTAATACCCGATCGAGCAAGTCTAAATATTGTTTCATGATTGCAGATTACGAATTATAAACAACAAAAGGGACAATCTTTTTTTGCCTCGCCAAAGGTAACTAAACTTCGGCAAATAGCATAGAATAATTTTCAATTAAAAATTATTAGAGGAACGGCGGTATAATTAAAGGAACGGTGTCATTAAGTTACCCACCCAACCTACAAACTTCTTCCATCCTGAACGCTTTTTCCAAACTTCGGGAGTCAATAGCGTACTATTCTTTTTATCCCGTTCAAACATATCATTCAACTGGTGGGTGATTGTAGGATCGAAAATAAACGCATTCGTTTCAAAGTCATATCGCAGACTACGGCTATTCAGATTGGCCGTACCCACAGTACAGAAATTCCGGTCTACCATCATAATCTTGGAATGGTGGAAGCCTCCGTTAAAGAGATAAACTTTTGCCCCTTTCTTCATCAGCTTGTGTACGATATAGAAAGATGCTTCCGGGGTGAAAGGAATATCAGAAACGGCAGGTATCATGATTTCCACTTCAGTACCTTTTTTTAATGCATATTTAATGGCCTTCCGGATGGATTTGGTTGGTACAAAGTAGGGGTTCACAATCTGTATGCTGTGTTGCGCTGCTCCAATGGATGCTGCATAAGCGTGACTGATGGAGCGGGGAGTTTCCCTTGGTGTACGGTCTACTATGGCTATTTCTTCGGCTATACTTTCGGGGAGTTGCGGTATATCCGGAAAGTAAACGGGGCCGCCGATGTGCTGTTTAGTCTCCTGGTTCCACATAGTGAGGAAGATACCTTGCAGATAGCGCACTGCATCTCCTTCGATACGCATGTGCATGTCGTGCCACTGACCGATTTTGGGCAGTCCTGTGATGTAATAGTCGGCTATATTCATACCGCCGGTATATCCTATTTTGCCGTCAATCACTACGATTTTCCTATGATCGCGATGCATGGCATGATTGATCCATGGGAAGGTAATCGGGTCAAATTTCACTATTTCAATGCCCTGGCCACGGATTGCTTTCAGGTGATGTTTCTTTAATGGTTTGTTATTAGACCAGTTACCGAAAGCATCGAAGAGGGCACGGACTTCCACACCTTCCTGTACTTTTTCAGCCAGTAGGTCGAACAGGGCATTGGCTATGGAGTCATTGCGGAAATTGAAGTATTCCAGATGAATGTGATGTTTGGCGTGGCGTATTTCTTCGAAGAGATCCAGAAACTTCTCCCGTCCGCTCATCAGAAGCTTTACTTCATTGTTGGCGGTAACCGGAATGCCTTGTTGTTGTAGATAATGCATCACGAGCGAGTCACTGGTGGCGACTTGCGCGTGAATATTTCCTATAAAGAATAATGCAGATGATAATATGATGAATAATATTCTTCTCAAAACTTCTTACGCTTAGTTAGTTTTTCTAATTGAGTCGACAAAGATACAATTTATTGATGAGAAATGTTTGTTCAGTTAAAAAAAATTAGCCCTTGACCTGCAAAAAGCAGGCAAGGGCAAACTAATTTATTGTAAGGGCAAACGGATTTATTGCAAGAATAAATGAGCTTTATGCTAAAGAACAAATCTTGCGATATCCTAAGTAGACCAGTACTATTGCCACTATAATCAGTGATTTGGGATCGAGTTCCGTTGCACCGCTTTGTATGGCGCTGGTGAAAGTTTCGCGTAAGGCGCCCAGCACCAGCTGCAAGCCATCGAGAACAAAGAACAACACTACAGCAAGCGTAAAACAGAACAAGCTCCACAACTGCGAAATTCGGTAATACCGGTCGGGCAGGTGGTGCATCACACGACGGCTGAAGCCGTTATCTTCTATCTCTTTCCGATTGTCAGAGAAGAACTGCTGCAAAAGTTTATCATCAGTTGTTTTCGTCATAACCATTTTGTTTTAAGTAGGTAGCCATTTTTTCTTTCGCCCGCGAGAGGTGGCTTTTGACTGTTCCCGCCGGGCATCCCGTGATACCTGCAATCTTTTCTATGCTCTGATCTTCCATGTAGAACAAGGTGATACAGGTTCGTTCCATTTCTTTTAGTGTCGCCAGTGCCCGGTAAACGTCCATCTGTTGTCCTACGTCATCTTGGCTGGTGTTCCAGCGGGTATCCACTTCCCGGGTGTCGAGGTCAGCTGTCTCCTTCCGACTGCGAAGATAATCATAAAATACATTATATGCAATACGGTAGAGCCAGGTGGAGAAATTGGACAGGTTTTTGAATGAAGCTAGGTTGGTGTAGGCTTTGATAAACGTGTCCTGCGCCAGGTCGTCACTCAATTCGTTGTCGCCACAAGTCAGGTTGAGGAAGAACCGTCGCACGGGCGACTGGTACTTTTTCACCAACTGGTCGAAGGCCCTGGTGTTGCGAAACACCACGACCTGTGCGACTAACGATATATCGTTGAGTTGGCTCATCTCTCCCGGTTGTTCTTTTTATTAGAGTCTTGCGTATAATAGATAACTAATTGTCCGAATCCGGTGAACATGATCAGCAGTCCGACACAACCTACTCCAAAGTTCTCGGTAATGGCCCAGAGGAAGATGAACAATCCGATGCTGATGAAGATGTTTTTGATACCTTTGGTACGGATATCTTCTGTTTTCTCCGCATTCTTGAAGAAGTCTTCAGGCAGTTGTTGACCGCTCGAAAGAGCTTGTTCTGCAAGGCGGTATTTGGCTTTTCGATTTTTGTAATTGAAGAAGAATACCGTAAAGACGATGAGTAGCGGCAGACCGAAGATGAAGACGATGGCAGTAACTGAAATGATGGTTTCAGAGGTTTTGCCATCTAAATCGAAGTCCCAGTTCCAACCACTGCCGTTGTGGTGTTTCCATCCTTTATCGCTTTTGCTGTCTGAACCACTGCCTTCGTAGGTCATGATGCTGAGCGTATCGGTTACTGTCTTTCCGTCGATGGTAGTATCGCGCAGTTCAATCACGCGTTTTTTGTTCCCCAGACTGTCGTTTTCTGTAACCGTTCTGTTTTTTGCCTGTACCAGTGAACATAATGTCATGGCGGCGATGAGTGCTAAAATTATCCGTTTCATAATCATATTTTGTTTTATCTTTTATTGTTTCTTTGTGTGTTAGACGTATCATGTCAGTTAGAAAGTTGCAAAGAGACGATATTTTTTTGGAAAATCAGTATTATCTGAAAGTATTTGCAGATATTTATGATGTAAAAGGGGATGGTAGGATTGATTCTTATCGGAAAAGAAATGAGGTAAATGATTTTATCCTATGTATTCAATCTCTTAGACGCAGATGACACGGATGACACGGATTTAAAGGCTGCGCTGTCACATCAATAAATAAAAAATCTGCGTCATCCGCGTCTAAAAAATAAATCATCACTTCATTCAAAAACCGAACAAAAATGGATCAGTTTTATTTAATAATAATGTAATATCAGACTTCTTGTACTCATAAGATGTAGGTATTTTGCTCTATATCCGGTTAAAACAACTAAATCCGGTTGCTTCTTATTGTAATTAGTGTTACCTTCGCAAATCTATATTAAAACGCTTTTTGGAGAAGTTACGGAATATATTGAAATGGTTCCTTCCTTTATTATTTATCGCATATTTAGGAGGTATTACACTGTTTACTCACTCGCATGTGGTAAATGGGGTAATTATTGTACATTCCCACCCGTTCAAAGGTGAACATAGCCATACGGAAGCGCAGGTTGAAACGATATTCTTCCTTTCTTCTTTTGTAGCTTCTTCTCTACCTGCTATTCTTTTTGCCGCATCGGCTTTCCTTATTTTATTGCGTGTACTGAGTGTTCCGGCTGTAGAACATACCAAGTGCGTGCGAGTTCGTTGCGGCATCAGTCTGCGTGCACCGCCTGTAGTTCATTGACAATAGGAATCCCCCCCCCCTTGTTAAAATCCATTAAAAATTAGAACTACATGAAAAAATATATCTTTTTCGTGGTGGGAGTGATGTGTACATTGCTCTTCCACACCGCTTATGCAATTGATTTAAATGAATCTGACGCCAATATCATTGGCCACGTATTAGAGAAAAAAACAGGAGAACACCTTCCTTATATGACAGTAGCCCTGAAAGGGACCACTATCGGAACTATGACCGATGGTACCGGACATTATTTTCTGAAGAACCTTCCGGAAGGTGAGTTCATACTCTCCGTCAGTGCCGTAGGTTATAAACCACAAGAACGAAAAGTAACCCTTAAACGAGGTAAGACGCTGGAAGAAAACTTCGAACTGGAAGAAGATATGGTAGCCCTGGATGGCGTAGTTGTTACAGCCAATCGTAATGAAACCGCTCGCCGACTGGCACCTACCTTGGTAAAGGTCGTTACTCCGAAACTATTCGACATGACCAATTCGCATACCTTGTCGCAAGGTCTCGTCTTCCAGCCGGGCGTGCGTGTAGAAAACGATTGCCAGAATTGTGGCTACTCACAGGTACGTATCAATGGTATGGATGGGAAATATACACAGATACTGATTGATTCCCGTCCCATCTTTTCTGCACTGGCAGGCGTCTACGGCTTGGAGCAGATTCCCGCTAATATGATAGAGCGTGTGGAAGTGGTACGTGGAGGCGGTTCGGCTCTTTTCGGCTCTTCGGCCATTGCCGGAACAGTGAATATTATCACGAAAGAACCTCTCCACAACTCAGGTTCGTTTGCCCACTCTATCTCCAATTTCGATGGTTCCGGTTCGTTTGACAATAATACTACGCTTAACCTTTCCCTGGTATCTTCGGATAACAAAATGGGAGCTTACATCTACGGGCAGAACCGCCACCGTTCGGCATGGGATTCCAATGGTGACGGCTTCTCCGAATTACCCAAATTGAAGAACCAGACAGTAGGCGTGAACGCTTATTGCAGGCTGAGTCCCTATTCCAAGTTGAATCTGGAATATCATCACATGGAAGAGTTCCGTCGTGACGGTAACCGCTTTGATCTGCCGCCTCACATTGCCGAAGATGCCAATCTGAATGGTTCCGGCGAACCCGGGCTGGTGGAGCAGATCGAACATTCCATCAATACGGGCGGCTTGAAGTTCAGTGCCTTCTCCAAGGACCAGAAGCATGCGTTCAATGCATACGCCTCTGCCCAGCATATCGTGCGCGACAGTTATTACAGTGCCTATGGGCATACCACCGATTTCACCGGCGTATTGGGCGCCCAGTATATCTATCATTTTGATAAGCTCTTTTTCATGCCTTCCGACTTGACGGGTGGGGTAGAATTTAATCATGATAATCTGGACGACAAAGCAACGGATATGCAAAAATATCGGGATGCCGCTTTGGCGGAAGATCCCACTGCAATAGGAGACCGTCTGCAACAGTTGATTGATAAATATACACCCGATCCCTTGAAACAGATTGTGAACATTGCGAGTGCCTATGTGCAGAATGAATGGAAAAGCGAGCAGTGGAGTTTTCTGATAGGCGGACGTCTGGACAAGAATAGCATTATGAGTAAAGCCATTTTCAGTCCCCGTGCCAATATCCGCTACAACCCTACGCAGGACATAAATATCCGTTTCAGTTATGCTGAAGGTTTCCGTGCTCCGCAGGCTTTCGACGAAGACTTACATATTAGTAATGTGGGAGGCGAGTTGATTTCCATCGTTCGTGCTAAGGATTTGAAAGAAGAACGTTCGCGCAGCGTGAACGCTTCGATGGACTGGTATCATTACTTCGGTGATTTCCAAGCAAATTTGCTGATAGAAGGTTTTTTCACGAAACTCTCCGATCCGTTTGTACTGACAGCACCGGTAGAAGATCCGAACGGTAGTGGATATCTGATACAAACCCGTGTCAACGGTTCCGGTGCAAAGGTGTATGGTGGTACATTGGAAGGAAAGATCGCCTGGCGTGATAAAATCCAGTTGCAGGCGGGACTGACCGTGCAACGCAGTCTGTACGATTCTCCCGAGGAGTGGAGTGCAGACAAGGAACATTTGTCGGATGAAGAACGCCATAGCGACCGGATATTGCGTACCCCCGATGTTTATGGCTACTTTACTGCCACTTTCAATCCTACAAAAGCATTGTCGGTAGCCCTGAACGGTAATTATACCGGGCGAATGTATGTGCCTCATCTGATGTCCGAAGTGGATGGTACGGCAGACCTGTTGGTGAAAAGCCCGGATTTCTTCGAACTGGGTGCCAAGGTAGCTTATGATATAGATTTTTCCGGCATATGCCTGCAATTCAATGTGGGAGTACAGAATATCTTCAACTCCTATCAGAAAGATTTTGATAAAGGAGCCACCCGCGATTCTGGTTACATTTATGGTCCGGGAGCGCCTCGTTCCTACTTTGCGGGAGTCAAGCTTAGTTTTTAGTGCCCGGTGGGTTTGCCTTGTATTGCCTTTTTATGTTACCTTTGAGGAAGATAAGCTGCATCTCAGCAGAACTTTTTCATGCAAGCATGAAAGTTATGCATTCGATTTGCATTACCTTTGCGGACATAAAATAATTTGGCACATGGATTTACCCGTATCTTTTACAGACCGTACCCGTCTCCTCTTGGGAGATGAAGAATATAATAAACTGGCTGACGCCTTGAATGGCGAACAGCCAGTAAGCATACGACTGAATGAAGAAAAGCTACCCGATTCTTCATTCAGTCTTTTTCAGACCTCTTCCGGGCGTGTGCCCTGGTCTTCCACGGGATTTTATCTCGATCGTCGGCTGACGTTTACCTTCGATCCGTTGTTTCATGCCGGATGCTATTATGTACAGGAGGCATCTTCCATGTTTGTGGAGCAAGCATTAAAGCAATATATCGGTGAAACGCCTTCCGTGATGCTTGACCTTTGCGCCGCTCCCGGTGGAAAATCGACCCATGTCCGCAGTGTATTGCCTGCAGGCAGCCTGTTGGTAGCAAATGAAGTGATCCGTAACCGTTCGCAAATCCTGGCGGAGAATCTGACGAAGTGGGGGCATCCCGGTGTTGTGGTAACCAATAACGATCCGGCAGACTTCGCTGATCTGGAAGGCTTCTTCGATGTCATATTGACCGATGTTCCTTGTTCCGGTGAAGGTATGTTTCGTAAAGATCCTGTTGCCGTCAGCGAGTGGAGTCCGGAGAATGTGGAAATCTGCTGGCAACGTCAGCGACGTATCATCTCTGATATATGGCCCAGTCTGAAATCCGGTGGATTGCTTATCTATAGCACTTGCACGTATAATACGCAGGAAGATGAAGAAAATATCCGCTGGATGCGTGATGAATTCGGTGCAGAGATACTTCCGGTAGATGTTTTCGATAATTGGAATATCACCGGAAATTTGCTTGCCGGAGATGATTTTCCTGTTTATCGTTTCCTTCCCCATCGGACGAAAGGTGAGGGCTTTTTCCTTGCTGCGCTTCGCAAACCGGAGGTGGACAGTTTGCGAACCCGGTATAAATCAACTTCTGCACAAGGAAAGAAAAAGATGGCTTCCAGTGTTTCCAAAGAGCAACTGGCCGTTGCTCGGGGGTGGCTTCTTTCTCCGGATGATTATGAACTTTCAGTAAACGGAACGAATATCACGGCTTTTCCAAAAGAATATCTGCCGGAACTGTCGTCTTTGCAGCAATCTCTTCGTGTCATTCAGGCGGGTGTTGCCCTTGCCGAAGTGAAGGGGAAGGACTTGATTCCTAATCATGCCCTTGCCATGAGCCAAATACTGCGTGATGATACTTTTCCCCATGAAGAAGTGTCGTATGAACAGGCTATTGCTTATTTGCGTAAAGAGGCAATCGTGCTTTCCGCAGAAGCTCCACGTGGATATGTGTTGTTGACTTATAACTATATTCCTTTAGGTTTTGTGAAGAATATAGGCAACCGCGCTAATAATCTTTATCCGCAAGAGTGGAGGATACGTAGCGGATATTTGCCGGAAGAGATATTAATCTTATCAGGGAAGTACAACCTATAGGTAGTTGGGCGATTACCTATAGGTAAGTTTAAACAGTGTTTAAGAGCCTTTTGAATGCTCATCTATAAATACCTTTTGCCTGTTTATCTCTTCTATCAATTCACTGATGGAGGTTTGTAAATTCCGTACGGCCGAAGCATATTGTTGGGGAATATCACGTGCGGTATGGAGTAAACTGTCCGCTGCAATGGCTGTTTGTAGGGCTTTGTCCACTTTTCCACACATCTCCTTTGCACTCTTTCGGGGTTTCAATCCGTTTTTGCGATAAAGGATAAAGTCGCTGAGGAGATCACACCCTTGATTCTGAAGTTTTATTGTCTTATTATAAATGTCATATACTTCACGCTGGCGATATACGCCGATGTTTGCTTGTGTCAGTTGCAGGTAGTATTGGGTCAGACGGTTGGCCTGCCCATTTCTCAGCACACGGTCGCAGGCAGATATCAGCTGTTTCAAACGTGGTTGTCGCAGATACTTTTGTATAGAATCGTTAAAGTTACAGAACGGATTTTCCGGTTTTTGTTGAAAAGTTCCTTTGTCAAATTCCTGGTAGGGGTAAGGATAAGCCAGCAATTGCCATATAGGATCGTAGGGCATGTGTGTCTGAATTGATTCTTTGGCCGGTACGTGGCAATATTTCATGCTTTGCGCCCGTACAAATTGGTAATTATCTATATATCCCATGCCGAATGTCGGGTCGTACAGATACCATTGCGCGCCGATCTTGGCGGCACACCAATCATGCGGCTCGGGCATGACGACGCCGGCTTTGCTTCTGGTATAACCATTGATGACAAAAGCGGGAATCCCCATCTTTTCAACGATTCTCGTAAAAAGCAAAGCGAATTGGCGGCAGACACCTTCACGGGTGAGCAATGTATTCTTCAGTTCTTGTGTTTCACTATAAACTTCATTACGGGAAGTAAAGGTGGTATAGACATTGTAGCTCAAGTAAGAAGTAATCCAGGTGTAAACGGCCTGCACCTTACTTTTCTCTTCGTCATAATGACTGTCTATATACAACGCAAGCGAGTCGACAGAATAGGTATATTCTTCCGGAATCTCTCCGGGAGCAAGGGCGGACATTGCAGTGGACGATATCGTCCGGCCATATACTATACTTGTAGAGATGCACAGTAACAATATTCCTAAACATGAGTATAATCTTTCTTTCATGGCTTCCGGTTTTTTAGTTTTTGTCGAAGACTTGTATCCAAATGATGCCATAGCCGATATATTTACGAATAGACTCCTGCTTCAGGCTTTTCAGATTGGTACGTTCACCCGTCCCTTTGCTCAATACAGTTTCCACTTTCCCGTCTTTTATTATGAGCAGATAGGAGCGTTCAGGCATGATAACCTTTTTGAGTGAACCATACATTAACCTGCCGTCTTCTTTCATGGCGCTCAGATAGATCATGGCACTTTCGTAAGTTTCCATGGCAAGCAAATCGGTCAGTACTCTGCGGGTGCTTTCCGAAATGCCTGTCCAGGGGGCGGGGACTTCAAGCTGTGCGGTTTGTTCTTCTGTTGCTTTCTCCTCTGTCGCTGTCTGAGCTTGATCTGCCGATGATTGTGGCATATCGGGCTTTTCAGTGGAAGAATGTTTGGAATCGGCGATAGGGAGCATTTTGAGTATCAGTGCCGCGATATTTTCATCCACGTTGTAAACTTTTTCTTTTTGAACATGCGAGTCTTGCGGAGTGACGGGTTGTCCTGTTTGTTGCGCCACAATTTGGATAATGCTATCTGTTTCAGCTACTGAAGGCGCATCTGTCAAGGTGTCCTCAACAATTGGGGCAACGGCAAGTGCGGGTTGCGGGGGAGTGGACACTGCATGGGTCGTAACTTCTGTTTTTGGCTGCATCTCTATCAGGCTGTTTTTGGGCACATAGGCAAAGATCTTGAACAATGAGCCATTGTTGTATTCCATAAACAGTGCCTGTTTTTCCGCTTTTGCCCAAGTACTTTTCATTTCTTCTTTTCCTTTCTGGTGTTCGGCCATCAAGGTTATGGCGGCGGCATGCAATTTCCCGGAAGCAATCGATTGGGCTTCTGTAAAATCGGCCATGCTGTCGGCTTCGGCGTACACATACTTTTCGCTCAGCTTGATTTCACGGACTTTGCTCCTTATGGAATCGTTTGATGTATTCTGAGCGAAACCGGTAGTTGCCGCAAGGATAGTGATTAATGTGAATATTGTTTTCTTCATGATGTATAGTATTTATTTTGTTACGACTTCTTCATAGATAAAGGTTATAGAGCCGACTTCTCTGCCTATAACGTTTCCTGTTTCATCCGTCTCTATGCTGGTATCGGTTAGTTTGGTTATGTAACCGTCTTCGTCAGCTTCGATTGTGTAAGTGCATCGATATGTATGACGGGAGTTTGTATCATATTCTATCGTTTCAATAGGAATCCCGTTTGTCTTTGTTCCCAAATAAGATTCTGGAAGATATGCTAATGACATTAATTCGGTTTCAAAAAGGAGATATGCTGACATTGGATATTTGTAAGAATCAGAGTTTGCAGAATACTTTAGTGTGACATTCTCCATAGTTTCCATCGTTGTCTGGTCTAAAACCTCAGAAGTTGTTATTTTCCCGTCTTCCCAATGATTGTTTTGTATCCAATCATCCTGTGGGGCTTGGGGACACGACAATGTTATTTGAGTCAGATATCCGTTTGTATAAGAGCATTGAGTTGTGTGTATGTGGTCACCTTCATATTGGTCTATTATTTGGGTTATTCTGTTGTTTCCATCTATATTACAAGTTGTATGGCAGATATAATCTCCATTATTGTCTTCAACGACTTTAATATTTTGTTCTGAATACGTTAAGCTTTCGGTATAGGTGTTGGGTGAACCTTCTTCATTCATTGTATCCATAATCAATTTAGAGAGTCTTCCTTTTTCATCGTACTGGAACTCAATTTGATATGGAAGGCTAAAACCATATGCTGCATTATCTTGCACTTCGCTTTCCAATAACTCAAAGATATGCCTTTTTAGTCGTTTTGTTGTAGTGCCGGTGGGTGTTGTATGGATAGTTCCATCTTCATCTATATAGAGCGTGTAGTTGTATCGAATCCCCGACTTCCATTCGATAGTTTCCGGAAATTTATAAGACAAAGGCGTGGCATCTCCAACAATAATCTCAATGCCTGTATTTCCCGCATTCGTTGTTTGTGGAGGAAGAATCGCTTTATAGCTATTTGTTCCGTTGTAAGCGGCAATCACTGACTTGCTTGTCTCACCGTTTCCGGCAAAAGTGGCGGTTGCTAAATTTACGGCGGCGGTGGTAAGGACATTTGTGATCTTTACGCTGACATTTCCAGCCGGTGCTTTTGCGAAAGAAAGATTTACCACAATGCTCGACAGACAATGACTGAACATTAGGGTAGGAGATTGGTTGTCAGTAAGGTAAGTGGAGGCCATCATCAAGTCGGACTGGGTGTAATTGCTTCCTGGCGCTTGATCCTCTTTCACTTGAAAAGTGAATTTTGCATCAGCCGCTTCGCTATATGGATAGACCGCTACGTATGAGAGTTGGCTTCCATCTGTGGGTTGCTTAATTATATTTTGCTCGTCCGCAGTGAATTGTTGGTTCTGAAAGCTGTACTTTCTGTTATGGGCGTATTCTTCTCCACTGAATCCAGTCTCATTCTTGAAAGCAAAGATACTGATTGCATCGTTTGCTTCGAATGATTCTTCTGTGGCACGTGTGGGGCTCTGTCCGATGGAAGCGGTGAAACATACTCCGTTTGAGCTAATCAAGACGTTCTCTTCGCTTTGACTGCATGCGGTAAGGAGTGCTGCTATAACCGCCAGAGGGAAATATTTTGGTTTTAAAGATGTTTTCATGATGAAGCTGTTTTTATGTTATTACTCAATATTTTCATAGGTAAAAGTATAGGTAGTCCCATATTTTCCGGTTTCGTCTCCTGAAGTTTCTACTATTTTTGTAACATAGTCATCGGCATCAACTTCCCATGTATAGTCCAGTGTCCAGTTAGGATCTGCATCATCCACTATTTGGGTTGGTAGATATTTCATGTCTATTCCAAAAGAAATGTTCGGAAGATAGACAGGTACTAATTCTATATCACAGAAATATCCTGAAAATATTGGAATTGTTAAATTATTAATGGCGATTTTATGTGTATTTGCAGATGAATAATTAATGCTATAGTTCTCTGTTTCACTCATCCACATTTTTGTCATTTTGTCATCTTCCCATTTGAAATATTGTTTATGTTGTTTGGGCCATCCATAGTCATTATGTATCGCTTCTGTAATGTACCCATTTGTATAGGAAAAAGTGGATTCTCTATCTAAAATCCCATTATCAAAAGTGCTAATTTTAATAGCTTTCCCTTCGTCATCCAATGTAAATACAATATTGTCTATCCCACTATCTGATTTGGAAGGACCGTCTTTTATGAAATAATGATAATACTTATTTTCAATAGTAATTTTATGGTCTGAATAGGATACCCTGTTAGAATCTGTTCCAATCGCATCCCCATAATAAGCACCGCTGATATCTATGGGATATCCTTGCTCATTGTATTTATAATTATAGGTAATTCCTCCTTCTATTATATCCCCATCAAAATCTTCAAAAGTAGCCTGTTTCACTCGTTTCTTGACATCCTTTTCCTCCTGATTCCAAGGATTAATACTGCTTGAGAACACAATCTCCCCACCGGCAGAAACCTTCAGATTATACGTATATCGGCAACCGGAGGCCAACAGCAAGTCGCGTGGTACTTTCCATGTATATTCTTTTCCCGCAGTGGTGCGAACAACCATGAAGGAGGTTCCTGTTGCAATAGTCTGCGGAGGCAAGAGAATCTTGTAGCTTTCATCATCGTTGCGATAAGGTAAGAGACCGGATGTCGTCTCGCCTGTTCCTTCATACGTATTGCTGCTCAGATCAATGGAAACATTTTTCTGCACATTATTCACTGTAATGGAGCTAACTTTCTCTTCTGCCTCCTCAAACGAACATTTAAACTTTACGCAAGCAAGGCGATGATAAAAAGAAAGTGCCGGATTCTGTTCCGTAGTCAGGCTTGTGGAAGCTGTCATCAAGTCGCTGCTTCCATAGGCGGTTGCCGTGCTTTGGTCTTCCGCCACTTCGAAGTTGAAAGTCGAAGCAGCTTGCTCGCAATAGGGATAGATGCCCCAAAAAGCAAGTCCGCCGTCCGCGGGATAGGCAATGCCTTCTTCAGTCGCAGGGCGGAAAGCGCCGTCGGAATAACTATACTTCACGTTGTCGGCATAAGCGTTTACCGAAAAACCTTGGTCGTTCGTAAAAGCAAATACGCTGATGTTATCTCCCGGTTCAAAAGCTTGTTCTGTTACTCTGGTTGCCGGTGGGGCGATGCGGGCACTGAAGCGAATCTCATTTTCGTTGTGAAGTTGCACGTTCTCTTCTGTCTGAGAACAAGAGACGAATGCCAAGAAGCAGGCACATCCCGTAATCCATTTTATGATGTCTTTTTTCATTAATTTGTCCTCCTGATCATTTATTCCAATATTCCACCTTCTTCTCCTTTGTCTTCCCAGTCATTGATGTCACCATCCGGCTTAGGATCTTCCTGCGTCCTGACGGTGGTTGTATTGCTGTAGATTATTCCTTCTGACGTTTGCAGATAGGCTCTGATTGCATAGTCGGTAGCCGGAACTAGGTTATCGACTTTTGTGCTGAAAACTCCGTCTACGACATCATCCACCGGAACAGTAACCGTGTTATCATCGTTTACTACGGGGATTGTGACATCCGAATAGCAAAAGCCTTGTCCTTCTATGACGACATCTCCCCCCGCACCGGGCGAAAGTATAGAAGAAGACACCGAGAAAGAACGCGCGGTGCAACTCTCAATGACGATGTCCGATAAAGCCAACTCATACTCCCCATCCAAACGGACGCTGCAAACTTCTCCATATCCGGTCTGTCCGTTTACGTTAGTGGCATAAGCGCGCATATAGTATGTGGTGTTGGGTTTTAAGTCTATCAACGAGACAATCGGTTCATTTTCATCTTTGAAAGGAACGGATTTGTGCAGTTCCTGCACTGTGGGGGTGTCATTAATGTCCCAGCAGAATCCCATTTCTGCGATTGCGCTCTCACCGGCGGCAAGCAGCCACGCCTCCGCCTGTACGGTGGGAGTGTCGCCGTAAGGCAGGGCGTTGACGGTGGACATGACGGGTGTCATCGTTCCATCCATGGAAACGAGGAGAGAAGGTCCGTAACCTATATCCACGCTGTTGATGCCATACGGGCGTATCACGTACTCCCTGCCCGGTCTCAGGTTTGTGATGCGGGCTTTGATTTCCTGCGGATTTCCGGTTTCTATGATTTGAATGTCTTTGCTGTCTCTGTCCTCGTACGGCAGATCGTTTTCCGATGTGGCAAGCTTATAGCAGAAACCTTTGGAGAAAAGCCCTCCATCTGTACCTTTATCTATCATTGGTACGGAGAGGACAAGGCTTTTGCAATCCTGCTCTTCTATTCGAATTTTATCAAAGACCGGCGGACATTCCTTATAGGTTTGAAATTCATTCACTTTCTCGCTCGCCAAAAAGCTGAAGTCGTTGGCGGCAAATGTCTGATAATAGTAATGTGTGTCAGAATTCAGATTCTTTAGCCATAAGGTGAACTTATTTTCTGATTCTACTGCTCCTGATTCTATTGTATCTGCTTCTGCCATACTAGGGTAGAGTGAAAGTAAGATACCGCATCGCTTTACAGAACCGGCATCTGTGTCCGGTTTGATGAAAACACCGTCAACAGTGGCTCCATAACGATAAATGTTATACACTTCTCCATTTAGAACATTCGGCGCAAAGGTATGAGGACCGGGATATTCGCCGCATCCGATGAGGATGGAGCAAATGCCGACTATATATAATATGATGTTTCGTTTCATCTTTATTTTCCTTTAGTTGATTATCTGATTTTAGAACATGAATCCCACTCCCAAGGTGGCTTCCACATAGTTGAAACTATTGGTCTGCACACCTGCCATGAATGAGATGTTTTTCAGACGATAGATACCGCCTACTTCAGCCTCTATGCCACTACAAGAATGGTCGGTGTTTTTTACCCAATCGCCGTTTACCGTTTTCCAGCCCAGCTTGTTGTAGCCATATCCTAAACCGGCGTATGCATAGAAAGGGGACAACTTGCCCAAGCGCTGAATGACGCCGGCCGTTACAGACAGGCGACTCTGTTTTTTCTCTCCCGTGTACCACGGAGCGTCGGAAGCTCCTTTTATGATACCGTCATCTCCGCATTCCAGGTCGGATGAGAAACCGCTGAAGTCATATTTCACTTTCAGATAAGGTCCGGTGTTGCGTACAAATCCCAGCATGAACCCGTAAGACGGATGTCCCTTACCGATGCCGATGACAGGTATGACCAATGTGCGGACTTTTTTCTCCAAATTCTCCACAAGTTTTATTTGTACTTCGTAAGCTGTTTGTTTTTTCAACTTTTCAGGAAACTCATAGCGCAATACACCATATTTGTCATTCATAATGGTGATGTTCCGGCTGCCGGCGGGCATGTAGATCCAGATTTCACCTTCCTTGTACAGTATATCTCCTACAATATTTCCCTCAAACCTGAAATCTCCGGCGTGGGCAACCACAATTTTCAGGATAGAGCAAGGCTCATCATTCAAGTCCAGCCTTTCGGCCGTTCTTGGTGTAAGGTCACGTTCTAATTTCGAAAATGCCTCTACTTTTATTTCTTGTCCTTGCATAAGCAGGCAGCAACAGAACAAGAGCGAGAATGTAAGCAGGTCCTTTTTCATGTTTCTTTTTCTTTGGGGTTTAAATTCATTTAATGTCGAAATCGTTGCAAGTGAAGATTTCTTCTTCCGGTAGTTTAGTGGTCGCATTCAGCATCTCAGGTTGCCAGGTGCGGACGCGTATCTGCGGCGCGTCCGGATTGTTGAAATCCCAAAGCAGGAACAGGTACCCTATATCGCTGTAGTTGTCCGATGAGTATCCTTGTTTCAGTGTTACGCCGTAATATCCCTCTTTGGCGGGATGCTTCATTACCTTAAGGTCATCAAATACCACATGAATCCGTTTGTTGATTTTGAACACTCTGGCAAGGTTGGTAAGGTATTCCTTCTTGCTCTGTTTGTTGTAAACAACCTTTTCCTTCGACATGAAATTGTTCATCTCGGATGGTGCTGTCTTAATTACTTTACCGGTAATGATCAGTGCGTCATCGCTATATATTTGCTCAAGGAAAGGCATGTCTTTGGTGTTGTATGCGGTTCGGAATTGCTCTACATAATCCAGTATGATTTGCCGATAACGAAGATCGGTAACGTCAGAGCCTTTTTTATCACTTTGACATAAAGGTTGGAAGATATGGCCGTGTGGAAATCAGTGATAGTGCCTTTCTTGTTGAAATTGATCACAACTTCCTGATATTCCTCTTTTCCTTCATTATCTTTTATGAATACAGGTAGGTTGCGTACCTGAAAATTTCCATCATGAGTATGGAGGCAACGCTCTATGATTTCTGTTTCTCCGCAACGGAACGGAGAGTTTTGCCACATATCTTCTATTGTCTTTCGTGCGGCGGGTATGATGTCTATGCCCTCAAACTTTACTGCCGCACTGTCTGTATAGGCAATGTTGAATTGTGTCAGTAATTTACCGATGTTTTGTTGCGCTGCGGTTTTCACTGCATCATTATTCACATCGGTCAGATAGAGTTCGGTCATGTATTGTGCTTTGACCGTTATTGGCGATAGCATCAAGAGTATTATGCCCGCCACCTTCAAAAAAATCTTGTTAACATTTTCCATATCCTTTATTGTTAGTAGTTATTTATTTTTTCAGAAAACAGACTGTGTATGTTGTGTGTAGGTACATAAGCATACAACTGAATGTTCATTTTGTATTTTTCCGGATGTTCCAGTATGCGTAAGTCTGTGTTGAAGTGCATCACGTGGTTGTAGCCCGATGAGCGGTTCAATAAAATCAGCATACCTTTTATTTTCTTGTTGCCACATTCTTCGATACCGACAAATATTTCGCAGCCTTCCAGTTGGCAAAAATTGAGAAGCTGGACTAAAGGGATTTCAAAACAAAGACTTTCTCCTCCATATAACTTTTGATTGACGCTGGCTGTAATGGAACGATCGCATGGCAAAACAAATAAATTGCGGATAGACTCTTCCGGTTTCTTCGGGCTATATATGAGGGAGTAACCGCCATCCGGTAGTCGCTCATAGTATTGATTGGTATTTACATTGCCGATAGCATACCATTCTCCATTCCACACGAAACGATTGTCTCCTATGTTTTGTAAGTTTTCTGAAGAGACGGCAGGAAAAGATGCTTTTGGTTTGGTTACTGTGGAAGTGTAGAGTAGTAAATCCGGATAGAAATGTGCTTCTATCTCTTTTTTATTCATGCCCCACAATAATTCGTATTGTATAGGAAAGCGGAGATGGAGCAGAGGATGATCTTTTTTTGACCATAGCACTGAATAATGGCTGTTGTCCGTAGTAATACTTAATGATGCATTACCCTTAAGCTGAGGAAGTGTCTCTAAAAGTGATGCATACAAATTAGCCCTCTGTTCGCCTTTAAAGCGAATAACGACTTTGTCTTCATGAAGCTGTCGGCGAATAACAGCAACATCCTTCAGAAGAAACAGTTCTAAAAGATATCGTTCGATAAAACGATACGCCGGTGAAGGATTTTGTTCGATAAGTATTGTGGGGAAAAGTTGAAAACCAATGTGGCAGATTTCCAGAAAAGGATTTCGTACAACTGTAATCATATTGTTTTCAATGGAGTGTATCTGTAAAGTCATGCAATCTATTCGGTAACGTTCGTGCAGTTGCATACTGATACTTTCCAATCTGGCAGAATGGAATTTCTTGTTTACGTCTGCTTTTACTCCCGCTGTGAGGAAGATGAGTAATAGCAGATGGGCTATAATTACCTTAACCGTATATCCGGTTTTAGAACATACATGTTGTTTCTCGTTTTGCATGGTAACTTAAAGCTTATGCTTTTTTAGTTTTCCACCGAGCCCCGTATGTAAAGAAGTGGAAGTATATAAAAAAGGGAGCGTGGGACTGCTACTTATTCAACATTGAGGTATCGCCAAACACCCACCAAACAAATAAGTAACAGCCCACCCCCCCACTATTATATACGGTTCTGAAATGAAGAGTATATATATAATGTGGTGCAGGCGTTCTTGTTACTTATTACCCCGTTTGGTTAGAAAAATTTGGCGAAATTTCAATGTCAGGATAATATCTTTAACGCTTCCGTACTACTAAAAAAGATCATTTCCGGCTTTTGCGGAACGTCGCACCCGGCGTTCCACGGAAATGACCTTACAAAGGAAAGATAAATTGCTCTAAAAAACAAGTTATTAAATTGTTTTTTTTTATGATTTTTATGTCTCTTCTTTGCTTTCTTACAGGTGCATGAGCTGAATGATTGCCATTTCTTGTCAAGAGTTGATTTATATATTATTAACTATACCGCTTGTCTAACGGGGAATACACGCAACTTATCATCTGAAATGGCACACTTCACCATTTGGAATGCCACATCTCACCGTCTGGAATGCCACATCTCATCATTCGCAAAGCCACACCTCAATGATGTAAATGAATGGCATTGGGGAAGCTAAGGTGTGGCATCATGGACAGTGAAGTGTGGTGTTGCATTTGTACAAGTGAGAGCTGACGCTTGTACAAGTGATGAGTGACGCTCGTACCAGTGACGGCTGATGCAGATAGGTGCGTAAGGTGTTGCAGCTATAAGCGTGTCGTTTCATGCAATGAAGCGCAGGAGCAAAAAAACGGAGGGGCGAATGCCTCTCCGTTTATGCTAAGTTAAAAGTGAAATCTGTATAGATTATAACGTTGCAAATATACAATATCCAAAAGGCAATGTCAAGTGTTTGGCAGATTATTTTCTTCTTCTCATCTTTTTGTAAAAGAATAGAAAAACACTCCCTCTGCCTGTCTACAAGAAGTTAGGAGTCTGTCAACAGGAAATTAACTCCTTGTTGACAGGCTCCTAACTTCTTGTAGACAAAGAAATGATATCTTGTAATCTTTTGATAATCAGCAATGAAAATATTAGCTGAAATCAGTGAGTTTGTACTTAAATATCGTCAGTACAAAAATTCCTCTTCAGACTCAACTAAGTATATCGGGATTACTATATATGGGCGGATTACAAATCCTTATACTCAATCAATCGGATTACAGATCGATTGGACGAAGAAATAAGTCGTTGCATCTCTTACCTTTCCGTTTTTTTATATAACTTTGTTCGCAAATAAAAGGTAATGAATATGAAACGTCCACAAATTGTAGAACAGATACGCAAGGCTTTGGCTCAAGTGGCACCCGAAGCGCAAGCCATTTTGTATGGCAGTGAAGCGCGTGGAGATGCTCGTCCTGACAGCGATATTGATTTGCTGGTATTGGTTGACGGAAATAAATTGACCGTTAAAGAAGAAGACCGTATCATTACCCCGCTTTACGACATTGAAATTGAGACGGGAGTGCAAATAAACGCACGTGTCCTATTAAAAAAGATTTGGGAGAACCGTCCTTTTCAAACTCCTTTTTGTATGAATGTAATGAAAGAAGGAATTGTGTTATGAAAGAGCAATTAAATCGTGAAAACATCGAGGCATTGGCAAACTACCGATTTCAGCGCGCCGAAGAAACCTTAAAGGAAATACCCTATCTGAAACAACAGGGATATTATAATACGGCAGTTAACCGCCTTTATTATGCCTGCTATTATGCAGCAGTTGCGCTGCTTATCAAGCACGAGGTAAATCCCGGCACCCATTCAGGTGTCAAACAGATGATAGGATTGCATTTTGTAGCTACCGGTCGTTTGTCTCGCGAGTTGGGGCGTTGCTTCTCCCTGCTTTTCGAGCGTCGCCACAGTAGCGATTATGATGATTTTGCCTATTCGAATGAAGAAGAAATAGACGAGTTGATACCTAAAGCGACAGCTTTTATTGAAGCCGTCGGAGGTTTGCTAAAAGAACAATAAATAGAATTCCGATATTTTTTCTTCTGACTATCCAAAAAATATCATGGCCTTTGTCATACATTGGCAAGTAGCTGCTCGAAAGAACAGAATGTGTATTCCTTTTCCTTGTGCAGTCTGAAATCTTCGGCAGACAACACCTGTAATCGCGGTAAGCTACTTGTTTCTGTCACAGAATCAGAGCAACAAGCATATCCGTGACGGTTCAGTGCATTGGTTATCCAGTGCAATAATACTTCATCGTTTGCTTCTACGATGATATTGCGATGGCTGTTCACTTTCGGATAATACACTCCATGTGCATAATCAAACCGGATATCATTACGGGAAAATAAGCTATCCATCCGGTGACTCAGAATCATATCCTCTGTGACTCCGCATTGCAGTCCGTTCTCTTTGGAAAGCAGCCATAGTTTGTCTGCCAGCACTAATGCCTGTTCTATATCATGGGTGGAAAGTAAAATCGCTTTATTCTGTTCTACAGCCAGACGGTGAAGTAGAGTCATAATCTCAATGCGGCTCACTACATCCAGGAAAGCGGTAGGCTCATCCAATAGGATAAGAGGGCATTCCTGTACCAATGCTTTGGCAATCATTACTTTTTGCCGTTCGCCGTCCGACAATTCTGCGGTATAGCTTTGGGCTTTATGACTGATGCTCACTGCTTCCAATGCTTCTTCAATGATGGCGTGGTCCGATTTATTCAGTCTGCCGAAAAAACCCGTGTGAGGTTGGCGTCCCAGAGCTACGAGCTCGTATACCGTCAGTCCTCCTGCCTGTGTCTTGTCTGTCAGTACGACGCCGATGGTACGTGAACATTCTTTTTCCGAGTAATCGGAGAGTGGTTTATCCTGTATAAGCAATTCTCCTGATAAAGCCGGTTGCGAGGCGGAGAGGGTGCGAAGCAGAGTAGACTTACCTGTTCCGTTGGCTCCCAGCAGACAAGTAAGTTCTCCGGGGAAGAGCCGGAAAGAAAGATGCTCATGCACCCGTTTCTCTTGCTTCCCCGAACGGTAGCCGATACATAAATCATTCGCGGTGATAACAGCTTTCTCCATCAGTTGAAATATTGTATTTTACGTTGGTTTACGATTACATATATAATAACGGGTGCGCCCAGCACCGGGGTCACTGCATTCAGCGGAATGATGCCCGCTTCGCCCGGCAGGATACAGATAAGGTTGCAGAGTAGGGCAATGGCGGCTCCCGTCAGCAAAGTGACGGGGAGCAGTGAATTGTGATTGGACGTGCCCAGCATCAGGCGGGAGATATGTGGAACGGCCAGACCGATGAAAGCAACAGGTCCGCAGAAGGCGGTAGTGACGGCTGTCAGTAGTCCGGTGGCGATCAGTAACAGATTTCTTGTGCGACGGATGTTTACTCCTAAGTTTTCAGCATAGCGAGTACCCAACAGCAAGGCATTCAAGGGTTTGATAAGCAGGATGGAAAGTAACAAACCTGCCAGACAGAAAATGGAGAAATAGGGTAGTTGTTGCAATGAGACACCTCCGAAGTTCCCCATACCCCAAATCATATAAGAATGTACTCCTTCGGCTGTTGCGAAGAAGTTGAGCAATGAAATGGCGGAAGAAGTGATATAGCCGATCATGATACCTGTAATCAGCAACATGATATTGCTTTTTATCAGTGTAGAAAAGAAAAGGATAAGCCCCATTACCACCATCGATCCGATGAAAGCTCCCAGTATCACCGAGAAGAAACCGGACAAGGTGAATATACCCGTTGCAATGCTTCCACCACCAGCCAACATTACGAGTGCCACGCCAAGGCTTGCCCCTGAATTTATTCCTAAAATGGACGGACCTGCCAGCGGATTATTGAAAGCTGTTTGAAGCATCAACCCCGAAGCCGCCAATGCCGCACCACATAGCAGCGCTGTGACAGCCTGCGGTAGGCGCGACTCCCAGATAATAAAACTCCAACTGGCTTTCTCAACTTCATTGCCCGCTAGAATATCCCATACCGCTCCGGCAGGAATGCTGATCGAGCCAAACCAGAGATTAGCGGTCATCAATAGGAGAATGAGAACCGACAGTACTATGCCATATATAGATCCTTTGCCTTTCAAACCATTAAATTTTATTCTGCTAATTTACTATAATATTTCGATTCATATCCTTCCAGCATCGAAGGATGGAAGATTTTTATTAAATCTTTCAATAACCAGTCCGGCCGGAAAGGCGTTTCTTCATAAAAAGGAACCCGGTTGGTATTGCATCCGTAGATATTCCGTTCTTTGAAGGCGCGGAAACCGGCGTAAGGGGCAAACTCTTTTTCCAGTTCACTATAGGTCTTATCTGCAGGTTGGTTGTAGCGTATCAGCCAGAAATCCGCCTGTTGACCTTTCTCAAAGATAACTTCGAAAGGATAGGGGAGTGAGCCGCTATGTGTATCTTCTCTGAAAATATAGTTGGCACCTGCATCAGAGTATAGTTTGGCGATGGTACTGTTACCACCCGGAGTGTACCAGGTAGAGCTTGTTTTCAAATCACACATCACGGAGGGGGCAAAAGAGATAGGCTTTACTAATTCTTGTAAATCCTTATAGTTTCTTTCTATCGAAGTAAACATAGCATCTGCTTCTGTTTTCTTGCCAAATAATAAACCGTAGAAACGCATCCATTCGGCACGTCCCAATGAAGAGGTTTCCATATAGTCGGCACATTCAATGATGGGTACATCCAGTTTCTCTACACGTCCGTATCCACCGCTGTTTTCAAAAGGAGAAAGTAGGATGGCATCGGGGTGCAGGTCTATGATTTTTTCGATATTGGGGTTCATGCCATCACCTACATCGGTGATGGTGCCGTTTCGGCATCCTTCCTCGATTTCCGGTAGTTTGATGTACTTCAGGTCGCATACGCCACCGATACTATTTAAGGCACCGAGGTCTTTCAGCAAGCTGCAATGAACGGATGAGTAGATGACTGCTTTACTAAGTGGGGTGCGGACAAGAGTACCTTGAGGCAGTTCTTGGGGTAACGGCTGTTTTTTGTCTACTAATACATAGGTGTGTAGTATCTTTGCTGTATCCCAGGGATTGCGTAGCTGTGCAACGATGTAATTTTCGTAATCTATCAGAGAGAGATTAGAGGAGTAGTGTAGCGGGATGGTGTCTCCTTGTGCAGAGCCGGAAGCAGTGCTGCTCTTTCCGCCACAGGCGGAAAGAAGTAGCACTGTCACCCAAAGGGTTAGAAAAAAAGAAAATTGTTTCATGCTGTTATTCAGTTACAAAGTGCATATTAGTGGTATAGTAGCCGGTTTCCAATTTCTTTTTGAGTACGCCGTCACTACCATAAACATATATGTCGTTGAGAGCAGAAGAGGGTTGATCGATGATAATTACATCTCCTGTAGCCGGGTCGACTACAATATTACCAGGATTGGAGAAATCGCTGTAGTTGGCAAACTGCGTGGTTTGTTTGGTATTCATGTCATATACAGAAATGCTTTTAGGAGCGGCATCTTCGTAATATTCTGCATAAATAAGATAGATTTTATTGTTTTTTATTGCCATTTTGCTGGCTGGGCATATTTCCGTAACCTGATCTGTTTGCGGATCGATGCATTGTAATGTCTGCGCGGGATTCCCGCCAAAATCTCCGCATGAAATGAAGTACACCTTTCCGTCTTCTCCGGTTGTACAGACATCATAGGGGTTGAGAAGAACTTCTATGTCTTTGATTTTAGTAAAGTTGGCAAGATTGACAACAGCTACATATTTGCCTGTACCATCCATATCATAATTGGATAGATTAATATATAACTTTCCGTTAGCTGAGGTAAGGGCTTCCGGATGACTTCCTCCTACCTCTGTTTTTTGGGTTATTGAAAGGCTTGTAGTGTCTATTTGTGATACGGTGCCATCGTATGCGGTGAAATAAATATTTCCTTTGGCTGCTGTCATGTATCGCGGTTGAATAGGTTGCCCGCTCTCATTTGTTAAGTTCAAAGTTTTTATACGTTTGAAGTCTTTTCTATCTACGATTTCTATTTTAGCAGAGCTGCTGCATGTGATATAGATTTTAGAACCGTATATACATAAGTCCTGTGCATCGCCGATACCTGCTCCGTTGGCAGCTGCAAACAAATCTGCACTAACTGTCTTCAGATCCCTGTCATACCATTGTATGGTACCATTATTCTCATTCCAGTTTCCTGTATTAATAACATATGCTCCATTAACAGGTGCTATCGGTCCTTCCGGTCCTTTCGGTTCGTCATCATCATTACATGCGGTAAATGCTCCTAATGCCATAACCAACATGGTGGTTTTATACCAATACTTCTTCATTGTTTCTGTTTTTAGTTTATAATTTATAATTTATAGTTGATTGTTACTTTGTAATTGCGTCCGGGCATCGGGTAGAAGCGGACTATTTCGTAGTTCTTATCACTCAGGTTCAAGGCATCCAGCTGTATGCGTAGTGACTGCTTCTTCCATTTAAAGGTATGCGAGAGTGCTATACTGTGGTCAGTGTAAGATTTAATACGATTTTCCGGGATGTTTTGGGCAATCGAATAGCGTTCCGAAGCATACATTATGTTATAAGTCAGGTTGACATACGGATTCTCAAAAGTCAGACTTCCCGAACCTGAATGTTTCGGAGTATATATAATCTGATTCCGCCATATTTTAGAATTACGGTCGGTAATATCTTCTGCTTGCATGAAGTTGTAAGTTCCTGTGAGATATAACTTATAATGTTTTGCTAATTCTTTTTCAATTGCCAGGTTAATATCCGTACCAATAGTTTCGACTTTACCTAAATTCATCATCTTCCAGATAAACATAGTGGGTATTGCCACGATTTTATCTTTCACCCGATTATAATAAGCATCTACTGAAAGGCTTAGATAGTCGATAAATTCCAATGATGTAGAATTCCACGTTGTACCTACATTGAATTGCCGGGTAACTTCAGGCTTTAAATTATGGTTGCCAATTATCAGATAATACAAATCATTGAATGTCGGCGTACGGAAGATATCTTTGTATGAAGCCCTGAAACGTAGACCAAAATCAAAAGGTTTCCACGACAGGCTGACAGCGGGTGAAAGGCGTTTACGGTCTGCAGCAGCTTTTCCTGTCCGTACATTCTCTGTAATATAAGTATTTAGTAGGGAAGCGGTAGCAGAAAATCGGTTGCTTTTATAGTGTGTGGCTATTGCTGTTAAATAGGTGAAACGTTCCGGATATTGATTGTTCTGTAGAGTCGTTGACAAATAGTTATAGGCGAAATCCTGTGCTAATGAGAAAGATAACCCTTTCACCGGTTCGCTCCATAGGGTAGTGGATAAGTAAGTCTCAGTCTGGCGGAAACGATTGTCTGTAATACCGGAAGATTCATTATTATAGTCCCGGTTCCAGCTGAAGTTAAATTTTCCGCTTGCTTGTAATTTCCATTTTTCAGAGAATCGATTCTCATACTTCAATTGGCCGAAGTAATTACGGTCATATAGTCTTTCGGCAGCATACGAATTGTCATAAATCACTCCGCCGGGTAACCCTCTTTCCGAATCAAAGAGATAAACTTTGGTTTTCAAATCCTGTTTCTCATTCAGAGTTACAAACAAATTTAATTCTGCCCGATAAGTCTCTATATCACTATTGTTTCGTTTGGAGTCAATCAGTTTATTCCCATTCCACATTTTGAAAGGATAATTACCGTCTGCCCGTAAATAATCAGCATAGGCAGAAAGACTGAAACGGTTACTTAATTTCTGGGCATAAAATAAAGAAGGATTAGCAAGCCCGTAAGAACCGGTTTTCATATTTGCAAGCAATTGGAAAGGTCTGTCACTGAAATCCGGACGTGCGGTTTCGATACTTAAAGCACCGGCAGAGGCAAACATCTTCGCTGTCTGGTAAATATTATCGCTCTGACCAATGCTGAGTGCCAGTTCGGAAACATTGTCTAACGAGAAACGGGAGATATCTACCTGGCCTGACTGACAATCACTGACAGTCACTCCGTCATAGCTGACTGCTGTATGTTGCGCTCCCAGACTGCGTACAGAAACAGTCTTTAATCCACCAATTCCGCCATAATCCTTAACGCTGACTCCTGAGAAATGACGAACTGCATCGGCCACATCCGATACTCCCAAACGTTCCATATCAGTTTTCTTCATCTGTTGGAGTGGGGCGGTTGCTGAGAGAGCCGGTGGCACACGCCGACCTTTTATCCCCACTTCCGGAATGGCATGTACCTTTCCAGTAATGGAATCTCCTGCTTGTTGTGCTTGTAGATTGACCCAAAGCCAACATAAAAGGCAAAGCAAATTAAACCGTAGTCGGGTATACCGGCATAGATTATCTTTTATCATAAACAGAATGCTAAAAACAATATACATCTCATACCCTTTCCTCGAAAGCATAAGATTTGATAGGTTTTGCAGGTCTTCTGACTTACTCCGGATTTGCCGCCTTCCCACCATACGAATATTGGCAGTGGCACAGGTGATTGGCAAATCCTGCAATAGGAGATCACAGCAGCGGGACTGTTTGGGAGTCACACCCAATTCCCTTTTCATGGAGTATACCGAAAGGCATACTCCAACAAAACCGAGAGCAAAGATAGGAAAGATTTATGTTTTATTTGTGATGTAGTGCAGTATTTTATAAATTTATGCATTTATTCTAACAGAGTAACTTAATAGAAAACTAATACTATAATGCTTATGCTAAAGAAAACTATTGCTGCGCTAAGCCTACTCAGTATCCTTGCAGCCTGTCAGAATGATGAGAATCCTTCTCAACCGGAACCAAAACCACGTCAAGACATCAATCTCACTCGTGCGGAACAAGATTTTATGGACAAAGGTACAGACTTTGCTTTCCGTTTCTTCGATCAGGTGTGCAGTACCGAAAAAGAAAAACCGAATGTTTTTGTGTCTCCATTGAGTGCATCACTTTGCTTATCGATGATTACTAACGGAGCTTCGGGCAATACGCTTACTGAAATGCAGTATGTATTGGGATTTCCTGCCGCTTCTTTCTCTCTTGATGATCTGAATAACTATAATCAAAAATTAACTTCAGCTTTATTGGATTTAGATAATACCACTCAATTAGGAATCGCCAATTCTATTTGGGTGAAACAAGGTTTTAAAGTTTACGATTCTTTTGTGGATGTGAATAAGAAGATGTATGATGCCCAGGTACAGGAACTTGATTTTACATCTCCCACAGCGAAGGATGTGATTAACCGGTGGTGCGCTGAGCAGACGAATAATTGTATAAAAGAGGTTATACAGAGAATACCGGAAGATGCACGTATGTATTTGATTAATGCACTCTACTTCAAAGGTATCTGGAAGAGTCAATTCCAAAAATCGGATACTCGCCAGGAAAACTTTACTAATTCTGATGGTACTGAGCAGAAAGTGAACATGATGAATCAGACAGAAACGTTTAATTATGCTCAGAACTCAGCATTTTCCATCGCAGAATTGCCATATGGTAACGAAGCTTTCAGTATGGTGCTCTTATTGCCTGCCGGGGATAAGACTTTGGATGAGAGTTTGTCCGGGTTGACTTATGAAAACTGGAAGGAATGGAATGCAGCTTTGTCGAGCAGGCAATTGCAGGTTAAACTTCCCCGTTTCAAAGTGGAGTATGACAAGATGCTCATAGAGGATATGGTTGCTATGGGGATGAAGGATGCCTTTGATGGTCATAAGGCTGATTTCTCTAAAATGTCGGCTGCCGAGTTATATATTGGTCTTTTGCAGCAATTTACTTATGTAAATGTAGATGAGGAAGGTACTGAAGCAGCGGCTGTTACAGTTGGTGGAATGTTGGAAACATCCGCTGGACCATCTACTCCTATATCTTTCTATGTAGATCGTCCTTTTGCTTTCGTGATTAAGGAAAAGAGTACGGGAGCAATTCTTTTTATGGGGAAAATTACGAAACTATAATAAATGATAAAAGAGGGCCTGAACATTCAAGCCCTCTTTCGTTATAATATACTGTTTTTACAACTTACTCTTATAAATCTGTGCCATCACCTTCTGATACTGGTTCTCCAGTTGTAGCAGATTTTGTTTGCTTTGATAAATCACAGAAACTTCCACAAAGAATTCTATCACGCTGATTTGTCCACCTGTAAGGGCTTGTTTAAGCAATGCGAGATCTTGTTGTGAGCTGAAGGCTTCCTGATATTCCTGCATGGAAGCTTGCAAGGATTGAGCTTCGCGATAAAGCTGTGCTAATGAAGACTCTGCCTGCAAAGTCGCATTCTCTTTCTGAAAATCTATATTCATGGATTGTGCCTTGGCTATCTTCACCTTATTTCGGTTCTCGAAGATGGGGAAAGAAAAGCCCACCACAACACCATTGAACGGAGTGCCCGATTCGGTGTTACGACGATAACCTAACTCCAACTTAGGCAGCCAGCCTTGTTTACTGACAGAAATTTGTTTGCGGGCAGCAGCGCTTTCGTTGCTCAGTGACCACAAAGCAGCATCCGACGCGATAACCTCTTCACGCAGTTGTTCATAATCAGCCGGTAGTGGATGCAGCGGATATTCGCTGAGAGAAGAGATTTGCAATGGCTGGTTGCTGTTCAATGCAGTCAGTTCTTGCCATTTGTTTTCCAAGGTGGTGCGGTTGGTTCGTGCTTCTGTACGAACGTTCAGCAATTCCAGATTGATTTTATTGGTTTCCAAAACATTGGCATCTCCTGTTTCCAAACGTTTCTTGTAATAGGCGGAAAGTTCTTCTGCCTGTTTTAGACGTTCGTCCAGCAATCTTTGCTGTTGTTGCAACATGAGGATGTCGAGGCATATTTCCTTGGCTTGAAGCAACAGTTGCTGGCGGAAGGCGGTGGATTGTGCATCGAGTGCACCGGTTTTAAGACGATTCACTTGTCCACGCGTAGCGTAGAGCGTAGGGAAGTCGAAGCTTTGTGAAACAACGAGCTCGCCGATGGTTTCGTCCTTATCTTTTGCTCCCCACAGGTGAGAATAAGAAAGGGTTGGGTCGGGAAGATTATTCTCTGACTTGTTTTCCATTTTCTGCGAAGTGATGAGTTGGGCGTTGGCCTGCAACTCTTTATTATTCGCTTCAATGCGGCGCAGCACTTCGTCTATGTCGACCGATTGTGCGCGCATCCCCGCATATAGGAAAAAGGTGATAATACTAAATATCAGAATTCGTTTCATTATTTGATATTGTTAATGGTTATATGGATGTTAATTCGCTGGTTTCCGGTGCATCATCAGATAAACAATCGGAATGATGAAACCGTTCAGGAACGTGGAAGTTAAAAGACCGCCAAGGATAACTTTCGCCATCGGACTTTGAATTTCATTACCCGGCAAATCTCCTCCCAATGCCAATGGAATAAGAGCGAGAGCAGAAGACAATGCTGTCATCAGAATCGGATTCAAACGGTCCATTGAGCCACGGATTACACTGTCGTACACATTCAGTCCTTCTTCCTGTTGCAAATGGTTGTAGTGGCTGATCAGTAACATACCGTTTCGGGTGGCGATACCAAATAGTGAAATAAAACCGATAATAGCCGGAATACTCACCTCTCCCGTTGTCATCAACAAAGCAAACACACCACCGATCAATGCAAGCGGCAGGTTGATAAGTATGATTGCACTCTCTTTTACACTACGGAATTCATGATAAAGCAGTAAGAAGATCACCACAATACTCATCAATGATGTGAGTAACAAGGTGCGGCTTGCTGCCTGTTCACTCTCAAATTGGCCGCCATATTCCAGATGATACCCTTCGGGCAATTTAATATCCTTGTCCACACGGGCCTGAATATCATTCACCACACTGCGCAGGTCGCGGTCGGCAACATTGGCGGAGATCACGATTTTACGTTTCACATTCTCGCGGCTGATGGTATTCGGTCCCATGGCAGAACGCACTTCTGCGATGTAGTTCAAAGGTATTTTCTTTCCGTCACTTGTATCTATCATCAAGTTGCGTATCTTCTCCATTTCGTCGCGAAGATCATCACGTACACGTACGGTAAGGTCGAAACTTTTACCTTTCTCGTATACCTGTGATACGGTTTCACCAGCAAGACAGACATTCACGAACTCAGAGAATTCCGGTAATGAGATACCAAACTTAGCCAGCATTTCCCGCTTGGGTGAAATGATAAGCTGAGGACGTTCTATTTGTTGTTCTACATTCAGGTCGGCAATACCCGGAATATCCTGGATGGCACCTTTGATTTCATTACCCAAGGTAAACATACGGTTCAGGTCGTCACCAAACAGTTTAATTGCGATGTTGGCTTTTGTACCACTGAGCATAGCATCGATACGGTGGCTGATAGGCTGGCCGATTTCCACATTTGCCCCTACGATAGTACCTAACTTTTCGCGTACTTCGGCAACCAGCTCACTGCGTGAACGATCTTTCAATTCGAACGGAGCTTCTATTTCCGAAACATTCACACCAAGTGCATGCTCGTCCAGTTCAGCACGTCCGGTCTTACGGGCAACGGTTTGTATTTCGGGAATGCTGAGCAGTAATTCCTCCGCACGGTGTCCCATCTTGTCACTTTCTTCTAATGAGATGCCTGGTAAAGAAGATATGTTAATCGTAAACGAACCTTCGTTGAAAGGTGGCAGGAACGAACGTCCCAATGTGAAGAAACATACCAGGGCAACTACGAACAGACCGATTGTACCGCCCAGTACGATCTTCTTATGTCCCAGTACGAATGCCAATGCAGCACCATACCACTGTTTCATCTTGCGTGCTACGAACGAGTCGCTGCTCTCTTTCTGTTCCTTCTTCTTGTCTTTTCCTAAAAGATAGGAGCAAAGTACTGGTGTAACTGTCAATGCCACTACCGTAGAAGCTGCCAGTGCTACAATGAACGCAATACCCAGTGGAACCAGCATACGGCCTTCCATGCCGGTGAGGAAGAACAGCGGTACGAAACTGACTACGATAATCAGCGTAGAATTCAGAATAGGCATACGTACTTCTTTCGATGCGTTGAATACTACTTCCAGTATGGAAAGGCGTTCTTCCACAGGCTTTAACTTATTCTCGTGGAGTCGTTTATATACGTTCTCCACGTCCACAATGGCATCATCCACCAGCGAACCGATAGCGATGGCAAGACCACCGAGGCTCATTGTATTAATTGTGAAGCCCATATAATGCAGTGTTACCAGTGAAGTAATCAATGAAAGCGGTAGTGTAACCAATGAGATCACCGTTGTACGTACATTCGCAAGGAACAGGAATAGGACAATCACAACGAAGATACCTCCTTCAAACAAGGACTTCTGTACGTTTCCGATAGAGCTTTCGATAAAGCGGCTCTGGCGGAAGATGTCTGTGCTGACTTTTACATCCGGTGGCAGGTTCTTCTGCAAGTCTTTTAAAGATGCTTCTAATTTATCCGTTAATTCCAGTGTACTGGTGGCTGGTTGCTTGGTTACTGTTAACAGTACGGCGGATTTACCCCGTTCGGATGCTGTACCCAGTTTGGGTAGCTTTGCTCCGATATGTACATCTGCAATGTCTTCCAGTAAGATAGGAGCACTGCCCGAAGCTGTTCCACCACGTACTACGGCACGTGCCAGTTGATCTACACGGTCGGTAGAAAGTACTCCACGCACAATGTATTCGTTACCATATTCATATAGCACGCCACCGTTTGCGTTCAGATTCATTTCGCGGGTTACAGTCATGATTTCATTCAGCGTAACGCCATAATGCCGCATCCGTTCCGGATCTAATTGTATCTGATATTCCTTTATATCACCTCCAAGTACTGCTACCTGTGCTACACCGCCCGTAGAGAGCAGACGCGGACGGATGGTCCAGTCGGCTATTGTACGCAGGTCGAGCATGGAGGTAGAGTCGGCCGTCAATCCGATAATCAGCATTTCACCCAGAATGGATGATTGTGGACCCAACGTTGGTTTACCTACACCGGTAGGCAGGCTTTCACTTACGACGGCCAACTTTTCGCTGACAATCTGCCGGGCCAGATAAATATCCGTATCCCAATCGAATTCTACCCATACTACAGAGAAGCCGTTGGTAGATGAAGAACGTACGCGGCGCACACCTGTTGCACCGTTCACAGCTGTTTCTACAGGAAATGTAACGAGTTGTTCCACTTCTTCTGCCGCCATGCCGTTTGCCTCAGTCATGATGACAACCGTAGGTGCATTGAGATCTGGAAATACGTCCACTTCCGTATGCATGGCGGTGTAAGTTCCGCCTATCAGTAACAACACCGAGGCCACAAGCACCAGGATGCGGTTATGAAGTGAGAAATGTATGATCTTATTTAACACGATGATATATTAACTATTTTACTATTTATATTTACTATTTGATACACCTTGTCTTTTACCATTTGACATTTACTATTCTTATCATCAGCTTCACGCATTGCACAGCCAAATAGTAAATAGTAACTTGTCAAATAGTAAATAAGTTTAGTGTTCGTGACTGTGTGCCGGTATCGCATTCGTAGCGCTTGCCAGTTTCACTTGATAAGCCCCTTCGGTAACCACGCGGTCTCCAGCTTTTACACCTGAGAGAATCTGTACGCTTTCACCGTTATCGGCTCCGAGAGTTACGAGTTGTTTCTTATATCCTTCTTTATCCAGTTGCAGGTAGACAAAGAAACTGCCTTGCTCTTCAGTCAATGCTGAATGGGGCAGGGATATTACGTTTTCTATAGGGGAAGACAATAAGAAGATTTCTACAAACGAACCGGGGATAATATCACCTTTGTTGTCGAACTCAAAGGTTACAGGTACATAATATCCACCATCACTACCGGAAGCCTTGCCATAAGAGAGAAGACGCCCGTCTAAGTCTTTCAATGTATATACCTTATTATTATAAGGAGTGCAGAAATTAGCAGAACCAATAGTACGCAGATACTGGTAATATTTCTCAGACACATCAGCACGCAGGAACAATTTGCGGTTTTGCGTAATGCTGACTAACGGTTGCCCTACGGCTACATAGTCGCCTTCTTTCACTAACAGGCTTTTTACATATCCGCTGATAGGGGAAACTACAGCTTGTCCGCTTGCTGAACTATTTTTAGCTACGGCTTCGTAGCTGATACGTGCATTTTCGTATGCTTGTTCCGCCTGAGCGAAATCTTTTTCAGAAACAATCTTATTTCCTACGAGGGCTTTCATGCGCTCATATTCTTTCTTGGAAACTTCATAAGCGATACGTGCCCGTTCTACGGGGTCACCATCCGCCATGTTCTTGGAAGATAATGTCACCAGTGGCGTACCTTTACTGACACTCATACCTTCGATTATCTTTCCACGGAAAGATACTACACCAGCTACGGTTGCTACAGCCACGCTCTCATCTCCTTGTGCTGCCATTACTTGACCGCTGGTTTTTATAACCTGATGGAAAATCCCCGGTTCTACAACATTGGATTTTACTCCGGCAGCCTGTGCTTTGGCGGTAGGCAGAATGATTTCGTCACTATGTCCGGCTGCTTGTTCATCGTGGCTATGTCCATCGTGGTTATGTTCGTCACCTTCGTGATTGTGGTCTTCGCTTTCATGATCATGGTCACAACCTTCGTGCTCATGTTTTTCTGTTTCATGATTATGACCTTCGTGTCCATCGCCGGATTTACTATTGCAAGAGCCTAACAGGAATAATCCCATGACTCCCATAAAAAGAATTTTTTTCATGATGATATTTTTATGTTCTTACTTTTATCTGTGTGCAAAATTAGAGATAAAAGCCTGCAATAAAGTTGCAGACTTTACGATAAAGTAAGGACACACGGAGGTGCACGAAGTCCTGTGGCACGTGTGAGATACGTGCCATGAAGTGATTCCTGGTATATGCAATCCTGTCTTTGCCCGCTTTCTTCGGGGAGGACCAATAGTCTGAGAAGTGGTTCGGAGAATAATGTGATAACCAGCGGAAAATCCGGATGTGTCCATCCGTTGTCCGGGCTGGGAGTTTGCTGGAAAAAGTGGGTAGTAACACATCCCGTATCGCAACAGCAATGTTCGCTATCCGGGGTGTGTTGTTGTCCGCAACAATTGGGAGTTATGTCATTCTTCATACATATCAACCCATTATTGTGATGGTGGTGAGGAATAACCGGTACCACCAGCATGACCATGCTGATGAATATAAAAAAGAGTGTTATGTACCGTTTTCTCTGCATCCTTATTTTTTTATTGCGGACAAAGATAGAAGTTAACGGCTTAATTACCAAATGTTAGTTATTAAAAAGCCTTGAATAATCCATTTAAACCTTCACTCATACTGGGATGGGTGAATATGAAGTTACGTAAAGCCGAAGATTTCTGCCCGGTTTTCATGACAAACGCTACCAGATTGATGAGTTCCGGTGCATTCACACAAAAGAGTGAGCAGCCCAGTATTTTCTCAGTATCCGTATTTACAATAGCTTTTAGCATCCCATCCATATTCTGCAAAGTACGTGCACGAGGGATGGCGGAGGCGGGCAGACGTGAAATCTTGATGGGATATCCACGTTTCATGGCTTCTTCTTCCGTCAGACCGATATGTGCCATAGGCGGATCTGTGAAGATGGCGTAAGGTACAGGATTACGGTCGTCAACAGAACGTTCCTTATTACCGAAAAGATGATTTAAGATGATACGGGAATCGTCAATTGAAAGGTAATCATACATTTCCCCGCCTTTAGCGTCTCCCAAGGCCCAGACGTGTGGTGCAGTAGTGCGTAATTGCTCATTGACAATGATCCCTCCTTGTGCATTAACCTGTATTTTTGCTTTTTCCAGATTCAGATCATCTATCATAGGTTTACGTCCTGTTGCAATGAGTAGGGCATCGCCTTCAAGAAAGTAAGGTGTGCCGTCCGAGGCATCCGTATAGGTGGCGGTAATGCCGTCCACTGTATCATGTAATGATTGTACGCGTGCGTTCAGGCGTATCTCTATATTTTTTCTTTTCAGACTTTCCCGCATATATTCGGCAATCTCCCGATCAGCTTTCGGCAAGAAGCGTTTACCGGCTTCCAGAATAGTAACCTTGCTGCCGAATCCGGCATACATGGTGGCAAATTCCAGCCCGATAGCTCCGCTTCCTATAATCAGCAAGTGTTGGGGAAGAATCTCGGTATGCAGCAATGTCTCACTTGTATATACGTATCGGCTGTTTTTTAATCCATCAATATCGGGTAGGATAGGTGTAGAACCGGTATTGATAAAGATTTCTTTTCCTTCCAGTTCAAAGTAATCTTCACTTTCCGGTGAAGGGACTACCTTTACCGTGTCCGGACAGAGAAAAGATGCAGTTCCGTCATACAATGTTATATTAGGGTTATTCGTCAGATTTTCGACGTTCTTTTCTCGAAGGAAGGTGACCAGCTTATCCTTGCGCCTTAGGGCGAGGGAATATAACTTGGATTGTTTCTTATAATCGTCTTGATAGATACGTTCGGCGAATTCTGATTCGTTTATCATGGTTTTAGTAGGAATACATCCTACATTTATACAGGTTCCACCGTACATGTCCGGGGAACGTTCGATGACCGCCACTTTCCAGTTGCGGTTGGCTAATTCGACCGCCAGTAGCTTGCCACCTTTGCCGA
Source organism: Bacteroides sp. MSB163 (assembly GCF_036416795.1). NCBI lineage: Bacteria > Pseudomonadati > Bacteroidota > Bacteroidia > Bacteroidales > Bacteroidaceae > Bacteroides > Bacteroides maternus. Next base: position 6,288,386 of record NZ_CP143867.1, on the reverse strand, counting down.
AGCCTATTATTATAGCGTCATATCGTTTCATTGTTCTCGTAATTAGAGTTTTATAAAAATGAAACAATATGACGCAAGAAAAGTTGCGGAAGCCCTGTTAAGGAACGTTTACCTTTCCAGTTCGCGGAGTGACTCCATTTTCTTCTTTTCCAGGAATTCGTAGATGCCGCTTAAGTGTTCCTTTACTTGTTTATTACCGAATTCGTAGACCTTGGTAACCAGTCCGTCCAGGAAGTCACGGTCATGGCTTACTACAATCAGCGTACCATCGAAATCCAACAGCGCTTGCTTCAGAATGTCCTTGGTCTTCAGGTCGAGGTGGTTCGTCGGCTCATCCAGAATCAGTAGGTTTACCGGTTCCAACAACAGTTTAATCATGGCGAGTCGTGTGCGCTCTCCACCGGAAAGCACTTTTACTTTCTTCATGGATTGCTCTGGGCCACCGAACATGAAAGCACCCAGCAGGTCACGTATCTTATTACGTATTTCTCCCTTTGCCACATCGTCAATCGTTTGGAATACCGTTAGGTTTTCGTTCAGCAGAGAAGCTTGGTTTTGTGCGAAATAACCGATCTGTACATTATGTCCGAGTGTCAGCGTGCCATCGTGTTCAATCTCTTTCATGATACATTTCACCAAGGTGGACTTACCTTCGCCGTTTTTGCCGACAAATGCTAATTTGTCTCCCCGTTCCACGGTCAGTGTAGCGTTTTTGAATACCACATGGTCGCCATAGGTTTTACCTACGTTTTCCATGATTACAGGATAATTGCCGGAACGTGGAGATGGCGGAAATTTCAACCGTAGTGCCGAAGTATCTTCTTCATCTACTTCCAGAATTTCCAACTTTTCCAACATTTTTACGCGGCTTTGTACTTGCAGGGTTTTGGAGTAAGTGCCTTTGAAGCGTTCAATGAATTCTTTGGTTTCGGCAATGAACTTCTGTTGTTCGTCGTAAGCCTTTTGTTGTTGTTCACGACGTTCTTTGCGGAGTTCCAGATATTTGGAGTAATTTACTTTATAATCATAGATACGTCCCATTGTCACTTCAATGGTACGGGTAGTGATATTATCCACAAACTTGCGGTCGTGGCTGATGACAATAACAGCTTTACCATTATTGATAAGGAAATCTTCCAACCACTGAATACTTTCGATGTCGAGGTGGTTGGTAGGCTCATCCAGTAACAGTACATCCGGCTTTTGCAACAGTAGTTTGGCTAGCTCGATGCGCATACGCCATCCACCGCTGAAGTCACTGGTCTGGCGGTTGAAATCTTCGCGACTGAAGCCGAGTCCTAACAGAGCTTTTTCTACATCTTCCTCATAGTTGGTAGCATCGATAGAGTAGAATTTCTCACTCAGGGCGGAAACCGTTTCAATCAGTTCCATGTAGCTGTCACTTTCATAATCGGTACGTGTTTCCAGTTCTTTGTTGAGGCGCTCTATTTCTGCTTCCATCTCATGCAGGTGTGAGAAAGCCTGTGCGGTTTCCTGGAATACGGTACGTCCGTCTTCCGTCATCAGATGTTGCGGCAGGTAAGCGATAACACTGTCTTTAGGTGTCGAGATTTTGCCCCGGGTAGGTTGGCGTACTCCTGCCAGAATTTTCAGTAAGGTGCTTTTTCCCGCTCCGTTCTTTCCCATCAGGGCGATGCGGTCTTTTTCATTAATAACGAAGGAAACGTCACTGAATAAGGTGGTGCCGCCGAATTCTACGGCCAGTCCGTCTATTGAAATCATACTCTATTTTTAAATTGAGGCGCAAAGATAGTGCAAACTGAGTACAGAATAAAATGAACTCGTTCATTTTTTATGTTGAGGTGCAGCCTATCTTCGTTTTCAGGCAAAGATAGTGCAAATAGAGCGTAGAACTTTCATGCTTGCATGAAAAAGTTATGCCGAGATGCAGCATATCTTCTTCAAAGATAATATATTTATATTATTTTTTATATCTTTGCCTCATTAAACAAAAATACATTGGTAATGGAAACAGGGAATTTATCAGAAGATTACCGTCCGCTGATACTGGTAGCGGAAGACGATGATAGTAACTTTAAGTTGATAAAGGCTATTATTGGCAAAAAATGCGAGATATTGTGGGCAAAGAACGGTGAAGAGATGGTTAATCTGTTCAAAGAGAACCGTGGAAAGACAGCAGCTATTCTTATGGATATCAAAATGCCTATCATGAATGGTCTGGAAGCAACAAAGATTATCCGTGAAGAGGAGAAGGAACTTCCTATTATCATGCAGACTGCTTATGCTTTTACGGCTGACCGTGAAAATGCAATGGCTGCCGGTGCTTCGGAAGTATTGGTAAAGCCTATTACCTTGAGTGCATTACGTACTTGCTTGAGTAAGTTCTTGCCACGGTTGCAGTGGTAACAGAATTTTCATAGCATAAATTATATTATAACGAACGCGGGATGACTTCTTAATGTAGTTGTCCCGCGTTCGTTATTTTGCGCCTTCACCTTGTACGATAAATATATTTCAGCCAATATTCAAATACGGGGTCTTGCAGTTCTATCCGGTTGCCCGGTAGAATATCAATCAAATCTTTTTCAGTTGCTGCCTTTTTTAAATTTTTAATATTGGCAGATGTCCCCAATTGGTATTTCATGAGTACTTCTTTTGATGAGAAGTTTGTGATCCCATCGGCGACTGCCAACAGAAAATTGATTTGCCGTGGTGTCAACGTATCGATGATATTGGCAAAAAGCAGACTAAGCTGACCAATCATATCACTGAAGGCTTCGTCAACCACTTCGACTGAGACAGTGGTTCCGGTTCTGAACCATACCTGCTGACTTAGTTGTTGGGTATAATAGGGGTGGTTTTTCATCCGATCGGCAATCATGCCGCACAGTTCTTCTGAAATATCCTTTCCAGTTTCAGAAAACTTTCTTCCTATAAATTCTATCCAATCTTCCTTTGGTATTTTTTCCAGAAACAAGATATCTCCGAACTTATAAAAAGGCATGTTGTAATTATGGAAAATGTCCAACAACATGTGTCTCTTGCTGCCATACAGGCAATAGCATACATCCATGTGTTTCTGCCAGTGTGAGCGCAACTTCCGTTGAAAGGCCAAAGGGTCGTCATACTCGTTGATATTTTGAAATTCGTCAATGCAAACCACTATCTTTTTGCCGGAATCCCTACTAATAGTTTGTGGTAAATCCAAGATTTCATCAAACGTCATTTTATTGTCTTTGAAATCAAGCCCGAAAGACAATTCACAAGTTTGAGCCATATCTGAGAATGTGACGGAAGGCAACAACCGTCCTAGATATTTCCGGACGGAAGCTGCAAAATCATCCCATGTGGAATGGCTTATTTTCAGTACGGCAGTTGCGTAAGCCAGATAGAATTGCTCTTCCGTGCGACAATTGAAGATATCCACCTGGCATATCAGTATAGATTTATCTTCTTCTGCCAGTCGCTGGGCAACTCGGTTTACCAGTGATGTCTTCCCCCATCGGCGCGGAGAAATAATAATCGTATTCACAAGGCCGGAAAAATTACGCTTTAGTAATTCAACTTCCTTTTTCCTATTTGTAAAGTTGTTCTTATCGGCTATTCGTCCATATATAAAAGGTGTTCCCATAATGAATGACATTGATTTTCAGTACAAAGATAAGGATAAAGATTAAAAAACAAAGGATGTAATCAATCGATTTCAAACCATTTGATTTCAAATCGACTGATTACATCCTTTGCCTGTCCTTAGTTACCGCTGTAATGTTACATCGTTTGGTGCTTTGAGTTTTTATGTAACTACACTTCGAATACTTAAACGATGTGGGGCAGTTTCTACGAAGCTGCCCCACATCGTCTTGTATCGTATGTTAAGTTCAAAAAATAGATGATTTTGTATTAGATAAATGAAACTTACAAAGTCTTTGCGGAACTTGGTACATTAGGGATGCTAAATTTACCATCAATATCAGTAATGCTACCTAAAGAAGTGCCTTTCACTAATACGGATGCTCCAACAACAGGCTCGCCATCTTCTTCGGAATGTACTACTCCTGAAACGGTAGATGTCTGAGCCGTTACTAAACCTATACTCATGAGGAGACAGGTTAAAAACAACATTAATTTCCTTTTCATAAATTCTCTCTTAAAATTAACCAATTAAAACGAATTTTAATCTTGATGTTGGGGCAAAGGTATTTATATTATTTGAAATACAAAAGAAAACATGAATAAAAAATATTCATGATGTAATTTATAAATGCTTGAATATTGCTTGTTATCGAAGAGATATCTTCTATTCTTGATTCATTTTTGTTTATGCATGAGCTATTTCTTACTTTCCCTTTTTTATATAACAGGTAATGTTTAAAATAAGTAATATTCCGTTAATTATAGACGCCGTAGTATTCTTCTTTTCTCCCTTTTTCAAGATAATACATAGAATAGGATTTTCTGACTTCGTTCATTTCACCAGTCCTGCTGATCCCTTTACTACAAGGGGTATACGGGTAAAGGCACATTTCTGGAAAGGGGGGCTTGAGCTTCATATACTTTAACCTGTATGAGCCCGGTTCGCTCTTCTTGTTTTCTACCTACGTTACTACTAAGTATACATTTATATATCTTGTATATTTACGAATTATGCCAATTGTCGATAATATTTGTCCGAATGTATTCGGATTTCTTCCCCGCATGGCAGCCGCGTTATATTTCTTTAATACCTTATATATATTGGCAGCATAAAGCTGTTCAATTCCCGTTTGCCTATGGATACAAAGGGGGTATCGCGATTATCAGCCGGGCGGAATTGGATTTCTTCCGTTAGTTGGTTATAGCGGAAATCATAATTCGACAGTATGTGGAATTATTTGTTAAATAACATTTATCAATCTCCGGTGTTGGTAAACCGTCCTTTCGGCAGGGCTACACCTTTTCCCCCGGATAGCTACACCCTTTGGAGGTGATGGCTACACCATCCAAAGGAAAGGGTGTAGCCCTGCGAAAGTTGTGTCACAGCTATCTCCTGAGCGGGTTCAGACCGATTTTACGATATTCCGCCCCGATATCGTCATGTAATATTTTCATATTTTCGAAAGCTTTTTTTAAATCTTTCTTTAAATGACTGTTAGTTGGTACGGAATTAGAAAATATCACTGATTATTCTTATCTTTATATCATTATTTAAAGGCGGAAACAGTGACAGAACCTACTATGAATTTCTCTCTGGATGAATATGAACATTTGCGTAGAGAATATCCCCGTCTTCTTGCACAGATTGTCTGTGGAGAATATTTCCTGCTATCTTTGTGTGAAAGCGGTGAGACTCCGGTGACGAGACTTTTTTCATGCTGCATTCACCGGAAACACTTTCTGCCCGGTGGCTGGTGGAAAATGGGTGAAGTATATGAACGGAAGTTATTACAAATTAAGGGATTTACCAAGTTCCGCAAAGACTCTGCAGATTTCGTTCATTGGTATGCAAACGCAGGAAGCTGCTATCAAGCCGGGAACAATCAGTGTAGTGCTAAAAGCAGACACAGAAATGTTGGACGAAGTTATGGTGGTAGCTTACGGTACGGCAAAGAAATCGGCATTTACCGGTTCGGCTTCTACAATTAAGAGTGATAGACTGGAGGAACGTGTCGTATCTAATGTGACGAATGCCTTGGCAGGACAGGTTGCAGGGGTGCAGATTACCAGTTCCGATGGCGCGCCCGGCTCTACGGCATCCGTGCGCATTCGTGGTATTGGCTCTATGAGTGCAAGTAACGCCCCGTTGTATGTAGTGGATGGTGTGCCTTATGACGGTGAGATTTCCAGCATTAATCCTGCCGATATTGAATCGATGACCGTGCTGAAAGATGCTGCCGCCAACTCTATTTATGGAGCACGTGGTGCCAATGGAGTTATTTTGATTACCACCAAGACAGGGCAGAGCGGAGAGGCCAAGATTACCGTAGATGCCAAATGGGGAGCAAACAGGCGTGCCATCCCCAATTATGATGTAATCAGTAGTCCGGCAGAGTATTATGAGACGATGTACAAATCTCTCTATAACTCACAGGCCTATGGTGGTGCTTCTGCAGCTGCCTCGTATGCGTATGCTAACAAAAACCTGCTGGATGTGAAGAACGGTGGTCTGGGCTATCAGGTCTACACCGTGCCCGAAGGACAAAATCTGATCGGTACTAATTTTAAGTTGAATCCGAATGCCACTTTGGGCTATAGTGACGGTGAGTACTACTATACGCCGGATGATTGGTATGACGAGATTTTCGGTAATAGTAATCTGCGCCAGGAGTACAATATTACAGTTTCCGGTAAATCGGATAAACTGAATTACTATGCCAGTGTAGGTTATCTGGATGATTCGGGTATCATTAAAAATTCCAGTTTCAGTCGCTACACAGGTCGTGGCAAGGTAGATTATCAGGCTAAGAAATGGCTGAAGATAGGAACTAACATGAACTATTCGCAGGGAACTTCCCATCAGAATGGTTCTACTTCATGGGGATCGAGCGGTAACTTGTTCTACGTAACAAATCTGATGGCGCCGATTTATCCGATGTACGTACGTGATGCTAAAGGTAACATTATGCATAATGAAACTACTGGTTATGTGGTGTATGATAATGGCGGCACTTCCACTAATATGCAACGTGCCTTCATGAGCCCTGCCCGTCCGGCAGCCAGCATTGATAATGACCGCTACACCAATACTAATAGTACGTTTAATGGTAAATGGTATGCCGACATCACTCCGGTAGAAGGTCTGAAGTTATCTGCCAATATCTCCGCAACCGAATCGAACCAACGCATCAACGCGCTTTATAGCCGCTGGGGCGGAAGCAACGAAACGACGGACGGTTCGGCCTACGTAAGACATTACCGTCTTTCGGGCGTGAACACCCAGTATCTTGCAACTTACACGAAGACTTTTGCAGAAGTACATAATTTCGATATTCTGGCTGGTTACGAACAGTATAAAATGAAAATCCAGTCGATGACGGGACAGAACGATCACTTGTACGACCCGTTCATCGGTGAGTTGACCAACGCCGGAGGTACCAGCAACAAGGAACTTTATTCTTATACCGACAACTATATGACGGAAGGTATTCTGAGCCGTATCCAGTATAACTATGACGGCAAATACTTCCTGAGCGGTTCTTATCGCCGTGACGCTTCTTCACGTTTCCACAAGGAGCACCGCTGGGGAAACTTTGGCAGTGTGGGCGGTGCCTGGCTGATTTCCAAAGAAGACTTTATGAGCAACTTCTCCACTTGGATTGATATGTTGAAGGTGAAGGCCAGTTGGGGTATTCAGGGTAATGATAACATTCTGGACCCTGCCGGTTATCAGAACTATTATCCTTATATGGATCAGTTCTCAGTGACGTATAGCGAAAGTACGGGCGAATATTCAAAGACGCTGACTTATAAAGGCAATAAGGAACTGACTTGGGAAACCTCTTATGCATTCAATGCAGGTGTGGACTTTGAACTGTTCAAAGGCCGTCTGACCGGTACCATCGAATACTTCAGCCGTAAGACGAAAGATTTGTTGTACAACCAGCCCGTTCCTTTATCTTCCGGTATTTCTACAGGTTCTATTCCTACCAATGTGGGTTCTATCGTAAACAAAGGTGTTGAACTGGACCTGAACGCTGTTATCCTGAAAGGACGTGATTTTGAGTGGAGTGCAAACTTCAACCTGACCCATTACAAGAATAAGATTACTGATTTGGCTGACAATGTGAAAGAGAATGGCATCAGGACAGGTTCTTATATATATAAGATAGGTGGTTCACTTTATCAGTCTTATCTGAAAACTTATGCAGGGGTAGATGTAGAAACCGGACAAGCTTTGTATTATGTTGACCCGGAAAATGGTGATTACTCTACAACCACAGATTACGCTAAAGCTCAACAAGCCGATCAGGGCAGTACGTTGGCAAAGGTATATGGTGGTTTCGGTACATCATTGAATTATAAAGGTTTCGACTTGTCTCTCCAGTTATCTTATCAATTGGGTGGAAAGTTATATGACGGTACTTATCAGGCTATTATGCATACAGGTTATGCTTCAATGGCAGGTACTAACTGGTCTACTGACATCCGCAAAGCTTGGACTCCGGAAAATCGCTATACTGATGTACCTCGTTTGAGTGCAGCAGATGCCAGTTATCAGTTGGATTCCAGTCGATTCCTGACGAGTTCCGATTACCTGAGTATCAATAATGTTACTTTAGGATATACTTTGCCGAAGGTTTTATTGAAGAATATCGGTATCTCCAGCCTGCGTTTGTATGTAACCGGCGACAATCTCGGAGTTATCTCCGCTCGTAAAGGTCTTGATCCGCGTTCACGCCTCGGTACGGGTAGCTCGACTACGGCAGGTAACTATACATACTCCGCTATGCGTAACATTTCCGGTGGCCTCACCCTTACTTTTTAATAAACTAAATGAGTATTAAGTCATGAAATATATCAGTAAAATATCCTTTTTCGCTTTGGGATGCTTTGTGCTCGCATCCTGCTCCGATATGGATGATATGAAGCCCGAAGGCAATATCATCTCTGAAGAACAAGTGAACGAAACGACTACGGCTATACCGGAACGTGTAGCCGCTGATTTGGCAGGTGTATATTCCTATATGGGTAAACAGTACTGCGCATTTCCCAACGATACGCGTGATGATGATTTCGGGCTCCCCGCTGTATCTTTGTCACAAGATCTTAACGGACCGGATATGGTTTGTGATAATAGTGGTTTTAACTGGTTCTCTGTCAATAGTGAATACTCTGACCGTAATGCTAATTATGCTAACCCTTATGCACGTTATGCCAACTTCTACAATCAGTTGAAACTTGCCAATGACTTGCTGGCTTCTATTGATCCGGCAACGGAAAATCCTGAATTGAAGCAATACATGGGGCAGGCAAAGGCTGTGCGTGCATTCGATTATTTGGGATTGGCTCCCTATTATCAGTTCAATTATCAATCGAGCAAGGATAAACCTTGTGTGCCTATTGTGACGGAAGCGACTGCTGATTACAGCAATAATCCCCGTGCCACCGTAGAAGAAGTCTATACCCAGATTATGAATGATTTGAACGATGCTATTTCCCTGCTCGAAGGTTATGTGCGTCCGGATAAGACGAAGATTGACCAACAGGTGGCTTATGGCCTGCGTGCACGTGCCAATCTCTATATGGGCAACTGGGCGGCTGCCGCTGCTGATGCCGATAAAGCATTAACCGGATATAATCCTGCTTCCAGGGCCGATGTTTCTACTCCGACATTTTGCAGGCTGAGTGAGCCGAACTGGTTGTGGGGCTTGTTGATTGAAGCTGCCAATGTCACCGGTAATGGAGGTTATCCTACCTGGCCTTCTAAGTTAGGTTCTTTTTCCGGTTCCAGTTATGCGGCCGGTGTAGGCGTATACAAACGTATTAATCCCTTACTTTGGAACAAAATACCTGACACTGATGTCCGTAAAGGTTGGTGGGTAGACGAAAATTTACATTCTCCATTACTCTCTACCATCTCTTGGAATGGAGTGACCGGTGATGCTATTTCCACTCTAGAGATTCCTGATGTGAAAGTTGCGTTCCTGACGTATTCTAATGTCAAATTCGGTATGAAGAGTGGTATCGGTAGCACTACCAACGACAGTGACTGGTGTCTGATGCGTGCCGAAGAGCTGATTTTGATAAAAGCAGAAGGCCTTGCCATGAGCGGAGACGTAGCAGGCGGTAAAAAAGTACTTGAGGATTTTGTGAAAGGTTATCGTGATACTGAATATTCTTGTTCTGCAACTTCTGCCGAGGCTTTGCAGACTGAAATCTGGAAACAGCGTCGCATAGAACTTTGGGGTGAGGGTTTCTCGATTGCTGATATAATGCGCTTAAATAAACCTATCGTCCGTTTCCACGGCAGTGATATCGGTATCTGGCCGGATGCATTTGCATTCAACATTGAGCCTAATGACGGATACTTGCTGCTCCGCTTCCCGCAGAAGGAAACCAATAATAACCAGGGTATCCCTCCAACAGAGAACACGGACGGTACGCAGCCGGTGGCCGGACAGAATCCGGGGTTGAATGATGGTGTAACCGATTAAATTAGTAATGATTAAATTAGTAGAAGATATGAAATTATTCAATAAATACTTTCTGCTGGCTGTAGCCTCTTGCTGCTTGTTCACCGCTTGTAGCGATGATGATGACTACACGCCCGGATCTCCGGCAAATACAAGCGGAGACAATGTTTACTTTTCTGCCGAAAATAAGGCGGCTCCTGCACTGGGAGTTGATGAGTCGGAGTTTACTGTAACGATAGAACGTACTAATACAGGCAGTGCCCAGAGCATTCCTTTGAAAGTTGCCACTCCGCATGACAGTATCTTTACGGTGCCTGCCAGTGTCGATTTTGCATCGGGTGAAGGAGAAAAAACGATTACTATCAAGACCACCGACAAGATGAGAATGTTCAAAAGCTATGCTTTGTCTATTGTCATTTCTGAAGAATACACACAGCAATATGCAGAAACTACTGTATATCCCCGTATCGAGTTGAATGTCATCAAAGAGGATTATAAACCTTATGCGACGGGAATGTATAATGCAGGATTCTTTGAAGAATCGTGGGAGGCCACGCTGGAATACTCTGAGATATTGAACCAATACCGTTTTGCATCTTGCTGGATGGAGGGATATGATGTCTTGTTTGCCTGGGATGGTGCGAAAGTGGTAGTAAATGGTGGTCAGAAGTTTGCCTCCGGATATGTACATTCTTCTTACGGCATGGTCAGTGTAACTCCGGGTAGTTGTAGTTATGATGCAAGTAGCAAGATTTTCTCGTTTGTTTATGAGTGGACTGTTTCGGCCGGAACATTCGGTGAATCTCTTGATACATTTACTATTAAATAAAGTGTTTAAAAAGAAAACATGGCGGGAAAGTGTTCTGCCATGTCTTTTTCGGAGATTCTCTCCGGAAGTTTAACTTTAATGGTTTCTTTACTCTAACAACTAAAGAAACAAAATGGGGCGGCTTCGTGAGAAGGTGCCCCATTATTTTGCTATCATCTATGTGTTTATTTTCCTTGTTCCGTCTCTTTTTCTTCTCTTTCCTGCATCTTCCGCTTCACAAACTCTATTTTCAGATTTGCTTCTTCCATCTCTTCCTTAATTTCAGTGATAGATGAAAGTAACTGTGCCAGTTCATAAACACTGGCCACTGCCTGGCGGTCTGCCGGAGTCATCGTAGTGGAGTAGGGGCGTTCACCCTGATAGTTCACTTTGATATTCTTATCTTTATTTAGATAAAGGAAACCGATGACATTACCGTCTTCTCCTATTTTATAATCGGCCTTTTCTATTTTTTCTCCCAAATCGGTAGTTTCATAACTATCTTTGGAAGTAGGAGTCTCGGCAAAACTACCATCAGGAGCAACTACTTTTACACCTACATGGTGAATATTGCTGGGACCGCAATAAATGGAAGTCATGCTCATTTGCCCATTCTCATTCACCTGAAAGCGGAGATATGAACGATGCAGATTTTTTTCTATTACTTGTGAGGGGTGCAGATAGTTGCCTATTTTCTGATATTCGGCATCTTTTTCGAGGGTGAATTTCCCTTTTATGGCATCCAATTCGCTTTGTTTCTTTTGAAGCAGGCTATCCAGGTAAACAAGTGTTTTTTCCTGTTCTTTCAGTTCTACCTGCTGCATCAGACTGATGCCTTCACGACGAGTTTCAAAAGCTTTTGGGTATAATATCTTAATGCTGTCAATCTGCATTTTTGCTTCACTGAAGTCTCCCCGTTCAAAAGCTTCGCGGGCAGTTTGCAATTTTTCACCGGCTTTTTTCTCCACATTCTCGCAAGAGAAGAGCGTGCAACAGAGGCACGCAAGAAGTATCATTGTCTTCATAACTGTTGTTCTTCTGTTAGTGAGGACAAAATTATAAATAATATCCGTATCTTTGTAGCCTCAAATATAGATAAATGGTATTTTAGTTTTCTTAAGATATCGGATGTTTGGAACAATTATTTGTCCTCGCCGTACCCGGTCCGTATCAAAGCCGTACCTGGTCCGTACCAAGTCCAAGCGTATAGGTACGGAGCAAATACGAGGATGATACGGCTCGGATACATGGAAGGTGGAAAAATAGACCAAAAGACTTTCTGTTCTCCGGAATGAAAACTATATGATTATTTTTTAAAGGTGTATTATGGTTGAGTTGACAACAGAAGAATTGAAACAACATTTTAGTGACGACATATTTAAACGGATATCCGAGACGGCAGATGAATTGGGATTGGAATGCTATGTGGTCGGTGGATATGTACGCGATATTTTCTTGCAACGCCCTTCTAAGGATATTGATGTCGTAGTGGTTGGCAGTGGTATAGAAATGGCTGAAGCGTTGGGCAAATGTTTGGGGCGTGGAGCGCACGTGGCTGTATTCAAGAATTTTGGTACTGCACAGGTGAAATACCGTGGGACAGAAGTGGAGTTTGTAGGTGCGCGTAAGGAGTCATATCAACGTGATTCACGTAAACCCATTGTTGAAGATGGTACGTTGGAAGATGATCAGAACCGTCGTGATTTTACTATTAATGCACTGGCTGTCTGTTTGAACCAAAGCCGTTTCGGAGAATTAGTAGATCCTTTTGGCGGCATAGAAGATTTAAAAGAAAAGACTATCCGTACGCCGCTTGATCCGGATATCACATTCAGTGATGATCCGTTGCGTATGATGCGTTGCATCCGTTTTGCTACCCAATTGAATTTCTATATTGATGATGCTACGTTCGAGTCTTTGTGTCGCAATTGTGAACGTATTTCTATTATCTCTAAGGAACGTATTGCGGACGAACTAAATAAGATATTGCTCTCTCCTGTTCCTTCCAAAGGTTTTATTGACTTGGATCGTTCCGGACTGTTGCCGCTGATTTTTCCGGAACTTGCTGCATTGCAAGGTGTGGAAACCCGCAACGGACGGGCTCATAAGGACAACTTCTATCACACTTTGGAAGTACTTGATAATATCAGTCGCAAAACAGATAACCTTTGGTTGCGCTGGTCTGCCTTGTTGCATGACATAGCAAAACCTGTTACCAAACGTTGGGAACCTCGTGCAGGCTGGACATTCCACAATCATAATTTCATTGGTGAGAAGATGGTACCGGAGATTTTTCGGAGAATGAAATTGCCGATGAATGAAAAAATGAAGTATGTACAGAAGCTGGTAGGTTTACACATGCGTCCTATTGTCATTGCTGATGATGTGGTAACCGACTCTGCAGTACGTCGTCTTCTCTTTGAAGCCGGAGATGACATTGATGATCTGATGACATTGTGTGAAGCCGATATCACGTCCAAGAATATGGAGCGCAAACAGCGTTTTCTTAATAATTTCCAACTGGTGCGCCAGAAACTGAGGGATCTTGAAGAGCGCGACCGTGTTCGCAATTTCCAGCCGCCTATCAGTGGAGAAGAAATCATGAAAACTTTCAATCTGGAACCCTGCCAGCAAGTAGGAACTTTGAAAAGCGCCATTAAAGATGCTATTTTGGATGGAGTGATACCCAATGAATACGAGGCTGCGCGCACTTTTATGTTGCAGCGTGCTGAAAAGATGGGATTGAAACATTCTTAATATTTGTCACTGATTTCCGTGACAAATAAATATTCCGCATAGTTATCTTTTTGATCCTCTTAATCTTGTTTTTCACCTGTTTATCCTGTTAAAAGCCTCTTTAAACAAAAAAAACAGGAATTTGTTGACTGCTTGATAGGAATTTAATGTTTATATTTGCAAATAGTATGAAACATAAACTATTATAAACATTAAAGATATGGATGAAATGAAAATGTGGTTCCGCCCGGTCAAGGGCATTGCATTTTGTATTGTGGCTGCTTTTTTGGGTGGTCAGGCAATGGCTCAGGTGCAAGTGAAGAGAAGTTTTCCTTCAGCGAAACGTATTTCGGCATTTGACAATACAACGTTTTGTACAGCTTTCCTGTCGGATGGTTCTTTGCTTACGATTCGCGATATCCCTATTGTTGATCTGAGAGATGTTGATAAAATAGTCTTTAACCCTACGGGTAGCTCACTGGCTTTGATGCGGGGGAAGAAACCTGTTAGTATTTATTCTTTCCGCGACCGGAACAAAAAACTTTTTGAACTGAAAGAGCAGCGTAAGAGTAAGGAACTGAAGGGCAGGAAAAATCTGAATTTCTTTGTGCCCGGACCTGTAGGCGCCGAGTTGATGAAAGATGCATCAAAGGGAGACATTGTCCCTGTTGCCATGTGCTATGGTGCTGATGCACGCAATTTTTTGGTTTCCAATTCTTTAGGAGAAATCATAGTTTACGATACAAAAGCATATTTGCCTCAGGCTTATATTCAGGGAAAAGCTGTGGCAACGGCTATTACTATGAGTCCCAACAACTATTTTATTGCTGCCGGAACCGGTAAGAGTATCGATATCTGGAATTTCCAGACAAAAGAACTGCGTACTTCTCTTCCGATGCCTGCCGAAGTAACTGAATTGGTCTTTTCCGCCGATGCTTCTCAAATGGCTGTTGTGACGGCAGACAAGCGTCTGACTATTTTTGACACAAAGACATGGGATAAGGTGGATATCTTTGATAAGATAGGTGGAACACTGACTTCTCCGTCCTTTCATCCGGATGGCAAATATATCAGTGTGGTTAAAGATGGTAACGCCATTGTCATCATGAACTTGAAAAATAGTGTGCCTGAACAGACATTGGATGAAAATCCGGGTGGTGTGACGGGGAGTCGCTTCTTTGTGAACAAGCAAACGAGCGATGTATTCATGCTTTCCAATCGCGCCAAAGGACTTGTGTTCTGGGATGCTAATGGTTTGAATCCTTTCTTTGGTAAATTGATGAGTAAGGAAGTGGATGCTAAGATGAACGAGTGGGTGAAGATGATGCAGGGTGAGTCCATGGAAGATTATGCTATCCGTGTGAATGACGAGACTCGCCTGAAGCAACAACAATTGTTTGCTCAGGAAGTGGCAACGGAGTTGGCAGGCGACCGCATTTCTATTGATAATCCTTTCGTGGGAGAATATGACGCTTCCAAGAATATGCTGAACATCGGATTTAATGCATTGCCCGCGATTGCTTTGGAAGTGCCTTCAAATGAAGTAGGCGATTTCAAGGATGGTAAGAACCTGAAATTTGATAATGCGGTTTATGTATTGAATGATAAGGACGAATTTGAGTTGGCTTATGTAGAAGTGCGTAATGAGACTACAAATAAGGTCTATATTTATGATAATATCGGTCGCACCAAGTTGACTGCTCTGGAAGCAGATGAAAACTTTGTTCCGCTGGAAATTATGCAGCAGGCAAGTCGTGAAGAAATTCAGCTGAAAGAGATCAAGGAAGCTGTAATCGAAGAAAAGAAGCAGGATAAGCTGATTACGGAAAATACACAGATTGATGTGAGGACAGAAGTGATTCCGGGTGTGGATGCTAATGGTAATAAGATTCTGAACTACAAAGTGGGCTACCAGTATGAGGTGATCAATAAAGAGTTTTCTGCAAAGGAGGACTTCCCGTCAGGTGGTTATGACATTGAACGTTCCAATGCCGCAATGTCTTTGATGAAGATAATCAAGAATGCTTTTGAAGGCGATTTCTCCAAGTATCTGTCTGAAGGTAAACAAGTGAAGGTCATTGTTACCGGCTCTGCCGACGCGAGTCCTATTCGCGGGCGCATTGCCTATAACGGACAATATGGCGAATTTATCGATGAACCTTATTATAAGGATGGTAATCTTGATAACATTACCGTAACAAAGGCTTCGGGCATCACTGCTAATGAACAGTTGGCTTTGATGCGTGCGGCAGGTGTGAAGAATTATATTGAAAAGAATGTAACCACACTGGATAACACCAAGAACGAATATGAATATCATGTGGAAGTAGCCAAAGAACGCGGTGGTGAATTCCGTAAGATTAACGTAGAGTTTGTAATCATGGATGCTTTTCCTGCAAAATAATTTAGTGAGGAGCTAATAAATAAATATGAAGAATATTTTAGTACTGACAATCATTTTAATGTTGGGAGCATGTGGGAGAGTAGCGGCACAAGATGCCGCTGCTGCCTCTAAGCGTGCCAACCAGCAATATGTGCTTTTTGAAAGTGAGCGCGATAAAGGAACGAACGTGACAGGTATGTATAGCTATCTGCTGGACAGTTACGAGAATTTCATGAAAGTAGTGGAAGCACCGGATAACGGTCAGTATTTGAGTGGCGCCAAGAATCGTTTGCGTGCTATGTATCCTTATCTCTTGAATGGTGCAGTGTATTATTCCGAACAGAAGCAACCCTCTAAGGCACTGGATTTTGCAGCGGCTTATATTGAGATGCCCCGACTGAAGATTTTTCAGAGCGAGTTGCTTCCCAAAGATAGCCGCTATGCTTCTGTAGTATATTATGCGGCGGTATCTGCCTACAATCTCCAAAAGTATTCGCAGGCGCTGAAGTATTTCCAGGAGTATTTAAGCACGGGAACGGATACACAGCAGAAAGACTGCTATGTATATATGAATATGATTTATCAGTCGCAGAAGAATTATTCTGAACAGGAACGTGTCCTGGAGGAAGCCATAGCCAAGTATCCTGTTTCGCTTGATTTCCTTTATAATCTGGTGAATGTGCATATTGCCACGAACAATATGCCGAAGTTACTGTCGGCCATCGATCGTATTCTTGAAGTTGACCCTAATAATGATAAGGTATTGCCCATCAAGGCACGCATTTTGGAACGCCAGGGAAAGAATCAGGAAGCGCTTGATATCTACAAGCGTTTGTATGCTCTCCATCCCGATAGTTTTGAGTTGCTTACCGGATTGGCGCGCGTTAATTTCAATGTAGCTACGGAAATTGTGAATAACGGTGCTACCATTGCCAATGATACCGAATATGCGTTGGTACGTCAGCGTGCTTCCGGTTATCTGCTGGATGCTAAAGACCTGTTCCTGAAAATTCTGGAAAAAGAACCTTCATCCAAAATGTATATGCAGGGGCTGGCGGGTGTATATCAGTATATGGATATGAAATCTGAGTATGAAGTCTTGATGAAAATCATTACTGACGGTGCTTCATATGCTTCTTTCCCATCCCGCTTGCTGGCCTATAATGAGGCATTGAAGAAGACTGAAGGGGTGGCACAGCAACAGGAATCTGCTCCTGTGCCGGTGGAACCTGCTATGTTGGTCATCCATGTGGATAGTTTTATTGATGGTAATAATAATAAGGTAATAGATGCCGGTGAAAGTTTTGCTGTTCAATTTTCTGTTGAGAATAAGGGACAGGGAGATGCGTATAACATCCGTCTCCGTCTTTCCGAACAACAGGGATATGATGAATATTTCGACGGTCCTCGTGAGTTGGATGGTGGTAATATTCCCGCAGGAACATCGAAGCAATACATTTTCCGTTATCTGGTAAAGAAAGAAATGCCCTCGGCACTGGCTAAGATTAATATTTATGCATTCGAGGCGAATGGTTTTGATGCTGATCCGTCGGAATTGATTGTTAATACACAGGAATATGCTATGCCGCGTCTGCGTGTAGCGGATCATCAGTTCTTTGCTTCCGAAGGTTCTTCTATCACTTTAGGTAAGAATGGTAAGCTGACGCTTGCTTTGCAGAATTTCGGTTCGAAGACAGCACGTAATGTGAAATTGAACTTTAAGTTGCCGAATAATGTGTTTACAACTGATGTACCTGAAATGACGATTGATAGTATTGCTCCGGGTGATGTGGCAACACTGGATTATGGTTTCCTGGTGAACAAGCGTTTCGATGGTGATTCAATCGCTGTGATGGTAAGCGTGAGTGAAGATTCCCGTTCTTCTTATCTGAGTGAAGCTTATAAGGTGAAGGTGGGTGAATACTTAACGGCATCCAGCACAATCAAGATTGACGGAGCTGTCCGTAAGGCGGTTGATCTTAAGAATGTTAGTTTAGGGCTCAATACTGAGTTGCTGCAAGATATTCCTGTGGGTGCTGTGAACCGCCACCGTTATGCATTGATCATTGGTAACGAAGATTATAGCATCACCGGTGCCAATGCAGAAATTAATGTGCCTTATGCTGTGAATGATGCTATGGTATTCCGTGAATATTGTGTACGTACATTCGGTGTACCTGATGGACAACTGAAAGTTGTTCCGAATGCTACGGCCGGTATGATGCACGAACAGCTTGACTGGTTGGTGAATATGGCAAGTACTGATCCTGAAGCGGAATTGATATTCTATTATTCCGGTCATGGTAATAATGATGAGGCTACGAAAGAACCTTATCTGCTGCCGGTAGATATTACGGGTAAGAACATTCGTCTGGGTATTTCTCTGGCGGATTTATATAAGCGTCTGGCAACCTATCCTATCAAGGGAGCTTATGTTTTCCTGGATGCTTGCTTTAGTGGTGGCTACAAGAGTGCTGCTCCGTTGCTGACCCAAAAAGGGGTACGTGTAGTACCGAAGGTGGGTTTGCCGCAGGGACATACCTTGAGTTTCTCATCCAGTAGCGGTGACCAGACTTCCAGTGTTTATCATGATAAGAAGCAGGGATATTATACTTACTTCCTGGTTAAATGTATTAAGGATGCAAAGGGAGATTTAACCATGAAAGAACTGTTTGAAAAGACCAATGCAGAGGTGAAGAAAGCTACTGCTTTGATTGGCAAGATGCAGGAACCTCAGTATATGGTTTCTCCTACATGGTCTGATTGGGCGGATGTGAAGCTGAAGACACCGGCGACAATGAATTAGTTTATTGGTAATATAGAAAAAGGGACTCTGTCGACATAAATGTTGCAGAGTCCCTTTTCTTTCTCTTTTCATAAGCGCATGTAAAAGTTCCATAAAAAAGAACCCGGTTTCTGTTTTGAATGAGGGCAATGCATAACTTTGTGATACATTCTAATTTAAAAAGAAACGGTTATGGAAACGACAAAGGTAATATCAGAAAATGAGAATTATACCGCTGTGAATATCGGTAGTATGGACGAACTGATGGAGCATACTCTGGTGCATCCTGTCAGCGGACGCATTATAGAAGGCAAAGCTTTTCTGAAAGAAGTGACAAAAGCAACCGGTACGGAGATTTCTTTCAACAGCCTTCCGCCGCATACTGATTTATCCTATTTTCATGTGCATGAGCAGAACGAGGAAACATACATTATATTAAGAGGTGCAGGTTATTTCCAGGTAGATGATGATTGTTTCCTCATTTCCGAGGGAAGCGTTATCCGTGTGGCGCCTAAAGGCATCAGAGGAATGGCTAACTCTTCAGATGAGGCGATGATATATATTGTAATCCAGTCGCGTGAAAACTCTTTGCAGCAGTACTCTACGGCTGACGGAACGCGGGTGGAATGCGAAAAGAAATGGTGACCGGCAGATGCTACAAATAGCTAAAAAATCATCCATGTGGAATCCCTGGCATGGTTGTCATAAGTTCAGCACAGGTTGCCAGCACTGCTATGTCTACCGCACGGATGGTAAATATGGCAAGGATAGTTCCGTTGTGACAAAAACGGAGAAGTTTGACCTGCCTTTGCAGCAGAAAAAGAACAAGACTTATAAGATACCTTCGGGTAATATGGTTTATACTTGTTTCACTTCCGATTTTCTGGTGGAGGATGCCGACGAGTGGCGTCCCGAAGCGTGGGAGATGATGCGGATACGTCAGGACCTTCATTTCCTTTTTATCACAAAACGCATCGACAGACTGAGTGCCTGCCTGCCCGCTGACTGGGGTGAGGGGTATGATAATGTCACCATTTGCTGCACCATGGAGAACCAGGATCGGGTTGACTACCGCCTGCCTATCTATAAGGCTGCTCCCATAAAACATAAGATTATCATCTGCGAGCCTCTTCTCAGCCAGATAGACTTCCGTGGAGAACTGGGCACATGGGTGGAACAGGTTGTAGCCGGGGGAGAATCCGGCAGGGAAGTCCGTGTATGCGATTACGACTGGGTGCTGGATATCCGCCGGCAATGCATTGACGCCCATGTCGGTTTCTGGTTCAAGCAGACAGGATCTTATCTGCTGAAAGAAGGCAAGGAGTTCAAAATAGCCCGTCAGTTCCAGCACTCACAGGCACGAAAGGCGGAAATAAATTATGCTCCTTGACTTACTGCTTTCAACTATACTGCCCGTTGTATTGTTATTATATAACGGAAACATAAGAACCGTCAGGAGAGGGGGAGGATATGAAACAACTGATATTCGCTTTTGTATTGTTAATAAGTTGTCTTGCTTGTGCCAATAACCGGACCGGGCAGGCAGAAAGGAAAAAAGATATGAAGTCAACCAAAGAAATTTATCTGGCAGGAGGATGCTTTTGGGGAACCGAACATTTCCTGAAACTGATTGAAGGTGTGGAAGCTACGCAAGTGGGCTATGCCAACGGAAATATTGCCAATCCAACCTATAAACAGGTGTGTACCGGCACCACGGATTTTGCGGAAACCGTAAAGGTGCAGTACGATCCGGTAAAGGTGGATCTGCCTTTCCTTATAGACCTCTATTTCAAAACGATAGATCCTACCAGTGTGAACCGTCAGGGAAATGATCGTGGCACCCAGTATCGTACAGGCATCTATTACACCGATTCGGCAGATTTACCGCTCATTCGGGAAACTGTCAACCGTCTGGCTGCGGCTTATACCCGTCCGTTGGCAGTGGAAATTAAGCCTTTGGAAAACTTCTATCCGGCAGAAGACTATCATCAGGATTATCTAGACAAGAATCCTGGAGGTTATTGCCATATCCATCCGGAATTATTCGAACTGGCGCGTAAAGCAAAAATGCCGAAGAAGCCTGCAACTGTTTATCGCAAACCGGATGATGCCGTTTTGCGTTCGCAGCTCACAGCAGAACAATATGCCGTGACTCAAAAGAATGCAACCGAACCGGCTTTTCATAATTCTTATTGGAATGAACATCGCCCTGGCATTTATGTAGATGTGACTACAGGCGAGCCTTTGTTTGTCTCTACCGATAAGTTCGATTCTGGTTGTGGCTGGCCCAGCTTTTCAAAGCCTATCGACCGTAAACTCATTCAGGAGAAAGTGGATACCTCTCACGGTATGGTGCGCACGGAAGTTCGCAGTTCTACGGGTGATGCTCATTTAGGTCATGTTTTTACAGACGGTCCGGCAGATAAAGGCGGTTTGCGCTATTGCATAAACAGTGCTTCCCTGCGGTTCATTCCCAAAGACAAGATGCAGGCGGAAGGATACGGAGATTACATTGATTTAGTGAAGTGATTTTTCTGTATCAGGAAAACTTTCGTATCTTTAGCAAAAATGGATCTATGATTGAATTTAAAAATGTACCGTTGGCATCACTCCGTGATTTGCGGGAGCAATATTTAGCTTCTTTGCGTTATCCGCAAGAGTTACATTGCGAGTGGCTTGTTGCGAAAGGGACTTGTGTCAGTATTGAAACGGATGTAGAAAGGGTGGGATATTTTGTCTGTTCGGAAGAAGGACAATTGGTTGAATTCTATCTACTCGACAAGATGTTTGCCCGAAAAGAAGAAATCTTCGGACGAATGTTGGGAGAGTTTCAGATTAAAAATGCTTTCTGTAAGTCCTTCGATGATTTGTTTATGACTTGTTGCCATACATTCTGCCGGTTCTATAAAATAGGCGGTATTTTGTTCCGCTTCTTCACTGACGAAATTGTGATGCCTTTGCCGGCTGGCGTAACCGTTCGTAAAGCAAAAGAAATTGATGTTCCGTTGCTGCTGACTCATGACAGTGATTTGTACGAATCTCCCGAAGAGTTGAATTATACCGTTTCAAACCGTATGATACTGATGTATGAGAAGGATGGAGCACTCGTTGGCTGTGGTTATCTTATCCGAATACTTCCTGATAAGGACATTTTTGATGTAGGTATGTGGGTGAATCCAGCATTTCGCAGGCAAGGATATGCCGTGATGATTATTTCTCATCTGAAAAAGACGTGCTTGAAGGCTGGATATGTGCCTGTTGCCGGTTGTGCTGCCGATAATGTGGCTTCACGCAGGACGTTAGAACGGTGCGGGTTTATGACGAAACATTGTGCTGTTGTATTTGAGTTTTGAAACAGCTTTGACACTTGATACAAACAGTTGTTATTTTGTTTCGTTACCGCTGTAACTGTTACAGCAGTAACGAAATGGAAGTATATCTTTGATTTAGTCATCAATATCAATCACCCTCATCTTTGAATCGAACGTGATTTCCAAACGGTTGGATAGTCTGATTTCATACTCTTTCTTGTCAAGCTCAATCTGCAGGATTCTTGTATCCGGATAGTTTTCCTTTACATAATTACGGATGGCTTCCGGGATAATCTGGGCAGGAACTTCACTCTGACGGCATTTCACTTCTTTCCATTCTCCTGTTTTATCAAACTCTACTTCTTCGCCATTGGTAAAGACTACATCGTAGCTTTTATAGAATACTCCACTTTCCTCTTTTGCCAATGCCACTTTATGATCTTTAAAGTAGGTATTGAGGAAAGTTTGAGCCTTTGCAGGGAGTTGATTTACCTGGATCGGTTTGTCATTATCCGCCATTACCATTGTGTGCATCGTGAACATACATACTAATAATAAAACTAACTTTTTCATATTCTTCTGTTTTTAAAAATTAATACTTTGGTTTATTCTGATATTGCAAAGGTAAAGGGCGATTCTGGAAAGAAACTGGAATTCTTTATTGAAACGATTTCCGGCAATGAAGTTCCCTGCACTTGGGAACGACAGTTTCCTCTAATGGGAACGCTCGTTTCTCTTCGTGGGAATGACCGTTTCCGTGCACAGAATGATGTGTACTGGTTTTAGTTGACAACTTCGTTTGTTATAACTGGATTAGTTTACTCAATATACTTTAATATCTAAAGAGGTTTACTTTTGTTTTTCTTATTCCTATTTTAGTTGTCTTTTGTTGGTGCTTGCAAATTTATGCATCTTCCTTTATTTACGCAAGCCTTCTTCAGGAAAATGTAATGTTGCCAACAAACAAGAACTCTTCGGTCGGGGATCGCCCTAGCGGCAAGGGGCGGGCCCCCCCGTCCCGACGAGCGGGTATTATGCTGTAAATCCTACCGTTTCTCTGAGCACTTCCATAGGTGTCCTCATGTTTATCCCTTGATGAGGCCGCACATGATTATATACATATACAGCATCTTCAATGCGCTTGCTTACTTGCTCGAAGCTCTCATCATCACAGTCGAATAGCCAACCGTTTTTAATGGTGTTGTTCATTCTTTCAGCCAATGCATTATGCAAAGGATCACCACACTGCGTCATACTGATGTTGATTTGATGCTCTTTAAGCCTCTCTACATATTTATTTGAGCAATATTGGACACCCCGGTCAGAATGATGAATAAGAGTGCTCATGTCTATGTGATACTTCTCATAGAATGATATTGCCATCTCCAAAGCTTTCAAGGGCCCCTCCGTCTCAAGAGTTTTGTAAAGCGCATATCCAACGATGGCACGACTTGCCGCATCGGTAAGCAACGAGAGGTAAGCCCAGCCCTGACCGGTGTTTACGTAGGTTATATCCGCCACTACCATAGCGCCCAATCGCGTAGCGACAAATTTGGGCGCAACATTCAACAGATCGGGGTAGATATAGTAATTATGGTTCGAATTCGTTGTTTTAGGACGCTTGCGACTTGTACGTTGACACAAACCATTGGAGCGAAAAATGTCATAACAACGATCACGACCGATAACCATCTTTGGTCCAAACTTACTCACGCAGCAGGCGTATAACTCGCGCATACCAGCTTTGGGCATGAGTTCCAACAGTTCCTTGCAGTACAACACGATGCTTGTGGTAAGGATATCAACCTCCAAATGCCGGTTCACATGCTTGTAATAACCTTGTCGGGTTATGCCGAAGTAATCACAGAGGAACTTTATACAACCATGTTTGCGTCGGGTTGAGTGCCTCTGTGACAAGGTGTCGATTACTTGGCATCGGAGTTTTTTCGTACCTTGATATGATACGTGGATTCAGCAAGATTGATGAGTTCTTCGCACGCCTCATGACGTAAACTCTCATCAGCAAGAGCCCGATGAAGTTTACGGTTCTCAGCACGCAATAGCGATAGTTCTTTCTGGAGCTCAGAAATACTAGAATTAATAGCATCGCTATTTACCGGTTTAGGTGATATACCCATAGCTTTGTCTTCCATTTGATACTTGTTAAGCCAATAAGTAAGAAGCTTGGCACAAAAGCCGTTACGCTTACAAAACTGAGATTTGCTCTCGGGACTTGATAAATACTCACGAATATAAGACATTCGTTCATCATCACTGTAATAGTTGTACTTCTTTTTCGAATATTTCATCTTTATTTTCGATTTTTGAAGTGTCAACTTATTCAGTACACTACAGAAGCAGAACAGACCGGTAGTTCGGCAGATGAGGGAGAATGGTATTTTATCTGATGGAGGCAGGAATAAATTCACTTGGTCGTCCGTTGTAGGTTAGTGTTAGTCTATGCATAGCCCTTGTTACAGCTACATAGAGCATACTTTTGTCAATGGCTGAGTTGTAATTCTTGTCGTTGACATAGGGAACGATTACTTCGTCAAACTCCAATCCTTTTGCCATGTGAGATGAGGTAATGATAATCCCTTTCATAAAAGCAGAGCTTTGATTGGACAGGAAATGGATATCACCGGTATGCACCCTGAGGCTTTCTGACAGTTCTCTTGCTTGTGTTTCGGTTTTGCATACTATCCCGAGTGACGTATAACCGGATTTTTTAAAAGAAGAAATTATACTGAAAATACCCAGTATTTCCTGTTTTATATCTTCAAACCGTAGGATTGCAGGAGGTTCACCATGACGTATGATAGGTTCTAATTCATGATTAGTCTGAATCCTTTGCGAGAAATCCGTGATTTCAAACGTAGAGCGGTAACTTTTGCATAGTTTCATTATTTCGCCTATAGTGAATGCTTTCCGAATCATATCGGCTGTTGACGAACCGTAAGGGTTGACAGATTGTGATGCATCTCCGAGAATGGTCTTCCGGCAGGGGTAAAGTTTCTGAATTACTTTGTACTGGATAGGAGAATAATCCTGCATTTCGTCTATCAAAAGATGTTTGACACCGGGCGAAGTAATATTTCCGTCTAAAGCCAGATGCAGGTATGCCAAAGGTGCCAGGTCTGCGTATTCCAACATCCGGTTCTTGCGTAATTTGAATAGTTCGGGTTTACCTACCCATACGAAAAACTCTTTATAAATCTGAAGATCGTTGTTACCTGCAAACATCTTCTTTATTTCTTTCTTCAACAGATTTTTCTCTGAAGTGGTAACTGTAAAGTAGTATTGCACCTTCATCATTTCCAGGATATAATCCGTCATAGCTTCAGAACGCTGGCGCATGGGGTAACGGTTGAAGCGCCTGAATTGCTCTTCAATATATTCGGCGGGAATTGTGATGTGCCTGGTGAGTTTTACTTCTGCAGCTTTGAAGTAGTTGTTTTCCATATAGAGGATAAACTTATCGAGCTGTGAAATAAACTCAAAGGAAGATTTGTATTTGATTCGTTCAATGAAGTTCGAGGACGTTTTTTCGAGTAATTCCGTTACCTGTTCAAAGAAGTTCTGGTATTTGTATTTGTTTTCAAGAACTCCCGAAAGAATCTGCTCCATACTGGTTTCGGGCACACTTTCTTCGCCAAGCTCGGGAAGTACGTTCGAGATATAATCACCGAAAACTTTATTGGGTGAAATAATAAGTATATCTTTTGAGGAAATATTTCCTTTCAACGTATAGAGCAGGTAGGCGATGCGGTGTAAGGCAATGGATGTCTTGCCCGATCCGGCAACTCCCTGGATAATGAGCACGTGAGCTTCTTCATTGCGAATGATCCGGTTCTGTTCCCGCTGGATAGTGGTGACAATATTCTTCATTTTATCATCGGCATTACTGCTGAGTTCCTTCTGAAGTATTTCATCATGTACAGTCAGCGAGCTTTCTATCATATATTCCATTTTTCCTTTACGGATGCGGTATTGGCGTTTAAGTGAAATATCTCCGTTGATTTCACCGGTAGGGGAGGTGTAAACCGCTTTCCCCAGTTCGTAATCGTAGAACATACCGGAAATGGGAGCCCGCCAATCGTATATCAGATTTGTCTTACTTTGTGAATCATAGAACGTATGTATGCCTATATAAATAGGTAAAACGCTACTGCCGTTTTTCTTTTCCTCGAAGTCTATCCGTCCGAAATAAGGAATATCCAGTATTTTGCCCAACCGCCTGCGTTTGTCAATTACGCTTTCACCCAGTGCGAAATGATTGAGGATGCTTTCGCGCATAGATCGGATTTCATGTGGATCGATATCTTTGTTTGACCAGATATAATCTTTGTATTCCTGTAAGGTTTCTACATGTTCTTTGACTGATGTATCGGTGTTATGAATCGTATCGTTAATGATGCCGATGATCCGTTGCAAGTACTTTTTTTCCTGCTTTTCTGTTTGATTGAATGTCATAACTCTTTTAATTTTTTATCTGGGAAGTTTGGAAAGGGTGGCAAAGTTAGTCTGAATTATCAGGTTATTAAATAGTTATTTATAGCTATATATCCGTCCTTTTTTCTACATTTGCACGTCATTACAAAAGAAAAACAATGGATATTCTTGATCTTGCCAGACGGAATCAACAGAAAGCCCGGAAAATTATAGAAGACACAAAAATCATCCCTATTTGGGAAAGTATAGGTGCCAGAGTGAATTTAGTAGGTTCTTTGAGTACAGGATTGCTGATGAAGCATCTTGACATTGATTTTCATATTTATACCTCACAATTTAGTCTGTGTGATAGCTTTCAGGCAATGGTGAAGTTTACGGAAAACAAGTCTTTCATGAAGATGGAGCATAAGAATCTGCTGGATACAGAGGAAGCATGTGTGGAGTGGCATGCCTGGTATCGGGATGCAGATAATGCGCTTTGGCAGATAGATATGATCCATATTTTGGAAGGTTCCCGGTATGATGGCTATTTTGAGAAGTTTGCCGAACGGCTTTCCGCTGTTTTGACTGATGAAACAAGGTATGCCATTTTAAAATTGAAATATGATACGCCCGAGTCGGAAAAGATTATGGGAATAGAGTATTATAAGGCTGTTATCCGGGATGGTATACGCAGTTATGAGGACTTTATGGAATGGAGAAGTCTGCATCCGGTTACGGGAATTATGGACTGGATGCCGTAACTTGAATATTTCTTTCGCGGAGCGGTTAGCTTAGTATTCCTAACTTTAATCCTGCATTGATAGCTTCGATAGAATTCTGTACCCCTAATTTGTGCAATAGGTTTTGCCGGTGAATATTGACTGTATGAATACTGATGCAGAGATTGTGAGCTATTTCTTTACTTAATAATCCTTTTTGAATAAGCTGTAAAATCTCCAGTTCACGCTGTGTCAGATGAATCCGTGGAATAGATACTAAAGTAGGCGAGAACATTTCTCCATTTTTGAGATTCAACACAGTGCATTCCACTTGATCAGTTTCTGTCTGATTAGGTGCAATCTCTATATTTCCAAGTATTAGCCAGGCTTTCCCGTTGCGGCTTGGTTCTAAAACCTGTTGTCGGCTGATTACCCGTATGTACTGTTGTTTGGTATTCATCAGCCGGAAACTATAGATATTACAATAATCATTTCTTTGTTCGTGAGGCAGGCTATAGATAAACTTGCTGAGATTAATCTGCAATTGCTCCAGTCGGGCGAAATCGTCCGGATGAAATCGTGATTCCAAATAATCTCCCTGCTTCTCCAGAGTAGCTATTTTCCGGCTGTCATATCCCAGTATATCTGCAAAGTTAGAAGATGCGAAAGCATATCTGTATTTATAAACGTCAACTACAAATGAGCAACTTCTGCTGATTTTGGACATCTGTTGTAGCACAACTTTATCCTGTTCCCAAATGGCATAGTCGATTTCATTTGCAGACAAATGTTGCTTTGCCCACATCTCTTCTCTTGTGATTTCAGTTGATTTCATGCAGTGGAGTAATTTCACGCAAAAATATAATAACCGTTGATTTATTCGGGTAAGATCGCTTGCTTTTTTATTATTTTTCCTACATTTGCTGTATCGAATTTACATAAAACGATTGTTCAACTCATGAAACATCAACTCTGTATATAGCTACGCTCCACGAATAGCACTTTTTAATAAAAGCTATTCGGCTATCCTGACGGATTTTTGTAATTCGTCACAGAGTTTTCATATCTGATTATTTACATCGAGTGGCACGCAGCTATGTGTATAGTTGTGTGGCATACGTTTATTTTAGTTGAACAATGAATTATACGTATAAGCAAATATGGCTCATCAACTTTCCTGTGATGATGAGCATCCTGATGGAGCAATTAATCAATATTACTGATGCTATTTTTCTGGGACATGTAGGCGAAGTGGAGTTAGGTGCTTCTGCGCTTGCAAGTGTTTATTATCTGGCCATTTATATGCTTGGTTTTGGCTTTAGTTTGGGTTTGCAGGTTATGATTGCCCGCAGAAACGGGGAACAAAGATACGAAGAAACAGGCAGGACTTTCTTCCAGGGATTATTGTTCCTGAGTGGACTGGCTATGTTTTTAAGTCTTGCGTCCTATGTACTGTCACCTATTATTCTGAGATATTTCATCCGTTCACCGGAGATTTATAATGCTGCAGTTGATTATCTGACATGGAGATGTTTCGGTTTGCTATTTTCTTTTCCATTTCTGGCATTCCGCTCTTTCTTCGTGGGAATTACGAAAACGAGAGTTTTGTTGTGGGCGGCTATAATGGCGGTTCTTATCAATATCCCTTGTAATTACTTGTTTATTTTCAGTTTCAATCTGGGTATATCCGGGGCAGCAATGGCTTCTTCACTGGCTGAAGTCGGTTCTTTATTAATTCTGGTTATCTATACTTTTCTGAAAATGGATAAGGAGAGTTTAGGGTTAAAACCTGTTTATGATAGGAAATTACTAAGTTCACTTTTTCACTTATCCGTATGGAGTATGATGCATGCTTTCATTAGTGTTGCTCCGTGGTTTTTATTCTTCGTGGCTATCGAGCGATTGGGAGAAAAACAACTGGCAGTCTCGAATATTATTAGAAGTGTTTCTACCGTTTTCTTTGTAATAGTCAATTCGTTTGCGGCTACTACCGCTTCATTGGTTAGTAATCTGATAGGTGCGGGTGAGGGGAGAAGTATGTTCCGGCTTTGTGGTAAAATTCTCAGATTGGGATATGTAATCGGTCTTCCTCTGATAATTATTGCTATGCTATTTAATAAACAGATTATCGGATTTTATACGGATAATGCAGAATTAATCGAACTTGCTCAGTATCCGTTTATCGTGATGTTACTAAATTACACGTTTGCTTTGCCTGGTTATGTTTTTATGAATGCAGTAACAGGTACAGGTAATACCCGGATTGCATTTATCTTTCAGATTTCCACTATTGTCGTCTATCTGGCTTATTTGTATTTATTGAGTTATTGTTTCACAACGACTTTACCGGCTTATTTGACGGCTGAGTATTTGTTTGTGATTCTATTAGGTCTTCAATCTTACGCTTACCTGAAGATAAACGGTGTTAGTAAGGGAATGAAGTAATATAGCCAATTGCTTTTTCACATGACAGGTGGTGTTGACCTAGTAGTAAACTCTGCCGGTGCAGTATCAGCATTTAAAGATTTAAACTCTTTCATAGACAATAAAAAAGTAAAGTCATGCATTTGTAGTATTTATAGTTTTGAAAATGTGAAAGAGGCACAGACTGCTTTCTCTGGAAATGCATTAGGTAAAATTGTTATAGAAATCAATCAATAGAAAAGAAAAGCGTTGTAAATAATTTATTTACAACGCTTTTCTTTTCAAGTGGTGCCACCAGGAACTGGAAATCAGCTTGTATGACGCTATTTCTCAATAAGTTATATCTTTATTACGATGTTAATCCCTTGAATAAGGTTTTCACAGCTTTGCACCGTTCGACATTAGTTTGTATCTTGGGTACGATTTCTGAATGCAAAGTTACGAAAATATTTTCTTTCTAATAGAATATAGAAAAGAATCTTTGTAACCAAGCTGTTTACAAAAACTTTCGCATTCTTCCTTATTCGCTATCAGTATCTGTAAAATAGTTTTTTCATTCACTTTTTCTCTTTTATATCCTATTTCTTTTCTTATAAGCACCATTAATTTGAAGTAATTTCTTAGAGTAAGAATAGAATCATTTCTTTCGGTATCCATGTTTAATTTAGTAAATTGTAAAACCACCCTATCAGATGCATGGAATAGCAATAGTTTTTTAATTTCCATATATCTATTGGAATATTTAGTTTTATCTATTGGCGTTTTATTTATAGTATCATTTAATAGGTCAAAAATGTAAGAATAAATCTTGTCATAGACAATTTCCTGTTTGTCTCTTAGTTTTGCTTTTAAAGTATTAACTTCTGTTTTTTTGAGTTGATACCAAACTCCCATAAAGGTAATCATTGCTACTATTAAAGCCGATAATACTCCTATTATAGCTACTAGTAAATCATTATTTATTTCAGTACTCATAATCATTATATTTTTGTTAGATAATACCCTCCTATTTTGGGTGCGCCTCTAAACTCAATCAAGTCTTTATCTTGTAAAGTCTTGATATATCGCATAGTCGTTCTTAAGCTCTTGTTGATATACTTACTGATTTCAGAAGCATTCAAACCGGGAGTATTTACCAACAGATTGAGAATAGCTTGTTCATTCTCATTTATTGTATCATTTACTATGTCATTTACTCTGCCATTTACTGTGTCATAGTTGGCAGAGTTGGTGATTTGACGTTTGAACACTGCTGTAAACATCCCCTCTGTGTGAAATTCCGGTTCGGGAAGATTCGCTTCCCTCATGGCTTCTTGCATACGAGGAATACCGGATGCAACTCTTTCGACCAAGTGCATACGGGTAAATAACCCGAATATTAGTGGGTTACGTGTCATGCTTTTATGCCCGAAATTTTTAGCTACAATAGGCAAAAGTCCTCCGGGATTGGAAATCTCTACCCGGTCGTCAAACATTTCTATCATAATGCTTGCGCCTTGTTCATAGTAGTCACGATGTGACAGGGCGTTTATAATGGCTTCTTTAAATACGGTCAAAGGTATTTCCCAAATTTCCTCTCTTGGTCCTGCTCCCTCTATTTTATAAGCTACTTGCAGTTTGCTTTCCAGCCAAGACATAGCCTGTAGATATTGTTGGTACAATGAACCTCCGAAAGTTTTATCATCTATAATATAGACTTTGTTTGTTCCCTTGAAAAGAACACATCTTGTAACAGCGTGCGGAAACTTTCGTTCAGGTTGCTTGCCGAAGAACATCGCTGCACCGTTCTTTGCCGTTCCATTCTCGGTAAACAATTCCAAGTTCTCAAATATTTGTTTGTCGGGTGTGGACGGACTTAGTTTGGCTTCTGTTCGGAAATCCTTAATCATCTGTTCGTCTGCATCCGTGTAGATATTGAACCAGTGGCAGGGAATATGGTCGAAAAAGATTTTGTTACACTCCTGAAAGAAGCTGCGCATTTCTTCGGCTGTGCGAAGTTTCTGCGAGTTTGCTCCCTCACGGACATAGATAGAACCGGAAAATATATAAGGTTTATCTTTCCCTGACGGAACATCAATTACCCAAACTGTTTCATCCTCGATATTTACCGCATACATATCACAATGGAGAGCCGGAGATATTTCACTGATAGAGCCTTGAATGGCTGAACGTTTGTCATTTTCCAAACCTGTACCAATAATTTGTCCGTTATCATCTACGCCGATAAGCAAATATCCTCCGTCAGCATTAGCGAAAGCGCAAATTTCCTCTGTTAGTTCACGAACCTTTGAAGGAACACGAACTTTGAACTCTACATTATAGCCTTCTCCGCTATCGATGAGTGATTGTATGGTTTCTGTATTTGTCATAGACATCTATAAATATAATGCAAAAATAGTCATTTCTATTGTTTTAATAACCCTAAAAACAAGGATATGTATATGGTTTACTTCAAATTGTTCTTTCTGAAATTAGAGGGGCTGCATCCTCTATACTTTTTGAAAAACTTATTAAGATGGCTCTCATCGGTAAATCCCAATTCTTCAACGATTTCACAAATTCTCATTTGACTATGTAATAATCTATTTTCTACTAACTTTAGTTTGTAGTTTAAAATGTATTGCTGCATAGTTTCATTAGTATGTTTCTTGATATATCGTCCTAAATAATTCTCCGAAATGCCAAAATGTTGGCTAATATTTTTTGCTCTGATTTTACCTGTTTTATAGATGTTTGCTTGAATATACTGCAATATGTCAAGCGATTTGTCCTCAGAGCATTCATCCACCTGTTCAGGTAAGAACATTGCGATATTGCGTGCTACCACAATAATAATCGTATTAATTATTTGTGTTATAATCTCCTTGCTGTATAAATTTCGGTTAATATATTCCCTGATAATCGCTTCAATCATGGGTTTCACCAATAGCTTATCTACTTTATTTCTTAGTATACAACCGGGTTGATGATTAGCATGTTGAAGAATAAACTCCAGCCTTTGGATATTTTCAGCACCGAAAACAGAAGAATGTATATATATGTCGTTAAACTTGATGTCGACAAACTTAGTTGTTGTATGGATTTCGAAAGAATGCGTATCTCCGGGAGTAATCATAAACAAATGTCCGTCATGATAAGGAAACATATTGTTGTTAATCCATTGGATGCCTGTTCCTGAAAGAATATATACTAATTCAAAAAAAGTATGTTCGTGTTCTTTTAGCAAGGATTCGTCAAGCTCGCTAAAACTAATTTCGAATGGTTGATGTAGGTTTTCTCTTTTCATGCCATAAATATAGCCCTAAAAAACGGATTAATACCAAAATAACGAAAAATAATACCTGAAATCAGTCAAAAAATCGGTATAACTTTGCAATAAATTTAAAATCATAGCTTATGAAAACTGAAATGGAAAAATGTTTGGCTGGTGAATGGTATGATTGCCATGACCCTTTTTTTATGGATTTGAAAAGTAAAGCTCATCACTTGTTGATGAAATACAATTCTTTGCCGTATGAACAAAAGTCTGAAAAATATGCCGTACTAAAGGAAATGTTTGGAAGTATAGGCACAAATGTTTCTGTCGGTCATTCGTTTATATGTGATTATGGATGCAATATACATATCGGTGATAATGTCACCGTAAATACTGGCTGTACATTTGTCGATTGCAATAAGATTACCATAGGGAACAATGTGCTGGTAGCACCTAATGTACAAATCTATACGGCAACTCACCCGGTAGAGTTTAATGAACGGCTTGTATTGACAGAAACCCCGGATGGCTGTAAATATGTCCGTCGAACTTTTGCCCTCCCTGTCATGATAGAGGATGGCTGCTGGATTGGCGGTGGAGTAATTATTTTACCGGGTGTGACAATAGGGCAAAAAAGTGTGATTGGTGCAGGAAGTGTTGTAACCAAAGATATTCCGGCAAATAGCTTGGCGGTGGGAAATCCGGGTCGGGTGATACGGAAAATCAATCAAATGTAAGGTTATGATTAAATTAGTAGCTTTTGATTTAGACGGTACAATTGGAGATACAATTCCCATGTGCCTCAAAGCCTTAAAAAAGGCAGTAACTCCCTATGTTACTCTTAATGATGTATCCGAGAATGATATTTTAGAAACTTTTGGACTAAATGAAAAAGGGATGATAAAAAAACTTGTTAGTAATAATTGGAAAAAAGCCTTGGATGACTTCTACGTGATATACGAACAAATGCATATAATGTGCCCTCGTCCTTTTAACGGTATAACAGAACTGATTGAGAAGTTAAAAAAGAAATCTATTCCTATTGCTTTGGTTACAGGAAAAGGAGAAAAGAGCTGTGCGATAACATTACGTCAATTTAATATGGACACGTGTTTTGATAAAGTAAAAACTGGAAATCCTTTCAAAAATAATAAAGCAGAGAATTTTAGGGAATTGCTTGCAGATTATAAGTTACAACCGGATGAAATGATATATATAGGTGATACAGTTTCAGATATTGTGTCTTGTAGGGAAGTTGGAATACGATGTTTATCTGCTTCATGGGTAACTTCTTGCTTAGATGTACAAAAATTAGAAGCTCACAATGCTGGGAATGTTTTTAATTCAATAGCTTCACTTGAATGCTATTTAATATGTAAAATAGTGCAACGTTCTGTAAAAGAATGAAGTAGCTGTTGCGTAGTGGAACATTCAGGGCTTTCTAAAACTGTCCTCCGAATAAGGACGTATTTTAACGATATCCCCCAAGTTTTCAAACTGAGCCGTTTTCGGACTGACCCCCACTTATTTTGCTTATTCTTGGAAATAAAAAATCCCTGAACTTCAAAGAAGTTCAGGGATTTACATCGTTTTTCTTTTCTTTAAAGTGGTGCCACCAGGAATCGAACCGGGGACACAAGGATTTTCAGTCCTTTGCTCTACCAACTGAGCTATGGCACCATTGTTTCTCTTTTGCGGTTGCAAAGGTAGTGAAACTTTTGGACTATGCAAGCGCTTTGGAGATAAAAAACGCTGATAATTGCCTATGTGGCTAAGTATCAGCGCTTATATTTTAAGAAAAAAATGAATTCAGCTGTTTATTTGTTCTCACAAATCTTTATCTGCTCTTACAAATCTTTATTCGCCAGCTTTTTCGCCTTCACTTTCGGTAGTTTCTTCTTTTAGTGGATTCCATCCTTGGGCTTTCAGTTCAAACTCTTGACCATCGCGGGTGATCAGTGCACAACCTAATTCCGGTTTAGTGATGTGTCCTATTAACTTCACTCCCTCCATTTCAGAAATCTTCTCGTGATCGGCAATGGGAACGGTGAAAAGCAGTTCGTAGTCTTCGCCACCATTAAGAGCGCATGTTGTCAGATTCATATTGAACTCTTCAGCCATGACGGCAGTCTGATAGTCAATGGGGATATGTTCCTCATAAATGCGGCAGCCTACTTTACTTTGCGTGCAGATATGCAACAATTCAGAAGATAAACCATCTGAAATATCCATCATAGAAGTGGGTTGGATACCTTCTTCCGCCAGTTTCTCGATGATGTCGCGGCGAGCTTCCGGTTTTAATTGGCGTTCCAGCAGATATTCCTTTCCGGAGAAATCTGGTTGCATATCAGCCTTACCTTTCAAAGCCACTTTTTCGCGTTCCAATAATTGTAAACCCATATATGCGGCACCCAGATCACCGGTTACGCAAATCAAATCTGTTTCTTTCGCGCCATTTCGGTAGACAACCTTATCTTTGTCTGCCTCACCTATACAAGTGATACTGATTGCCAGTCCCGTAAGAGAAGAAGAGGTGTCGCCTCCTATGATATCCACATCATATTCCTCGCACGCCAGACGGATACCCGCATACAATTCTTCCATATCTTCCACGGAGAAGCGCTTGGAGAGAGCCAGAGAAACGGTGATCTGCTTGGGCGTACCATTCATGGCGTAGATATCGGAGAAGTTTACGACAGCCGCTTTATAGCCTAAGTGCTTCAGCGGGACATAAATTAAATCGAAATGCACACCTTCCATTAGCAAGTCAGTGGTAATCAAGACTTGCTTTTCGGTAGGATAGGAGAGTACGGCTGCATCATCGCCTACACCGTACCGACTGGATTCATTCTTCAGTTCAATACCGTCGGTAAGGCGGCGGATGAGGCCGAACTCACCGAGGCTTGATATTTCTGTTCTCATGATTATGCTCTGTTTATCAATTCTCTCATAATTTCTGTCATTTTCGGCTGGGCGGCATCGGCAGCTTTCTGCACTTCTTCGTGTGTCACCTCTACGATCTTACCTTCCACACCAAGGTCGGTAATTACCGAAATACCGAATACCTTGATACCGCAATGATTGGCAACAATCACTTCAGGCACTGTAGACATACCCACTGCATCGGCACCAAGGATATGGAATAATTTATATTCGGACGGTGTCTCAAATGTCGGACCTTGCGTACCGATATATACACCATGCTGTACTTTGATACCCTTTTCCGTTGCAATTGCATTAGCCTTACGAATTAGTTCTTTATCATACGCTTCACTCATATCCGGGAAACGCGGGCCATATGGAATATTCTTGCCACGCAACGGGTGCTCTGGGAAGTAATTGATGTGATCTGTAATAATCATCAGGTCGCCGATTTCAAAATCCGGATTTGTACCACCGCTGGCATTCGAAACAAATAGGGTTTTGATACCCAGTTCGCGCATTACACGTACCGGAAACGTTACTTCCTTCATTGAGTAACCTTCATAATAATGGAAACGTCCCTGCATTGCCATGATATCCTTGTTTCCCAATTTTCCGAATATCAGTTTTCCGCTATGGCCTTCTACCGTCGATACGGGGAAGTTCGGAATTTCCTCATATTTTATTTCGTACTTCTCGGTGATTTCGGTGGCAAGACTGCCTAAACCAGTTCCGAGGATAATTGCTGTCTCAGGTTGTGTGTGCATCCTACCTTGCAGGTAAGCTGCTGTTTCTTGAATGAGCTCTAACATAGCCAATAATATTTTGGTTAAATATATGTTGTTGATTTTGTAAAAATTCTATCTCAATCGGTAAAATGTATAAATACGGCTTTAACGTTTCGGCGAGTGCCGGATGGTGTTGCAACCTTGTCGCATCCTTTTCCGTGGTGATAATCAGCTTCCTCTTTCCTTCCAGACGTTCGAAGCGTTCTTTTATAGCTTGCAAATCCTTGCTGCTGAAATCATGATGGTCGTCAAACTGGCATAAGTTTACGTGCGGTGTGTGCATTTTTAGCTTTTCCACCAGCGGCGCAGGCGAAGCGATTCCTGTTACTAGTAATACTTGTTCGTCTTTTTCCAGTGATGCGAGGGTTCGACGTTTTTCTCCGAAGAGCGGTGTTAATGCCCCATATCTGAACGAGGAAAAATAAAGTTGCTGATACGGATACAGTTTTAGTCTTTTCGTGATGATATTGAAATCTATAGGTTTGATATCTTCCGGGCATTTTGTCACGATCACGATGTGCGCTCTATTTTTGCCACTTTCAGGTTCGCGTAATCGTCCTGCCGGAAGCAGGGTGTCGTCTGAAAAAAGCCTGTGGAAATCTGTCAGTAGAATGTTCAGCCCGGCTTTCACGTACCGGTGTTGATAAGCGTCATCCAGTAACACTACATCTACTTTGGGGTGGTCCAATTTCATCAGTTGTTCAATGCCGTGACAGCGGTTCTCATCTACAGCTACCCGGATAGCCGGGAATTTGTTTTTTATCTGATAGGGTTCGTCACCAATGCGCTTTACATCCGTTTCTTCCGTAGCAAGTATATACCCCTTGCTTTTTCGTTTATATCCGCGGCTCAGCATGGCAACGCTTGTTCCCGTTTGTTGTAACAGCTTGATAAGATACTCCGTGTGTGGTGTCTTGCCTGTCCCACCTACAGCGAGGTTACCGATACATACCACAGGTACGTCAAAACTCTTTGACTGGTAATATCCCCAATCAAAGAGTTTATTTCTTAAGCGTACCCCCATCCCGTAAATCCACGAGATGGGGTATAGCCAATAGTGTATCTTAACCAGCGGCTCTTCCATTCACTCCTTTCTTTAATTGATGTTCAACTCGAACGGAACACGTGCCTGAATTTTATCGCAGTTCTCAAAATTATTCAGCCAGTCGAATTGGTGGTAAAGTTCACCGACTTTACCTTTCAGTATCCGGGATTGGATATATCCACCGGGTTTCGTATCCGTCAGCATATCGAAGAAACTTTTCTTGCCCGGATAAGACATTACTGTATAGGCATCCAGTCCGGCCTTTCCGATAGCTATTTCCAAAGCCTTGTCCAGTCCACCCAGTTCGTCTACCAAGCCCAGTTCTTTGGCTTTGGTGCCTGTCCATACACGCCCTTCGGCAATCTTCTTGATTTCATCCGTGGTCATGCTCCGGCCTTCTGCACAACGTTTCACGAACAATTCATAGCCCTCATTCACCATATTCTGCATCAATGCCTTCTCGCCGTCATTCAGCGGACGTCCCATTGCTCCGAAGTCAGCGTATGTATTGGTCTTTACTACATCGAATGACAGACCGATCTTATCCGTCAATCCTTTCACGTTGGGGAACATTCCGAAGATACCGATAGATCCTGTCAGTGTAGTCGGATCAGCTACAATACTGTCCGCATTACAAGAGATATAGTAACCGCCTGATGCTGCATAGTCACCCATGGAAACAATCACTGGTTTTTCTTTTTTAAGTTCGGTGACAGCGTACCAAATTTGTTCCGAACCGAAAGCGCTACCGCCCGGAGAGTTCACACGAAGCACTACAGCTTTCACGTCCTTATCATCTTTCAGTTTGCGTAAGTCGCGGATTACCTTATCAGAATTAATTCCATCTTCACTGCCTGCATACGAACTTCCGCTGTCAATGGCTCCATATGCGTAGTACACAGCGACAATATTTCCGCTCTTATCTTTCGGAACGTTCTTCTTCACGTTCACCATGTCTTTTAAGCTTAATATTGGCATACTGTCATCCTTGTCTATTCCCACCATTGTTTTCAAGTAGTTACGTACGTCATTTTTGTATACCAGAGTATCTGCCAGACCATATTCCACGCAGTCATTGGCGGGATAGAACATCAGCATTTTGTCGGCAGCCTCGTTCAGTTTTTCTTTGCTTACGCCTCTTGATTCTGAAATATCACTCAGCATTTGTCCCCAGATACCATCCAGGAATACGGTTACCTGTTCACGATTGGCCGGACTCATTTCTGTAGAAATGAATGGTTCGACAGCCGATTTGTAAGTACCTACTTTGAATACCTGCATTTCAACGCCAATCTTTGACAATAAATCTTTGTAGAAGGTCGGGGTAGAAGCCAAACCGTACCAGCCGATTGCGCCTTGCGGATTCAGCAATACTTTATCCGCTACACTTGCCAGATAATACAGGCGTTGTGAGTATTGGTCACCGTAAGCTACCACGAATTTACCGCTGGTCTTGAAGTCAGCCAGCGCTTTGCGTATTTCTTCCAAAGAGGCAAATCCTATGCCCATTGAACCAGCTTGCAGGTAAATTCCCTTGATGTTTTCATTTTCCTTGGCTTTCTGGATAGACGAAAGAATGTCATCTAGTCCGTACGTAGTTTCATCTTCGCTAAGGAAGATGTCGAAAGGGTTGTCCTGGCTCCGTTCTGAGAGCATACCTCTCATGTCGAGCATCATCACAGAGTTTTTGCGCACCTGAGTTTCAGACTCTGACGAGGACAGCATACTAAACAGTATCAGGATGCTGACGAAAAACAACACAACGCTTGACACAATAATGCCTGTGATGGTGGCTAGCGTAAATTTAAAAAAATCTTTCATTGTAGTTATTGTTTTTTGTATGCTAACTTATAAAAGCTAACAAAGATAAATAATTGAATTGATATTTGCTCTATCTGTCGCAAGGTTTTTCATTTTGTCACACTCCTCTCGTAAAATGTTGTAATCCGCAAACTTGCCGATTTTCAACATTTTGGCTTTTTCTGTGTTCTTTACCTCCAGAATCTTTTTTTGTAGTTTTATGTTTGAACAAGTTTTAATACTATTATCTTTAATCTCGGTGGTAATGTTTATGCTTTCGATTCTATAACCATTGGCTTGTGTTTAGTTGTATTTTGGTGAGCCAAGTTCCGTAAGAAAAAGATGTATTAAAATACATACACTGTATGATGTCGAAATTCAAATAGCTGCATTCTTCCATACAATTACAGCTTCGATTCACGATAGCAAAGCTATAAATGAAATTCCTTATGAAATAGGTGCCTACTATATCTTTGACTGTGGTTACAACTATTTAAAGAGGCTTTTCAAAATAGAAACCTTAGAGTCTTATTTCGTTGTAAGGATAAAATTAGACTTGCAGTTCAAAGTAATAAACAGGAAACGCTGTTTCCCCAGGAATATACTTTCTGATGCAATTGGCGAACTCATTATTAATAAAAGCTCCAAGAGGTATCCTTCTCGCATACAAAAGGTTTGTTTTGGGGATGAAGAGCAAAAGCGTAAGTTTACGATCCTCATTAATGCTATGGATTTATCTCCACTACAAATTGCTAATTTTTCTATTATATTACCTGTCCCCCATCTGCACATTCTTATTTTTTTCTTTTTCCCGCCTCTGTTCACGCGCACATTTCGCGCACGTATATATAATAATGTATCCCCTTCCCCTTCTTTCATCCTTTCTTTCAGAATTATGTTCTACAACATCCTTATCAATCAGTCAGTTACAAAATTGTTTCAAAAAACTATAGAAAAAGTGATAGATATATTTGGATTGCATAGATATATCGTCTACTTTTGCACCCGCTAACCAAGCGACGGTCAGCCTTGCAATTGACATTCTGACAGAAACGGCGTAGGAACTCCACCGTTTTTCTTTTCTTTGGGCTTAATTCCAACCAAGAATACAGCATTTTAAAAGAAAAAAGAAAAAAAACTTCCGGAAACATTTGGAAGATATGTGATAAAGTTCTTACCTTTGCGCCCGCTTTCCAAACGAAGGCAATCGATAATTGACTTGCTGATTAGGAAACCGGTGTTGCTAAGAACTCCTTTCTCTTTCCTCTTTTATCTCCCTTTCGCAAAGAGAGACGACGAGAAAAAGAAAAAAGAAAAAAAACTTCTGAAATTATTTGGAAGATATGCTTAAAAGTTCTTACCTTTGCATCCGCTTTCTGAAAAGAAAAGCAGTTTTGAAAAGAAGCGATCTTTGAAGAATTTACATAAACAATACAAGTAGTACAAGAGCAGAATGCTACAATGGTTAGTAATGAATAATTAATAACCAAGCGTACATTCTGGGTATAAAAAAAAGAACCGTCAAGTAACTTATATATATAGGTAATTTGAAGACTTTTAATAAACCGAGCGTCCTGAACAGAGCAAAATCACTAGTATTCTTACTAGTAATAACAATACTTTTACAATGAAGAGTTTGATCCTGGCTCAGGATGAACGCTAGCTACAGGCTTAACACATGCAAGTCGAGGGGCAGCATGGTCTAGCAATAGACTGATGGCGACCGGCGCACGGGTGAGTAACACGTATCCAACCTACCGGTTATTCTGGGATAGCCTTTCGAAAGAAAGATTAATACCGGATAGTATAACGAGAAGGCATCTTCTTGTTATTAAAGAATTTCGATAACCGATGGGGATGCGTTCCATTAGTTTGTTGGCGGGGTAACGGCCCACCAAGACATCGATGGATAGGGGTTCTGAGAGGAAGGTCCCCCACATTGGAACTGAGACACGGTCCAAACTCCTACGGGAGGCAGCAGTGAGGAATATTGGTCAATGGACGAGAGTCTGAACCAGCCAAGTAGCGTGAAGGATGACTGCCCTATGGGTTGTAAACTTCTTTTATATGGGAATAAAGTGCAGTATGTATACTGTTTTGTATGTACCATACGAATAAGGATCGGCTAACTCCGTGCCAGCAGCCGCGGTAATACGGAGGATCCGAGCGTTATCCGGATTTATTGGGTTTAAAGGGAGCGTAGGCGGAAGCTTAAGTCAGTTGTGAAAGTTTGCGGCTCAACCGTAAAATTGCAGTTGATACTGGGTTTCTTGAGTGCAGTAGAGGTAGGCGGAATTCGTGGTGTAGCGGTGAAATGCTTAGATATCACGAAGAACTCCGATTGCGAAGGCAGCTTACTGGACTGTAACTGACGCTGATGCTCGAAAGTGTGGGTATCAAACAGGATTAGATACCCTGGTAGTCCACACAGTAAACGATGAATACTCGCTGTTTGCGATATAATGCAAGCGGCCAAGCGAAAGCATTAAGTATTCCACCTGGGGAGTACGCCGGCAACGGTGAAACTCAAAGGAATTGACGGGGGCCCGCACAAGCGGAGGAACATGTGGTTTAATTCGATGATACGCGAGGAACCTTACCCGGGCTTAAATTGCAACTGACGGATTTGGAAACAGATCTTCCTTCGGGCAGTTGTGAAGGTGCTGCATGGTTGTCGTCAGCTCGTGCCGTGAGGTGTCGGCTTAAGTGCCATAACGAGCGCAACCCTTATCTTTAGTTACTAACAGGTCATGCTGAGGACTCTAGAGAGACTGCCGTCGTAAGATGTGAGGAAGGTGGGGATGACGTCAAATCAGCACGGCCCTTACGTCCGGGGCTACACACGTGTTACAATGGGGGGTACAGAAGGCAGCTACACAGCGATGTGATGCTAATCCCAAAAGCCTCTCTCAGTTCGGATTGGAGTCTGCAACCCGACTCCATGAAGCTGGATTCGCTAGTAATCGCGCATCAGCCACGGCGCGGTGAATACGTTCCCGGGCCTTGTACACACCGCCCGTCAAGCCATGAAAGCCGGGGGTACCTGAAGTCCGTAACCGTAAGGAGCGGCCTAGGGTAAAACTGGTAATTGGGGCTAAGTCGTAACAAGGTAGCCGTACCGGAAGGTGCGGCTGGAACACCTCCTTTCTGGAGCGGCGCTCAAATTCAATTAAACGATTGAAACAAATATTAGAGGTTGGTTCTTTTGTGATACTTCCATTAGAACCTCTTGGACTACGCGTAGTTGTTTATATAATATAAGAGAAAGAAGAAGCCGAGCCGCAAGGCGAGGGTTTGACTGACAGTCCTATAGCTCAGTTGGTTAGAGCGCTACACTGATAATGTAGAGGTCGGCAGTTCAACTCTGCCTGGGACTACTCTTTAAGTAATTACAAATTATGAATAAAAATTACTCCGTTCGGACTTGTAGTTGTTATTTAGTAATTCGTAATTAAAAGGGGGGGATTAGCTCAGCTGGCTAGAGCACCTGCTTTGCACGCAGGGGGTCAACGGTTCGAATCCGTTATTCTCCACTCTACCTTTTCTAGGTAATCGATCTTTGACATGATGTACAAAAAAAAGTAAAGTTATAACAAGCTGAAAGTATATATCGAGCCATACGGCTAGGTAAGACTAAAAGTAAGTAAGGGCGCATGGCGGATGCCTTGGCTCTCGGAGGCGATGAAGGACGTGATAAGCTGCGATAAGCCGCGGGTAGGTGCAAATAACCTTTGATCCGCGGATTTCCGAATGGGACAACCCAATATCTTGAAGAGATATTATCCATCTAATGATGGAGGCGAACGCAGGGAACTGAAACATCTTAGTACCTGTAGGAATAGAAAATAAATAATGATTCCCCTAGTAGTGGCGAGCGAACGGGGAACAGCCCAAACCATATGTGTTACGGCATGTATGGGGTTGTAGGACCACGTCGTGGGACGACAGTTAGTGAGTAGAATGATCTGGAAAGTTCAGTCATAGACGGTGATAACCCGGTATACTAAGCTAACTTAACCCTAGTGGTATCCTGAGTAGCGCGGGACACGAGGAATCTTGCGTGAATCTGCCGGGACCATCCGGTAAGGCTAAATACTCCCGAGAGACCGATAGCGAACCAGTACTGTGAAGGAAAGGTGAAAAGCACTTCGAACAGAAGAGTGAAATAGTCCCTGAAACCATGCGCCTACAAGCGGTCGGAGCAGCTTTTAGCTGTGACGGCGTGCCTTTTGCATAATGAACCTACGAGTTACTTTTTCCGGCAAGGTTAAGGATCTTGAGATCTGCAGCCGAAGCGAAAGCGAGTCTTAATAGGGCGGATAGTCGGAAGGAGTAGACGCGAAACCAAGTGATCTACCCTTGGCCAGGTTGAAGGACAGGTAACACTGTCTGGAGGACCGAACCGATAAGCGTTGAAAAGCTTCCGGATGAGCTGAGGGTGGGGGTGAAAGGCTAATCAAACTTGGAGATAGCTCGTACTCCCCGAAATGCATTTAGGTGCAGCCTTGATTTATACTAATATGAGGTAGAGCGACTGATAAGATGCGAGGGCTTCGCCGCCTATCAAGTCTTGACAAACTCCGAATGCGTATTAGTTCTATATCAGGAGTGAGGGCATGGGTGCTAAGGTCCATGTCCTAAAGGAGAACAATCCGGACCATCAGCTAAGGTCCCGAAATAATTGCTAAGTTGATCTAACGAAGTCAGATTGCTAAGACAGCTAGGATGTTGGCTTGGAAGCAGCCATTCATTTAAAGAGTGCGTAACAGCTCACTAGTCGAGGAGTTTGGCGTGGATAATAATCGGGCATAAGCAATTTACCGAAGCTATGGGATGTTTATACATCGGTAGGGGAGCATTCCACTCCGCGTTGAAGGTGAAGCGTGAGCTTTGCTGGAGCGTGTGGAAAAGCAAATGTAGGTATAAGTAACGATAAAGGGGGTGAGAAACCCCCTCGCCGAAAGACTAAGGTTTCCTGATCAACGCTAATCGGATCAGGGTTAGTCGGGTCCTAAGGCTCAGCCGAACGGTGAGGCCGATGGCAGAACAGGTTAATATTCCTGTACTACCTTAAGGAGTGACGTGGAGACGGAGGCGTGACAGTGCCGCGGACTGACGGAATAGTCCGTTGAAGGGTGTAGATGTTGATCGGGGTAGGCAAATCCGCTCCGAGAGTCGAACC
This sequence comes from Bacteroides sp. MSB163, assembly GCF_036416795.1. Taxonomy (NCBI): domain Bacteria; kingdom Pseudomonadati; phylum Bacteroidota; class Bacteroidia; order Bacteroidales; family Bacteroidaceae; genus Bacteroides; species Bacteroides maternus. The sequence goes on along the minus strand of NZ_CP143867.1, from coordinate 6,243,702 downwards.
TGATAGTATGGAGCGTTCTTCGGAACAATCCAATAGCGCATGTAAACATACTCCCAAGAAAATCCGCTAAACTTAATCTTTAAGGTACCCGTACCGCAAACGGACACACGTAGTCGGGTTGAATATACTAAGGCGCTTGAGTGATTCACGGTTAAGGAACTAGGCAAATTGACCCTGTAACTTCGGGATAAAGGGTCCCCGCTGCGAGGCGGGGCGCAGAGAATCGGTCCAGGCAACTGTTTAACAAAAACACAGGGCTGTGCCAAATTGAAAGATGAAGTATACAGCCTGACACCTGCCCGGTGCTGGAAGGTTAAGAGGAGATGTCATCGCAAGAGAAGCATTGAATTGAAGCCCCAGTAAACGGCGGCCGTAACTATAACGGTCCTAAGGTAGCGAAATTCCTTGTCGGGTAAGTTCCGACCTGCACGAATGGTGTAATGATCTGGACACTGTCTCAACCGTGAGCTCAGTGAAATTGTAGTATCGGTGAAGATGCCGATTACCCGCGATGGGACGAAAAGACCCCGTGAACCTTTACTATAGCTTAACATTGAATTTGGGTAATTGATGTGTAGGATAGGCCGGAGGCTTTGAAACAGGTACGCCAGTATTTGTGGAGCCGCTGTTGAAATACGGCCCTTTGGTTATTTGAGTTCTAACTCGCGCTGCGAGGACACTGTTTGGTGGGTAGTTTGACTGGGGTGGTCGCCTCCAAAAACGTAACGGAGGCTTCTAAAGGTGCCCTCACGACGATTGGTAACCGTCGGCAGAGTGTAATGGCATAAGGGCGCTTGACTGGGAGACTCACAAGTCGATCAGGTAGGAAACTAGAGCATAGTGATCCGGTGTTTCTGTATGGAAAGGACATCGCTCAAAGGATAAAAGGTACTCCGGGGATAACAGGCTGATCCCTCCCAAGAGCTCATATCGACGGAGGGGTTTGGCACCTCGATGTCGGCTCGTCACATCCTGGGGCTGGAGAAGGTCCCAAGGGTTGGGCTGTTCGCCCATTAAAGTGGCACGCGAGCTGGGTTCAGAACGTCGTGAGACAGTTCGGTCTCTATCTATCGTGGGCGTATGAAATTTGCGTGGCTCTGACACTAGTACGAGAGGACCGTGTTGGACTGACCTCTGGTTTACCAGTTGTGCCGCCAGGTGCATTGCTGGGTATCTAAGTCGGGATTGGATAAGTGCTGAAAGCATCTAAGTACGAAGCCAGCCACAAGATTAGATTTCTTAGGGTCGTTGAAGACTACAACGTTGATAGGATGCAGGTGTACAGGTGGTAACATCATAGCCGAGCATTACTAATTGCCCGTTGACTTTTGGTCCTTGCCTTGTATGGCGGATATATACGTTCAGTTTTCTAACTTTGCTTTTTACATCGTGTCTAACTTATTTCAGGTGACTATAGCATCAGGGTTCCACCTCTTCCCATTCCGAACAGAGAAGTTAAGCCTGGTCACGCCGATGGTACTGCGTCAAGTGGGAGAGTAGGTAGTCGCCGTTTTTGAAGGAAAGCCTCCATATCGAAATGATATGGAGGCTTTTTGTGTTTGTATAATTCTAATTTTTTGCTTATATTTGCGCCGCACTATTTATTATTAATGTTTAAAGCAAAATTAGAGATGAAGACAAAGTTATTTTTGGTAGCTGTTGCAGTTGTATTTTCTTTCGCCGTGACTTCTTGTGGTAACAAAAAAGCAGCTAATACTGAAGTAGAAGCTACTGAAGTTGAAGTTGTAGAAGAAGCACAGGCATGTGATTCAGTACAAGCTTGCTGCAAGGCAGATTCTGCAGCTTGTGATAGTACAAAAGCTTGCTGCAAAGAGAAAAAAGAATGTGATAAAGCTTGCGATAAGAAGTAATTCTTATCACATAGAATCATATAAAAAGGAGTATACTACTTTGTATACCCCTTTTTTGTTATACTTTATAGAGTTATTTAATAACAAACTTATAAAATGATGCTTTTTTAGAGAAAAAAGTAACGAATTTGTTTGTGTGCTACGAAATTATCTATACCTTTGCACCGTCATAATAAAAACAAGAAGATAAAAATGATACAGAACTTTACATATATTCTACTGTGTGGTATTATTATTCTACTGGCAAGGTTTAGTGGAAGTGAGTGCTGTGCGTGAATATATGTAACGATTAGGATATTCGAAAGCCTTTCTCACTTCCAAGTGTGAAAGGCTTTTTTTAATGGCAATAATTTATAAAAACTATAAGAAATGAGTGACAAGTTATTTATTTTCGACACAACGCTCCGCGATGGCGAGCAGGTTCCGGGATGCCAATTGAACACAGTGGAAAAGATTCAGGTAGCAAAGGCATTGGAACTGCTGGGCGTGGATGTTATCGAAGCCGGATTCCCGATTTCCAGTCCGGGAGATTTCAACTCTGTTATTGAAATATCCAAAGCGGTGACATGGCCTACTATTTGCGCGTTGACCCGTGCGGTACAAAAAGATATAGATGTAGCTGCGGATGCTCTGAAGTTTGCCAAGCACAAACGTATTCATACAGGTATCGGTACATCGGATTCGCATATCAAGTATAAATTCAATTCCAATCGTGAGGAAATCATCGAACGTGCAGTAGCTGCCGTGAAGTATGCCCGCCGTTACGTGGATGATGTGGAGTTCTATGCAGAAGATGCAGGTCGTACGGACAATGAATATCTGGCTCGTGTGGTGGAAGCTGTAATTAAAGCGGGTGCTACAGTAGTGAACATCCCGGATACGACCGGTTACTGTCTGCCGGACGAATATGGAGCGAAGATCAAGTATTTGATGGAGCATGTGAGTGGTATTGAAAAAGCAATCCTCTCTACACACTGTCATAATGACCTGGGAATGGCTACTGCAAATACGATGGCCGGTGTACTGAATGGTGCCCGCCAGGTAGAGGTTACGATCAATGGTATCGGTGAACGCGCAGGTAATACTTCGCTTGAGGAAGTGGCTATGATTATCAAATGCCATAAAGATATTGAAATTGAAACGAACATCAATACACAGAAGATTTATCCGACAAGCCGCATGGTTTCAAGTTTGATGAACATGCCGGTGCAGCCTAACAAGGCTATCGTAGGTCGCAATGCCTTTGCGCATTCATCGGGTATTCATCAGGATGGTGTGTTGAAGAATGTGCAGACTTATGAAATCATCGACCCGCACGATGTGGGTATTGACGATAATTCTATCGTATTGACTGCCCGTAGCGGACGTGCTGCTTTGAAGAATCGTTTGCAGGTATTAGGCGTGGATCTTGAACAGGAACAACTGGACAAGGTATATGAAGCTTTCCTGAAATTGGCGGATAAGAAGAAAGATATTAATGATGATGATATCCTGGTGCTTGCCGGTGCAGACCGTACACAGAACCACCGCGTGAAACTGGAATATCTGCAAGTGACCAGTGGAGTAGGTGTACGTTCGGTTGCCAGTCTGGGACTGAATATCTCCGGTGAGAAGTTTGAAGCGGCTGCCAGTGGAAACGGTCCGGTAGATGCGGCGATAAAGGCTTTGAAGAAGATCATTGATCGCCATATGACACTGAAGGAATTTACGATCCAGGCTATCAGCAAAGGTAGTGACGATATGGGTAAGGTACACATGCAGGTGGAATATGACAATCATATCTATTATGGTTTCGGTGCGAATACGGATATTATTGCCGCATCGGTAGAAGCTTATATTGATTGTATCAATAAGTTCAAGTAGTTACGAGCTACGAGTAGTGGTTGTATGTTTTAATAATTAATATTAGGAATAAAAAGAACAGTTTACAAGTTATGTGCTATACCGAAGGGCTCTTGTAGCTCGTAACTTGTAGCTAACAACTAAAAGATATGAATACATTATTTGATAAAATCTGGGATGCCCATGTGGTTCAGCAAGTGGAAGATGGTCCCACACAGTTATATATAGATCGGCTTTATTGCCATGAAGTAACCAGTCCGCAGGCTTTTGCGGGAATGCGCGCACGTGGTATCCAATGTTTCCGTCCGGAAAAGATTATTTGTATGCCCGACCATAACACACCGACCCACGACCAGGACAAGCCGATTGAAGATCCGATTTCGAAAACACAGGTGGATACACTGGCCAAGAATGCGGAAGATTTTGGATTGACACATTTCGGCATGCTTCATAAGAAGAATGGTATCATCCATGTGGTAGGTCCGGAAAGAGGCTTGACATTACCGGGAATGACGATTGTATGTGGTGACTCGCATACTTCAACCCACGGTGCGATGGGAGCAGTGGCTTTTGGTATCGGTACAAGTGAGGTCGAAATGGTAATGGCTTCACAATGTATCTTGCAGACACGCCCGAAGACAATGCGCATCACAGTGGACGGAAAACTGGGTAAAGGTGTGACGGCAAAAGATATTGCTCTTTATATGATGTCTAAAATGACAACGAGCGGTGCAACCGGTTATTTTGTAGAATATGCCGGAGAAGCAGTTCGCAGTCTGACCATGGAAGGACGTCTGACGCTGTGTAACCTGAGTATAGAAATGGGTGCACGTGGTGGTATGGTGGCACCGGATGAAGTGACATTCGAATATATCAAAGGCCGTGAATATGCTCCGGCAGGTGAGGAATGGGAGAAGGCGTTGGCATACTGGAAGACGCTGAAGAGCGATGAGAATGCTACGTTTGATAAAGAAGTGCATTTTGATGCGGCAGATATCGAACCGATGATTACATACGGAACAAATCCGGGTATGGGTATGGGTATCACGCAGCATATTCCCACGACTGACGGAATGGGAGAGGCTGCAAAAGCTTCATTCCTGAAATCAATGGATTATATGGGCTTCCAACCCGGTGAGAGAGTATTGGGCAAGAAGATAGATTATGTGTTTTTGGGTGCTTGTACGAATGGACGTATTGAAGATTTCCGTGCTTTCGCCTCGTTAGTGAAGGGGCATAAGAAGGCAGAACATGTGGTTGCCTGGTTGGTACCCGGTTCGTGGATGGTAGATGCACAGATTCGTGAAGAAGGCTTGGATAAAGTATTGGAGGAAGCAGGTTTTGCTATCCGCCAGCCGGGATGTTCGGCTTGTCTGGCAATGAATGATGATAAGGTGCCTGCCGGAATGTATGCGGTTTCTACAAGTAACCGTAACTTTGAAGGTCGTCAGGGACCGGGTTCACGCACGTTGCTTGCCAGTCCGCTGGTAGCGGCTGCAGCGGCGGTGACGGGAGTGATTACGGACCCGAGAGAACTGATTGGATGATGTTTCTGCCGGAGGTAAAAATAGTTTATCCGTATCCGGACTCACAGAGACATACGTATCTCACCTCTCATGACATACGTATCTCACCCCTCATGAGAAGCGCATGTCACCACCCATGAGAAGCGCATGTCATCACCACCCCCTCCAGGATGTGCTGTAGCGGGGGTAAAATCCATTTTCAGCCGGTTTTCCCGTTGCTGGAAGATAATAAAACGATATTAAAATAATAGGACAATGAAACAGAAATTCAATATCATCACCAGTACTTGTGTCCCCCTCCCATTGGAGAATGTGGATACAGACCAAATCATCCCTGCACGTTTTCTGAAAGCTACGACGAAAGAAGGCTTCGGAGAGAATCTGTTCCGCGACTGGCGGTATGACAAGCAAGGAAACAAAATCGACTCTTTCGTTTTGAACGATCCGACCTATAGCGGACAGGTGCTTGTGGCCGGGAAGAACTTCGGTTCGGGCAGTAGCCGCGAGCATGCGGCATGGGCCATTGCAGATTATGGTTTCCGCGTGGTAGTCAGCAGTTTCTTTGCAGATATCCACAAGAATAATGAACTGAATAATTTCGTATTGCCTGTAGTGGTGAGCGAACCGTTCCTGAAAGAATTGTTTGATTCCATTGCCGCCGATCCGAAAACGGAGGTAGTGGTGAACCTGCCGGAACAGACAATCACCAACAAGGCAACAGGCAAAAGTGAGACTTTCGAAATCAATGCTTACAAGAAACATTGCCTGATGAATGGCCTGGATGACATCGATTTCCTGGTAGAGAATAAAGATAAAATAGAAGCTTGGGAAAATAGAAAATGAAGTATAAACAGCCCCAAATAGAAATCATGGACACCACGCTCCGCGACGGTGAGCAAACCAGCGGTGTGTCGTTCGTCCCCCATGAAAAGCTGATGATAGCCCGTCTGCTATTGGAAGAACTGAAAGTAGACAGGGTGGAAGTGGCTTCGGCACGGGTTTCGGACGGTGAGTTCGACGCGGTCAAGATGATATGTGACTGGGCGGCGCGGCGTAATCTGTTGCCCCGGGTGGAGGTGTTGGGTTTCGTAGACGGGCATACGTCGGTAGACTGGATACACGCTACCGGCTGCCGCGTCATTAATCTTCTGTGCAAAGGTTCGCTGAAGCATTGCACATGTCAGTTGAGAAAGACCCCTGAAGAACATATCGAGAATATTATTGGCGTAGTGAATTATGCCAATGAGCAGGATATGGAAGTGAATATTTACCTGGAAGACTGGAGTAACGGGATGAAAGATTCTCCGGAGTATGTCTTCCAGATGGTGGATGCACTGATGCACACGAATATCAAACGGTATATGTTGCCTGATACACTGGGTGTACTGAATCCGTTGCAGGTCATCGAATATATGCGGAAGATGGTGAAGCGCTATCCGTATGCTCACTTCGATTTCCATCCGCATAATGACTACGACCTGGCAGTGAGCAATGTGCTGGCCGCCGTGCTGAGTGGCGCGAAGGGACTTCATACCACGATCAACGGTCTGGGCGAACGTGCCGGTAATGCGCCGTTGTCCAGTGTGCAGGCTATTCTGAAAGATCATTTCAATGCTATCACTAACATTGACGAAGGGCGTCTGAATGAAGTCAGCCGGGTGGTTGAGTCTTATTCGGGCATCGCCATACCCGCCAATAAACCGATTGTAGGTGAAAATGTGTTCACGCAGGTAGCGGGAGTACATGCCGATGGAGACAATAAGAGTAACCTTTATTGCAACGACCTGTTACCCGAGCGTTTCGGGCGCAAGCGTGAATATGCACTGGGCAAGAACAGTGGTAAGGCGAACATCCGTAAGAATCTGGAAGACCTGGGACTGACGCTGGATGAGGATTCCATGCGTAAGGTGACGGAACGGATTATCGAGTTGGGTGACAAGAAAGAGCTGGTTACCCAGGAAGATTTGCCTTATATCGTTTCGGATGTACTGAAGCACGGAGTGATGAATGAGAAAGTGAAACTGAAGACATACATCGTGAACCTTGCTTACGGTCTGAAGCCGATGGCTACGCTGAAGATTGAAATCAACGGACAGGAATTTGAAGAAAGTTCCAGCGGTGACGGTCAGTATGATGCTTTTGTACGTGCTCTGCGTAAGATTTATAAGGTGACGTTGGGACGCAAATTCCCCATGCTGACGAACTATGCCGTAACCATCCCTCCCGGTGGGCGTACCGATGCTTTTGTGCAGACCGTGATTACCTGGAGCTATGACGGCACAGTGTTCCGTACACGCGGACTGGATGCCGACCAGACGGAGGCAGCGATTAAGGCGACAATGAAGATGCTGAATATTATTGAAGATGACTATGAACTTAAAAAATCAGAATGATGAACCCCGCTGAGAAAAAGAAATCATTCTTTGAAAATCATCCGAAGGTATGTTATGCGCTGTATGCAGTCTTGCTCTTTGCTTTCAATCTCTTTCTGCGTTGGAAGGATAGGGAGTTGAGTGCGGACGAATATTTCATCTCTGCTATCAATACCCTTATACTAACAGCGGGTTTTGTGTGGGGCGACCGTTATCGTCGCAAAAATCTTGTGAATCAGAAGAAAATAGAAGAATACCTAAAAAATAAAGAAAACAATGGATTTTAAAATTGCAGTATTAGCCGGTGACGGCATTGGCCCGGAGATTTCCACCGTAGGTGTGGACGTAATGACCGCCGTATGTGAGAAGTTCGGACATAAAGTAAACTACGAATATGCCATCTGCGGTGCAGATGCTATCGACAAAGTGGGCGATCCGTTCCCCGAAGCTACTTATGAAGTTTGTAAAAACGCGGATGCTGTTTTGTTCTCGGCTGTAGGCGATCCGAAATTTGACAATGATCCTACTGCCAAAGTACGTCCCGAACAGGGTCTGCTGGCTATGCGTAAGAAACTGGGATTGTTTGCCAATATCCGTCCGGTACAAACTTTCAAATGTCTGCTCCATAAATCACCGCTTCGTGCAGAACTGGTGGATGGCGCAGATTTTCTTTGTATCCGCGAACTGACCGGCGGTATGTATTTCGGTGAGAAGTATCAGGACAACGACAAAGCGTATGATACCAATATGTACACTCGTCCGGAGATTGAACGTATTCTGAAAGTTGGTTTTGAGTATGCCATGAAACGCAATAAGCACCTCACGGTGGTAGATAAAGCCAATGTGCTCGCATCTTCACGCCTGTGGAGACAGATTGCCCAGGAGATGGCACCGCAATATCCTGAAGTGACTACGGACTATATGTTCGTGGACAATGCAGCCATGAAGATGATTCAGGAGCCTAAATTCTTTGATGTAATGGTTACCGAAAATACATTTGGTGATATCCTTACGGATGAAGGTTCCGTAATCAGCGGCTCTATGGGATTGCTTCCTTCGGCTTCTACAGGCGAAAGCACTCCTGTATTCGAACCGATCCACGGTTCATGGCCACAGGCTAAAGGTTTGAACATCGCTAATCCGTTGGCGCAAATCCTTTCGGCTGCCATGTTATTCGAATATTTCAATTTGCTGGAAGAAGGCGCGTTGATTCGCAAAGCCGTAGACGCTTCTCTGGATGCTAACGTCCGTACACCGGAAATTCAGGTAGAAGGTGGTGCGAAGTATGGTACCAAAGAAGTAGGAGCATGGGTGGTAGATTATATCAAACGTAGCTAATCTTCGGCAAATACGGCTTCATAATGTTCACCCGGAACTTCAAACTCCAGGGTGGCATGGCCGATGCCGAAATCTTCAAGCCGGTGACGGATGAGGTGTTTCACCTCTTGCATACCTTCCGGTTGCTTTAAAACAATATGGGCTGTCAGTGCATTCTCTGTGGTGCTGATGGCCCATATATGTATATGGTGAACGTCGTCAACGCCGGGAAGGACACGGATGGCTTCTACTACTTTCTGACTATCTATACTTGCGGGTACGCCATCCAGCGTCAGCCGAAGACTGTCATGCAGTAAATCCCACGTAGAGATGAGAATGACAACAGCCACAATCAGACCGATAATCGGGTCGATAATATACCAGCCGGTCCGGCTGATAACGATACCTGCCACTAATACTCCCACTGATACCAAAGCATCTGCCGCCATATGCAGATAAGCTCCTTTTACGTTCAGGTCTTTTTCCTTATCTTTCATAAAGAGGAAAGCCGTGAATGCATTGATCAGTACACCCACACCCGCTACCCAAGCAATGGCTCCACCGGGAACAACTGCCGGATTACTTAGCTTATGAATACTTTCGATGACAATGGCGCCTACGGCTACCAGCAAAATGACTGCATTGAGCAGGGATACCAGGATCGTACTTTTTTTATAACCATACGTATAGTGTTCATTGGCTTTGATTTTGGCCAGGCGGAAAGCCAGCAATGCCAGCACGAGACTAACTACATCGCTTAGATTGTGTCCTGCATCGGAAAGCAGCGCGAGGGAGTTGAACCAGAAACCGGCTGCGAACTCTATGACGACAAAGGCTAAATTGAGAACAATGCCTATAATAAATGCCTTGTTTAGCGACTTTGCGTTGATGGTATGGCTATGCTGATGTGAATGTTCGTGTGACATATATTTAGTAAGGTATAAGAGTTATATAAATTTTATTATGCAAATTTACGTGATAGAAATGTAACACTTGAACGGTGAAATAGTTTTTTATCTATCTTTGCTTAGAAACGAAGATAAGCTGCGCCTCTGCATAAAAAATGAATGAGTTCATTTTATTCTGCTTTCGGTTTGCATTATCTTTGTACGAAGATACCTGCAAGTGAGGATATTTAATAATTAGATTGTTATGGCAAAAATAGCAAAGAACCTGACGGAACTTATCGGTCGTACTCCGCTTATGGAATTAGTGGAATACAGTCGTAAATATGGACTGAAACAGAATATTATCGCAAAGTTGGAAGCATTCAATCCGGCTGGGAGTGTAAAGGATCGTGTGGCGCTTGCCATGATTGAAGATGCAGAAGCGCGCGGAGCACTGAAGCCCGGTGCGACGATTATAGAGCCTACCAGTGGAAATACCGGTGTGGGACTGGCGATGGTTGCTACAATCAAAGGATATCACCTGATGCTCACGATGCCCGAAACCATGAGTATAGAGCGTCGTAATCTGCTGAAAGCGCTGGGTGCTGAAATTGTACTGACAGATGGATTGACCGGTATGGCAGGCTCCATTGCAAAGGCGCAGGAGTTGAGGGCGTCTATTCCCGGTTCAATCATCCTTCAACAATTTGAAAATCCTTCTAACGCACAGATTCATACGCTTACTACAGGTGAAGAAATCTGGACGGATACAGACGGAAAAGTGGATGTCTTTGTTGCCGGAGTGGGAACAGGCGGAACCATCTGCGGAGTGGCACGTGCCTTGAAAAAACATAATCCGGATGTGTATATTGTTGCTGTAGAACCGGAATCTTCTCCTGTTCTGGAAGGCGGAGTGGCAGGGTCGCATCGTATTCAGGGAATCGGAGCCAATTTTGTTCCTGCTATTTATGATGCCTCTGTTGTAGATGAAGTGCTTCCTGTGCCCGATGATGAAGCAATTCGTGGCGGACGCGAGTTGGCGTCTACCGAAGGATTACTGGCGGGCATATCTTCCGGTGCGGCTGTATATGCAGCGCGCTTGCTGGCACAACGTCCGGATTTTGCGGATAAGAAGATTGTAGTTCTTCTGCCTGATACGGGAGAGCGTTATCTGTCGACAGAGCTGTTTGCATTCGAGACTTATCCGCTGGATTAGTTAGCCTTATTAAACGTTTCGTTGCGTATTAGGGAACCGTTAGTTTCGTCTAATGAAACTCTTGGTTTCAAGCAATGAAACTAACGGTTCCCTACTTTGACATAATCTTTAAATAATATAGAAATATGAAGAAGGCTATTCTTTCTTTCCTTATATATATAATAGGTATATCTCCTGTGTGTGCCCAAACTTACCAGGAACTTTCGGACCGTGCCATTGCTTGTACGGAACAGGATAGTCTGGCACAGGCGGAAAATTATATCCGCCAGGCTTTGAAACTGGAACCTGCTAATCCGCATAATGCCTTATTGTTTTCTAATCTCGGTACTATACAACGTCGGCAACGGGATTATGATCAGGCTTTAGAATCCTACACGTATGCCTTGAACATTGCTCCACGGGCTGTTCCCATTCTCTTGAATCGTGCCGCACTGAATCTTGAAATGGGACGGAATGAGCAGGCACGTGTAGACTATTCTTTAGTGCTGGATCTGGAAAAGGATAACCGGGAAGCACTCCTGATGCGTGCCTATATTTATGTGACTCAGCGCGATCTCAAGTTTGCCCGGGCAGATTATGAGCGATTACTGAAGCTCGATCCTCAGAATTATAATGCCCGTTTAGGACTCGCCACTCTGGAGCAAAAAGATGGAAACTTACAGAAGGCCTTGGAGATATTGAATAAGATGTTGGTAGAAGATCCGCAGGATGCAGCCTTATACGTAGCACGTGCGGGGATAGAACAGGACATGCAGCATGTCGATCTGGCAATGATTGATCTGGAAGAAGCTCTAAAACTGAATCCTTCGCAGACGGAAGCCTATCTGATGCGCGGACAGATCTACCTGTCCCAGAAGAAGAAAAAATTGGCAAAGCAGGATTTTGAGAAAGCAATGTCTCTTGGAGTGCCGCAGGCGGATCTCAGGGGATTGCTACAGCAATGCAAGTGATAAGTGGTTTAACATCTTTAGTATATTATTTTTCATCCGCAGATAATACAGATGACGCAGCTTTAAAAGGCGGTACTATGATCTTGATAAATAAAAAAACGTGTAATGCGTGTTATCTGCGGATGAAAAATGAATTATTATTTATGCCATAAGAAATCCCGCTAATGGGTTATTAAACGTATTTCTTAATTAACTCGACAAAATCCTTCCCGTATTTCTTCTTTTTATATTCACCGATTCCGCTGATATTGCCGAATGCTTCCATTGTAGTAGGGCGGGCGGTGCTGAGTAAATGCAATACCTTGTCGGACAGTACAATATAAGCCGGTAGTGCTTCTTGATCTGCGAGCCTTTTCCGTAACGCACGCAGGGCTTTGAAAAGTTCTTCACTTTCCGTGTTCGGTAATCCCAATGGTAGCTCTCTGACCGGAATGGTTGATTTTTTCTTTCGTCCTTTGGCGGGTGCGAACTCTTCACGTCGGATTACTGCTAAGCGTGCTTGCGCCCGCCCGAAGAGAACATCATTACCGCTGCTTGTTATTTTCAGATGATTGTTCTCGTTATATGCTATTTCAAAATAACCCAGTTGTAGCATTTGCAACAAGTAGTCCTGCCAGTCACGGGCGGGAACTTCACGTCCGGCACCGAAAGTTTTCAGTTGCTGGTAGCCTTTCTCCGATACATCCGGAGTATTATTTCCGCGTAAGATATCTACAAGAATACTCGTGCCGATCTGCTGTTCCGTACGGACGATAGCACTTAGAGCTTTTTGTACAATCACAGTGCCGTCAAAACGTTGGGGTGGATTTTTGCAGACATCACAGTTCCCGCAATCCTCTGTAGTGGCTTCTCCGAAATAACTCAACAGGATGCGACGCCGGCAAACATCAGCTTCAGCATATTGTTGCATACGTTGTAATTTCTCCAGGTTGATACCTTGTTGACCGCTTTCCGTCGCAAACTTGGTTAATAGAATGAGGTCGGCCAGAGAATAAAATAAGAGAGTATCACTTGGCAACCCATCTCGTCCGGCACGCCCAATCTCCTGGTAAAAACTCTCTATACTTTTAGGCAGATTGTAATGGATGATCCAACGCACATTGCTTTTGTCAATCCCCATACCGAAAGCAATCGTGGCACAAACTATTTGTACACGGTCGTTGATGAAGTCATCCTGTGCTTCATCCCTCCGTGCGGAAGATAATCCGGCATGATAAACTGCCACATGTAACCCTTGTTTTTGCAGCATCTGTGCCACTGTCTCTGTTTTGTTGCGACTCATGCAATAGATGATGCCGCTTTCACCGCGATGGCGACCAATGAAATCCAGTATGGCTTTACTTTTTTCTTTCTGTTGGTATCCTCGTTTTACGGTAAGGCTCAGGTTGGGACGGTCGAAAGAAGAGATGAAAACCTTCGGCTGGTTGAGGTGTAACTGCCGTACAATATCTTCACGTGTAATTTTATCTGCCGTAGCTGTAAGAGCTATGACTGGAATATTCGGAAACATCTCGTGTATGAATCCCATTTGTGCATATTCCGGACGAAAATCATGTCCCCATTGTGAAATGCAATGTGCTTCATCGATGGCAAATAATGAGATGTGCATATCTCTTAAAAGATAGTTGGCTTCTGCTATTAATTTCTCAGGCGAAATGTAGAGTAATTTCAGCTTTCCTTCCATGCAAGAACGGCGTAGGGCGGCATTTTCCGTCTCATCGTTACTGCTGTTCAGTGCGCCTGCGGCTACACCGTTGGCACAAAGTGATTCCACCTGATCTTTCATCAGGGAAATTAAAGGGGAAACTACTACGGCAGTTCCTTCGCACAACAGGGCCGGAAGCTGGTAACAAATGGACTTTCCACCTCCGGTAGGCATCAATACCAAGGAATCTTTTCCGGCCAGTAATGTGCGGATAATCTCTTCCTGTAAGGGACGGAAACTATCATAACCAAAATATCGTTTAAGCGTCTGTATCATTTTCGTTGATAAAGTTTTATTCTGCAAAGGTACATTAATTATTGTATATAAAACAAGCTGGTAAACGTATTCATTTTATATCATAACCTCTTTTGCAAAAGTTAAAGTTTCTTATTAAATCGGCTTAAATACTACTTTTCAACCTTTTTCGTTGTTTATAGGTCAAAAATATGTACGAGAAAAGTTGCGTATTAGAAAAAAATGTCAGACTTTTGTAAAGTCTAAAGGAAAATCCTTCGGGCTTTCATTTTTTAACAAACCCTAACCAGTTAATTCAAATGAGTGATTTAGAAAACAAGAATCAGGAAGCGGCTACTAAGAAGCGCCCCTATAACCTGAGAGAGAAAAAAGAGAAGAATGCTGCTTACCGCTCGTTGATTCGTCCGGAATTGGCAGATGAGTTGTATGACAAGATATTGAATATCGTAGTTGTGCAGAAGAAGTACAAAGATCCCGACTACTCGGCTAAAGACTTGGCGAAAGAGTTGAAAACCAACACTCGCTATCTGTCCGCTGTAGTAAATTCTCGTTTTGGTATGAACTATTCATGCCTATTGAATGAGTACAGAGTAAAAGATGCTAAGCATTTATTGACGGACAAGAGATATGCCGACAAGAATGTAGAAGAAATCAGCACGATGGTAGGTTTTGCCAACCGTCAGTCTTTTTACGCTGCATTTTACAAAAATGTAGGTGAAACTCCTAACGGATATCGTAAAAAACACGCAGATAAAAAGCAGTAATTCTGCTTAGAACAATGTATAAAAAGGGAATATTCCGGAGCGTTTGTTTCGGAATACTTCCTTTTCGTCTTTTCTAAATACCAACTCACATATCTCCCGACACATGAAGAAACAACTAATGGCATGTGCCGCTTTTGCATTGCTGACAGCTTGTAGCGGCTCAAAGACAACAACTGCCGAGGCAGATAAATTTGATTATACAGTGGAACAATTTGCAGACTTACAGATATTACGTTACCGGGTTCCCGGTTTCGAGAACTTGTCGCTCCAACAGAAAGAGCTGGTGTATTACCTTACGGAAGCTGCTTTGCAGGGCCGTGACATTCTCTTCGATCAGAATGGAAAATATAACCTGCGCATTCGGAGAACGTTGGAAGCTGTTTATACAAGATATAAAGGTGACAAAAATACGCCTGATTTTAAGGCGATGGAAGTGTACCTTAAACGTGTGTGGTTCTCTAATGGCATTCATCACCATTATGGTTCTGAGAAGTTCGTTCCGGGTTTTGCTCCCGAATTTTTTAAAGAGGCTGTGCTGAGCGTAGATACTTCTACATTGCCGCTGGCTGAAGGACAAACCGCGGAGCAATTATGCGATGAGTTATTTCCGGTTATTTTTGATCCGGCTGTGATGCCGAAACGCGTGAACCAGGCAGCAGGAGAGGACTTAGTGCTGACTTCTGCTTGCAACTATTATGACGGTGTGACGCAGAAAGAAGCTGAAGACTTCTATAATGCAATGAAAGATCCGAAAGATGAAACGCCTGTTTCTTACGGTCTGAACAGTCGTCTGGTGAAAGAGAACGGCAAGATTCAGGAAAAGATTTGGAAAGTGGGTGGTCTGTATGGACAGGCTATCGATAAGATTGTATACTGGCTGAAGAAAGCGGAAGACGTAGCTGAAAATCCGGAACAGAAGGCTGTGATTGCCGAATTGATAAAGTTTTATGAGACCGGTGATCTGAAGACTTTTGATGAATATGCTATCCTTTGGGTGAAAGATTTGAATTCCCTTGTGGACTTTGTGAATGGATTTACTGAAAGCTATGGTGATCCGTTGGGTATGAAGGCAAGCTGGGAATCATTGGTAAACTTTAAGGATATGGAAGCTACGCATCGTACTGAGATTATCAGTGGCAATGCGCAATGGTTTGAAGATCACTCTCCGGTAGATAAGCAATTCAAGAAAGATGAAGTGAAAGGTGTTTCTGCCAAGGTGATTACTGCTGCTATTCTGGCCGGTGACCTTTATCCGGCAACGGCTATTGGTATCAATTTGCCTAATTCCAACTGGATACGTAGCCATCATGGTTCTAAATCTGTGACTATCGGTAATATTACGGATGCATATAATAAGGCGGCCCATGGCAACGGATTCAATGAAGAATTTGTATATAGCGATGCTGAATTGCAGTTGATAGATAAATATGCCGATCTGACAGGCGAACTCCATACGGACTTGCATGAATGTCTGGGACATGGTTCCGGAAAGTTGCTTCCGGGAGTTGATCCGGATGCTTTGAAAGCCTATGGCTCTACGATCGAGGAAGCGCGCGCGGACTTATTCGGTCTGTATTATGTAGCTGATCCTAAGTTGGTAGAATTGGGACTGACACCCAATGCAGATGCTTACAAAGCAGAATATTATACTTATCTGATGAACGGCCTGATGACACAGCTGGTTCGCATTGAACCGGGTAATAATGTGGAAGAAGCCCACATGCGTAATCGTCAGCTCATTGCCCGCTGGGTGTTTGAGAAAGGTGCGGCGGATAAAGTAGTAGAACTGGTGAAGAAAGATGGTAAGACTTATGTGGTGGTGAACGATTACGAAAAACTGCGTGAACTCTTCGGTGAATTACTGTCCGAGATCCAACGTATCAAATCAACAGGCGACTATCAAAGTGCGCATGATTTGGTAGAAAGCTATGCAGTGAAGGTAGATCCGGCTTTGCATGCCGAAGTTCTGGAACGTTATAAGAAACTGAATCTGGCTCCGTACAAGGGATTTGTAAATCCGAAATATGAAGCAGTGGTAGATGCAGCCGGTAAGATAACCGACGTAAAGGTGACTTATGACGAAGGTTATGCGGAACAAATGTTGCGTTACAGTAAGGATTATTCTAATCTGCCTTCTATTAATAATTAACTATAAATCATTGTTTTGTGGATCTACATGAACAACTGAAAGAAATAAAGACACAGCTCCGCCTCTCTATGAACGGGGCTGTGTCTCAAAGTATGCGTGAAAAGGGGCTGGTCTATAAATTGAATTTCGGTGTAGAACTTCCCCGTATCAAGGCAATTGCCGAAGGGTATGAAAAAGATCACTCATTGGCGCAAGCTTTGTGGAAAGAGGATATCCGTGAATGTAAGATTCTGGCAGGGTTGTTGCAGCCGGTAGACAGCTTCTTTCCGGAGATTGCTGATATCTGGGTGGAAAATATTCAGAATATTGAAATAGCGGAACTTACTTCTATGAATCTGTTCCAGCATCTTCCTTATGCTCCTGCGAAGTCTTTTCAATGGATTGCCGATGAGCGGGAGTATGTACAGACGTGCGGTTTTCTCACCATTGCCCGCTTGCTGATGAAGAAGGGGGATATGAATGAACGTACTGCGAACGAATTTCTCGACCAGGCAGTTTGCGCTTTCATTTCCGGTTCCTACCACGTGCGCAATGCAGCTATGGCGGCCATTCGCCGCTTCATGCAGCATAGTGAAGAACATGCTTTCCAAGTGTGCCGTCGGGTGGAAGAGATGGAACATTCCGAATCAGAAGCCGAACAGTTGCTATATAATCTTGTAAGAGAAGAAATAGAATAAAGTGATAGGGTGATTACTCTATCACTCTTTTTTTGTTTTTTTTCCCCTTTCTCATTTGCTTTCCGC
Source organism: Bacteroides sp. MSB163 (assembly GCF_036416795.1). Classification (NCBI taxonomy): domain Bacteria; kingdom Pseudomonadati; phylum Bacteroidota; class Bacteroidia; order Bacteroidales; family Bacteroidaceae; genus Bacteroides; species Bacteroides maternus. Next base: position 6,226,105 of record NZ_CP143867.1, on the reverse strand, counting down.
AAAAAAGGCTTAACTTTGTTGGCTGTAAAAAAACTGCGCCGCCAAAATGGAAAGTCAGAATGTGAAAGATACGGTAAAGCAGATATTCACTGAATATCTCAACGCGAACGGGCATCGCAAGACTCCCGAACGCTATGCCATACTCGATACTATCTATTCCATTGATGGTCATTTTGACATCGATACGCTTTATTCGCTGATGGCTGATCAGGAGAATTTCCGTGTGAGCCGTGCGACTCTTTACAATACTATTATCCTTCTCATCAATGCACGACTGGTTATTAAACATCAGTTCGGAAATTCCTCCCAATACGAAAAGAGCTATAATCGTGATACGCATCACCATCAAATCTGCACGCAGTGTGGCAAGGTGACTGAGTTTCAGAACGAAGAGTTACAGCAGGCGATTGGGAATACTAAATTGAGTCGGTTCAGTCTGTCGCATTATTCACTTTATCTGTATGGATTGTGCAGTAAGTGCGATCGCGCTAACAAACGTAAGAAGAAAAGTAATAACCATAAGAAAGAAAAATGAAAGTAGATGTTCTATTAGGATTACAATGGGGCGACGAAGGCAAAGGCAAAGTCGTTGACGTATTAACTCCGAGATACGATGTCGTGGCTCGCTTCCAAGGCGGACCGAATGCCGGACATACACTCGAGTTCGAAGGGCAGAAGTATGTGCTCCGTTCTATTCCCTCGGGAATTTTCCAAGGTGACAAGGTGAATATCATTGGTAATGGCGTAGTGCTTGATCCGGCTCTTTTCAAAGCAGAGGCTGAAGCATTGGAAGCATCCGGTCATAACCTGAAAGCGCGCTTGCATATCTCTAAGAAGGCGCATCTTATCTTGCCGACCCACCGCATATTGGACGCTGCTTACGAAGCTGCGAAAGGTGATGCTAAAGTAGGCACGACGGGTAAAGGTATCGGCCCTACTTATACCGATAAGATTAGTCGTAACGGTGTGCGTGTAGGTGATATCCTGCATAACTTCGAACAGAAATATGCTGAAGCCAAAGCTCGTCATGAGCAAATTCTGAAAGGTTTGAACTATGAATATGACCTGGCAGAAATTGAAAAGGCCTGGATGGAAGGTATTGAGTACCTGAAGCAATTCCCGTTGGTAGATAGCGAACATGAGATCAATAACCTGCTGAACGATAATAAGTCAGTACTTTGTGAAGGTGCTCAAGGTACGATGTTGGATATCGACTTCGGTTCATATCCGTTCGTTACTTCTTCCAATACTATTTGTGCAGGTGCATGTACCGGTTTGGGTGTGGCTCCTAATAAGATTGGTGAAGTCTATGGTATCTTCAAAGCATACTGTACACGTGTAGGTGCAGGTCCGTTCCCGACGGAACTGTTTGATAAGACAGGCGATCAGATTTGTACACTGGGACATGAGTTCGGTTCGGTAACAGGTCGTAAGCGTCGTTGCGGTTGGATTGACTTGGTGGCGTTGAAGTATGCCATTATGGTAGACGGTGTTACCAAATTGATCATGATGAAGAGCGATGTACTCGATTCATTTGAAACAATCAAAGCCTGTGTAGCTTATAAAGTAAACGGTGAAGAAATCGATTATTTCCCGTATGACATCAGCGAAGGTCTTGAGCCGGTTTATGTTGAGTTGCCCGGTTGGGAAACTGACATGACGAGAATGCAGAGCGAAGATGAATTCCCAGAAGAATTCAATGCTTACCTGACGTTTCTGGAAGAACAACTTGGTGTGCCCATCAAGATTGTTTCCGTAGGTCCTGATCGTGGACAGACGATTGAACGTTATACAGAAGAGTAAGCCTAATTATATTATAATGAGATTACATCAGTATACATGCTGATGTAATCTCATTTTTTATTAACCCATCCGCATACTTATGATGAAAACACACCTTCTTTTATCCCTTTTGTTTGCAGCATCCTTTTTGCCTGCAAAAGCGCAGACTTATCAACCGTCTGCCGAGAATCTGAAAGCCCGTCAGGAGTTTCAAGACAATAAGTTTGGAATATTTCTGCACTGGGGACTATACTGTATGTTGGCTACCGGTGAGTGGACGATGACCAATAAAGATTTGAACTATAAAGAATATGCCAAACTTGCCGGAGGTTTCTATCCTTCCAAGTTTAGTGCGGCTGAATGGGTAAGTGCCATTAAGGCAGCGGGAGCCAAATATATCTGCTTTACGAGTCGTCACCATGAAGGGTTCTCTATGTTTCATACCAAGTATTCTGATTATAATATTGTAGATGCAACCCCTTTCAAGCGCGATGTAGTAAAAGAATTGGCAGACGAATGTCATAAACAAGGTATTCGGCTTCATTTCTATTACTCCCATATCGACTGGTATCGTGAAGATGCACCTTGGGGACGTACAGGGCGTGGAACCGGAAGACCTAATCCGAAGGGAGATTGGAAAAGCTATTATACTTTTATGAATAACCAGTTGACGGAGTTGTTGACGAACTACGGTCCGATAGGTGCTATCTGGTTCGATGGCTGGTGGGACCAGGATGCTAATCCGGATTTTGATTGGCAGCTACCGGAACAATATGCACTAATACATCGCCTGCAACCTGCTTGTCTGGTAGGGAACAACCATCATCAGGTACCTTTTCCAGGGGAAGATATACAAATCTTCGAGCGTGATCTGCCGGGGGAAAACAGTGCCGGACTATCTGGGCAAGATGTCAGTCACCTGCCTCTGGAAACTTGTGAAACCATGAACGGGATGTGGGGATATAAGATTACCGATCAAGATTATAAGTCAACGAAAACATTGATACATTATCTGGTGAAGGCTGCCGGAAAGGATGCAAATCTACTGATGAATATCGGCCCTCAACCGGACGGATGTCTGCCGGAAGTGGCAGTTCGGAGGCTGAAAGAAGTGGGAGAGTGGATGAAAGTGTATGGCGAAACGATTTATGGCACTCGTGGCGGTATTATTCCTCCACATGATTGGGGAGTGACAACACAAAAGGGAAACCGACTTTTTGTTCACATCCTGAACTTGAAGGATAATGCACTTTATCTTCCATTGGATGGAAAAATGGTGAAGAGGGGCTTTCTGTTTAAAGATCAATCCCCGGTACGAATTGCCCGTACCGGACAGGGAGTGGTATTGCAATTACCGGAAGTTCCCGCAGATATGGATTACGTGATAGAGTTACAACTTGTTGGGCAATAGTCGGTTTTCGCTAATTCTTCCTAAAATATAAGGGAAACTGTAGTAAAGCTCACGGTTTCCCTTTATTTTTGGCAAACAATTTGTATTATATATAACAAACGACACATTTTTAATTACTAAAAACAGAAAAAGATTATGGAAGGAATGATAGGAATACAATGGATTATCTTTATTGGTATAGCTGTAGTCAGCTGGCTGGTGCAAATGAACTTGCAGAACAAGTTCAAGAAGTACTCCAAGATCCCTACCGGTAATGGAATGACGGGCCGCGATGTTGCCCTTCAGATGCTACATGACAATGGAATTTATGATGTTCAGGTGACACATACGCCGGGACAACTGACAGACCACTATAACCCTGCCAATAAGACAGTAAACCTGAGTGAAGGTGTATATGAAAGTAACAGTATCATGGCTGCTGCCGTTGCCGCTCATGAGTGTGGTCATGCAGTGCAGCACGCACGGGCTTATGCTCCGCTGACTATGCGTAGCAAGCTTGTGCCGGTGGTATCGTTTGCTTCACAATGGATGACCTGGTTGTTGCTGGGTGGTATCTTGCTGTTGAATACGTTCCCGCAGTTATTGCTGGCAGGTATTATCTTGTTTGCTATGACCACGCTGTTCAGTTTCGTCACTTTGCCGGTGGAAATAGATGCAAGTAAGCGTGCATTGGTATGGTTGAGCCGTTCGGGTATTACAAACTCTTACAATCATAAGCAGGCTGAAGATGCACTTCGCTCTGCTGCTTATACCTATGTGGTAGCTGCATTGGGTTCATTGGCAACGTTGATTTACTACATTATGATATTTATGGGACGCAGAGACTAATTGTCGATTTTTCCCTTAGTTGGGAAAATATATTTCTCCAGTTAGGAAAATGAACCTATTTCGTGTAATACAAAAGAGACCATCTATTCAAGTGAGTAGATGGTCTCTTCGCATTTAACAGATGGTCTGTCCGTATTGAACAGACAATCTGTTTTTATTCCGTCAGTTGGAACTTGCGACTGACTTTCATCAGGTTGACTGTATAAGTAACAACGTTCTGGGCTTCCTGTATCATTGTCAGATAAACCATGCTGACCTTGATGCTACCGGATTGACTTTGAATGCGTTGTAACTCTTCACGCTTCAGGTGCGATAATTGTCCGTTCAGATCATTCGCTTTTCGGAGTTCATTCTCAAAGCTTTCATAATCGTTGTTTTCCATCTTGTGGCGGCAAACTTGTAGCAAGTAGATAATATCTTCCGTTACGTCAGAGAATTCACCTTTCTGAATGGTATCCAATGGCTTGAAGTTGTTGTCAATATGTTCGAGACAAGGTTCACAGAGACGTCCGATGCTGTATACCAGTTCGCTGGCGAAATCATTACCTTGATAGTAGTAAAGACCTTTTTCCAATACCGTATTGTTGTCCAGGCGACACATGGCGAGGGTCCCGGTACGTTTCATCTGTTTAATGAGTTGCTTTTCAAATTTTACTGAACCCATGGAACGACGTAATCCGCGAAGGTTTTCGTGCAGGAATGCCGTTACAGTACGTTCTAAGTTTTCTTCGGTAAATGCCAGTACCTTCACTAACTCTTCACGGGTATGTTTACGCAGCAGTTCCAGAATTTCTGCATTGTTACTACTCTGCATCAGTTGTTTGATGGTTTCATTCCCTTTTTCTTTAGCTTTGCGTTTCTTGTACATCACCTGGCTACGAATCAGTGAGAATATTGCCAAGCCAATCAGCGCGATGATGGCAACCGTACCTCCGAAGTGAATAACCAGCGCTACGAAGAAGCAGATGGTGAATGCGGCACCGGCTGTAATGAACCAGCCACCAATAACGCTCAGTACGCCTGTTATACGGAATACTGCGGTATCGCGTCCCCAAGCACGGTCGGCAAGTGAAGTACCCATAGCAACCATGAAAGTTACATAGGTGGTGGAGAGGGGAAGCTTCAATGAAGTGCCCAATGCGATGAGCAAGCCTGCCAGTACCAGATTTACCGAAGCGCGAACCAGGTCGAATGCACCGCCGTCTGCAATGATGGCCTCGTCTTTGCGAAAGCGGGTATCGAGCCACCGTTTACTGCCTTCGGGCATTATTTTGGAAATTCCATTGGATAATGTAAGACTGAATCGTACCAAGGTACGGGCGATAGGAGTACTACCGAAGTTCTCTTCACCTTCATCCTGGCGGGAAAGGTCAACGGACGTTTTGATCACATTGTGCGCTTTTTTAGAAGTGCAAAGGGCATAAACCATGATAGCACCTGCACCGAAAAGGAAGTACCAAGGCGTTTTGGCAGGTCCCAGCAATGAAGTCATCAGGAAGCCATCCGGACCTGTGCCGGCTCCATTGGTTGTATAATCTATAAAAGACGAATATCCGGCAAGAGGTACACCGATAAAGTTAACCAGGTCATTGCCGGCAAAAGCAAGAGCCAGGGCGAAAGTACCCATTAGTACTACAATCTTGAAGACATTCACCTTCAGCCAGTGCAGTACTTGCATCAGTATGGTGAAGAATACAAAAAAACAGCTGATGAGCATTACAGTGTTGTCCTGTATCCAATGCTTATTATCAGCTGTCATGAATGAACTGTCTTTTAATCCTTTGATGAGCATGAAATAAATGATAGAGGTGGCGGCGATACCTCCGAAAATCCCGATGCTGTACTTCATCTTTTTGGTATAGTTGAAAGTAAAGATGACGCGTGCCAGCCACTGCACCAACATACCGAAGAAGAAAGCGATGGCGACGGATAGGAAAATACCCATGATGACAGATAGAGCCTTATCCGTATTAATCAGATCACCCAAACCGATCGCATCATTACTGTGCGCTTTAATCAGAGCCAAGGCAAAGGTACCACCCAGTAATTCAAACACCATCGAGACTGTGGTGGAGGTCGGCATTCCCATAGTATTGAAAACGTCCAGCAAAACAACGTCGGTTAACATGACTGCCAGCAGGATGCACATGATCTCGGCAAAGTAGAAATGTTGCGGCTGATAGATGCCATGTCGGGCAATGTCCATCATACCATTGGACATCGCCGCTCCGATGAATACACCAACCCCGGCTATAAAAAGCATGGTTTTGAAAGATGCTGCCTTTGCTCCGACAGCCGAGTTTAAGAAATTGACTGCATCATTACTGACGCCCACAATGAGGTCGAACACCGCAAGGACGAACAGGAAGATGACAATGCATAGATAAATAGTTTCCATAATAATGTATTTTATTTCTGGCTGCAAAGGAACGTAAATCGTGTTGCAGAGAAATGTCATACATATTACATAGATGTTACAAAACTATTCGGTTTTCTCCTTCAGGTATTCATAAAAAGTATATTGTGAACGTACTTTTTCCTTTTGCGGATGAGCTGATTTCCAACAGTTACGCAGATTCTCATCTACAAAACAGGCTTTACGCTTATCTGAGAGCTGGATAGAAAGCATATCTATCAATTCCTGTTTTGCATCCGGGTCCAGTATGGGGGTGACGGCCTCGATGCGACGGTACAGATTACGCCGCATCCAGTCCGGTGAGCCGAGGAATAGTTTCGGATTTCCTCCATTACCGAAATACCATATACGCGCGTGTTCCAGAAATGTATCCACAATACGTGTGACACGAATGTTACGACTGTATGTTTGCCCCGGTATCAGGCAGCAGATGCCACGGACAATCAGGTCTATTTCCACACCGGCTTGTGAGGCTTCATACAGACGGTTTATCATGGTAGGATCTTGCAGTGCATTCATCTTTAGTATGATGCGACCGACTTTTCCTTTTTTCGCCAGTTCCATTTCATGATCAATCAGACGGTTCAGTTCCGGTATCAGGTTAAAACGTGCTACCAGTAAGCGATGGAACTTCAGATTCTCTTTACCTTGAAGGGTACGGAACAAGTTGTACAGATCGTTCACGATGATTCGGTTACAGGTAAATAGACCACTGTCTGCGTAGAGTGTGGCAGTCTTTTCATTGAAGTTACCGGTGCTGATATAGGCATAACTGGTTAGTTTTTTCCCTTCCGCGTTGCGCCGAAGGACGAGGGCGACCTTGGCATGTACCTTTAATTTAGGAATACTATATATGATATTAATGCCCGAAGCTTTCATCATTTCAGCAGTGGCAAGGTTGTTTTCTTCGTCGAAGCGGGCTTTCAGTTCCACAAAAACAGTAACCTTTTTGCCATTCTGTGCGGCAGCTATCAGAGTATTGATTACAGCGGAGTTCTCGGCAACCCGGTATTGTGTTACCATGATTTCACGCACGGTAGGTTCGTGTACGGCTTCGTACAGGAAGTGGATGAAATGTTCGAATGAATGGTAAGGATAATGTAATAGCAAATCCTTTTTCTCCACATAGCGGAATATGGATTCCCGTTCATCCAGACAGTTTATCTTCATCGGTTGCGGCTTCCGTATAGGGTGTATATTGGGGTTGGGATTAGGCAAATGGCGCAAGTCTTCCAGGTTGAGATGCTTGTCTCCCGGAACCAACTCCCGGCGGTCGATATGGAAAGCGTCTACCAGGAAATCAAGAAAATCCTGCGGCATGGCACGGTCGTACACAAAGCGGCACACATCTCCTATCTTGCGTTTCTTTACTTTTGTCTTTACCTGTTCGATGATTTCGGAAGTGTTGGCGGCATCGTCTATCAGTATATCCGCATCGCGCGAAATCTTGATGCAATAACTGCTTTCTACATCATAGCCCGGGAAGATAACATCCAGATTAGCCTTGATGATATCCTCTATGAACATCAGATAATAGTTGTTTCCTACTTTAGGTAACTCTATGAAACGTGGTACTTTGCTGTACGGCTGTTTCATTACGAAATATTGCGTACGTCCCGGAGCACCGGGCGGCAATCCTTTCTGTTGAAGACGGACGGCAAGATACAGACGGTTATCGCGCAGAAACGAAATGACCTTGTCCTTGGACACAGGCACAGGTTGCAGGAACGGGAAAATTTCTTCCCGGAAGAAACGTCGCACGAAGTCGTGATGGAAGGGTTCCACATTTCGGCTCTGATAGAAAATGATATGATTTTTCTTCAGGGCAGGAAGTATCTTTTGCTCGTAGATACGGATACGGTCCTCCATTTGGCGGTTTACTTCAAGGTTTATCGCATCCACCAGTTCGATGGTAGACTGTACGGTTTCCTCGTCACTTTGTGCGGCGCCGGTAGCTATTGCTTTATGGTCGGCAACACGTATCTTGTAGAACTCTTCCAGGTTGGAAGAATAAATGGATATAAAGTTAATGCGTTCATACAGAGGCAGGGTATCATCTTCCGCTTCCAACAGAACGCGGTAATTGAATGATAGCCAACTAATGTCCCGTTTAAAATATTGATATTGGTTTTCCATACTCATCAAGATTTGCCCAAATATAGTTACCTTTGCACAGATAAACAAAAGAAAGATGACAAAAGTTGGTTTATTATCTGATACACACGGATATTGGGATGAAAAGTATCTGCAATATTTTGAAACGTGTGATGAAATCTGGCATGCCGGTGACATCGGTTCGCTGGAAGTGGCGCAGAAGTTGGCGGCATTCCGTCCTTTCCGTGCCGTGTATGGCAACATTGACGGGCAAGACATTCGTCAGGTCTATCCGCAAATCAATCGTTTTACTATTGACGGTGCCGAAGTGCTGATAAAACATATTGGTGGCTATCCGGGCAATTACGATCCTTCCATACGGGGAAGCATTCTGGTGCGTCCGCCCAAACTTTTCATTAGCGGACATTCTCATATATTGAAGGTGAAGTATGACAAAACACTGGATATGCTGCACATCAATCCGGGTGCCGCAGGCATGTCCGGATTCCATAAGGTGCGCACAATGGTACGTTTCATTATTGACAATGGAGTGTTCAAGGATCTTGAAGTAATAGAGTTGGCAGGTTGAGAAAGCTCCTAAAAATAAATTAAATTATTTTGTACTGCATTTGCTTTGCATTATCTTTGCGACCTGAATAGCAAATTGAGAGCCGTGGGGCTTGGTCCTCCTTCTTATTTTATTCTATATTTGTATCAACCGAAAAAAGAACTGAAATATGAAAGGAATTATTCTTGCCGGTGGTAGTGCCACCCGCCTTTACCCCTTATCAAAGGCTATTTCCAAGCAGATTATGCCGGTTTATGACAAGCCGATGATTTACTATCCGCTTTCCACGCTTATGTTGGCGGGGATACGCGAAGTGTTGATTATTTCCACTCCACGTGACTTACCCATGTTTCGCGAATTGCTCGGTACGGGTGAAGAACTCGGAATGTCCTTCTCTTATAAGATACAGGAGAAACCCAACGGACTGGCACAGGCTTTTGTTCTGGGTGCCGAGTTTTTGAACGGTGAACCGGGATGTCTTATCCTAGGTGATAATATGTTCTACGGTCAAGGTTTCTCTGCTATGCTGAAGCGTGCCGCTTCGATAGAAAAAGGCGCATGTATCTTCGGCTATTATGTAAAGGACCCACGCGCCTATGGCGTGGTGGAATTCGATGCCGACGGCAAAGCCATTTCGCTCGAAGAGAAGCCTGCGCAACCCAAAAGCAACTATGCCGTGCCCGGTCTTTATTTCTATGACTCTACTGTTACTGCCAAGGCTGCCGCTTTGAAACCGTCTGCCCGTGGCGAATATGAAATCACCGATCTTAACCGCTTGTATCTGGATGAAGGCACACTGAAAGTAGAAATCTTCGGCCGTGGTTTCGCATGGCTCGATACGGGTAACTGCGACAGTCTGCTGGAAGCAAGCAACTTTGTGGCTACCATACAGAACCGACAAGGTTTCCGCGTCAGCTGTATCGAAGAAATAGCCTGGCGCAAAGGTTGGATAGATGCCGATCAGTTGTATCGTCTTGGTGAACAACTCGGCAAAACGGAATACGGTACATACCTGATGGAACTCGCCAATTCCCATCGTTGAGAAAATCATAAATCATAAATTATAAATCATAAATCAATGAAGACTTATCTCGTAACCGGTGCAGCCGGATTTATCGGCGCGAATTATATCAAGCACATTCTGGCAAAGCATGATGATGTCAAGCTTGTGATACTGGATGCTTTGACTTATGCCGGCAACCTCGGCACCATCGCCAAAGACATTGATGATGAACGTTGTATCTTCGTGAAGGGTGACATTTGCGACCGTGTATTGGCTGACGAACTGTTTGCCAAGTTCAAATTCGACTATGTAGTGAACTTTGCCGCTGAAAGTCATGTAGACCGCAGTATTGAAAATCCGCAACTTTTCCTGGTTACTAACATTCTGGGTACGCAGAACCTGCTGGATGCAGCGCGTCGTGCCTGGGTGACGGGTAAGGATGAAAATGGTTATCCTACCTGGCGCAAGGGGGTACGCTATCATCAGGTTTCTACCGATGAAGTATATGGCTCATTGGGTGCTGAAGGATACTTCACAGAGCAAACTCCGCTTTGCCCGCACAGTCCTTACAGTGCTTCCAAGACAAGTGCCGATATGGTGGTTATGGCTTATCATGATACGTATAAGATGCCGGTAACCATTACCCGCTGCTCCAATAACTACGGTCCGTATCATTTTCCCGAAAAGCTGATTCCGCTGATTATCAAGAATATTCTGGAAGGAAAGAAGCTTCCTGTTTATGGTGACGGTAGCAATGTGCGCGACTGGTTGTATGTGGAAGACCACTGCAAAGCTATTGACCTGGTAGTTCGCGAAGGCGTGGAAGGTGAAGTGTACAATGTAGGCGGTCATAATGAAAAGACCAACCTCGAAATCGTGAAGTTAACTATTGCCACTATCCACCGATTGATGACAGAGAAACCGGAATATCGTGAAGTTCTGAAGAAGAAAGTGAAGGATGAAGATGGTCAGATTGATATCAGCTGGATTAATGAAGACCTGATTACCTTCGTGAAAGACCGTCTCGGCCATGACCAGCGCTATGCCATCGATCCGGCAAAGATCACTGCTGCTTTAGGCTGGTATCCTGAAACGAAGTTCGAAGACGGTATTGTGAAGACTATCGAGTGGTATCTGAATAATCAGGACTGGGTGGAAGAAGTAACCAGCGGTGATTATCAGCACTATTACGAGAAGATGTACGGAAAGAGATGATAACTCTCATTTCATCATTGCTATTATAACACTAAGAAGAATCCCCATAAACAGCATATTGCGCGAAGTCTCGCCCAGTATGCTGTTTAATTTTTTACCGCTTCGTATCTTTACCATGCGTTTCCAAGTAGTTACGTGGAAATAAAGGTAGGTGAAAGGCATGAAGATACCTGCATAGTTCCAGCCTTGGGCAAACCAGAAGCAAAGCAACGTCGCGATGATGCCGAGCCAGAGGTAAAGGTATCTGCCGAAAGGTTCTCCGAAACGGACGATGAGCGTACGTTTTCCGCTGAGGGCATCCTGATCGCGGTCGCGATAATTGTTCACAACTAATAAGGTATCTATTACCAGTCCGCTGATGAGCGAAGCAATGATGACGTTTGGGGTGAATGTATATGCCTGCACATAGTATGTGCCGCCTACCGGAACAAAGCCGAAGAATATCAGCACCAGTAAGTCTCCCCAACCTTGATAGGAGAGGATGGTGGTATAAAGGAAGGCGAATATTACGCAGAATACTCCCAGCACAATGAGTTCCCATCCTCCATGAGGCAGTTCTCCCCAACTTGTGTATAGCAGTCCGAGACCGGAAATACAGGAAAGGATGACAATGATGCCGATTCCCACTTTCATAGCTCTCGGTGTAATCCAGCCTTGTGCGCAGGCACGTTCCGGCCCCAGGCGGTCGGTACGGTCGGTACCTTTCAGGAAGTCGAAGAGGTCGTTGATGAAGTTGGCGGCGATCTGCATACCACAGGCAAAGAGCATACACAGCAGAGCGGGAACAATTTTGAATTGTCCGTCGGTAAATGCCAGTGAAGTACCTATCAGCACAGGAATGATAGCTCCCGTCAAGGTTTTAGGACGGGCTGCAAGGAGCCATGCACGGGGGGAATTCTGTTTGATCTCTTTCATATTCCGGTTTTAGAAGTAAGTTTTCATTTATCAATTTTGTAGCAAAGATACAGAAAATGCCTATCTTTGTGTTCGTTTATGATGAATAATGTGCTCATTTACGATGAATAATATACTTGCCTATGATGAAGAATTTATTTTATATATGCGTCCTTTCCTTACTATTCTTTTCTTCCTGTAAGTCGGGTAGCAGTATGTTTTCGTCTTCCAAGTCCGGTTCCGGATATAAAGGCATCAGCCGGGTAAGGACTTATGAATTTACCCATCCCGATGTACCGACCGCTTTCGATGGTTTTCGTATTGCCTTTATATCCGACTTGCATTATAGAAGTCTTTTCAAAGAGAAGGGATTGGCTAATTTAGTCAAGTTGCTCAATAGCCAGCATGCAGATGCTTTGTTGATAGGTGGTGACTTGCATGAAGGTTGCGAATATGTTCAGCCCCTTTTGGCTGCCCTGTCCGGGGTGAAAGCACCGATGGGGACGTATGTCGTACTGGGCAATAATGACTATGAAGCCTGTTATGATGATATTGTACGTGAATTGCAGAAGTACGGTATGCACTTGCTGGAACATAAAGTAGATACTTTGAGACGGAATGGAGACGAAATTTTGATTGCCGGCGTGCGCAATCCTTTCAATTTAAAGAAGAATGGCACATCTCCCACACTTGGACTTTCACCCGATGATTTTGTCATTCTGCTGACGCATACGCCTGACTATGCGGAAGATGTTCCCATTACGAATACCGATCTCGTACTTGCCGGACATACTCATGGAGGACAGGTCACTCTATTTGGCTTGTACGCACCGATCATTCCATCCCATTATGGCAAGCGTTTCCGCACCGGATTGAAATACAACTCGCATCACATACCGATGATTATAACCAATGGCATCGGTACATCCAATAAGAATATTCGGTTCTTTGCACCCAGCGAAGTGGTGATGATTATACTGCATCAGCAGAAAGATTAATACCTTTCGCCCCTTTCATTACTATCTTCTCCTCTGTTCTCCCTGACCTGTCATACAAAAGATGCCATCTTTCGCTACAAAAGATGGCATCTTTAACATCATTAGATGGCATGTTTTACATCAAAAGATGGCATCTTTTGCATGTTCACTCACCGGGTAAGAGCACAATACCCAGCTTCTTCTTGCCATCCATCTTTACCGTTACAGGTTGTTCGAAGTGGACATGCCGCAGATACTTGCTTTCGTGTACGGCCGGTTGTGCATTCAGGAAGTCCTGATCATACACGCCATCATTCATAAAGGCATTAATAGTGAAGTAGCCTACACCGAACGAAGTCAGGTTCTGGAAGAAGTGGGTTCCCTGGCTGGGATCTACGCGATAATTCGTCAATCCGGCTTCCACAATGACGCGGGCGGCACTGATGTGCGGCCATTTTACAGGAATACCCAGCCATGTGTCACTGCTACCCCAACGTCCGGGACCAACGAGAACATAGTTCCTGCCTTCATCAAGGAATTGCTGGTTCAGTTTCTCTATTTCCCAGGCAATCTCTTGATTGTGCGATGCGCTGTAATCATCCGTCTTCACATAGATGACATCATAGATATCATTCATAATTCCATGTCCCAGGGAATTGTTGGAGCGAAGCAGTACTTTATCGTCCGGTATGGCTGTCAAATCTTCATCCAGCATCTCTTTCGTATCTACGATGGGGCGTATCTGCAACAGGTAGAAAGTACCCGATTTGTCCTGTTCCCGGCTCATGGTGGCGGCAAATTCTATTTCGACGGGGCGGCGCATTTCCTGTTCACCGTATTTCAGTACCAGTTGCAGTATGCGTGCCAACGGGAAAACGTCGTGTTGCAGGATATTGGCGAAGGTAATGACTTTGCGTCCGCCGGGATATAGACCGTCACGGATAATCTGGTCGTAGGGATCGTAGGTAGAGGCTATATAATTCAGTGCTCCGTCCTTTTCCGCCTCTTTCACGTGCAGTTTCAGCAGGTTGAAGCCGTCATCCATAGAGAAATCGTGTCCGGCATTATGCAGGTCGAGAGCGTAGAAACGGGTTTGCGTCTCTTTCAGTGCTATTTCCATTTCGCTGGTCTGCAATATCTGGTGGGGATGATAGGGAGAGAAGCGGAGCGTCATGCCACCGTCTACGATATATTTTCCCAAACCGAGGGCGAGGTTCACAGTACCTTCTTCAGCTTTTTCATCACCGATAGGATAATAGTTCAGCGAGCGTGCCACACCGGACATACTGGGGTAGTAACGGTCACCATATTGGTTGCCGACTACCTCTTGCAGAATGACCGCCATCTTTTCCTGGTCGATGACATTGCTTGTGGCCTGCATATATGCTTTACTGTCGCGGAAGTAGACCGAAGCGTACACGCCTTTTATGGCATCGGACAACATACGGAGCATTTCGTATTTATCATCCAGATAGGGGATCATATACGTATTGTATATTCCGGCAAAAGGCTGATAGTGTGAATCTTCCAGCAAAGAAGACGAACGGATGGCAAGCGGAGACTTCACTACATCAAAGAAGGTAAAGAAGTCTTCTACCAGTCGGTCGGGTAACTTCGCTTTCAGGAAGTATCGCAGAATCACATCGTCCTCCGCATCCGAAAGGGCCACCTGATACAGATTGTTTGTCTCCATAAACTCGTCGAAGACATCAGTACAGAGCACTACGGTCTTGGGTATGGCAACACGGGCGTTATCGAATTCTTCGAATTCAGGATGATGCTTCACCATATTGTCGATGAAAGCGAGGCCGCGCCCTTTACCTCCCAATGAACCGTCACCTATACGGGCGAAGTTGGAGTAGCGGTCGAAACGGTCACGCTTGAATACTGCTACCACACCCTGGTTCTTCATCTTGCGGTATTTCACAATTGCTTCGAAGATGATTTTACGGTGGGCATCCACATCCTGCAAACTGTTCCAGGTGATAGGTTTCAGAAACTCTGCTACCGGGAACATGGCGCGTGAGTAGAGCCAGCGGCTGACATGGTTGCGGCTGATATGATAAAGGAATGACTCTGCCGGTACGGCAAAAAGGATGTTTTGTAATTCCTTCAGGTTCTTTACACGTGCTATCTCTTCCAGCGTGTCGGGATTGCGGAAGATGAAGTCACCGAAACCGAAATTGTCCGATACGATGCGGCGCAGGTCTACGTCCATCTTCTTGGAATTCTTATCGATAAAGGCGGCACCATATTTTGAAGCATAAAGTGCATTCTCCGATTCTGACGACTGAATGATGAGCGGTACGAAGGGATCTTCCTTACGGATGGCAGCGCAAAGCTTGATACCGGCAAGTCCGTCCTTTTCACCACGTTCCACACGTGGAAAGCGGACATCGGTAATGACTCCTAATATATTATTCTTGTATTTCTCGTAAATGCCTATAGCTTCTTCATACGTACGGGCCAGTACAATCTTCGGACGTCCACGCATACGCAACGTGCGCTGATGGGCATTCAAAGCTTCGGTACTGAACTCCTGGCTCTGCTTCAATACGAACTTATAGAGGTTGGGCAATATGGATGAATAGAAACGGATACCGTCCTCCACAACCAGGATCACCTGCACACCTACTTCATTTACGTCGTGTTCCAGGTTCATCTTGTCCTCTATCAGTTTGATGATAGACACCAGCAGATCCGTGTTACCCAGCCAGCAGAAGATATATTCGAAAGGACTCAGGTCTTCGTTGGCGATGCGTTTGGTGATGCCGTGGCTGAAAGGGGTCAGTATCACCATGGGAATATGCTCATAAAGGCTCTTGATGTGCCGCGCTACGTCGAAACTGTCATTATCTCCCGTTCCCGGCATACAGATGATGAGATCGAACGGTACGGTAGAGAGTTGTGCCAGAGCTTCTTCACAGGTAGACACCTGGGTAAAGCGGGGGGGGTAGCGCAGAGAAAGTGAAGTATATTCATTAAAGATTTTCTCGTCAATGCGTCCGTCATCTTCCAGCATGAAAGCGTCATAAGGATTGGCTATCAGAAGGACGTTGAAGATGCGTCGCGTCATCAGGTTAGCGAACTGCGTATCTTTGAAATAGAGCTGGTTTAATTTAAGCTTGCTGAGCATGGCTTATCACGGTTTATTGGTTTGATGGACAAAAGTAATAGAAATCAAACCTATTTGGATAGTTTTTAAACCACTTTTTTTATATTTGTGTCTAATATTGCATCCGCGAAACCTATAAATGTATAATGCGGGCAGATAATAACGATATTATGATAAAATACATTTTCACCTTACTTATATTTCTCCTTCAATGTTTCACTTTATTTGCAGGTTCGTTTCGTTCCCTGAGTATAAAAGAAGGGTTGAGCAGCCGGCAGGTGTTTCAGGTCAGTAAAGATTCTGCCGGTTTTATATGGACCTATACTCATATGGGGGTAGACCGGTATGACGGCAATGAAATAAAACATTATCAGCTGGACGAAACGGTGGAGTCCAAAGATCATATCCTGTCTTCCACTACCATGATCTGCGATTATTCGGGGAATATCTGGATTGCTTTGAAGAACGGGAAAATATACGCGTACGATAACCGGACGGATGCTTTTCAACTGCGTGTCGATGCATCCGGATATCTTTCTTCCCCGGTCTTGAATAATATCCTTTTTGATGCGGACAACCGCCTTTGGGTGTGTATGTCAACGGGTGTTTACTGTTGGGAAAAAGAGTCTGGCTTATTGCTTGCCGGGTTGGAGGGTCAATGCGTCAATTGCATGGTGCAGACAGATGATACCGAATTCTGTGCCGGAACCAATCAAGGTATCTATCGGCTGAAGCGAGCGAATAAAACCGTTTTTTCTTCAGAGGAAGCGATACCTCTTCCCGCGGAAATGCATGTCGAATCATTGTGTGCTTTCGGAGATAAATTATTTGTAGGTACTTTTTCCGACGGGGCTTTTGTCGTGGATAAATCAACAAGGAAAGTGCGGTCTTTCAAAGAGTTCATCCCCCATGTTCCCATTCGTACTTTTGCGCAGGCTCCTGATAATACCTTGCTGATAGGCGCTGACGGTGCCGGTGTTTTCCAGATAGACAGAACCACGGAACGGCTTCTGAAGCATTATATTACCAATGAAGATGATGAAAGAAGTCTGAATGGCAATACCGTTTCCGATATCTGTGTAGATGAATTTGGCGGCATTTGGGTGAGTACCTCCACTAATGGTATCAGCTATTTAGACCCCAATATTCCTGATGTAAGGAGAATGAAGCATGAACAGAATAATGTCAATTCCCTGAAATCGGATCATATCAATGTCATATTTCAGGATTCAGAGGGAGATTGCTGGTATGGCACAAACAATGGGGTCAGCCTTTACCAATCCAAACAGCGCCAATGGAAGCACTTCCTGGATGGTACATGGCATGGCTCTAAAGTAGTGTTGGCTCTTGCTGAAGACTCAAGAGGAAATATCTGGGCCGGCGGATATGGCATCGGTCTTTATGCCATTCATAAGCGAACAGGTAAGGTGCAAAAGATGGAAAAACGGAAAACCGGTTCGGACAAGGGTGTGGCAACCGATTACATTTATGCTATCCATGCGGAAGGTGATTGTCTTTGGGTAGGGGGTATTGAAGGCGAATTTACACGCTATAATATGCTGACAGATACTTATACCTATTATCCGATTGATTGTGTAGGAGACTTGAGGGCCGGTAAAGACGGTTCATTACTGATAGCAGGATGTAGTGGTCTGGCTATTTTTGATAAAGCTACGGGGGAAATACAGTGGCACCAGAAGTTCGGGGACATTTCCCTGCACTATCCTATCCGATGTCTATTACAATCTTCATCCGGGGATATATGGCTTGCCACCGACGGAGAAGGATTGGTGCGTTTCAACCCTGATAGAGGAGAGGCGCGTGTCTATACTACGGATAACGGTCTTGCCTCCAATTCCATCAATAGCCTGTTGGAAGATAACGACGGCCGTATCTGGTTCAGTACGGAAAAAGAACTCTATTGTCTGGACTTATCAAAAGATATTCTGATCAGTGCAAATGATTTTCTGGATATTACCTGGGGATATTATAACCCTAATGCAGCCTTTAAACTGAATGACGGATGCCTAGCTTGGGGTACGGCAGAGGGAGTGATCACCTTTTCTCCTTCGCTGGATTTCGGACAGCATGGTCCTGTCAAACTGATACTGACAGATTTTAAATTGCTTTATGAATCGGTGAAGGCGGGTATGAAAGGTTCCCTTTTAAAGACTAATATCAACGACACGCAGAAGATCGGCTTGAACTATAATCAGAATTCATTCTCCATCTCTTTCTCTGCCATCAATTTTACGGCTCCACACAGAATCAGGTATGAGTATATGTTGGAGGGGCATAATGAAGAATGGGAACACTCCAATTCGGTACGGAACGTGAACTATATGGACCTTTCTTCCGGTACCTACACATTCCGGTTGCGGGCATTTGATAAATATACCGGGCAACAGATAGGGGAGCGCAGTCTGAAGGTGGTAATCAATAGTCCTTACTGGGTTTCATGGTGGGCATTGCTGTTTTATTTTATATTGCTTTCTGTTTTTATTTACATCTTTGTGCAGTATCGGAGGCATAAAGCCAATGAAGACCGGGTAAAGGAGAAGATACGTTCCTTTATCAGCATAGCGCATGATATACGCACCCCGATCAGCTTGATAAAGGCACCTCTGAGCGACCTTGAAGCACAGCGGGAACTCCCGGAAGAAAGTAAGAAGATAGTGTCGGTAGCTGTGAAGAATGCCGAGAAACTGCTGAGTATGGTTACTCAGTTGTTGGACTTACAGAAAACGGAACTGCATGCTGAATGCCTGAAAGTCTCTCCTTACGATATCAAAGCTTATCTGGAAGAAAAGATAGCGGAGTTCCACATGGCCGTCCTGCAAAAGGGAGTGGAAATTCAGTTACAGGCAGAGGCGGACATGCCGCAGGTGTGGATGGATCGGGATAAGATGGATCATATTGTGGACAATCTCCTTTCGAATGCCTTGAAGTATACGGAGAGAGGGATTATCTATATTACGGTAAGAACAACGAAGAAGAAATGGTCGATTGAAGTAAAAGATACAGGTATCGGCATTCCGAAGGAAGAACAAGGAAATATCTTCCATGAGTACTATCGGGCACAGAATGCCATGAACTTTCAGGAAACGGGTTCAGGTATCGGGCTGATGATTACACGGAGGATTGTGAAGCAGCATCACGGTGATATTTCGTTTAGCAGTACGGAAGGTAAAGGGACGGCATTTACCGTTACATTCCCGTTGAAGATAAAGTCGGGGATAGTTGTTGAGCGAAAAGAAAATACTTTGGAAATACCCGCTGTTGATACCTTCCCGGAACAGGAAGATGCCGGTAAGAATGTGTTACTTCTGGCTGAGGATGATAAAGATATGAGGGAGTATCTGATGAACAGTTTGTCATCAGAATATAAAGTAATCGGAGTGCCCGATGGCGGGAAGGCTTTGGAGATGGCGAGGGAGATCAATCCGGATATCATTATATCGGATATTGTCATGCCTGTGTTAGAAGGTGATGAATTGTGCCGTATACTGAAATCTTCTGTCGATACGAGCCATATTCCTGTGATACTATTGACGGCCCTGAGTGAAAGGGAGAATATCATATTCGGACTCGAAGCCGGGGCGAATGACTATATAATCAAGCCTTTCGACCTCTCTGTCCTGAAAGTCCGGATACGGAATATCCTCCAGAACAGGCAGCATCTTCGCGATACGGTGTTGTCCATGGATACTCCACCGGAAGATACAGATTATACCAGCCAATTGGACAAGGAGTTTATGGATAAAGTGATGGAAGTGATTGATGAAGAACTTTCTAATTCAGAATTCTCTATCAACGACTTTTGCCGTATGTTGGGCATGAGCCGTACTTCCGTTTATAATAAGATCAAGACCTTGACCGGGCAGGGACCTAATGATTTTATCCGTATTGTCCGTTTGAATAAGGCGAAAGAACTTCTGGCTTCCCGAAGATTTTCGATTGGTGAAGTATCTTCCATGGTTGGATTTTCTGACTCAAAATACTTCAGTACTTGCTTTAAAAAGCAGTTTGGTACGAGTCCCAGCAAAATTTAAAGTATTAAAGATAGCTTTTTAACCACTACGGACAGGTATTAAACCTTTTTTGTTAGATAATCAACTTCCGTTTTCCTGATAGTGCGTAATATTGTGGACAGTAAACAATATTAAAAGCGCAATAAAGAATGGAAACTTATTTAGGTCTTGATTTGGGTGGAACCAAGCTACTGATTGGTGAGGTGGACAGCCATGGTAATATTTTAAGGTATAAGAAATATGACTCCGGATATTTTAATCAGCAAGCTGCTTCGGAAATCATAAAGTCATCACTCGATGATTATATCCGTACGGTGGGCTGGTGCGACCAGAAACCTGTCGGTATGGGAGTCGGGCTGATAGGGCGTGTAGATCCTAATCAGGGCATTTGGTTACAGATTGATCCGAGTCGGACGCAACCGATAGCGCTGGCAAAGGAATTGTCGGATATTTATGGTATTCCCTGCCATATAGATAATGATGTGAAAAGTGCCACTCGTGCCGAACGCGTCTGGGGATTCGGACAAATTTCCAAAAACTTTATTTATATTAATGTAGGTACAGGTATTGCTGTCGGTACGGTTATCAATGGCAGGCAGATACGTGGCAGTCACTTCAATGCGGGTGAGGTAGGACACGTGCGTGTGGGAGTGAATCTTGGCATTAAGTGTGGTTGCGGAAGAATGGATTGTGTGGAGGCCATTGCCGCCGGTATCGGTTTTGATAATTGCGCCCGTCTTCTTCGCAACCGATATGAAACCAATCTGCATATCCCGGCAGAAAAGGGAGAACGGGTACTGATCAGCGAAGTCTTTGCGCTAAGCCAGAAAGGAGATCCTCTGTGTGTGGCTCTGGTTGAAAATGCCTCGGAAGCTTTGGCAAATCTTATCATGAATCTGGTACGGGTTACTGATCCTGATACGGTGGTATTGGGTGGTGGCATTGTGTCCGACGGATATATTCATGAGAAAATACTGGAGAAACTTCATCCTACTACGATGCGCTTTGTAACCAATGGTGTGGTAATCACGAAACTGAACCCGGGTTTTATAGGTTTGCTGGGTGCAGGCGCAGTGGCGATGAATATGTAAATAGTGATTAATGGTTAGTGATTAATGATTATTGATAAGAAAGTGGACTCATGAAAATAACTATAGCAAAGAGTGAAAAAGAATTTGATTGTATCGCTGCATGGCGCATTATTGGTGAAATTCTGAATAAGCCGGAAAGTGTTATCGGACTTTCTACAGGGCGTACTACCGGCAACCTGCACCGTTTGGTTGGAGAAATCTATTCCCGATATCCTTTTGATGTTTCTTCTGTTACCTTCTTCGGATTGGACGAGGTGACTAATGTACCCCGTGAGTATGCAGGTGCATGTTACACAATGCTGAAGACAGAACTGATCGATACGCTGGGCATCCCAGAAGATAACTTCCTGATGTTACCTACAGTTTCTGACAATTTTGACAAAGCCTGCAAGCTCTTCCAGCAGGAAATAGAGAGTCGTGGAGGTATTGACCTGCTGATTTTGGGATTGGGTGAGAATGGCCATCTGGGTTTTAATCAGCCGGGTTCTCCCTTAGGCGGAGAAACATGGGTGACTCAAATGAATGCTGAGCTGGAAGAACGTATCCGACGGGAAACGAATACACCGCCGGAGAAAGAACTGGATGGTGCTACTTTGGGAATCCGGAATATCATGCAAGCCCGTAAAATCATATTGGTTGCCAAAGGTGCGAATAAGGCGGATATCGTCAGGAAAATGCTGGAGGGGCCCGTTACACCGGAAGTTCCTGCATCGGTACTTCAGCTTCACCCGAATTGCGAATTTCTTTTATTTAATACATGATACTATGACACAACAAGAAAAACAAGTGAACTATATGGGGCCATTTATCACAATGGTATTCCTGTTCTTCATTGTAGGCTTCCTCACTACTGCCAATACTCAGTTCCAGGGACCGTTGAAAGAAACATTCCTTGCCGAAGTGGGTGGCCTGAAAAACACATTCGCCACATTGATCACCTTTTCCTGGTTTCTGGCTTATCCGGTCTGTGGTCGGGTAGGGTCGTCCTGGATTAGTAAATATGGCTATAAAGGTACGCTGATGCGCGGACTGCTGGTAATGGTGGCTGGTCTTGGATTGTTCTTCGCTTCCTCTTATTTTACGGTTTTCTTTCCGGAAGCCAACTGGCATGTCGGAGGAAATGTTATTCCCGGTGGTTTCTTTATTTTTCTTCTGGGGTCTTTTGTGGTGGGAGCCTCTGCTACCATATTGCAGGTGGTTATCAATCCTTATCTCACGGCTTGCCATGTGAAAGGTACACAAGCCATTCAACGTCTTGCCATTGGTGGCTCTGCCAATTCCGTAGGAACCACTTTGGCACCTTATTTTGTTACGGGGGTTGTTTTCGGTGGCTTGGCAATGGAAGATATCCGGATAGATCAGCTGATGGTTCCGTTCCTGGTGCTGATAGTGGTGATTTCTTTGATTGTTTTCCTGTTAATGAAACTATCTTTGCCGGATATACAGGGAACTCGGATAGAGAAAGGTGAGAAGCTGGAAAAGAGTATCTGGTCGTTCCGGCATCTCACTTTAGGAGTTTGTGCTATATTCTGTTATGTGGGCGTGGAAGTCTGTATAGGTGCCAATATCAATTTGTATGCCATTGAAATGAATTATGCATCTCCGGCATTAATGGCTACCCTATATTGGGGCGGGATGCTCGTAGGGCGGTTGGTAGGAAGCTCTTTGAGTAAGATTTCTCCTCGTGTGCAGTTGGTTGTAACTACGGTTTCGGCAGGAGTGCTTGCCTTGTTGGCTATCCTTCTGAATAATCCGTGGTTGCTGACGGCAGTCGGGTTGTTCCATTCTATTATGTGGGGAGCCATCTTTACCCTGTCCGTAGCCCATTTGGGTAAATATACATCTGTGGCTTCCGGGGTATTTATGATAGGTGTAGTGGGTGGTGCCATCCTGCCTTTGTTGCAGGGAATACTGGCTGATGTGCTCGGAAGTTGGAGATGGTCTTGGTTTATTGTACTTTTGGGCGAGATATTCATGCTCTATTACGCATTGATAGGTTCGCGTATTCGTCAAACAGCAGATTAATTATAATATTTATGAAGAAGATTAGAATGATGATGGCGGTTGCTTTAGCCATATTGGCTTCATGCAGCACCACCAAGTCGGGGGAAAGCACAGCGAACCCCTTGAATTCCAAAGTGATTGTGGCGTATGTAACTTCCTGGAGTGACATCATGCCGGACCCCCAGTACATGACGCATATCAATTATGCTTTCGGTCATGTAAACGAAAGTTTTGATGGCGTCGGGATTGACAATGAAGAACGCTTGAAACAGATTGTGGATCTGAAGAAGCAAAATCCCGAATTGAAAGTACTTCTGTCTGTTGGCGGATGGGGTAGCGGACGTTTCAGTGAAATGGCTGCCAATGATGAATATCGCCGGGCGTTTGCCAAAGATTGCGACCGGGTAGTGAAGGAATTTGATCTGGATGGCATCGATATCGACTGGGAATATCCCACAAGTTCCATGGCGAACATTTCAGCTTCACCCGATGACACGGAGAACTTTACGCTTTTGATGAAAGATATCAGGGCGGCGATAGGTGATCGGAAAGAACTGACACTTGCCACTGTGGCTTCAGCGAAGTATATCGACTTCAAGGCTATTCTTCCTTTTATCAACTTTGTGAATATCATGGCTTATGACATGGCCTCTGCTCCAAAACACCATTCGGCACTTTATCGGTCTGCTAACAGCGGAGGCATTACGTCGGATGAGGCTGTTACTGCGCATCTGAAAGCCGGTGTACCCCCTTCCATGCTGGTGATGGGGATGCCTTTTTATGGCCGTGGTGGAGATGGTTACCCCAGTTTCCAGGATTTTAATAAAGTAGGAAGCACCAGTGGTGATTATACTGAAAAGTGGGATACGGTTGCACAGGTTCCTTATCTGGTTAATGAGAATGATACACTGGTATTCGGCTTTGAAAATGCCCGTTCACTGGCAATCAAGTGTCAATATATCTTGGATAGAGATTTATTGGGTGGTATGTATTGGGACTATAGTGGTGATAATGAGCAAGGAGATTTGCGTCGTACGGTGGCTGAGAATCTGCTTGGTAAGAAGCATAGAACTAAGGTGCTGGTATTGACGGAAAGAGGTGGTCAGCATGGCGGATTTACGGATGCGGGTCTGAAGTGGCTGACCGATGAAAGTGGAAAGATGAATTTCAGCATTACCGAGATAAACAATGCCAAACCTATTACGGAGACTTATCTGTCCCAGTTCAATCTGATTATCCAGTTGGATTATCCTCCTTATACATGGCCGAAAGAGGCGGAAGATGCTTTCGTTAAATATATAGAGGAAGGTAAAGGCGGTTGGATCGGTTTCCATCATGCCACTTTGTTGGGTGAGTTTGACGGTTTTCCACTGTGGCAATGGTTCTCTGATTTTATGGGAGGTGTACGTTTCCAGAATTATATAGCGCCGCTTGCTGATGGTATGGTGATTGTGGAGGATAAGAAACATCCGGTGATGAAGGGGGTGCAGGCTTCTTTCGTGGTGCCTGATGATGAGTGGTACACTTATGACAAGAGTCCACGTCCGAATGTGCATGTGTTAGCCAGTGTTGATGAGGCTACCTATACGCCTGCTTCGGACATCAAGATGGGTGACCATCCTGTGGTATGGGTGAACGAAGGTAAAAAAGCGCGCAATGTTTATTTCCAGATAGGGCACAGCAAGAGGCTGTATGAGACGGAAGATTTCACGAAGATGTTCAGGAATGCTATTAACTGGACGTTAGGAAAGTGATGAATGTTTTCCTTCCTATGGCTCTTCTATAAAGACAGTGCCGGAAACAATTACCAGGTAAGGCGATTGTTTCCGGCACTTTGCCGCTATAAATAATTCGATAAGTATGGATAGTTTATAAAATATTTTACTGATGAGTTTTCTTTTGTGAAGATGGTTAGTTATTTGTGGGATGAAAGTAATGCTTTATATTGTTGAGCTATAAAAGCCCAGGTATAATGTTGCCTTGCAATCTCCCGCATCTTGTATCCACCCTCGGGGCTGTCATGTAGCAATTCTACCAGTTCTTCACTTGTTTTGAAGTAATGAGCTTCGTTTTCTGTTGTCTCGCGATTATAAATCACGTCGTAAGCTAAAATCGGTTTGCCGAAAAACATAGCTTCCACTAACGAAGGATTTGTGCCGCCTGCACTATGTCCGTGGATATAGCACCTGCATTGGTTGCGCAGTGCATAGAGTATATCGAGGTCATACACAGAATCTACCATCTGTATATTTTTTCGACCGCAATATTCTTCTTTGAGTCGTCGGCTGTATTCGCTCCGTTCCCAATTTCCCACAAAAACCAGATTCTTTCCAGAAATAGCAAAGGCTTTCAGGATCAGATGACAGTTGTTTTCCGGCTCAATACGGCATACACTGACAGCGTAGTTTTCGGGAGTGATTCCATATTGCCTCATAATCTCGTTCTGCCTTTCTTCGGTGACATTTCTTTGTGCATGATCTCCTCCATAGGCTACTAATTCGGCTTTCTTATGATACGTATTCCATACGTATTCCTGTATTCCTTTATTGTCGGCTATAATTACGTCAGCATAGTGTACGGCCATCGCTTCACTTGTTCGCAGAAAACATCTGGCAAACTTACCCCATTTGGCCCTCCGGTGTTCCAACCCGTCAATGTTCACTATTAATTGCTTCCGATACAACAGTCTGAAGACGGGCAAAAAAATACAGCCTGACACACCTAATATGATTACAGTATCATAACCTCGCAAACATCTAAGCATCGACAGAATATCATAAGGAGTGCTTTGCATCCCATTGGCATGGAATAGCGGGATGTACTTCAGTTGTGCTCCTTTGTAGGTTTTCATGCGTGTGGCATAATCCTTACCACTACAAAAAACGGTATAACGGACTTCGGAGCAACAGTTATCACCGATAATGTTCTCCACTAAAGTCTCAAAGCCGCCATATTTTGCAGGCACACCTTGTATGCCTACGATAGCTACTTGTTTCATAAATATAAAAAGATTAGATGCTTTTGTTGGACAGCTTATGAATTACGCAGGAAGTTCTTGCGCAAATCGTAAACTGCTATTATTTTTGCTTGCAGAATCTTTTTGAGCAAGCTATTAAAAGAGTATAGGAGGAAATTTTAAACAAAAACTAATTGAAATAAAATCGGGATTACTTTTTTCAGAAGTCAGATTTCATTTTCAAAATTGTATTGTGTAAAATGGGGAAGTCTATTTTGATCACTTTAAATATTTCTTCAGCGTCAATATGGTGATATTCATGTGCTATGATATCTTGTAACTCCATAATATCATTCCATGGGATATTTTAATAAATAGTCGTGTTCTGTTTTGGCATCAAGCACCTTGACACTCTCACCAATAAAAATGAGTTGCATACAAATACCGCTCAATGTGAACATTTCATCCGAACTGTATAAAAAATCTTGGGCGGATTTGATATGAGAGGAGTTTTTCTCAATCAAGTTAATGGCTTCTTCTATTAACAGAACCAAAAGTCCCATCCGCTCCACACCGTAGCTGGTAGCTTTAGTGCGGAAATATTCGCTGAGCAACGCAATATATTCTTTTTGAGATTTCATGATGGTCATTGTTTACTGTTAAATGTAAAGTAATAAATTCTATTTTGTATTTCCTAATCTATTCCGTTATTTTTCTTTTAATGATGTTGTGGCGAGTACTTTTGTAATTTGCCCAATCATATTGCCAGCATTAAATTTTTCAGAGTATTTTAAAGCATTAGTTGCCAATAGTGTGTATAGTGCTTTTTCTGATAGAATATTCTTGATGGCATTGGCTATTTTATCCAGTTCTTGTACGTCTATCTTATAGCCGTTCTCTCCATTCACAACCATTTCTGCAATTCCTCCTTTTGTGGGCACTATCACTGGCAACCCAGCACTCATTGCTTCCAATGCTGTCAATCCGAATGTTTCTACTACCTGTTCTTTATTGGAAAGATTCAAAACGAGTGAAGCCTGATTGTAGAAAGGTACGACATCATTCTGTCGAGGATATATGGTCAGATTTTGACAGATATTTATCTTGTGTTCCTTCATAAAGCAGTTAATGTTCTCCTGCGTGTCGTTCACCACCAGTTCAAAAACAAACTGTGGTAATATTTGTGCGAGTTCGATAAACTCCAACGGACTCTTATACAATTTCAATGAGCCGAGCATTAAAATCTGTTTTCGCTCAAAGGCTGTCTGGAGGTTGGGAGTCAGTCTGTTTACGAAATTCTTTGGCAGGGCATTGGGTACAACTATTACACCTTTTTTCCGTTGCAGGAATGATGCTTGGTATTCTGATACGCAGATGATTTCATGCGCTAACTTCTGCATGGCAGTAGCCAGTGCCTTGTAGAATCCTCCCTTTGCAAATGCGTTCTCATGATAATGATAAACTATGTGTTTACCCATGATGCGCCCGGCTAATGCCGGTCCTACAGGAAGTAAAGTGTTGATGTAGAATACCACATCTTTATGGAATAGCCAGCGGAACGCCAATAAAAATGTGTAAATCTGTATAGTACTATAGCGCAGTATTGTTATTACCGGATTATTGGAAAAGCGGTAAGAGTAAGAGTACTTACGCAAGTTCTTGTAATGCAGTAATTCATCCAGCGTGCCACCTTTGGAAGATATTAAATCTACTTGATAACCCTTTTTGAGTAAGCCTTCCAGTGCCATTTTCAGTACTTTGGGACTACCACTATAGTCGTTAAAGAGGTGGAAACAGATGATACGGTTCATTCCTGTAAATATTTTAGTAAGGATATCCAGATTCGGAATGATTTAACCATTTCTCTGTTTATGTTCCCTTTCTCACGAATAGCGAAACGAGATATTATCTCTAATAAATAGAGTAAATACATCTCCCGGTCTATCCATTTCCCATTTTCTGAATTTATATATTCGATAATCTGCGAAACGCTCCAACGCTTCTCAAAATATGCCGTTTGAGTAAAGAAGTGATATTTATCTAACTTGGGAGGGTAGGTAAGCCGTGCATATTCCCAATCGAATACAAATAATTGTCTGTTCTCCATAAACATATTCCATGGAGTGAAATCTGCGTGATAGGCAGAAAAATCCATTTCCTGTTTTTGGTATTGCGATAATACCCGATTAATGACAGTCGTTACCAACGTGACATCCACTTCTTGAGGAAGCCATTCGATATGCAACTGTAAATCAGTTAATGTCCGGTAGTAATCACTTTGCTCAAAAGTAATGAGTTGATGGGTGCTTTTATAGAGTCGGTCAAGAAAATCCTCATGCAACGCTGTCCATTTATGCACAACTTGTGAATTCCGGGTTTTTACTGTACTTTGCACGAACAATTTTATTCCATCTGTTGTTTCTCCGCAGAACATGCATACTGGTGTTTCCTTTAATCCTTTTTGATCCAACTCTTTTAGAATATGGGCTTCGCTTTTGAACAAAGTAGCAATATTCTCATTGTCCGTCACCTTACAATAGCCTAAAATACGTTTGCCTTTGCTGATTTGCATTGTAATCTTCTGATGTACACAAGGAGTACCGCAGAAAATTGAAAAATCGATCTCTGCTTCGTGGAATAACTGATAAAACAACCGCTTCAACTCATCATTTATGTCAAAATACACACTTTTCGCATGGATGACTTTGAGAACGAATGGTAAGCGATGTAGCCACGGAAGTAACGCTTTTACCATTTTTCCATTTCGGCCGCTGGGTTGGTAAAGATTCATTGCCACCTGCATATTATGTGCAGGCATCAGCCAGGTTTTACCGTCAGCATTAGAAAAACGATATAGATGTTTACCCGTTCCCTCTATGAGGAAACGTTCTAAAATGGAATCGACTTGCATTTATTTTATTTGGAAGAATAAGATATATAAGCCTTGACAATCGCATCGCGAATTTCTTTCCCGTGATTCTCCCATGAGAATTTACAGGAGGCTTCCTGTGCCTTTCGTCCGAGCATTTCCCGTTCTCTTGAGTCTGTGAGACGTAATATTCCGTCTTTTATATTTCGGATGACTTCTTTTCTTCCGGTTCGCGGAATTAAGATGGCATATTCATTGGTAAAGTAGCGGGTGTAACCGGTGGTATCCAGACAAATCAACGGTTTTCCCATAGCCATGCAGTCGAATGATACGGTAACAGCACCCTCTTTTAGGGCAGCGTTAATCACAACATCCGCTCTATCCATCATTGTTTTATAAGTTTCCATAGGAACTTTTCCTGTTAGTGTCACAGCCTTTTCCAACTTAAATTTTTTAATAAGTTCTTCAAGTCTTTTCTTGTCCGATCCATCCCCAACGATTGTTAAATGAAGATGAGTATTTTCTTTTATAGCTTCTGCCATAGCTTCAATCGTTAGGTCAAAACCTCGCCATGCATCCAGATGTCCTACAGTGATAAATTCAATTGTATCATTCTTCTCTTTAGATAGCTTTGATGTGTTGACAATATCTGCTGCCACATCAGTAAAAAGAATTGCTTTGTCTGCATACTTCTGTGGTACTTGCTTACGGGTTATTTCTGTCTTACATAGAATTAGATTGGCTCGTTTACAACGTTGTCTAAATCCGTAGTTATACGATGTTGCTGATATTGCTATCCTCCGGATTTTCTCTATGATTTGCGATTTCTTATTGTAATGACGGGAATATTCCTTTGGAATACTCTCCAATCCACCAACTGGTCCCCATACGAAGAACTGCATTTGTCCATATTTGCTCACCTTCCAGAGTACATTGCCGTAAGTAAGGTGATGGAAAATCTTTATCTTATTCTCTTGCATGGTTCGTTTCACAATGCTGTTGGTACAATACTGCCAGATATTATAGTAGGTTCTTACTCCTCGTAACCCTTTTTTCCAAAACCGTGCCCATTTGGGCCAGTCATAATAAAGGAAATGTATATGGTTGTATTCGGGATATTTAGCAATCCAAGGTTCAATGGTAGGTTGGTTACTCTTGCGAGTTAATACCCATAGCTCAAAGTACTTGGACATCTCCAGTACCCAATGCCAGCCCACACCAATTTCGCTACCTAAATCCGGTTCACAAGCGTAGGCGGAGATAAATAATTTAAGTTTATCTTTTTCCATTTATTCCTTATTTCTTTGTTTTGCAGTCTTGTAGCGGTGAATATATCTGAGTATTCTAAACAAGGGAATTGTTAATGTAGAAAATACTCAATATAATATGGGAAAGGCCATTGTATACTGGAATGATAATAGAGAAAAAGAGCATCTTCTCTGATTTATTTTTTCGTTTTCCATAGTTGCATATTATTTTAATTTTATTGTAAACTGGTCTAAAATCATTTTAATTGCATCGTTTACCATTTCCTGCACTGGACAATTTCCGTCAATTGGGAGTATACGTTTATTAGTAGAGACCAATTTCTCGTAGTCAGATACTTGCCGTTTAATCTCATCCAATTGCAGTTCCTGTTTTCTGCGATAAATCTCTTCGGGGTCTACTTTGATATAAAAAGACAAACGAGGTTCCGGCATAAACTTTACAAATTTTTTCCTGATCCATATGGGTAAATTGAGCCGTGTACGACCTGGATCGACAATTAAGTCATAAGCGTAACGGTCGAAGATTGTGAAACGATCGCGTAGAATATCTTTCGTTGTTACTATGAACCATCCCAATATATAATCAATCCAGTAGTAAGTGATCCTTGTGAAAGAACTCATTATACCCACTGGTTTTGCGCGATGAGGAACGGAATAGTTGGTGTCTTGTTCCATTATCCCCACTTTTTCTCCTATTTCTCCCAAATTAGGCAGAATAGTAGGGCGGAAATGATAAATATGTCCGCAATTTGTATCTTTTGTGAAATAGAAGGCCATTTCTTCTACAAGACTATTCAAAAAAGTTGTTTTGCCTGCTCCGTCAGGAGCCATTACAGAGAAGGACTTTACATACCTATGGCGACATAATACTAATCGACATAACTTCAACGCATAGAACTTCATGGTATGAATTAAACACGATAAGGGGGCTTTTTTCAATGCGTAGTGGCGTAACTGTTGGGTTAGTTTCTTATGCTTCGATAACAACTTGTCATAATCTCCTTGAACAATGAATTCCAGTTCGACTTGTGCTAGTTTATCTCCTAAAATTCTCTGAAGTATGGAGGCAAATTCAGGATAGAGCTGATTCGTTTTGGATATGACTTGCTTGTATTCCTCTTTTAGTTTAGGGGTTTTGTACCCGAATTGTTTGTATACAAATACCATCACTCCTTCATATAATGGATCAACTACTTTGAATCCTTTGTATTCAGATGTATGTTCATAGAGTTCATCAAATGTGAAGACTTCACATCCTTTTACTCGATAGCCTCCGATAATATCAATATGAATACTTAAATGCTGCTCTATATCCATGCCATGCCAACAATAAACGTCGGTAAATCGTATCATATACAAGTGCGACAGTCCATGCTGCTTATAGATACTTGTCAGGATTGTATTAGCAACTTTTACTTTGGAAGGTTCCACAATAATATCTACATCCTTCGACTGGTTAGTCTCCGGCAAACCTTCATAATTTCGAAGAATGAAGTATCTGACTTGATTTTTATCTAACTCTTTTATTAAATCCATCAATATGGTTCCATGCTTTTTATCCCAATGTTTATTCATCGCTACTATGATTATTTCATGAAGTTTCTTATTCTGATTTCGAGTGTACGAACTGATTCTTTTCCTATTATTTTTAGGAAAAGACTGCGGCATTTTTTTAGCAATGGACGCATTACTTTTACCCAAAATATATTATTTCCTCTTCGCTTCTGACGTTCAGTGAGCCAGCTCATAGAGTAATGGTGTATACCATAAGTGTCATCAGATAGCCTGAATTGGTTTTCACCAAGTCGTTTAGGATAGAAATATTCTCTTGGATATATAATCAGATCTTTTATTATTTGCAATGTGTGGTCACACTTTGCTCCATCAGCTATAAGAATATCGGTTAATATGGAAACATTGGCGGTATTATCTATACGTCCCTTTTTATCTATGAAAGAATGAGTATTGTAATATTCCAGGAAACGTTTCATTACGAAGTGTTTTGCTTCAAAAGCCATAAACGCCGTACCAATATTCGAGTGATTTTCCCATCCTAAAACATTGTTATTACCCTTTATTAATGTATCTATAGGTTTTAATACTTCATAATCTGTATCAAAATATAATCCACCATATTCATAAAGAACTTTAGTACGTACATAATCACTGACAAAAGCATATTTTTTCATGTCATAAGCTTGCTTACAGAAAGTAGAGGAGTTTAAGTCGAAATTTTCTTCATTCCACTTTATGAACTTATATTTTGGGAAATACTTCTTCCAGCTTTCGATACACAGTTTTTCTTTGGCTGGCATTTCTTTGCCGCCAAACCAACAATAATGAATTATTTCAGGAATCATTTGGAGAAAATTAATTTATTCAGTAATTACTAGTAATTCTTGTTCATATTGTTCTTGGAAATAGCGTACAGCAGTGAATATCATAATAGCCCCCCAAGTATAGGACACATTTCCGAATGTCATGCTGAAAAGGAAAAGCCACAATAATGTCTCTACCGACAAAACTTTTCGAATAGCACAAGAAAAAATAAGCATTTGCATAATGATGAAACTAAAAAGACCAAACTCTTGGATTCTTCCTATCATTTGTTTTTTCATTTGTTCCACAGGCCCTTTAAATCTCTTGACATAATCTGCGCCATATCCAACCCATGAATTTAAATTGAACAGATCAATGTTTTTAATTGTGTTAATCAACGGAGTTATGCGTGTTGCTGCGCTGCCATCTGTTTCTATTACACTTTCTGTATCAAGCGTTAATGTTACTTCTACAGCGTTACGAGCACGCTGAAGAGGTTCAAATTCAATTGAAGGAATAATGAAATATATAGCTACAAGTATGGGAGCGATACTAAGCAAATATTGTTTCTTAATGAATAGTATAGACAGTATTCCCAATGCTACAAAAGCTGTACCACTACCCATAGTCGACATAGCCCAAAGAAAGCCGATGCTCGACCATCTTAGTTCTTGAAACAATTCTTTGATGTTAGGCAACCGTCCCTTTTTTAGTTGATACATCCGTAATAATCCTAAATAGGCTACCGCCATAATACGTGCAGAGGAAGATGGTTCAAATGATAGAGAGTTTGCACCAAAACTTCGATTCAGAACCTGTACAAGATTAATAATTGGGAATTGAACAATTCCTATTAAAATAAAACTTTGTTGAATTAATAAACAGCCAGAATAGGCCAGTATTAAACCTTTAAGTAATTTGATGAAATAATCAATATCAAAGACATGGTTACAATGCAATAAATTATAGTAAGTAGTATATAGTAAAAGAAATAGTGTGGTATAAATTAAAGTACTTGCCCTGAACGTTTCATAATGAATCAGACTGACAATCCACATTATGTTCAGATAAATTGTGGCCAGATATAGTGCCTTAGATATTTTCGTTGTTTTCAGTAAGAAAATGAAAGGGCAGATTGCCATTACTGCAACTTTCAGCCAACTGACTCCTGCACGACTTTCAATAGGAATATACTGAATACAAAATAGCAATAGAAGAAATGTAGTGAAATTGCGTAACGTATAGCTCTGTGCCGAGAATAGTAGCGATATATATTTAAGAATCTTGTTCATATTAATGTTTGCCTAATAAGAATGGCATCCTGCGATGTATAAGTTCTGCAATAAAATACTCGACTATCATTGTGACGATAAAAAAATAGAGAGCGTGATAGCCGGCTAAATGAGGTTCACCATATACAGTCTTATTTATTATTTCGCAGATTACCTGTATAATTGAATAATGAGTAACCATTAGTATCAGGGAATGACGCCCCCAGTAATCGAAGTAGGCTAATATACTCCACTTTTCGATAGCCATTATTATGAGTATTATTCCAATAGGACCTAAGAGAGGAGCCAATAGTCCCCACAAGAATGGGATTGGCCAGTAATTGGCAGTATAATATGCGATGAGGCATAGCAATAGTCCGAAGCAGATTTGTTTGTTTTTGTTATTAAACAAAACGGGATATGATAAGCGCATCCGGCAAAATCCATACCCTGTAGCAATTCCAATCCAAGCGGATAACACATTACTTACAGTACGGAATGGTGCCTCAATAATCTTACTTGAAGAATCGGTACGCCCATCGAAAATATTATAATAAAAATGTTGATATACCAATATCAGTGCAAGAGTGATTAATATTATTGATATGCTTTTTTTTTTGCGTATAATGTACCACAAAATTTCTCCACCGAACAATGCAGGAAGAAACCATAATGTACCTATCCCACGGAGAGTTAGTGTTTTGTACACCTCTCTTCCTATGAAATAATTGTCATAATAATCTAAAGTCCACAGTATACAGTCGAAAACAAGGATTATGATTGTCCATAATATATATGGTATACCAAGTTGCCTCCACCGTTTTTTTATTAATTCTTTCAGCGTGCGCTGTTCGTGGTGTAGTGCGTCAATCCATCCGGCAACTATATAAAACATTGAAATCATAAAGGAGCCAATGAATGTGTTCAGTTGTTGTGGAAATAACCCATCTTCGAAATGGAGCAATACGATGCAGATAATGGATATTCCTTTTGCTATATCAATATATTGGGTACGTTCTCTCATCTTTTTTTTAATCTCAATATTATTGTTATAATAGCTACATATAAGCGCATAGTAATGATGGATATTTGCTTTCCCATGCACGTATCACTACTGTAATACTTGATAAAATAAATGCGCGATTTTTTCCATTGGCGAATATGTTTTATCGGATCTCCTTTTTCACTTTTTATATGACGGTGTATTGCTCGTGCTTCAGCTAAGTAATACATTCGTTTGTTGTCACGTTCTATCTGTTTAGCCAAAATAGCCTCTTCTGTATAAAGAAAAACATTTTCGTCGAAATAATTTATGCTTCGCATATAGTCTATGCGTACTAATAGGCAGCATCCGGATACTTTGTAACAATATTGGCTATTGCAGAAACGAATAGTAGGCATAGAGTTGTTGATTGACTTTTTCCATTTTAACATACCGAATAACCAATAGACACTACTTTGCCAATTACCGTCACGTTCCATTGGATTTTGATGAATACCCTCTGGTCCTACAATGTCACTTCCGCACACTACTACGTTAGGGCGTTTTTCCATTGCATCTACCATCTTTGCTATATAATCAGTTTGTGGAAACTCCATATCTGGATTAGCTATTAGTGCATATTTGTAGTTATGGGTGGCTGCGTAACGAAGGCCGATGTTGTTACCGGCATTGTACCCTCGATTTTCATAGGCAGGAATGAAAGTGCAATCATGTTCCCTGCATAGTAACTTTATTTGTTCCCGGTCTTCATCTTGAGAACAATTATCTACGATGATGATTTCTAATTCGACACCTTGTTGACGTTTTAAAAAGCCAATACATTTACGGCAATCTTCCGAAGAATTATAATTAAGTAAGATTATTGGGATTAACATATAACATTTAATATAGAAAATTACTTTATTGCTGGTTACTTTTTAGAAAGTGAAGCCAATGTTTCTTGTAATCTTTTTTTTAAATAATCCCATAACTGTAATTTGTGAGAAGGTCTGGTTGTCCATGATGCGTTAAAGCGGTGGATACAGAATGTATGTGGATCACGTTTATATTTGTCGGCATTATTTTTCCCATCCAAATAACATTTTTCTATGTCATATTTTATGGGAGAAAAATAATTGGCCGGACATATCAGTAATTCTCCATCATTGATATTCACTTCCTTTTTACCCGATTCTATTTTTTCGTTCGGATAAGTTTTTTGCAAGGCCATTTTTATTACATTGGGGGCTAGGAATCCATTCTCTCTTACATATTCCATAGAAAATCTTCGTTCTTCATAAAAGTTTAAAGCTTTCTTACACCATGACATACCGGGTTCTGATCCCATAATGGCGGCTTCAATGCCATGAGTAGAAGCTTCGTATCCTAAAAACGATTTGTAATTTAGCAGTGGATTGAATGATTTTATCATTTCAACATCTGAATCAAGATAAATTCCCCCTTCTGTGTATAAAGCATAAATACGGATATAGTCAGCTGCGAAAGCAAATTTTTTGGCTTCATAGGCATCTTTTACCCAAGGTACTGAATTTATATCAAAGTGCTTGGTATCCCAAAGCACAAATTCATAATCTGGTAATATTTTGTGCCAGGTTTCTATACAATATTTGATAAGAGGGGGATATTCATCTCCACTTAGCCAACAAAAATGAATCTTCTTAGGTATCATACATTTCTATGTTTTAAAAATTTCATCCAATTGAATTGGTCATAAATTCGTAATGGAAGTATCTTGTGGAAACGATAAGAATCAATTACTCCATTCTGATTTTCATATCCTTTTATATAATGAGCACATTTGATTTGTGGATAGGACTTGTGGGTTGGGGCTACTTTGTTTTTGTAGGGTAATTGGTCGAAGCGTTCCAGATCTTCGTAGGTACAACCATCGGTTTCGATTAGTACGAAATACATCCGTTTCGCATTAATACGTGTCTCTCGCCGGCGCCAAGCGAGAACCCCTTCCTCAACTGTTTTGTAATGAATTAGATGTATATGTACTTTACCTCCCAGCAAAGCAATTGGCCATGATTGGTCGGATTTTGTTGGTTCGATGGGCGCATTGGTGTAATATTCAAGGTTAGCAATATACTCAATAAAGTCGGATGGAGGTATCATCAGGTTTACCGTAGGAGAATTGAATGGAAGTCGAAAGTCATGCGCAACAAATGCTCCTATGCAGTTATTACAAAATATTGAGATGTTTTTATCAATCTTGCCTATTGATATTTGATAACAGTCAAACATTAACATTCGTAGTTTCCATTGAATATTGTTCCAAGTCATAACTTCTTTGTTTTGTTTGGTTAATTTCTCCTGATGTGCGATAACTTGTAAATAGTAGGATAGGCTCCGACTATGATGAAGAATGAGATAACTTTCATCATCCATGGTATTGATCTGGACAGCCATATTCTGCTTATTCCCCTATGAAAACTGTTCATCCACAGACGGCGATATTTATTGTTCTTTTTTAGCAATGGAATTAGGAAGCCTCTTACTACAAACTCAAAATGGAATAGAGCATCCTTATATTCGCTCAGTAATTTTTTATCTCGTAAAAAATGCTCTATAATTGCAAAATTTACACTTGCTTGATGGAAGTTACGCAGCATTCCCGCATTAGAGGTGTTGCCGCACACCGAATCGGAGCGTTGATAATAATAATAGAAAGGACTATCAACACAGCCATGTGATTGGGCATAATAAGAAATTTGAATAGAATAGACTCTGTCTTCCATCATGTGACAGGTAGGATATATGAAATTATGGAGTTGATAAATATCTCTCTTAACCAGTCGGTTACAAAGACTGACAGATGTTCTGCCATAAATAAGTTCGGCAAGGAACTTCATCTTGTCTTCTTTAAAAGTATATTTTATCATCTTATGTGAACTACCGTCTGTATAATATATCGAGCGACAAAGTACGCAGTCTAATCTACTTTTCACCGCTTTTTCATACATGGTGCGATACATTTCTTTATCCACCCAATCGTCGCTGTCGCAATGGATAATATATTCACCCTGTGCTGCTTTAATTCCGTCTTCACGAGCTTTGGCAGCTCCCATATTGTACGGCTGGTTGATGATTATTATTTGGTTCTTCCTCTGCGCATAATCTTCCAATACATTTTGTAGTATCCGCATAGAAGCATCAGGCGTGCAGTCGTTAACGAAGATATATTCTATTTCTTCCAAAGTCTGCTCAAACAAACTTCGGGCACATCGTTCAATGTAAGGTTCTACATTATAGACTGGAATGATTACTGAAACTTTAGGTGTAGACATCTTGTTTTAGACTTTGTATAAAACTTATAAAAATGGTCATTTCCTTTTGATCAATTTCAGGATAAGCATCCGAAATTCGGAAAAACATGTTATTTGTAAGATGAAATAAAGAAGGAAACAAATAGTTGAAAATAGAAAAGCTCCCAATAAGAAATCAGACCAGCTATTATTTAAATAGCGTGACGAATCAAATAGAGAGAATATGTGCTTAGTCGTTATCCATATAATATATGTTATTGTGATATTCACAATTAATAATCCCCAATATCTCCAGACTCCCTTCTTGAACCCTCGTCTAAACAAGAAAATCGGTTTCCAAATATAGACTATACTTATTATGGAAATGATGGGGCCCATCAATACGCCACAAAGTCCCCACAGAGTTCCTCCAAGTATTGCGACTAGTACGAAGATTATTGATTCGACAATCGGTGCCCAAGTATCATAAAACAATCCGTATCCAAATAAGAACTGGTCATTTACTCCACGTTGAATACTTAGATATAATTGCGCTATAATCAAAAATACAATGTAATCATCGAGCATATACTGTTTACCAAGCCATATAGAGATGAGCGGATTGATAAATGTATAGGTTATGATACTAAAATATCCTGCACAAAAAGCTCTGAATGAGAGTAACTCTTTATAGGTTCGGTATATGATATTTTGATTTCCTTGAGAGATAAGATTCCCCACGCCGGCATTCGTACTATCAAGTACGCTACCTAATAGTCCTTGGAGTTTCTGGATTATCAGTGTATAATTACCATAAACAGCTACCATGGGCAATGTTACATAGGAGTAAATAAGAAATGGAGTTACTTGTGATTGTACGAATGAACCTATCTTGTGCACAAATAATTGCTTGATATATTTACCTATTTCAGGGTATTTCTTAAATAACCGCTTACCAATCTTTACATCAGCTTGTAGCCAAGGGTAAACCTTACGAATACGCATATTCAAAACTATTGAATAAAGAATTCCGAATACCAATTCAGTGACAAGGAATAAAGAAAAGCTGCATACGAAATAAGCTAATGCCATTTGCATGAGCATCTTCATTGAAACAACCGTTTGGTAGTACCCCATTACTTCATAATTGCGCTGGTCGGCAGAAAGTAATGTCATTTTATAGTTTGCGAAATAAGTCAATAATGAAGAAGTCAAATAAGAATAATACCCCAGATAAATTACTCCCCACGAGAAATCTGTATTAGGGAAAATCAGGGGTAGGAATAGCGACAAGATAAATCCCGCCCCAATGATGAATAAACCTATGCAACGGTACAGATAGCCAAATACGGAAATTATTTCGTTTATTTTAGAATGGTCATCATCAAAAATGGGTTTATAGAGAACGTAACCAATAGCACTGCTAACGCCTAATTCTGCCATATTTAGGAAGCCTAACAGACTTTGCAAGGTGCCAGTAAATCCGATAAATTCTGTTCCTAACCGATCAAGGAGTATTTTGCGAGTAAAGAAAGCTACTGCTAACGATACGAAATAACAAATTAGGTTGATTCGCGCATTCAGTAGGCTTTTCTTAACACGAGATTCTTGCATATGGTAAGAGGTTTATGTTAGTATTCTGTTTAGAGGTATTAAGTTGCCCAAGAATGATAGGAGATAATACTCTTATCATTCATAAAGCCCCATCCCATATTCAAACGGACTCTCAAAATCCCCCAGTAACGGATGCTTCGTATCTTTCTCACTCAATATCGCTTTATCAGCCGGTATTTTCCAGTCTATTCCTATGCCTTCATCCAAGATACTGATTCCACCATCGGCTTGTGGAGCATAATAGTTGTCACATTTGTATTGAAATACAGCTACCTCACTCAGTACAGCAAACCCATGGGCAAAACCTTTGGGAATGAAGAATTGCAAATGATTATCCTCTGATAATTCTACAGCCACGTGCTCACCGTATGTGGGCGACCCTTTGCGAATATCTACCGCCACATCAAGCACGCTGCCTTTAACGCAACGTACCAGTTTACTTTGTGTAAAAGGAGGCAATTGGAAATGGAGCCCGCGCATTACTCCATATGATGACATACTCTCATTATCTTGTACGAAATTCACCTTGCGCACTTTTTCTTCAAATTCCCGTTGGGAAAAAGACTCGAAAAAGTAGCCGCGTTCGTCTCTGAAAAGGCGTGGCTCAATGATGACCAAACCCTCTACATTTGTTTTTTGTATAAGCATTGTTTCTTATAAAAGCTTTAAATATTAAAAGGTTACATTCTCTAAACTGCCTCCCTTATTTTCCTCCTCTCCCTTGCCTCATCAGCATATTATTAATCTGTTGTCTCACATTGTCCACCTTTGCTCCCGATGTCAGTCGGGAAGCGAAAGGAAGAAGAACCTCGATGAAGGTGCCTTTCACCACCGTGTCCTTGCCCACGCGGGGCTCGCTGAGCATGATGCTTACTACACTTGCCAGATCGTGGGCGGTGGCGCATTCGCCCAGAAGTCGGGTGTACTCATGCACTTTTTTCACGTCGGGCACGTAGGTGAAAAGAAGGCACTCGGCATCGTTCAGACTTTCAACGCCCTCGGTTTCTTCGGGACGGATGGCGACCTCGGCAAACTGATCGCCGTAAAAATTCTGAACGGCGGTAGCGCCTGCCGGGGCTATCATGTTCGTACCGCCGAATATCTTTATCTCTATTTTCGGTTTGTCATTCATATTTATATTTTCTTTCTCCATTCTATTTAATAATTTTCAATGAATAATCAATGAGCGTTTAATGAGTGTAAACGGTTAGTAAATGCCTTTTAACGGAGTGAAAAGGATGATTTATACGCCGTATATTTGTAGACATAAGTCTGAAATTATAGAATATATTTTTAATTAAATTAGAATCAACGTCATGAAAGAGTATATTATGTCTTTTTTCAACGCTCCCATCACTAATAAAGTACCTGCGGGGGTGTGCAGCGTAGCAGGACTTCATGCTTATGTCTCTTCCGATTCCTGTCTGAAGGAACTGACAAAAAGAGTAAGGGCTGATATGGAAAATGATAAGGTATTCCGTGGAAAAAAGCAGACGTTATTGCCTTACGTCACGCCTGCCGGAATCTTTTCGTACTGTCGGGAGCAGTGTATCATGGTACCCTCCGGACTATTCGTGATAGATATCGACCATCTTGCTTCTACCGAAGAAGCTGCAATGTGGCGTGACTGCCTCTTTGCCGATGAAGTGCTGCAACCCGACCTTGCCTTCGTAAGCCCTGGTGCTAAAGGAGTGAAACTCTTTGTACCCTACCGGCTGAATCTCACGGATACGCTTGAACAGTCGTTTGACAAGGCGGTGCACACCGCCTGGGACTATCTGGAATGGAAGCACGGCTTGAAAGCCGATACCGCCAATGCTGATATGTCGAGAGCCTGCTTCCTGGCATACGATGAAGAAGCGAAGTGTATAAATCACAAATCATAAATATTTTCATGAACGATATTGACATTATAGAACAACTGACCATTGCCGTAGAACAGGCGGGGATCAATCTTGCCCCCACTTATCAGGAATACATGCCATTGGCCTTTGCCATGGGTAATAGTTGCGGTGAAGCGGGACGCGGCTTTTTCCACCGCCTTTGCCGCTTGTCCGACAAGTACCGGCAGGATGAAGCGGACAAGCTCTACAGCCATGCCTTGCAGCACGGGCGGGGAGGTAATTCCCTGGGAACGGTATTACATCTGGCGCAATTGGCAGGGGTACGCCTCGACAAGAAACTTGCAAACTTGCAAAACTTGCAGGCCCCCCTCGCCCCCCCACACACGTGCGTGCGTGAGCAGAAGCAAGCGGAACAAACGAAGAAGCTGTCCGCGGAACCCATATCCGTCTCTCTGCCTTGTTTTCCGGACTATCGGTGGCCCGGATTCCTTCAACAGGTCATAGACTGTGGAGATACATCTGCACAAAGAGACATCCTGCTGCTGGGAGCGGTGACTGTATTCGGTGCTTCCATTAACAGGCTGTTGAGCTTTACCTACGGGCGAAAAAGTAAATATCCGTGCCTGCAAACTTTTGTCATTGCCCCTGCCGCTTCTGGAAAAGGAGCGCTGACATGGGTACGCCGCTTGGTAGAGCCTATGCACGACTCGCTGATGCAAGCCTACTACACAAAGACGAAAGTCTATCGCTTGGAAAAAGCGAAATGGGACGCGATGGGCAAGGAGAAGGCTAACATTCCTGAACCCGAACCACCTCTCATGAAGATGTTTCTCATTGCGGGAGACAATTCTGGAGCAGGTATGATGGAAAACCTGATGGATGCCGAAGGTGCCGGGCTGATATGCGAAACCGAGGCTGACACCGTGAGTGCGGCCATAGGCGCCGACTACGGCCATTGGAGCGACACGCTCCGCAAAAGCTTTGACCATGAGAGGCTGGCCTACAATCGCCGCACCAATCATGAATATCGTGAATGCCCCAAATCATACCTCAGTGTACTGCTCAGCGGAACCCCCGCGCAGGTAAAGCCGCTTATTCCATCGGTAGAGAACGGACTCTTCTCGCGCCAGGTGTTCTACTACATGCCTGCCGTAGATGAGTGGATGGATCAGTTCGGTCACTCCGAAACGGACTACGACCGCATGTTCACCGCCTGGGGCGAGCGTTGGAAACTGTGGCTCGATGCACTGAAGGCAGCCGTTAGCGGCATAAGCCTGAAGCTCACCGGGAGGCAGAAGGAGGAGTTCAACGCTCACCTTTCGTGTGTGTTCGGCCGTGCGGGCGCGGTTCATGGCGACTCCATGCGAAGCGCTGTGGTGCGCATTGCCATCAATATCTGTCGAATCATCAGCGTTGTGGCATTACTGCGTTCGCTCGATGCCTTGCTGACGGAGGCCGAAATGGTGCCGGACAACATCGTGCGGATGCTGATGTCATGTCCGGGATTGTCTCCCGCACCCCATATTCCACAAGAGAACGTGCAGGACGGAGTGGTGCCACTGATGTGTACTGGTTTTAGTTGACAACTTCGTTTGTTATAACTGGATTAGTTTACTCAATATACTTTAATATCTAAAGAGGTTTACTTTTGTTTTTCTTATTCCTATTTTAGTTGTCTTTTGTTGGTGCTTGCAAATTTATGCATCTTCCTTTATTTACGCAAGCCTTCTTCAGGAAAATGTAATGTTGCCAACAAACAAGAACTCTTCGGTCGGGGATCGCCCTAGCGGCAAGGGGCGGGCCCCCCCGTCCCGACGAGCGGGTATTATGCTGTAAATCCTACCGTTTCTCTG
Organism: Bacteroides sp. MSB163; assembly: GCF_036416795.1. Lineage (NCBI taxonomy): Bacteria > Pseudomonadati > Bacteroidota > Bacteroidia > Bacteroidales > Bacteroidaceae > Bacteroides > Bacteroides maternus. Next base: position 6,182,431 of record NZ_CP143867.1, on the reverse strand, counting down.
AGCACTTCCATAGGTGTCCTCATGTTTATCCCTTGATGAGGCCGCACATGATTATATACATATACAGCATCTTCAATGCGCTTGCTTACTTGCTCGAAGCTCTCATCATCACAGTCGAATAGCCAACCGTTTTTAATGGTGTTGTTCATTCTTTCAGCCAATGCATTATGCAAAGGATCACCACACTGCGTCATACTGATGTTGATTTGATGCTCTTTAAGCCTCTCTACATATTTATTTGAGCAATATTGGACACCCCGGTCAGAATGATGAATAAGAGTGCTCATGTCTATGTGATACTTCTCATAGAATGATATTGCCATCTCCAAAGCTTTCAAGGGCCCCTCCGTCTCAAGAGTTTTGTAAAGCGCATATCCAACGATGGCACGACTTGCCGCATCGGTAAGCAACGAGAGGTAAGCCCAGCCCTGACCGGTGTTTACGTAGGTTATATCCGCCACTACCATAGCGCCCAATCGCGTAGCGACAAATTTGGGCGCAACATTCAACAGATCGGGGTAGATATAGTAATTATGGTTCGAATTCGTTGTTTTAGGACGCTTGCGACTTGTACGTTGACACAAACCATTGGAGCGAAAAATGTCATAACAACGATCACGACCGATAACCATCTTTGGTCCAAACTTACTCACGCAGCAGGCGTATAACTCGCGCATACCAGCTTTGGGCATGAGTTCCAACAGTTCCTTGCAGTACAACACGATGCTTGTGGTAAGGATATCAACCTCCAAATGCCGGTTCACATGCTTGTAATAACCTTGTCGGGTTATGCCGAAGTAATCACAGAGGAACTTTATACAACCATGTTTGCGTCGGGTTGAGTGCCTCTGTGACAAGGTGTCGATTACTTGGCATCGGAGTTTTTTCGTACCTTGATATGATACGTGGATTCAGCAAGATTGATGAGTTCTTCGCACGCCTCATGACGTAAACTCTCATCAGCAAGAGCCCGATGAAGTTTACGGTTCTCAGCACGCAATAGCGATAGTTCTTTCTGGAGCTCAGAAATACTAGAATTAATAGCATCGCTATTTACCGGTTTAGGTGATATACCCATAGCTTTGTCTTCCATTTGATACTTGTTAAGCCAATAAGTAAGAAGCTTGGCACAAAAGCCGTTACGCTTACAAAACTGAGATTTGCTCTCGGGACTTGATAAATACTCACGAATATAAGACATTCGTTCATCATCACTGTAATAGTTGTACTTCTTTTTCGAATATTTCATCTTTATTTTCGATTTTTGAAGTGTCAACTTATTCAGTACACTACACACGGTTTGAGCTCAGCGTAAGCGATGATGATTTCCATGCGGCGCTCTCACTTGCGGAACCTCTGTACTTTCATTCGTGCCATATACTTTCGTTCCTTCCGTCTGCGGATGTCGTGTCGCAGCCGAAAGCGTCGCAGGAGGCGTTCTTTGACAGGCTTCCTCTCAGCTTCACCCGTGCTCAGGCCCTGCTGGAGGGCGAACGGTGCGGAATGGCTCCCGGCACGATAGACTCCATGCTGAAACGCATGGTAGACAAAGGCCGGCTGGGGCACGCCTGCCGTGGAGAGTACAAATTTAAGTGAGTGTCCGGAGCCGCCCTCGCATGCGCGTGTATATGCATACGTGTGTGGGGGCGAGGAGGCCCTGCAAGTTTTGCAAGTTTGCAAGTTTGCACAAGTTTCACAAGCCCGTTTTTTTCTCCAGTTAGGAAAATGTTTTTCTCCAGTTAGGGAAAAAAAAGTTCCTAGTTGGAAAAAAGTCTCTTCAATTTTAATTTTTAATTTTTTTTTTTACAATGTTTTTCCACCCCATTTCCATGAAGAAGAGTGAATTGGCTCTGCTGTATTTTCCCGATTCAATGCCTGCGGTAGCAACTAACCGTCTGATGCGCTGGATTCACGGCTGTCCTCTCCTGATGGAGGAGCTGGAAGCTGCCGGCTACCATCGCTCGCAGAAGTTGCTCACCTCCCGGCAAGTGTCACTAATTGTACACCACCTGGGCGACCCGTAAAGAGGAAACTTGCAAAACCCATCGAAACCCATAAGCCGGGTTTCACCCTGTCATATCTTTGCCCACAGCTTCTTGAGTTAGTAAAGTAGTACGTACATACTACTTTACCACTCGTCATTATTAACTAAATTTTATTGAGATTATGGGAATCAAAGTAAAAGCCCGTCAGACCAAACTGGCGGTAGGCCCCTCAAAGGGGGAGTATCGCTTCATCATGCAGGCTGAAATCTACAGCACGCTGAAGCAGGAAAAAGTTGTATCCGAAGCCTCCATTCGGTCAGGGATTCCGAAGGGAACCCTTAACGCCTCCTGGCAAGCTATTGGCGAAGTCATCAAGGCATGGGCCACTGAAGGGCACTCTGTCGCTGTGCCCGGACTGGGTACCATGCGTTTCGGCCTGCAAGCCGCGGCGGTGGCCAAAGTGGAGGATGTGAGTTCGGGACTCATCACCGCCCGCAAGGTTATCTTCACCCCCAGTACCACCATCAAGCAGGAATTGAAGGGAGCCTCCATCAACATTACCTGCTACGACAAGGAAGGAAACGTCATCAAGCAGGTGAATTCCTCCGACCCGGGTGACGTGGATGATGAAGGTGGAAGCGACAATCCCGGAGGTGGAGGATTGGATGAAAACCCGCTGGGATGAATCTAACGCCGGAAGCGTTGGAAATTCGTAATTCGTAATTTGTAATTCATAATTCACATGTCTGACTCTGTAAAAAAGAATAAAATCACCTGGGTGTCTCTGCTCAATGCTATCATCCAGGCAGCCATCGCGGCTCTCACGGCACTGGGCGTGACTAGTTGTTCAACCATTGTAGAATGTATGCTGCCATGATACAGGAAACATTTCCCATGACCGTAGGCGGGGATGAAGTGCTTAACGAGCGCGAACTCCTCACCGGGGTGGAGAGCGGACTGATGATGAACTCCACCGACTCGGTACGCTACATCATTCTGCACTGTTCCGCTACCCGTTGTGACTGCAACTATTCCGTGGAGCAACTCTTGCGTGACCATCGTGCCCGTGGGTTCCGTACTATCGGTTATCACTTTTATGTCCGTCGTGACGGCACTGTCAGCCGGCATCGCCGGTTGCTTGAAGTGGGTGCCCATTGTCGTCCCTTCAACCGATGTTCCATCGGTGTATGCTACGAAGGCGGACTGGACGCGGAAGGACATCCTGCTGATACGCTCACCCCGGAGCAGTTTGAGCAACTGGAACAACTTCTGTCGAGGTTACTGAAGCTCTTCCCGAAAGCGCAACTCAGAGGCCATCGCGACATGCCGGGAAGTGTGCCCAAAGCATGTCCCTGTCTCGACTGCCAATCCGTGTTCCGAGCCATTCTTTGAAATGTTTTGAAGAATGCGTATCGGTTCCTATCAGGTCGTACATCCCTGCTTTCAGCAGGGGGGTACGACCTTTTTATAAGGTAGCCACATATTCTTTTTTTATTCTTGTAATAACCAGTCTGTGATAGATATAATTTGTATTGTATGATTCTCTTTTTCAACAATCCTATTGTCATTCATGGTTATTAGAGTTAATTTATTGCATTTTAAATCAGTAGAAGCTTTACACAATGCTGATATTTCCCGATTATAAGTTTTTGCAGAAGAAATATCAACGGATACCTGAATTAATTCTCTGACATTATTTCCTTCACAGATTACAAAGTCAATTTCATATTGCTCTCGATAGTAGAAAATATCATAGAATAAAGGTTTATTTCTTCTTAATAGTTCAATATAAGTGATATTCTCTAATTTCCACCCCAGATTTTGTCCGTTCATAGCATCATCTCTTTCAGTTATGAAGGCGATATCAACCACATACCCTTTCTCATTACGAATACGTTCTTTGCTTTTAAATGAGAATTTGTGTATGCCTAATAAAAGATAGGTCTGTTTTAGATATGAAACGTAGTTCTCAGCTGTATGTGAAGAGCCAAAGCCAAAGCGTTCAGCAAGATCGGTATAGATAATCTCCTGACCGAAATTATCTATCAGATGATTCGCTAACATGCGCAACGATTCTATATATCTGATTTTAAATCGTTGCTGTATATCTTTACGTATGATAGAGTCGAATAACCCTTGAATATATCCTCGACTGTTTTTAACCTCGGATAATTCGGGGAAACCTCCCTTTTGGAAATATTCTTCGAATGCAGCTTTTTTGAAAGCCACTCCTTTGGTTGAAATGTCTCTGGTATCAATTTTTCGATATTGGCAGAATTCTGTGAATGAAAAAGGGTAAAGCTCTATTTGATTATACCGTCCGGTCAAGTGTGTGCTGAGTTCACTACTTAAAAGTTTGGCATTAGAGCCGGTTATAACAAGATGAATTTTCTGTCTGAGCAATCTGTTTACGAAAAGAAACCATTCTTCAATATTTTGTATTTCATCAAGAAATAAATATTGGAAGTCTCCATATACCATATATATCGCTTCCAATAGTGAGTTTAAGTCTTTGGACTCTAATTTGTATAATCGTTCGTCATCGAAATTGGCATAAGCATAAGGTATGTTTCTTTCTTTTAGTACTTTATGGCAGATTGTTGATTTCCCACTCCGGCGTACTCCTATGACGATTTGTGCTAAGGGACTATCTATGTCGAACTGGCTTTCTTCTTTCCGCGAACATAGATCTTTAGGATTGATGAATTTCAACTCTTCTTTTTGGTCTGCTATAATCTGTGCATATTCGTTGATGTTCATAGCGTTATTTTTTATCTGGAACAAAGATAGTTATTTAATCCCTTAAACTGCACTATTTTGTTGTTTTATTTATGGCAAACTGCACTATTATAGTTAATTTTTCTTTTTAAACTGCACTATTCCAATTGTTGAAACATCTCATTTTTCCACTTTTTGAAGTGTGCCCAAAGCATGTCCCTGTCTCGACTGCCAATCCGTGTTCCGAGCCATTCTTTGAAATGTTTTGAAGAATGCGTATCGGTTCCTGTCAGGTCGTACATCCCTGCTTTCAGCAGGGATACGGACTTTTTTTGTATATACGTGCCGTATGTTCCCGTCAGTGACGGAAGGTTCAACTGGAAAGCAACCTGTTCTTGCTTCAACATACAGTAGTAGGACGTGCCCATATATAGATAGCGTTCGGGGTGCGCCAGTAAGGGCCGGTAGCCCTTTGTCTGAATGCGTTTCAGGACAGGTAGCAGGTTCATGGGCGGAGTGAAGCCGGTGGTTTCCACCAGTAGATACCGGTAACCGCCTTTATAGATCGGAAGCAGGTCGTCGGACTCAAGACGCTCCGTGAAGAGGTTGTCCATCATGTATTCAGCGGCCAGGTTCAGCTCCACTGTGCCGCGATAGGTATCTTCCGGCTTCCGGAATTTTTCTTTCAATTCTTGAAATCTTTCTTTCAGCCCGGCGCTGGTATTGGGTATATCTTCCATGATATGGGGAGTAAACCACACTTTGCGGACTCCTTGGCGTTTCATCTCCGCAAGAATCTGAAGCGACTCGTTCATTGTCTTCACGCCGTCGTCCACCCCGGGCAATATGTGGGAGTGGTAGTCGCTCATTTCGCAAAGGATGCCGCTTGCCGCGACGGGCTGGGATTTAGAAAATGGCCACATGAGTTTTATTTATCTTTACTGCCATAATAGGAAGCATAACCGTAATGGTATCCGTAGCGATAGCCGTAACGTCCTCCGGTGCTTTCAGTTCCGTTCAGTATCATGGAGAGGTTTTTAAATCGTTTTCCGGTATACATATTTTCCAGTTCGGAAAGCATGGACCGGTCCAGCAAGCCGGAGCGGACTACAAAAATGGTGCGGTCCGCCCATTTTTCAATAATTTGTGCGTCGGCTACGATGTCAATAGGAGGGCAGTCTATGAAGATATAATCATATTCCGGTCTTAGGGCCTCTATCAGTGCAGACAATTTGCTGTCTTCCAGTAGTTCCGTTGGATTGGGAGGTACTGTTCCGATGGGCAGGATGTGCAGGTTCGTGTATCCCTTGTAGGAAACTATGATTTCCTTCCAGTCCTCAATCTGATTGTTCAGGTAGTCGCTTAATCCCTTGTCTGGAGAATCGACATAAGAAGAGACGGTTCTGTGCCGGAGGTCTCCGTCAATGACCAGGATTTTCTTCTTTTTGATGGCGAAGCTGATGGCGATGTTTATGGCCAGGAAACTTTTTCCACTGCCGGGATTGAATGAGGTCAATACGAAAACATGTTGGTTGCTGTCCTTGCTTGCCATGAAATCCATGTTAGAACGTAACACACGGAATGCCTCGTTGATGATGTTGCGGTTTCCCTCATTCACCACTATAGTTTTCATGTCCTGCCGCTTCTGGTGCTTGAATTCCCACCATTTTTTCTTTGTGCCGGAGTATTGTGGAATTTCGCCTATGAATGGGATGCTCAGGTTTTCCAGGTCTTTCCGACCGCGTACTTTGGTGTTCATATTCTCCTTCATGAAGATGCCTACCGCCGGAACCAGTAATCCTACGGCAAATGCCACCAACAGGATATTCATCTTGCGGGGAGCGGTAGGGAACATACTGCCGCGCGGAGCGGTAATCAGGCGGGTGTTGTAGGCGGTAAATGCTTGTGAGAGTTCGTTTTCCTCACGCTTTTGTAGCAGATAGAGATAAAGTTCTTCCTTTACCTTCTGCTGACGTTCTACTGACAGTAAATACTTAGCTTGGTTAGGGTTGGATGCCAGCCGGTTGGTGGTAGCTTCTTCCTGGGTACGAAGACTACGTATCTGGGTGTTCAGTGAAACGATCAGGTTGTCGACTGACTGGATGATGGTTCGCTGCATGCTTTGTAGAGAACTGGCCATATTCTTTACCAGCGGATTCTTTTCACTACTGTTGGCTATCAGTCGGTTGCGGTCCAGTACCAGATTGTTATATTCACTGATCTGCGTTTCTATATTGGCGCTGACGATGCCTGAATTGGCGGGCAGCGTTTGGTCCAACTGTTTTGTGTTCAGTTCTCTGCGGATATATTGGGCGGTGGAGAGCTGGTTGTTCAGCATTGACAGCTCTTTCTTATTCTCAGCGGATTGTGCCATGTAGAGACTGGATGCCGCCTGTACGTCGGGTAGCAAATGCTCGCTTTTGTAGCTGGATATATTTTCGTCTACATGCCCCAATTCGCTCTCTATCACACCCAGACGATCGCTAATGAACTGCGAGGTGCTGACGGCTATCTGGTTTTTGTCCCGAATCCAGTTTTCATTATAAACCTCGATCAGGGTATTCAGGATGTCTTCCGCTTTCCGTATGGACGTGTCATTGATGCTGAGGTTGATGATAGTGGCATCTTCGTTACCTAATTCAGCGATCAGTGCATTTGTATAGGTATCGGTGGCGGCACGCACGCTTCCCCGGACATACCGGACAGATGTGCCTATAAAAGCATCGGTAAGCTCTGGGGTAGGGGATATGATCATGATTCCGGCAGGGGTCTGTATGGAGTCGCCCATTTGGGCGGAGAGTGTTTCCCCTGTGTCTTCTCCCGATATTTCAAGTTCGGAAATGGCAAACGCTTCTTTTGAAAGGAACTTGATGTTGAAGCTTAATGGAGTTTCTACCTTGTCGCAGAAGGTAATGGTGACAGGGGATACCTTGTACAAATCTACGTTCTTTAATCCTTTGCGGATGGTGAAGGTTTCATTCAATCCCAACCGGTTGACCACCTCCGTCATCAGTGTGGGCGATTTTAATGTCAGCAACTCGTTGTTGATGTTGGTATTGGACTTGAAGATACCCAAATCGGAAAAATCGCTCGTTACGCCGGTAGAAGAACTGCTTTTCGAGTTGTCCTTGACGAGAATGGCAGCGGTACGGGTGTAAATAGGAGGAGTACTCAGCAGGTACAACACCGCTATAGTCAGGGTAATGAATAGGGAGATAGCGAACCAGTACCACTTGGGAACAAACATGTTCCACAGATCCTGTATCCGTATAAAGTCATCGGCGGGTTTGCCGGCAGGCGTTTTCTTTTCAATCATAATAATATAAATTAGTTACTTAGTTACGAGCTACGAGTGGCTGCGCTATGTACCGAAAGGCACTTGTAGCTTGTAGCTCGTAACTGTACCACTATTTAAACAGCAATACACCCAGGGAGGTGAGGAATGATCCGATGCTAATCCATAATCCTACGCTCTTTACGCTGTTTTCATTCAGTGTGGATTGTCCGGCGCGTACCTTGTTGGGCTGCACATACACCACGTCGTTTTGTTTCAGGTAATAAACGGGAGATTTGAATAAATCGCAGGAACGGAGATCCACCCAGTGCGTCACCCGTTCTCCGTTTTCTTCACGGATTACGAAGATGGCATCCCGTTTGCCATAGATGGTAAGGTCACCAGCCATGCTGATAGCTTCCAACAAAGTTATATAGTCTTTCGAGATACTGTATTTTCCGGGAGTCTTCACTTCGCCCAGGACGGAGAAACTGAGGTTCATAAATTCCACGGTGACCACCGGGTCGTTTACCAGGTTCTCTTCCTTCAGTCTTTGTTTTACCAATGCGGCAATCTGGCTCCGGGTCATACCCGCTATGGTGAGGCTTCCCAATACGGGAAAGTCGATGGCGCCTTTGTCGTCAAGCGTATATCCGGAAATTTCTCCGTTGTTGTTACTGTTGTTCAGTCCTGTGGAGCCAACTCTCTGCTGCACGCGGGTTAGGTTGAACAAAGCCGCCAGTTCGGGATCCTTGCTCGACACCACGATGGATATCTGATCCTTGGGTTGCACGGTGATGTCCTGGGGTGGAGCCACTGTTTCGGGACTGTTGACCGCTACGTCCTGAAAATAGATTATCTCTTTCGATGTGTTGCACGATGAGAGCAACGCCAACGAAAAGAATAGGTATAAAAGATGATTTTTCATGTTTTAATTTTAATATAAAATAGAAATATGAAGTATTAATTTCTTGGGTGTTTTTTGGTAATTTTCGCTGTGATGTAGAAGTGCATCGCTGTCCATACCGCCACATCCAGCAGGAACAGTACGGTGACGGACAAGTAAGGAGCCAAGAGTGTATTGGTCATGATAAAAAGCCAGGCGATGCTCAGGATGAAGCAAAGTGCCTGATGTTGCGACATTCTCAGGGCGATGAATTTATGATGGATATGATTTTTGTCGGGGAGGAACGGAGGCTGATGGTTGCGCAGGCGGTGAAGTACCACTCGGACTACATCCAGCATCGGCACCAGCAGGAAGGAAAAAGCCGTCACGATGGCACCGGGAAAGCGTTCTTCCTTGGCGGGATCGGACATACTGAGATGAATGGCCATTACAGCCAGCAACAGACCGATAGTCAATGAACCGGTATCTCCCATGAATACTTTCCGTCCGCGGCGGGTTTGCCCGAACATATTATAATAGAAGAATGGTATCAGTGCTCCCAAAGCTGCAAAGGAGATAAAGGCATACAACCACCAGTGCAGACAGACGAACATGCAACCGAAAGCGAAGAAGGCTATCATGCTCAATCCGGAAGCCAGGCCATCGATGCCGTCTATGAGATTAATCGCATTCATGATATAGACAATGATAAAGACTGTGAATGGTATACCCACATAATGGGGTAATTCGTAAATGCCAAACAGTCCGTAGAGATTGTCGAAACAAAAACCTGAAGCTACCAATAAAAGGCTGCAAAGTGTCTGGATGACAAACTTAGCGCGGTAGCGCATGCCTATCAGGTCGTCTCTCATCCCCATCAGATAGAGCATGAAGAGGCAGCTGAACAGGGTGAGCAGGCGGGTGGATTGTTCCCAACTGAGCAAATTGCTGTCTGTACAGAGATTATGGCAGGCGATGACGAGCGAAATGGGCATAATGATACACGGAAAAAAAGCGATTCCCCCCAGACGGGGAATGTGTGTCGTATGCAACTTTCGGTCGTCCAACGGATCAAAAAGTCGCCGTTTGAAAGCTATCAATGATATTTTGGGAATGATCATTGCACTGAGCAGACAGCTGACGGCGAATGCCGCTAAAGTTTCAAAATAGCAGATTGTCATTTCTGAAGGATTTGATTAGGTGAGAGCTTGTTTAATTGTATTGATTTATATTTTCCTGAGAAAGCATTGGGGAATATAGGCAGTTGCCACCGCGCACACACCTTGTATTGCTACTATCAGGCGGCGGTTTCCTTTGATGCGGTGTATGCAGCCTTCTGCTCCCTTGAATGGACCATCCGTAACAAGAACCCGTTCGCCGGTGCTGTACTCCATGGGAACATCGCCGAAATAGTCCAGCCCTTTCTCTCCGGAGGAAGTGACAAGCATGAAAATTTTCATTTCACGTTCGGGAATAGCTATCGGCAGCTTTTGCCAATTGACAAGACGGGTATATAGTAGAACTCGGTCTGCCAGCTTCTGCTGTAAGGCCAATGCTTGTTTCTCTGTGGAATGGAAGAACAGAAGGGAGGAAATGATCGGTTTACGTACATGCTTTTTCACTCCGCCCCGCTCTACAAGAATTCTTTCACAAGGAATATAGCTCTCGATTTTGTCTTTATTCAGCGTGTCTTCTATCTCAAATACTTTGTTGTAAAAGACTTTGAATGCATACCAATGCATAATTGAAGATGCCTCTTCCATATTTGTCGTATCTCACCTAAAAGATATTCCTTCCATTCCTGCGTATCTGAGTATTTTTGATCTTCAAAACAACTCTGATGCACAGCAAGCAAGGTTAATCCAATTCTTCGTTTTGTCTGTCGATTTTTGGAACTCGGAACTTCTCCTGACCCAGGAGAAGGTATCCGTAACCCTGTAATTGTACCGTTTCTAAGTAAGAAACGGCACGACGTTGTAAACCCTTGAATTACTGTAGGATAAAAAATATCTTTTTATCCTATTTTTTTAGGTCTTGTAGATTCGGTACGATGTTTGGATAATTTTTTTAGAATATATCTATCGAGTTCTATATTAGCATCTGTTTTTAATATCTATTCATTTCTTTTTTTTATGAGTATCTGTCTATAGTGTTAAAAATCAATATTTTGTACTCGTTTTGAGATTGAAATATAAACAAATATTTATAGCATTATGTTGTTTTATTCTTTTATTTGTTATATCTTTGCGCCGTAATTTTAAGGTTTCTTACTTAGAAACGTTACAACATAACGCCTCTAAAATCCCTTCATTTGCTTTGTCTATCTGTGAATTTTCTACAGACTCCAAATATATAAGCGTGGTCTTTTCGGAAGTATGTCCCATGCCTGCACTAATGACGGATAACGGGACGTTGTGGTTGCGTGCAACCGTCGCCCAGCTATGCCTTGCAGTATAGGAAGAGAGGCGTAGATCTTCTCCTGTCAATTTCCCCAGTTTCTTCAACTTTCGGTTATGATAACCCAGTGCCGTCTGATATTGTCGGAAAGCTTCTTCCGGATCATTGGAGGTAATGATAGGGAAAAGATAAGGGCTATTGCGGACGGACGGTTCGTAGCGCTTGATAATCTCCTCTATAAGAGGTTCTATGCGTACGATGAGGCGTTGTCCAGTCTTATGGCGGACATAGCTGAGCACTCCTCCGTTTATGTCCTTTTTCTTTAGATAGGCAATATCTACGAAAGCCATTCCACGGGTACAATAACTGAAGATAAACATGTCGCGAGAAAAGGCAAGTGGAGCAGAATGGGTCAGATCCAGTTTTTGCAAACAAACCATGATACCTTCACGCACAGCACGTTTGTGGGTACGTTCCACACCGGTATAAACATTCCGAAAGGGATACGTCTGCTCCAATTGCTTTATGCTTATCACTTTATTATAGGCAGAGCGCAAAGTCCGCATATAAAAAGAACTGCTGTTCTTGCTCACCTTTCGTGCCCGGAGCCATTGTTCATATTCCATGATAAGTCTTTCGTCTACTTGCTTGAAAGGGATGTCCAAACCTCCCAGGAAGCCTGAAAAACTGTTCATTGCACGTTGCAAATTGCGGGCGTTTCCCCACCGTTCGTCATTTTTTAACTCATCGACCAGAGCTGCCAAGCAGGACAGTATTGTGTCTTCGTTTTCATCCCTGGCATGAAAGCGGGCGATGACGTCCGCCAAAGTGTAGTCTTTCCCCGCTTCATCCCATTCGCATAGAATCTGACGAATATATCGCAAGTCTTTCTCTATTTGACGTTGGTAGCGTGCTGACATTCCATTATTGTCCGCTTCACTTATAAATGCTTCCTTTTCTGCATCCCACCATTGGGAAAGCACATGCATTCGGGTGGTTATCTGCCTGTTGCTTTGCTTGTGGCATAGCTGGTAATAGATGCTACCGGCCTTTCCTTCCACCGATGATTTTCTGAATTTTACTTTTACGGTCGCCATAGTTTTTTATCAATTTATATAAATATATACTATGTACGACAAAAAAGAAAGTAATCTGTTCAAACTATTTCTCGCTCATCAACTCCTCCATGCCGTCGATGGCCAAAGCTCCAGCACCCAACAGGCAAATGAATCTCGGGTTGAGCTTGGTAATAACTACGCCGTTGGTGAGAAAACGGATAGTCACGTCATGCAAATGCTGCCACAGCGTTCTCCACCAGCATTGAAGTGGCAGCCACGTATCTGGCGGCCCCTCACGATGATGCTGGCAGCAATGCCCGTGGAAAACATCACTCCTATTCTTGCTGTTCTGTTATCATTTTCCTATGAATTCGTCTATATATGCCCTGTAATCGTGGTGTGTATTATAGGTACTTTTTCCTATGCCGTTCAATATATAATTGAAACCTTTAGCACCTCCTCCCGAAAGAGTGTTGTTGCACATGTGATACATTCTTATACCGGCTTTATCGGGTACTTCTATTGAATTTTCAATCATTATTTCGTTATGTAACACATCATAAATGCCGAAGGCAAAAGCTTCATGAGTATTCACGTTATCAGCCACTTTATATGCGGCATATCCGGCGTGTGTGCCGTTTTCGCTCATGTAATATTCCTGTGAGGGAGCATCATAGGGCGTCTCGCACTGATAGAAGTAAGTTCGTCCATGTTCTCCTGTCCAGTAAGTCTGATATTCCTGGAAGTGCTCGTTGAATAAGCCGTAAATGGTGACATAGTCGCCGTTTACTATCAGACCGTTTCTGGTGGTATTGATTTCCCAGCCTACACTGCCGCGAACACCATGATCTGCCCTCCATATCCAGAAATGGTCGCCAATCACGTCATTACTGTTTAATTCGACTGCACGGTCTACATGTACCTTTGCCGGACGGAATCCGCCTATCCGGAAGAACAAGTCGGTGAGCAGAATAGGATTTTGTATATGTCTTTGAGCTGTTTTCTCCGTGCCGACCTGAATCAGGGTATTGGAAGTGTAATGTGCATCAAACATCAGAGAGGCAATCGTTACCCCGTCTACATCTTCTACCAGAATCGCCGTATCGGAATTTTTTTCTCCCGGAATCAGAGTCGCCCATCCTATTCCCAATATAATGGTGTTGGGGCGGGTGACGCGGAGTGGCTCTGAAAGCTCGTACATGCCGGGAGTTATAAGCAGATGTTTACCCGCTGCGAGTTGCTTATTCATATATTCGGCCGAGGCACCCGGTTTCACTACATAAAATTCATTCAGTAAATCCAGACTTTCACCTTCGCCCATATCAGTGCGGCTGTAGGATACTCCTTTGTGTTCGTGTTTCAGTGCCGGACGGAATACTTTGTATCTTCCGTCGTCACCGATAAACAAGAACGGCTTTTCGCGTATGACTGGGGTAGTGGGGATGAAAGTTACATTTCCTCCTTTGTCCCAGTTGTTCCGATAGGTCTTTGTATCTACTTCCGGCCCCAGTTCAACGCCTTGGAAACAGTAGTTGTATTTGATTTCTTCGAACTCCCCACGTCCTTTATTCAGGAAGGAATTGCGGGTATACCATTGTTGTTGGTTCTTAGAACCTGCGGCAGCTTCAAAATAGCAGTCTGCGGTGAATCCGCCGCTTACCCATCCGTTTTCCCATTGATTACGTACAACGCGCTGTGAGTAGATACGACGAATAGGTGCTGCCTGCGATACGGCCCATTTGAAAGTTTCTTCTTCGTCGTAGGTTTCCGGTCCTATGACGGACAGGTTTTCTGTAGAGCGCCAGAAGGTACATGTGCCGTTTCCGTTACTTAGATGGGGTGGGGTGTGTATATTGGAAACTTCCACGTCAAACGGTGTTTTGCCCAACCCTGCCAGATGTACATAGAACGGGACTTTCAGCAGTCCGGCTTCCTTGTAATCTCCCGCCTTGAACAAGAGGGCATAACGGTTGGGACTGAATTCCTTGCCGAACATCTGGTCGTGAATGGCATTGATTTCATGTCCCACGTCTTCTTTCCGGTCCGTATTGCTATATATGTATACATAGTCGCCGAATAACTCGGCATCCATAGAAATAGAAGCCACCAATTCACCTTTACTATCCATAATCTGATAGTAATAATCATGGGGATTTCCTTTCGGCTTTTTATCGACAAATGTTGTTGAAGAGGTACTGCCAATTGTTTTGTATTCGCTGAATTTTCCGGTAGCTCTTTTTATGGTGTATTTGCCGGCAGGGGCTTGTGGTGAAATCATGGTGCTGAAATCCAGGATGATATTCCCATTCCGCACTTCGATGTCTTTGGCTTTGGCTTGCAGACCAATTAACTGGAGGCAAACCGCAATGAATACTATCTTGAGAAGTTGATTTATTTTCATATTTCTGCAAATCTTCGGATTATATTATCTGTTTAATAAACACATCCACGGCCGCTACACGTTGCAATGTTGAGTTTTTCATTCAGTATAGGGTATTTGCTGACTTTTATTTCTTAAACGGATCTCCTTTCTTGTCAGTACTAACCACCCAACGGAAAGCATTTACAAATAAGAGATTTTGTGTAGCATCGATGAATTCTTCATCGCCATGTCCCATGTTCAGGTATATCATCCTGTACTTGGTATTGGTCCATACGAGAGGGAAGTCGCCAAAATTGACCACGTCCTTGATTCCTAACGGATAGTTCTTAGGTGAAAGAGTGAGCAGGACTTCTACGTCTTTGTTGGCTCTCGGACTGGGATTCCACTGATACCATTCGCTGGACGGAGCCACAAAGGAGGCAGGTAAATTCTTGGTGACGGGGTGATTCTCATTGTCAACTTCAACCAATACAGGTTGAGGGGGCCAGTTATTACAATAGAAAACCCCGCCACCCAGAAAATCTACAAACCAAGGCCAATTTGTGTTCTTGTCATTATAGGCGGCAACGTGGAAGCCTACCCAGCCTCCTCCGTTTTCCATATATTTTTCAAAAGCGTCACGTTCAGCTTTTGTATTGGGATAACCGTCGAGCATTACCACTACGCTGTAGTCTTTCAGCTTTTCGTAGGTGTATGTGGAGAGATCCATGGTGAAGTCCAGTACAAAGCCGTCGCCATAGTTCAGTTTCTTGAAGAACTCTACTGCCTGCAGGGAGAATTGATAGTGTGCTTCTTCCGCATGTTGCGTATAATAAACCAGTGCTTTGAAACGCGGCGCATTGGCATAATTGGCCGGATAGCCTTGAGGCGTTTGCGCATTTACCAGAAATGTGCAGACAGCAAACAATAGAGTCAGATAGAATTTGATTGTTCTCATAGCATGTATATTTTATATGATTAATAATTTCTTTCTTAATATTCGGCGATAAGCGATAACCATTTTCCGGCCGAGGTCACCCACACTTCCTTGTAACAGGCATTGTTGGTCTGCGGCCAGTAGGGGACGTCATCGTTGCCCAGCGTACGGATACCGACGGGCATTTCACCGGTCATCTCGCCGGAAGAAAAAGTGTTCATCTGAGGATAATTGTACCCTTCACCGTATATCAGCGATTGCCCGAAAGGATTCTTGCCGACGGTCCAGTAAAGTTGTTCCCGTCCGATAGTCAGCAACTCTTCGTCTTTGAGGAAGTTTCCGCAGATGGCGGCGGATTTTCCGGTGGAAAGATGGATGGCTGTGTTGCCGTTGAAGATGCTGAACCATACGGGGAAACGTTTCAGATAATGTTCTTTATCGAGTTTGACTCCCCGTGTTATCTGTTCCGTGTACAGTTCCTGTGCATTGGCAGGTGGAAAAAGATGGAGGGAGTAGAAGCTGGCGGAATCTTTATATTCTTCCGCATGATATACCCCGCTCGGAACCATTCCGTAAGGTTGGGTATATTTCATCAGGCCTTTCAGATAGTTTCCGTACAGTTGTATGGAGTTCGCCCACTTCTGATAATCGGGATGCTCTTTTTGCATTTCGCAGAGTAAGGTCATGGCTTGCATGTAAATCTGCTCGCGCGACTGATGGATATAGTGTACGATAGATTTCCGTGATTTATCCCGATAGAAGAATCCGCAGGTCCTGCCTTTGTCTTTCAACGGTTCGGTGCGCTGGCAATCGAGTACATACCGGATGGCTTCTGCAGCAGTTTCCGCATAGCAGGATTTTCCCGTCAGTTTATAGAGCATGCTGGCGGACCAGGATATGGTTGCCATATACTGGCTGTGAGAGGTATTGTAGCTATGTTCGTACATCTGTTTGAACAGGTCGAAACCATCTTTTTTGAACTTCTCCATAGCGAATGAGAAATCCTCTTCCGCCACCTTCCGCAGATGTTCTTGCAGCATCGGGTCCCGGTCTATGGTCATAGCGGCATAAGCCTCGTAGCCTGCATAGAGGAAGTTGTCGAATGCCATGTTCTGAACACGTACCGAATGAATATCATCCAATGTATTTAGAACGCCATCCTGCCAGATAAGCAATCCCATGCTGCTGGCACGGTAACCATCCCCGTAACGGTTCTTCAGGATAAACTCAACTCCCCATTCGGCTTCCTCCAGTAAGCGTGCAGCCAGTGGGGCATTGGTTTCTTTGAGGCGGTTGTAGGCTTCCAATAAGGAGAAAGTCACATCTCCGGTTTGTAAGGTCTGTTGCGACAAGTCGCCTGCATCGTGCCATCCGCCCGAGTAAGAGATACTTTTTCCGTCATGCCGGGAAAATAAATCCGTGTGACAGGCGGCGTGTTTGCCGGGAACAGGATGGCCGCAGCGTTGGCAAAACAGGAAGTTCAGCACTCTCCAAAGGGAGTTATCCCATACGTTTTCACCTATCCGGAACGGGGGCGTCATGATGTCGCCTACTTTCAGTTGATAATCTCCCGGCTGATTGAAAGCGGTAAAGTCGATAACTCCGAATTCTCCGATAGTTGTTTGCTGCCGCTCCAGTGAACCTTCGTAGGCAACCTGGTCGTTAGCAGCATTAATCAGTTGGAAATGTTTCCATTGACCACACAATCCGGTGTTGACGATGGCTGTTTTCCGGTCACCTGTTTCATATCCTGTGGTGGAATAAGCAATTGTATGCTCTGCCGGACTCCATCCGCTTACCTGCTCAGGGTTCTTGATTTGTTGCAGTTGGAGGTTATCGATATAATAAACGGCAGAATCACCCGTAGTCCGGTCTTTCCCTTTCAGGGCCGTATCAAAGCTGATTGCCATTACTTTATCCCGTTGATACTCATCTATCTCGAGGAAACAATGGTTCCACGTCTTGTTCACGAGATTGATGAGATGCGAACCGCTGGGAGGGTTATATCCTGCTTTGGGGGTGGAACTGTCGTTTGTAAATGTCAGGTTCATATTGACTACGCGGGCTCCGTCACAGTCGGGATAGATGGAGAAGAAAATCCTATTGTATCCTTCCCAGTTTTTTCCATTGACGTGATAGGTGACGCGGCTGTTTCCATAGGTTGCATAATCGGGGTCGGAGGGGGAACCGGTAGCCCTTTCTCCTGTAGATGTAGGGAAGGACAGGCGGATGCTTCCTTTACCCGATACAGACTTCTCTTTAGAAAAAGACATTTCCCCTTGTCCGGAGTGGCGCCATCCATCCGTTCCGCCGGATACCGTAAGCGGTTGGCTGGACAGGATTTCTTTTTTCAGGGCTTTTTCTTCGAATGAACGGGTGGTGTTCAAGGGTAGCGGAGCATGAATCAATCCTGTTTCATAAACTTGCTTTTCCAGTTGGGCATCCCTCGTCAGAAGATTTTGGCTGAATAGGGAAGAATTGGCGATGAACAACAAGAGTAATATGAATGTTTTTTTTCTCATGATTATGTTAACCTTTTGTTTCTAAATGCAAGGTTAGCTATTATTTAGCAAAAGAAGGTTTGATAACTGCCATAAAACCTTTAAAAACCATCAAAAAGAAGGAAAATGATAGAATCTCGACTTTTTGTGATAATATTTAAACTAAGGTATCCTTCTCTTCTTCTTAATTCCCTCTTCCTTTGTCTATGTTCTTTTCTTTTCCGTATATATTGGAAATTTTCTCTTAACAGATTCGGTTTACTTCCGTTAAATATACTATTCTTTATTCTTGGCTACTGGTTTTCCTTTTCCTCTGCATTAAATGCAATTTAAAATATAATTATAGGATAAACCCTTGTTTCCTATTGGTTGTTTTTGTATTTTTAACGCCTGAATTTGGTGAGACGTTTTCACGACAATTTTCAAAAAAGAATGAACAATCATCTCCTATTTATGTATAATATGAAAAAAGTAACTTTATTTGCAACCGGTGTCATCATGATGTCATGTGCTCAACAACAGAAGATTACGTATCCTGAAACCGCGAAGGTGGATACTGTAGATGTTTATTTTGGAACAGAAGTTCCCGACCCGTATCGGTGGTTGGAGAATGATATTTCTGCTGCAACTGCCGCATGGGTGGAAGCCCAGAACAAAGTAACGAATGACTATTTGTCTAAAATACCTTTTCGTGATGCTCTGCTGAAGCGACTGACGGATGTGGCTAATTATGAAAAGATTGGTACACCATTCAAGAAACACGGTAAGTATTATTTCTATAAGAATGACGGTTTGCAGAACCAGAGTGTGCTGTATGTACAGGATAGCTTGGACGGTGAACCGCGCGTATTCCTTGATCCTAACAAACTTTCGGATGACGGTACGGTAGCTTTAACAAGCATTTCTTTTTCGAATAACGGAAAATATACCGGCTACACCATTTCGCGCAGTGGTTCGGATTGGCAGGAGATTTATGTAATGGATACTGAAACCGGCAAGTTGCTGGACGATCATATTCAATGGGCAAAGTTTACAGGAGCTAGCTGGCAGGGCGATGGATTTTACTACAGCGCTTACGATGCTCCGGTGAAAGGGAAGGAGTTCTCTAACGTGAACGAGAATCATAAGATTTATTACCACAAGATGGGTACGCCGCAATCGCAGGATAAGCTGGTTTACCAGAATCAGGCATATCCCAAACGTTTCTACAGTGTCAGTGTGAATGAGGATGAAACCATCCTGTTCCTGTATGAAAGTGGTGACGGACGGGGCAATGCCTTGTATATGAAAGATCTGCGTAAACCGAACGCGCCATTCGTTGCAATGGCTACGGATATGGATTACACTTATGCTCCTATAGAGGTGATTGGTGACAAAATCTATATGTTTACGAACTACAATGCGCCGAAATATCGCCTCATGACAGTGGATATCAATAAACCCGCCCTGAAAGACTGGACGGAGCTGGTTCCGGAAAGTGAGAATGTACTTTCGGATGTCGGTGTGATAGGCGGGAAGTTGTTCCTGACATATGATAAAGATGCTTCCAACCACGCGTATGTATATGGCCTGGACGGCAAGGAGATACAGGAAATTAAGTTGCCTTCGCTCGGTTCCGTAGGTTTCAGTGGTGACAAGGATGACGAGGAATGTTTCTTCGGTTTTACTTCGTTCACCATCCCCGGTGCTACGTATAAATATGATATGGATGCGAATACGTATGAGCTCTTCCGTGCTCCGAAGGTTGACTTCAACTCCGATGAATTTATAACGGAGCAGGTATTCTATCCCAGCAAGGATGGTACCAAGATACCGATGTTCCTGACTTATAAGAAGGATCTGAAGAAAGACGGTACAAATCCGGTGTATCTCTATGGTTACGGTGGTTTCAATATCAGCCTTAATCCGGGTTTCTCTACATCACGTATTCCGTTCCTGGAAAATGGAGGTATCTATGCACAGGTTAATCTGCGTGGTGGCGGTGAGTATGGCGAAGACTGGCACATAGCGGGTACGAAGATGCAGAAACAGAATGTGTTCGACGACTTCATCGCAGCTGCCGAATACCTTATTAATGATAAATATACCAACAAAGATAAAATCGCTATCGTAGGTGGCTCTAATGGTGGTTTGCTGGTAGGTGCCTGTATGACACAACGTCCCGATTTGTTCCGCGTAGCCGTTCCGCAGGTAGGTGTAATGGATATGCTTCGCTATCATAAGTTTACTATCGGTTGGAACTGGGCAAGCGATTACGGTACGAGCGAGGACAGCAAGGAAATGTTTGAGTACCTGAAAGGCTACTCTCCGCTACACAACCTGAAACCCGGCACCAAATATCCCGCAACTATGGTTACTACCGCCGACCATGACGACCGTGTAGTTCCTGCCCACTCATTCAAATTTGCCGCTACCCTGCAAGAATGTAACGACGGAACGAATCCTACTATTATCCGTATCGACAGTAAAGCCGGACATGGTGCAGGCAAACCTATGGCTAAGGTTCTGGAAGAACAGGCTGACATTTACGGATTTATAATGTATAACATGGGAATGAAACCGAAACTATAAATTAAGTATTAGGTATTAAGTATTAATTGGCTGCGCAAATGACGCTGCATACTTAATACTTAATACCTAACACTTAATACCTGATTTTGACGTTTTATCATTATTTAATCAAAATATCACTGAAAAGTATAGGTAAATCCAAAAGTTTTCCTATATTTGCAGTGTTATTCGTTGACATTTTGTTCGAATAACCTTAAAATCACGAAAGGACAAACCTTTTAAAACGTAATATTATGAATATCGAACGAATTATGTCCTCATTAGAGGCAAAGCATCCCGGCGAGTCTGAATATCTTCAAGCCGTAAAGGAAGTGCTTCTTTCCATCGAAGATATCTATAACCAGCATCCAGAGTTCGAGAAAGCTAAAATCATAGAACGCTTGGTTGAACCCGACCGTATCTTTACGTTCCGTGTTACTTGGGTGGACGACAAAGGTGATGTACAAACCAACCTTGGTTACCGTGTGCAATTCAACAATGCCATTGGCCCGTACAAAGGCGGTATTCGTTTCCATGCTTCCGTAAATCTTTCCATCCTTAAATTCTTAGGCTTCGAACAGACGTTTAAGAACGCGCTGACTACTCTGCCTATGGGTGGTGGTAAAGGTGGTTCCGACTTCTCTCCGCGCGGTAAGAGCGATGGTGAAATCATGCGCTTCTGCCAGGCATTCATGTTGGAGCTGTGGCGTCACCTTGGTCCGGATATGGATGTACCAGCCGGTGATATCGGTGTAGGCGGTCGTGAAGTGGGCTATATGTTCGGTATGTATAAGAAGTTAACCCGTGAATTTACTGGCACATTTACCGGAAAGGGTTTGGAATTCGGCGGTTCTCTGATTCGTCCTGAAGCTACAGGTTTCGGTGGATTGTACTTCGTGAACCAGATGTTAGAAACTAAAGGCATTGATATCAAAGGTAAGACCGTTGCTGTTTCCGGTTTCGGAAATGTAGCTTGGGGTGCCGCTACCAAAGCAACCGAACTGGGTGCGAAAGTGATTACTATCTCCGGTCCGGACGGATACATTTATGATCCGAATGGTATCAGTGGCGAAAAGATAGATTATATGCTTGAACTCCGTGCATCGGGCAATGATATAGTAGCTCCGTATGCAGACGAATTCCCCGGCTCTACATTTGTTGCCGGTAAGCGCCCTTGGGAAGTGAAAGCTGATATTGCACTGCCTTGTGCTACGCAAAATGAACTGAACGGTGATGATGCCCGTCAGTTGATTGAAAATAAAGTGATGTGTGTGGGTGAAATATCTAATATGGGCTGTACGCCGGAAGCTATCGACCTGTTCATCGAACATAAGGTGATGTATGCTCCGGGTAAGGCAGTCAATGCCGGTGGTGTTGCCACTTCCGGCTTGGAAATGTCGCAGAACGCAATGCACCTCAGTTGGAGTGCTGCCGAAGTGGACGAGAAACTGCACGCTATTATGCACGGCATTCATGCACAATGCGTAAAATATGGGACAGAACCTGACGGTTACATCAACTACGTGAAGGGAGCCAATATTGCAGGCTTCATGAAGGTGGCTCACGCAATGATGGGTCAGGGAATTATTTAAAGGAAAACTTTGTTTAGTTGTATTTGTATTTGTGGTTTGTGCTGTCCTGCCTGTGAAGGTGTAGGGCAGTACTTTTTTAATGAAGAATGAAGAATTTGGTTGCACTATACAAGTACACCGTGCGGAAATTCTTCATTCTTCATTCTTCATTCTTCAATTTTTAGTCTACCTTTGCATCTCGAAATTATAAATAACAAAGAGATGTTACAACCGGAACTAAAATTAAGACGCGATAAAATACGTGTCTTGATGGCTCAACAAGAGATTGATGCCGCTCTTATCACTTGCAATGTAAACTTGATTTATACGTACGGACGCGTTGTCAGCGGCTATCTGTATTTACCGTTGAATGCTCCGGCACGCTTATTTATCAAACGTCCTAATAATATTGAAGGAGAACATATACTTCCTATCCGTAAGCCGGAACAATTGCCCGATTTACTGAAAGAATGCGGCCTGCCCTTGCCTGCGAAATTGATGTTGGAGGGAGACGAACTCTCTTATACGGAGTATACCCGTCTGGCAGCCTGCTTTCCTGAAACTACTGTTGTGAATGGTACTCCCCTGATTCGTAAGGCGCGTAGTGTAAAGACAGATATTGAGATTGAAATGTTCCGTCGTTCGGGTATTGCCCATACGAAGGCTTATGAACAGATTCCTTCTGTGTATCGACCGGGAATGACGGATCGTCAGTTGTCTATTGAAATAGAACGCCTGATGCGTTTGGAAGGTTGTCTGGGTATTTTCCGTACATTTGGTCAGAGTATGGAGATATTTATGGGGAGCTTGCTGGCTGGAGATAATGCTACTGCTCCTGCACCTTATGACTTTGCTTTGGGTGGTGAAGGACTTGATCCGTCTATACCTATCGGTGCAAACGGTGCATTGTTGCAACCCGGTCAGAGTTTTATGGTTGATATGGGTGGAAACTTCTATGGATACATGGGGGATATGAGCCGAGTATTCTCTATCGGCAAGTTACCGGAGAAGGCTTATGCTGTACATCAAACATGTCTGGATGTACAGGCAGCTGTGATTGAAAAGGCAAAACCGGGTGCTGTTTGCGAAGATCTCTATAATACAGCTATTGATATCGTAACGAAAGTCGGATTTGCCGATTACTTTATGGGAGTAGGACAGAAGGCGAAATTTATCGGTCATGGCATTGGCTTGGAGATCAACGAAGCTCCTGTACTGGCTCCGCGTATGAAGCAGGAATTAGAACCGGGTATGGTATTTGCTCTCGAACCTAAAATCGTATTGCCGGGTGTCGGTCCCCTGGGTATTGAAAACTCATGGGTAGTGACAGCAGACGGGGTAGAGAAGTTGACACTGTGCAAGGAAGAGATAATAGAAATGTAGGATAAGTATGAAGTATTAATACTTCATACTTTTTCTCACTCTCCTTCGTAATACTCACACAAGAAGTATCGTGCAATGAAGTCCCAATTATTGTGCAATACCTCTTTTCCACCAGGGAAGGGAAGTTGAATATCAGGAAGCAGGCCTTTTGCCATACCATATTTCAGGAGATCAAAGGGGCAGGTACCCGGATAAGTGAATAATTTGTATCCTTTGGCAGCTGCCTTTTCTGTATTATAAGTCGGATTGCGTGGATCGCAGAAACAATAAGAGACATTAGCGGCAATCAGCATACCTTTGGCATTGGCATAGATCACAAAGTTTCTTTCATCTCTTAATTCCGGCAACAGACTTTCATTTTTATCTTCCCATTTTAGTTCTTCCACAAAGAAACGGCGTAATTCATCGTAGGTGGTAAAATAAAGTAGCGGTTCTCCTTTGCTGTAAGCCAGGCAGTTCTCCACATCTTTTTTAAGTGTCATTCCGGGAGTGATTTCGGGAAGTGGCACTAATGGCATTTCCAGTAAATCAAGTCCCATCACCCAAATGGGAGAAGACGGCTCGTCGCAGATGGGAGCTTCTTCAAAGGCGGTATCCATCACATCATATATCTTTTGGCTGAATTCTATCAGTTCAGGATCATGAGGATTCTGGATAATAACTTCGTCCTCTTCGAAGATGGCATAGCGGGAGAGGAGCGTCCACTGAATGAATGAGATATCCTCTACATTGATTTCGTCGGGAAGATACTCGTCGGTCAGCGTATAGAAAGGAAGATAGGACTTGTACAATCCGTAATAGGCATTGGAAAACTCTTTCCAACCACCGGACTGGGCGATGGCATCTTGCAGATAAATAGCTAGTGAAAGGGCGGTATCTACTTTCTCTGTTTCAAACTTTTTACTGTATAAAGGGGATGCATCGATCAAAGATAGCAGTTGACTGGCGAAGTTCAAATACCAGGTGTCGGTCGAGAGTTGTTTACTGCGTTCGTTAATTCCTAACCAACGCTTCATATAAATTCTTGCTTGTTTCATATTGCTTGTTGTTTACCTCACAAAGATAAAACTTTCCCTTGAATTGCTCCTTAATCGTCGAGTCTATTTACCGCGTGAGAGAGAATTTCATACTGAAACCAAAGTCGGCACTGACTACCGGATATGAACTGGAGGATATTAACGGGGTATTTTGCTGGCGGTCATAGTAGAGGCGCAGGGTTAACAAGCGACTCAGAGTGTAGTCTGCCGAACATGATATTTTTAGGGCTTTGTTGCCATTGGTAGCTTGTGCAAAACCTTGCTGGATGTCCCGGCAGAGGGCGGACTGGTTGCGGAATGAAATATCTGCACGGAGAGCAAGGTCATGACTGACACGATTCTTGCTGTCTTTTACATTCCGACCACTGAATAAGTTGAAGTTTACAATCTTGTATCCCAAGCCGATAACGAAATCGCGGGAAGCGGTTTCTACCAGTTGACAAGCGCTCATGCTGAGGTTTAATATACGACTGGTTTTATATTCCACTTTGGCGGTAAGTCCGTTTTTGAGGGTGGCATCCATACCGATAAGGGGGGAGAATTGCTCGTTAATGGATACCATGCTGATGTCAAAGCGCGATGAAGGGATAGGATTTCCTGATTGCACGTCTTCTACAAAGCCTATATCACCCATATAGCTCATGAAATTCTGGAAAGTGTTGTAGCTGCCAACGCTGTAGGTGCTGCGATAGGCATGATTCAGATTGACACTGCGGAAGTTCTTTTTGAACCATGCTATCTTGGTAAGTCCTGTGTAGGTGATACGCCAGTTCGGCATCATGGAGAACAGGCTGGGAAAGAAGTCGAGGGCGGAGTTCCGGGCGCTCCTTCCGGTATAGGCGGCGAGGAAGGCAGGGATCATGACATCCGGTGAGTGCTTACTGATTGTGCCGTTTGCCGGATCGAATGTCTTTCCGGCAAGGGCGCTGCCTCGCGGATATTGTGCACCGAGGAATTGGGATTCCACACGGTCACGGATAACGTCAAGGTTGCGGCGGAAGCGTTCGAATGTACCGGAATGGTAACCGTCGCCGGCGCTGGGGCGTTCGAAAGCGCTACCGATAGAAATGATACTCATAGAGAAGTTACCACTGCGGGTATCCGGCATACCTTCGAACATATATTGTATTTCGCGGCTGCGGTTTCGGGTACGATTGGCGGTAAGGTCTATTTTGAGGTCGCGTATCGGTTCAAGGGAGATGCGCAATTGGAGATCTTCAAGGGCATTGCTGCTGGCGGGGCTGACAACGGAGTCGTTGCAGATGAGCCATTCGTTTTGCAAGGCACGGTCGATATAGCCGTCTCCGGTGAAACCGAATGCAAAGTCCATTCCCGGAGCAAGGAAGCCTCCGTGTTTCTTCTGGCCGAACATGTCACCGACTTCAGGACGGAAACCGGGAAGGGTCATGGCATACGTATTTTTGTAGGTAAAGCTGAAATTACGTACGCTCATGGCAATGCGGGCGGCATGCTGGCCGAATTTATACCACCAACCATCTTCCGGATCAGGACCGGGGATTACAGTGAGCTTTACGCGTGCCGTGTCTTGCGTATCAATACGTAGTGAATTAGCGTTTATAACCTTATAACGTACGGGATAACGACGTCCGTCCACTGTGAGAGCGGTGACTCTGGGACGACGGGAGTTCATGCCGTGCTGAATGGTAACCGTAGTGTCCGCGCGCAATTGTACTTCCTTGTCGAAGCGACGGGGCTTTTGTTCTTTGGGTGAGGCGGGTTTACGATAGGAAGCGGAAAAGCGGCGGTTTACTTTCTTTAAATAAGGTACCTTGTTATAGAGTGCTTCGAGATTGAAACGCGAGTTTACGTCGATGCTGCGCTGATTGCTGACAGTATTGCCCATTTCTACGCCATCGGAAAGGGAAACGCCCCGGTCCCAGTTGTAAGAAGAGGTGAAACGAAGGTCGGCACTGATCCAGTCGGTAGCGGGGAACTTGTCGAATGGGAGCTTATAAGTGGCATTGAATGTCTGCTGGAAATCAATAGGACGGCCGAGCGAGAACAGGCTGCGGCGTACTGTATCTTTCCAGGCTGAGTATTCATCGGGATAAAGGTCTTTATTTACTACACCGTAAGGTTCTTCAATCTCGGCGTGGGTAGCGGAGGTAAAGTTCAGTTTCAGGTTCTTTGTCAGGTCCCAGCGCAGGGCGAAGTCACGGTTCCAGAGGAATTCTTTAGCGACGGAGATGGGGATACCTTCGATACTGATATCTCCGCTACCGGCGGAACTGTTTCCGGCGGTCAGTGCTTCCAGGTCGCGGAGTTGAAGTTCGTAATAGTGACGCGTCATATCGGTATTGAACGAGACGCTTTGGGGTAGCCAGTTCAGGTTGAGCTCTTTGATGAAACGCATCCACGGAGATTTGCTTTCCATAGCTTTGAAAGGTTCCCACGGACGATAGACAGGAGCATAATTATAAGTCATCGCAGCGCGCCAGTCTGTTTCGTTTTCGTAAGCTGTGGTGCTACCCTGGTTGTGGCGGAGGGAACGGGAATAGCTGAAAGTAAAGTTTCCCGGATCGTATGGCATGGGGTTTTTACTTGTAATACCCAGTCGTGCATTGCTGAGGCTGAAATTGCGGTAGGTTGTAATTTCACGGGCGATATTCATCAGCGAGTCTCGTTCCCAATCGGTGGTACAGGCATCCAGGGCGTCATCCAGCAACATATCTTTATCCAGGGGATTGTACTTTGGCGTAGTGGCCTCCTTGGAGTAAGAGAAGTAAATAGGAGCGGTCAATTTAGCTTTTTTAGGAAAGAAGCGTCCCAGATCGAATGTAGTGGTGAAACTATACTGATAATAGTCGTCCAGCCGGCGCTCGCTGACGCTCTGTTCCAGTCCGCCGAAACCGGCTGTTTCCACGTGACCGGCCAGGTTGATACTGCCGATATCGGAAAGCTGTAAGTTGAGATTGCCTTGTGCGGCCCAGCCGCCGTCTTCGTTGAATTCGGTCAGGCGCAGTTCGTTCACCCAGACCTCTGCCGATTTGACGGTGCGTGAGTTGTTTCTCACACCAATCATCATTGTCTTGACCTCTGCCAGTGAAGGATTACCAATCACGCTTATCTTATTGGAGGGTTTATCCGGATCGTATTCCGAATACACTTTAGCATAGCTGACACCACTGTTCGAGATATTCTTCAAGCGATTACGGGCTTTCTTGACATTAGTAAGCACACTGAGGTCAATGTCCAGATTGTTGTCTTTGGGCCAGACGGCAAGGCAACCGGCAACGGTACTTCCGTTGTATTCTCCGTGCGGAGTGAGTGTGAGGGGGATTTCGTATTCATAATAGTTGCTGCGGTAATCTGATCCGAGGCGGATGAATACGGAAAGTTCTCCGTTCTGCGGATCTGTGGAGAGATCGGGCAGAGCTTCGGCATGAGCAAACATTTGCAGCCGGCGGTATTGCCGCATGTCCATACCCGTATTCTTGTAGACGGCACGGGCATCACCCGGAGCCAATTTTTCCAGCTTCAGGCTCATGGCTTGCTCGTTCTGCTGGCGAAGTTGCGGTTGTCCCGGATCGATGACACGGGAGATACCCGGAGGCATTACATAGTTCACCGGAGTACGGTCTCCATTTTCTTCGATATTGACGGCAGAAACGTCCAGTGCAGCAGAACTGGTGGTAGAAGTGCCTTGCTGTGTATTGCTCAGTGCATCGGTATAGGTGCGCCATTCGCCGCGTACCAACTCCAGGGTGGCAAAACGCAGCACGATGGGTTTCTCAAACCCGGTCAGGAACATGCGCATGAAGCGGATGGATTTGAAGTCTTTGATGTTTCCCACAGCCTCACCACTGCGTACGGGAACTTTGAACTGATACCAGGTCACTTCTTCCGTTTGTCCGTTGCGCAGGCGGACACTGGCGGTTCGTTTATCCGTGATGTAATTCTGCCCTACTTTCAGGTCGGCAGGTGTCAGATTGATGCGATATTGGAAATACTTCTCAGTCTCGTTCAGTGTATTGTCCTGATTGATATCCTCTACATCGGGCACGGTTTTTGAAGATATATCGTATCGTTCCGGAGAATCTTCACTGGCGGTGGAGTTCCCTTCGGTATTGTTATAGTATTTATAACGCTCCAGAATGCTACGCTCTTCACGGTCATAGTCCGAGCCACGGAAATAGTGATAATTGTCGCCTGCCGGATCGTTGTAGAATTTTTCGTAAGTGGAGGCATCCACTTTGCCTTGTATGTCTGTCAGATATTTCTGATAAGTGGAGAAGGTGCGTTCGTCTTCAGTAGAGAGCCCGTTCAGTCCGACATCTTGTCTACGGCGTGCACCGGCTGCATTATCAAAGGCATATACCACACTGCGGTCGCGGGGAACACGCCCCCAAACAGTTTCTTCGGTCTTTGTGGCATCTCCATCAATGGGCAGACCGTTTTCAAAGAACTTCTTGCCATCTTTGAGGATGTCTTCGGATACTTCGCCGAGGTTGATGTAGAGAGTGCCTTTGGAAGAGTTCCCCGCAGGGTTACGCTCCTGCACCCCTGCAGGGTTATGCTCCTGCACCCCCGCAGGATTACTACCCCCCTCTCCATAGATGAAGGGGTCGAGCAACCAAAACGTGACGTATTCAATGTTTGCCGCTTCAAAATCACTGGTATCCAGTTTACGCATCATGCCTCCCCAGCGATTCTCCGGATTTTGCAGAGTACCGTCGGAATTCAGGTCTGTATCCAGATTATACGGCCCTCGTTCCTGTGGATAATAGGCTAGGTTCAGCACGTTCATGGAAGCCGATTCCTGATAGGGAGTTTCTTTATTCGGAAACAGTTCCTGCTCATAGACCTCACGTACATAGTGGTTGCTGAGCTGGTTGAGGTCGTTTTTGATGTGTGTAGGTGTCAATGAAGAGTTACGGCGGGTGAAAAGTCCGTCAATATGGTACCATGCCAGCAGTGCCCGGTTCTTTCCATAATTGATATCATTGCTGCGGGTTGCTTCGGGAAAGAGGGGAGAGGGGGTGCTTGCCAACATCCAGTATGAGGGCTGGCGAAGGTCGATACCACTTTGCGTGCTTTCGAAATCGTCGATGTACGAAGCGTTTTGTTGCAGTCCTTTGGCATGTCCCGGAATGAGATGGGCGAATTCCACACCGAGATTGATGCTGCTGGGGGCGGTTGCGGTGACGAACGGTAGTTTGTCCAGCATGTTTGTCAGCCACTGGCTCTCTTTTTTCCATGAAGCATTCACTCCCCACAATGTATTGGAGAGAGGTTCGTCACCCATTGCCACTTTGCTCGTCAGCGGTTTCTCGCTGAGGTGCATGATGCTTCCTCCGAAAGAGAAGTTCTGTGAGAAATCGTAGGTGAAGTTTAGGCCCATCATCGTTTTGCGTTGCATGCTGTAGAGCGTATTACTTTCCAGATTTACGCTGATGGCTGTGCCGGCGTCAATGATGCTTTGGTTGAGAATGGTAACTACTCCC
Organism: Bacteroides sp. MSB163; assembly: GCF_036416795.1. NCBI lineage: Bacteria > Pseudomonadati > Bacteroidota > Bacteroidia > Bacteroidales > Bacteroidaceae > Bacteroides > Bacteroides maternus. The sequence continues at coordinate 6,152,307 of NZ_CP143867.1, read as the reverse complement.
AATGTGTAGTCTACTGTATAGTCCGAGTTTTCTACCAGTGTCATGCCTCCTGCCGTTACCCGTACTGAGCCTTGTGGAATATTCATAGCTCCTAACCGTATTTCATTGGCATTGGAGGCACGGTATTCACCTGTTAGCCGGAATTTATTCTTTTCAGCTGTTTGTTGCGCTACGGTGCGGGTGGAGTCGTACAGTTCCTGAAACACATATTTGTCCGCCAGTGCATCATTCCCGATGGCTTTGCGCAGGTGGCTGCCGAAAGGTTCTACTACAGGAAAGTAGATACGTCCGTCCGATGCTGTCACCGTATAGCCTTCGACAAAGTCGAAGAAACCGTCCGCACCTGTTTGGTTCTGGCTATTAAGGCGGTCGAGGTTCATGACACGCAACAGGGGTGTTTTGGCAATCTTTCCTTCCGGGATATAGCGTAGATATACGCCTGTTGTATCGCTTTGGTAAGTGATATTCAACTGGAATTTCTCTTTCTGCACGGAGTAGGCATTGAGACTGTAGACGTTCTTCATCATCAGATCCCAGCAGGCTGCGTCCGGGGAGTTTGCCGTGTTCTTCAGTAATTTTACGAACAAACTTTGTCCGGTCTCCTTGATGTCTGAAGAAAACTCACCTACCTGATAACTTCGTCCACCGAGTGTGTATTCAAAAGCGACTGCCAGTACTTCGTCCGGTTGAAGGGTTTGCTTCAGTGAGATGTAACCCAGTTTACTGTTCAGTGTGTATTCTGAGGAAGTGAGCAGACGGGCACTTTCTATTTTTTCGTAATCCATGCCGGGTTCGGATCCGGGGATTGTACTCATGACATTACTTACCTGGCTGATATCGCGTGCGGCTGCATAACTGCTAATCATTTTCGCATAGAGGTTATTGGCGCTATTGGCGGGAGCGTTGACGTTTGAACTGGGGTTGGCCGGGTTGCCCACTCCGCTCCAGGCGGTAGTGTTGCCTATGTGAAAGGCTTCTCCAAGATCAGTTAGTGCTACGATGTTTCGCGGATTATCATAGTTATTTCGTTTGTTGGTTACCCATACTTCGATCCTGTTAATTGTGATTCCCGAAAGGATATTCGGAAGCTGTGCCAGGTTTTTGTCATAGACATCCCGAAAATAATGGGCAAGGAAAAAGTGTCGGTTTCCTTCGTAATTGTCTGCTGAGAAGTCGAAAGTAGTGGTTTGTGCACCGCCGCGGCTGGTCACTGTTTTGGCTTCACTCTCTTGCTGGCTGATAACAGCCTGTAGCTTTAGTTTGCCAAATTGCAGGTCTGTACGAATGCCGAACAGTGCGGATGCTCCGCGTATTAGTGAGTTATTGGTGGACATGCTCACATTACCGGCTTCAATCAGTTTGATGATCTCATCTTCTTTTCCCTCATATTTCAGTTTCAGCCGTTTGGTGTCAAAATCAAAGGTAGCATCAGTGTTGTAGTTCATGTTCATATTCACCTTGTCACCTACCTTACCATTGACGTTGATATTAATTTTCTCGTCAAAGTCAAAACCAAGTGTTTTGCGTTGACTTTCCGGAAGTGAGGGATTCTTTATGTTTTTGTATGTCATGCCGAAGCTGAGTTCTGCATTACCTTGTGTACGTATTTGTACCCCACCGGGGCCGAACAACTTCTCTGCCGGTCCAAGGTTGAACTTCATATCCATAAAGTCGAAAGCTTCTTTTCCTTTGCCGATTTGTTCTCCGTTCTTTTGGCGGTAATAAGATTGCATGGATTGTTTCAACGTCCAATCCAGATATTCTTCGGGGGTTAGTATCATCGGTACACCGATTTCGGTATTCCCTAATTTTGTGCGTATGTAGTACCTGTCTGTTTTTGCATCATATTCTGCCTCGGTTCGCAGGTTCATAGGTGATTGCAAGTCGGCAGGGTGGGGAGAAAGGTCTTTTAGTGTACCCGGCACGGTCTTGCGAACGGAATATCGCGGAGCTATTGCATCTTGTATGTTTTCCGCTTCCGTTTCTTGTGTATTTTTCCCATTTACATTCTGCCCCATAACGACAAAGCTGCTAGGCATGAGCCATAGCAGCAATAACCAGATGATATGTCGTATACGAGGAGACTTCATAATGTGTTTAATTGACAGTTGACAATTGACAATTAGGCTGCGCTATATTAGGTTTAAACAATCGTTCCGAATGGTAATTGTCAACTGTCAATTGTCAATTGTTAAAGTCTTTTCAGCGCCAACTTAATAACTTGTTCCACCGGTACATCCGGCTCTTCTTTCAATATTGCCAAAACTACCTTTTGTGATGGTGCCTGTGCAAATCCCAACATAGTCAATGCTGCAATAGCTTCTTCCTGCACCTGTGCATTAGTGGCAGATAGCATTCCGCCAAGGCTTCCTATCGAACTTCCTGCGGTTGCAGCACCTGTCTTGATTTTATCTTTCAAATCTACAATCACCCGTTGGGCTGTTTTTAGTCCGATACCTTTCACTGTCTTCAGTAAATTGGCGTTTTCAGTACTGATAACATTCACAAGTTCGGCTGGTGAAAGTGCTGAAAGTATCATTCGTGCAGTATTACCGCCAATGCCCGAAACGGAAATCAGTAACAAGAATAATTCACGCTCTTGTTTATCTGCAAAGCCGTAAAGGATGTATGCATCCTCACGTATAGCCTCGTAGATATACAGTTTACACTCTTTTTTGCCTTGGATGGCAGCATACGTATTTAATGAAATATTAACGGCATATCCCAATCCGTTACAGTCGATAACTGCGGTTGCCGGGCTGAGCTCGGCAAGTCCGCCTCTAATGTATTCTATCATAATACTTACTATAACGCATGCGCGCGAAGAATATTGTGTGGAAGAGCTACGAGTTCCCTTTCGGCATAATAGCGCAGCCACTTGTAGCTCGTAGCTTGTCACTCGTAGCTCTTTCATCTTGTTAATAAAGAAAAAACTCTGTGGAACACTGAATTGTTTTGTGGTTAAATTGAATGAAAATGATTACTTTTGTGCCGATAAAATAGAAAACTGATAAATAAATTCAATAAAAGAATGAAAAAAGTAAGAGCAGCCATTGTTGGCTATGGCAATATCGGGCAATACGTGCTCGAAGCGTTGCAAGCGGCTCCCGACTTTGAAATTGCCGGTGTAGTACGCCGCGCTGGAGCTGAAAACCGTCCCGCAGAACTGAGTGAATACCCTGTTGTAAAGAATATTAAGGAATTGGAAGGTGTTGATGTTGCAATTCTTTGCACGCCAACCCGCAGTGTAGAGAATTATGCTAAAGAAATCCTTGCACTTGGCATTAATACGGTTGACAGTTTCGATATCCATACCGGTATTGTCGATTTGCGTCGCACGCTGTCTGCTTCTGCAAAAGAACATAAAGCAGTTTCTATTATTTCTGCAGGTTGGGACCCGGGAAGCGACTCTATCGTACGTACCCTGTTGGAAGCTATTGCTCCGAAAGGAATTACTTATACAAACTTTGGTCCGGGAATGAGTATGGGACATACAGTAGCTGTAAAAGCTATTGATGGTGTAAAGGCTGCTCTTTCCATGACTATTCCTACTGGAACAGGAATTCACCGCCGCATGGTTTATATCGAATTGAAAGACGGTTATGAATTTGATAAAGTGTCTGCTGCCATCAAAGCAGATCCATACTTTGTGAATGACGAGACACATGTGAAATTAGTTCCCAGCGTAGATGCTTTGCTTGACATGGGACATGGTGTAAACCTCACTCGTAAAGGAGTTTCCGGTAAAACTCAGAATCAATTGTTTGAGTTCAATATGCGTATTAATAATCCTGCACTTACTGCTCAGGTATTGGTTTGTGTAGCTCGCGCTTCCATGCGTCAACAACCTGGTTGTTACACTATGGTAGAGGTTCCGGTTATTGATCTTTTGCCGGGAGATCGTGAAGAGTGGATCGGACACTTAGTGTAAGAAAATACGATAGATATTTCATATAATAAATAGACCATCTACTCACTTCGAATAGATGGTCTATTTGTTTTAAGCAGATAGTCCGTTTGGCATAAACAGACCATCTGTTTTTATAAAGTAGAACCTACGTTAGAACAGGAACCGCAGAATATCATTAAAGTTTGCCCAAAGCAGCAATCCGAATAGCAGGAACATACCCACCATTTGTGCACGTTCCATAAACTTATCACTTGGTTTGCGACGAGCCACAATCTCATAAATAAGAAACAGTACGTGTCCGCCGTCCAGTGCCGGAATAGGCAAAATATTCATGAAGGCGAGGATAATAGAAAGGAATGCCGTCATGTACCAGAACTGATGCCAATCCCATGTAGCAGGGAAGATGCTTCCGATAGTTCCGAAGCCACCCAATTGCTTGGCGCCTTCTTTAGAGAAGAGATATTTCATCTGTCCTACATAGCCTTTCAGAGTTTGTACTCCCAATGCTGCACCAGCGGGGAAAGAGGCCAGAAAACTATATTCTTTCTTTACAACCGGCAGTAACTGATTGGTTGCCGTACGTACTACTACACCTATCTCATAAATTGAATCTGTAGCAAAAGTTATAGTATCTATCACTCCGGCACGTGCATAAGTCAATGTGATATTATGAGAAGCCGAATCCGCTTTCTGACGGCGTAACATCTCTTCTTTGAAATCGAAATAAGCAATGTTCTTTCCGTCCAATTGCATAATGCTGTCACCCGCTTGCAGGCCGGCAAGGGCAGCAGGACGGTTGGCACAAATACTATCAATAACATATGGATAGCGGAATGAGGCAAAACGTACACTGTCTGCCAGCAAACGCTCCATAAAATTCTCAGGAATATAAACGGATACTTCTTGCCCATCACGGCGTACTGTTACTTGGCGGGCATCGACAACGCTTGTCAGCATATCACCACCGTAACGTTCAAAGGGTACACCATCAGCAGATATAAGTACGTCACCGTCACGGAAACCGATAGCTTTTGCTGTTTCGTTGAATTCCATACCCAACGGAGCTTTTTGTACCGGTACATATTCATCTCCCCAAGTAAAAAGTATCATAGAATAGATGAATAATGCCAATATGAAATTGAACAATACACCACCTATCATGATTAACAACCGTTGCCATGCCGGTTTGGCCCGGAACTCCCACGGTTGCATTGGCTGTTGCATCTGTTCGGTATCCATAGACTCATCTATCATACCTGCTATCTTTACATAACCACCTAACGGTAGCCAACCAATACCATATTCCGTATCACTATTTTTCGGCTTGAACTTGAACAGGGTAAACCAAGGGTCGAAGAACAAACAAAACTTTTCTACCCGTGTCTTGAAAAGGCGGGCGAAGAGGAAGTGCCCTCCCTCATGAACGATAACGAGCAACGAAAGGCTCATAATGAGTTGCAGGGCACGAATCAAAAATGTTTCCATCTAATAATTTTTCTATTTTACTATTAACTACTATTATCTTTACTATTCTTATTCTCCTCCTTCAGGGAAGAGGGGGATTGAGATTCTCTATTTATACCTGTACGATTTATTTTATCAACTCTTGTGCAATACGGCGTGTCATCGCATCCGTAGCTACATAGTCTTCATATTCCGGTTTTGCCACAAATGATACGGTGGACATTGCTTTCTCTATCACGTCACTCATGCCGAGGAATGAAATCTCATCCCGCAGGAAAGCGGCAACTACCACTTCATTGGCTGCATTCACGATACAAGGCATATTTCCGCCTTTATGCAAAGCTTCGTAAGCCAAAGCCAGATTACGGAAACGGGTGGTATCCGGTTGTTCGAATGTCAGGTTTGTGCACATCTTGAAATCTAACCGGGGAAATGAAGCCTTCAGGCGTTGCGGATAAGAGAATGCATACTGAATAGGCAGACGCATATCCGGCATACCCAATTGTGCCTTTACTGCACCGTCTTCAAACTGCACCATCGAATGTATAATAGATTGCGGATGTACTACCACTTCAATCTGATCCGGACGAACACCGAATAACCATTTTGCTTCTATCACCTCGAACCCTTTGTTCATCATTGAAGCGGAATCAATCGTGATCTTCGCTCCCATATCCCAATTAGGGTGTTTCAAGGCTTGGGCTTTGGTTACCGTAGCCAGTTGTTCCATTGTGCAATTGCGGAACGGGCCACCGGATGCCGTAAGGATCACCTTCTCTATCGGATTGCCGAGCTCTCCCGCTAAACATTGGAAAACAGCTGAATGTTCGGAATCTACCGGTAATATAGGTGTACCGGATAGGCGTGCCATATCGTTAATCAGCTCACCTGCCACAACAAGCGTCTCCTTGTTGGCAAGAGCGATAGGTTTACGGGCACGAATAGCATTCATGGTTGGTTTCAGTCCGGCATAACCTACCATTGCAGTCAGTACGATGTCAATTTCCGAGTCTTCCACAATCTGGCAGATAGCATCCGTTCCTGCATATACTTTGATAGGCAGGTCGGCGAGGGCTTCTTTCAGTTGGGCATATTTCGTTTCGTTGGCTATAACTACCGCTTCAGGCTTGAATTTCCGAGCCTGGGCAATGAGTTCTTCTACACGGTTATTGGCGGTCAGCACATACGCTTCGTACTGGTCGGATTGTTCTTCAATCACCTGTAATGCCTGCGTACCTATGGAGCCGGTAGAACCGAGTATAGCAATTTGTTTTTTCATTTATCTATCACTTAAAATACAATATATTGTTCCGGATTCACCGCCCGTCCTTTGTGCCATAACTCAAAGTGCAGGTGAGGACCGGTTGTCAGTTGTCCGCTGTTTCCTACCAAAGCAATAGCCTCTCCGGCCTGTACAGTGTCTCCTTCACGTTTCAATAAGGAACTGCAATGCTTATATACGGATATAAAGTCTTGATTATGTTGTACTTCTATCACATACCCTGTTTCGGCCGTATAAGTACTCAAGATAACTGTACCATCCAGCGTAGCAAGTACGCTCTCTCCGGGATTGGCGGCGATATCTGTACCGTAATGTTTTCTGTCAGCATCAAATTTTTCTGTGATCATCCCTCGCGTGGGACGATAAAATATCAATCCTTCTATGTCCGGGCGGGCTGTAATGCTTGTCAGATTATACTTTTCTGTTTCTTCATATTGTTTCCGGAACTCCGCTTCCCGCTGTGTGCGTTCCATCAACGAGTCTTCGCGTACGGTAGTCAGTGAGTCCATATTGTGCACAGTATCTACCCGTATGGTTCCACTGAAAATATCCTGTATATTCATGATATACAAATTCTGGCGATCTACCAACTGTTGAAGTGAATCTACTCGTAAAGCATTCTCTACCACTTGGGCACGGATTTCACTGTTCATATATCCCGGTAAGTAGTTACGCAACGGAGTGAAAGCAATGATAACTGAGGCAACCAAAAACAAAACAGTCAGCACAGAAAGTAATACCGAGATGCCGTTTAACTTGGATACACGGAGACCGACTACTTCTTCGAGTGTATTCTCGTTGATGATAGTCAGCTTATATTTGAATTTGATATTACTCCAGAATGCTTTATGTCGTTTCTTTTTCACCATATGCGTTTATCACTTTATCGCCCTATCGCTTTATCACTCATATTACACTTCCTCTGTTTCATCCAAAGCCAGCAATCCTTCGGGTAAATCCATTGTGATTACTTTGTGCTTTTGGTCAATGTTCAGGATGAATTCTTCTTGTGCAGGAATCAGTAACTCTTCTCCCTGATGATCCACTACAAACAAGGTGTTGATGGTTGCAGTATCCACCTCTGTCACTTCTCCTAAGTCTCCGTGGTTAACTTCTTCTACGCGGAAACCTACGAAGAAATCCCAGGTCAGTTCTCCCGGTCCGGCATCTTCGGCATGTTTGGCAGGAAAATAAACTTCCACGTTGGTGAACATCCGTGCACGTTCTGCCGTATCTACTCCTTCCAGCTTTACCAATGCAGTGGAGTCGGAACGGAAACGGTATTCTTCCAGGAAGAAAGGTACGAAAATACCATCCAACAGGCAGATTAGGTATTCAGCTTCCACCCGGTCAAAAATGTCATCGCTGAACGTGAATGACAACTCGCCGTGAATGCCGTGCGGTTTGTTGAATACTCCTATCTTATATATATCTTCTCTTTTTATCATCTTATCATCCTACCATTCTTAATCATCTTCCATCATCCCATATCATATTCTCGTAATTCTTGCTCCGATAGCGTTCAGGCGTCTTTCGATGTCTTGATACCCCCGGTCTATTTGTTCAATGTTGTGGATGCGACTGCTTCCTTCCGCACTCATGGCGGCAATCAGCAATGCAATGCCGGCACGAATATCAGGTGAAGTCATATTCCCGCCTCGCAGACGCATGGCATGGTTATGGCCAATGACGACGGCACGGTGAGGGTCACAAAGAATAATCTGTGCTCCCATATCTATCAGTTTATCCACAAAGAACAGGCGGCTCTCGAACATCTTCTGATGGATAAGCACGCTGCCTTTTGCCTGAGTGGCAACTACGAGCATTACACTCAGCAAGTCCGGCGTCAGTCCCGGCCAGGGAGCATCGGCAATGGTCATGATGGAACCGTCCATGAACGACTCTATCTGATACGTTTCCTGTGCAGGAACATAGATATCGTCTCCCCGTTGTTCCAGTTTGATGCCCAGACGGCGGAAACTTTCAGGGATGATGCCCAGGTTTTCATAAGAAACATTCTTGATGGTGAGCTCACTTTGCGTCATGGCTGCCATACCGATAAAACTGCCGACTTCGATCATATCGGGAAGTATCGTATGTTCGGTACCGTGCAGTTCGTCCACTCCTTCAATGGTCAGCAGATTGGAGGCGATGCCTTGTATCTTGGCGCCCATGCGGTTCAGCATTTTGCAAAGTTGTTGCAGATACGGTTCGCAGGCGGCATTATAAATAGTGGTTGTTCCTTTGGCTAGTACCGCTGCCATCACGATGTTGGCAGTTCCGGTTACCGAAGCTTCGTCCAGCAACATGTAGGTGCCTTTCAGTTTGCAAGCTGAAATCTCATACGCTTCGCGTTCTGCATTGTACGAGAAATCTGCACCCAGGTTCTGTATACCGATAAAGTGAGTATCCAGACGTCTGCGACCTATCTTGTCCCCACCCGGTTTTGATATCATCGCTTTATGGAAGCGTGCCACCATTGGGCCGATTAACATAACCGAACCTCGCAAACTGGAACATTTCTTCAGGAATTTATCACTTTCCAGATAACTCAAATCCAGCTTTTCAGCTTTGAAACAATATGTATCAAGCCCTTTTCTGGATACTGTAACGCCCATGTCACGCATCAATTGAATGAGATTGTTGACGTCCAGTATGTCCGGAATGTTATGTACGGTCACCTCTTCGGCTGTCAGCAGCGTGGCGCAGATAATCTGCAATACCTCGTTTTTTGCGCCTTGCGGATGAATCTCGCCGGATAATCTGTGTCCTCCTTCAATTACGAATGATGCCATTGGGATTTATGATTTATGATTTATGATTTCAGATTTATGAACAGATATACCGCTTATAAATCATAAATCTGAAATCATAAATCTATTAGTACTTTCTCTTATTATTTCGATTATCTCTCCGGTTATTCTGATTGTTCATTTTCGGACGGTAGTTCTGATTAATACGTTCAGCCATCAGTTTGATGATGTCATCCGTCATCTGCAATTTGCCACCCGAATATTCATTAAGATCTTCTGCAATCTTGCGGTCGTCTACCGTATCCTTGTTCCAGGTCATGTAGTCTTTCTTCATGTGATTGCAGATCAGAGCAATCAGATTCTGCTTTTCATCTCCTTCGGGGAAGTCAATTGCTTTCTTTATCAATACTTCCAGTGTACGGCCGTAGTGGCGGTAACGGATTTTTGTACTGGGATAGGGGATCACCTCCGGACGGGTATTCAAATTATCTTTGCGGATAATTTCATACGGGTAATCGATATCCAGTCTGAAGTCGGACATGATAGCCAGATGATCCCATAGTTTATGTTTAAAATCAGGTACATCACGCAGATGCGGGAACATATTACCCATAATGTTGATAATGGTGTTTGCGCAACGTTGGCGTTCGGTGCGATCTTTGATTGTTAACGCGTGGTCAACCATGTTTTGGATGCTGCGTCCGTATTCCGGCAAAGGCATCCGCTTTTGTTGAGTGTTATATTGCATATATTATAAAAGTTTTTTCGGTTGGGAAGCTACAAACTCTTTCAGATAGAATGGTTCAAAATAAGCTACATCTTTAAAGTCGTTTTCGGCTATTGCTTTTTCTGCAAGTGGGAACATCATCTTTGCCAACGGACGAATATCGTCAATGAAGTGCGCATTGGGATGAGTTATTTTATCTTTGCACTTGGCAGCTCCGTCTCCAAAGAAATAAACAGGATGTTGATCCAGAAATTCCGTATAAGAGTTTTCGTCTACAATGTCAGCGGCTATATCGCGCACAGGTTTTAAGGCACGGTCGTAGATGGCGGCATATACTTCCATGCGGCGTGCGTTGATCATCGGGCATAGCAATGCGTCTTCGGGCAATTCATCATGATAAAGCAATACTGGCACGCATTGTACTTTCAATGTCGGAAGACCGATCAGCGGAATATTGCGTCCGTAACAAACTCCTTTTGCCATAGATACGCCGATACGTAGTCCGGTGTAAGAACCCGGTCCGCAACTCACCGCCACTGCATCAATCGGCATGGCGTGACTGTCGGCAAACGACAGAGCTTCGTCTATAAAAACTCCTAGCAAAGCGGCATGAGACGGGCCGTTCAGGTCTTCTTTGTTAAATACATTTTGTCCATCTTCACTCACAGCAACGGAGCATGTCGAGGTGGACGTTTCAATATGCAAGATACACGACATAGTCTTTTGTTAGTTTAATTGTGGCAAATTTACAGGTTTATTTTCAGATACACAAGCGAATCCAAAAAGGGTTCGGTATCTTTCTTATGGCATAATTGGCAGGTTTTTAGATTATTTCTATCTTTGCTATCTGATTTTAGGAATAAATACTGAATTCGTTAACATAAAATAACCGGCACAAGGAGGTCGTTGTATCTGTAATTATGATCGTAGCTATTATTATTGTACTTTTTATTTTGGTGGTGATTTCGATGTACAACTCATTGGTGAGAAAGAGAAATCAGATAGAAAATGCTTTTTCCACTATCGATGTCATGTTAAAACGTCGCTTCGATTTGATCCCCAATCTGGTTGCAACAGTTCAGCAATATGCCAAGCATGAAGCGGATACATTTGCTGCAATAACGGAAATGCGCAACAAGACTTATACTTCTCTTAATGACAGCGAAAAGGCTGACTTTGACAAAATGTTTTCTAAAGTGCGTACTCAATTCTTTGCAGTGGCGGAGAACTATCCCGAACTAAAAGCTTCTGAAAATTTCCTGCAATTGCAGCGTTCGCTCAATGAAACGGAAGAACAGTTGGCGGCTGCCCGCCGCACTTACAATGCTTCTGTAACCGACTACAATAATGCTGTCCAGACTTTCCCTATAAATCTGTTGGCAGGTATGTTTGGCTTTACAAGAAAAGCGGTGCTGACAATTCCGGAAGCGGAACGTGTAACTCCGGATGTAAAGAACTTGTTCAATTCATAAAATAGCCGGCAATGGATTATGTAGATTTTGACTCTTTGGCGCAGAAGCTGGCCCCCACATTGCAAGTTCTGGAAAATAAGCGTAAGGAACTCCTGAGGAAAGGGCGTTCAGAGGGTTTGGCTTATGCTGCCATTTTTTTTGTAGTAGGAGTGATTGCTTTGTTAATACTTAAATTGGAAGGGATCTTTGGACCGATAGTTATTGTTGTTATTTCTGTAATCATTTTTATTACTTGTATCAATAATAAGTCGAAAATATTCTCCTCTTTTTATAAAGAAGAAGTGGTAGATGAAATAATCCATGCTTTTTGTCCGAATGCGACCTATTCTCCGAACGACGGAGTGGGTGAGGAGCTTTTTAGAAATAGCGGACTGTTTACTTCTCCCGACCGTTATCATGCCGAAGATCTGATAGAAGGATGTCTGGATAAAACCAGCTTTATTTGTTCCGAAGTACATGCTGAAGAGCGTAGGGCTCGTTCTACCAAGAATGGAGTGCAGTATTATTGGGAAGATATTTTCAAGGGATTTCTTTTCATTGCTGATTTTCATAAGGAATTTCAGGGAGAAACGACCCTCTTACGGAACAGTTTGTTTAAGGTTAAGATGGGAGCTTCAAGAGTGAAAATGGAAAATCCCGATTTTGAAAAAGTTTTTGATGTCTTTTCCACGAACCAGATTGAGGCCCGCTATCTGATTACCCCTTCCATGATGGAAAGAATGTTGAAGTTGGATAGCAATTTCAAGAAAGGAGTTACCATCAGTTTCCGGAATTCTACGATTCTGGTCGCCATTCCGGATTCAAAGAACCGGTTTGAAGCAGATGTGTGGAGTTCTTTGAACGATATGAGCATCCTTAAATCAGACTTTGCAGTGCTTCAATCCTTGTTGGATATTGTAGATGAACTGAACTTGAACACACGTATTTGGAGTAAAGAGTAAACGATAAATACATCACTTATTTCTTGAATAATTTTCACTAATGAAAATATTCATGTAATTTTGCGGAAAACTAAAGAATCTTATGATACAATCCATGACCGGATACGGTAAAGCGACCGCTGAACTGTCCGATAAGAAAATCAATGTAGAAATCAAATCGCTCAATAGTAAAGCGATGGATCTGTCAACCCGCATCGCTCCCCTCTACCGGGAAAAAGAAATAGAAATCCGTAACGAAATTGCTAAGGCACTGGAACGTGGTAAAGTGGATTTCAGTCTGTGGATTGATAAAAAAGATGCCTGTGAACTGGTTACTCCCATTAATCAGGATGTGGTTGTGGCGTATTACGAACGGATTCGCACTATCTCCGAAACTACCGGTATCCCTGCACCCGAAGACTGGTTCTCTACTTTGCTCCGCATGCCGGATGTGATGACAAAGAACGATATTCAGGAACTGAGCGAGGAAGAATGGAAAGCTGTGCATGCCACTGTGCTTCAGGCCATTCGGAACCTGGTTGATTTCCGTATACAGGAAGGCGCGGCTTTAGAGAAGAAATTCCGCGAAAAGATTTCAAATATTGCCAAGTTGCTGGCTTCTGTTGATCCGTACGAAAAAGAGCGTGTAGAGAAAATCAAAGAACGCATTACAGATGCTTTGGAAAAGACCATCAGTGTGGACTATGACAAGAACCGTTTGGAGCAGGAACTCATCTACTACATTGAGAAACTGGATATCAACGAAGAAAAACAACGTCTGAGCAACCACTTGAAATACTTCATCAATACTATGGAGGATGGAAGCGGACAAGGTAAGAAGTTGGGTTTCATTGCCCAGGAAATGGGACGTGAAATCAATACGTTGGGAAGCAAGTCCAATCATGCTGAAATGCAGAAGATTGTAGTGCAGATGAAGGATGAGTTGGAGCAAATCAAAGAACAGGTATTGAACGTGATGTAATTACTATTCCAATTTCAATATGGCTAAACTTATTATATTCTCAGCCCCTTCAGGGTCCGGGAAATCAACCATTATCAACTATTTGTTGGAGCAGAACCTGAATCTGGCTTTTTCTTGTTCCGCTACCAGTCGTCCGCCACGCGGAACAGAACAGCATGGAGTGGAGTACTTCTTTCTTTCTCCCGAAGAATTTCGTACCCGCATTGCCAATGACGAGTTTCTGGAATATGAAGAAGTGTACAAAGACCGTTATTACGGTACATTGAAGTCTCAGGTAGAAGCTCAGTTGACTGCCGGGCAAAATGTGGTTTTTGATGTGGACGTTGTAGGTGGTTGCAATATAAAGAAGTATTATGGCGACCGTGCTCTGTCAGTATTCATTCAGCCACCTTCGGTAGAGGAACTTCGTAAACGTCTGATAGGGCGTGGAACGGATGCTCCCGAAGTGATAGAAGCCCGCGTAGCCAAGGCGGAATATGAACTGACGTTTGCCCCTAAGTTCGATAAAATCATTGTAAATGATGATTTGGAGAAGGCAAAGACGGAAGCTTTGCAGGTAATCACAGAGTTTTTATCGAAATAATAAGGTCTGTCATGTATCAGCCGAAACCTGTTTCTCCTAAACAGAACAAGTCTTTGTTGATTCTCAACGCACTCCTGGCACTTATATCTTTGGTGTCAGGTCTGATGGCGTTGTATTATAGCCAATGGACAATAGTTCTTGGTATGACATTGGTATTGCTTTCAAGTTGCATCAATGTTTATACTTGCTGGAAACGTATGAAAACAAAAGAATGAAAACGGGTATCTTCAGTGGCTCCTTCAATCCGGTACACATCGGACATCTTGCCCTTGCCAATTATCTTTGCGAATATGAAGGGCTGGATGAAGTGTGGTTTCTCGTAACCCCTCATAATCCGTTGAAGGAAGAAGATGAATTGATGGATGATACCTTCCGTTTGAAGTTAGTTCAACTTGCCATTGAGGCGTATCCCAAGTTTAAAGCTTCTGATATTGAGTTTAATCTGCCCCGTCCGTCCTATACCATCCATACATTGGATAAACTGAAAGAAACCTATCCCGATCGGGAATTTCATTTGATTATCGGTTCGGATAACTGGGCACTCTTTCCCTGTTGGTATCAGTCGGAGCGTATTCTTGCCGAAAACCATATTCTTGTGTATCCTCGTCCCGGTTATCCGGTTTCTTCCGATTCCCTTCCGGAGAATGTAAAAGTAGTTTCTTCGCCTACTTTCGAGATTAGCTCTACCTTTATTCGCCGGGCGATGGAGGAAGGGAAAGATATTCGTTACTTCCTCCATCCTGCGGTTTTCGAGGCATTGCTTTCTGCGTTTTCCCGCTGAAAGGAGTATGGCTTATTCTTGATTCCTCTTTATATAAACCACTGAACGTCCTCCGCCCCGTTTGCGAATAATGCCTTCTGCCAGATATTCTTGTAAATCACTACTGGCGCGGCGGTCCGTTACATTCGTCAGGCGGGAGTACTCGGTGCGTGTGATGCAGATGTTTGCTTCCAGGAATTTCAGCATCATTTCTTTTCTTTTTTCCGGGGCTACTGCCGGTTTCTTTGTCGCCATCTTCTTGTCCAGCCTTTCCAAATGCATTTGATGCCTCACGTATTTTTTAAATTCTTTGCTTGGACGGAACTTTACCGTTTCGAACCGTACGGATTCGGCACGGATGTCTTTTTTGTTCATGGCGGGTCGCGTGCATTTCAGTGTAGTGCTGAAATAGCCCAACTCGTCAAATTCCACATTGTAGCCTTCGGCAAGCCAGTCGCCCAGCGCATTGCTGATGGCTTGCATGATGCCTACTATCATAGCGTGTGGCATATGTTGCTCTTTCATCACCCGTTCCTGAAATTCTTTTGCTGTAATGGTACCTTTGGAGTGTACACGTGCGTGCAGTGGTTTCTTCTTACCTTCGCCACTGGGGTCCGGTGTTTCGTAGAGGTCATAAAAAGTACTCATATATACATTGTTTTAAGAGGTTTATACTTCCGTAGAAACAAACTGGCATCGGAACCGCAAGAAACTAATGTCGGATGTGCTACAAACTAATATCTCAGATACAAAAAAGTATTCTTACTACAAATATAGTAGTTTCTTACAATAATTGTTCTATTTTCTTACAATAATTATAGAATTTTCTTACAACAGTTGATGTATAAATAATTTTTAGGCAACGAATTATTAGTTTCTTGCGGTGCAGGGATTAGTTTTTAGTAAGGATGATATTAGTTTTATTAAGGCATCAAGGCTTGGCTCTTGCTGGCCAGATTTACTACGCTTTCTTCTGTTTTCTGGTTTATTTTGTTTACTTTTGCAAAAGATTATTTAAACACGCTTATAACAACATTTGCTATAATTTGTCAAACCGAAAATGAGAAAAAGGTAATAAACCAAGTGAGTGCATGAAACCCAAAAGAAACAGGATATTTTGTCGTGATTGCAATAGATACAAAACACTATTTGAGTCAGAGTCAAAAGCGGATAATTTTATTAAATTCAATCATGAAGAGATAGAGGCGTGCAGTGGCCATGCTCCTAACCGGAGTTATTATTGCCGTTCGTGTGCTGGTTGGCATGTCACCAGTAAGCAGGAGTATGATGATAGTCTGCCTTCTTTGACCGATAAAGTGCTTGATGCTTATAGGGCAACTTTCTCAAAGACGTTAGTCCCCGATAATAGAATGTTGCTGCGGCACGCTGATGAAATAATGTCTGATATTGCAAAGCTCATAAAAGAGGAGAAGCCTGAAAAATGTGCTTCTCTTTTCCAAGAGGTAAATAGTATATTTCAGCGTATTCCTGATACGGATGATATCATTAAATATAAGGAGAGTCTGCTTTTGCGTTATAAAAAGCTGATAACTAAAATGGATTGTAATATGTTGGATGCATCTATTATCCCAATGGACAAAATGCAAGTTTCAGTTACAGAGTCTAAGTTGAAAGAACTTGAAATACAATATGATATGGGAAATTATGATGTTGTTAATGAACTTTTGCAAGATGCTTTGGATGCTGTGTCGAATGTTGATGATGGGCCGTATAAATTGGAATTAAATAAGCGCATTAAGGTAATAGGAACAAAGAGCAGTATCAAGGCAGGCATTGAGGCAATAGAGAGGATGCGGAATCCGGACAAAAATAGTTTGCTTACAGAGTGTGAGGAAAATCTTATTAAAGTAGACTTGTCGTATGTATACGGAGAGTATCATGAATGCGTAAAATTGATACAATATGTAAGAAGGGTATATGATGTGGCATTGACTATCGAAGGTTCTGAAGCAAGAAAGAAGAAGATAGAGAGTCAGTTACATAAATACATAGAATTAGTTTCTGTTGCATTGCAAGCTCTTTGATTCTATATATAACTACTATTCCCAAATATTCAATGTTTTCAGGATATCTTCTGTTACATATTCCCGGCTTTGGGTGTGAAGTACATCCTAAAACTCCCAAATATAGTTTTCAATCAGATTGATGCGCTTCATGCGCAAATACATTTCTGATGCCGGACATCCCATTGCACGGGCGGCGGACTCAATGCATGAGGATGCAAATATAGTTTTTAATTCTTCTTCTGTTACTGGCATAATAAATTAAGGAATAAAGCTATAATTGAAAAAATAGAGATTTTCTTTGGAAAAGCATGCAAAAGTTGGTCTTTTTATATAATAGCACTCATAGGTGTCTGAGAAAAAGAAAATCCCCTTCACACCGGGTGCAAAGGGGATTCTCATATATAACAACTATAGCTTTCTTTACACGATACCTTGTGCCATCATAGCTTTCGCCACCTTCATGAATCCGGCAACGTTAGCACCCTTCACATAGTTCACATAACCGTCAGCTTCTGTACCATACTGTACGCAGGCTTCGTGAATGTTCTTCATGATGCTCTTCAGTTTCTCGTCTACCTCTTCAGAGCTCCAGCTCAGTTTGATAGAATTCTGAGTCATTTCGAGGCCGGATACTGATACACCACCTGCATTGGCAGCCTTACCCGGGGCATACAGAATTTTGGCATCCTGGAATACTTTGATAGCTTCCGGAGTAGAAGGCATGTTAGCACCTTCGGAAACAGCTATACAGCCGTTTGCTACTAACTGGCGAGCGTGATCGCCGTTCAGTTCGTTCTGAGTTGCAGAAGGCAGAGCGATGTCAGCTTTTTCACCCCAAGGTTTAGCTCCTTCTACATACTTAACACCCGGATATTGCTCTGCATATTCGCGGATACGTCCACGGTAGAGGTTTTTCAATTCCATGATGTAATCCAGTTTCTCGCGGTCGATACCTGCCGGGTCGTAAACGTAACCGTCAGAGTCGGACATTGTCAGAACTTTACCACCCAGTTCGAGAACTTTTTCAGCAGTATATTGAGCTACGTTACCGGAACCTGAAATCAGACAAGTCTTGCCTTTCAAGTCGGTACCTTGCTTCTTCAGCATTTCCATCAGGAAGTAGATGTTACCGTAACCGGTAGCTTCCGGACGAATCAGTGAACCACCGAACTCACGGCCTTTACCGGTAAATGTACCGGTGAACTCACGAGTCAGCTTCTTGTACATACCGAACATGAAACCTACTTCACGACCACCTACACCGATATCACCGGCAGGTACGTCAGTTTCAGGACCAATGTGACGCCACAGTTCCAGCATGAATGCTTGTACGAAACGCATTACTTCGGCATTGGATTTACCGCGCGGAGAGAAGTCGGAACCACCTTTACCACCACCCATAGGCAGCGTAGTCAGTGAGTTTTTGAAAGTCTGCTCGAAAGCAAGGAATTTCAGGATTGAAAGGTTTACAGAAGCGTGGAAACGGATACCACCTTTGTACGGGCCGATAGCGTTGTTGTGTTGAACGCGGTAACCCATGTTGGTCTGAATGTTACCCTTATCGTCCATCCAAGTCACGCGGAACTGGTAAACACGATCGGGGATGCAAAGACGTTCAATCAGATTGACTTTGTCAAACTCCGGGTGTTTGTTGTACTCTTCTTCAATTGTAGAAAGTACTTCTTCCACTGCCTGATGATACTCTGGTTCGTTGGGGAACCGTCTCTTCAAATCTTCTAATACCTTAGCTGCGTTCATAATCTATTTCTTTTATTGGTTATTTTTCAGTTGACGAGAGTTCAGTTGACAAGTTGACGAGGGGTTCAGTTGATAAGGCATTTGCGCTGCCGCAGGGAATTCCTTGTAACTTGTTTCCTCGTATCTCGTTTCCCTTTTTCTCTGTTGCGGTTGCAAAAGTACACATAAAAATGAGACAAACAAACAATTTATAAAGAAAATGCGGTAGAAAACAACATTTTTATTGTTTTCTACCGCAAAAAGGAATAAAAAGACATTATTTATCCTCTCTTTAATGATTTTATTACCGGAATGAACACTAACGCTGCCGAAATGATAAGCGTCATGATGACTGGGCCATCAATTCGTTCGACAGTAGTCAGAACTATGTAGCAAAGTGCTGCCCAAAGCAGCACAATGCAAACACTTTGTGATTTCGATAACGGACGTCTCATTTACCTGCTTTCTTTTTGTCCACGATAGCATCGATAACGGCTACTGCGGTGATATTTACGATGTCGCGCACGGAACTTTCGAAGTCGGTGAAGTGGATAGGTTTGTTCAGGCCCATCTGTATCGGACCAATCAGTTCCATTTCCGTATTCATAGCCTGCAACAGTTTGTATGCGGAGTTGGCAGAGCTCAGGTTCGGGAATACGAGGGTGTTCACATCCTTGCCTTTCAAGCGGGTGAAAGGATATTTGGCGTCGCGCATCTTGCGGTCCATGGCAAAGTTCACCTGCATCTCACCGTCGATGGCGAGGTCGGGATAGTTCTGCTGCATGTACTCTACGGCTTCGTGTACGCTTACCGGACTACCTTCGGTGTCAGCGCCGAAGTTGGAATAGCTCAGCATGGCCATTACCGGGGTATGGTTGAAGAAACGTACGGTGTGCTCTGACAGTTTGGCAATGTCAATCAATGTTTCGGCATTGGGGTGACGGTTGATTAATGTGTCGGCAAGGAAATACGTTCCCTTCTTGGAGTTCAGGATGTGCATCGTACCGAAATGCTTGTATTGCGGTTGTATGCCGATAACTTCCTTGGCTACCTTGATGGTGTTGCTGTACTTCGTATAAAGACCGGTGATGAATGCATCCGCATCGCCTGTTTCCACCATCATCATACCGAAGTAGTTGCGTTCGAACATCTTGTCGTTGGCTTCCTCATAGGTAGCACCTTGGCGGGCACGCTTTTCAGAAAGGATGCGGGCATAACGTTCGCGGCGTGCTGCTTCATTCGGATGGCGCAGGTTTACAATTTCGATACCTTCCAGACTGAGGTCGAGTTCTTTTGCCAGTTTTTCGATGGTCTCGTCGTTACCTAAAACGATGGGATGGCAGATACCTTCGGCTTTGGCTTCTACGGCTGCTTTCAGCATATTGGGGTGAGAACCTTCGGCAAATACCACACGTTGCGGATTGCGGCGGGCGGTGTCGTAAAGCTGGCGGGTGAGTTTGCTTTCGTAACCCATGAGTTCGCGGAGTTGTACGCAGTAAGCATCCCAGTCCTCGATGTTCTTGCGGGCTACACCGCTTTCCATAGCTGCACGTGCCACGGCGCAGGAAACTTCGGTGATGAGGCGCGGGTCAACCGGTTTCGGGATGAAGTATTCAGGGCCGAAACTAAAGTTGTTTACATGGTAAGCCTCGTTCACAACATCGGGCACAGGCTGTTTTGCCAGGTTGGCGATGGCGTGTACGGCGGCAATCTTCATTTCCTCGTTGATGGCCTTTGCCTGCGTGTCGAGCGCGCCACGGAAGATATAGGGGAAACCGATTACATTGTTAATCTGATTCGGATAGTCTGAACGTCCGGTTGCCATCAATACATCGGGGCGGGCTGCCATGGCATCTTCGTAAGAGATTTCCGGTGTCGGGTTGGCGAGTGCGAAAACGATAGGAGACGGGGCCATGCTGCGTACCATGTCTTGTGACAGTACATTGCCTTTGGATAATCCCAAAAATACGTCTGCGCCTTTGATGGCTTCTTCAAGAGTATGGATGTCGGTGCGGTCGGTGGCGAAGTAACGCTTCTGTTCGTTGAGGTCAGTACGTGTCTTGCTGATTACGCCTTTGCTATCCACCATCACGATGTTTTCCAGGCGGGCACCCAGCGAAACGTACAGCTTCGTACAGGATACAGCCGATGCACCGGCACCGTTCACTACGATTTTTACATCTTCAATCTTCTTGCCTGCTACCTGCAAAGCGTTCACAAGTCCGGCACTGGAGATGATGGCCGTTCCATGTTGGTCGTCGTGCATCACGGGGATGTCGAGTTCTTCTTTCAGGCGGCGTTCTATTTCGAAACATTCGGGAGCTTTGATGTCTTCCAGGTTGATACCACCGAAGGTAGGGGCGATGGCTTTGACTGCCTGGATAAATTTTTCAGGGTCTTTCTCGTTCACTTCGATGTCGAACACGTCGATGCCGGCGTAAATCTTGAAAAGCAATCCTTTACCTTCCATTACGGGTTTGCCGCTCAACGCGCCTATGTCGCCCAGACCGAGCACTGCGGTACCGTTGGAAATTACAGCTACCAGATTACCCTTCGCTGTATATTTGTATGCGTCCTGCGGGTTCTTTTCTATTTCAAGACATGGCTCCGCCACACCGGGGGAGTATGCAAGTGAAAGGTCGGTTTGGGTACTGTAGGGCTTGGTGGGCACTACTTCTATCTTACCTGGTTTGCCTTGTGAATGATACAGCAAGGCAGCTTCTTTGGTTATCTTAGCCATGGTAGTTGATTATGAGTTGTTAGTTAAAAGTTATAATTTGGGCGCAAAGGTAGGAATAAATGTGATAAAATGTAAGTGCGTGTGCGATAAAAACTATTAAATTGTACTTATTTAGGGCTTATAGAAGGAAAAAATAAGCAAACTGTCTCTGAATAGCAACTTGCCGTTATTTTGCTCCGGATGACAGAGTGATGGGCTTCTTCCTATTCAGAGACAGTCTGAGGTTTGTTTTTGGGATTATAATTTTTCCCTATGTTTCTGCCTGTGAGTTAAGTAATTGCAGGCAGTATTTACTTTATTCGGCTTTTTCTTCTCCTTCCGCTTCCGGCGCCTTGTCTATCAGTTCCAGGAACTGGTCGAGCTTCGGAGTGATGATAATTTGCGTACGGCGGTTGCGTTGCTTGCCCAGTTCGGTGTCATTATCCGTGAGGGGATTGTATTCTCCACGGCCGGCAGCGGAAAGACGTTTGGGGTCAACGCCGTATTGATTCTGCAAGGCTTGCACTACGGATGAGGCACGCAGGGCGCTCAAGTCCCAGTTGTTGCGGATGTTGGGGCGGGAGATGGGCACATTGTCCGTGTTACCCTCTACCAATACTTCGTAATCCTTGTAATCGGTGATAATCTTGGCAATTTTGCTCAACGTTTCACCGGCGCGTTCGTTGATTTCGTAACTGCCGCTCTTGTATAGCATGTTGTCTGCCAAGGAGATGTAAACCACGCCTTTCAAGACCTTTACATCCACCTCTTTTAGCTCTTCGCGGCTCAGGGAGCGGGTGAGGTTGTTGGTCAGCACTACGTTCAGTGAGTCTGATTTGCTCTTGGTGTCCACCAGTTGCTTGATGTAGCGGTTGGAGGCGTTAATCTCATCCACCAGTTTGGAGATGTTGATGTTGCCTTGGGAGTTCTGCTGGAGGCTCTTGTCGAGGGAACCTTGCAGGGTGGCATAGCTGTTGCGCAACTCCTGATTGTTTTTTCGGGCTTCGCTTAGGCGATCCTCCAAGCTTTTGGCCTGCGTGCGGTACTCGGCAAGCTGGATTTGCGCATCCTGATAGGATTTATCGAGGGTGGTCTTCTCGTCCTTCAGCTTGTTATAATCTGTTTGAAGATTCACTAATTCTTTCTTGCTTACGCATCCCGTCAGGAGCAGAGTCCCGATCAACAGAAAGGATGCAGCTAATTTTGTACGTTTCATAAATCTTTCTATTATAATGTTTATAAGTAATATAACGCTAATAGTTTCCAAATGGTTGAACTGTTGCAAAGATAGTGAATACTATGCAATTATTCTTCTGCGGACATCACTTTTCTGATTTCAATGTCCGCATCAGCTCCTTCCGGCAATCCCAGTTTTATGCGTATCCGGTATCGTGTTTTCGAGACACTGGATTTGCTGATACCCAAGGTGCGTGCCATTTCGAAGTTGTCCAGTTGCAGCATGGCGAGCATGCAGAAGAGTTCGTCGCTGTAGGTCAGGTCGGGGCAACGGCTTCGCAGACGGTTCAGTGCTGTGGGATAAACGGCGGAGAAGTTTTGGCGGAAGCGTTCGGTGTCTTCTTTGCTGAAAAGGCTTTGTTGCAGGCTCTCCATGATGTTGTCGAGGTTGCAGGTGCTTTCGTGTGTGGCCTGGATGTCGGAGAGTTGGCGGACCAGGTCGAGATTGCGGTCGTTGAGTTGCTGGCGGTCGCGGATGAGGCTGTGCAGTTGCGTTTCCTGTTCGCGCAGCAGGGTGGCGGCGGCTTCCTGCCGGATGCGGATGGCACGATGTCTCATCACTACCCAAATGATGATGCCGGCAGCCAGCAGCAGGCAGAGTGTGCCAACGAGGAGGGTGGTGCGCAGACGACTGTCCTTCAGTGCCACTTCGGCGGTGAGGGCGCGGTTTTCCTGCTCTTTCTTTTCGGTTTCGAAGCGGATGTTGGCGGCGGCAAGCTGGCGTATCTTTGCGTCGCTGGCTATGGAGTCGGAAAGGGCTTGATAGCGGGGCAGGAAGTCGGCAAGGAGGGCGAGACGGCCGGTATGGCGGTAGCACTCAGTGAGCAGGCGGGCAGCCTGGTGGGCCATGAGGCGTTCGGAAATGTTCTCCGATTCCGTTACGGCACTTTCCAACAGGGGGATGGCGCGGAGGTATTGTCCGGCTTGGGCACAGGCGCTTCCGTAATAGTAAAGGTAGAAGGCTTGGCGATGGGCAGGTATCTGTCCTTCGAGGGTGGTGAAAATGCGCAGGCCTGCTTCCAGTGAGTCGGGCTGCAAAGTGAGCAGATGGGCGCGTTCGAGGGCGGCTTGCAGCTTATAGTAATCGTTGCCTGTACGGTTGAAGCAGCTGTCGGCTTGTTGCAGGGCGACGAGGGCATCAGCGGAACGGTTCATTTCGGCAAGGACGGCGGCTTTGTTGATGTAGGAGCGTCCGCGCAGGTTGTTCAGTATCTCGAAGTCTTTGGGGGCGTCGGTCACGATGGCGCAATAGCGCAGGGCTTCGTCGTAAAGGCCGAGACGGCGGTAGGCTTCGGTCAGGTTTTCGGCGGCGATATATTGCCCTTGTTCGTCGGGTTTGTCGGAGGGAGTGGAGGCAATGGCTTGGCGGCAGAGGGCGATGCTCTGTTCATATTTACCCTGGTGCAGGTAGATGTCGGCGAGGCGGGCGATAGCATGGGGATAGAGGCCACCCCGGAAACCGGTGTGGCGGGCAATGTCGATAACCCGCAGGAAGGCTTGCTCGGCACGGGTGCTTGCGCTGTCCACGCCCATGTAGGTGATGCCGGCGGCGGCACTCCAGTAGCTGTCGTTCTCGGGACATTCGAAGCGTCCGGTGGCTTGTGCGCGGGCAAGGAGGCCGGAAGGGAGGGTGGCGACGATACTGTCTTCTGTCCGGGCGAGCTTCATGGCTTGGTCGAGGCATTGCAGGGCTTCGGCGTGGCGGTCGAGGGGCATCAGCATCTGGGCTTTGGCGGTGAGGAGGCCGCGCAGGCAGTAGCGTTCCAGAAAGGGGAGGTGCAGGCGTTGGAGGCTGTCAAGGTGGCGGTAGCCGCCTTCAAAGTCTATTAGCAGGTTGTAGCTTACCATCAGGTAGCGCAAGGCACGGTTGCAGAGCAGGCGACCTTCGGCAGTGCTGAGGGTGTCAGAGTGTTGCGGGGCATCGGGATTGAGGCTGGCGGGCAGCAAGAAGATGGAGTCGAGATAGGGGATGGTTTCACGCTCCCGCCTTTGGTCGTAGAGTGGCTCTGTGGCGGCGAGGAAACGCAGGCTGTCGGCGTGGTAGCGGGGAGAACGGAGAGGGGCGGCTGCATTTCCGGTGATGGTTTCACTTCCGTTGCCGGTATGACAGGCGATGAGGCACAGTGGTAGTAACAGTAGTAGTAGCGGTTGTGGTATTTTATGCATGGTGGTTGTTTTCAGGTTTATACCGTAATTTGCTGACAAAGTTATATAACCAGATTGTTTCTCATATCAGTTTCTTTATCTTTTCGACAAGTTCTCTTGCTGGGGCACGCATTGCGCTGATTTCTTCTTCACTTAAACTCATACCTGTATAATTCCTTCTTGTTCAACGTTTTTATAAAACGGAGTGATGTGGCTTGCGGTCCACTCCTTCAGGGTGTACATGATGGGATTGATGCGTTCACCCAAGTCCCAGCCTAGCGTGGTGAGCGGATAGCTGACAGTGTCGTAATCGGCAGTTTCGAGTTTCTCCTTGTCAAGTACGATAAGTCTGTCCCAGTCCGAGTCCGGGCGTGCGTCGCCGCGTGCTTGCGATCCGAACAGCACGGCACGTCCGCCGGAAGGCAGGTGTTGAGCCAGCGACTGGCGGATGCTTTCGAGTACTTTATTGGCGTTGCGTTTCATAATGTCTCTTTTTAGGATACTTTTTTCGTGAAACAAAGATAAAGAAAAAAGTGTTACCCTCTGCACATAAACTCTTAAAAATGACCGATTATTCACGTACCATAACAACAGATGCCGGGGCAAACTTCGTAAAAATGAGTGCGTAGCGGTATATTTTCCGCGGTATGTCTTCTCTTTCTTGAGGAAATCGCTAACTTTGTACCTGTCACTAAAAGAAGTAAGATATGGAAACCACCCAGGAGATCGTCGACCGTCTGCGGGCTTATAAGGAAAAGTTTGCCGACAAGTATGGCATCGAACAGTTGGGACTGTTCGGTAGCGTGGCGCGGGGGGAACAGGACGAGAAGAGCGATATTGATGTCATAATCAAGTTGCGTCGTCCCAGTTGCTTCACATGCTTCGGCATTCAGGAAGAGTTGCGGAAGCTTTTTCATCGGAAAGTAGATTTGATAACCTTGCACGAAAACATGTTCCATAGTTTTCGCCAAAACCTTGATCGTGATGCGATATACGTCTGAAATGAGTGTGTAGGAGCGAATGGAGTTCCTCACGATGAAAGCGAAACAGGCTGTGGAGCGGGGTTATTTTCTCTTAGTTTTCCGCATCTTCCATATCTTTTAAAATCTCTTTAATGAACTCATCTGAAACATTTTCCATTTCATTCTTATCATAAATAAAGAGAAAGAAGACAATCCCTTCTTGTTGGTACAGACTGAGGATGAGGCGAGCACCGCCACTTTTTCCCCGCCCTTTTGCTGAAATAGCCATACGCATTTTACGGACGGTTGCAAAAAGAGGAACGCCGACCTCCGACGGAGATTCCTGAATTTCGTCCATAACCTTCAACAAATCTTGTTTCAACGTACGATATTTTTTCAATAGTCGTTTGAAGGCGACCTTAAAATCGTCCGAGAACTGGAACTTTACAGCTTCTCTTACCATTTTTCTATTTCCTTTTCAGCCTCCTCACGACTCAGTTCAGGATATTTATCACGTTCGTTCAGGCCGCGGCGGATAGCTTTGGCCACTTTGAAGCTTTCTTCCCATTGCATCATTCTCTTGAAGAAACTTTTACTTATTTCCACTGTGACATGGTCTTGACCTTCACTGATGATTTTGTAATTTCTCATAATTTTTCTCCTTTGTAATAAAATGTTTTATACCCATATTCCTCTTAGAGGTTTGGTATGCCAAAGGTACGAAAAAAAGGTGTACTCTAACGAAATATCCCCCTTAAAATCAGTTCGTTTCTAAATAGAACAACAGCAAATAGCTGTCCGCCTGTCTGCTGCTGTTCCTCTCTCTGCATCGAGGGAGGGCGTAGGGGCGCATGAGTGCCGTGTTCGCCTCCCGCCCGGTTATCGCAACGGAGTTCGGTTTCGGTTATCCCAACGGATTTTCCTCTATTCCTCCGTCTCCGCCGCTGCTGCCGCCACTGCCTGTGCCGTCCAACTGGCTGATGGAGTTGATATTTGCCCACGTCACGTTTTCGCCGACGAGGCCGCGGGTGATGGTGCTGCCTTGCCGATGCGACTCGGGCACGAAGCGTACGCGGGTGCCGGAGATTTGGTTGGCGTTCACCTTTTCGGCCGTGTCCAGGCCTTTGCCGGTGGAGATGCAGGTGTAGTAGAAGGTTCCCAGACCCTCCACGTGTACCGTGCGACCGGTGTTCATACATGTCCCCAGCACAAGGCCGAGGGCTTCGAGGGTAGCTTTGGTGTCGGCGCTGCTCACGGTGGAGATGAGCGCTATCTGCTTGCAAAGCTCGTCCATTTCGATGGGTTTGCCCACGCTCACGGCTTGGGGATGCCACTTCTTGGACAATTTTTTGTAAATAGGTTTGAAAAATGCCATATTCTATGGTTTTTTAAGTGAAACATCTGCCTGAGCCTTGTGCAGAGGGCTTGTGGAGCGGTTTTTTAGGGGTGCTGACACTTGTGCTAAGTGTCAGCGATACTTGTGCTAAGTGTCATGGACACCTGTGCTAAGTGTCGGGGATACTTGTGCTAAGTGTCAGCGAGGTGAAGCCGTATTCCGCTAAGTCTGCATTTATTATCAGGATTTATCTTAATATTCGTCAATCAAGGGGGACGCATCAGAAGTGCTTTTCTCCGCTTACTTCAGCCAGGCCACTACGTTGAGGTAGAAGTCGCTGAAGTTAGCATCCGTATAATCTTCGGCACACACGGTGTAGGAGATGCCTTTCAGACGTCCGTCGCTGCCGTATATCTGGGTGGCGCTGACCACGGTTTGGAGTTCTTCGGGATAGGAGTTCTCAATACTCACCTTCAGTTGGCTGCCGGCGCAGGTGTCCGAGCCTTCGCCCAGGAACTTGTAGGCGTAGTGACCTGTGCCTTCGTCGGCTTTGTTGAGGGTGAAATATCGATGACCCGTTTCGTCCGTCATGCTGACGGTGATTGCGCGGCTGGCGCGTGTGAAAGCGCTCCATGACAAGGCATAGCCTTTTTCTGCTCCTGATAGTATAATTTCTTTTTTCATAATGAATTTGTTTTTATCTGTGTTTCCCTCTCTCTTCCTCTTCGCAGCTTTCCCGGCAGGGAGGAACGGCAAAAAAACGAGAGTGAGGGTGAGGCAGCGTGCCGCCGACTGTATTCCCCGGTGGCTTGGGAAGTCTTTTCTGTGTGTGACCTCTCCTGCGATGTCTTCCTCCTTTCCTGATGCAGGCGGATTAGGGTGTTTCGTCCTTTTTTGTGTGGGTGAGGCTGCCGTCCGGGCAGGGACGTATGGCCCGGGATGGCAGTCTGTATTTCCTTCTTTCTGCACGCCGTATTTCGGCGGGGCAGGTTTAGTTGGCAACCTTCTTTGTGAGGTTTGCCGTTACGGTGTAGTATTTACCCGAAGATATCGCGCCACCGCTCAGCGTTACGGTGTATTCGCTACCCTCAGTATCCGTCACTGTGATGATGATTCCCCCGCTACCTGCATTGCCACGCACTAAGTAGGCTATCAGCTTTCCGTCAGTACACTGGAAACCATTTTCACCCTCTCCCAAGTGGAGAATTAGACGAGCATCTCCGATACCTTGCCCTCCGGCATACCCAGACTTCAGATTAACACTACGGTAGAGTGAGAGCCCATAGCTGCTGTCACCGCCGGTAGCGGTTAATTCCAGTTTCTTCACATTCTTATTCTTTGAATTATCAGGTAGCTGCAGGGTGAACTTCATCAGTGATACGTGTTGTTTAAAGGAAAAATGAGTTTGACCTTCGTCGGTATAAGTAGCGGTGGCGTACATGAAATCGTAATCGGAGATGTGGGCGGTGCTGTTGTTCGTGGTCTGCCGTTGCTCAACGAATGAATCCGGTTCTTTTTGTACAGTAGGAGCGGCATTTTTCGGCTTCTTTGTGAGATAGCTGAGGCAAGCTCGAAAATCCTTTCCATTGTCGTATATGAGTGCATTCTTGGGATTTACGTGGAAGGCAAAGAGTTTCGTTCCCGAGGTGACGCCGGTAAGTCCGCCTGTGGATGTAAATGTAGCTTGGGTTCCATTGGCTTGGTTGCAGGTGTATTTCTTGAAGCCGGCTTGCTCAAGGGTTTTTCTGCTTTCTTCCGTTCCTTGGGCAGGCGGCACGCCTATGTATATTTCGTCCCCCGTCTTCCAGATTACGTCCATCTTACCGCCGTTTTCTTGGTAGTTCAACCTTGTCTGCGCGCCTGCGTCTTGCGATACGGTTACGGTGGTCAGTGTGCCGGTTACGGGTTTGGTGTCCGGTTCTTGTGCGTTGTCCGGTAGGGGCATTTCGTTGGTGCAGGCTGTGGCGGCGGTCAGCATGAGGGCTGCTATGGCTGCTTTATATACCTTATTATATATATGTTTCATGGTTTTGTTTCCTTTCTTTTCTTTTAGGATGATTACTTGTTTTTGTTATTGCTCCACGGTGAGGATGTCGTTTATTAGGTCTTCCAAGTCGCTGCTCGACGCGGAGTTATAGCCTCGGTGGGCATTGCTGCTTCGGGAGGGGCTTCCCCAACTGCCACCACTCTCAAAACCCGTAAGGCTGGCACTCATCACGCTGCCTTCCAGGTCCATCTTAATCACTTCCATTTGCGGTGGCGTGTAGGTCATCTTGTTGCCGGCGGGGGTATGTGTGGCCGGGGCTTGGTGTTGTTTCATTTGTTCTGTTCTCATAATCATTTGTTTTTTAAGGGTTAATAAAAATGTTGTCATTATCTGATTTTTGTTTCTTTGTCTTCGGCGGGCTGCTCTCCGAGGAACATCATGTGTCCGGGCGGCAGTTTGTCCAGCGGTTCGCCCAGTAGCTGGAGCCATCGTGTCAGGTCTTCGTCGGCGGGCAGGCCTTTCAGTTTCTGTCGCAGGCGTTGTTTGGTCTTTATCACGCTGTTGGGCGTGATGCCCATGCTTTGGGCTATCTGTTTGTTTCGCAGACCCAGCTTGATGAGAAAACAGGTATGCTCTTCGCTGTCGGAAAGGCGGCCGTCGGTGTGTGCTGTCAGTTGCTTCAGGAAGTCGGGGTAGTAGGTCATCATGAAGCCCACCAGCATCTGGTGGCTTTGGCTCTTCACGGCGGGAGGGCTGTAGAGGATGTTTCGCTGGGCGTGCATCTGTGCCATGGGGCATTCTGCCTCGTGGCGGTGCAACTGCTGTTCTACGCGCAGCTTTATCAGGGTGTCTATGCGTCGGCGCATTCGGGGCCATCGGTGTGTTTGCAACCATTGCTGTGCCGTGATGGCAAGGGCGCATCCGCCTATAAAGGCGGCCGTGGCGAGTAGTGTGGTGTTTATATCCATTGTCAATATTCTTGTTTGTCAGTACATGTTTTGCCAATCAGCAAAACTTACGAGTTCAAGATAGGGCTTATCTGTGTAACCACCGCACTTTGTCTATGGACAGTTTGATGGACAGGTAGTGTAATTTTGCCGTGACAAGGCAAGTGAACGGCATGGTTTGTGAAAAATAACGGAAGCATGAGGGCACGAAACAAAAAAGGCGAAAGACTTTTCGGTCTTTCGCCTGAGTGGGGGATGAATGAGGAAATGTAAATATGTGTTGATGAAGGTGGGGGCTATGGCTTGTTAATCTCTTCGGAAGATAATCCGGTAGCTTTGATTATCACTTCTTCTGAAGCGCCAAGCTGTTTTAAATTTCGTGCGATAGAATAGCGTTCTTCTTCTCTTCCTTCTGCACGTCCCTCAGCACGTCCTTCTGCACGCTCCGTATATATATTGTCACGGAGAATGACGATATTATCTAAGTGACGGTAATATGCTTCGAGTTCTTCTTTTTTCATTCGGTCCAGTTTCAAACGTTCGCGTGCTTCATGTAGCCCCGGAGCTGTGGCATTGTCCGGAATATCTCCTGTATTCAGGTAATAAATCCACTCTTCCAGAGGGCTTTTAGCTACCTGATTAAAGTCATTTACTTTTAGAATATAGTATTCAGGATAAAGTTGACTTACTTGGTTCACCTTGAAGGTTTGTTTTTGGAAAGGAGTTAGTTCCAAAATGTCACCTTCGTGAATACCGCGGAATTCGGTTTTACCATGATATACGATATCTTTTCCGTTGCCTAAGGAGAAGTATACTATGTTGACGCTATATACTTTTCGTACCTTGTCATAGCCTTCTCCTCGATTGATGTATTCGGTCAATGTTTTAGATAACCCGAAAAGAATTCGTTGATAATAAGCATATTCATTATTATTCTGTATTTCGACTAATATTTGTTGTCCTTTTGTATTCTGAATTAACAGATTGATTCGAAACCTTTCACAGATATCATCGTCTGCATTTCGTTTGGTTTCAAAAATATCTAAAATGGTAATGGCTTCATTAAATAAGATGGACAGAAACCCTTCAAGTATTCGGAAATTGGCTTTATTGCGCGATAAACGCTTCATAGCCCAATCGAAACGAATATAATTACTTGCCATCAGTTCGTCTCCTTTTTCTTGTTTTGTTTTCATGCTAACAAAGGTAAAGTGAAAATGTTGAATTACAAGTCATTTGTAGTTATTTTATTTATCACTTTATTAACTGCTTGCCAAAGATAACAATTATCCCCGTACTCCGGTTGGGGAGTCGGGGATAATCTTATGGGAATAATACGTTGGCAGTCGCATTTAAGCGGAGCGATCCATCTAGTTTTCAATGATGATACTAGGCAGTCTGCCTAAATATTTAACATTATCCGTAACCATCATTCAATGATTAAGGATAGCGGTACAATTAATATATCAAAATCATCAATTAGTTTTCCTTCTCTTCTTAAATCGGCTTTAATATCGCCGAATAAAGGTATTTCATTTCTTCTTCCACTGAAGTACCGTCTTCCCATGCACCAGACAATGCATCAAAGAAGTTCTCAGAATTAGATGTCTTTTTTGCAAGATGAGATACCTTTTTTTAAAAAGAGCCACATACCCCATTTCTTATATATACGTAAATGTGGATAATGTGGCTCGTTAGTACTATTGATTATAAGAATCTGCTCTTACGCGTTCAGCGCCTGTTCAATATCTGCAATGATATCATCCGCATTCTCGATACCAACCGAGAAACGGATCAGGTCGGGACGTACACCGGCTTCCATCAATTGTTCGTCCGAAAGCTGACGGTGCGTATGGCTGGCTGGGTGCAGCACGCAGGTGCGGGCATCGGCTACGTGGGTGACGATAGCTGCCAGTTTCAGTGAGTCCATAAATTTGATGGCTACTTCGCGACCTCCTTTCAAGCCGAAGGTGACAACACCGCAAGAACCGTTTGGCATATACTTTTGTGCCAGTTCGTGATATTTGTCTCCGGGCAGGCCACAGTAATTAACCCATGCCACCTTATCGTTCTTGGAAAGATATTCGGCAACTGCCTGTGCATTTTTGCAATGTTGCGGCATACGCAGATGGAGCGTTTCAAGACCGATATTCAGCAAGAATGCATTCTGCGGAGACTGAATGCTGCCAAGGTCACGCATCAACTGTGCGGTAGCTTTGGTGATATAAGCCATTTTGCCGAAAGCTTTTGTATAAGTCAGGCCGTGATAAGATTCGTCGGGCGTACACAATCCGGGGAATTTGTCGGCATAGGCATCCCAATTGAAGTTTCCGCTATCCACAATGGCACCGCCTACGCTGGTGGCATGGCCGTCCATATATTTGGTGGTGGAATGCACCACGATATCGGCGCCCCATTCGAACGGGCGGCAGTTAATAGGAGTCGGGAAGGTATTGTCTACAATCAAAGGCACGCCGTGGCTGTGGGCGATGCGGGCGAACTTTTCGATATCGAGCACTTCCAGCGTCGGGTTGGAGATGGTCTCACCAAACAGTGCCTTGGTGTTCGGGCGGAAAGCGGCTGAAATTTCTTCTTCCGGTGCGTCCGGGTTGACGAAAGTAACTTCGATGCCCAACTTCTTCATTGTCACACCGAAGAGGTTGAAGGTTCCACCGTAGATGGTAGATGAACAGACGAAGTGGTCGCCTGCCTGACAGATATTAAAAATAGCGTAGAAGTTGGCAGATTGTCCGCTGGATGTCAGCATGGCGGCCACACCACCTTCGAGGGCGGCTATCTTGGCGGCAACGGCGTCATTCGTAGGGTTTTGCAGGCGGGTGTAGAAGTAGCCGTTCTCTTCAAGGTCGAAAAGGCGTGCCATTTGCTCGCTGGTTTCATACTTGAAGGTTGTACTTTGGTAGATGGGGAGCACGCGGGGTTCACCCTTCTTTGGAGTCCATCCGGCTTGTACGCAGAGTGTCTCCGGTTTTAATTGTTTTGCCATAATGCTATCTATTTTTATAGTTTCTTATCAATTAACGCATTTATGGGCGCAAAAGTAGGGAAAATAATTGTATTTTTGTCCGCAACAGTTGAAGTATGTTTGCTAAAAGCAGAGTAATTATGGTTCGGATATTATTTTTGTTGTTTATATCTTCTTTCCTGTTTTTCACTCCTTTCCACGCTTCGGCGCAGGAGGAAAGGGCTGCACCGAGGTCTGGTGAGGGCATTTCGGCCTTCTTGCAGCGCAATAAGCGTCCCGGTAAAGCCTACTATCTGGAGTTCCTTGAACTGAATAAAAAGCAATTACGCGGAA
This sequence comes from Bacteroides sp. MSB163, assembly GCF_036416795.1. Classification (NCBI taxonomy): domain Bacteria; kingdom Pseudomonadati; phylum Bacteroidota; class Bacteroidia; order Bacteroidales; family Bacteroidaceae; genus Bacteroides; species Bacteroides maternus. The sequence goes on along the minus strand of NZ_CP143867.1, from coordinate 6,119,042 downwards.
AACAGGAATTGCGCTTAGGGGTGAAGTACCTGCTTCCGCCACTGAGATCCAAAACCGAAACTGCTGCTAATTCATCTACTTCTTCTGCCTCTGCTGCCGGTTCCGGCAAAACAATTCATGAACCTCTTTTCGGAAAAGAACTGGCTAAAGTCCAGGTGACCGGTAACCGTTTGAAGGGTGCCTGTTTCTATGTGGTCAGCGGACATGGAGGACCCGACCCCGGTGCTATCGGTAAGATAGGGAACGTTGAACTTCATGAAGATGAATATGCTTATGATGTCGCCCTACGTCTTGCCCGTAATCTGATGGAAGAGGGGGCAAAGGTTTATATCATTATTCAGGATGCCAAAGACGGCATTCGTGACGACCGCTACCTTAATAATAGTAAGCGCGAAACTTGTATGGGAGACGCTATCCCTCTGAACCAAGTGGCTCGCCTTCGTCAGCGATGTATCAAAATCAATGAACTTTATAGAAAAGACCGCAAGAACTACACCTATTGCCGTTCCATCTTCCTGCATGTGGATAGCCGCAGCAAGCGACATCAGACGGATGTATTCTTTTATCATGCCCCCAACAGTGCCAACAGCAAGCGTCTGGCAACTACGATGAAGAATACTTTTGAGTCTAAGTATGATATGCATCAGCCCAATCGCGGCTTTACGGGCACGGTAGGCCCGCGCAACCTGTATGTATTGGCCAATTCTACTCCTGCCGGAGTTTTTGTAGAACTGGGAAATATTCAGAACACTTTCGATCAACGCCGTTTCGTAATCAGTTCCAACCGCCAAGCTTTGGCGAAATGGATGATGGAAGGCTTTATTACTGATTATAAAAAGAGTAAGTAATCACTCTTGTCAGCTTGTTTTCTTCTCGTGCATAATGACGACGGTGACTGCCGTCAATATCAACAATATGCCCAGGCCACTGCCCGGGGTGAAACTTTCTTTGAAGACCATACATCCGATAGCTACCGCCGTAAGAGGTTCTAAGGTTCCGATTCAAATTTTCATACAGGATTCTGGAATCCGTTGCAAAAGTACAAAATACAAAGGTGAAAAAATCCATAATCGAGAGCAAAATCGCTTTTATATTGTTATAAGCTCAACATCGGCTGTGTTCTTAGTTTATAAGGAGACTGTTTCCTTGTCAACTAATAAGTTGAGTATTTACGAAACTGAAATTAAAATGAAAAATTCTATGAGAAAGAAATTGTTAGTCTTGGGCGCATTTGTAAGCGCTGTTATGTTGGTATCCTGTACGGGCAGTAAGAAGGAGGCGGTGACTTATACCCCCGAAGAGATTGCAGATGCAGGGCAAGTGATGAAATATTACGATACTTCATTGGCTCTGTTGAAGAATATGGTGAAAGAGAGAGACATAAATGCTGTTCTGGGGTATATGGAACAACAGTCTAAGGTGCAGATGTTTTCGCATATCATGTCTCCAGTCATTTCAAAGAAAGATTCTGCGGTGGTGATGCAGCCGGGTGATTACTTTGGTGATGATGTGCGGCAGAACCTGATACAGAACTATACTGAACTTTTCCAGTCAAGAGGGCAGTTCTATGCTAATTTTAATAAATACCTGTCTCTGCTGAAAGAGAAGAAGACGGAAGGAATAGCGGATTTGCTGAATGATAACTATGAACTGAATGTGGAGATGTCCGAATGCAAGCAGAACATATTCGATATTCTGAGTTCTATCGTTGGGCAGGCTCAGCAAGTCTTGCTGGCAGAGAACCCGGTGAAAGAGCAGATTATTGCAATGAAAAAGATGAGCCTGACAATGCAGAGCATTATCAACCTCTATGCCCGCAAGCATGTGGAAGACAAAGCCCGTCTGGACCTGAAGATTATGGAACTGAGACTGCAACTGGACGCAGCCGAGAAACTGCCTGCCGTGAAAGGGCATGAGGGACAGACAGAGAAATTTAAGGATTTCTTGTCGAAAGCCGAAGAGTTCATGAAGATAGTGCAGGATATCCGCCAGAAGAACTCATATACTGAGGAAGACTTTGATGAAATCAGTAGCTACGGATTGAGTATCATATAATTATACCTATTATATAAGCTCTTTCACCACCCGCGGCACAATCATCTTGTGGAAAGGCTTGATAAAAAAGAAATAAATCTTTCCTAATGCATTGTGATACTGAACCACTGTCGTCACGTCTATCAGGTTATTGCCTATCTTGGCAATGGAAACATAAAACAACAGATGCTTGTCGTCCTTCCTCATGATGGCTTCGTTCTCAGTGTCTTCTATTATATAATCTTCCGATGTCAGAATGTCTCCACCTTCAATACCGAAAGGCTTCACCAGGATATTTCTGACTTTGTAAAGGAAACTAAGCCATGCCGGAGAGTGATTGAATATTTTCTTGATTACTTCTTTAGGAACAATCAGTTCCGCAGGTCTGCTGGCTTTGATGACGAATGTATCATGATAATCTGCCGGGAGGAATTTGTCGATAAGCTTTTCCATAATCAGAATAGAGGGGATTAGTTAAGATGTTCATTTCTGCAAATGTAGTGTTTCTGGGTGAAATAACCGGGATATTTGGGCAATCAATACATAAATTCAATATCTTTGTGATTTACCGTAAAATTAGATTCCTATGATAATTATCCGAAGATTAGAACTGCCTGAGTATGAGAATGCCGCAACACTTTCATTGGAAGTGTATCTTCAGTGTGGCAAGGAAGATTTTGACGAACAGGGTCTGGAAAGTTTCAAAAGCTTTGTCAAAGATAGAGAAGTGGTGAATGGGCTGGTCATTTACGGTGCGTTCGATGGAGATAATCTGGTGGGAGTGCTGGCTACGAAGAACCACGGAGAACATATTTCTCTCTTCTTTATCAAGGAAGAATATCATCGGAAAGGCATAGGGCGGAAACTGTTTGACGCCCTTATTGCAGATAATCCCGTATCCGGAATGACGGTGAACTCATCTTCTTATGCTGTTCCTTTCTACAGGAGTCTGGGTTTTAGGGAAGTGAAGGAGCCGCAAGTGACGAATGGATTGAGATATATACCGATGAAAAGAGAATAAGAAAACAGATTTTATTATCATTTCTTTCTGTCATCCTGAGCTTGTCGAAGGATCTCTTCTCTTGCACCTATGAGGAGAGATACCCCGACTACACTCAGCCTGGCAGACTCTTATTCCACCGGAATATAAATTTCTGTCAACAAATCCTCCGGTTTCGTATTGCACGGGTCATTCAGATAACGTTCGGCACTCGACTCATCTCTCATTGTACATTCCATTTCAGGAATGAACTTACCGTAAATCGTGTCGTATACGCTTTGTAGATATTCATAAGATCCTTTGTAAGTAAACACTGCATAACGTCCGGCAGGCAATTGCTTGAAGCCGACATCACCTTTGGGAGTTACGGCTACAGGCATCACCATGCAAACATCGGTACGCAACTTGTCGGCAGGCGTCACTTTGGGATCATCGTGATAGATGCAGTACGGAGACATATCGCCCATCGGCAGCTTTTCTTCTTTGATGAACTGGAACAAACGCATCCATGTGCCACCGTAATCATTCAGTTTATAATCTCCGAACAAGCGGATATAAATCACATTTCTGGCGGGCACTTCTCTTATTTCTTTCTTTAACTCTAAATCGGGTCTGATAATTGCTGGTTTCATAATTACAAAGTTTTTATTGTTACGATACTCATTAGGTGAAATTCCATAGAACTGCTTGAATATTTTCGACAGTGACGATGGTGAGGAATATCCGATGCGATAAGCAATGTCCGCTATCGGCAAATCCGAGTAACGCAACAGGCGGGCGGCGGCTTCAGTTCGTGTCCGGACTATGAACGTCCCGATTGGCTCGCCCAGAAATGCTTTCATGATGCGGTGGAAGTAGAACGGAGAGAAATGAGAAATCTTGGCCAACGATTTCAAATCTATCTCTTCTCCAAGATGGAGGTTGATGTAGTCCACCACTGCATTTACACACTTCTGATACTCTTCACGCGTTGTCTTCTTGCTATGTTCCATAGGTTCTTTATTGAATTTCACGATGCAAAAATAAGAGGAAATAGAATAGGGGACTTGTCCAAAGTTGCTATAAATTCAATATCTTTGAAATAAGATAAGCGGCATCTCAGCATAACTTTTTCATGCAAGCATGAAAGTTCTGCATTCGATTTGCATTATCTTTGCGTCCTCCTGATTTTAAAGAAATGACCAAAGATATAAAAAAGAAACTACAAGAGTGGGCTGCGACCTATCATTGTGCCGATTTTATTCAGAATGACCCGGTACAGTTCCCTCATCGCTATACGCTGAAACAGGATATAGAAATCAGTGGTCTGCTGACCGCCATCATGAGTTTTGGCAACCGCAGGCAGATTCTGAAGAAGGCGGATGAATTGCATGCGTGCATGGGAGCGTCTCCTTATCAATATGTTCTTTCGCGTCGGTGGGAGAAGGATTTCCCTGTGGAAGAGCGGCGCAGTTTTTACCGGATGCTTTCGTATGCGGACTTCCATTCTTATTTTGAACGCCTGCATACGGCTTATTCGGGTTATGACAGTCTGGAAGATGCATTGCAGGTATATCCGGGAAAGCCGATGGAGAAGCTTTGCCGGTTTCTGGAAGTTTCGTACAAAAGTCCGCAGAAGAAGCTGAATATGTTCCTGCGCTGGATGATACGGAAAGGACCGGAAGTTGATTTCGGTATTTGGGAAAGTTTTGATTGCCGGGAATTGATTATTCCTTTGGATACACACGTCTGCCGTGTAGCCCGCTTGCTGGAACTGACCGAGACGGAAACCTTTTCTTTGAAAAACGCACAAAGGATAACTGCCGCATTGGCGGAAGTATTTCCGGATGATCCCTGTTTCGGAGACTTCGCTTTGTTCGGGTATGGGGTGAATAATAAATAGTTTTTTGTTCAAGAATTAACCTTGGATTTGATATCAACTGAAAATCAGTTTTTTTGTATCGTATCCATATTGGGTAGCTGTGTTGAGAAGTTGTTCTTTTACATTTTCCGATAGTTGTTTCTCACGACACAATATCCACAGAAACTTATCATTACTGCTGCCTACTAATGCATAACTATAATTTTCTTTATCCAGTTCCAATATGTAATAGTCGGAATAGAACCACAGAAAAAAGGAAACCTTCAATTTGCCCGGTTGCTGCGGATCTGGCAATTTGGCATGTCCGGTTGCTTTCTTGCGCACACCGTTCAGGTAACCTGCATTTTCTACTTTGATACTTCCGTCGGATTGCAAAGTATAAGTTGCGGTGACATCTGTCATATCTTTCTCGAAATGATTTTCGTAACGGGCAATTTCATGCCATGTACCCATATAACGGGGAATATCCACTTCCTTCACGGTATGTCTGGTGATTGTTCTCATATCTTTTAGGCTTTAATTTATAACGTCTCCTATGTCGTGTTTGTTCTTGGCTTTTTATTTCGTTGATATTTTCAGCCGTTTGCTTACTTTCAACTGCAAAGTTTGCAGTTGGCGATATTCTATTTTACTGCAAGCGGGCAGATTCTATAAATAATGTCCCTTTTTTACTATTCCCCCTAAAACCCTTTGTCTACCTTTGCCGCAAAAATCAAATCCTTTATATTTGCACTATGCAAACCTTCCGTATCGTAAAACCTGCTCCTGCATTGTCTCCCTATATCCGTTATTACTGGATATTGCGGGATGATGCCGCTTTGCCGGTGTCGGAACGTACCTTGCCCGTCGGCTGCGTGCAACTGGTGTTTCATAAAGGCAAACGCTTGATGTGCCTGCAAGATTCGCAGTTGCAGCCGCAATCCTTTATTAGCGGACAAACTTTCGGTTTCTCCGATGTCGTGTCGACAGGAGTTATAGAAATGATAGCGGTCGTCTTTCAGCCCTATGCGGCAAAAGTCTTTCTGCAAATGCCCCTGCATCTTTTCAACGGGCAGAATGTTTCCACGGATGAAGTGGAAGACAGGGAACTCTCCGATTTATCCTGCCGGATAACGGAAACTCCGGATAACGACCAGTGCATCCGGTTGATTGAACAATTCTTTTTCCGTCGCCTGGTCTCCGGTTCCGAATATAATCTGAAACGGTTATCGACTGTTCTGGACGAAATCAATCTTCATCCGCAGGTAAACACTTTGCAACTTTCCGATGTAGCTTGTCTCAGTACCAAGCAGTTCGGTCGTGTCTTTACCGATTATATCGGTACTACCCCAAAAGAATTTCTCCGCATCGTGCGTATGCAGCGTGCCTTGTACGTCCTGCAACAGAATCCCAGTTCACCTTTCGCGCAAGTGGCCTATGAATGTGGCTTCTCCGACCAGTCGCACATGATTAAGGAGTTTAAACTCTTCTCCGGTTACACTCCTGCGGAATACCTGTCCGTATGCGCTCCCGTTTCCGATTATTTCTCCACTCTCTAAAGATGTCCGTTTTCTTCTATGGAGGTTTCCCGTCTTGCTCTACTTTTGCAATGTCTTTGCAAAGGCATAGTAATAACCCTAAAAAGAAACCAAAATGAAAAAGTTGATTGCATTTTTTGAGATTCCGGCTACTGACTTCCATCGGGCTGTAGATTTTTATGAGACCGTGCTGAACATGAAACTTCCGGTCTTTGAGTGTGAACAGGAGAAGATGGCATGCTTCACCGAAGACGGTGAAACCGTAGGAGCCATCTCACAATCTTTTGACCTCCTGCCTGATTTTCTCCCTTCTGAGAAAGGTGTACTTATCCATTTCAATACGGATAATATATCGACTACCCTTGAGCGTGTGTTGCAGAAGGGCGGGAAAGTACTCATTCCCTGCACGAAGATAGAAGCCGATGGCAAAGGCTATTTTGCAGTATTTGTCGATTCGGAAGGCAACCGCATCGGTATTTATGCAGACAAGTGAATCAGAGTTCCGACTTTTCTGTTTACATTTGCAGCGTACTTTTAAAATTCTACAAATATGATTAGACTGAATGTTTTTATTCAAGTAAACGAAAGTAACCGTGCTGCGGTGTTGGAAGCTGCAAAAGAGTTGGTGGTATCTTCTTTGAAAGACAAAGGCTGCATTGCCTATGATGTTTTTGAAAGCGCTACCCGTAATGATGTCTTGATGATTTGCGAAACATGGCAGGATGCAGAATCATTGTCCGCCCATGAGAAAGCGGAACATTTTGTGACGTTAGTTCCCAAAATACAGGGATTGGCTTCCATGAAGCTCGAAAAGTTTGATTTCTGATATCAACAGAGGATATGCTCCACAAGGGTATATCCTCTGAACTTTTTGCCACCATGCTGGCAAAATAACGGGAAAAGATAGACGTGTACTTCCCTACTATTTTCATCGCAATGATTTCTGTTTTTCATCGCTATAGAGCATCTGGGTGAGCTTTCTCTGGCGATAGCCAATATCCTGCGCAGTATCAACACCTGCTTCTTTATGGTGATTTTTGCATTTGCTGATACGGTCTGACTATCCCAGGCATCCAAAAGGAGGATACAGAAGGTTATTTCTTCTTTTCCTGTTTGCAATAGATGCAATAATCATAATGTACGGTTCTTAGTTTGCCGCAATCCAGACAAGTATATTTCTGGCTTTGACTGGTAATAAACGCCTCTTCTCCTTTCTGCCTGATGTAATCGAGGTTTTCAAGAATACTCATCTTGTATTTTAGTCGGTATTGCCTATCTAAATATTTCAGTCGCTTGCAGGGATATTCCATGCATTCAAAGCAATAGTTTCCTTTCTTATCACAGTTGGATATGGCGCAGTTCAGGCAGCTTTTACGAATTATCCCGATTATGCTTCTGCAACCGGGGCACTTCTTTTTTACGTTCTGAAAGGCGTGGCATAACGTGCAGTTGATGCCACAAGGAGCAATTGTAGTTATGGTTCCCATTATCTTAATGTGACATAATATTCTTCCTGTTTCTTCTTTGGCAGTTTCTTAACCACCTCCTCTATGGAATGATTGATTAATTCCTTTATAAGACTATCCGGCACATCACTTTCCAGATAGATGGTAATCCAGTATTTCTTATCGGAGTAGGGGCCGAATGTAATGCCGCTATACTGCTCCATCAGTTCCGTTGATTTGGTAGTGTCGCATTTCGTATCCGCCCAGAAACGTCCCTCTTTAGGATTCAACGGAGCAAAGGTAAACATCTTATCCATGATTTTATAGACAAGTGTATGCTCGTCAAAGGGGAAACTCTCTGTTACTCCCTTGATACTTAAACAATATTCCCGGTATTCTTCAATATTCATACTTACTCCTTTTTCATTGCTTCTTTCCTCAATTCCTGTGGCATTTTCTCAATAGCATACCTCAGTGCCGTCCGTGGCATGGTTGCCTTATGGCTGACTACAAAATCGAAGACCTCTTTCTGATAAGCCTCACTTGCCGCTTTCAGCATCCAGCCGTAACCTTTCTGTACCAGGTCATCCTTGTCGTGAAGCAGGGTGGTTGCTATTTGGAGAATATCATCGAAGAATAATCCTTTACGTGCAGGAATTATCAGCGTGACGGCAGCACCACGCCTTACCCAACGATTATCGGATGTCGCCCATTCCTTCAACTCAGAAATAAATTCAGGAAATATTTCGACGAACGTTCCGATAGTATGGTTGCATAGCGTGTCACAGGCTCCCCAATTATTTACATAGTCCTGCAACCAGTGTCTGAAAACATGAATGTCTTCCGGTGTATATTCTTTCCGGAGAGCATACGCCCATTCGCAGGCAATCACATTCTCTTCCAAGTATCCCGATTGCCACAACTCCTCGCAAAGTCCGAAAACATCAGCTTTCGGCAGTTCTTTGATTTCCTTGAAAGATTCTTTGGCTATCTTGCCTACATTATACATTCTAACTCCGTAGACAGGCACATTTTCTCCTTTCTTGAAGAAGTGCCCCGAAGTTTTCAACACTTTTTCATCTATATTGTCTTGTAAACACTGCCTGACTTCCCTGATAACTGAATTCATATAATCCTTCTTTATCCTTCTTTTAAATCTGGTAATTTCGTCTCAAAAATACGATTTCTTTTTATAAGCGCATGTAAAAGTTCCATAAAAAGAACTCAAATGCTACTTGGAATAAGGACTATGTGTTACTTTGTAAAAGTAACTGCTCTCACTAAATCATCCCTGCTCAAAATCTTATTCTATAGTCAGCATGCGGGAACTTTAATAGCTCGAATGTTTTGTCCGGTAGAAATGAATGTTTTATCAAATGTAAACACTTGAATGTATTACAAGCTTAATTGTTGTTTTGCATAAAACCGGCTTATCTCTTTTCTTATCTCGATAAAAACCTGTAACTTTGCCCTCCGATTTTAATAGTAATTGAAACAATTATGGCAGCAAAACCCAGTATTCCTAAAGGAACCCGTGACTTTTCGCCGGTAGAAATGGCGAAGCGTAACTATATATTCAATACCATTCGCGATGTATATCATCTCTATGGTTTCCAACAGATTGAAACGCCTGCAATGGAAATGCTTTCCACACTGATGGGGAAATATGGTGAAGAAGGTGATAAACTTCTATTTAAAATACAGAACTCAGGTGATTATTTCTCCGGATTAACCGATGAGGAATTGCTGAGCCGTAATGCAACCAAACTCGCAAGTAAATTCTGTGAAAAAGGTTTGCGTTATGATCTCACAGTGCCATTTGCCCGCTACGTGGTGATGCACCGTGATGAAATAACTTTCCCTTTCAAACGCTATCAGATACAACCTGTGTGGCGTGCCGATCGTCCGCAAAAAGGCCGTTATCGTGAGTTCTATCAATGTGATGCTGACGTGGTAGGTAGTGATTCTTTACTGAACGAGGTGGAATTAATGCAGATTGTCGATACTGTATTTACTCGCTTTGGTATCCGTGTTTGCATCAAGATCAATAACCGTAAGATTTTGACGGGCATTGCGGAGATTATCGGTGAGGCTGATAAGATCGTGGATATTACTGTGGCTATTGATAAACTGGATAAAATCGGTCTGGACAATGTGAATGCCGAGTTGAAAGAAAAAGGTATCAGCGATGAGGCTATTGCCAAATTACAACCTATCATTCTACTGAGCGGCACCAACGAGGAGAAACTGGCTACCCTGAAAGAAGTACTTTCCGGAAGTGAAACAGGTCAGAAAGGAGTGGAAGAAAGCGAATTTATCTTGAAAACTCTATCGGCTTTCGGTCTGAAGAATGAATTGGAACTTGATTTGACACTTGCCCGTGGGTTGAATTACTATACCGGTGCCATTTTTGAAGTGAAAGCATTGGATGTACAAATCGGTAGTATTACAGGCGGTGGTCGCTATGATAATCTTACCGGTGTATTCGGTATGGCAGGAGTTTCTGGTGTAGGCATCTCCTTTGGTGCGGATCGTATCTTTGATGTGCTGAACCAGCTTGATCTTTATCCTAAAGAAGCTGTAAACGGTACACAACTTCTATTTATCAACTTTGGTGAAAAAGAAGCAGCTTTTTCCTTGAATGTACTTGCCAAAGTACGTGCAGAAGGTATTCGTGCGGAAATCTTCCCGGATTCATCTAAAATGAAAAAACAGATGGGCTATGCCAATGCCAAAAATATTCCGTTTGTAGCTCTTGTAGGAGAGAATGAAATGAACGAAAATAAGGTGACACTCAAGAATATGGAGACTGGTGAACAGACTCTGGTTTCGGCCGAAGAATTGATACAAACTTTAAAGAAATAAAAACTTCATAAAAGAGTAAGCTCTTTGTAATCCATCTTGGTTATCTTTGTAGTACTAACCTAACAAAGATAACTATTATGGATGTTTTAGAACCGAAGTATTACGCAGCCATCGGTATGGTGATGACATTAATAGCCGTAATATTCCTTTTCTTGATGGGGAGTGCTTTAGTACATTCTACCAAGAGCTTCTGGCAGGGATATTCGACTGAATTGAGTTGTGATACAGACTTGGATATTGACTAAACTGTCTTAGTCTTGTTATTTATCAGTCGTCAACAGCTTGTTGACAAGAACTTAACTCCCTGTTGACAAGAAGTTAACTTTTTGTATGCAAAGTCTTAACTTCTTGTATGGGGGATTTTGGGGTACCATGACTGGCTACGGTGTTATTTCCGCTTCACTATTCCCACATATACTAATAGAATTATATTCATCATCAGTGCATAAATTATAGCCGGTATGGCAATTATGTCATTGTTGAAAATAAACGGGCTACTTGCAATAGCAATACTTTGGGCTGCATTTTGCATGCCTATTTCAATGATAAGCGTACGCTGTTCTTTCCTGTTCAATTTCATTGACCGGGAGATTAAATATCCTCCACCCATAGCCAATAATATCATTAGTGTGATGCACAGGCCTAATCGGCCGATCTGTGCAGCTATCGTTTCGTGATGTTGTATGAAGAAAACAGTAGCTAATAAAATCAAGGCAGGGAAGGCTATCTTAGATAATACTTTGTGTATCCGTTCGGCTGCTTTAGGACAAAAGTGTTTGGTTAAAACGCCTATTGCAATAGGAAGCAACATGAGCAGTAGATTCTGGATAATGAGGCTGCCGATAGGTAAATGTATAGTTATTCCACTATTGTCTCCTGCAATTTGCGTGGCAAGCTCCATAATGACAGGAATAGTAAACAAGGTGATAATACTGCTGAGTGCAGTCAGTGATACGGAAAGTGCGACATCACCTTTGGCTATCATAGAGAATATATTGGAAGAACTCCCACCCGGAGAACAAGCTATGAGCACAAGTCCGATAAAAAACAGAGGTTCCAAATGAAACAGATAACCCAATGCAAAAGCCAATATTGGTAAAAGGACTATCTGTCCTATCAATCCTGCAAAAACAGGATAGGGACGTTGACGAAATAATTTAAAATCTTTAATTTCAAGTGTTAGTCCCAACTCAAACATTAATAATGTGAGAATAGGTAAAACAATCCAGACTGTATTCATGTTCTAAAAACGTTTTTTGAGGGTACAAAGATAATGTAAATCGAAAGCATAACTTTTATGCTTGCATGAAAAAGTTATGCTGAGATGCCAATTTGTCAGTTTTTATACTGACAGAAATTTCGCTTTACCGTTTGGCACGATTTTCGCAATTTGTTCTGCGTCTCGCTAAAACGAGACAAGACATTACTATAATAAGTGTATAACATATAAAAAACAAAAGAACTATGAACATTAAACCATTGGCAGACAGAGTGCTGATACTCCCTGCACCTGCAGAAGAAAAAACAATTGGCGGTATCATTATTCCGGATACAGCAAAAGAAAAACCTTTGAAAGGTGAAGTTGTGGCAGTTGGTCACGGTACGAAAGATGAAGAGATGGTATTGAAGGTGGGCGACACTGTTTTGTATGGCAAGTATGCCGGTACTGAACTGGAAGTTGAAGGCACTAAATATCTGATTATGCGTCAAAGTGACGTACTCGCTGTGTTAGGTTAATATAGTAATTATAAAATATTTAAATTGTAAATATCATTATGGCAAAAGAAATATTATTCAATATCGATGCCCGCGACCAATTGAAAAAAGGTATCGATACACTGGCAAATGCAGTGAAAGTAACTCTCGGTCCCAAAGGTCGTAACGTGATTATCGAAAAGAAATTCGGTGCTCCTCACATCACGAAAGACGGTGTAACTGTAGCTAAGGAAGTAGAACTGTCTGATGCATACCAGAATACGGGTGCACAGTTGGTGAAAGAAGTAGCTTCCAAGACTGGTGACGATGCCGGTGACGGTACTACTACTGCTACTGTATTGGCGCAGGCTATTGTTGCTGAAGGCTTGAAGAACGTAACTGCCGGTGCAAGTCCTATGGATATCAAACGTGGTATTGACAAGGCTGTTGCCAAAGTGGTTGACTCAATTAAGTCACAAGCAGAAAAAGTAGGTGACAACTACGATAAGATTGAACAGGTTGCTTCTGTATCTGCCAACAATGATCCGGTTATCGGTAAGTTGATCGCTGATGCAATGCGTAAGGTTTCTAAAGACGGTGTAATTACTATTGAAGAAGCTAAGGGTACTGATACTACTATTGGTGTGGTAGAAGGTATGCAGTTTGATCGTGGTTATCTTTCCGCTTACTTCGTTACTAATACGGAGAAGATGGAGTGCGAAATGGAAAAACCATACATCTTGATCTACGACAAGAAGATTTCTAACCTGAAAGATTTCTTGCCTATCCTGGAACCTGCTGTACAAACCGGACGTCCTCTGTTGGTAATCGCGGAAGATGTGGATAGTGAAGCTTTGACTACGTTGGTTGTAAACCGTCTGCGTTCTCAGTTGAAGATTTGTGCTGTGAAGGCTCCGGGCTTCGGTGACCGTCGTAAAGAAATGCTGGAAGACATTGCCGTATTGACTGGTGGTGTAGTGATCAGCGAGGAAAAGGGTCTGAAGTTGGAACAAGCTACCATCGAAATGTTGGGTACTGCTGATAAGATCACAGTTTCTAAAGATAACACTACCATCGTAAACGGTGCCGGTGACAAACAAAATATCAAGGAACGTTGCGAACAGATCAAAGCTCAGATTGCTGCTACTAAATCTGATTATGACAAAGAAAAATTGCAAGAACGTCTGGCTAAATTGTCTGGTGGTGTTGCTGTTCTTTACGTAGGTGCTGCTTCTGAAGTTGAAATGAAGGAGAAGAAAGATCGTGTAGACGATGCTTTACGTGCAACACGTGCTGCTATTGAAGAAGGCATCGTACCGGGTGGTGGTGTAGCTTACATTCGCGCACTCGATGCATTGGAAGGTTTCAAAGGTGATAACATTGATGAGACTACAGGTGTTGACATTATTAAGCGTGCTATTGAAGAGCCGTTACGTCAGATCGTTGCCAATGCAGGTAAAGAAGGAGCTGTAGTTGTACAGAAAGTACGCGAAGGTAAAGGTGACTTCGGTTACAATGCTCGTACTGATGTATATGAAAATCTGCATGCTGCCGGTGTAGTTGATCCTGCAAAAGTAGCTCGCGTAGCTTTGGAAAACGCTGCCTCTATTGCAGGTATGTTCCTGACTACTGAATGTGTAATCGTTGAGAAGAAGGAAGACAAACCTGAAATGCCAATGGGTGCTCCCGGCATGGGCGGTATGGGTGGTATGATGTAATACCCGTTTTTCCCTGAATTCATAATTATAATAAATGACCACAGCATCTCTTTGAAGGTGCTGTGGTCTTTTTTTCTCTTTTTTGGCCTGTTTTTTCTCATATTACCTGTATATTATTACGAAACTGTTACAATTTTGATTAAAAAGAATATCTTTTGTTCGTTTTTTATGTTTTATAAATAAAAAGTGATACCTTTAGGCTGATAATAGGATAACCTAAACAAATCACCAATCAATTATTTAACCTTTTTAATAACGAAAAGAGATGAACAAAAGCGACATCGGCCTGAACGCAGGCAAAATTTGGAGGTTGCTTAGCAATTATGCCAAGTGGGACTATGGGACTTTGAAGAGAAAGTCCGGGCTGAAGGACAAAGAACTGGGAGCGGCCCTGGGATGGTTAGCTTGTGAAGACAAGATCGTATTGCACCAGGAGGACGGAGAGCTCTACATTTTTTTGGGCGTGAATGTTTATATCGGGTAAGAACGAAAAAACCGATTGAAAACCTAAACGAAAGCGTGGATTGTAAAATCCACGCTTCTTTTTTTCTACTAACGAATTATTTCGTTCCTTTGCATATCCTTTAGAGCTAAAGGATTATTTATACGCTATAACTATTTATCGATAAAATCAATATAACTATGAGAAGTTTTGCTTCAGACAACAATTCCGGTGTACATCCATTGGTGATGGAGGCGCTGAACCGGGCAAACCAAAATCACGCAGTTGGCTACGGTGACGATCCTTGGACAGAGGAAGCCATTCGCAAAATCAAAGAGACATTTTCGCCTGATTGCGAGCCACTGTTTGTTTTCAATGGGACAGGAAGTAATGCAGTAGCTTTGCAGTTGGCTACCCGCCCTTATAATTTAATTCTTTGTGCGGAGACTGCACATATTTACGTAGATGAATGTGGTGCACCTGCCCGTATGACAGGATGCCAGATACGTCCTATTGCAACACCGGATGGTAAACTGACGCCGGAGTTGATACGTCCTTATCTGAAGAACTTCGGGGAACAGCACCATTCTCAACCGGGTGCTATTTATATTTCTCAATGTTCGGAATTAGGTACTGTCTATACTCCGGGAGAATTGAAAGCGCTGACTACCCTGGCGCATGAATATGGTATGTATGTGCATATGGACGGGGCGCGTTTAGCGAATGCTTGTGTTGCGTTGAATCTTAGCTTCAAGGAACTGACAGTGGATTGTGGCATTGATATTCTTAGTTTCGGTGGAACGAAGAATGGATTGATGTTAGGTGAAAGTGTAATAATCTTCAATCCGGACTTGAAAAAAGAAGCGCTTTATGTACGGAAACAGTCGGCTCAGTTAGCTTCTAAATTGCGTTACCTTTCTTGTCAGTTCACAGCGTATCTTACGGATGATTTGTGGAAAAAGAATGCTGCACATGCCAATGCGATGGCACAGAAACTATATGAAGGGTTGCAAACATTGCCGGATGTACAATTCACACAAAAGATGGAGAGTAATCAGTTGTTCCTGACTATGCCTCGTCCGGTTATTGATAGATTGATGAAGTCTTACTTCTTTTATTTCTGGAATGAAGCTGAAAATGAAATTCGTTTTGTGACCTCTTTTGATACGACGGAGGAAGATATTCAGTCTTTGTTGCAGGCTGTGAAGGATAGTTTCTGATTCTTCGTTATCACGCATTTATTTAAATCTGACAATAGAAAAAGCTCCGGACCTTCGCAGGCATGGAGCTTTGGTTTGTAACTTTTTCCCTTGGGGGTGGGAAAAAGTCTACTGAAAACAAACCGATTGAATATTACCTTAAATACCTTTGCATGATAACCTTTAACTAACCTTTTTATAATAACTATGGGTATGAACTATATTCCTGTTGCTTCAAGGACAGGTACGAAAGTATAACCTTTCCGTTTCAACGTTTTAATCATTTTGTCCAGATAACCATTGTAGAACTTATCTGTACGGCGGTCGTCTGTACCGAAGTGTATCAACATCAGATGCCCGTTTAGTCCTTCTTTTTTCTCTACCTCCATGATTTTGTCATAGATGAACTTACTGCTACGGTATTTGGCACCCATGTCTGGAGTGGTATAGTCCGCATTGCTCATCGTGCCGGGTGTATAGTTGATAAGTTGTATACCCATATTCTTTGCCCATGCGGCAATTTCTTTATTATAATATTCGTAAGGTGGAATATATACCGGAGCATCTTTGTATTCGATACCTGCTTTGCGCATAACTTCGTAACTCTTCAGCATATCCTGCTCAAATTGCTCGCGTGTCACCAATAAAGAATCACGGTTTTCCCATGGCATATACAATAAGTGTCCATAACTGTGGCTACCTACCAGATGGCCTTCTACACGCAGTCGTTTCACTACATCGGGGTAAAGCTCATAAAATTCACCGGTGAAGAAGAAACCTCCTTTGATACCATGTTTCTTCAGTGTACTGATAATAGCATCAGCGCCGTCTGCTTTATCGGCGGCAGTAAAGACAAGCGTTATTTGTTTCTTTGATGGATCAGTGCGGATGATACCGCCATTTACATATACATTCTTATCACTCTGAATGTCCGCCTGCTTCATACCTTCTTTCTGCATGGCGGAGAGATAATAAGTGAGACAAGCTGTTCCGTCCATGGTCGGTTCGTTCGTGGAGTAGTCATGAATGGCATCATGATATACCATCAGGTTAGGCTGGAAACGTTCATAATCCTGTCCGGGAGTGCCGGGAATACCTGTCATGTTTACTCCGCGGAGGCTTTCGAAAATAGTGCGGTATACAGGGCCGTCTACGAGACCGCCTGTAGTATTTCCTACACCTGCGTTGAGTAATGAAGAGTGCGGTTGAGAAGGGTAATCTCCATATAGAGGGAGTTCTACAATCATGCTGGTTCCCCAGGGATTGCAACCGAACAACCAGTCAAGCATGCCGGCTTCCATTTCTTTATAAGTTTCGTCACCTGTTGCTTCACGATACAGACGGCATTGTGTCAGCATGGCAGTTGTCAGGTTATTGGAACACCAGGTGTAAGGAATGCCGTGCATGAAAGGACTTTCAACAGCTTTCTCATAGGTGCGTGCTATGCCGGCATGCATATTCCGGATAAATTCTTTGCTAAGGCGCTCGTTATGTACTTTTGCCAGATGATAATGTCCTATATTCATGAATGGATACCATTGGTAGTGGCGGGCACTGTCAGCCCCCATCCATGGAGTAACGGGTTCGCGACGTCCGTATTCAACGGCTTGTTCCAGGTATTTAAAATCTCCGGTACTTTTGAAAAGTTCCATAGCGCCCAGTTCCATATCGTCTACCCAATTGTCTTCTTCATAAATATAAGGAGACTTGACGGAGGCTGTCTGACAAGCACCCGGTTTCTTTACACCTTCCTGATAAGCTGCGTCCGCTTTTGTACCAATCTCCGCAGCAAATTCCGGATAGAAGTCTTTTAATAGGCGGGCACCAAGAGCGAAACAGGAAGCAAACTTACCTGCTGTGCTTGCCACGCCTGTGGTAGCATTCATAAATTGACCGCGTACCTGAGGTTCGCCACTACAAAAGTAAACGGGGCGTCCTTTACCCGGACCGTAACCATAATCTACCTCATCTTTATTGGGCAGGCGCATACCGGCATGGTCGCGGTCGTCGGCAATCTGATTATATAGTTCACCGGGAGCGGGGTTCATACGATTCAGCCAGTCCAGTCCCCATTTGATTTCGTCCACAATGTCGGGAATGCCGTTAGCGCCGGGGAGTCCGGCAGCATCATAGAAATCACCGAATGAGTTTGGATTTTCCTGATAGGCAAACATCATCTGATAAATGGCATTGGCAGAAGTTGTGGTATATTGCAAATAATCAGTTGCATCGTGCCAACCGCCTCGAACATCAATGTGTTGTCCGGTCTTGGTGGGATGGTATAGGATGTAGCCGTCGTGCACATGGCAACTGTCTTTCAAAAAGGGATTATAGCCGCAACGTTGCTGACGCATGTAGTTCAGCAAGAAGTCAGCAGTCCCATTGTACACATGATTGTTGATGGGAAAACGAGGTGAGACCGCTTTGCCCGCTTTCAGATAATAAGTTCCCGGCTGGTTAAAATCACTGAAGTCCAGACGATAGGTACTCTTCATGAGTCCCATTTTTCCGGTTGCTTTGGTCGAATTGAAAGTTCGGACGGTTTGTTCTGTGAAGGCGTCTATCAGTGCATACTCTTGTATGTCAGCTGGTTCTTCACTCATAAATACTGCCACTTTTACAGATTGCGGCAAGTAGCCAAGTTGGTTAATACGTATCCATGAATCCGCTTTTACTTGCAGGACGATGAAAGTGAGTGCTACCGTAAGTAGCCAATGGTTACTTTTCATAATAAGTCAATATATTAAGGTTGGGGAAAATTGTTTTCTGTGACTACCTTACTCACATGCAAATAAAGCGTTTTCTATTTATTTTAGGAAGTTTTAGTGTGGATAATTAATTGATGTTATGTGTCATTTACATTATTTTAAAATTTGAGTAGCATCGGTAAAAGCTGTTGTTACTGGTTAATATGTTGATTATCTTTGTATTATTGTTTTTAATACTTCTTTTTAATTTTCGTTTACGTATTTTAGTATTCAAAACTCCTGATTGGTGCGTTATTTGTGATAGGGTATATAAGAATAACAAAATTAATAGACTATGGCTTATATAGATTATTATCAAGTCCTTGGGGTGGACAAGACGGCAAGTCAGAATGATATAAAAAAGGCGTTCCGTAAGTTGGCACGTAAATATCATCCTGACTTAAATCCGAATGACTCTACTGCTAAGGATAAATTTCAGGCGATTAATGAAGCAAATGAAGTGCTGAGTGATCCTGAAAAGCGTAAAAAATACGATGAGTATGGTGAGCACTGGAAACATGCCGATGAATTTGAGGCGCAAAAGCGTGCCCGTCAGGAGGCGGGTGCCGGTGGCTTTGGTGGCTTTGGCGGTGGCGGATCGGGTGCAGGATATGGTACGGATGGTAGCTCTTACTGGTATTCATCCGATGGACAGGAATTTTCCGGTCATGGTGGCGGCTTCTCCGATTTCTTTGAATCTATGTTCGGAAACCGGGGGCGTGGAGGTGCTAATGCAGGCTTCCGTGGGCAGGATTACCATGCAGATTTAAACCTCTCGCTTCGTGATGCGGCCCAGACTCATAAACAAGTGCTGACTGTAAACGGTAAGAATGTGCGCATTACTATTCCTGCGGGGGTAGCAAACGGGCAAGTAATCAAATTGAAAGGTTATGGTGGCGAAGGTGTGAATGGTGGACCTGCCGGAGACTTGTACATAACGTTTGTGATTGCGGATGATCCGGTATTCAAGCGTTTAGGGGATGACTTGTATGTGGATGTGCCTATTGATCTTTATACCGCTATCCTGGGTGGTGACCAATTGGTGGACACTTTGGATGGAAAGGTGAAACTGAAAGTGAAACCCGAAACACAGAACGGTACGAAGGCCCGTTTGAAAGGCAAGGGATTCCCTGTATATAAGAAAGAAGGACAGTTCGGTGACCTCATTGTGACTTATTCCGTGAAACTGCCGACGAACTTAACGGAAGAGCAGAAAGAGTTGTTCCGTAAACTTCAAAGTATGAACTAAAAGGAGGTATCACTATGCAGAATGAATTAATCATAGTCAGCGAATATTGTCGCAAATGCCACATTGAGCCGTCGTTTATCGACTTATTACAGGAAGGTGGCCTGATAGAAGTAATGACTGAAGGTGGGGAACGCTATCTGACGTTTACTCAATTACCGGACATAGAACGTTACAGCCGCATGTATTATGACTTATCCATCAATATTGAAGGGATTGATGCTATCCATCACCTGTTACAGCGTATGGAGGAGATGCAGCATGAACTTCATGAGCTGCGCAGTCAATTGAGACTGTTCAGATGATGTGACGGAAGAATTGAACTAGTCCCCATTTACATGAAAGCGGTATACTAATGTACCCGAACACAGAATCACAGGGGCACAGAGGATTCTCTCTGCTTATTCTTATTTGTTTCTCTGGTCTCCGTGATTCTGTATTTGTTTTTTAAGAAGTGAAGAACTCTCCAAAGATGAACTGTTAGCATAATTTCCGTTTTATAGTCATAATGATATAATATCTGTGCTTTTAACGACGTGAGATATTTTAGAATCTTTCATTTTAGGACATCCTGTGAATAAATAAAGAATAATAATGTATTATTCTTGTATGTTTTTACATCTTTTAAGCAGTTTATGCAGAAAAGGGTTACTACTTAAGAGCGGTATCATTACTACTTTTAGGTGATATCATTACTACTTATGGGCAAAAGGGTTACTACTTATGCTCAATACACTTATTTACATTCTAATTTACTCTTATTATAAAGTATTTTGAGCTATATTCAGCTCTGGAAGAAATATACATATTTCAGTATTGTTTTCATAATCTGTTTATTGCAGACTTTTGTTCACGTATTTGCATTTCTTGTACGTATGGGATGGAAAGAACGCATTCTCAGTCAATCAAAAATGCAAAGTGTCAAAAAGACAAAGTTGAACTGTAACTCATACCTCCTTGCTGTATTATAGCCCGCTTTTTTCTAAATGACCATACCTGAATTGATAAATCATCAAGATTTCCATAGAACGACAAGTTTTGTCGTCAAGCCTCGTTATCTTTGCTACTATAATTAATCATAACCAAGATGAAAAAGTATGGGTAGAAAACTGGAAGGCTTGCAACGAATGCTGGTTATTATTAACAGATTGAGAGGACCTCAGCAATACGTTCCGAGAGAAGAACTGGAAAATTATATTGCATGTCGTATGGAGGAACGTGATGGAAGCTCCGTAGACCTCCGCACTCTGCAACGGGATTTTAACGAGATAGAAGAGTTGTTCGGCATTCGTATCTGTTTTGACAAACAGCGGAAAGGCTATTTTATCAACGAAGAAGATAGTTTGAAACAAGAACAATACGATCGGCTTTTGCTGAACTTTGATTTATTGAATGCTATTGATCGAACTTCCAATCTGCACACTTACGTTTTGGCCGAACACCACCGTCCAATGGATTATGAATGTCTTCCATTATTGATAAAAGCTATTAGGTTTTCACATCCGGTGGCTTTCAACTATATCTATATACGTGAAGGAGGCAAGATTCGTGAAAAGAAAGTTCTTCCCCATTACTTGAAAGAAGATCAGCAGAGATGGTATCTCCTTGCCTACGACAACGGGACATTGAAAACATTCAGCGCGAACTGTATCCGCAATCTCCGGATTATTAATGAAGAGACCTTTAGGCGTAACATGGATATTGACGTGGAAGAGTTATTTAAAGACAGTTATGGCATTTGGAATCAAACAGACATTCCTGTTGAAGAAATCGAATTGAGTTATGATGCGCTTGACGGCAGTTTCTTGAGATCTGTCCCCCTGCACCATTCGCAGGAAATCCTCACGGATAATGAAGAAGAGTTTCGTATCCGCCTTCGCTTGCGTATTACAAATGACTTTGTAATGGCTTTATTGGCAAGAAGCCGTTCGCTGACGGTCATCAAGCCAATGCGCCTAAGGGAACGGGTGAAGAAGGTCTATGAGGAGGCGTTGAAAAGGAACGCTTAGTGGCAAATCAAATTGTAGAATTTTATATCTAAAGAAGAAGACTATGAGTAACGGTTGTAATAAGAGAAAGGCTAATTTACTGAAAGGTATAAGTGTGTTTTGTGTTTTTGCCGTCTTCGGCTACTACTCTTATCAAGATGCAATGAACAGAAGTATGTTGGAAAAAAGTCTTAATGAAAACGCTGCTCCTCCGCAACGTGGCTTTAGTTATAAGTCATCCCGACTAAAAAGTTCATCTGCATCGCAGAGAAATGTATCTTACAAGAAAGCTACAAAAGAAATTTATAATTCAACTTCCGATTATGCCAATGACTATGACACTTTCAATGAACATCTGGACGAATATCTTGACGACCCGGAAGATGAAATCACTTATCCACCGGAAATTTATGATGCGTTGGCGGATGATGAGGAAGAAGAACTATAAACCTAAACTTGGTGAATGTAAAGCTGACGTTTAGGCGGCTAAACCTCAGCTTTGGAATTTAGCCGCCTAAAAACAGATATTTATCAAAGGAGGTGCCACATAACAATATCCCCGTTTTGAGCTTGATAATCAATAAACTTTTTTGTAGCTTTGCACAGTCTTGGCTTAATAGGTTAGGACATACATAGTTTATTGATGAAAGTGTAGCTTTTATCCTTCGTGGAAAGTCTGGTAAACTTTAAAAGTACGAGGAATAGCAATCACGCTCATCACTTGTCTGTATATGCTTACTCAAGTAATATACATTACAAGTGTGGGGATATTGTCTATTTGTACTTGGGCTTTACCAGACGCCTCCAACGAGATAGATGATATGACTCCACACTTTCTTTTTGATCATTAATGCCATTTAGGAGCCATAGTGGTACAAATAAAAGATAATCATGGAAACAAAAACAACGAATAATCCGACGATTGAAAGGATTATATTATCTAAAAGTATCGGTGTCAAAAAGTATGAATTCCCATATGTACTGCTTGCTATCTTATCAGGATTATTTTTCATATGTTGGATTCTTGCTCTCTTAAACCTTTTAGGAATTTCTTTTGAGAGTAAGAATACTACAAATGTTTTTAATACTCAAAGTAATACTCAAATTCCTAAAAATACTTTCACGAACGCCTCCATAGAAGAAACAGAAAAGCAGGAAGAGAAAGAAGGGAGAGAGGTTGATTTTCAGAATGTTGGAACTTGGAAAGGTAAAACTTTTAGTGGTGACAATTGCTCCTATACTTTATTAAAACATATCACAGATGGAACGTTTAAACTAAGAGAGAATAGTACTAATACTATTTTTGAATGTACAAAACGTTCTATTAAGAACAGTACAGACTACTATTTTGTAGATCCCGATATAGCAGACGTTAATGTCAATCTTGCATGCTTCAATCTTAAGAAAGGAGCAATAATATACATCATCCACAATTTTGATTATGATTCGATTGAACAAAAAAGCATGGACGGAATATTAGTGCCTTTTTCTGATAATAATGTGAGAATATATCTTGATATGCAAATCAATGGAACGGCTTATTACTGTAATAATGGGAATCCTCCCATTAGTCGCATCAATGAAAATGGTGTTTTAGAGTATTATAATAGTGATGGCTCAAATGACCCAGTATATGAATGTTATGCCAAGCTTCATTAATAGTAATATTATAAAATAGGAGAATAAAAATGGATAATAAAGAAAAAATAAAAGAGTTTACAGAATACGAAAAAGCACGAATCGAATTTTTAAAAGGAAAAGCTGAGTTTTTGCAAGGTTGTGGAGGGTGTTTGGCAATACCTATCATACTTGTTATCTTGTTTTGTATATTGATTTTGATATCTATGATTCTTGCTCCGTTTATAGATTAACAAATAATTTAAATTTTATATCTATGGATCACAAATGTTATATAAATCAAATGGAAGATATACAAGTCCATATCTTAATATCGAATAAGATTGGTGTCAGAATTTGTTATTACAGAAAAATAATAAGAGTGTTGTTAGATGTATTATTAATACCACTAAGCATTCTTTTTTGCTATTTGCTCAGCATGTCTATTAAAAAATTTTACGCATACATATAAAATAGCTAAATATAAATTGAATATGAAACAGAGTAATATCAAAATGGAAAAAAAAGGGGAGATTGCTATGGTTGAATGCCCTTCCTGCAACAGAGTTATCGAAGCACCAGCAAAATCCGATATCATTTTTGAGTGTCCTCATTGTCACAAAGAATTAATTACCTTTGATAAACATAAAGAGCAGCTACAAAAGCAATACAATAATAATATGAAGCAGAAGATGCAAGAATCCATAAAGCAGAAGAAGCAACTATTGATATGGGGATGTATTATAACTTTTCTATGTCTGTTTGTTTACACTTCTATTATCGATAAACCGGATATGCATGCTATTTACATTATCACAAAGGATTATGATGCCGCAATTAATGTGGAAGTTGAAAAAGCCTTAGTGAAAGCAGCCGTGGATGGTGACCGAATGAAAACCTTGGAAATAATAGGGAACAAACAAACCATCCATTTTTATCAAGGAGATCAAGTAAAAATAACAAGAGATGTAGTACGAGGTTTTCCCGACCATTATAGGGTAGAAAGGCTTTCTGATGGAGCATCGGCTCTCATACCTGTAAAATATCTTGTAAAAAAATAATATATCAATTTGAAACATACATAATATGCCAATAACCATCAAACAATTAGTAGAAAAAGTCGGGTTACCATCCACTGCCATTGAAGTGGTAAAATGGAACACCCCGATTGAGTGCAAAAACGAAGGTATTTATATCGTATCTTTATCAGAAAATGCAGAGTTGAACAGGACGATAGAAGAGATCCCTATTTCAATGACTATTTTAGAAGATTGGATTCAGAAACTAGGTTACTTTACTATTGATAAAGAAGAAACTCAAGATGCTGAAGTTATAAAAGGAAGACTGGCTGAGTTTTGGATTCCCGATGAAAACATTTTATACATCGGAAAAGCACCATTGCGAAAATCAAGTGGAGGAGTTGGTAATAGAGTTCGGGAGTATTATAAAACTGCTATAGGAGAGTCAGGACCACATGCAGGGGGACATTGGATAAAGATGCTCGAAAACTTGAATGACTTACACGTTTTCTATGTTGAATGTCCGAATTCCGGATATGTTGAAACTAAGATGTTTTCAAAATTTGGAGAGCTGGTTTCCGACAGTGTCAGAGAGAGGTTATCTATAAAGGGACCAATACTTCCATTTGCTAATCTTGAGGATGGAAAAAGAAAGAAGAAGCATGGATTGGGGCATATGAAGATAAAAAAACGACCGCAGTTTTCTGAATAGGTATATGCTAAGTGAATGGATTGGTCATTAAAAGAAAAAGTGAACCCTAATAGTCTTATATCCGGACTTTTAAGGTTCACCCTTATTTTGATTGTCTTCAAAGTCTTATAACTTCAGATCTCAATTACTTGCGATAGCTTTCCAGCTCCTCAGCCTTGAACTTGCGGATGAAATTGAAGTGTTTTTCTACTTCAGCTTCAGCATAGTTCAGATAAACAACAGCTGATTTTGCGAACAACTCAGGTGCTTTGGTTGCATCCTGGATGAGAAGATGAGACATGACGCATACAGCTGCCATTTCGTAAAGACGGCGGGCTACGAAGTCCAAGAGTTCTTGGTTGGCGGCTTCTTTCGTTGCATTGGTGACAGCCTCGAACTTATTCGTCATCTCTTTCAGGCGATCCATCAGCGGTTGCATTTCTTCACTGCAAGGAATTGTTTCATAATCACGGAGAGTAGCGGCATACGAACCGTTCGTTACGTAACGGATAGCGGCTACGGTCTGTAATTGAGTAGTGCCTTCATAGATGCTGGTAATACGTGCATCACGATAAATACGTTGGCAGGCATATTCTAACATGAAACCGGAACCACCATGAATCTGGATACAGTCGTATGCATTCTGGTTTGCATATTCTGAGTTCATACCTTTAGCCAGTGGAGTGAAAGCATCAGCAAGCTTAGAATACTTCTTTTGTTCCTGACGCTCTTCCGGAGTCAGTTTACGTTCGCGGGAGATATCATCCAAAGCTTTGTAAATGTCCACATAGCGAGAAGTTTGGTACAACAGAGCACGACCTGCATCCAACTTAGCTTTCATGATAGCCAGCATGTCATATACAGCCGGGAATTCAATAATAGCTTTATTGAATTGTTTACGATCCTTCGCATAAGCTAAACCTTCGTTGTAGGCAGCTTGTGATAGACCTACAGACTGTGCGGCGATACCCAGGCGGGCGCCGTTCATCAATGCCATTACATACTTGATCAAACCGAGTTTACGGTCACCACAAAGTTCAGCCTTTGCATTTTTGTAAACAAGCTCACAAGTAGGAGAACCGTGAATACCTAACTTATTCTCGATACGACGTACATCCACACCACCTTCGCGTTTGTCATAGATGAACATAGAAAGTCCACGGCCATCTCTGGTTCCTTCTTCCGAACGGGCCAGCACGAGGTGTAAGTCTGCATCACCATTCGTGATGAAACGCTTTACACCGTTCAGGCGCCAGCAGTTTTCTTTCTCATCAAATGTAGCTTTCAGCATTACGCTCTGCAAATCGGAACCTGCATCGGGTTCTGTCAAGTCCATAGACATGGTTTCTCCGGCACAGATACGTGGAATGAAACGGCTGTGTTGATCTTCGTTACCGAACTCATACAGGGTTTCGATACAGTCCTGTAAAGACCAGATATTGCCGAAACCAGCATCGGCAGCAGCCACGATTTCAGCGCACATGGTGTACGGAGTGATGGGGAAGTTCAGTCCACCGAAGCGGCGGGGCATGGTCATACCGTTCAGTCCGGCTTTCACCATTGCATCCAGATTCTGTCTTGTTCCACTGGCATATTCCACACGACCGTTGGCACAGTGGGGACCTTCTTCGTCCACGCCTTCGGCATTCGGGTTGATAATCTCTCCGGTAATTTCTCCGGTGATTTCGAGCACCTTATCATAAGAGTCCATTGCATCCGTATAGTCTTGCGGAGCGTAGTCAAATTTGTCTTTATCTTGGTATCCGCGCTCTTTCAGCTCACAGATACGTTCCATCATCGGGTTGTTCAGTTGGAACTTCAATTCAGGAACTTCGGTATAAAAATTAGCCATAGCTTACTTACTGTTCTGTTTGTAGTACTTAATCATTTTCGGGATCACTTCTTCTACCGTACCGTTGATTACATAATCAGCGATGGTATTGATAGGAGCATTTTCATCATTATTGATAGAGATGATAATGCCACTTTCCTGCATACCGGCGATGTGTTGGATTTGTCCGGAGATACCGCAGGCGATATAGAGCTTCGGACGTACCGTAATGCCAGTCTGACCGATCTGACGGTCATGGTCGCAGAAGCCTGCATCAACAGCTGCGCGGCTGCCGCCTACTTCAGCGTGAAGTTCTTTAGCCAGTTCGAACAACATGTCGAAGCTTTCACGGCTACCCATACCATAACCACCGGCTACAACGATAGGAGCACCTTTCAGGTTGTGCTTTGCTTTCTCCACGTGGCGGTCGATAACTTTCACTACATAGTCTGTAGTAGGCACATATTTGGCAACGTCATGATTGATAACTTCACCCTGATACTTATCGTTAAGAATCTCTTTCTTCATTACGCCTTCGCGAACGGTTGCCATTTGCGGGCGATGTTCGGGGTTGACGATGGTTGCCACGATATTACCACCGAATGCGGGGCGGATCTGATATAACAGGTTTTCATATACCACCCCTGCTTTTTTATCTTCGTGTTCACCGATTTCCAGTGAAGTACAGTCGGCAGTGAGGCCGCTGGTCAGTGCAGAAGAAACGCGTGGACCGAGGTCACGACCGATAACAGTGGCGCCCATCAGACAGATCTGCGGTTTTTCTTCCTTGAACAGATTGATAAGTACGGAAGAGTGGGGCAGTGAAGTATAAGGGAACAAGCCCGGAGCGTCGAAGACGTGAAGACGGTCAACGCCGAAGGGCAATACTTGTTTTTCGATGCCTGCAAGGTTAGTACCGGCAACAACGGCTTCCAGTTGGCAGCCCAGTTGGTTAGCTAACTTGCGTCCTTTGGTAAGGAGTTCGAGACTTACTTCGGCAACTACGGTGCCTTCAAGCTCACAATATACAAATACGTTATTCATAACTTTTATCCGATGGTGTGGTTAGCTAACAGTTCAACAATAAGATCTTCTACATCCTGGTCGCTTCCGGTCAGTGTACGGCTTTCTTTGGCTTGGAAAGAGATGTTCTGAATGGCTTTTACTTTAGTCGGTGAGCCGCTGAGACCGCATTGTGCCAGGTCACCGTTCACGTCTGCCACACTCCATTCGGTGATGTTCAGATAAGGGTACTTCTCGTAGAGGTCGGCATAAGGCAGGGTAGCACCTTCTTTGGTAATAGCCGCTTTTTCCTGTGCACCGAGAGCACGTTTGTACTTCTGTACCAACTTAGCGTTACGTGGGCGGCAGGGAGCTGCACTTCCGTTCACAGTGATAACGATGGGCAGAGGGCCTTCTACAGTTTCCACACCACCGTCAATGTGACGTTTCACGACAACACGTCCGGTAGTTTTCTCCACATTCAGAATTTCTTCGGCATAAGTGATCTGTGTCAGACCGAGCTTTTCCGCAACTTGCGGACCCACTTGAGCCGTGTCACCGTCGATAGCCTGGCGTCCGCCGATGATGATGTCATACTCGCCTATCTTCCTGATGGCAGTAGCAAGAGCGTACGAAGTGGCAAGGGTATCTGCACCTGCAAAAGCACGGTCGGTCAACAGATAGCCGTTGTCGGCACCGCGGAACAGTCCTTCACGAATAACTTCGGCTGCGCGTCCCGGTCCCATTGTCAGGATGGTTACGGTAGAGCCCGGATGTGCATCTTTCAGTCGGAGGGCTTGCTCAAGAGCGTTCAAGTCTTCGGGGTTGAAGATGGCGGGGAGTGCCGCACGGTTAATGGTTCCGTCGGCTTTCATGGCATCTTTCCCAACATTACGTGTGTCGGGAACTTGTTTAGCCAATACTACGATTTTCAAACTCATGTTATTAATTATTAGTATTAGTATTTCTCAAAGTGTCAGTGCCGGGAATAGGAGTAGGAGGTACATAGTGTCCAGCTACTGAAATTATCCGGTTAACTAATTATCAGCGTGCAAAATTAGTCAAACTGTTCGTTCTGACAAGAAATGCGGGCAAAAAATGCACATACAGAACGGTTTTGAGCAAAATAGGGTGGAAGAACTACATTATTTTTGATTGTGTTTATCGTTAAAAATCACTTGTTGGTTGAATCTATTTTCTTTGTTTCACTCCTGCGGTTACATTTGTCACAAAAACGAAACAGGTATGCAACAGAAGAAACATTGAAGGATATAGCGGAAATGCTGGATAGATTCGGTCCTGTCACGCTGGAAGAGTGGTTGGCATTGGTAATGAGAACTTTGCCTTCCTCTCAGTTTATGCGGGTACATCGTTCTTATATTGTCAATTTGAAAAAGATAACGGAAGTTTCTCGCCTGCGCATCGTCTTTGGAGAGACCTATATTCCGGTAGGAGAGAATTATAAGGATCAGTTTACGGAATATATTAATAGTAGGATGATGAAATGAAAGAGAAGTATTAAATATGAAGTATTAAGTATTAAGTGTGTTGCTTTACAGCGCAGCTTCAATACTTAATACTCCATACTTCATACTTTATTTAACTCCCAGCTTCTTCAACAATGCTTTGGGCACTGCATCCTTGTGTACCAGGATATTGATAGTTTTGTAAGCAACGAAAGGTTTAGAAGCATACCAAGTACCTTTGTATTTGTTGTTGGTACCCCAGGAGTTCTTTACCATGTAGTATTCCTTACCGTTCTGGTCTTTGGCTATACCGTAGATAAGCATACCGTGGTCATCGGTAGTTTCCCAATTGTCGAATGCTGTTTGGCGCATTTCCTGAGTTACGGTGATTTCCGGTAATGGACGGGAAGTCAGTTCTTTGCGTTTGTCGGCAGCTGTAAGACCTGTCCAGCGTGCCATGTCAGAACCGGTGAGTTCGGCACCACGATCCGCGTCGGGCATAACGGCGATACCGTCACGAGTGAAACCGCTTTCGCTGACGTCGCTACCCCAAGCTACAGTGTAACCGTTGTTAACGGCATTGTCGATAACAGACATGAATTCCATCAAAGGCAGGTTATAAGAAAGGCCGTTGCGCCAATTGTCCTGGATTTCGATGTTCATCTGAGTGTAGAATGGATGGTGGGTAAATGAAGTCAGAGATATGTAATCGTCCGGATTGATTCCGAGGAATTCGGCAAATGTCTTCGGAGTATATTCTTTTCCTTTGTAAGTGAAGCTTTCGGGGCACTTGCCGAGGTAAGTATCA
The DNA here is from genome assembly GCF_036416795.1 of Bacteroides sp. MSB163. NCBI lineage: Bacteria > Pseudomonadati > Bacteroidota > Bacteroidia > Bacteroidales > Bacteroidaceae > Bacteroides > Bacteroides maternus. The sequence goes on along the minus strand of NZ_CP143867.1, from coordinate 6,088,851 downwards.
TAGATAGAGCACAGGCCTTTCTTCCATACCGGAGTCAGTTTGGTCAGTTTGCCTTTGGCAATAGCGTTTACGTAAGCACCGGCCACGGCATCCAACTCGTTGTGTACCGGCAATGTGTCACCGTACATGATGCCCGGCATAGCTTCCTGCGGAACAAGACCGTAGTTTCTCAGGCAGAACATGATGTCGTAGAAGCTTCCACCGGGTGAGAAAGAACTGTCACCGTGATAGCGTACGTAGTTCACGCCGCGGTCCATCATGGTGTGGTGTACCACAAACATTTCAGATAAATCATATTCGCCTTTGCCCATACGCAGCAATTCGCTTTCAAGGAAACCAAGAGCCGAAAAACTCCAGCATGTGCTGGAACGGTTTTGGTTTTTAACGGAAGTAATCGGGTTTTCTTTAACGGTTGTGAAGATGAAGCCTTCTTCCGCTTTCGGAGTGTCCTGTGCTGACACATTGAAACTCAATAAGCCTAAAGTGGCAATAAGTATTGACTTTTTCATCATAATTAAATTGATATTAAATGATTGTTACTGCCACAAAGATAGGGAGATTTCGGAAACAAAAGCTATCTTTGGAGCGTTTTATCAGATAATTATGGAGAAAAAGATACATATCAACCCCCAGACAGGATTGGTTCTTGAAGGCGGCGGCATGCGTGGTGTCTTCACTTGTGGCGTGCTGGACAGCTTTATGGACCGTGGCATCCGCTTCCCCTATACTATCGGAGTCAGTGCCGGAGCATGCAATGGACTTTCTTATATGTCCGGTCAGCGCGGACGTGCCAAGTACAGTAACATTGACTTACTGGAGAAATATCAGTATATCGGGTTGAAATATTTGTTGAAGAAACGTAATATTATGGACTTCGATCTGCTGTTCCAGGAATTTCCCGAGCATATTCTTCCTTATGATTATGAAGCATATTTCTCTTGCCCGGAGCGCTATGAAATGGTGACTACAAATTGTGTGACGGGCGAGGCTAACTATTTTGAGGAGAAACGGGACAAGCATCGTGTGATTGACATTGTGCGTGCTTCAAGCAGCCTGCCTTTTGTCTGCCCTATTGCTTATGTGGATAATGAGCCGATGCTTGACGGAGGTATTGTCGACAGTATTCCTCTGATGCGTGCCAGGAGTGAGGGATTTACTCATAATGTGGTAGTGCTTACCCGTAATCAAGGATATCGTAAAGAAGCGAAGGATATGCATATACCTTCTTTCCTGTACCGTAAATACCCAAAGATGCGTGAGGCTTTAAGCCGCCGTTGCCGTGTATACAACGAGCAGTTGGAGATGGTGGAACGTATGGAAGCGGCAGGAGAGATTACTGTAATCCGTCCGCAGAAACCTGTAACGGTCGACCGTATCGAACGGGATATCAGGAAATTGACTGATTTGTATGAAGAAGGTTATGCATGTGCGGCGAAGTATGACTTTCAGTGATTAATCAAAATATTGTAAACGCATTGCCAAATGATGATTGCTATAAAGTGGCAATCATTATTTGGCAATGCGCTTCTTTATTCTTATCTTTGTCGGACTACAAACTTTAGGAGGTCTGATATGAACAATCCATTTGTAACTAACGGTTATGTTTCTCCAAAGTATTTCTGCGACCGGGAAACAGAGACTAAAGATATTACAACGTTGCTGCTTAACGGAAATAACATAGCACTTATTTCTCCCCGTCGTTATGGAAAGACGGATTTGATTCGTCATTGTTTTTCCCAACCTGAGGTAGAGGAACACTATTATACTTTTATAGTAGATATTTATGCTACCCGTTCGTTGCGTGATTTCGTGAACAAGTTCGGAAAGGTTATTCTGGATGCTTTGAAACCGCGGGGGCGTAAAGTCTGGGAGATTTTTGTGAATGCTATTGCTTCTTTACAGGCAGGTATCACTTATGATATAGGTGGAGTTCCTTCCTGGAACATAGGACTTGGCGACATAACCAATCCTGCCGCTTCTCTTGATGAGATATTCCATTATTTGCAGCATGCTGACCGTCCATGCTTGATAGCTATTGATGAATTTCAGCAGATAGGGAAGTATCCGGAAGATACTATTGAGGCTACATTACGTACCTATGTGCAATATTGTAGTAATGCCCGCTTCGTCTTTTCCGGCTCACAGCGTCATCTGATGGGGACTATTTTCACCTCTCCCTCACGGCCATTTTACCAGAGTGTCACTATCATGAATTTGCCTCCTATCCCTCTTGAAAAGTATACAGAGTTTGCTATCTGTCATTTTCGAGAATATAAAAAGGTACTTTTGCCCGAGGTGGTGAATGTGCTTTACGACCGTTTTCATGGCGGGACTTTCTACTTGCAGAAAATAATGAATATCCTTTTTCTGAAAACTCCTGAGGGAGCTATATGTGGTATGGAAATGATAGAAGACGCTATCAACTACATTGTTAATTTCACAGCAGATACTTATGCCGAATTATTATACCAACTGCCCGAAAAACAGAAACAGGTGCTGATTGCCATCAATCGGGAAGGACAGGCGCGTAATGTAGTTTCCGGTGCCTTTTCTAAACGTCATGGATTGGTATCTCCCAGTTCTGTGCGCTCAGCGTTGGCGGGATTGCTTGATAAGGATTTCATCACAAAAGAACGTGACTCTTATCAGGTGTACGACCTTTTCTTTAGTATCTGGCTGTCTAAGGAGGAGCATTAATTCATTGATATAAGGAAATCATGCGGAATGTAGCGTTTTTCCGGCATTCGTAAATGCAGGGGGAGGATTGAATACACTTTAACTGATTTATAGAGAAATAGAGATGGTTAATTTATAGAAAATGGAAAAGCATAATAGTCCAAGAGGAGATTAAAAAGTACCTCTTGGACTATCTTAAGCTCTGTTCCGGCTATGTTACATCCAGATATTATCAAGTGGACGTATTTGTGCTTTTAGTTCCATATCAGTAGTTTGTAAACGATTGTATATACTGCGTGGAAATATAAGATTGGTTTGAGCCATCGAACCGTTTTGGGTAAATATCTCTACTGAAGACTGGTCGACAAAAATATCAAGTATAATTTTGTCTCCTTCAGTATTGAATGGCGATTTGATAGTAGGAATGGCATAATTGGAAGCAAAGGATATTAGTCCCGTATTACCGGTGCGACGGGTTACCAACTTTCCGGTAGTTGCACTGACAAATATTTCCAAATACTCACCGCTTTCATTGGCCAATGAAAAAGTACCGTCTTTGGTAATATCAATTTCCAGACGTAGCTGATAAGGCCCGCTGATATTCAATGATTCCGATGTTACGTTTTGCCATTCTCCGGCAATAGTCTCAATTTCACGCACTACAGTATTCGCTAAAAGTGGTTTCCCGTCGTATTCTATAAGTTTTAATTCGCGTGGGAGGGTCATAGCTGATCGCCAAGGAGATGTAGGTACAACACCGGCATAATTCCAGTTGTTCATCCAACCTATAAGGATAGTCCTGTTAGCCGTATTGCTCCAAGTCACGCCGGCATAATTATCCATGCCATAGTCTAACCATAAAGGATAATTATAACTATCAGCAACAAACTGCCTCCCATCGAAGTCTCCGATAAAATATTGTATTCCGGAACCGGAAACCGGACCTCCCGGGTTGACACTGACAATCAGTACCCATTTTTCCTTGCCGTTATATTCCATACGCAGCAAATCAGGGCATTCCCACTGACCGCGATTACACGAGACTATATCAGTGGAGAAGGAGCTGAGCCTGGTCCAGTTCTTCAGATCGGGAGAACTCCAAAATTCAATGGCATATTTCCATCCCATAGCCAAGGCCATGATCCAGCGTTGGCTTTCTTCATGCCAGAATACTTTCGGGTCACGGAAATCAGGTTCAGTGCTATTAGCAATAATTGGATTTTGAGTATATTTAGTGAAAGTTTGTCCGTCTGTACTATAAGCCAAGCTCTGTTGCTGATACTGTCCGCTGGAAGTGTAGATAGCCACAATGGTACTTGTTCCGAAGCCTGCTGTATTGTTTTTGTCATATACGGCAGAACCGGAAAATATATCTCCTAATTCATCTTTTGTCAGTGCTACCGGTTGCTCTTTCCATTTGATAAGATCGGTGCTGGTGGCATGTCCCCAACTCAGATTTCCCCATTCGTTGCCTTGCGGGTTATATTGGTAAAAAAGGTGATACACACCATCAACATAAACCATTCCATTCGGGTCATTTACCCAATTCTTGGCAGGTGTATAATGTATCAGTGGGCGATATGGTTCGTCATATCCACTTACGGGTATTTCTCCTTTACCACCATCTTCTTCAATTGGAGGAAGTTGGGGTTGCTCATCAAACTTGCTATCAGTACAAGAAAGTATGGCGAATGCTGATAAGACAGCAATTAATTCAAAGAGGTATAAATGTTTTTTCATACTATTAAAATTATCGGGTTTTCAGATATTCCAAACTATTCTTAGCCAGTTTTAAGACATTGTCTTGATAGATGTTATTTTGTGGATAGGCACTGATATCGGGTGTGCCGTCCGGATTTCTCATGGAAAATTCACAGCCTCCATTTCCTATGCAAAGGATAGTTCCCTTGAATTCGGTGTTACCCTGTTGTGCTTCCCATACGTTCAATTGTGACACCCAGTCTATTTGTGAGTCCCAAATGCCAAGTGGATAAATTCCATACTGTTCTGTCAGTAAAGAATAACAGGCTTCTTCTTGATTGCCCAGTCCTGTAAGGATGGAAGGTAGGTTGAAGAACAAACAGTTATGATCTTCCGTCCAGCCGGCACCTTTGAAAGCTATCAATTTCGTGCGGTCTGTTGTTACGACATCAAGCCCCCTGTATATAGGATGTGTGGAAAAATCTTTCTTGAATTTACTTCCGGGATGTAGCTGAACCGCCATAGACCATGCATCACCGTTCCATCCTCCGAAACCTGTACCGATGGCACGGTCATTGTTACGTAATATCTCAGCATCAATGCGTCCCAAGTTGGTGATATAGGGAATGGCATGACTCCACAGCAGTAAACTGCCTCCGGCAGCGTACCATGCTTTAATGGGTTCTACTGCATCTATTGCAACCTGAGGCATGTTCCATACTTCGTTTTCTCCGACTCCTTCCAAGTCGCGCATCCAGAAGAGAACGCGGTATGGATCAAGCTGTCCGGCAGAAACAATGTCACCAAAATAAATGTATTCTGCTGTAGGATATTCGTTTTTCAGCCACAACCAAGCCGAAGCTTCATCATCGTCACCGGTCTTCAGCAACTCTTCGGGAGTGGCATAAGCGCTAAGAAAGCCAATGGCTGTTTTGCCTATTTTCAAAGAAACGGTAGCGGATAAGGAAGTTCCTTTGGCATTGACGGCTGTCAACGAAACATTCCAGACGTCATCCACTTTCACATCCATAATGAGATATTCCGTGATATTGCCTGCCAGTGTCTCGTTTATAGTACGTTTGCCGTTTGTTGCGCTGAAGGTTATGTTCTCTGCGTCTGTGGGAGCTGACCACTCCACTTTTGCGTCATATCCTCCCGGCTTGTCAACTTGTACCATTGAGACACCCGTAACTTGGGTAGCTCCTTTTCGCATGTAATTTTTTACTATACCTGTGGAGTAGTTGCTACCATCTGTTAATTTGAATACATACATATATTCAATGTTGGTATCTACCGCAGTATGCGTATAGCTGTTTCCTTGAACTAATATGGTTCCGCCTTTGGTGCCGTTGGTATAAGTTGTAACCTGCATTTGCAAATTATCTTGTTCCGGCCAGGTCCAGATGTAATTGTCACCTTGTAATTCACCGATGATATCTTTTTCATCAATGGCATTCAGTTTCATTCCCTCTCTCTCTATGTCTTTATCTTGACAGGCACTTGAAATGAGGATCAGGGTAAACAAAGAAAATAAATAATATATATTTCTCATGGTTGTATGCATTTATATAGTTGTTTTTAATAACCTTTGTTCTGAACATAAAGTCCCGGCACATAATACAACTGATTATATGGAATCGGGTAAAATTCATTTTTGTTGGCAGTGTAATATGCATCATTATAATATTGACCATATGATTGCCCTTCGTAGACAGAAGCTTTCTCCGATTGGAAATATGCATTCAATGTTTCGGAAGCGATGCCCCAACGCTTTAAGTCAAAATAACGTCCATTTTCCATAGCCATTTCTAGACGTCGTTCCCAGCGTAAGCATTTGCGTGTAGTCTCTTTATCTTGGAAATACGTACTTGGGTAAAGTGCTATTTCACATTGTTCTGCGGCATAAGCAATGTGCTTATTGACAGAATTGGCGGCACGCTGGCGGATGTCATTGATAATCTGTCCGGCTTCGGCAAGGCGGTTTAATTCTACGAGAGCTTCGGCACGCATTAACATCACGTCAGTATAGCGGAATATATAATCGTTCATGGCAAAGGCCTGCCAGGAACCATTATAAGTTTCTCCTTTGGAACGTTGCGGCACTTCTTTTAGTGAGGTATAATATCCATACGTATTCGGTGTTCTGGAATTTTCTTTGGTAAGCGTGTATTCCGTCTCATATTTATAAGGGAATGTAGGCATACCTACCGTGTGGAACAAGCGGGGATCCCACTTCTGCCCTGTCACTTTTCCGTTTATCGGATAATTTGTTTCCTTGTTGTAATCTGTAAACATTGGCAGACCGTCTTGGGTTTTGAAAGCATTCACTAAGTTCTGTGACGGTTTATGGAAATCCCAACCGCAAGACCAGATTCCCCAACAACCATTTAGCATGTTGGACCAGTTGGCACGTCCGAATTTTGTATTGTCGTCCTGGTAATCGGAGCATTGCACTGCAAAGACAGATTCTTCACTGTTTTTATGTTCCGGTAAAAAGATATCTCCATAATCGGCCGCATAATTATATTTAGAATTCACTACATCATCGGTGTAGTCCACTACCTTCTGCATATATTCATTATTGATGTGGTTCAAACCATTGGTGGGTTCGTAGCCGTCACCCCATGCCAAAGTTAAATAGCACTTTGCCAGATAGGCGGCGGCAGCCACTTTGTGTACGCGGCCTCCGTCAGCTTGCTCTTTGGGCAGAACATCGTATGCATTCTGAAAATCTTGGATAATCTTATCAAACAGTTCCCCATACGTAAATTCATCATTGCGGGTCTGTTCGTGCAAACCATTCTGTAGTATTTGTTCATCAATCCAAGGCACTTGACGGAACATAGTCACCAATTTAAAATAATTGTGAGCGCGCAGAAATTTTATCTCTCCAATGCGGATTGCTTTAGTATCGGCTCCTAATTTTTCGTTGCCGTATTGTTCCAAGGAAATCAAAGCACGGTTACAACGGGATATATTACAGTAAAGACGATACCACAATTCATCCAATTCACCGGGAGTAGCGGTCAACGTAGACCATATCTCCATAGGATGATACCCCGTATCTGTAGTTCCTGACCCGCCTTTCAAACAGTCGTCGGAAGATACGTCACCATAAGGCCATAAATTGAACGGATAGGAATACCAACAATTGCCCAGCATGGCGTATGCTGCCGTTACCATTTCCTCTGGACTGGAGTAAGCTATTTCATCATCAATGACACCACTCGGAGAAACATTAATAAAATCATCGCAATTGCTGAATAGAAAGCCGAATACAGCTATCATGGTTATAATAGAAATCTTTTTCATAATCTGATCTATATATTAAATATTAGAAACCTAATTGAATACCAAATGAAATGGAAGTAGCTAACGGATAGGCCCAATTGGAGTTTTCTGGATCAGCACAAGTCAGTGATTTACTTTTGATTGTCAGTAAATTCTGCCCCGATACATAGAAACGGGCACTACTCATTTTGAATTTGGACAGAAAAGATGTAGGTACATTGTATCCTAACTGCAAAGAGCGTAGTTTGAGGTATGAACCGTTTTCCACGAAATAACTGGAAGCGCGTCCTTCGTCACCTGTATTGTTGGTGGTCAGTGCAGGAATGGTAGAACTTGTATTGTCGGCAGTCCATGCTTCCAATAACCGGCTACCCTTATTGGAACCAGCGTCTGTCAAACTCCAAAAATCAGTTTGGTACTTTTGGTTATTATATACGTCTTGTCCGCATACTCCTTGCCAGAACATTGCCAGGTCAAAATTCTTATAGTTCAATTCGATATTCAGACCATAAGAAAAGTCCGGAACCGGGTTGAATATCCAAGTTTGGTCATCTGAATTAATCACACCGTTACCATCAAGATCCGCATATTTCAGACCGCCTACACGGGCATTTTCCTGACCGGAGGCTAAAACTTCTTCTTTATTCTGATACAGACCATCCACTACATAACCCACTATGGAACCGTAAGGTACACCGGCTTCTACCAGATTCTCTTTTGTGGTATGTGCATACGAGCCTGTAGCCGTGGAAGGAAGATAAGTAACTTTGTTGCGGAAGAAGTCAAGGTTTGCATTGATGTTATAGCCTAAACCGCATTTTAAGGAATTGCGATAACCCAAGGCGAACTCCATACCCCAATTTCGCAATGAAGGACCATTGGACCATGAAGCACCTCCTTCTCCCATAGCTCCCAAATAAGCCGGAGAAATCAGCATATCCTCTACATCTTTGATGTAACCGTCTACTGAACCATACAAACTATTTTGAAAGCAAGCAAAGTCAAGACCAATATTATATTGGACGGCAGTTTCCCACTTTAAATTGTTGTTGGCAGCCTGGCTGGTACGAAAGCCTGAAGGAAAGTTGCCTGATCCTTGCAGATATAAGTCGTAAGCAGTAGAAGTTACCCGGTCTTGTCCATAGTCGGCTATAAAGATAGAATAACGGGCTGTATTTGAAATGGCTTGATTACCGGTTTTACCCCAAGAAACACGCAATTTCAGATCATCAATCCATTCCTCATTCAACATCTTCGAAATGCGATATCCTAATGTCGCTGCCGGAAATGTGCCATAGCGATTGTTTTTACCGAAACGGCTGGAACCATCGCGGCGAATAGTAAATGAAGCCAATAACAAGTCTTGCCAATTATAGTCAACCTTTCCGAAAAAAGACACTAAGGAATATCCGTTCTCAATGCCGGTAGCTTTCTGAACTCCGGTAGACGCATCCGGCCACATATAGTCAGGGTTTTCTATAGCAAAGTCTTCGGCATATCCGGACATATCCACGCGTTTCTGACGGAAAAGTTCCATGCCGGCAAGCAAGGTAAAGCTATGGCCTGTTCCTAATTTGAAATTATAATTGGCTGTATTGGACCAAGTCCATTTTAAGTCATTGGCTTGAGATACAGTAGTACTTGGCGTATCATTCTTCACGATGTCCGACTGAAAGGTATATCCCATTGAATGAATGAATGCGGCATCATAGTCCAAACCGAAATTGGAACGAAGAACCAGCCCTGTAACAGGTTTGATATCTACGTAAGCATTACCGAACAGACGCCATACCTCTAAACGGTTGTCACGATTTTGATAGAGTTCTCGTAAAGGGTTCTGGCGGTCACTCATGCCGCCTACAGGTCCGGCAAATGTCATTCCATCCGTTTCATAAACCGGTACGGTAGGCGCCATCTTTAATGCATTCTCCATTGGTGAAGAATTGACCTGGTTTGTATAAGTCACTGTGAAATTCTCACCTACGCTGATATGCTTGTTCACATGATATGTAGAATTCATACGGGCCGAAATATTTTCAAAGTCAGTATACTTCAAAATACCGGTATTCTTTTTGTAACCTAATGAAAACATGGATGAACGCTTGTCTGTGGCATGAGACAATGAAATATCGTAAATCTGAGAAAAGCCAATCCGGGAAATCGTATCCAGCCAATCCGTATTCGAACATTTCATTGTTTTAGACTGGTTGATATAGCCGTCATAGAGGCCGTTCACTACATAATCCTGATATTGTTTGGTTGCCGGATTATAAACGGAAATGCCCATTCCGGTTTTAGCATTCAGGTTCAGACCGTAGTTACTGGCATAGGCCACAGGATCTAAACCATCATTTAAAGCAGCCTGTGCCATAGCTGTAGCATACTCCGGAGTACTGCATAATTCCATCATGGACTGTGGAGTATAGAACTGAGCCGTTAAGTTAGCGGAAAAGTCTACTTTAACTTTATCGCCTTTTTTACCTTGTTTAGTGGTTATAATAATAACACCATTAGCGGCGCGCGAACCATAAATACTGGCCGAAGCTGCATCCTTCAGCACCTGCATACTTTCAATGTCATTAGTATTCAGTGAATTGAGTGTAGCATTGGTCGGTACACCGTCAATCACATACAAAGGATCTTGAGAAGAATTGAAAGAACCGATACCACGAATGCGTACCGTACCGACACCGCTTGGCGAGCCGTCTGATGTAATTGTCATGCCCGGCACCTTACCTTGCAAAGCTTTCATTGGATCAGTGCTTGATGTCGCTTTCAACGATTTGGTAGATACTACGGTAACCGAACCTGTCAAATCTGCTTTACGCTGGGTAGAATAACCGGTCACCACTACTTCGTCAATAAGTTGTGAATCTTCTTCCAACTCAATACGTAAAGTTGGCTGAGCTTTTACTGCAATCGTTTTATATCCTATATAAGAGATAGATAATGTGCTTCCCGAAGTAACGGATAATGTGAAATTGCCGTCAATGTCTGTAATCGTTCCATTACTGACAGGACCAACTTCCACAACAGAAGCACCGATAATGGACTCGCCATTCAATTTATCAACAATAGTACCTTTCACTTGAATCTGTTGGGCAAATGAAGTGATACTTGTAAGGAGAAGTACAAGTACAAATAGAAGTATTTTTTTTATGCCTTCCATGTTTTTAGATTTTAATTAATATGCTTTTCATTTTGTAATCGCTGAGGATTACCTCTCAAAACATGCTTTCCCGAGTAGTGTTTTGATGTTGCAAAGAAAGGGAATTTATGTGACAGGAAGTATAATTTATGTTTCGGATACTGGTAATTTTGATACAAAATTATATTTGAATATCCCTTTTTTTCTTCCTGTATCAATTTTGTTAGCTTCTGAAACATAAATGACAGACTATTTCCCTTTTATTCGCTTCCTTTGCAAAGTGCTTTCTCGAGCAACCCATTATTAATTAAATGTAATACCCAAAAACATCATGAATTTAAAAAACAATTTGTTGACTGTGCGATGGACCCTTACCTTTATAATAGGTACAATCTGGTCTGTCTTTTCGTGTCAGGCTATTAATCCTCCTTTCGTGATTAAACATTTAGGTGACGGACAGAGTATTGTCCAGATTGAGAACCAGAAGAAATTTTTGTTGCTTCCCGTGGAAGAGGCTTCTCCGGAAGCAAAACTGTATATGATAGCAGATAATGACGTAGTGCGCAATATGAATGTTCGTCTGGCTATAAATAAGGTGGACTATTTTGTTCCGGTAGATCTCTCAGGATTTGATGATAAATCACTTTCCTTCAACTTTCAGTTGATACCCGATACGGCTGTTTGCTGGGATGAAATGAAACTTTCCAATGAGTTTGATACATCCAATCGCGAGAGTTTCCGTCCGCTTTATCACTTCACTCCTCAATATGGCTGGATGAATGATCCGAATGGTATGGTATATAAAGATGGCGTTTATCATTTGTTCTATCAATACAATCCGTATGGTTCATTCTGGGGAAACCTGAGCTGGGGACATACCACCAGCACCGACCTCGTTTCCTGGGAACATCAGCCTGTAGCTATCGCCCCCGATGCACTCGGTGCTATCTTCAGCGGTTCTTGCGTAGTAGATAAGGATAATACGGCTGGTTTCGGTGCCGGAGCCATCATCGCTTTCTATACTTCGGCAAGCGAACGCCAGGTGCAGAGCATGGCTTATAGCCTTGATAATGGAAAGACTTTCAAAAAGTATGCGCGTAATCCGATTCTGACTTCTACACAGCGAGACTTTCGCGATCCGAAAGTATTCTGGCATGATACTACTGACAAATGGATTATGGTTCTTGCTGTGGGACAGGAAATGCAGTTCTACTCTTCGGCCAATCTGAAAGACTGGACTTATGAAAGTAGTTTCGGTGAAGGACAGGGAGCTCATGGAGGCGTTTGGGAATGCCCCGACCTGATTGAATTACCTATTGAAGGCACGGAACTGAAAAAATGGGTATTGATATGTAATATTAATCCGGGAGGACCTTTCGGTGGTAGTGCTGCCCAGTACTTTGTAGGAATGTTTGATGGAAAAACATTCGTAAATGAATCTCCGAAAATGACGAAATGGATGGACTGGGGAAAAGATCATTATGCTGCTGTAACCTGGAGTAATGCACCTGAAGGACGACATATCGCATTGGCATGGATGAGCAACTGGCAGTATGCCAATGATGTGCCTACCATGCAATATCGTAGTGCAAATTCTGTTCCCCGTGATCTGAGCCTCTATACTTCGGCGGGTGAGACCTATTTGAAATCTTCCCCTTCGCGAGAACTGCTGAAACTGCGTGGAAAAGAAGAAAAGAAGCATTCCTTCAAGGTGGACCGTACTTATAATATGGACAAACTGCTTTCGGATAATACAGGTACGTATGAAATTGAAATGACGATTAAGAACAGAAATGCAGAAGTCATTGGCTTCCAACTTTTCAATTCAAAAGGAGAAGAAGTGGATATTTACTATAATCTGGTAGAGAAGAAGTTTGCGATGGATCGTAGTAAGAGCGGAATCGTATCATTCAGTCCGGACTTTCCGGTGCTGACTCTTGCCCCGATAGAAGGCAATTCGGAAATGACGCTACGTCTTTTCGTTGATAAATCAAGTATTGAAGCGTTTGGCGATGACGGACGTTTCGCAATGACAAACCTTGTGTTTCCTTCGGAACCTTACAACCGTATCAGTTTCTATGCCAAAGGCGGTAACTATACGGTAAGTTCATTTAAGGTTTATAAGTTGAAATAAGATTGTTCTATATTTCCTCCTTTTCTGTACCCGGTCCGTATCAAAGCCGTACCCGCTCCGTAGCTGCTCCGTACCTAAGCGTTTGGACCAGATACGGACCAGGTACGGCTTTGATACGGACCGGGTCCGGGGAAGAACAAGAAATTGTTCTGTTTCTCCTTTATTCTTCTATTTCAATGGTATATTTTCCCCTGAATATCTCTTCGGGTTGCAGATGCTGTATCCAATCCTTATCTTTATACTCTCCTGTATAATGTGCTTTGTCGCAACGACCGTACCATGGTTCAATACAGACAAACGGGGCATTTTTGGCAGGTGGCGACCACAGTCCGACAACAGGTGCATCGAAATGGAGGCTGAGATAAGGGGATTTTTCCTTGTTATATAGAGTAACCCGCCGCACCTGGCTTCCCTCCAATATAAGTGCATCTTTGTCAAATGTATGTGTATCCAATGGCAACAAATCGTTTGTCAGTTTCAGAGGATATTGGGTGTCCGGGTCGGCACATCCTTTTTCAGAAATAAGTATGTATTTCAGTCCGCTTTTCTTATTGAAACCGAAGAACCCCCGTTCTTGCGTTTCGGCATCGAAATCCGGATAGTAGAATGCCGGATGTGCACCAATCTGGAAGTGCATTTCCTTCTCCCCGGTATTCTCTACTTCCCACATGACATCGACCTTCTTCTCGCGAATGCGATAGCCGATGGTGAGACGGAATGGGAAAGGATATTTCTTGAGCGTTTCTTCGTTGCTGACAAGCTGGTAGCGGACTTCATCGTTTTCCTCGGATATCAGTGTGAACTCCATGTCGCGGGCAAATCCATGCTGAGTGAGGACATAAGTGGTGCCTTCGTTTCGATATTTATTCTCCCATACGCTTCCTACAATCGGGAAGAGTACTGGCGAATGGCGTTTCCAGAATGCAGGATCTGCCTGCCATAGATATTCTTTTCCGTTAGAAAAAATACTGCATAGCTCTGCTCCATGTGCAGAGACTTCAATGCTGAGTCGTCCATTAAAGAGTGTTTCCATATTGTTGTTTAAAAAGTTTCTTTGGATAATTTTCCACAAATGTAGCTAAAAAGAGAAATAATGCCCTTGAAATGCGCTTAAAAAACATTCTTGTATCATAATTGCCACTCTTTGTAACAAGATTGTTATCCTGTTGCCTTGATATTCGCTTCCTTTGCAACGTGCTTTCCCGAGCAAGAAATACTTAAATTAATACCATACAACAATGAAATCTAATTCTTCGTTATCCAAGCTGATCCCTGTGATGCTCTGCTTTTTCGCTATGGGATTTGTGGATCTGGTGGGCATCGCCTCCAACTATGTAAAAGCAGATTTGGGTCTGACTGATTCTCAGGCTAACATCTTTCCCTCGCTGGTTTTCTTTTGGTTCCTGATCTTCTCTGTGCCGACAGGTATGTTGATGAGCCGTATCGGACAAAAAAAGACGGTACTCCTTAGTTTGGTTGTGACCTTTGCTTCGTTGTTATTGCCTGTTTTTGGTGATAGCTATATGTTGATGCTGCTTTCTTTCTCTTTATTAGGTATCGGCAATGCATTGATGCAGACTTCACTGAATCCGCTGCTTTCCAACATCGTGAGAGGTGACCGGCTGGCAAGTAGCCTTACCTTCGGACAATTTGTAAAGGCGATTGCTTCGTTTCTTGCACCTTACATTGCTATGTGGGGAGCTACACAGGCCATTCCGTCGTTCGGTTTGGGTTGGCGTGTACTGTTCCCTATTTATATGATGATAGCCGTGATAGCCGTTTTATTGTTGGGACAGACACAGATTGCCGAGGAGAAAGAGGAAGGAAAACCTTCTACGTTCGGTGAGTGTTTGGCTTTATTGGGTAAGCCGTTTGTTTTGCTTTCTTTCGTCGGTATCATGTGCCATGTAGGAATCGATGTAGGTACGAATACTACTGCTCCTAAGATTCTAATGGAGCGTTTGGGTATGGGATTGGATGACGCTGCGTTTGCTACCAGTCTATACTTCATTTTCCGTACGGCAGGTTGCTTCACAGGTTCTTTTATTTTGAGGAAGATGAATGCTAAATCGTTCTTTGCTATCAGTAGTTTTATGATGTTACTGGCAATGATTGGACTTTTTGCTTTCCATTCAAAAACATCTATTTATATTTGCATTGCGCTGATAGGTTACGGAAACTCGAATATCTTTTCGATTGTCTTCTCACAGGCGTTGCTGTATATGCCCGGCAAGAAGAATGAAGTTTCCGGTCTGATGATAATGGGACTTTTTGGTGGAACTGTTTTTCCGTTGGCAATGGGATTGGCAAGTGATGCCGTAGGACAAAGCGGTGCAGTAGCCGTGATGACTGTCGGAGTACTTTATTTGCTGTACTATACTTTGAAGATAAAAAAATAATAGTTTTCATAAATCATAAATCATAAATCATAAATCATAAATCATAAATCATAAATCATATCATGAATAAAATCATCGTAGGAATGGGGGAAGCACTCTGGGATGTGCTGCCCGAAGGAAAGAAAATAGGTGGTGCGCCTGCCAATTTCGCTTATCATGTATCACAGTTTGGTTTTGATAGTCGTGTAGTGAGTGCAGTGGGACGTGATGTTGACGGACAAGAAATATTGGATGTTTTTGCCCAAAAGAAACTGACTTGTCAGATCGAGCAAGTGGATTATCCTACTGGTACGGTACAGGTAACTCTTGATGCTGTGGGGGTTCCCTGTTATGAGATTAAAGAGGGGGTAGCTTGGGATAATATTCCTTTTACGGATGATTTGAAGCGTCTGGCCCTTTCCACCCGTGCTGTTTGTTTCGGTTCGCTGGCTCAGCGCAGTCCCGTGAGTCGTGCTACTATTCAACGTTTTCTGGACACCATGCCTGCTGGAGAAGATCAGATCAAGATTTTCGATATCAATCTTCGTCAGGGATTCTATACGAAAGAAATACTCTGCGAATCTATGCGCCGCTGCAATATACTTAAAATAAATGATGAGGAACTGGTTACTATCAGTCGTATCTTCGGTTATCCGGGTATTGATTTACAGGATAAATGCTGGATACTTTTGGCTAAATATAATCTGAAGATGCTGATTCTGACTTGTGGAACCAATGGCAGTTATGTATTTACTCCGGGTGTAGTATCTTATCAGGATACACCGAAAGTTCCTGTTGCCGATACTGTGGGGGCAGGTGATTCTTTTACTGCTGCTTTTACATCTGCTATACTTAGTGGGAAACCTGTTACCGAAGCGCATAAACTGGCTGTGGAAGTCTCCGCCTATGTTTGTACACAGAGTGGGGCCATGCCGGAATTGCCGTTTGCTTTTAAGAGCAGGTTGGCCTGAGTTTCCGAAAGATTACAATTAGATGTTTTGCACTCTAATAGTGCAAAATATCTAATAAATTGCACTATTATGGTGCAATTTGTTTTTTATCTTTGCCCCAAATATTATTATGGAGAAACTTCAGATTACTTTTGATAAATTGTTGCGTGAAACCCATGTTGATTTTCATCGTTACATGTATTCCCGTATCAATTGGGATAACCGGATGATTGGACTGGTAGGTCCGCGTGGCGTTGGAAAAACGACATTGGTCCTTCAATATATTAAAGAAAATCTGAACCGGAATGAAGCCTTATATGTGACTGCGGAAGATTTCTATAAGGTGTTGAGAAAGGATACGTTGTAAAAGATGATATTGAATCCGGTTACATGAATGTGATTCCATTGTGGCAGTTTGGGCTGAACTATTAAACTATCATCCGAATTTATCTTCAATGCTTTGCTGTTTCGCATTTTGGAAGTATATTTGTCATCGTTGCAGATTATTCCTGCATGAACGAACAGATAAAATTAAATTGCAATGAAGATTATCGGCAGTGAATGGAGATTAGGGCATTGGTTTGCGGTTGCGTCAGCTTCGGATGCCTATTATGTGAAGCTGGCTAACAAAATACATGATTATATACGCTTTGCCGGCCTTAATGACATACTAACAGAATTTGAACAGCACAATCTGGCAAAACTCATAACCTTTTATTTTGAAGATGTTATTTCTGATGTGGGGATATGGCGTGCTTTTGTTGCGGTCCATAAGGAAATGTACGGCAAATATCTGCCTTTCTATGACGTGGATGAGTCGCGATATTATGTGGATGAAATAAATCCGGAAGATATTTGTTTCCTCATCTGGATGGGCGTACAGCAATATCAGAAAGGTACTTTTATCAATCCTGAAAATCCGGGACTGATGCAATTGGCGGATAAGCTCTATACCCTGTTGGATAAAGAATTTGAGAATGCGCCCATCAATACAGAGTTGGTGGAAAAAATGTATAAGCCCGAATGGTTTGAAGACTTCTATCTGTTGAAAGACTGGTGCGCGCAGTTTTACAGAAGCGCCTATCTGTTGCAGGACGAACGTGAATGGGATCATCAAGATGAAGTGGACGAAGAATTCTCCAAAATGCTGGAAGATGATGACGTAAGGGATTATGCTGTAGTGTCTTATTTGGCAATTTGTTCTAAAATAGGTCCTTTGGCATTGACTGTGCCCGAATGGGCGCAGTATATACTGAAGAATAAGGGAATGGACCGGGAAGCGGAGTTGCTGGCCGGCATGAAATGTTTGCCCTATAATCTGTATTTATTGAGGGGATATGATGCGGATGTACTTATCGTGGAAAGTGTGGATGGAATTGTCTATACAATAGATCGTTCATCCATGGATTCTTTGCAGGATGACATTTTGGAGAAGCATAACGGATTGGTCGCTTCACTGGCTTTTTATGATAGCGGTAACTGGCAAGTCTGCGGTACAACCTCATGGATTGAGGATGCTGAAGATTTTTATAAGATGCGTGAGGAACAGGAAGAGAAGAAAGCGAGCGACCGGGAATTGTATGATAAATTGTTGCAAGTGACCGGAAACGATCCGTTGATTTACTTTGCAGGCCATGAAGATTTGATGCAATGGTTGGATAAGCATATTGGATTTGCTCCGGACTTTGTGGCGCCGGAAGGGATGAAAGATGAGGGGAATATTGCAGTCTTTATTCTTCCGGACGGGCAACTTTCTATTCTTCCCGATGGTGCTCTTTATATAAAGGATGAGCGTAATCCTTATTATAATCCGGATTGGGCGAAGAGGAAGGCCATCAGACTTCTTGTTGAACCGGAAATGGTATCAAAAGAAATGCTTCACTATCTGTTGGAACACCGAATGCTGCCTGATGCACAGATTAATTCGCTGCAAGGCCCTGAACGTGGGCGGCAATTAATTCAGGAGAATATTGATTTTGTGGTCCGTTTCAGCCGCAAATATAAATATTAAGGAGAGAAGGAATATCCTCTTCTCTGATACTTTGACCTAATGCAATGAAAATGAGAAGAATTTATTGGCTGTTGATATTTATACCGGTTTTTATTGGAGGACTGCTGGCTTCGTGTACCCATCGCGAAGCGCGTTTCCGTATCGGGGTGTCCCAGTGCAGCGATGATGAATGGCGACATCAGATGAACAATGAAATGTTGCGCGAGGCACTTTTCTATGACGGAGTGGAAATTGATATTCGTACGGTAAAAGATGATAATGCAGAACAGATAAAAGATATCCGTAATTTCATCAAAGAAGGAGTGGACTTGCTTGTAGTTGCACCCAACGAAGCCGCCCCCATTACCCCGGTGGTGGAAGAAGCATACGACCGCGGCATCCCCGTCATTGTTTTCGACCGCAAGATACTTTCTGATAAATATACCGCTTATATAGGTGCTGACAACTATGAGTTAGGAAAAGCAATAGGGAACTATGTTGCTAATATGCTTCATGGACAAGGAAACGTTGTGGAGATAGCCGGTTTGACAGGTTCTACACCGGCCATGGACCGTCATCAGGGATTTGTTGCCGCCATATCTCCTTATCCCGGCATTCAGCTTCTGGCACGTGAAGATGCCGGCTGGCTGCGCTCTGAGGCTGGAGAGAAGATGGATACTCTTTTGGCGCGTTTTCCTGAAATAGATGTAGTGTTTGCACAGAACGACCGAATGGCGGCAGGGGCTTATGATGTTGCTGAGCGGCAGGGTAGGGCAGAAGAAATGTGCTTTATCGGTACGGATGCTTTGCCCGGTGAAGGGTATGGCGTAGAACAAGTGCTGAATGGTCAACTGGATGCCACGTTTATTTATCCTACCGGCGGTGACCGCGTGATACAGATGGCGATGGATATCCTGAATAAGCGGGATTTCCCTCGTGAAACCATATTGAGTACTTCTGTTGTAGATGCTACCAATGCACAGATTATGCAGATGCAGACCTCGCATATTGCTACCCTTGATGAAAAAATAGAAACGATGAATGGAAAGATGAGTCAGTTCCTTGATCGTTACGCTACGCAGCAAGTCATATTATATGGCAGCTTATTGGTACTTTTATTGGTAATCGGTTTATTGGTTGCCGTTTATCTTTCTTTGCGTACCAAAAACCGCCTGAATCGTGAACTGTCCCGACAGAAGGAGAAGTTGGAAGAACAGAAGCAACAGTTAACGCAACAGAAGGAGCAGCTCATTCAGCAGAAAGAACAGTTGGAACAGCTTTCTCGCGAACTGGAAGAGGCCACCCATGCCAAACTGGTATTCTTCACGAATGTTTCTCACGATTTCCGCACTCCGTTGACATTGATAGCAGATCCTATCAACCAGCTTCTTGCCGATAAATCTCTTGGAGAGCATCCGCATCAGTTACTGGAACTGATGAAGAAGAATGCTAACATCCTTCTTCGTCTTGTTAATCAAATTCTTGATTTCCGTAAGGTAGAGAACGGGCGGATGGAACTTCATTTGGAACCATTCGATTTTTTAAGTAGTTTCCGCGGCTGGAATGATTCTTTCCGTATGGCGTTGTTGAAAAAGCATATCTCTTTCTCTTTTGAAGCTACACCTGACACCGATTTCCGCATGATGGCGGATAGTGAGAAGATGGAGCGTATCTATTTCAATTTGCTATCCAATGCTGTGAAATATACACCCGAAAATGGAAAAATAGTGGTTAAGCTGGAGGCGGAAACGGCTAATTACCGTTTCTCTGTATTTAACTCAGGTAGCCATATTTCTCCCAAAGAGGTAGATGCTATCTTTGAACGCTTCTACCAGATAGACGGACATCAGGCCGGTACAGGTATCGGATTAGCGCTTGTCCGTGCCTTCGTAGAGATGCATGGCGGACAGATCACTGCCCATAGCAATGAAAAAGGAGCGACTTTTACTGTTCTTTTTCCGGCGCAGAGTGTTTCTCTGTATCATCCTACGGTTGTTACTCTTCCCACTGAGGAAGCGGAAGTCTCTGCTACATTGATAGAAACGGATTTGCCCTTGGATGAGGAAGACACGAAAACTGCAGATCGCCCGACAGTGTTGGTTATTGACGATAATGCCGATATTCGCAATTACGTAAAAACACTACTTGCTGAAGAATATCATGTGCTGGATGCATCGGAAGCTGCTACAGGGATTCGTCTCGCAATGAAATACGTTCCCGATGTGATTGTTTCCGACGTCATGATGCCTGGTATGGACGGGATAGAGTGTTGCCGGAGGTTGAAAACCGAATTGCAGACTTGTCACATTCCCGTGATTCTTCTTACAGCATGTTCACTTGACGAACAACGCATTCAGGGATATAATGGTGGTGCTGACTCTTATATATCCAAGCCTTTCAATTCTCAGTTGTTACTGTCCCGTATCCGGAATCTGATAGATTCCCGTCGACAGCTTCGTCAGTTCTTCGGTGATAATCAGACATTGGCGAAAGAGAATATCTGTGATATTGATAAAGATTTTGTCTCTCGTTTTAAATCTCTGGTAGAGGAGAAAATGAGAGATCCGGAACTGAATGTGGAAGATTTAGGCAAAGATATGGGACTGAGCCGCGTGCAACTCTACCGTAAACTGAAATCACTCACTAACTATGCTCCCAATGAATTGCTGCGCCAGGCACGCCTTAAAAAAGCAATTTCCCTGTTGGCTTCTTCAGAAATGACGGTTGCGGAAATTGCTTATGAAGTCGGTTTCTCTTCTCCGTCTTATTTCACAAAGTGTTATAAGGAACAATTCGGTGAAAGTCCGACGGATTTCTTAAAGAGAAAGAATTTATAGCTTTACAGGGGGGGAACAATAATAATTGCCTACTTTTGTAGTCTGAAACAGGAATAGACATTTTATGAAATACAATCTTTGTTGCATTGGATATATTACTTTGGATAAAGTAGTTACTCCGAAAAAGACAGTGCACATGCCGGGGGGAACATCTTTCTATTTTGCACATGCCATCAAACATCTGAGTACAGATGGATTCCAACTTGTCACAGCCCTGGCGGATAGCGAGATGTCGGTGGTGGATGATTTGAGGAAACAAAACATCGAAGTGAAAGTGCTTCCCAGTGCCCGTTCTATCTGCTTTGAGAATATCTATGGTGAGGATACCAACGAGCGGAAACAACGGGTGACAGCAAAAGCAGATCCTTTCACGGTTGAAAGTCTGCAGGATGTGAATGCCCACATTTACCACTTGGGTAGTCTGTTGGCGGATGATTTCTCGTTGGAGGTCATTAAATCTCTTGCGGGCAAAGGCCTGCTCTCTCTTGATGTGCAAGGCTACTTGCGTGAAGTGCAGGGGGAAGAAGTGCTGGCGGTGGATTGGACTGAAAAGGAGGAAGCTCTGAAGTATATCCATATCCTGAAAGCTAATGAACATGAGATGGAAATGCTTACGCAGTGCGCAGACCCTTATGATGCTGCACTCAAACTGGCTGCTTGGGGCGTGAAGGAAGTTTTATTGACTTTAGGAGATAAAGGCTCGCTTATTTACGTGGACAATCGTTTTTATGAAATTCCTGCCTATCCGGTAGAGAACGTGGCGGATGCCACCGGTTGTGGAGATACGTATATGGCTGGTTATTTGTATATGCGTAATAAAGGTGCTTCTTATCAGGAGGCCGGTTGCTTTGCTGCCGCTATGTGTTCGGTGAAGTTGCAAAGCTATGGTCCGTTCAGTGGAACGGAAGAGGAAGTTCTGGAACTGATAGGAACAGTTATCAGTCAATAATATCAATCAAATAGTATCTCAAATTCTTCTCCCGGAGAGGAGGGAAATTTGAGATACTACAGTTTACAGCAATACTTGCTTATTTCAACATCTGCGGCAAGTTTTCCCTTCCCCAGAAGTAATAGACAGCCAGACCTATCCAGCTAGTCAGCAATACAAGGATGGCAACCAATAGTTTTTTCACTCCATCCACATTCCATCTCATAATTTCGAGTACAGCCTTTATGGCAAGTACTACACCGATGACCCAAATGATAAATCCAATCATAATGTTCGTTGTTTAAATTTGATTTAGAAACAAATAAAGGCTACAACCGGTTCGCGGTGCAGCCTTCATTTTTCAGAGTTTATTATTTACTATTTCAATAATCGAAATTATTCGGCATCTGCACCCCAGTTTCCTTTAGACAGACGCTTGTAGCTGTTGTAACGCCATTTAGCATTGTCTTCGGCAGCCTGGAACAGTTCAGCGGCTTCCGTAGGATATTGTTTCATTACAGAAGAGTAACGAACCTCGCTCTTCAGGAAGTCCTGGAATCCAGCCCAATCCGGTTCTTTGCTATCCAGCTGGAACGGATTCTTGCCTTCAGCTTCCAATGCCGGGTTGTAACGCCACAAGTGCCAGTAACCGCACTTAACAGCCTTTTCTTCCTCAGCCTGGCTCTTACCCATACCCAACTTCAGACCGTGGTTGATACACGGAGCGTAAGCGATGATGAGTGACGGTCCGGGATAAGCTTCAGCTTCGCGGATTGCTTTCAGAGTCTGAGCCTGGTCAGCACCCATAGCAATCTGAGCTACGTAAACGTAACCGTAAGTAGTAGCCATCAGACCGAGGTCTTTCTTACGTACACGCTTACCGGCAGCAGCGAACTTAGCGATAGCACCCACTGGAGTAGCCTTAGAAGACTGACCACCTGTGTTAGAGTAAACCTCAGTATCCAGAACCAGAATGTTAACGTCCTTACCGCTGGCGATTACATGGTCGAGACCACCGTAACCGATATCGTAAGAAGCACCGTCACCACCAATGATCCACTGGCTGCGTTTTACTAAATATTGAGTCAAGCCTTTCAGTTCCTTGCTGATCGGGCAGCCGGCAGCGATGCCTTGCTCGATGATAGCCTCGATCTGAGGTGCAAGTTCTTTAGTCTTGTCTGCATCGTACATGTTTTCAATCCATGCTTTCAATACTTCCTTAGCTTCAGCAGGAGCATTTTCGCCTTCCAGAATCTGGTTGAACAGTTTCACGATACGGTCACGCATCTTTTCATTAGCGAGTTCCATACCCAAACCAAACTCACAGAAGTCTTCGAACAGTGAGTTAGCCCATGCAGGACCTTGCCCCTTTTCGTTCTTAGTATAAGGAGTAGAAGGTACTGAACCAGAGTAGATAGAAGAACAGCCTGTTGCATTAGCTACCATTTCGCGGTCACCGAACAACTGAGTGATCAACTTCACATACGGAGTTTCACCACAACCGGAGCAAGCGCCTGAGAATTCAAACAACGGAGTAGCGAACTGAGAGTTCTTTACGTTAGCCTTAACGTCAACCAGATGTTGCTTGCTTGCTACCTTTTCAGCGCAGTAATCCCAGTTAGGAACTTGGTTCAACTGGCTTTCCAGATGTTTCATAGTCAAAGCCTTGCCACCCTTCTTCGGATTACCCGGACAGATGTCGGCACAGTTACCGCAACCCAGACAGTCGAGAACGTCAACCTGGATACGGAATGTCATACCGTCGAATACTTTACCTACCGCTTTCAGCATTTCGAAGTTTGCACCCTTCTGCTCTTCAGCATCCAGAACGAACGGACGGATAGAAGCGTGAGGACAAACATAGGCACACTTGTTACACTGGATACAGTTTTCAGCATTCCATTCGGGAACGAAAGCAGCTACACCACGTTTTTCGTATTTAGCTGTACCTTGATACCAAGTACCGTCTTCGATACCCTTGAATGCAGATACCGGCAATAAGTCACCGTCCTGTGCATTGATCGGACGAACTACTTCATTGATGAATGCGGGATCATTGTTTTCAGTCTTAGCGTCGTCAGCCAGATTAACCCAAGCAGGATCCACGGTCAATTGCTTGTATTCACCACCACGGTCAACGGCAGCATAGTTCTTGTTTACGATATCTTCACCCTTCTTACCGTAAGACTTCTGGATGAATTTCTTCATCTGTTCTACAGCCAAGTCAACAGGAATTACGCCTGTGATACGGAAGAATGCAGATTGCAGGATTGTATTGGTACGGTTACCCAAACCGATTTCCTGTGCAATCTGAGTTGCGTTGATATAGTATACGGAGATATTGTTCTTAGCGAAGTACTTCTTCACGCGGGTAGGCAGGTTCTTAGCCAGTTCTTCGCCTTCCCAGATTGTATTCAGCAGGAATGTACCGTTCTTGCGCAAACCACGGGTTACATCATACATGTGCAGGTAAGCCTGAACGTGGCAAGCCACAAAGTTCGGAGTATTTACCAAGTATGTAGAACGGATCGGAGTATCACCGAAACGCAAGTGAGAACAAGTGAAACCACCTGACTTCTTAGAGTCATAAGAGAAATAAGCCTGGCAGTGTTTGTCAGTGTTGTCACCGATGATTTTCACAGAGTTCTTGTTAGCACCTACCGTACCGTCAGCACCCAGTCCGTAGAATTTAGCCTCGAACATACCTGCACCGCCCAATGCGATTTCTTCTTCCTGAGGAAGTGAAGTGAAGGTTACGTCGTCTACGATACCGATAGTGAAGTGGTTCTTCGGCATCGGCATAGCCAGATTCTTGAATACGGCAATGATCTGAGCAGGAGTGGTATCTTTAGAACCCAAACCGTAACGGCCACCTACGATTACCGGAGCATCAGCTGCACCATAGTAGCAGTCTTTTACATCGAGGTACAACGGTTCGCCGTTAGCACCCGGTTCCTTCGTACGGTCAAGAACTGCAATAGTCTTAGCAGTCTTAGGCACAGCAGCCAGGAAGTGCTTAGCAGAGAACGGACGATACAAGTGTACAGCAACCATACCTACCTTTTCGCCATTAGCCATCAGGTGGTCGATAGCTTCGCGGGCAGCTTCGGTTACAGAACCCATAGCGATAATTACGCGTTCTGCGTCTTCAGCACCATAGTAATCGAACAAGCCATATTTACGTCCTGTGATTTTAGAAATTTCATTCATGTATTCTTCTACAATAGCAGGAACTGCTTCGTAGTAGTTGTTGCATGATTCACGGTGCTGGAAGAAGTGATCGGGATTTTCAGCCATACCACGGGCAACCGGATTCGTCGGATTCAATGCGCGGGCACGGAATTCTGCCAAAGCTTTCTGGTCGATCAGCGGAGCGAGATCATCGTTTTCCAACATCTCGATCTTCTGGATTTCGTGAGAAGTACGGAAACCATCGAAGAAGTTAACGAATGGTACACGAGCTTTGATAGTTGACAAGTGAGCAACACCGGCGAGATCCATAACTTCCTGTACAGAACCTTCTGCCAACATAGCGAAACCAGTCATACGGGTTGACATAACGTCCTGGTGGTCACCGAAGATACACAGAGCATGAGAAGCCAGTGTACGGGCTGATACGTGGAATACGCAAGGCAGGAATTCACCGGCAATCTTGTACATATTCGGGATCATCAGCAACAGACCTTGAGATGCAGTGTAAGTAGTTGTCAACGCACCGGCTTGCAATGAACCGTGAACGGCTCCGGCAGCACCGGCTTCCGATTGCATTTCCTGTACCAATACTGTTTCGCCGAAGATGTTTTTGCGTCCTGCGGCAGCCCATTCGTCTACGTACTCAGCCATCGTAGAAGAGGGAGTGATGGGATAGATAGCAGCTACTTCAGAGAACATATACGAGATATGCGCAGCAGCCTGGTTACCATCACAAGTAATGAATTTCTTCTGTTTAGTCATAACTAAATTGAATTATTATTAAGTGAATAAATCTCAATATAAAAAGCCGAACATCCAGAGTGGAATCTGATTCCCTCTTCCTATTTCCGCTTTGTGCAGGGCGTAGGTGACGCCGGGATTGTTCTTAATCTTCATTCCTTCCGGACAAATCTTGAAAGGCATCACATCGTCCACCAGGAACGACATATTCTTGTCGCCTTTGTTCACCTTGTGATCTTTCCACAAGGAATTTGCGAAGAAAGTGTCCAGCACATCCAGCTCTTCTACTTTCACGGGATAGATGGAGTACATCAGGTTAGAGTTGTGCATCATAATCTTCGATGGTTTCTTGGGGAATTCTTCTCCCTTCGGATATACCATATTGATAAGGCGTGCGTCTGCCAGATATTTGATGTAGTTCATCACCGTGGCACGGGATGTCTGTATATCGTTTGCCAACTGGCTTACATTTGGTGCTTTCGGACCATCTACTGCCAGCATATAAAGCAATTTCTTGATTTTTGAAAGATATTTCAGTTCAATCTGTTTGATAAGCAGGATATCCACTTCTACCATCATATTCATGGTTTTCAGCAGATTCTCCGAGAAATTGCGTTTCTCCAGGAAGAACGGATAGAAACCGTGGTGCAGGTAGTCCTGCAAGTAATCCAGTGGGCGTACCTTCGAAAGAATGCCTTTGGCAATCTGTTCGTGGTTACTCAGAATCTCTTCCAGTGTATAAGCCCGGAACTTCATGCCTGTTTGCAGGTTCAGATACTCACGGAAGGAGAAACCACGCAGGTTATAACTCTTCACTATATCACGCAGTTCCAAGTTTTCCTCTTTCAGTCGCATTACGGACGAACCGGTGAACACGATTTTGAGGTTTGGAAAACGGTCGTAACACATTCTCAGTTCTCTGCTCCAGTCCGGATGTTTGAATACCTGGTCTATCAGCAATACTTTTCCACCGCGGCGTTGAAATTCGTATGCGAAATCAACGATGCTGAAATTGGAAAAGTAGAAATTGTTCATATTAATGAAGAGGCAGGAACGGTCGGTTCCGAATTTCTCTTTGGCGTATTGCAACAGAAACGTGGTTTTGCCTACACCACGCGTTCCTTTAATACCGATAAGACGGTCGTTCCAGTTGATCTCATCCATGAGGTCACGGCGAACGGGGGCATTGGTATGCTCAACAAGATAGGCGTGTGTGCGGTAGAATGCTTCCATGCTGTTAAATTCGGTTTATCGGGCGACAAATATACGTCTTTTTTGTAGAATTGCAAAGTAGAGATGGCAAAATATCTTTTTTGTTAGTGAAGTTTATATATTTGCTTTGCCTTGTTTTTCTCTGTAATTTTGTGGCCTTAATAAATAAAGAACTGTAATAGTTATGAAACTCTATGTATTTAACCCAGACACGGACATGGCACTTGCTAGTAATGAAGAGAATTATATAGCTCCTGCATCTGCCCGCCGAATGGCTCAGGATCTCGCCTTATTACCTGTTTGGTATGTTCAGCCCGGTAGTGCAGTACTTGCCCCATCAGCTTATAATGCAGATTATTTGCAGAAAATGAAACAATTGTTTCCTCTTTCCGTGCAATTGGTCACTGAACCGGAATTACCCGATTATGCGGAATCCCAAATTGTACCTTGGGGATGGAACCGCGCTTTCCGCAAGCGTATGCAGAAAGCCGGTATTGCCGAACATAAACTTCCTACGGAAGCAGAGTTGCGCGAGTGTCGTATGCTCTCTTCCCGTGCGTATGCGATGGCTCTTGCTCTGACGTTTGAACTGAATAAAACCCTCAAATGTGCTTGTGGACGCCATTTTCTGATATCAGGGGAGGGCAAGGAATTCCGCGTTCCGGATATAGTCGATGATTTTAAGGACGGCTACTTGTTCAAGTCCGTGTGGTCGGGCAGCGGAAAGGGGTTACGTTGGTGTCGCCGCGGGCTGGCGAAATCTACGGCTGATTGGTGTCGTCGGGAATTAGCGAAATACGGAGCTCTTGTACTGGAACCTATATATAAAAAGGAGGGAGATTTTGCCATGGAATTCTACTCCAATGGCAGGGGGAAGGTACTGTTTAGCGGCTACTCGCATTTTATTACGGATGAGAAAGGTGTTTATCGTGGTAATATGTTGGTTTCTAATGAGGAAGTGGAACAGTGGATTCTACGGTATATCCCTTTGGAAGCATTTGTGGGCATTCGTGAGTATTTGCAGAAAGTTATAGAAGGAATTTATGGCAGGTATTATTCTGGTCCTATGGGGATAGATATGATGATCTGTCCGGATCAGAGAGGATATCCATACGCCATTTATCCACATGTTGAAGTTAATGTGCGCATGACTATGGGGATGGTTGCCCGTCAGCTTTATGATAATTTCGTCGCTCCCGGTAGCAAAGGAATCTTTAATGTCGACAATTTCCCTTCTGCCGAAGCTTTGCGGGCGCAACATGAACAGGACATGAGGGATTATCCATTGGTAGTGGAGGATGGAAGGATTGTTTCCGGCTATTTGTCCTTGGTACCGGTTACTCCTCAAAGCAGATATCGGGCTTACGTGCGGGTGGAGGTGTGTTAACCTTACGGAACCTCATTTAACCTCACGAAACCTCACATAACCTCACGGAACCTCCGACTGTCTCACATGCTATTCTTATCTTTATGGCTTTAAACTAAAACATAAAGAAAAGATGAAAAGGAATTTTTATTTGCAACATCCCTTGATGGCGATGTGCGACCCCAGGATGGAATATCTGCTGGAGAAGGAAAAGCTCAAGGGAACAGGGGCTTATTGGTTTGTCATTGAGAAACTGGCTATGCTGCCCGACTCATGCGGCGATATGAAATATCTGCGCCCTTTCTGTAAACTCTATAAAATTTCTTTTGCCTATGTCAAAAAGATCATCTTTTGTTACGGACTTTTCGATTTTGAAGAAGACGGTTCTTTCATGCCCGCCGAACTGAATCCGATAGGTCAACGGGTTCAGGTATGGAAGGCAACAGATGGGAATGAAGATGAAAAACCGGAGAAAACGGTTCGGGAAAAAAAATCAAAAACGTTCAAAAGTGCATCGGAATCGTCGATTTTTGAGTCAAAAAATGACGAAAAACAGCAAAAAACGTCGAAGGAAAAGGAGGAGAAAAGCGCTGAAAATTCAGCTAAAGTATTGGATAATAGTATTGTTGACGAAAATACCAATACAACTAATGAAGAGAATATAAAAGATATAATAACAACAACAGCAGAAAAAGAAAAAAGTGCTGCTGATGTTGATTTTTCTAATACTGAACTTTATTGTCCGGTTGCGGGGCTTCGTTGGTTGGATGCCACGCTTCATCGCCCTCAATGCCGTACCTTAGCAGGTGAAATGCCACATCTCGACGTCTCCGACGCCACACTTTGCACCTGTTCAAGTGTGGCATTTCCCCCGTTCAGGTGTGGCATTGGGGGTGTTGAAGTGTGGCATCCGGGAGAGTTATCTGCACGCTTCGCTTTCATTGCCGCAACGGTCCACGGCAGTGACGGCAAAATACCTCTTTGCCGTCCAGAAGCGGATGGGAGCATACGTGTATTCCGTTCCCTGTACTCGCTGGGCAATGATGTTTTCCGGATTGGAGGTATCCACCGGGTAAGTGTCCGAGCCGTAAATGACGTAGGTCGGTACGTTGTGTTTGTCATTGTCCGTGGCAGGCATCCAACTGAGGTGGATGTATCCGTCCGGCAGCTGGGTGACGGTAAGGCCGGTAGGGGCTGTCGGTGGTACGTTGTCTATCCAGGGCATGGCAGGTTGCAGGGCAGGAGCGGTATAAAAGTTCTCTTCCAATACATCATACAACCCTTGTGTGTTGTCCATCAGATATTTCACGCGATAATGGGCCTGACCTGCCAGTTTGTGGGTACGGATGAAGTGCATCTGACGCTCCACTTCATCCAGTGTCCAGTTTCCTTCACTGGGATCGAGAAAATAGATACCCAGTCCGGGAATGATCTGGCGACCATTACTTTGTTCCTGCCAGTCGAGGGCAAAAGGATAGAAATGGTTACCCCGGAAGTAAAGCATGGGATATATCTGATCCTGTATGCCTTCACCCAGCCAGCCTTGCGCATCCTGGTAGACAGTATGAAAAGCATTCCACCCGCGGGAAGGGTAACGGGAAGTATCGCGATATTTTCCTACGGGGCAGGTACTTACCTTTACCCAGGGTTTCAGGGCTTTCACACCTTTGTAGAGATGGCGGACGATTTCCGTAATATTATCCCTGCGCCATTGGGCGAGGTCGCGTCCTTTGCCGTATTTCCGGAAATCATAGGTGTCAGGGAATCGGGGAGCATTCTCCGGATAACGCAGATAATCGAAGTGAACGCCATCTACGTCATATTTTTCTACGACTTCGCGTACAAGGCTCATCAGGTATTCTTTGGTTTGCGGATTTCCGGGATTGAGGAAGTATTCACGCTTATAAGGCACACAAATAGCGGATTTCTGTTTGGTTACGGAAGCATTGCCCAGATTGGCAACATGCTTGCGATTGCCTAACGGAATGGCTACCATCCAAGCATGGCACTCCATACCACGCTTATGACACTCTTCTATGGCGAAAGCCAGTGGATCGTATCCCGGATCAACAGCTGTTTTCCCGGTCAGGATGGAATTGAACGGTTCTATCTTTGAGCGGTAGAGTACGTCACCGCGCGTTCGCGTTTGGAAGAGCACAGTGTTGAAGTTAGCATCTTTCAGTCGGTCAAGTATTTCGACTAGTTCTGCCTTTTGTTTTCGGATGCCTTCGGGACTGGTGGCACGGGTACGGGGCCAGTCCAAACCATAGACGGCGGTGACCCAGGCAGCGCGCACTTCGTATTTTGGAGGATGGGTAACCATCTCACCGGTGGGTTGCGCGGTAAGGGGCAGAACGAATGTGATAAATAATATAGTGAGAAGTAACTGTTTCATGTTGATAGAGATTTTATTGTAATACCTAATACTTATTCTAAACAAATTCTCTTTTCTTTCTTTATTTCTGTCATTTTTAGCGGCGAAGATAAGTAAAACACTTGAGAATGTTGTGCAGTTTCCTTAGAAACTATTACATTTGCGTCCATTAAAAATAATGAATAACGCACCATGATTACATTTACGCTTTGTCTGCTGGCATTAATAGCAGGTTATTTTCTTTACGGGCGTTTCATCGAACATATTTTCGGTCCTGATGATCGTAAGACGCCTGCTTTGACTAAGACCGATGGGGTGGATTATATCCCTTTGCCCACCTGGAAGATTTTTATGATACAATTTCTTAATATTGCCGGTTTGGGTCCTATCTTCGGTGCTATTATGGGGGCTAAATTTGGTGTATCATCTTATTTGTGGATTGTGTTCGGCAGTATCTTTGCCGGAGCCGTACATGATTACCTGGCAGGTATGCTCTCTCTGCGTAATGGCGGTGAAAGTTTGCCGGAGATCATCGGTCGCTATCTGGGAGTAACTACCAAGCAGGTGATGCGTGGCTTTACCGTTCTTTTGATGATATTGGTAGGAGCTGTCTTTGTGGCTGGCCCTGCCGGATTGTTGGCAAAACTGACACCGGAATCATTGGATGTTACATTCTGGATAATAGTGGTATTTATCTATTATATTTTTGCCACTTTGTTGCCGGTTGATAAAATTATAGGTAAGATATATCCGCTTTTTGCTATTGCATTGCTATTTATGGCGGTGGGTATACTGGTGATGCTTTATGTGAAGCATCCTGTCTTGCCGGAATTCTGGGACGGATTACAGAATACGAATCCTAATGCCGCTGAACTGCCCATTTTCCCGATTATGTTTGTCAGCATAGCCTGTGGTGCTATCAGTGGTTTTCATGCTACGCAAAGTCCGTTGATGGCCCGTTGTATGACGAGTGAACGTCACGGTTGCCCTGTGTTCTATGGTGCTATGATTACCGAAGGTATTGTTGCCCTGATTTGGGCTGCAGCTGCCACCTATTTCTTTCATGAAAACGGAATGGGGGAGACGAATGCTGCCGTAGTAGTGGATGCTATCACCAAAGATTGGCTCGGTACTGCGGGAGGATTCCTTGCTATATTAGGTGTGATTGCCGCGCCTATCACGAGTGGTGATACCGCTTTCCGCTCTGCCCGACTTATTGTGGCAGACTTCCTCGGAATGGAACAAAAATCCATGCGTCGTCGTTTGTATATATGTATTCCTATGTTTCTCGCTGCTATTGGTTTGTTGCTCTACAGTTTGAGCGACAAAGAGGGCTTTGACATGATTTGGCGTTACTTTGCATGGACCAATCAGACGCTTTCCGTCTTTACGCTTTGGGCGATTACCGTCTATCTGGTGCGTGAAAAGAAAGGGCATTACTTTTATGTAACTTATGTTCCGGCTGTATTTATGACAACTGTTTGTACAACATACATCTGCATAGCCCCCGAAGGCTTTGGCTTAGGACCTCAGGCAGCTCTCGGCGTTGCCATCCTGGCGGCTGTGGTAGCTGCGCTCTGGTTTAGTATCTGGTATTTTAAAACGACTAAAAAACTTTGGTAATGAAGAGATTTAAAAAATCTACAAGCATCACGATCGCTCTGCTTATCTATGTGAGTGCTACGGCAGCTTATTTCCTGCCGCGCAACACTGTTATCAGTGATACGGAAAAATACGTCACTGTTGCAGCATCCTATATCATTGTGTTTATCCTCTGGTTGGTGTTGCGTAAGAAAGAAGACTTGCAGCGAAAACGTAAAGAGGAAGATGAGAAGTACAATAACACCAAAAACTAATAAGTAACAATGAAAAAATTAGCATTACTCGTTTGTCTGCTTGTGGCCACAGTGGCTGCCCAGGCACAATTTGAAAAAGGAAAGTGGATCTTGAATCCGTCGATTTCCGGCTTAGGTTTGTCGCATAATACAGAGACAGACAAGACTTCATTTGGCATTGAAGCCAAAGGTGGTGCGTTTCTGCTGGATAATGTGGCGTTACTGATACATGCAGGAGCCAAATGGAATGAAAAAGGAGGTGATACGGATGTTTATACCCTCGGTGTAGGCGGTCGTTACTATTTCAGTAAGATTGGTCTATATCTGGGCGCTGATGTCAACGTAGACCGTTGGGATTGGGGGACAAGCGATGATACCAAGTTTTCTTTCGGTGCTGAAGCGGGTTACGCTTTCTTCCTGTCGAGGACGGTGACACTTGAGCCGGCTGTGTACTGGAACGTAAACGGTGACCGTTCGGTATTTGGTCTGAAGGTTGGTTTCGGTTTCTACTTCTAACTTACATAACTCATACGCAGGAGTTAGAGCCAATACTATTGACATCCGTAAAAAGCACTATCGGCTCTAACTCCTTTAACTCCTAACGAAGTGATAACTTCTTTAACTCCTATTATGAATTAAGCGGGTTAAGATTTTTCCGTTTTGCAGATTATTATAAATTCAATTATTTCATGTGCAGTTTTTCTTGCAGGAATTGTCCTGTATAACTTGCCGCACATTTTGCCACTTCTTCCGGTGTACCTGCCGCTACCAGATTTCCACCTTTGTCGCCACCTTCCGGTCCGAGGTCTATCACATAGTCGGCACACTTGATAACGTCCATGTTGTGCTCGATGATTACGATGGAATGTCCCCGTAATATCAAGGCATCAAAAGCCTCTAGTAATTTGCGAATATCATGGAAATGCAGTCCTGTAGTCGGTTCGTCGAAGATGAACAGGGTAGGGTCAGCCTTTTCCTGACTGAGGTAATAAGCCAGCTTCACGCGTTGGTTTTCACCACCTGAAAGGGTAGAGGAAGACTGTCCCAGTTTGATGTAGCCTAATCCTACATCTTGTAGTGGAGCGAGTTTTTTTACTATCTTCTTCTGTCCGTGCTTGGTGAAGAACTCTATAGCTTGGTTCACGGTCATTTCCAGTACATCGTAGATGTTAGCGTCATGGAATTTAACCTCCAATGTATCAGCTTTAAAGCGTTTCCCGTGACAGGTTTCGCATTCCAGTACCAGGTCGGCCATGAATTGCATTTCTACTGTGATGGTTCCGTCACCTTTACATTCTTCGCAACGTCCGCCCTCACTGTTGAACGAAAAATAGCCGGCAGTGTATCCCATTTGTTTGGCAAGTGGTTGTTCCGCCCATAGCTTGCGGATTTCGTCGTAAGCCTTGATATAAGTAACAGGATTTGAACGACTGGATTTGCCGATAGGGTTCTGATCTACAAATTCTACATTTCGCAGGTTTTGCAGGTCACCACGGATAGAAGCAAATTCACCCGGACGTTCGCTGCACTCATCCAGTTCGCGCTTCAGGGCACGGAAGAAGATGTCGCGTACCAGCGTACTCTTTCCCGAACCGCTGACGCCGGTCACTACAGTCATTACATTCAGAGGAAAGCGGACGTTTACTCCTTTCAGGTTATTTTCGCGTGCCCCGGTCAGTTCTATGTAGTTATTCCATGGGCGGCGATGTTCCGGGACAGGAATTTCTTCTTCTCCTAGTAGATACCGGACGGTGTAGCTGTCGCTGTTCGGCTGCAAATCTTTCATATCTCCCTGATAGACCACTTGTCCGCCCAGGCGGCCGGCTTTGGGACCGATATCTATGATATAATCCGCTGCACGGATGATTTCTTCGTCATGTTCCACGATGACAACCGTGTTACCCAGTTGTTGCAATTGACGCAATACGTGTATCAACTTGTCGGTATCGCGACTGTGTAGTCCGATACTGGGTTCGTCAAGAATGTAGAGTGAACCTACCAGGCTGCTGCCTAGTGAAGTGGCTAGATTAATACGTTGGCTCTCACCACCCGAAAGCGAGTTGCTGAGACGATTCAGTGTCAGATATCCCAATCCGACATCGAGAAGGAAGCGGATACGGCTGTTGATTTCCGTGAGGATACGGGTAGCAACATCCTTATCATGCTTATCCAGTTGCAGGTCGTCGAAGAAGGTTTTCAACTCCGTAATCGGCAGATCTACGAGTTGGGAAATATTTCGTCCTCCTACTCGTACATAGCCGGCTTCGGGTTTTAAGCGGGTACCATGGCACTTCGGGCAAAGTGTTTTGCCACGATAGCGTGCCAACATCACGCGATATTGTATCTTGTACTGATTTTCCTGCACCATCTTAAAGAAGGCGTTGATACCCTGGAAGTAAGGAGTGCCTTCCCATAGCATCCGACGTTGTGCGTCCGTCAACTCATAGTAAGGTGTAAAGATAGGGAATCCCGCTCTTTCGGCACCTCGTATCACCATATCTTTCCATTCACCCATCACTTCACCGCGCCAGCACACCACGGCGCCGTCGTAAACGGACAGCGAACGGTTGGGAACCACCAGATGTTCATCAATACCGATTACTTTACCGAAACCTTCGCACTCAGGGCAGGCACCGATGGGGGAGTTGAAGGAAAACATCTGGTCGCTCGGCTCTTCAAAAGCAATGCCGTCTGCTTCGAATTTGGTGCTGAAGCGATACAGGCTGGTTGTTCCGTCAGGCTGATAGAACCGGAGCAGACAGGCACCGTCGCCTTCGTACATCGCCGTTTCGGCAGAGTCCGTCAGTCGGCTGACCGCATCTTTTTCTTTGGATGCTACCATGCGGTCTATCAATAAGAAAACGGTATCTCCTTTCTTGGGTTCGTATTCATCAATGCGTATCATCTCTCCGTTTACTTCCAGACGATTGAATCCTTGCTTCATATCAATGTCCAGTTGTTGTTTCATGGTACGGTCTTCACGTACCAATATCGGAGCGAGCACTGTGTATTTTGTTCCTTCCGGATAACCTAACATACAGTTTACGATATCCTCTGTGGAATGTTTTTTTACTTCTTCTCCGCTAATGGGACTGAATGTCCGTCCGATGCGGGCATACAATAATCGTAGGTATTCGTATATTTCGGTAGAGGTGCCGACAGTGGAACGTGGATTGCGGCTGCTCACTTTCTGTTCTATGGCAATGGCCGGCGGAATCCCTTTGATAAAGTCACATTCAGGCTTGCTCATACGTCCCAGGAACTGGCGGGCATAACTGCTCAGGCTTTCTACATAACGACGTTGTCCCTCAGCATAAAGTGTGTCGAATGCCAGGGAGGATTTACCCGAACCGGACAACCCGGTGATGACGACAAGTTTGTTCCGGGGTATTTCTACGTCTATATTTTTCAGGTTGTTGACGCGTGCGCCTTTGATGAGTATGGAGTTGTTTTTGGTCATAATCTGAGTCACTAAAGTGAATTTAAGGCACAAAGATAATCACTGCAATTCAAATATGTATAATGATTGGCAGGTTAAGATTTGTTATACTTTTAAATAGTTGCTGACATACAAGCGGGAAAAGCACTATTTTTATGCGCACTTTAAAAACCAATCATCCTTATGCAATACCCTCGGATATGCTTGTGTGCCATGTTGGTATGCTTGTTTTTTTGTTTCGGGACAGTTATGGGACAAGAGACTGTTGATCTGAAATCGCTTGCCGACAGTGTACGGAAAGCGAATGGCAAACCGAATTTTCTACCCTTGGGTATGCACTTCCTTGAATTGGCAAAAGAGCGGAAGGATACGGCTAATATCAGTGACGCTTATGCTATTCTTACAAATCATTATTATGAATTAGGAGATACGGACAGTTTGCGCCTGATGACTTATGAATATATGGACTGGGCAGATCGTTGCCACCGTAATACCGATCGCTATCAGGCATGGAGGCAGTACATCCAGCGGATGACTGAAAAGGGGATGCAGGAAGAGGCGATGAAGGAGACGGATTTACTCTGTAAAGATGCTGAGAAACGGAAAGATAAATATGGCATGGCATCCGGTGAAATGTGTATAGGTTATAATCAC
Source organism: Bacteroides sp. MSB163 (assembly GCF_036416795.1). Classification (NCBI taxonomy): domain Bacteria; kingdom Pseudomonadati; phylum Bacteroidota; class Bacteroidia; order Bacteroidales; family Bacteroidaceae; genus Bacteroides; species Bacteroides maternus. Next base: position 6,052,005 of record NZ_CP143867.1, on the reverse strand, counting down.
CGTGTGTTTGGTCAGAATATAAAGCTATGCCTTGAATATTATGACAGTGCATTGAAGCACTTTGAAGAAGGCAAATATTACCGTGATGCTTATGTGGTTTCCCTCAATATCATTCAAACTTATCTGGCACGTCAGTCATATAGTGACGCCGTGCCTTATCTGGATCGGTTGGGACAGTTGGGGAAGACAGTAGAGGGGAAGGATGTTGTAATAGGAGAAGCCCTGTATATGCGCTATTATCAGTTCCGGGTTATTGCGGTTTTGGGGGTAAAAGGAGAGAAAGCGGCAGAACCTTATATTCGTGAAGCAAATGCTTATTATCTTAAAAATAAAGAGTCTATTTCACAGGAGGGCTGGTTCGGCTATAAAATTATGTGCAGTCAGATCTTGGGTAACATAGGCAATGCTGTGGCTTATATGGATTCTCTGATTAATTACCAGCGTTCGATAGGCAATTATTATCCGGGAAACTATCGGCAAAAAGCCATTATGCTGGAACAGATCGGACATTACAAGGAGGCATGTCGTGCTTTTGCAGAGTATTCCCAGTTGAATGATTCTGTGCGTACGGCAGAGATGGATGAACAGCTGAACAAGTATACCGCTCAGTTTGAGGTTGACCGTCTGAAGATGGAAAAGCTGGAACTGAGTGAGAAAATGAGTCGTGAGCGTCTGGCTTTTGTGTTTGGGGCGGGTTGTGTGATATTACTGCTATTGATATTGGTTACTTACCTTTATATTCGTACTCTTTCCATGAACCGGAAACTGGATGTTGCCCGTAAGGAATTGCAAAAGATGGGGCGCATTAAGAGCTCGTTCATCCAGCACGTCACGCATGAGTTGCGTACACCGCTTAATTCTGTAGTAGGTTTTTCTGCATTGCTTGCCGAAGAAGGCTTGGATGTGGAAGATGCCCGTGAGTATTCCGGCCAAGTGGAGAAGAACAGCGCTTATTTGCTGGAGCTGATTGATAATATTATAGATATTGCTGATATGGACTCCCAGACTGCGGATATGCCCAAAGAAGCGGTGGATGTAAATGCCTGCTGTCTTGAATGTATAGATGAGTTGGGCGGGAAGCATAAAGAAGGTGTGGAACTGCAATGGGTTCCCTCTCCGGACGCCCCGGTGATACAGACTGTACGTGCCTGGCTGAAACGTGTGCTTAGCCTTTTGCTGGATAATGCCGGGAAGTTTACCGAGAGAGGTGTGATCCGTCTGCAATGTGAGGAAGATAAGGAGAATAATATCATACGTTTCATAATAGAAGATACTGGTATCGGCATTGAGCCGCAATATCAGGAAACTGTTTTCGAGCGTTTCTTTAAAGTAGATAGCTTTACTCCCGGCACAGGTCTGGGACTTTCCATTGCCCGTCAGGTGATGGATATTGTAGATGGAAAGATTTACCTGGATACTTCGTACAACAGTGGCGTCCGTGTAGTTGTTGAATGGCCAATGAATTGAATAAACCCTAATCAGATTTTATATAGAATGAAAGTAAGAACCCTTTTGTGCGTATGTGCCCTGCTCTTTTCTCTGACAGTGGCAGCGCAATTTCAACCCGAAAGATACCCCAAACGTGAATTTCGTGCAGCCTGGATACAAGCTGTTAACGGACAATTCCGCGGAATTCCCACCGAGAAGTTGAAACAGACCCTGATCAGTCAGTTGAACTCCCTGCAAGAGGCAGGCATTAATGCCATTATCTTTCAGGTACGTCCCGAAGCTGATGCTCTCTATGCTTCGCAACTGGAACCGTGGAGCCGCTTTCTGACCGGTGTACAGGGACAAGCACCCAATCCTTATTGGGATCCCATGGAGTTTATGATTGAAGAGTGCCACAAGCGTGGTATGGAGTTTCATGCCTGGATTAATCCTTATCGTGTGAAGACTTCACTGAAGAATGAATTGGCGCCGGGCCATGTTTATAATATCCATCCCGAATGGTTTGTTACTTACGGTGATCAAGTCTATTTCGACCCTGCATTGCCGGAAAGCCGTCGCCACATCTGTATGGTGATTACGGATATTGTTTCCCGCTACGATGTCGATGCTATTCATATGGATGATTATTTCTACCCCTATCCTAAACAGGGAGTAGACTTCCCGGATGATGCCAGCTTTGCCCGTTATGGCGGTGGATTTTCTAATAAAGCGGATTGGCGTCGCAGCAATGTCAATGTGTTAATAAAGAAAATTCATGAGACAGTGCGTGAATTGAAGCCGTGGGTTAAGTTCGGTGTTTCTCCGTTTGGTATTTACCGTAATCAGAAGAGTGATCCGCTGGGTAGTAAGACCAACGGTTTGCAAAACTATGATGATCTTTATGCCGATGTGCTTCTTTGGGCCCGTGAAGGTTGGATAGACTATAACATTCCGCAGATATACTGGCAGATAGGTCATCCGGTAGCTGACTATGAGACATTGGTGAAGTGGTGGGCAAAGAATACGGAAAATCGTCCTTTGTTCATCGGTCAGTCGGTAATGAATACGGTGCAGAATGCTGATCCGCAGACTCCTTCCATGAACCAGCTTCCTCGTAAGATGGCGTTGCAACGTGCTTATCAGACGATTGGTGGAAGTTGTCAGTGGCCTGCAAGTGCAGTGGTGGAGAATGCTGGAAAGTATCGTGATGCTTTGATGGCTGAATACCACAAATATCCTGCCTTGCCTCCTGTTTTTGATTTCATGGATAATGAAGCGCCGGATAAAGTGCGCAAGATGAAACCGGTGTGGACAGAAGATGGATATATTTTGTTCTGGACAGCGCCGAAGTACAAGGATGAAATGGATCGTGCCGTACAGTATGTGATTTACCGTTTCGATGCTAAAGAGAAAGTGGACATCAGTGATCCTTCTCATATTGTAGCCATCACGCGGGATAACTTCTATAAGTTACCCTATGAAAATGGAAAGACTAAATATCGCTATGTGGTAACAGCACTCGACCGACTGCATAATGAGTCGAAGGTAGTGGCTAAAAAGGTGAAGCTATAAGCTTCACCTTTTTAGTTAATACAATATGAAACCTGCTATTCCGCAGACTATAATCATCACTATCGGATTGACTTTATATTTCCGGGTACTCACAAAAGCCACCAGGAAGATGATGCAACTGACGATAAACGAGTACATGTCTTCTTTAGGTGAATTAAAATTCTCAGTATTCATCAATACTAAGGCTGCCGATGCCAGAAGACCTACCACTGCCGGACGTAATCCGCTGAATACTGCTTCAACAGCCGGGTGTTTCTGGTATTTCAGGAAAAACTTGCTGATAGCCAACATCAGGATGAATGAAGGAAGCACTACTGCAAAGGTAGCGATGACAGAACCCCACACACTTCCGGTAGCCGTGAAGCCTACATACGTTGCCGAATTGATTCCGATAGGTCCGGGAGTCATCTGACTGATAGCTACAATATCTGTAAACTCTTGCGGCGTCAGCCACTCGTAACGTGTGACTACTTCACCTTGTATCATTGAAAGCATGGCATATCCGCCGCCAAAGCCGAAAAGACCTATTTTGAAGAATGTATAGAATAACTGGAGATAAAGCATGGGAGATTTATGATTTATAATGTGTAGCTAACTTTCAACATTGGGATGGTGTAACCGTCCGTACAGGTATCCACCTACACCGGCGATGATGATTACCCAGATAGGAGAGAAGTCCAACAACCAGATGATCAGTGCGGATACAATGGGTATCCAGACATTGTAACGGTTGATTTTTGCTGATTTCGCCATACTGAATGTAGGAGCGGCAATCAGTGCGACTACTGCCGGGCGGATGCCCTTGAAAATGCGCTCTACAACTGTATTGTCTTTGAAGTTATGGAAGAATAAAGCAATGGCAAGAATAATGAAGAATGATGGCAATATAGTACCTAAAGTAGTCACCAGGCTACCACGAATTCCCCGTAGTTTATATCCTATGAAAATAGAAATGTTAACCGCAAGAATGCCGGGAGTCGATTGGGAAATGGCAAGTAAGTCTATAAAATCGTCTTTGGCGATCCACTTTCGTTTCTCCACAATTTCTTCCTCTATGAGTGGCACCATGGCATAGCCACCTCCGATAGTGAAAACTCCTATTTTAGAAAAAAGGCCGAATGCCTCTAAATAAATATTCATAGTTTTAATGTTATAATGTGATAATATGGTATTATTCTACCACTTTATTACCCTTCTTCCTCTTCTTCTTTCTGTTTCGCATATTGGCTCGGGCTGACACTGAAATGCTTCTTGAATACTTCGCGGAAGTATTTCGCATCGCTGAAACCAGTCATTTCTGCAACTTCAGTTATGCTGTATTTCTGCTCTTTCAGTAGTTGTGCGGCACGTTTCAGACGTATCAATCGGATATAGTCCGCCGGAGCCTGGTCGGTCAGGGCTTTTATTTTATTGTAGAAGCTGGTACGACTCATATTCAGTAATGAACAGAGCATTTCCACATTGAGTGCGCCGTTATCCATATTTTCTTCCACATGCTTCTTGACGGAAGAAATGAATTTCCAGTCAAGGTCGGTGGAACAATTGGTACAAGTTGTGGCATCTTCATCATCATTCAGTTCCAGATTAGCATATTTATGTCGCAGCAAAGAGCGATTCGTCAGGATGTTGGATATCGTAGCACGGAGAATACCTATATTGAAAGGCTTCACAATATACTCATCGGCTCCGGTCTTCAATCCTTCAATGATGTTACGGTCATTGTTCAGTGCTGTGAGCAAAATGATGGGAATGTGAGAGGTTTCAATATCATTCTTTAAGACATGACACAATTCGTCTCCACGCATTTCCGGCATCATGATATCCGAAATAATCATGTTAGGCATATATTCCTTGACTACTTCGAGTGCTTGTTTGCCATCGCTGCATACTTGTATGTTATAGTCGTCCGACAGTGTATTGCGGAGATATTCCCTCAACTCATCATTATCCTCCACAATCAGGATTTTCGGAAGATCACTGTTTTGCTGTTGTTTCTGTTTAGTTGCATCATAAGCAATGTTTGGTATAACATTCTTAGGCACTCCCGATTCAGCATAAGCAACTTTCTCACTTCCCGGTTTCGGACTGTGAATAGCTTTTCGATAAGGTTTTTCACCTTTTGGGAATGTGACTTTAATACAGGAGCCTTTTCCTTCCGTACTTGTAAAGTTGATTTTGCCTTTATGCAGGTGAACAAGTTTCCATACCAGTAACAGTCCAATACCACTACCCGTTACTTTCGAGTTGATGGCATTACTACCCCGGAAGTGTATTTTAAAGAGCTTTTTCTGTTCAGAGGACGGAATACCGATACCCGTATCCTTTACTTCCACACTCCAATAGTCTTCTGTTTCTGCTGTATAGATATGTACGCTTCCACCTTCCGGTGTATATTTCAAGGCATTGGATATCAGATTTTTCAGAATCGAATCCATCTTATCCTTGTCAAGCCAGGTATTCATGTAGCGGAAATTACTCTCATAAGTCAGGCTGATACGCTTTACGTCGGCATAAGCCCGGAAAGCATTGATCATTTCCTCCATGTAGGTGCTCAACTCATATTCGGATACATATAGGGCACTGGAATAAGTGTCTGCACGTTCGAAGTTAATAAGATTGGTTGTCAGTCGCAACAGGGCATTCACATTTCGTATGGCAGTATTCATATTGCTTCGTCCGCTCGGTGTCAGATTTTCCTTTTCACTGAGTTCTTCCAGTGGCGCTTTGATCAGTGTCAACGGAGTACGAATATCATGCGCTGTATTGATGAAGAAACGTATTTTCTCATCCGAAGCCTTACGCTGTTTGCGCAGGATAATGACACGCAATGTGATAATGGCGATCGCGGCTACCACGGCGGCATAAAGTATTAATGCCCATATACTGAGCCATAAAGGCTGTTCTATCATGATTTCCATGTCACGCTCTTCAAGAACGATTCGCCGGTCTTCACTGGAGATGGCACGTACCCGTAATGTATATTTTCCGGGACTCAGATTTGTGAACCGGATCATGCACTCTTTCTCAGGACGGCTCCATCCGTCATAGAAACCTTCCAGTTTCCAGGAATACAGAACCAATGACGGATAATCGTAGTTGATAGAAGATATCCGTAGAGAGAATATGTTCTGATTGTATTTCAGCTTTAACACTTGAGTTTCATCTATGTCCACTTCCAATGGTGAACCCTCATCGCCGGGGTAAACGGTTTGATAGAATACGCGCAAATCGCTGAATATCATTTTGAACTCATAATTGCGTGGAATCATCATATCTTTGTGGAACTCTATTGCTCCGTCTGTACTTCCAAGGATAAAATTCCCGTTCTTCCTTAGAGTACCTGAGGTTGCATTGAAATGATCGCTTTTCAATCCTTGTTCTTTGGTCCAGTTATGGAAGATTTTCCCCTCCGGGTAATAACTTGTCAGACTATTTTCTGTACTTAGCAGGACACTTTTATTCCCGTCCGGAAGAATGGTATATATGTTGTTGGAAATCAACGGACAGTTATCTTTGTGAAAATGTTCGAATGAGTTTTTCTGATAATTATAAATAAGTAATCCTGAGTTGCTGGTTCCTATATATAGCAAGCTATCTGGTGTCTGATAAAGTGCGTTGATATAGAAAGACTCTATCGGCATCGAGATATTTTGAAACTTACCGGTTTCCTTATTTAGAAGATATAATCCTGTGGCTGTACCTATCCACATGTGTTGATCATCCTTTTCCTTTATATCCGTGATGCCGTTCAGTCCAGGATAAGCTCGTATGTTTTTGCGTGCAAAGTCTATTTGCTTTAAATTATAATAGCCACCGGACCAGATGCTGCCATCAGAAGCTTTCATAATAGAGCGTATGTATTTATCCGGACGGATATCGCAATCCCCAAATGTAGAAGGAGTGAAGAATTCCGCCTTCATCTGCTTTTTGTTGATTTGGTAAATTCCCGAACTGTATCCGCCAGCCCAAATGATGCCGGGTGACACTTCGCATAAAGATATGAAAACATGATTCTTGGTTATATTTTCATTATCGAATACGCTAAGAAATGAGTGCCATTGCTTGGTTTGAGTGGAATATAGACTGATACCGTTGTTGGTAGCAAACCATAAGTCTCCGTCTTGATCTTCAATGATGGAATTCACCTGGTCGTTAACAAGCGATTGTCTGTTACCAATGGAATGTTTGATCCATAGGTAACTGGAGTATTGATTATTGCGTACCGTGATGCCGATAGGATAGTTTGCCATCCAGATGCGATCACCATCCACATAGAAATCATAAATGCTGTTGCCGTTCATGGCATTATAGCTATTATAATCCGCTACAATGTAAGGTTCACATTTATAGGTATCCACATTCATTTTGTATATTCCGGCACCATCTGTAGCTATCAATATTTCTTTGTCATTGAAGGCTTTGATACGTGTAATGCTGACATCCTTCAAACCTACATTCAGTTCGATGGTTTGGTGGATATTCATATCGTATAGATAAATACCTTTTTGGAAAGTTCCGATGAATAGCTTGCGACTGGTTTTGTGGAAATACAATTCATTGACTTGTATTTTCAGGTTGTCGAGCCAATGGCAGGGGGAAAGATTGAGGACATAGTCTTTTAATTCGGCATGATGTATACCGACATCCGTACCGATGAAATAATGTTCGGAATCTATTTGCTCAACAGCTGTGATGCTTTCTCCGATATCGTTTTTTATAACGATGGTTTTCTCTGTATTCGTATCGTAGAGATATAGTGCTTCCTCATTGCAGAGCCACACAATATTGTTGCTGTCAATAAATCCATAGCTTACGGGAGTCGGATTCCCTTTTACTACTTCATCAGGTAGCTTGTATACAAGCTGAAAGCGGTCATGTTTGGCATCATAGCGGAATACTCTTCCTTTTTTGCCTATTTCCCACAATGTTCCATCCACACCAACATATAGCCAACTCAGGTTGAGCATGGAGTTAACTTCTATTTCGCTGTCTATAAGCCGGTATTGCTTGAAATTTTTTCCGTCATAGCGGTCAATGCCATTGTGCGTAAGAAACCACATATATCCTTTCGGCCCTTTCTGAATGGCATATACCCTACGGTTGCTCAAGCCATCTTCTACGCCGAGATATTTATAAGTTTGGGCGATGCAGAAGGAGGAAATGTATGTGAGTAAAAAGAAAATGATAAATTTTCTCATAACAGTTACGGTCGTTCGTTATTGGGGGTATTTGTGAAATTAACGCAAAAATATGCATTTTGTTTGATAAAAGCAACACGAAAGCAAGAAGAATAGTGTTCGATTCCTCGCATTGTTTAGACGACAACAGGCGCAAGTTGTATATTATAACCTGCGCCTGTGCTTCACTTATAGATTGTAGTCAGAACTACTTAACCTTTTCTTCTACCCATTTACGAGCATTGACGAAGGCTTCCATCCATGGAGTGATCTGGTCGCTGTGCAGGCGGTCGGCAGGATAACAACCGTTCTGCCACGGGAAGATAGAGCGCTCCAGGTGAGGCATGATAGCCAGATGGCGTCCATCGGCACTTGCTATGGCCGCTATGGAGTAGTCGGAGCCGTTCGGATTGGCAGGATACTCGTCATAACTGTATTTGGCTACCACGTTATATTTATCTTCGTCGTAAGGCAAAGAGAATTTTCCTTCTCCGTGAGCTACCCATATACCGAGTTTGCTGCCGCTCAGAGAGCCGAACATTACGCTGCGGTTGGTAGGGATGGTAACTCCCAGGAATCTCGATTCAAATTTATGAGATTCATTATGCAGCATTTTACCGTTTTTCTTATGTTCGGGATTTATGAGGTTCAATTCCATCATCAACTGGCAACCATTACAAACACCCAGTGAAAGCGTATCTTCGCGTGCATAATACTTGTCTAGTGCTTCTTTAGCTTTCGGATTGAAGAGGAAAGCTCCTGCCCAACCTTTGGCAGAACCCAGTACGTCTGAGTTGGAGAAACCACCACAATAAACAATCAGGTTCACGTCTTCCAGTGTCTCACGTCCGCTGATGAGGTCGGTCATGGTGACGTCTTTCACATCAAAGCCGGCCAGGTACAGGGAATAAGCCATTTCGCGTTCACCGTTCGTTCCTTTTTCGCGGATGATTGCTGCGCGGATGCCTGTCGGTGTACGGCGGTTCGGGTCGATGCCATATTGAGAGAATTTACCTTTGAAGCCGGGCATGAAAGCGAATTCCAGTGGCTGCATCTTGTAGTTCTCGAAACGTTTCTTGGCGCAACCGTTCATAGATTGCTTGCGGTCGAGCAGGTAAGAAGTAGAATACCAAACATCACGCATATAGTCGATACCGAACTGATAAGTAGCGTCATCTTTAGATACGAGGATGTGGCGTTCATCGGTCGGCTTACCAATCTTCACAAAACCTACTCCGGCATCTTCCAATATTTGTTTTACTTCTTCCTTATGCTTGTCGCTTACCTGGATAACAATACCCGGGTTCTCGGCAAACAGGAGTTTCACGAGGTCGTGTTCCTTCATCTTGTCGAGATTGATTTCCATACCACCTTCTACATTGGCGAAGCACATTTCGAGTAAGGTAGTAATCAGACCACCGGCAGAAATATCGTGTCCGGCAAGAATCAATCCTTTGTTCACCAGTTCCTGAACGGCAAGGAAAGCATCGCGGAAATATTCGGCATCTTGTACAGTGGGTACTTCGTCGCCAATCTTGCCCAATGATTGCGCAAAGGCCGAACCACCCAGCTTCAGTGTATCAAAACTGAAGTCAATATGATAAATCGTTGTCTTTTCGCTGTTGACAAGTACGGGAGAAACCACTTTCTTCACATCAGAAACTTCACCGCCTGCGGAAACGATGACGGTTCCCGGAGAGATTACTTTGCTACCGTCGGGATACTTCTGAGTCATGGACAGAGAGTCTTTTCCGGTAGGCACATTGATTTGCAGTGCACAGCAGAAGTCGCTCAATGCTTTTACGGCGGTGTAGAGACGTGCATCTTCACCTTCCTGTGAGCGGCAAGGCCACATCCAGTTGGCGGAGAGTGAAATACTGTCCATTCCTTCAGCCATCGGAGCCCATACCAGGTTGGTCAGTGCTTCGCTGACAGAAAGTACTGAACCGGCAGCCGGATCTGCCAATGCAGCTTGCGGAGCATGTCCCAGTGAAGTTGCGATACCTTTTTCACCACGATAGTCGAGAGCAACCACGCCACAGTCACTCAGCGGTAATTGCAATTCACCCTGGCATTGTTGGCGGGCAATTTTGCCGGTTACCGAGCGGTCCACCTTATTGGTCAACCAGTCTTTGCAGGCAACAGCTTCCAACTGCAATACATTTGTCAGATATTCGTGCAACTTGGATTGTTCGTATTTGGGCATTTCGTAGTGGCGTTCCACGGTTTTGTCTACCATGTAAGTTTTGGGAGACGAACCGAACATCTGTTCTACGGCAAGATCGAACGGACGTACACCGTCAGCTTGTTGGAAAGCGAAGCGATGGTCACCGGTAGTTTCACCTACCACATACATTGGGGCACGTTCGCGTTCAGCCACTTTACGTACATGCTCGATAGCTTCTTCTTCAATCAGCAATCCCATACGTTCCTGGCTTTCGTTGGCGATAATTTCTTTGGCAGACAAGGTCTTGTCACCTACGGGCAATTTACTCATGTCTATCATGCCACCACATTCTTCCACCAATTCGGAGAGACAGTTTACGTGTCCGGCTGAACCATGGTCGTGGATGGATACCACCGGATTGTTGTCTTCTTCGCAGAGGGCACGTACCACGTTGTAGGCACGTTTCTGCATTTCTGCATTGGCGCGCTGTACGGCGTTCAACTCAATACCGCTGCTGTAACGTCCGGTATCTACTGAAGATACGGAACCACCACCCAAGCCGATACGGTAATTATCACCACCAATCACGACAACTTTGTTACCGGCTTCAGGAGCACCCTTCAGGCAGTCACGTTTCGTACCGTAACCGACACCGCCGGCAAGCATGATTACTTTGTCGTAACCGTAAACTTCGTCGTTTTCCTTATGTTCAAAAGTCAGTACGGAACCACAGATCAGCGGTTGGCCGAACTTGTTACCGAAGTCACTGGCACCATTGGATGCTTTGATCAGAATCTGTTCGGGAGTCTGATACAGCCATTGGCGTACCGGAAGGATTTCTTCCCAGGGACGATCTTCGTCTGTACGGGGATATGAAGTCATGTAAACGGCAGTTCCGGCAATTGGCCAGGAACCTTTACCACCGCCCATACGGTCACGAATCTCTCCACCTGTACCGGTAGATGCACCGTTGAACGGTTCTACGGTAGTTGGGAAGTTGTGTGTTTCAGCCTTCAGTGAGATAACACTCTTAATATCTTTCACCTGGAAATAGTCGGGTTTTGAATGGTCTGCCGGGGCAAACTGTTCAATTACCGGGCCTTCGGCAAAGGCTACATTATCTTTATAAGCTGAAATGATTTTATTCGGATTTTCCTGTGTGGTCTTCTTAATCATTTGGAAGAGGGAAGACTCTTGTTCCACACCATCGATGATGAATGTCCCGCCGAAGATTTTGTGGCGGCAGTGTTCGGAATTGATCTGGGCGAAACCGAATACTTCGGAGTCGGTCAGTTTACGTCCAAGGTCTTGTTCTACTTTCTTGAGGTAGTCCATCTCTTCTTTAGAGAGTGCCAGACCTTCTTTTTCGTTGTAAGCTTCCAGGTCTTCGATGTGGATGATCGGTTCCGGCTTACGGTTGGTGGTGAATACTTCCTGATCCAGTCCCTTGTACATGCGTTGCAGCATCGGGTCACGGTCAGCGTTTTCGTCCTTTACGGGGAAATACTCTTCGATACGTGAGATACCGCTCAAACCCATATTCTGGGTGATTTCCACAGCATTTGTACTCCAAGGAGTAATCATTTCGCGGCGCGGACCAACGAAATGTCCTTTCAGGTTTTCTTCACTTTCGGGGGTGGCTTCTCCAAAAAGCCAGCAGAGTTTGTCGCTTTCTGCCTGGGTGAGCGCATGGTCACATTCTACGGCCATCACGCTCTTGGATGGGGTTCTGAAAAAAAGAATCATACTGATATTTTTGATTTTTCGTTCTTTGGCGCAAAGATACATAAAATCGTTGGTGCAGAGAAAGAAAAGGAATAAAAAATAGAAGGGTGTCAAAAGTAAAGTATTGAGTGTTTTATGATAATCAGTCGAAAAAACGTTAACACAATTGGTTCGTCTCATAAAAAAGTACGATATTTGCAGCCATGATTGAGATAAGGACCATATTCGATATATTATGGAAGGGTTTTATTATTGGGGTAGTTGTGTCTGCACCATTAGGACCCGTGGGTGTATTGTGCATCCAGCGTACGTTGAATAAGGGGCGTTGGTATGGTTTCATAACAGGACTGGGAGCCTCGTTGAGTGACATTGCTTACGCCTTGCTGACAGGATACGGAATGAGCTTCGTATTCGATTACGTAAATAAAAATATCTTTTATTTGCAGTTGTTCGGAAGCATCATGTTGTTAGCATTTGGTATTTATACGTTTCGCAGTAATCCCGTCCAGTCCATCCGTCCCGTCTCAACCAACAAAGGTTCTTATTTTCATAACTTCATTACCGCCTTTGCCGTCACCTTATCCAATCCACTTATTATATTTCTCTTTATCGGACTCTTTGCACGCTTTGCCTTCGTCAGTGAGGGAGTATTAGTGTTCGAAGCGGTTACCGGATATCTGGCTATTGCACTGGGAGCATTAGCATGGTGGTTCGGCATTACTTTCTTTGTTAATAAAGTCCGTACGCAATTCAACCTGCGCGGCATCTGGATATTGAATCGTATCATTGGAGGCATTGTCATTGTTGTGTCTGTGTTTGGGTTGGTGTTTACGTTGATGGGTGAGTCACTTTACTGAGAAGAAATTATAGAATCATGAAGATAGCGCAACAATTGAAAGCGAAGAATATCGCGGAATACCTTATATATATGTGGCAAGTGGAAGATTTGATACGTGCCAACGGGTGCGATATCGATAAGATCCGCGAAAACATTATCTCCCGTTATCCGGAAGAAGAACATCCGGTGCTTGAAGAATGGTACGGTAATCTGATAGACATGATGCGTGCGGAAGGAGTGAAGGAAAAGGGACATCTGCAAATTAATCGTAACGTAATAGTGAATTTGACGGAATTGCACGTAGAACTGTTGGCGTCACCGAAGTATCCTTATTATAGTGCGGCTTATTTCAAAGCATTGCCCTTCATCGTAGAACTTCGTCAGAAGAGTGGGAAGCAGGAGGAACCGGAACTGGAAACCTGTTTTGAGGCTTTGTATGGCGTTTTATTGCTGCGTTTGCAGAAGAAAGAAATCACGGAGGGAACCGCAAAGGCGATAGAGGCCATCAGCAGTTTCATTTCTTTGCTTGCCAATTATTACGAAAAGGACAAGAAGGGAGAACTGAAACTGGATGAGTAACAGAGGCAGCTTTCAAAGATAGTAAATTGTAAATAATAGATAGAGCATGAGAGTATTAGTAACCGGTGCCAACGGACAACTTGGCAACGAGATGCAAGTTCTTGCAAAAGAGAATCCGCAACACACTTATTTTTTTACTGATGTACAGGAATTGGATATCTGTGACGAACAAGCTGTGCAGGCTTGCATTGCAGAGAATCGGATTGAGGTTGTAGTGAACTGTGCTGCTTACACAGCAGTTGACAAAGCGGAAGATAATGAAGAATTGTGCCGCAAACTGAATCAGGAAGCTCCGGGAATACTGGCACGTGCTGCGCAGGCCCATGGTGCCGCTATGATACAGGTTTCTACGGATTATGTTTTTGATGGAACAGCGCATATACCTTATAAAGAAGATTGCGACCCCTGTCCTAATTCTGTTTACGGCTTTACCAAGCTGGGTGGAGAAAAGGAGGTTATGCAGAATTGTGAGAAAGCGATGGTAATTCGTACAGCATGGTTATACTCTATTTATGGAAACAACTTTGTGAAAACGATGATTCGTCTGGGACGTGAGCGTGAGTCTTTAGGTGTGGTTTTTGATCAGATTGGTACACCGACGTATGCAAATGATCTGGCACAAGCTATCTATGCTGCCATTAATCAGGGTATTGTTCCCGGAATATATCATTTCAGCGATGAAGGGGTATGTTCATGGTATGACTTTACGGTGGCTATCCATCGCATTGCGGATATCACGACATGTAAGGTGAGTCCCTTACATACGGATGAGTATCCGGCAAAGGCGCCGCGTCCACATTATTCCGTATTGGATAAGACGAAGATTAAAAAGACTTTCGGCATTGAAGTACCTCATTGGGAAGAGAGTCTGAAAGTATGTATTGAAAAACTGAATGCCCAATAATAATATTATACCAGATTTTATATATGGCCAATAATAACGAAATTGAGAGGAGAAGAACCTTTGCGATTATCGCGCATCCGGATGCCGGTAAAACATCTTTGACTGAAAAGCTATTGCTTTTTGGTGGACAGATTCAAGTGGCGGGTGCTGTAAAGAGCAATAAGATAAAGAAAACCGCTACATCGGACTGGATGGATATAGAGAAGCAGCGTGGTATCTCTGTAACCACCTCTGTGATGGAGTTCGATTATAAAGAGTATAAGATTAATATCCTCGATACTCCCGGTCACCAGGATTTTGCTGAAGACACATATCGCACGTTGACCGCTGTAGATAGCGTTATCATCGTTGTGGATGGCGCCAAAGGTGTGGAAACGCAGACGCGTAAGTTGATGGAAGTGTGCCGTATGCGTAATACGCCGGTCATTATATTCATCAATAAGATGGACCGTGAGGCCAAAGATCCTTTCGATTTGTTGGATGAACTGGAAGAAGAACTTGCCATTCATGTACGTCCGTTGACCTGGCCTATCGAAAGTGGTATCCGTTTCAAGGGTGTTTATAACATCTATGAAAACAATCTGAATCTTTTCCAACCTTCCAAGCAAGTGGTGACGGAAAAGGTGGAGGTAGATATCAATACTGAAGAACTGGACAAACAGATTGGTGCGCAACTGGCTGATAAATTGCGTGGTGAGTTGGAATTGATAGATGGAGTTTATTCTGAATTTGATAAGGAAGAATACCTGAAAGGTGAAGTGGCGCCTGTCTTTTTCGGTTCGGCTCTGAATAACTTTGGTGTGCAAGAGCTGTTGGATTGCTTTGTAGAGATAGCTCCAAGCCCTCGTCCTGTACAGGCGGAAGAACGTGAAGTGGAACCGGAAGAGCCTAAATTCACCGGATTTGTCTTTAAGATTACGGCGAATATCGACCCGAATCATCGTTCCTGTATCGCGTTCTGCAAGATTTGCTCGGGCAAGTTTACGCGTAATACGCCCTATCTGCATGTGCGTCATGGAAAGACGATGCGTTTTTCTTCGCCCACACAGTTCATGGCACAGCGTAAGACGACTGTTGACGAGGCTTGGGCGGGTGATATCATCGGTTTGCCGGATAACGGTACTTTTAAGATCGGCGATACGCTGACGGAAGGGGAAATGCTTCATTTCCGTGGTCTGCCGAGTTTCTCACCGGAGATGTTCAAGTATATCGAGAATGCTGACCCGATGAAACAGAAACAGCTTGCCAAAGGTATCGATCAGTTGATGGACGAAGGTGTGGCACAGCTGTTTGTCAACCAGTTCAACGGCCGGAAGATTATCGGTACGGTAGGGCAGTTGCAGTTTGAGGTTATCCAGTATCGCCTGGAGAATGAATACAGCGCGAAGTGTCGTTGGGAGCCGTTGAGCCTTTATAAGGCTTGCTGGATAGAGAGCGACAATCTTGAAGAACTGGAAGCATTCAAGAAGCGTAAGTATCAGTATATGGCGAAAGACCGTGAGGGGAGAGATGTCTTCCTGGCGGATAGCGGTTATGTGCTGCAAATGGCTCAGATGGATTTCAAGAATATAAAATTCCACTTTACGAGCGAGTTCTGATTCGTATTCTGAATTGGGATTGACAGATACAGGGATGCAAAGAATAGAAACTTTGTATCCCTGTATTCTTTATATATAAGGATAATGAACTGGCTCCAGATATATTGGCTACTGATAATATGGATGTGCTGAGAACGACCCGTCGGGCTTTCTCTTGATTGATAAAGCGCGGGAGGCATGAGCTTGTTAAAAAGTTTATGCTTCCTGTGCTTTTTTGTGGGGAGAAAGTGCTACCTTTACACCTTATTATATTAACAGATACATTCAATATGAAACACGCATTTCTTCTTCTCTTTTTGCTGATTTCTTTTTTAGGGCTGACAGCCTGCTCAAAATCTGCCGCCCCGACTTTGATGAACTACGAACAGTTTCTTGTCCGTGCTGATTCGTTGGCGCAATCCGGTGTCACTGATAGTACCATTACCGTTCGGTTACTGTCTGATCTGCACAATGAATATATTCAGGTGAAGGAACATTCCGGTGGAAGTCTGGTTCGCATAAAGCCTGCCGACAAGCGGAAACAATTTATGTGGGGAACATTCACCGCATTGATGATAGGCCTCAATGTATGGCTTTCCATCAAAGATATCCAGTTTTCCAAGGATCGTAAGCACCGCCGCTATCTCATAAATTTGAGCGAGAACGAACAACGCTTGCGTAACAACGAGCGCGAATGCGAAGAATTGGAAGCGTGTTTGAACGAAATGGCGTTGACGGACGAAGAGCGGGAAGAAGTACGTCAGTCTTTAGTAAATCTTACGGATCGGAATGTATTCCTGCGAGGAGAGAACGACTCCCTCCGCATTCGCCTTAAGGAATATGAAAAGCGTCCGTTGCCTCGTGAAGCGGAATTGCTGGAGGCGCAGAACGAACGCATCTGTCTGCTTGATAAACAAGTACAGACTCTTACTTCAGCGTTAATAGACCGTGACGACGTGGTGGAACGCCTGCGCCGTCAGCCTAAGTTTCTCTCTGACAAAGATTGGGAACACTTGATACAACTCGCAAATCGCGTGTACAATGACTTCACCAACCGTCTCGCCACACGTTTTCCTTCATTGACTGCCGCCGATCTGCAACTTTGTCTGTTGATACGTCTGCATTTCACGAATGCACAAGTAGCTACCCTTATTGCGGTGTCGCCTGCTTCGGTTTCACAACAAAAATTCAGGCTGAAGAAAAGGCTGATGCAAGAGGAGGAGACACTGTTCAAGGAGGGGGAGACGTTGGATACCGTGGTGGGCGGATACTAAATAACCGAAATATAACAACAAAGAAATGCTTCCGAATCTCTTGCTTTGATGGAGGTATCCTCAGTCGTTATATGAGGTACCCTCTGTCGTTATGTAAGGCATCCTCTGTCGTTATGTGAGGTACCCTCAGTCGTTATCTTTGAATACCCCGCCGAGAAGTGCTTCTGACGGGGCTTTTTGCGCTCGGATGACAATTCTTGCTATTTTGCATTTTTTTGCAGGAATGCGATAAAATTTTACTTGTTCCCAAGCATAAGCTATCGGCTTTAATTCCTGACAAAGTGATAACTCCCTTAATTCCTGCTATGAATAATACAGATTATAATGTATATACAGTTTCGTCTCCGCATATATTACGGATTTTCATTCGCAAAGGCTTATGGTCGCAGCGGATACGGGCATCCCAGAACTCATTGGTTTTGATTCCGTTTCGGATAGTATAGCCCAGCTTGTCGATTTTTATCTCGCTGTCGCTATGCCAGATGGCCTCCTTGTCGGCTGTAGAGCAGTCTAGGCTGATCCACTCGATGGTTTCAAGCCCTTCATCGCTGATGGTGATGGGAGAGTGTTTCTTTTCCTTGCCCTTGCCGGAGTTCTTCAGGTTGAACTGCACGACTTGCTGCTCCGCTTTGAGGTTGATAACTTCTATCTTCTTAAGCACACGGTCGCTGTGGAACTGTATGATTTCTACTTGCCATCCTTTGAACAGGTTGTCCTGTGTTTCCGTAAGTTGCCATTCGGCATAGTCTTCCACTACTACGTTGTCAAGCACCTGCTTCAGGTCGCGTAGTTCGATTTCAATGAGCGGGTTGCCTTGCTCTTTGATGAATTGCTCTATCTCTTTCCGGTCGATGATATCTATGTAATAGACGATTACGCGCTTTACATCATCAGGCAAATCGGGCATGGCTTCGCGGATGATGCGGTTCATTAGTGGTTTGTCCAACAAGCGGGTGCTGCTGTCCATCAGATTGGGCAGATAGACAGGCATCATACCGCATTTGGTATCCATAATACTGCCTTCCCAGAATTTGTCCAGGGCATCTTCGTTGCGAAGGCCAATAATCAGACTTTTTAACTTTTCCATGGTTTGCACGGGGTTTCGGTAGAGTGAAACGCCGTCTTTTATTTCGAGAATGTCGAATTCGGCCTTTGCAGCCATGAGGCGGTCGCGGACGGTTTGTATGCTGTTGATGCCGATGTCACAATGAATGAACCGACGGTTATTAAGATGGGAGGCAGTTGATAGAACTCCACTACCTCCAAAAAAATCAGCTACAATATCATTGGAATTAGAACTTGCTAAAACTATTCTCTCAATGAGTGGGTATGGTTTCTCTGTTGCATATTCTACTCGTTTTATTCCATCAACAGGATATCTTGAGGCAACAGCATATTTCCACCAATCTTCTGGTATTTTCCCTTTTTCATTTAAGTCGTATGTATCAGAAATGAAGCCTGATCCAACAAGTCCTTTTTTGAAATTGTCAATAGTCTTGGCGTTATGTGTCATTCGAATATCTTTATCATTAAAGATATAGTCCTGTTTATCTTTACAATACCAAAATATAGTATCATGTTTTTTATTAAAGTGTTGCATTCCCGGTGAACCAGGTCCATTATAACACCACACTATCTCGTTCACAAAGTTATCTTCTCCGAAAACCTCATCCATCAACACCTTCACATAATGTCCTATATGCCAGTCCAGATGAACATAAATACTTGCCGTATCGCTCATCACACTCTTGATGGCCATCAGATTCTCGTACATCCAGTTCAAATAGCGTTCCTTGTCCCAAATGTCACCGTACATCTTCTCCTCAAAGGCTTTCAGTTCTTCCACATCCAGCTCCGTTTCAGCCTGTCGCATTGCTTCCGCCACTTTGGGGTTCCTCCTTATATAAACCTTCTTCGCATAATCCGCCCCGCTGGCGAACGGGGGATCGATATATACCAAATCCACACTGATGCCTTTATCTTTTAAGTAAGCACAAGCCGAAACACACTCACCACGGATAATCAGGTTCCCGTCCGGGTTCTTACCTATCTTTTCCTGCAACTCTGTTTCGTAGAACGGCATGCCACGTTCTATGTGTTCTATCACTTTGTCATTGTCGCGATAGCGCAGGATGCGTTTGGTGCGCACAAAGTTGTCGAGCAATGCTTGGCCTTCCAGTGTATTCGGGAAATAGGGTACATATTTAATAGCCATATCTTGAATGTATTTTTAGTTGTTAAAGAATTGATTGATTGCACGCAGGGTCCGTCTTTCTTGTTCCTCCCTGTTTAAAGTGTCTTCCAGATAGAGGAAGCTGAAACGTGGGTAGCCGAACTTTTCGTTGTTCTTCTTGATGAATTCGGTCTCGATAAAGTTGCGCTTATCTGCAAACTTGGCGGCAAACCCTTCACCCTTCGTCTCAATGATAATGATTTTATGAATTTGCTTGTCGACATTTCGGCTGATGAGAAGGAAGTCGGGGACGTATTTTCCTATGTATCTCCATTCCTTGCCCGACTGTCTGTAACAGTTAATCTTGAATTCGGTCATGGTGTCGTCACCGTTGAAGTATATTTCCAGCTCCTTATCTTTGATTATAGGCAGGACGGATTGCGAGAAATACTCCCTCTCCAGAGAGCTGTCGAAACGGTAAGGAAGGTAATGATAGGTTTTCCCACGTTCGGGGTGCGGGTCGCGCGGGTGTAGCGATGTGGTATCCATTCCTTGTGCTTCTAATATCTCCATGGCAGCCTGCACTTCGGGGGTAAGTGGAGCGTCGGCAGGGCGATTGTCCCATTGGAGCACTTCTTTCACCTCTTTTTGTGAAGGGTAGAAATGGCTGTCATCCGTCACTTCAATCGGAGAAACTAATTTTTCTATTTGCAGCAGGTTGGCTTTGGCAGGTACAATCTCTTCATTGGTGCGGAAATCCCGCCTGGGGACGAATGCCTGGCGTATCAGAGAACGTATCTGCATGTGGTCAAAATGGTGATTGAAGGACAGGAGTTCTCCTTCTTTGACTGTAATTCGGCGAAAGATGTCGTTTAACTCTTTATCGTATTTTCTTAGTTCCGTAATGGAGAGTGTACCGAAGCTTTCTTTGGCGATGAACTGTAGCCAGTGATTGAAAGAAGCGATTTCATGGCTCGATTGTCTTTCTTCTTCATAGTGCCCTATGATGTGCCCTTCCATGTCTTGATGATGGATGATGGACAACTCGGCCTGCCGCAGTATGCCTTCGTCTGTCAGCCGTTCTGCGGTATGCGTGTCTCCGTCGATGATTAATGTCTGATAAGAAACCTTTAACTGAAAGAAGTCGATGGGAGGCACCTGCATCCGCTCCATGCGTGAAAACCGTTCGATGGATTTGAAGGAATATGTTTTCTTGTCACTGAACTCCTGCAAAGTGATGTTCTGTTGTTGTTTCAACTGCTTGTTCAAGGTATCGGCATTAAATTTGTTCAACCAGATCAAGGCAGTTTCCGCATGGTTTTTCTGCACTTGGCGCAGGCAGCGGCAACTTGTTTGTAGCACCATATTCGTGGGGCATACTCCTTTTTGAGGAAGGATTACACCGGCGAGGCTCTTACAGTCCCATCCCTCTTTGCCAATTTGTACCAGCAAAATTATTCTGATTTTGGAAAAGATAGTGTCGATTGATGCAAACTCAGTTTCCGATCCTTCCGGCTGTGGATATTTAGAGTTTCCACCATGATATTTCAGAATACTTGTCACGGGGTCCAGTCCATAAGCGGCTGATATTTCGGCGGCGAGCGGATAAATCTGCTCTTCCAGTGTCTCTATCTGTCCGCAATAGATGGCGAGTTTGGCACAGGTGCTGTCCGGGTAAACGGTTTCCTTGTATTTTTCCAGGAATTCCTTTATTCCGTTGCGGACAATCATATCGGTCTCATTATCGGCATACTTCACCTCAGGTGTTTTCAAGAAATTACCGATTCCCTCAATGAGAGGGTAGTAATACACCACGTTGGCCAGGTCTGTATTCTTGATGCTGAATGTTTCTCCCAAGACCACATTCTCCGCTTTTTCCAGATAGGGGGTACCCGAAAAGCCTAATACGGCATTGAAAGAGTGGGCGCGCGTCCATTCGTTCACTACTTTGCGTAGTTTTATTTCGCCATCGGCGGCATGGTGCACTTCGTCTATGTAGATGGCCAGATTAGGTAATTGTCCGATGATATTCCGCAATTCATTAGCAAGTTTCACCTTATTATATTCTTCTTCCGTGAACAGCTTGCTGTCTTCTTCCTGGTCCATCCTGTCCAATATTACTTTTTCGGCGTTGGTAATAGCTACCAGTCCCATCAAGTCTTCCAGTGGCTGGTGATTGTTTATCTTTTGCGCATTGGGGTTTTTGATGAGATTACTCTTTTTGGCTGATTTCTGTTCGTTCAGTATTTCGAATTTGATTAACCGCTTGAGCTGTGAGGCGGTAGGTTCGGGTATTACCCATGACGGATCGAACCCTTTGATATGCTTCAGGCTGGGGATAATGGATGATTTCAGTCCGGAAGGGGCAAATATCATGAAGTTATGTGCAAAGCAAGGGTTGCTTGGCTCATTTTGTGCAAAATACAGATCTATATAGATGAATGCTGCCATCAGATAGGTTTTCCCGGCTCCCATGGGCAGGCTGAACAGATAATCCGTATAGGCTACGTCATAAAATATCTTTCTGAAAGTCTTCTCATAGTCTATCTCTGTGGCATGCTCTTTGATGAAAGTTTCCAAGGATGGAGCAAGTTGCCGTCCGTTCTTATCCTTCAGCAAGGCATACTCCAATAAGGCGGTGGCGGCTTTGTTTGTCGTCAGCACGTTGCGTGCATCTACAGTGAGCGGCATTGTGCTTAAGTCCATGCTGTTGAATGTTCCATTAACGAACAGTTTCCACAAAGGTTGGTTTTTACATGCTATCTTGAGAAACAGATAGGTCTTTATGGCATCTAACTGGGCATCGCGCATCCTTCCTTTGCGGTCGATATAGGACAACAATTCGCGGATAGTGCAATCCGCAGAGCATAGCCATTCATCACGCTTTTGGGTTATAAGTCTATAGAACATATATTTAAATTATGGAGCAATCTTTTATTAAAAAAGTATTAGGGTGCAAAGTAATGAAATTATGCGCAATTAAAAGCGAGAAAGAGAAGAAAAGTTCTTTTGCCCATATTGTAGAGATACTCTGTTTTCTTACTGTTCATTATCAGTTCTTTAATTCCTCCCCTTGTAGAGATACCTATTGTTTATTCATCTTCTGTTTTTTGCTCCTGTTCATGTACTGTAGAGATGCGTTTTTGCAACATGCTGATTAATAGGAACTTGTTGTTGTGCGTTGTAGAGACAGTTTTCTTGCTTTTCCCTCTTGCGCACCCTAACTTTGCAACATCGAATTTGAGAAAAACGAAAGGCTTAATCGTTGAGGCCTCGCGATGAAATTCTTTCTTAATAACCTCTTAAAGGAGATGCGGCCTCGGTCAGTCCTTAACCTGACCGGTCAAAGCAGTGATGACTGGTTCATTTGCAACTATATCTATATTTACTTAATACATTCTTAATTATGTTTTATAAGAAAAATCAACAGAAAATCAATGGCTTGTGGTATCCTAAATCTATTACATGGGGTAAAGCCATTACAACCGATCAGGTTGCGGATCAATTGGCATATCTTTCTACCACTACTCGTGGTGATGCGTATGCTATCGTCAAAAATCTGGGAAAAGTACTCTCTCTTTACATGGCACAGGGACGTACGGTGAAAATAGATGGGGTTGGTACTTTTTATTATACGGCTGCTGCCAATAAAAAGGGAGTACAAACTGCTAAGGAGGTAAGTGCCTCCCAGATAGTGGGCGTGCGCGTCCGTTTCATTCCCGAAGTTGAACGCGATGTGAATAGTAAAGTTGTTACTCGCAGTATGGTGGATAATAATATCTGCTGGGAAGAGTGGGGCAAAAACTCCACTAATAGTGGAGGTGCCAATTCCGATAACCCAGGCGGTTCCGGTGAAGGTGGTTTGGATGAAAATCCGTTGGGATAACTTCCCGAGCACTTCGTTTAATTCTATTTTGGAGCATCCGACTTGTGATAAATGGTTCCCGTACAGCCCCTTCCGGCAGTACGGGAACTTTTGTTTTAGCATCTTTTATCATTTTTTTCTGCCTTTCTTCTATAAATATTCGCTAATTTCGGACGATTTTTTGTAAAACAGACCGAATAACTAATAATTTATAATATGGAAAATCTCAACACAGCGCTTCTGCTGATGGTGGTAGGTATGACGACAGTGTTCGCTATCCTGCTGATTGTAATCTACTTAGGTAAAGGACTTATTCTTCTGGTTAACAAGTACGCCCCCGAAGAGGTGGTGCCGGATAAGAAAGGCGCGCAAGGTCCTGCAGCAATTCCCGGAAACATTTTGGCTGCTATCAGTGCTGCTGTAACAGTGGTGACACAAGGCAAGGGTAAAGTAGCCAAGGTCGAGAAAGTAAAATGATAATCTTTAATAAAAAACACACATCTATTTATTTAGTATGAAAAAGGAAATTAAGTTCAGCCTGGTTTTCAGGGACATGTGGCAGAGTGCCGGAAAATATGTGCCCCGCGTAGATCAGCTGGTAAAGGTTGCTCCCGCTATTGTTGAAATGGGCTGTTTTGCCCGCGTAGAAACCAATGGCGGAGGTTTTGAACAGGTAAATCTATTGTTTGGTGAAAATCCTAATAAAGCTGTACGTGCATGGACGAAGCCGTTTCACGAGGCTGGTATACAAACTCACATGTTGGACCGTGCACTGAACGGTCTTCGCATGAGCCCCGTACCTGCCGATGTGCGTAAGCTGTTTTATAAAGTGAAGAAAGTGCAGGGAACGGATATTACACGTACGTTCTGCGGACTGAACGATACCCGTAACATTATTCCTTCCATCGCTTACGCTAAAGAAGCCGGAATGATTTCCCAGTGTTCGCTCTGTATCACTCATTCGCCTATCCATACAGTAGAATATTACACCAATATGGCGTTAGAACTCATCAAGGCAGGTGCTGATGAAATCTGTATCAAGGATATGGCAGGTATCGGACGTCCGGTATCGCTGGGCAAGATTGTGGCTAATATCAAGGCTGCACATCCCGAAATCCCTATCCAGTATCATAGCCATGCAGGTCCGGGCTTCAATATGGCAAGTATTCTCGAAGTTTGTGAGGCGGGTTGCGACTACATTGACGTAGGTATGGAACCGCTTTCCTGGGGTACAGGACACGCTGACCTGCTGAGTGTGCAGGCTATGCTGAAAGACGCGGGCTTCCAGGTGCCTGAGGTAAATATGGAAGCATACATGAAAGTGCGCGCGTTGATTCAGGAATTTATGGATGACTTCCTCGGTTTGTATATCAGTCCGAAGAACCGCTTGATGAACTCCTTGTTGATAGGTCCGGGACTCCCGGGTGGTATGATGGGTAGTTTGATGGCTGACTTGGAGTCCAATCTGGAATCTATCAATAAATATAAGGCGAAACGTAACTTGCCGTTTATGACGCAGGATCAGTTGCTTATCAAGCTGTTCAATGAAGTGGCTTATGTATGGCCGCGTGTAGGTTATCCTCCGTTGGTAACTCCGTTCAGCCAGTATGTTAAGAATCTGGCGATGATGAACGTGATTGCTATGGAAAAAGGCAAGGAACGTTGGGGTATGATTGCTGATGATATCTGGGATATGTTGTTGGGCAAGGCAGGTAAACTGCCGGGTACGCTGGCTCCTGAACTCGTGGAGAAAGCGGAACGTGAAGGCCGTAAGTTCTTTACCGGGAACCCACAGGATAATTATCCGGATGCGCTCGACAAGTATCGTAAGATGATGAAAGAAAACAAATGGGATTTGGGCGAGGATGATGAAGAACTCTTCGAATATGCCATGCATCCGGCACAATATGAAGCATACAAGAGTGGCAAGGCGAAAGAAGACTTCCTGGCGGACGTGGAAAAACGCAAGGCGGAACTTAATAAGTCCCCGTTGGATGACGCTAAACCGAAGACGCTAACCGTACAGGTGGATGGACAGGCTTATCGCGTGACGGTGGCTTATGGTGATATTGACCTACCGGCAAATGCTACTGCGAAAGTGGAAGCCCCCGTAGGCGAAGGTCAGGATGTGATCGCTCCGTTGGAAGGTAAGTTCTTCCTGACGAAGAATGCACAGGAAACTCCGGTGAAGGTGGGCGACAAGGTGAAGAAAGGTGACTTGCTTTGCTACATTGAAGCAATGAAGACATATAATGCCATCCGTGCCGACTTTGACGGAACAATTACGGCTATTTGTGCCACTCCGGGGGACACCGTTTCAGAAGATGATGTATTAATGAAGATAGGATAAACAGCGATGGAAGAAATATTTGCAAAACTCTATGATATGACGGCGTTCAGCAATATCATTGCCGACCCGTCGTTTCTGGTGATGTATGCCATTGCTTTCATTCTGCTGTACTTGGGTATCAAGAAGCACTACGAACCGTTGTTGCTGGTGCCCATCGCTTTTGGTGTACTTATCGCCAACTTTCCCGGTGGCGATATGGGGGTCATTCAGGCGGATGAAAACGGAATGGTAATGGTAAATGGGGCGTTGAAGAACATCTGGGAAATGCCGTTGCATGAAATTGCACACGACTTGGGATTGATGAACTTCATCTACTATATGTTGATTAAGACAGGCTTCTTGCCGCCCGTCATCTTTATGGGTGTGGGGGCTTTGACGGACTTCGGACCGATGCTCCGCAACCTGCGTCTCTCTATCTTTGGTGCTGCTGCACAGTTGGGCATCTTTACGGTACTGTTGTGTGCAGTGATGATTGGTTTCACGCCGCAGGAAGCGGGTGCTCTCGGTATCATTGGTGGTGCTGACGGCCCGACTGCAATTTTTACGACTATCAAGTTGGCTCCGCATTTATTGGGTCCGATTGCTATTGCGGCCTATTCTTACATGGCGTTGGTGCCGGTGATTATTCCGTTGGTAGTGAAGCTGTTCTGCTCTAAGAAGGAATTGATGATCAATATGAAGGAACAGGAAAAGCTCTATCCTTCGAAGACGGAAATCAAGAATCTGCGTGTACTGAAAATCATTTTCCCGATAGCGGTAACTACAATTGTCGCTCTCTTTGTACCGACGGCAGTGCCTTTGATCGGTATGTTGATGTTCGGTAACCTGATTAAGGAAATCGGTGCGGACACCAGCCGTTTGTTTGATGCGGCTGCAAATAGCATTATGAATGCGGCAACCATTTTCTTAGGATTGAGTGTAGGCGCAACTATGACAAGCGAAGCGTTCCTGAACTGGACAACCATTGGTATTGTCATAGGTGGTTTCCTTGCATTTGCGCTTTCCATTACGGGTGGTATCTTCTTTGTGAAGCTGTTCAACCTGTTCAGCAAGAAGAAGATCAATCCGCTAATTGGTGCAACAGGACTGAGTGCTGTGCCTATGGCGAGCCGCGTATGCAATGAGATTGCTACGAAGTATGATCCGAAGAACCATGTGCTGAATTACTGTATGTCCAGTAATATCTCCGGTGTTATCGGTTCGGCGGTGGCTGCGGGTGTGCTGATCTCGTTCCTGGGATAAGGAGAATAGATACGCGGACGACGCGGATTGATGCGGATGAACGCGGACTTTTTAGGCGTGGATTACGCAAATTACACGGATTCATTTCTTTATTGTAATGAAAGAATCTGCATAATTTGTGTAATCCGCGCCTGAATCTTTATTCACTAATCACTTTCCTGTATTCTGCCACTGCCATTTTCTCTGCCAGATATGCATTAATCAGGTTCGTATGCGCCTGTGTCCATGATAATTGTGCGGACAAAACATCTGCCATGCTGGACTTTCCTTCGTTATAAGAGAAAGTGACAAGGTCCAGGTTCTCTTCGGCAAGATCCATATTCTCCTTTGCTGTCTTTACTTGTTGCTCTGTTTCCGTCAGTTTTGTGGTGGCGGCGGAGAGTTCTTCAAGAATATTATCAGTGATATAACTTTGTTGCAGCTTCTGGATACCAATGAATGCTTTCTGTTGCCGGTTTGTCTTGAAACGCGCCCCCCAACGGAAGATGGGGATACTGACGTTTACTCCGGCTACAGGCGTATGGGGGATTTCCTGTCCCATGTACGTGATACCGGTATCCCAACCTGTGGCAAGGAACATGCTTACCTGAGGATTGTACTTGCTGAGGGCGGCATGGCGTTGTGCTTCACTTCGGGCTATGTTTACCGTTGTGCTGGCATAATCGGCACGGCGTGGAAGTACATCGTCAAGTCCAAGAATGTCGATGGGTTCACTGGCTATACTGATTTCACTTAGGCTATCTACAGGGGTATTGGGTGCTACTCCCATCAGAATGTTCAGTTGTTGCAGAGCAAGGGTATAGTTTTGGCGGGCCTTGATATACTGCAATTCAGCTTCTTTCTGGCGGGTGGAAATCATCAGCAGGTCTGTACGACTGATAGCGCCATCGTTGAAACGATCCTGAATAATATCGTGCTGCTTCTTTATGATATCCTGAAATGTAGCAGCAGCCTCAAGACTGGCATAGGCGGCTGAAGCATTCCAGTAAACGGCATCGCTTTGATAATGAATTTGATCGAGAGTCAGTTCGGTGGTGAGCTGGCTTAATTCTTCATCAGCCTGCGCCATACGTTTCTGGGCTATCAGAGAACCACCGGTATAGAGGGGTTGTGCCAAAGTTGCGAGTGCCTGATAGGTGTAGGGGCGGTATTCACCTTTCGGACTGTTCCACTTATCCAGGTGGTTGAGGTTGGCGGTACCTTCGGCTGTGATGTCTATTTGTGGCAGGAAGCCGGTATTTGCTATTTTTCGCGCTTCAGTGCTTGCCATGGTTTTCAAGCGCTGCTGTTTCAGCGCCTGGCTGTAGGCTTCTACTTTGTCACGATATGCTTCGCGGCTGAGGTATTGCTGCGCTCCGGATTTCAGGCCGAAGCAACAGAGTAGGGCGATTATCAATATCTTCTTCTTCATGATTACTTGTATTTCTTCTTTTTATATATTTACGGATAAATGACGGTTATCACACCGAAAGGCACTTGTCCCTCGTAGCTTGTAGCTCGTCACTCTTTTATCTTATGTATCGCGCAATATGCCACCGGAAGCACGAACAGCGTCAATGCTGAGGCTACCAGCAGACCACCCATGATGGTTGCCGCCATACCACCGAACATAGCGTCGAATAGCAACGGCAACATACCCAGAATCGTAGTTCCGGACGCCATGGCTACAGGTATGATACGGCTGGTTGTAGCACTGATTACGGCATTTAGGGGGGCTTTTCCGGAAGCTGCTTCTATATCGATCTGGTCTACCAATACAATTGCATTCTTGATATTCATACCAATCAATCCCAGTAGGCCGAGAACTGAGAAAAAGTCGAATGATTTACCAAGCAAGATTAATCCCAGTACGATTCCGATAAAGATAAGCGGCAACATCAATAGGATGACAATTGGCTTGCGGTAGGTCCTGAACAGGAACAACAGGGTGACGAACATCAGGAAAAACGTCAATGGCATATTAGCTGCCAATGCTGCATTACTTTCTGCCTGACTTTCCTGTTCACCAAAATACTTCATGGTATATCCTTCCGGTACCTGAATTTCTTCTTGTACTTCTTTCCATATCTTATTGAATGCTGCTATGGCATTTACTCCCCGGCGTGGATCGGCTTGCGCCATCATTACCATCTGACGGTTATAGTCTTTCACATTCGAGAACTTATATTGGAAATCAAATTCACTGACTACTTGTTCCAGGGTAGTGGTTTCCTGTGTTGTTCCGAATACGGGTAGTGTACGCAGGTCGTTGATGCGGAAAGAATCGACCGTGTTATCCTTTAGCAGGATGGGCAGCACCTGATCGCCTTCACGATATTCACCTAATGTCATACCGCTTGTACCGATCTGAATGCTCTGTGCCATACTTTGCCGGGAGACACCTAACGGTTGGGCACGTTCCGGACTGTAAACGGGTTTCCATACAGGAATCTTATTCCCCCATGAATTGCGTACGTTGATGAGATCATTATCCCGATGCATGATTTCCAGGACTTTGTTGGTCAGCATCACCAGTGAATCGACATTATTACCGATAAAGCCGATTTCAATGGCGGCGTCTACCGCAGGCGATAGCTTAAACAAAGTGGTACGGGTAATGGCATTCGGATAGTTTGCCTTCATATATTGGTCGAAGTTCTCTTCGTATTCCTTTGTATATTTACTGTCGGTCAGTTCGATAAGTATATTGGCAAAGTTGGGCTTGGGACCGACGGAAGTAGATGCCAGATAGTAACGTAACGGTGTACTTCCGAATGTGGTGGATATTCGTTTCACTTCCGGTTGTTGCAGGAGGTGCGCTTCCACCTGTTTCATTTCCTTTTCCACGTCACGGATGCTGTAACCGTCCGGATAGAATATGTCGGCACGGAAATAGGGCTTATCCAATGAGGGGAAGAAGTTTTGCGGCATCATTCCCATGATGACCAGTGAGATGACAAACAGGACTACCATACTACCCAGTGTGAGCGTCTTCTTTTTGATAAGTACTCCGAGGATAGATGCGAACTTGTGATAGAAAGGTTTATCATACGGATCTTTATTAGTATCGCCGGATTTGGTTTTCAAGATAAAATTACCGAAAGTGGTAGTCTGTGTGAGTGCCAGTACCCAGCTTAATCCCAAAGAAATGGCAAGTACGACAAACAGAGGTTTTACGATTTCCGCTACGGCAGAAGGGGCGAGGTACAGCGGGAGGAATGAACAAATGGCGATGAACGTGGCGCCAAGTAAGCCCCATTGTGGTCCGGTAGCTCCATCTATCAGTGCTTTTCTACGGTCTATTCCTCGGGCAATGGCTATTTGTGCATTGTCCGTCACTACAATGGCATTATCCACCAGCATACCCATGGCAATGATGAAACCTGCCAGGGAAGTACGGTTCAGTCCTACCCCCATGAAGGACATGATGAGCAACGTGCCGCCAATGGTAAATAGCAGTGAACTTCCTATAAGTATACCAGCACGTAGCCCCATCACCAGCATGATGATAACGATTACAATGAGGAGGGATTCTATCAGGTTAATGATGAAACCATTATTTGCTTCCTGAGCTATGACATTTTCCGGATACAGACTTTCCAACTCCAACCCTACCGGAATAAGGGGAAGAAGTTCAGCCAGTTTCTGATCTACCAGTTCTCCGGTCTTTACTACATCCTTTGTCGGGTCGGTGGAAACGCCGATACCTATGGCACGCTTCCCGTTGACGTGCATGATGTTGCCGGGAGGATCCATATATCCTTTTTCAATGACGGCGATATCGCCCAGTTTTACCTGTCCGCCCGGAGTGGTAATCACTTGGTTCCGGATGTCATTGACGGTGGTATAGGTTCCGTTGGCTACAATGCGCAGTTGTTGTTCACCGGCATTGATTTCACCAGTATTGATAATTTGGTTTTGCGATTGTAGCAGACTTGCCACTTGTTTCGGATCTATGCCCATACCGGCCAGTTTATTGACGGATATATAGATATTCACCACCTCGGTTTGTGTACCGAACAAGGCTACTTTCATTACCCCGTCGGCAGTGATAACCTGGGTTTTGATACGTTCTGCCCAGTTGCGCATTTCTTCGTAAGAGAAACCGTCATCGCCTACCAAGCCATAGTATATACCGAATACATCGCCGAAATCATCCGATACCGTGGGAACGGAAGCACCGGCGGGTAGTTGCGGTTGTATGTTGAGCACCTTGCGGCGAAGTTCATCCCATTTCTGCGGAATAGACTCTGCGGAAAGGGAAGGTTGAAGCTCGAATGTTATCTTGGATAGTCCGTACATGGACTCCGATTTAATTTTATATGCACCACTCATCGACTGTATCTCGCGGGAGATCGGTTCGGTGATCAGTCGTTCTACTTCTGCCGGTTCTGCCCCCGGATAGCGAGTCATAATGACCGCTGACTTGATGACGAAGGGTGCATCTTCTTTCTTTCCCAACCGGCCGAATGATAGTATACCGCCGATTAGCAACACAGCCAGGAAGAAATAAACAATCTTGGTGTTGTCTAATGCATATTTAGCTAAATTCATATGATTTATATTTGGGCGACCTCAAGGTCGCAGTAGTTGGTAGTCTAATTGATAACTTTCACCGTTTGTCCGTCCACCAGTTGGTGCACTCCGGCTATTACGACACTTTCTTCCGGTTGCAGTCCGGCAGAGATAAGAGCATTGGCTTCTCCGGTAGGGGAGTATACGGTTACTTCCCGCTTGCTTACCTTATTATCCTTTACTACCCACACATAGGTTTTCTGGTTCTCGCTTTCACCGAATATGGCACTGAGCGGAATATTCACAAGCTTTTCTTCCAGGAAGGGAGCTACGTCCGAAGCCAGTTTGATTTTGCACGTAAATCCCGGTTTTACATCGTATAGGGAACGGTTGAAAGCAGGATCTTCAATTGTAATAGTTACCGGGATACCTGTTCCGGCTGTAGAAATGTCCAGATATTCTTCCAACTGTGCGTTGAATACCGTGGCCGGATAGGTATCGAATACCACTTTGAATGTTACGTCCTTTGCCCGGAGTAGATAGAGATAATCATCCGGTACGGTGAATTTGATACGGAGCTTTTGTGTGTTCACCAATTGTACAATGCCTTCCCCAGAGTTCACGCGCTGATAGTTTTCTACCAGACGTTTTTCAATAGAACCGTCGAAGGGAGCGGTAAGTTTGGTATCCCGCATATTATTGCTGGATAATTCATAAGCTGACTTTGCCTTTTGATAATTGGCAACGCTGATTTCATATTCCTGCACGGAGATAGCTTGGCGTCCCAACAGGCGTTTGTTACGTTCTACCTGTGCTGCGGCAGTCTCGTAAGCGGCTTTGTCGGCGGCGTATTGCAGGGAAATGTCACGCGGATCAATGGCGGCGATCAGCTGTCCTTTCTTTACCCGCTGCCCTTCTACCACAGGCAGATTTATGACCTGTCCGCTGACACGGAAGGCCAGTCGTACGTATTCTACGGCTTCTACAATACCGGAGAAGTCTTTCCGGATGACCGATTGGGAGCTGGCGGTAGCTGTCTTGACAGGTCGGATCAGCATGGCATCGCCCTCTTTCTTGTGCCCGCATGATGTGGCAAGCAGCATCACGCTGATGGCAAACAAATAGATTTTCTTCATACTAATGTATAGTTGTTCGTTTAGGTATAAAAACATAAAACCGGAAAAACAGATAATTGTTCTCCCGGTTTATTTTGTTACGCATTATTAATGATACAGGCTTCTACTCCTCTATCCTGAGCAACAAATCGGTGCCCAATTTGAGCTTATAAACGTTTTTATATACTTGTATGTTCAGTTCCTCTCCGGCAATAAGTGAAATATTTATTTCTTTGCCTACATGCATATGAAGTGTACGTCCCTGATAATTTATCTGGAAGGAGTAACTGTTCCACTTCTTTGGAATGACTGGGAAGAAAGAGAGTATGCCCTCCAGAATCTGCATCCCTGCAAAGCCTCGTACAATGGCAAGCCAGCTGCCCGGCATACTGGTGATATGCAGTCCTTGATGAGTTTCGTTGTTGTAATCATCCAGGTCGAGACGGGTGGCATGCAGAAAGAGTTGGTAAGCCTTTTCTACTTCGCCGATGCGGGCGGCAAGAATGGAGTGTATGTGCGGGGAAAGTGAAGATTCATGTACCGTCATTGTTTCATAGAAATCAAAGTTGCGGCGGACAGTTTCCTTGTCGAAATTGAAGTAATACAGATATAATCCCAGTAATACATCGCTTTGTTTGATGTAGCATGAACGAAGAATACGATCCCACGACCAGTGCTGATTGATGGGGCGTTCTTCGGGTGGAATGGCATTGGTACTGTTCAGTTCCTTATCCAGGAAACCGTCATTTTGTACAAAAATCCCCAGTTCTTTATCTTCCGGCAGATACATACGGTTGATGATGTCGCGCCAGCATTCAGCCTCTTCTTGTTGGCGGAGATTGGTGACACGGCGTACACGCGCATATTCGTCGGGGTATTCTCCGGCAATGATTTCAAGATAGTTAAGTGTCATCTGCAGGCACTGCGCACACGAGTAATTGGTGTACCAGTTATTATCTACGTTGTTCTCGTACTCATCCGGTCCGGTGACACCCAGTATCACATATTTCTGTTTTGGTTTGGAGAAAGATACACGTTGGCTCCAGAAACGGGAGACGGCAATCATTACTTCCAGTCCGTATTTGGCTATATAATCTTTGCTGCCTGTAATTGCGGCATGTTGTGCAATGGCATAGACGATGATATTGTTGCGGTGTATTTCTTCAAAAGTGATTTCCCATTCGCTGTGGCATTCCTCACCACTGTAAGTGACTTGCGGAAACAGTGCGGCACCATCTTTGAAACCCAGTTTGCGGGCATTCTCTATCGCTTTCGGCAGTTGGTTATAACGGTATATCAACAGGTTCTTCACAATCTCCCTCGGAGTAGAAAGCAGGAAGAACGGTACACAACAAAGTTCTGTGTTCCAATATGTGTTTCCACCGTATTTTTCGCCAGTGAATCCTTTCGGACCGATATTCAGGCGCGGATCATCACCACGATACGTCTGGCATAGTTGGAAGATGTTGTACCGGATACCTTGTTGTGCTTCCGGGTCACCTTCGATAACCACATCCATTTCCTTCCATATATTGGCCCAGGCTTGCCGGTGATCGTTTTCCAGCTTGTCCCAGCCATCGATTTTAATCTGGCGGGCTTTGGCGATGGAATGTTCTATCAATTCCTGACGTTCATCATAGAGCGACGAATTTATGGCGGTATATTTGATGAGCATCACGTTGTCTCCAGGTTTTACATCTGCTCCGATACTGAATCCGGTTTGTTTTTCCTTTTCAATGCGTATCGGGTTTGAGGTGGTTTCTTTGCCGTTCTTGAAGAACTGATAGGTCATGGCATAGCACACTTGTGCATCTTCCCGCCGGGTTTGCGTCCATAGATAAGCACAATCCTTTGTGACGCCGGAACGGAGGATATTCCATATCTTCTCGTTCGGATCATCATCCTTATTGACTATGATTGCATCCAGGGAGGGAATCAGTGATATTCTTCCTGTATAATTGATGGAGGTGACGCTGTATTTTATCAGGCATAAATCGGGGTGAGCCATGTTGTTGATATGCTCCACATGTACCCGTATTTGGTTTCCCCTGGGAGAAGTCACTTCAAAATCGCGGTAGGAGATACCCGCTTTCATATCGAGACGGCGATTGAAACTATTTACGTCCCATTGTGCCAGGTCCAGTTCTTCATCGATGAGACGCAGGCTGACGCGTGCCCAATCCGCTGCATTGGGAATGCGGGTGTAGAAAGCAGGAAAGCCGTTCTTCCACCAGCCTACACGCGTTTTATCCAGAAAAGTGATACCGGCTACAAATGAACCGCGATACGAGTCGCTTGAATAAGGCTCTTCAAAATTTCCCCGTTGTCCGAAGCGTCCGTTCCCCAGGCTGAATATACTCTCGGACATTCGCAGGTTGTCAGCGTGAAAGTTATCTTCAATAATATTCCATTCATCGGTTTTAAGGTATCTTTTCATGGCGTGTATTTCGTTGGTGATTATGGCCGTAAAGATAAACAAATTAACGGATAAACGGCAAAAAGAGGAAAAAAAGAAGACAAAATTTACTTTTGGGTTAAAATGTGCTCTACTTCTCTACGAGCAACGCCCCATTCATCGTAGTGAAACAGGGCGTTGGTCGTAGAAGAAAGAGGTTGTTATCGTAGAGCAACGAAGACTTCCTTCAGAATATAGTTTCGCAAGGATTATGCTTTTGCTTGTTCTCCTTTGGTCTCTTTGATTAAATATACACAAACGGCGCCAATAATCAGCATGACACCTGCCATAACCAGCATATTGATTTCGGGAGGCAACATACCTTTGGGAGTGAACAGGGCAAGAATGCTTCCACCAAGTGAAGCAGCCACAATCTGCGGAATACAGATTGTTCCGTTGAACAAGCCCAGGTAAGTTCCCATGTGTCCACCGCTCAGTGCGTTGGTCAGGATGGTGAAAGGCAATGCCAGCATAGCGGCCCATGCGCAACCGATCAGTAAGAAGGAAATGAATAATACATATTGATTATGAACAAAATAGGTAGAGATGAAACCTAATCCACCCAGTACCAGACTGAGAGAATAGATCAGTTTGCGATCCTTGAACAGCGGGATGCAGACAGCCCATAGTACAGAACCGATAGCCTGTACGGCGAACAACACGCCTACCCAGTCGGCAGCATCCTGATATTGAATACTCTTGGTATCCAGCATAACTTTGCTGACTCCGTTCACTGCGGTTTCTACTGTAGGAGCATCGAATACATTGGCAGCTACACTACCATTGGTATACGTCCACATAAACATGAAAGCAAACCAACAGAAGAACTGAACCAAACCTACTGTCCAGAAAGCCTTCGGTGCTTTCACCAATAGCTTCACCATATTGATCTTTTCTTTTTCTTCCTCTTCGGTGATGCCGTGGTATTCAGCGTATTCGGCGGGTGGCATTTCCTTTACTTTCACTGTGGTATAGATTACACAGAGTATCAGAATGGCTGCTCCGATATAGAAGGAATAGATAACCGAGTCGGGAACTACACCTTGGGGAGCTATGTTGCTGATGCCTATCCATGTAAAGATGAACGGAAACAGGAAACCTACCAGGCTGCCGGCATTACACAGGAAACTCTGGATAGAGTAGGCAAGTCCTTTTTGCTTTTCGTTTACCATGTCGCCCACCATCATTTTGAATGGCTGCATCGCCATATTGATTGATGTATCCAGGAACATCAACGATACCAGTCCGAATATCATTGCCGTGCTGACTGCCATACCGAAACTACCGGCATTGGGCAACAGGCACATTACCAGTACGGCTACCAGTGAACCGACAAAGAGGTAAGGAATACGGCGCCCGAAGCGCGTCCACGTCTTGTCGCTTGCAGCGCCCACGATGGGCTGCACGATGATACCTGCCAATGGTGGCAATATCCAGAAATAACTTAAACTGTGCGGGTCTGCACCCAATGTCGCGAAAATACGGCTGATGTTCGCACTCTGCAAGGCGTATGCAATTTGTACGCCAAAAAAGCCGAAGCTGATATTCCACAGCTTCCAAAAGCTCAAATCAGGTTTTACTTTCATTCTTATATTTGGTATTAGATATTATAATCTGTTTTATAAATGATAATTTACCAGCGTAGCGCTGGAGCAAGGTTCTCCTTCGACGTGCAAGTAATCTTTCAGACGCGGATGACACGGATGACGCGGATTCTTTTTTCCTTCGGTGTGATATGCCGGTATGTATAGCGCAGCTTTAAAAATCCGTGTCATCCGCGTCTAAAAGATTAAAGTCCGCGTTCGTCCGCCTTATCCGCGTAGTCCGCGTACCCATTCCCTCGCCGCTAAATTATCATTTCTTTTTCTTATTTCGTCGTCCCCCTCACTACAAGATTCGTCCTCACAATCTTGTTGCTACTCTTGTCATCGCCCCCTTCCAGCTTGCCTATCAGAATGCTGAAAGCACTTTTCCCTACTTCTTCTCCATGCTGTTCCACGGTTGTCAGCTTCGGGTCGGTGCTTTGGGCAATGGCTCCATCGGTAAATCCGCAGATCGATACTTCATCGGGTACTTTCTTCCCAACCAGCTTACAGGCATAAAGAATTCCTGAGGCCGTTTCGTCGTTGATGGCGAAGAAACCATCCGGATGGCCGGGCCCTTCCAGAATATCCGGAGTGATGGCTATGGCACGTTCACGCGTATCACACAGCATAATCATGCTGTCGTCCACAGGAATTTTATACTTCTTCATGGCGTCCAGATAACCATTCCGGCGGTTCTTGGTGATTTCCAGATGCGGGGCTGCTCCATAGAACAGGATACGCTTGCAACCTGTCTGTATCATATACTCCACGGCGGCAAAAGAGCCGGCATAGTCGTCCACTACTACCCGCTCCGTTTTCAATCCGGTGCAGATGCGGTCGTAGAATACAATGGGGATATTGTTATTCAGCAAGTCCTGATAATGGTCGTATTGGGAAGTATCTTTTGCCAGTGAGGCAATCACACCACAGACGCGGGCGGCAAGGAATGAATGTACGATTTTCACTTCCTGTTCGTAAGATTCGTTGCTCTGGGCTACCAGAATATTGTATCCTGCTTCGGCGGCAGCCTTTTCAATGCCACTCAGCACACACGAGAAAAAGTGGTGTACCAGTTGCGGCACGATTACACCGATTGTATTCGAACGGCTGGCACGAAGATTAACGGCAAGTACGTTGGGTTTGTAGTTATGTTCCCGGGCATACGCATGTATAAGGTCACGGGTCTCCTGGCTGATGTCCGGGTTATCTTTCAGCGCCCTCGACACGGTGGATGGCGAGACGTTCAACGCCCGGGCAATATCCTTGATGGTTATCTGCGGTTTATTCATGGTATATAAATTGTTTCAGCCAAAGATAATGCAAACCGGAGGCAGTACAAAATAAGCTTGCTTATTTTTATTGCTGAGGTGCAGTTCTTCTTATTCAAAGGTTACTTAAACAGGGATAGCTGCCAAACTGAAAAACGTAAAGCCAACTAATCCGATTGCAAAAATAGCGGAATAGATGAGAATAAGCTTCTGTGTTGAGAATTATCGGATTATAGAATAGTGCAAACGTTTGCAAAGCCGTAGAAAGTCTTATTTCCCTTCTGTTTACATTGGGAGGCGGAGATAGGTGGTATAAAAAGATGAAGTTTTCAGGATTAATTATTTGGCACACAATGTAAAAAGAACTAATTTTGCCGTTATAACGCTCTTATCACATGGATGAAACGACATACGAGTTTTTAACGGGTGCTTCCGCCTTTGTTATTGCAATATTAGGAGTTATGTTGGCGACTACGAAGATATTGCCGGAAAGCGGATTGGCGAAACTTCGAAAAGCCCGTAATATTCTTGTACCTTCTTATTTTGTGCTCTCACTTCTCAGTGCGATGTGTTGCCTGACGGGGTATGACCGCCGTATCGAACCGGCCAGTACGCTTTTTGTTGCTTCGTTCCAGTCTCTGCTTTTTACGATGTCCATGTTGGTTTTCATACGTCCCAATGCGGTCAGATGGAGTGTGGTATTCCGGCAGGCGGGAGGTATCACAGTAGCGGGTATTGTCTTGTTTGTCTCCCTGTTCTGCTTTACGGATTATTTCTCATGGTTTTTTTATGCGGGTCTTATTGCTTATGTCGTTCAGCTGATTGTCTATACGAGGCAATTCATATCGTCTTACCGCAAAACGGTGCAAGAGGTAGAAGACTATTATGACGACGATGAGGAAAGTCGTTTGGCATGGGTGAAGATCGGGTTCTATAGTGCACTGGCTATCGGAGTAATGGCTATACTTATTATATTTAATCCCGGTTGGTACAAATTCTTCGTTCCCCTGTATGTGGTTTTCTATAGTTTCATGGTGATTTGGTTTGTGAACTACTACCATAGAATGAAATTTGTAATCCCGGTCATTGCGTCCGTACCGCAAGAGGCGAATGTTTGTGCGGTCTCGGCGGAGACAGTTGCATCAGAGACAAATATGAAGGAAGAAACGGCGGAAGAGACAACAGAGGATGCAACACCGGAAGATGCGATAGCGGAAGATGAGATGTCCGAAGCGAGGCAGGCATTAAAAGAAAGGTTGCAGAAATACGTAGATGAGAAAGAATACTGCCAAAGCGATGTTCCTTCCGGTATGGTGATTGCTTCTTTCGGGACAAGCAAGGCTTTCTTCCGGCAATATATGAAAAGTTGCTATGGCATCGACTTCCGTCCGTGGCGTAAGGAACTACGCATACGCGAGGCATCCCGGTTATTTGCCGAGCATCCCGAATATAGTATAGAAGATGTATGTGAGATGGTAGGTTACAACAATAGTAGCAATTTCAACAGAGACTTTAAGCAACTAATGGGAATGACTCCCAAATGCTATTGTAAGCAATTCTTGTAGTCCGCTTGAATTAAGAGCCTGTTTTAGTTTCCTTTTCAGGCTATCTTTCATTGATTTTCCTGCTTTTCAGCATAGGTGAAATTATCTTTCGTTCGATTGAACGAAAGATAATTGATATTATTTGGCATGAATACGTCTGTGCGGTAATTTCGTGGCAAACAATTCAGTATTCATTATACAAAAGACAGGAGACAACGAGTATGAAACCAACAGAAAAGCAAAAGTACACCGCCCCCGCCATCGAAGTGATACGGATGGAAAGCGAGGGAATTATGGCAAGTAGTCTGGGCGACATGCCGCAAAGACCTTGGGGCAGTAGCGCCGGCCGCACCCGTTCCACCGGCTATGGCCGCGCCGCATCCGGCAGTGACCTGGAAGACCTTATCAACGACATTCTCACCATTGAAAAATAAGCGCTATATGAAGAAAATCATCATACCCACCATCCTCTTCTGCCTGACAATGGCGGCAGGATGCAGCCAGGACGAACCGGCAATGGAAACTCCCGATAACGGCAACGCCCCGGGAAAACAGATAACCGTCACCGCCGCCATGCCCGGTACGGGAGCGGATACCCGCCTGACATACGACGACCAAACCAACGCGGAAGGCAACGGAAAGCTCATAGTGAAGTGGGCGGCAAGTGGCGAAAAGATATACCTTTATAATAGGACTAAACAAGCGTCATCCACCCTTCAACAAAAAGCAAGTTCACTCAGCCCGGATGGCAAAAACACCGAATTCACCGGGAATTTGCCTGAGGGAACAGAAACGGGCGATGAACTGTACGCCTGCTACCAACACGGCTTGACTGACATGAACTTTACTCTCGCGGTAGTTCCGGCTATATCTGAGTATATCCCGGAATGGCTAAGCTTGAGCATCCCCGACATCACAAGTGACGGAACTCCGCGCAACATAAAGCACACCATCTTTGCCAAGACCACCTATCAGGGAGAATCCACCGTCAGCTTCAGCTTCCTTCCCCTGACGGCGGCGCTGAAACTTACTATACAGGGAATACCCGCCGGAGTAACCATCACCGGCTTGCAACTGAGCAATGTGTCTCGTGCGGCAGACGTGGATCTGACGGTTCCTCCTCTCGCCTACTACTCTGAAAATGAAATATCCATGGAGAAAATAGAAAACCTCTCCCTTACCTCATCGGGTAATGTTTTCTATACCGCCCTCGTGCCCGACAGAATACCCGAGGTGTTCATAACCGCCACCGATAGCGAAGGGAAAAAGTATGTAGCCGCCCTGCCCACTATCACAATAGAAGCGGGAAACGTATACGTGGCAGAAGTGACACTGAAAGACGTAGTACCCGACGAACCTATCGATATGGACCAGTATGCCTCTGCTGTTGAAGTAAAGGCCGCTATCCAAGCCATCCTCAATGCCGACGTCACCGAAATCAAGCTCAAGGGCGACCTTGCCAAGGCGGGAATGGGCGGTGGCTGGGGTACATTTGCCGATAATAAACAAATCACGAAATGCGACCTCACCGGAGTGACGGGCTGGGGTGCAACGCCAACACTGCCCGACAACGCCTTTATTAATTGCACCGCCTTGCAGGAGGTGGTGTTGCCCGATGACGTGCGGGTAATCGGAGA
This sequence comes from Bacteroides sp. MSB163, assembly GCF_036416795.1. NCBI lineage: Bacteria > Pseudomonadati > Bacteroidota > Bacteroidia > Bacteroidales > Bacteroidaceae > Bacteroides > Bacteroides maternus. Next base: position 6,011,035 of record NZ_CP143867.1, on the reverse strand, counting down.
GTATGCTTTTGGCAACTGCTCTGCGCTGACTACGGTGAATCTTTCGCAGGTTGTCCAAATTGATAAATACGCATTTCAGAACTGCACTTCATTGGCGGAACTCACGCTGGATAATGTGACGGTGATAGACGGGGATGCTTTCTTCGGATGTACAAGTCTGCAAACGCTCAAAATACCGAAGTGCAACCGGTTCGACAATTATATCGTTACGGGATGCAACTCTCTTACCCGGATAGAGGCCACCGCAGCCGGTGATTTCGTTGGTATAGATAATGCCAACAGTATAGAGCGCAAGGCTGTTTTTCACAACAGAAGCACTCATTCCGGAGATAACGCATTTAATCCTGCCAATTGCGACCTCGTACTGAACGTCGATAAGAAAGAGGATGGCAGTGCCGTCCCCAAAGTCTCCAACGGTAACGGATGGACTGTGGCGGCCAATGCTAGCCCCATGATTTGGAAAAGCATCGGCTTTCAATGATTGACATCGGGGGCATTCCCTCTCCCGGCACGGAATAAGCCTTTTCCCGAAGTTAAACTTTGAGGCGGTCAAAGTTCAACATTGGCATCGTCAAAGTTTAACTTCGGCACAGTCAAGGCTCAGCCTCCTCCTTTGGGAAGTTTCACCTGCCCGGAGTAATAGTGGCGGGAGGAGACGGAGCGGATAATACAGCAACAATATATTCACTTTAAAAAACTTACAATTATGGCATTTTGGAAAAAACAACAGAACAAGTCAAAGAAAGTATATTACCCCCAGGCCATCGTCAAGGGCAAACCCGTAGAAACCGAAGACATAGCCAAGGAACTGGCTCGCATCTCCACCGTCAGTAACTCCGACGTGCAGGCGGTGCTGGGCGACATAGCCCCCGTGATGCACACCCAGATGAAACAAGGAAAGTCCGTCCACATCAAAGGGCTGGGCTACTTCCGCTACACGCTCAATACCGTAGGCGTGGCCGACCTCAAGGATTTCGATTTTCAGAAACAAGTGAAAGCCGTCCGTGTGGAGTTCACTCCCGACCGGGAGAAGACCTCCAGCGGCACCTACACCCGTGCGCTGGTGGACAGTGGCACGCTGGAGTGGATTGAGCTCCCCTCCGATACTGTGGACGATAGTCCCTCAGGAGGCGATGGCGGCATAGAGGAAAATCCGTTGGGTTGACATCGTTTTTTTTGTTACTCTAAAACAAAATCCTTAAATATTGTGGACTTTAAAAGAATTGCATTAACTTTGCATCAGTTGACTACAATCAAAGCATGGAGATAAAGTTTGATAAAGAATATTTAGAGGAATTGTATCTCAAGGGAAAGACTTCTGATAAGAAGCATCGTTTTCAGCCCCCAATCGTTGCCAAATATCGTAAGACGATAGATCTGTTGGAATCGGTGGCAGTAGTAGAAGATCTTTTTAGATACCATTCGTTGCATTACGAGGTACTTGTTGGCGATAAAGCCGGCTTGGAATCGGTTCGGGTGAACGATCAGTATCGTATAGAGTTCAAGACAACTAAAGTGGTTTCTGAGATTGTAATCACCGTGTGTAATATAATTGAATTGTCTAATCATTATAAGTAAATAAAAGATATGGCAACTGTAAGATTCGGATATACCCCGACCCATCCCGGCGAGGTGCTGAAGGATGAAATAGAATACCGCAAGATTTCACAACGGAAACTGGCGGAACAGATGGGCATTTCTTACAAGGTACTCAACGACCTTTTGAATGGACGTCGCACGTTGACCACTGCCACTGCCATGATGTTTGAGGCTGCATTGGATGTTCCTGCCGATTCACTGATGCGATTGCAATTGAAATATAACATGCAGCAAGCAATGAGCGACAGAACGCTTATGGAGCGTTTGAACCAGATACGTAAATACGCTGCTCTGCTATAGATGCCCCCTTTATAAGAACTTTTGTTATCTTTGTGTCGTTATCCCGTCATAAAGCGACGGATTAAATATCCCAAAAACAGTAGGAGGACAGCATATGGACCCATTAGAATACTTAGTACCCGGCAGAAAGAGACTTCCCTACGGCATGATGAACTTTGCCGACATCCGCCTCGACAATTATTATTATGTGGATAAAACCCGTTTCATCCCTTTGATAGAACAGGCAGACCGCTTTTTCTTCTTCATCCGTCCGCGTCGTTTCGGGAAGAGCCTGACGCTGAACCTGCTGAGGCAATACTACGACGTGCGCACCCGCGACAAGTTCGAAGCACTGTTCGGCGATCTGTACATCGGCCAGCACCCCACGCCGAGTCGTAATACTTATCTCGTGCTCTACCTCAACTTTTCCGGTATCACCGGTGAACTACACAACTACCGCAAAGGACTGGATGCGCACTGCCAAATCTGTTTTGACTACTTCTGCGAGGTCTATGCCGACCTTCTGCCGCAAGGCACCAAAGAAAAGTTGGACGCAATAGAAGGAGCTGTCAACCAGTTCGATTTCCTCTATCATGAGTGCGAACGCGCCGGACAGGATATATACCTTTTTATAGATGAGTATGACCACTTCACCAACGCCATCCTTTCCGACCCCGAAAGCCTGCATCGCTACACCAACGAAACACATGGCGAAAGCTACCTGCGTGCTTTCTTCAACAAGGTGAAAGCGGGAACGGATTCCAGTATCAAGCGCTGTTTCATTACAGGAGTAAGTCCCGTGACGATGGACGACCTCACCAGTGGCTTCAACATCGGAACAAACTACTCCCTCACGCCGAAATTCAATCAGATGATGGGATTTACGGAAGAAGAAGTGCGCGAAATGCTGACCTATTATTCAACGAACAGCCCCTTCAAGCACACTGTAGACGAACTGATAGATATAATGAAACCGTGGTACGATAACTATTGCTTCGCGCAGGAATGTTACGGTGAAACCACGATGTACAACTCCAACATGGTGCTTTACTTCGTCAAGAATTACATCTCGTGCGGTAATGTTCCGGAAGACATGGTGGAAGACAACATCCGCATCGACTACGAGAAACTGCGCATGCTCATCCGCAAGGACAAGGAGTTTGCCCACGATGCCTCCGTCATCCAGACTCTCGTGAGCCAAGGTTTCATCGTCGGAGACTTGAAGAGAGGATTCTCTACCACTAACATCACCAATCCCGATAACTTCGTGAGCCTGCTTTATTACTTCGGCATACTTACCATCAGTGGTATGTACCAAGGAAGAATCAAGTTTACCATTCCTAATTTAGTGATTCAGGATCAACTCTATACTTACTTGCTGAGTATCTTCAACTCCAGCAACTACGAAAAGAGTGAATTCCCCAACCAGCTCGCTCATGATGCTGATTGGCAAGCCTACTTCGACTACATTGCCGACTACCTGAAGAATTATGTCTCGCAGCGCGACAAGTAGTCTCCGGACCTTTAACGTAACCCGGCATATGCACAAACCAGTTCTTTTTCTTTTCATTCTGTTACAAATCTGGCTTCCTTGCACTCTGGCAGGGCAGAAGTCCGATTACAGGCTGTTTGATAATATCAGTCTGGGGACGGAAGCATCCGTTATCAGTTGTTTCCTGCAAGACACGCAAGGACTGATATGGATAGGTTCCAACAAAGGACTGTTCAGTTACGACGGCTATTCCTCACAACCGCATTTCACTTTCGGTGAGCGCAGCAATACGCGCATTTATTGCGGTGAAGTGGTGGACAGCACTTATCTCTATATGGGTGCGGACAATGGCTTGCTGATTTATAATTACCGGACAGACACCTACCAAGAACCGGAAGCGGACTTCCCGACCGACATACGCACACTGGCATTGCGTGACGGCGTGCTGTGGCTGGGAACACTTAACGGTCTTTACACCTACTCACCTGAAACCCGGCAGCTCTCCGCCATCACCGAAGGACTTCCGCATCAGACCATTTATTCCATTATCCGCGCCTCGGACGATAACCTCTACATTGGCACGTACAACGGCTGTTGCCGCTACATCCCCGCTACCGGACGCTTTGAAACCATAAACCTTCCCGTCACTGGGGGAAGAAGCAACCAGTTTGTCAATTCACTTCTGGAAGATACCGCACGCAGTTGCATCTGGATAGGCACAGAAGGATGTCTTTTCAAATACACCCCTGCCGATGGGCATACACGGCGGATAGATGCTTTTCATGATAACTCCGTCAAATCTCTGGCACTGGACGGAAACGGACAATTGCTGGTAGGTACCGATAATGGTCTGTACGTCTATCAGGAGGACGAACCCCTGTTGCACGTTGTTCATGACTCCCGAAACCTCCAGTCCCTTTCTAACAATATCATCTGGACCATTTTTGCCGACCGCGAGCATAACGTCTGGCTGGGTACGGATTACGGCATCTCCATGTCCCGCCATAACAGTGTGTTGCGTCACATCCCTATCTCGCAGATTACCGGAACAGGGGAGGGCAACCAGTTCTATTCCATGCTGCGTGATGCGCACGGAACTTATTGGTTTGGTGGCACCAACGGCCTCATTCGCTTCACCGCTCTTATGGATGGGGAACAGGACGTTGCCTGGTATAAGATGGGAGACAGGAAATATCCTTTGTCCCACAACCGGGTACGCCATCTTTACGAAGACCGTGAACAACAACTCTGGGTGGCTACGGATGGCAGTATTAGCCGCTACGACCCGGCGAAACGCCAGTTTATACATTATAACATAGTGGACAGCACCCGCCGCTACAACGCCAATTGGACGTATAGCCTTTTTGAAGACCGTGACGGGCGACTTTGGATAGCTACCTGTCTTGGTGGCATCTTCGTGGTGGATAAGGAAAAACTCATGCGTTCTTCCGGCGGACTCTACATGGCGGAGAAGACTTATTCCATCCACAACGGCCTGTCCGGCATGTTCATCAACCAGATGATTCCTGACCGGGAAGGGAATGTATGGGCGCTGCTCTATAACAGCCCTAACAGTATCGAAAAGATAAATCCCCGTACAGGCGAAGTCACCCATATTGCCGCCGGTGAACTGAAAGGCGAGCGTACTCCCAACTTTATCCTTTGTGCCGAAGACGGCTACATCTGGATAGGTTTCCCCGGCGGAGTGATGCGCGTGACTCCCGAAAACGACAGTATCCGCATGTTGCCCTTTGATGCCTATAATCATTACGAAGTGCTTTCTATGGCCGAAGCCGACGGCCGCATCTGGATCTCTACTACCGACGGTTTCTGGGTAGCAGACCAGCAGACGCTGGAAATCCGTCGGTTGAATATCACCGATAAACGTTTCACCAGTATGTTCTTCGACCGGACAAGCAGAGAATTTTACTTGGGTACGGCAGATGGCTTTGCCATATCTTCACCGGAAGCTCTGCTGGCAGAACACACTGAAAAGTCGCTTATCCTAACTGCCATTTACATCAATAACCAACAGTATCATCCCAATGCCTCACAAACAGATGTCTCACATTCCGGTATCGGACGCCCCGGCACTTCCTCATTGCCCGGACAAAGTATCCGTTACTCGCAACGGATAGAACTGGCTTATGACCAGAATAATCTTGCCTTTGAACTTTCCGATCTGCCTTATTCTCTTGAAGAGAAAAGTAAACTTGTATATTGTCTGGAAGGTGTGGATCGTAAGTGGAACTTGCTGAAAGCGAATACGAACCGTATCACTTATAATAATCTGAGTTATGGAGACTATCGTCTGCTGGTGAGCAAGTTGGACGCTTATGGAAAACCATCGGACCTGGCTTATACATTGGAGGTTCATATCATTCCGCCCTGGTACTATACTCTGTGGGCCAAGGTACTCTATGTTTTGCTCTGTCTGGTACTGGTGATCTGGACCATCAACTTCTTCCGCGTTAAGAACCGCTTGAAGCTGGAGCGTATGGAGAAGGAGAAGATTCTGGAACAATCGCAGGCGAAGATGGAGTTCTTCACCAATCTTTCCCATGACTTGAAAACTCCGTTGAGCTTGATTATCGCCCCTATAAGCAAGTTGCTGCCCGGCATCAAGGATCAGCAGGAGAAGAAACAACTGGAGCAGGTACATCGAAATGCCATGAAGCTGAATTCACTTATTCATCAGGGGCTGGACTTTAACCGGGTGGATAGTGGAAACAATACATTACTGATACTTTCTCAAATCGAACTGGTATCTTTTGCGCATGGCTTGTTCACCTTGTATGCAGAGGAGAAGGCGAAAGAGAAGAAGCTAACTTTCCATTTCCATACCGACCGTGAAAAGATATACATACAGATGGATGCCATAAAACTGGAATCTATCTTGGATAACCTTTTGTCTAATGCCGTGAAGTATACTCCGGAAGAGGGTGAGATAACGCTTCGTTTACAGGCTTCTGATAAAGAAGTGCATATCTCTGTATCCGATACTGGTATCGGTGTTCCCCGTCAGGATCAGCCGTATGTCTTCCAGCGTTTCTTCCAGTCTCCCAAGACGGCAGGCAAAAAGGAGGGAACGGGTATCGGACTATATTTGGTAAAGACTTATACGGAACTGCACGGCGGTAATGTCCTGCTTTCTTCTGAAGAGAATAAAGGTACTGTCATTACGCTGACCCTTCCGGTGATTGCTATGGAACAGTCTGCCGTAGAGGTTTCTCCGGAAACTGTTTCTTCTGATATCGAACCTGTCGCTGCCGGAGTTGAAGTTGTGGTTCCAGATACAGGTATGCCCACTTCGGATGCCCCATTGCTTCTGATTGTGGATGATACTCCGGAGGTTTCAGAGTTTATTTATCAGATACTGCATACCAAATATCGTTGCCGTTTGGCGGAAAATGGTAAGATAGGTATGGAACTCACTATGGAATTAATGCCCGATCTGATTATAGCTGATGTCATGATGCCCGTAATGGATGGGCTTGAAATGGTGCGTCATATCAAGAAGAATATTCCCACATCCACTATTCCCATTATCTTGCTGACAGCGAAAAGCGATAAGGAAACAGAGCTTGAAAGTATCCAGTTACATATAGATGCTTTCATTCCTAAACCCTTTGAACCGGATATTTTACTTTCGCGCGTGGAGCAGTTATTACATAGCCGGGAGACGTATGAGGTGAAAGCCCGTATGGAAGTTCTTTCCACTCCGAAGGAGATAGAGGCGGTTTCTTATGATGAGAAGTTTCTGGCAAGCGTGATTCATTTGATTGAAGAACATATCTCGGACTCCGAACTGAATGTGAATGCCCTTTGCGAATGGACCGATATCAATAACAAGCAGATGTATCGCAAGATAAAGCAACTGACGGGCATGACACCTGTGGAATACATTAAGTCCATCCGCATGAAAAAGGCGGCTATGCTGCTGAAACAGCAGAAGTTTACTGTGGCCGAAGTGATGTATATGGTTGGTTTCTCCAATCATTCTTATTTCTCTAAATGCTTCCAGGCAGAGTTTGGGGTGACGCCGAAGCAGTATGTCTGAGAGGCTCTTTTATAAGAAGACTTCCGCACCAAGCAGGTTGTTGAAATAGGTTGCGTTGCGTTCATCCTCCAATCCGCCGTCGAGAGTGAACAGTAGCTGGTATCTGGTCTGTGTATTCGCCATTCCCACAATTACGGAAACCACCGCTTCTCGTTTAGGAAACTGAACTAAGGTGACTTCCTGCACCATTCCATCGGAATATTCGCTTGCTGCAAAAGCATTGTACACGGCATTGGGCACTTCATCCATCGTTTCCCAGTCAATCTGTCTCATTTCCCATTGTGCTTCGGAGTTGAACCAGACCTTTGTGTCGAAACCATTCTGTATAAAGTCCGCTACATAGTAAGTCTCATCCCGTGACCAAGCAACATCCTTGGCGGCAGGATACATCTTTTTCAGTGCTGTCTGCACATTGACAGGCGCATAGTCGGCCAGGGCCGGAACTGATGTCAGGAGCATCAGAAGCAAGAAAGAATACGTCAACTTTTTCATTGTTCCTTCATTAGATTGTTATCGTTTCGAAAAGAACAACGAGTGGTGAGTTTTGTTTAGCAGGACTTTATTTATCAGGAATACTGTCCAGTGGAAGTATAAACAGGAAGCGTGCTCCTCCGGTGTAATTCTTATCCAGTTTCACTTCCCCTTTTAGGCGTCCGGCAATGATGGAACAGATATTCAATCCGAGTCCTGTGCCCTGTTTAAATTCATCCAGCTTGCTGAACCGGTCAAAAACGCAATCTGCCTGGTCTGCCGGAATTCCCGGGCCGGTATCTGCAACGGAGAAGGTTATCTTTCCCGGATTCTCCGTAAGAGAGCAATGAAGGTGAATCTCACCCCGTTCCGTGTGTTTCTCCGCATTGGTCAGGAAATTGATAAGTACCTGTTGCAAGCGTTCTTTATCCGTTACGAACAAGAAGTCATTCGGCACATCGGAAGTGAAATAAGACTTCACTTCTTTCGGATTACGATGCACTACGGAAACCATTGCTACCTGGCATAATTCATTGCAACGGTGGGGTGCCAAATGCATTCTGTATTTACCACTTTCCAGACTGGCAAGGTCGAGGACATCATTGATCAGCGTAGTCAGCAACTCGGAATTCTGCTGGATGAGCATGCTGAACTCAGCTTTTTCTTCTTCGTCTACTTCCATATCCGGAGTGGATAAAACTTGTGAGAATCCGACTATGGCATTGAGCGGCGTACGTATCTCATGGCTCATGTTTTGTATAAAGAAGCTTTTCATCCGGTCTGACTCCTCGGCGTGATCGCGCGCAACGGTGAGTTCTTCGTTTTTCTCCTGTAGGATAGCCATTGTTCTGCGACGTCTGTACAGGTAGAATATTAGGAAGCAGGTGAAAAGAAACAAGAATGAGAGCACAAGACTGAGGGTTACGATGTAATGTTGAGAGGCGCTTTGCTGCTCTTTTAAGATGGCTTTCTGTTTTTCCGCTTCTACATTGAGACGTGCCAGTTCCAGATTCCGGTTCTTCAATACCAATCTGCTGTTCTCAGCATTTATCTTTTCCAGTTCAGATTGTGACTTAGTCCGCTCCAGTTCCAGTTGGGTATTCCTCAAGTTGAGTGCTGCATTCTTATATTCCAGGGCCTTGGCATCCAGTTTTATGCGTTCGTTGCCTATCTGTGCATTCAGTTCGGCGATGTCTGCGGATTGTACCAGGCGATTGATTGAATCCTGATATCTGTGAATCAACTTATTATATATATAGGCTTTTTCATAGTTTCCTGATTTCAGATATAACCCGTGGCGTATCTGATAAATCTGTAATGGGCTTCCTATTGAATCAGCGGCTATATATGCCTGATCGTATTTTTTATCCAGAACAAGTTTGCAGATACGTAAACGCAACAAAGCTGATTTGCGGATAACACCATATTGTTCGACCAATTGCAGGCATTCTTCATAGCAAGTGTTAAAGTCATCAATTCGGTCCATGCTATACAGAGTCTGACATTTGTCCATTAGAGCTGCTACCCGGCTCTCGTTGGTTTTAGATGTTTTCACCGCTTTCTCATTGTATTCCAATGCAACTTCACCTTCGTCTTTCTTTCGGTAATACTCAGCAAGGTTCATATAAAGGTATGACGGATCTTGTTCTGGCAAATGCTTCAGCATGTATTCCAAAGCATTTTTGTAGTACTCGGCTGCTACTTCGCTATTCTGACGCATATAGTAGATGTGTCCCAAGGTACGAATACACGAAAAAATTCCGTAGTTGTGCTGGTCTTTGAAAGCCTGTTCTTTCATTTCTTCGGCTTTGTGCAGGGCACGCAGTGAATGTCCGTTGTTAAGGAGCCAATTTATTTCGCTCGTATATGCGGAATAGTAATATTGCAGATAGTTGTTTTTGCGTGCCTCTTCCTTTAATCTGGTGGCTGCCTGTTCCAGTTTCTCATAATTACCGGAACTATAGTAGAAACTTACCGGAATAGTAAGTGCCAAACATTGTGCTTTTTTGTCTTTCTTTTTGGTTGCTTCTGCATAAAGAGTGTCAGCGATAAGCAATCCTTGGGGATAAGTTCGTGATTTGGTGGCACGCTGAAAAAAGGGGTATAAAGAGTCATCGATCTTATAAGGGTTGTTTTGTGCTCCGGCAGGAATAAAAAGTCCTGTAAGAAGTAGTAAAATTAGTATGTTAGTGTATCTTTTCATCTTATCTTTTGCAAAGGGATGTGGCAAAGATACTTTTTTATGCTTAATAATTACAAGAAAATGGAGAAAAAGTAGTAGTCTTTTGATTGAGAATTTCCGACTGTTGTTGTGCTTATTGTTCATAAATGTTGTGTGTATATTGTTGATAATCAGGTAATGTCCTTTTTGTGTTGTTTTATGTCCGATATCTGCTTTGATGAATATTCGCCCTCCATTACTTTTGCCGTCAAGAAAAACCAACTTGAATTTGATGACATGCAGAGACACATTCTTATCTTGATTACTTGTTTGCTGGCAGTAGTTGCTCCGGCACAGAACAAAGTACAAAAAAGCGTTCCTACTATTTATGTAGATGCCGGCGGCGTCATGCGTTGGTCGGACACGAAGAAAGAAGCTTCTTTCTTTGGTGTGAACTATACCTTACCTTTTGCACATGCCTACCGGGCGATGGGCTATTTGGGAGTGGACCGTAAAACGGCTATCGACCGTGATGTCTATCACATGGCACGCCTGGGACTGAATGCTTACCGTATTCACATCTGGGACGTAGAGATTTCCGATGCAGAAGGTAACTTGCTGGAAAATGAGCACCTGGAACTATTGGACTACCTTATCCATAAATTACAAGAACGTGGTATCCGTACCGTTATCACGGCACAGACAAATTTTGGTAACGGTTATCCGGAACGTAACCAACCCACTGGTGGCTTTTCATCTCATTATGATAAATGTGCCGTTCATAGCGATGCTGAAGCTATTGCTGGACAGGAAAAGTATATTGCTGCTCTTGTACGCCACGTGAATCCTTATACAGGTTATGCTTACAAAGACGATCCTTATATCGTAGGCTTTGAAATAAACAACGAGCCTTGCCATCCGGGCACTGTTGTTGAGACGCGTAATTATATAAATAAAATGCTGTCCGCCCTAAAGCGTGCAGGCAACCGTAAGCCGGTATTCTACAATGTGAGCCATAACCAGCATGTGGTAGAGGCTTACTATTCTACAGCCATACAAGGTACTACCTATCAATGGTATCCCATTGGACTTGTATCCGGACATACCCGTAAGGGGAACTTCCTGCCTTTCGTTGACCGTTACGATATTTCTTTCTCCAATCTGAAAGGTTTCAAAAAGAAGGCTCGTATGGTTTATGAATTTGATCCCGCTGATATTCTTTATTCCTATATGTATCCGGCCACTGTACGTACTTTCCGTACAGCCGGTTTCCAGTGGATTACTCAGTTTGCCTATGATCCTATCGACATGGCGGCATACAATACCGAATACCAGACTCATTACCTGAATGTAGCATACACCCCGAATAAGGCTATCGGATTGATGATTGCCGCAGAAGTGGCGCAGAAAGTGGGCAGGGGAGAGAGTTTTGGCAGTTATCCGGCAGATACATTATTCAATGATTTCCGTGTCAGCTACGTGCAGGATTTAAGCGAACTGAATGACGGAGAGAAATTCTACTATTCCAATACAACTCAAACCCGTCCGAAAGATATTTCTCAGCTTCGCGCAATTGCAGGTTGTGGCAAATCTCCGGTGGTGAATTATGAAGGTACGGGAGTTTATTGGCTGGATCGTTTGGAAGAGGGTGTTTGGCGTTTGGAAGTAATGCCCGATGCCGTACAGATTAGTGATCCGTTTACAAAGCCTTCTATGGATAAAGAAGTAATGCGCATTGTTTCCGGTGTATGGGATATGACTCTGAATTTACCTGATTTAGGTAAGCAATTCCGGGTGAACGGCTTGAATAATGGAAATACATTCAGTACACAAGCTGCGAATGGTAAGATTTCGACCCTTCGTCCAGGTGTCTATCTGCTACAGCGTGAAGGTATTTCTGCTTCCGGTAAATGGACTGCTGATGCTCATTGGCAGAATATTACTCTTGGTGAATATGTGCGTCCATCCATTTCAGATAATAAAGGTTTTACTGTTACTCATTATCCTGCCAAGACAGTAGATGCTAGTAAAGATTTACAGATAGAGGCCATTGTGGCGGGTAATGAAATGCCTGATTCCGTTATTATCTACACAGATAAGATATCTTTCTGGAATGAAAAGAATCCTTATCTGAAAATGAATCATGCAGACGGTTACACTTACCGTGTTACCATACCTGCTACAGAGATAAAAGAGGGTTGTTTTAGGTATAACATCGTCGTTTGTCAAGGCGATAAGCGACAAACGTTTCCTTCGGGAGTAGCCGGGAGTCCGCTGGATTGGGACTATACTTCGGCTACCCTGTGGGAAACCAATGTAGTCGCTCCTAAAAAATCACTGTCTCTGCTGGAAATAGTGGATGCTGATAGTAAATTGGAAACATATACTATGCCCGAATGGAGCCGTACGAACCGCCAGTTAATACAAAATGCACCGACAGAGAAGCCTACCCTGCGCATCACCTTCGAGTCTAAAGATAAGGCACCCGTCTTTGTTCTTCGTTGCTACATTAAGGGTGATATCGACGGACGCCCTGAGCGACTGGCTTCCTGCCGTACCTTGTGCATCCATGTAAAGAAGATTCCCGAAGGACTAAAAGCCGGCTTCATTACTTCTGACGGATATACCTATCTTGCTTCGTGTACCGCTACGGCTGATGGTATCATTCGTGTACCCTTGCAGGATTTAAAACAAACGAATACCGCTTTACTTCCCCACGCCTATCCTGTCTTCCTTGATCATTATTTCCGTCCGCAGACTGAAATACCTTTCAGAGTAGAGGGGATTGAAACTCTTGAACTCTCCTTTGACGGAGTTGCTGAAAAGATAGCGGAAATAGAGATAGGAAGTATCTGGCTTGAATGATTATGCTTTTATTCATTATATTTGTATCATTGATAACTATATTTGCCATGAAACACATGAAATTTTTGTCTTTCTTTTTGGGTATTGCTTTTGCTATAATAGCGTGTAGCAGTAATAACGAAACAATTCCTGCACCGGAGGTCGATCCCGACGGTGACGATGGAACTACAGAGGTGGAATTTGCCAAAGGTGCTGACATAGGGTGGGTCACCGAATACGAATCCAAAGGTTACCACTTTTATAATGCCAAAGGTGAGCAGCGTGAGTGTACGGCTCTGATGAAGGAACTGGGACTTAATGCCATCCGTATTCGCGTATGGGTAGACCCGAGCAAACATGGCAATTGGTGTAACACTGCCGATGTGGTGGAGAAGGCCAAAAGAGCCAAAGAGTTGGGGATGGATGTAATGATAGACTTTCATTACAGTGATTGGTGGGCCGACCCTGCCCAGCAAAACAAACCTGCGTTATGGGTAGGAAAGAATCTGGGAAATTTGAAAAGTGCCATTAAAGACCATACGGTGAGTGTGCTTCAGGCCTTGAAGGAGATAGGGGTTATTCCTAAATGGGTGCAAGTGGGGAATGAAATTCGTCCGGGCATGTTGTGGGATGAAGACGTGGCTTTGAGCGGTGCATCTTATAATGTGACGGAGAAGGATTTGAAAGATGCACCGGCAAGTGCTACCGACAAAGTGGTATATCCTATGAATTGGGCCAACCTTGGTGTTTTCGTCACTACCGGATACGATGCTGTGAAGTCGGTTTTTCCCGATGCTATTGTGATTGTTCACTTGGACAATGGATGGGACAGCGGTTTGTTCACTTGGTTCTTCGATGAATTGAAGAAGAACGGCGGCAAGTGGGATATGATAGGTATGTCGCTTTACCCTTATTGGTCGCGTGATGCCAAAGAAGGCTATTCATCTGCCGATGCTGTCATTACGGACTGCATCAGCAACATCAAAGCTTTGAGTACCAAGTACAATTGTGATGTAATGGTGGTAGAAACCGGTATGGAGTGCGCCGATGACAATGGTAAGTTGGCAAGTACCTCTGTTTTAAACGAGGGAAAGAGGCAACTTGCCCGTATCTTGAAGGAGTGCAAGGAAAATACCAACGGTCGTTGTAAAGGAGTGTTCTATTGGGAACCGGAGTGCAGGCCGAGTCAATATAGGTTGGGAGCATTTACAGAAGGTGGCTATCCTACTGTTATAATGGATGCTTTTAGATAACATTAATTAAATACTTTGATTGAAAATGAAGAAGATACTATTCATCTCTTTCTCCTGCTGTATTCTTTTCTCTTTGATAGCAAAAGCTCAGCGTATAGAAACACTGTTGGAGAAGAACTGGAAGTTTACGAAAGGTGAAGTAGCGGAAGCCATGAAGCCTGAATTTGATGACCGTAAATGGGAAACCGTAACCGTACCTCATGACTGGGCCATCTTCGGTCCTTTCGATCGCAGCAACGACTTGCAGGAAGTAGCAGTAACGCAGAACTTCGAAAAGAAGGCTTCTGTCAAGACTGGACGTACAGGTGGACTCCCTTACGTAGGAATAGGTTGGTATCGTACTACGTTCGATGCTCCCGCTAATCAGCAGACGACACTTGTCTTTGATGGTGCAATGAGTGAAGCCCGTATATACGTTAATGGGCAAGAAGCATGTTTCTGGCCATTCGGTTATAATTCTTTCCATTGCGATGTCACCGGACTTCTGAATAAAGATGGTAAAAACAATACCCTTGCTGTGCGTCTGGAGAATAAGCCTCAATCTTCCCGTTGGTATCCCGGTGCTGGGCTTTATCGCAATGTACGTGTAGTGAGTACCGATAAAGTACATGTTCCTGTATGGGGTACTCAGCTGACTACTCCTCATGTTTCTGATGAGTATGCCTCAGTACGTCTGTTGACGACTATTGCTAATGATGAAGGAAAAGATCTCCGTATCGTAACAGAAATTATCTCTCCCGACGGGAAAGTTGTTGCAATGAAGGATAATACCCGTAAGATTAATCATGGTCAACCTTTTGAACAAAACTTCCTGGTGAATGCTCCTTGCTTGTGGTCGCCGGAGACACCTTATTTATATAAGGCTGTTTCCAAAGTCTATGCCGATGGCAAACAAACGGATGAATATACTACTCGTTTCGGTATCCGTAGCATAGAAATCATTGCCGACAAAGGATTCTTCCTGAATGGTAAGCACCGTAAGTTCCAGGGGGTATGTAATCATCACGATCTCGGTCCGTTGGGTGCTGCCATCAATGTTGCTGCATTACGTCGCCAACTCACACTGTTGAAAGATATGGGTTGCGATGCCATTCGTACCGCTCACAATATGCCTGCGCCGGAGTTAGTGCAACTCTGTGATGAAATGGGCTTTATGATGATGGTGGAACCTTTCGACGAATGGGACATTGCCAAATGTGAGAATGGCTATCACCGCTATTTCAACGAGTGGGCAGAATGTGATATGATAAATATGCTGCATCAGTTCCGCAACAATCCTTGTGTAGTGATGTGGAGCATCGGTAATGAAGTTCCTACTCAATGTAGTCCTGTTGGCTATAAAGTTGCTTCTTTCTTGCAGGATATCTGTCATCGTGAAGACCCGACACGTCCTGTTACTTGTGGGATGGATCAGGTTTCCTGTGTTTTGAAGAATGGTTTTGCAGCAATGATTGATGTACCTGGTTTTAATTATCGTGCACACCGTTATCTGGAAGCTTATGAACTGCTACCGCAGAATATAGTGCTTGGTTCCGAAACTTCTTCTACCGTTAGTTCCCGTGGCGTATATAAATTCCCTGTAGAGAAACGCGGGGATGCGAAATACGATGATCACCAGTCTTCCGGATATGACTTGGAGCATTGTGCCTGGTCTAATGTTCCCGATGAGGATTTTGCTTTAGCAGATGATTATGACTGGACTATCGGCCAATTCGTTTGGACAGGATTCGACTATCTGGGTGAGCCTTCTCCTTATGATACGGATGCATGGCCGAGTCATAGTTCGCTGTTTGGTATCATCGACCTTGCCAGCCTCCCTAAAGACCGTTACTATCTGTACCGTAGTCTTTGGAATAAGAATGTGAATACACTCCATGTACTTCCTCACTGGACATGGCCGGGTAGGGAAGGAGAGAATATTCCTGTCTTCGTCTACACAAACTATCCGACTGCTGAACTTTTCGTTAATGGGAAAAGTTATGGTAAACAGTATAAACTGACAGCCGAAGAAAGTAAAGCTATTCAAGGCAAAGATGCGCTTGCTCTCCAACGTCGTTACCGTTTGATGTGGATGGATGTTCCTTATGAGCCGGGTGAAGTGAAAGTCGTAGCTTATGATGCTTCAGGTAAAATAGCAGAGGAGAAAGTGGTCCGTACTGCCGGTAGACCTCATCACCTGGAAGTGGTAGCTGATCGTTTACAACTTACTGCCGATGGCAAAGACTTAGCCTATATTACAGTTCGCGTAGTTGATAAGGATGGAAACCTCTGTCCTTCGGATAGTCGTCTTGTTAACTTTACGGTGAAAGGTGCGGGTCATTATCGTGCTGCAGCTAATGGAGATGCTACTTCACTCGATTTGTTCCACTTGCCGAAGATGCCTGCTTTCAGCGGTCAGTTGACGGCAATTGTTCAGACTGCCGAGCAAGCCGGTGAGATAGTATTTGAAGCTAAAGCCAAAGGGGTAAAGTCCGGTAAACTTACACTTTATTCTTCAAAGTGATAAGGTATTGATTTAAGAAGATTTTCCATTCCTGTCCTCTCATTTGTGATTATAACAAATGTGCGACAGGGATGGGATATGTACGACCCATAATGGCTGCTTTATATAGGAGGCTGAATTAGTGAGGACAAGGATATAGCTAATTGTCATTGTGACAAATTGTATTTTAGGTTAGCTGAGACTGCGCTATTTTTGGTCGTAGACCTATAGAGTTGGAAATATGACAATGAAAAGAAACAAATGTCAGATTAATAGTTGAATAGCGAAATGATTACATTCGTTTTAGAATGAAATATTTATGGAAAATAGCTCTTATAGGTGAGAGACGTGATGCAAATAAGTGTATTGGCTGTAAGTAGTAACCCTTTTGTTTGTAAGTAGTAACTCTTTTACCTGTAAGTAGTAACCTTATCACCTGTAAGTAGTAACCCTTTTCTGTATAAATAGCGATCAAAACTGCAATAATATGCAGTATTAGTGCATTCTTATTCTTAATTTATTCGAAGAATGTGCTGGTTTGCGGATTTACAAAATGAGGTATGTTATGAAAATAGGGAATGGGCTACCATTATGGATGTAAAATAAGCGTTTCTATTGTTGTTTTGATATTTGGTAATTCTTTGTTCCTTGAAAATGATTATGTATTTGTCTATCTCAAAGACTAATTCTTTTCTTGTGTAACGCGCAATTTCCTGCAATCGTTTGCACTGTTGCTATTGCATATTTCTCATCTTTCTTATATTTTAATATTTTAATAAAGCATATTTTTGTTGCGTCGTGTTATAGATACCTTAAAAGCAAAAAAGCAATCGAAAGATAATTTCGAATATATAATATAGGTAATTAATATTGTTAACTTTAATTTTTTAAATGCATGAAGCAAGTTAATCTTAGAATCTATCGAATGATTCTTCCCCTATTGATGGGGTTATTCTTGTCTGTTAGCGTTTATGCACAGAACATCACCGTGAAAGGGCATGTAAAGGATGCCATGGGTGAGGTGATTGGCGCTAATGTCGTGGAAAAAGGTAATACCTCGAATGGTACAATCACCGACCTTGACGGTAATTTTACACTGAGTGTTCCCAAAGGGGCAACACTGGTGGTTTCTTTCATTGGATATCAGACGCAGGAAGTGGCTGCAGCTCCTTCGGTAATTATTACCTTGAAGGACGATGCCGAGTTGTTGAGTGAAGTTGTCGTAATTGGTTATGGTCGCGCTAAGAAAAACGATTTGACTGGATCGGTGACAGCTATCAAACCTGATGAAATGAACAAAGGTTTGCAGGTTAGTGCGCAAGACATGATTACTGGTAAGATTGCTGGTGTTAATGTTCAGAACAGTGGTGGTGAACCGGGTGGCGGAGCTTCAATTCGTATTCGTGGTGGTTCATCATTGAATGCCAGCAATGATCCGTTAATTGTAATAGATGGTCTGGCTATGGATAATTACGGTATGCAAGGTATGTCCAACCCTTTAAACCTTGTAAATCCTAATGATATTGAAAGCTTTACAGTGTTGAAAGACGCATCTGCTACAGCAATCTATGGTAGCCGTGCTTCTAATGGTGTGATTATTATTACCACTAAGAAAGGACGCAAAAATATGAAGCCGACTATTTCTTATAATGGAAATGTGTCGGTGAGTACTGTTACTAATAAGTTGGATGTGCTGAGTGCTAATGAATTCATGAACTTTATAAAGAACAAGAGTGGATTGGAAGGTGCTGACTGGGAAGCCAGTGAGTATTATAAGAATATGGGTTACTGGAGTGCATATAATGCTGACGGAACACCAGCTGATGGAGCTCAACACCTTTTTGCTGATACAGATTGGCAAGATGAAATTTACCGCACAGCCATTGCTACCGACCATAACATCACGTTGACCGGTGCTTATAAGAATCTTCCTTATCGTGTTTCTTTGGGTTATACAAAACAGCAAGGTATTCTTAAAACCTCAGACTTTGAGCGTTATACTGCTAGTGTGAGTTTGAATCCTACTTTCTTGAACGATCATTTGACTGTGAATTTTAATGCCAAAGGAATGTATTCTAATACAACGTATGCTAACACCAGTGCTATTGGTGCGGCCAGTGAAATGGACCCAACAAAACCTGTTATGATTGACAGTGAATTCTACAACAAAAACTTTGGTGGGTATTTCCAATACAGTTCACCTGTAGATCGTGGTGATGATGAATGGAAATATTCTATTAACTCTCTGTCTACGCGTAATCCTATGGCTTATTTGAATACAACTTCAGATAAGGGTAAAGGTAAGGAGCTGACTGGAAATATTGAGTTGGATTATAAAATTCATGGTCTTGAAGATCTCCATTTGCATGTGAATGCCGGTATGGACTTGAAGAGTGGTAAGAGTGACAAATATTATAGCCGTTATAATTACGACAATTATTATTATGGCAGTCAGGGCTGGAATACTCAGGATACTTATAATCTCTCACTGAATATGTATGCCCAATACACTAAGGATTTCGGTAAGAATCATCATTTCGATGTAATGGGGGGGTATGAATGGCAGCATTTCCATAAGGAAACTGATTATTACTATTACGGTACTTATCCTGATACCAATAAGGAACATCCAGGTGAAATAAAAGACCCATCAGAAAATACTCTCTATAAAACTGAGAATTATTTGGTATCTTTCTTTGGTCGTTTGAACTATTCGCTACTGGATCGTTACTTGCTGACTGTTACGCTGCGTAATGATGGTTCTTCACGTTTCCATAAAGACAATCGTTGGGGATTGTTCCCTTCTGTTGCGGCTGCATGGAAAATCAATGAAGAAGCTTTCCTCAAAGATTCTAAAGTCGTTTCTGATTTGAAACTTCGTTTAGGTTGGGGTAAAACTGGTCAGCAGGAAGGTATTGGCGATTACACTTATTTTGCTTCTTATACGACTAATGGTTTGGGGGCATATTATCCAATTGTAGGCAATGGTATGACTTACCGTCCTGATGCTTATAATGCCGCCCTGACTTGGGAAAAGACTACTACCTACAATGCTGGTATTGATTTGAGTCTTTTAAATGATCGTTTTACTGTGAATTTAGATTATTATTACAGAAAGACTACTGACCTTATCAATACAGTGGCTGTTGCTGCAGGTTCTAACTTTAAGAATAAGGTTACAAGTAATATTGGTGAGTTACATAATCAAGGTGTCGAATTGTCGTTCACTTATCGGCCTATCCAAACGAAAGATTGGCGTTGGGAATTGGGTTATAATATAACTTATAATGACAATAAGATTGATAAACTGTTAGCAAGTGATGATGCTGATTATAAAATCCTGCATGGAGGTCTTGCAGTAGGTGATTCTGGTTCAGATGGTATTAAAGCTTGGGCTGTGGGACATCCGGTATCAGCCTTCTATACTTATCAACAGGTTTATGACCAGAATGGCCAACCTATTGAGGGGCAGTTTGTAGATCGTAATGGAGATGGTACTATCAACTCGGCAGACCGTTATTTCTATAAAAAAGCTGATGCTGATGTGATAATGGGTATGACGTCTAAATTGATTTACAAGAATTGGGACTTCGGATTTTCTCTTCGTGCAAGTCTTGGCAATTATGCTTATAACGGTGTGGAAGCCGGGCGCTCGAATATTTCTGTAGAACGTTTATTTAATGGCAATACATGGCACAATGTAACTAATATGACCATGGCTAAAGATTGGAGTTATATTTCTACGGAAGATGCTTTGTCTGACTACTTCATTCAGAACGCTTCATTCTTGAAGTGCGATAATATTACTTTGGGATATAGCTTTGAGAATTTGTTTGGAATGAAAATTAGTGGTCGTGCTTATCTTACAGCTCAGAATGTCTTTACAATCTCTAAATACAAGGGTATTGATCCGGAAATCAATGGTGGCTATGATGGAAATATTTACCCCCGTCCATTCACTGGTGTATTTGGTGTAAGTCTTAATTTCTAAACCATATTATAGAAAAATAACATGAAAACAAAAATACTGAAATCAATAATACCTGCTGCGGCACTTGCGCTAACATTGAACTTTAGTTCTTGTATAGGCGACTTGGATGTCAGTCCAATTAATCCGCAGCAAACGATGGAGTTCGATAATGATGCCGTCTTCAACAAAATTTATGCTAGTTTTAGTCTGACAGGGCAATCAGGACCTAATGGCAATGGTGACATTGATGATGTTGATGAAGGACGTTCAGGTATGTTCCGCTCTCAGTGGTATCTCAACGAATTTACCGCTGACGAAGCACATTGGGTATGGGCAACAGATGCTGGTATACCGGAATTGCTTCACAACTCATGGGGGGAAAGTTGCGTATTTTCTGCAGCTCTTTATTATCGTCTGTATTTTACAATTACGCTTTGTAACTTCTATTTGAGTCAAGAGGGTAATGCGGCAGACCAAGAGATGCGTAATGCAGAAGTACGTTTTATACGTGCTTATAACTATGCACTTGTTATGGACTTGTATGGAAATGCGGCCTTTACTGAAGCCGTGTCTGCTGAAATGGCTGTAGGTTATACAAGAAGCCAGTTCTTTGAATATGTTGAGAAAGAATTAAAAGAATGTGCTGATTTGATGGCGGAACCTGGTAAAAACACTTACGGTCGCGCTGACCGTGTAGCTGCTTGGAACCTATTGGCACGTATTTATTTAAATGCAGAAGTCTATACAAGTACACCTCGCTGGGATGATGCCATGACTTATGCTGAAAAGGTTATTAATAATGGATATTATCATCTTAATACAACGGGAGCTACTAATCCGGTAACTGGTGAGAAATATACAGGTTATCAAATGTTGTTCTTGGCCGATAATAATCGTAATGGGGCACAATATGAGAACTTATTGGTAGGCCTTACTGATGGTGAAACTACCAAAAGTTATGAAGGAACCAATTTCCTTATTCAAGCTTCTTACTCTAATAAAGTGCCGACAGACAATTATGCTCCTTCAGGTGCTGATAACAATTGGGGTAAATGTATTCGTCTGCGTAAGCAACTTATTGATAAGTTTTTTGCTACTAAGCCTGCTGAAGCTGCAACATTGCAGGATATGATTACTGCTGCTAATGATGATCGTGCATTGTTCTTCAATAAAGGAATGGATATTTCTGTTTCCGATGAAGGCACTGATGAAAATTTGGGGTATAGCTGTGTGAAGTTCCGCAATGTTAATTCTGATGGAAGTAACAATGCTGTTATTGAGTTTGTCAATACGGATTTACCTGTTATGCGTATAGCTGAGGCGTATTTGACTTATGCGGAAGCTTCAGTTCGTAAGAATGGTGCTACTGGTAATAGTAATGCCAAAGCAAAAATAGATGAATTGCGCACCCGTGCACATGCTCCTGTAAAAAGTACTTATACATTGGATGATATCTGTGATGAATGGAGCCGTGAGTTCTGGCTTGAAGGACGTCGGCGTACCGATCTTATTCGCTTTGGTAAATTTGCCGGACAGTCCAGCTATAAGTGGGAATGGATGGGAGGAGTTTATGAGGGTAATCAATTCCCCTCTTATATGAGTATTTTCCCTTTACCGGTAAATGAAATCTCGAATAATAAAAATCTGAAACAGAATACAGGTTATTAATCTCTAAATGAAAACAAGGAATATGAAAAAATATATTATTGCATCTTTGTTGGCAGGTGTTGCTCTTATGGGTTTTACATCGTGTGAAGATGACAGAGACTCCAATCCTACCTTGACGGTACCTGATAGTTTTGTGCTGAATACACCTGCATTAGCTGGTAATGTGTATGATTTAGCTAATTGTGAGGGGATTGAACTGTCATGTAAACAACCGAATTTTGGTTATACGGCTGCTGTAAGCTATTATCCGCAACTTTCATTAACTGATGAATGGGAAAATGTGCTTGATGAGAATGGTGAAATTGTAGGCAATCCAAAATTTGTACAATTGGAAAGTTATAGTACGAAGGCTAAATTTGATGTTGTGGCTAAAGATTTCAATAGAGCCATTATGAAGATAGGTGGATATACAGCAGAAGAACAAATACCGGATAATTTGGATGTATATGTACGTCTTAATGGTGTTCTGAATTCAGGCCAAAATACTTATTCAAATAGTATAACAATGAAAGTTAAACCTTTCTTCCAGGCATTGGTTGCTGCGGATACAGAATTGTGGTATCTTATCGGTGCTTGTGTAGGAGATGGTGCATGGGGATCGGAAATCGGTGTTTCTGTTTATCCGATGTCTCCAGTAGAAGGTGGTAAGTTTGATGAGGCAACGGGTAAAGGTCCTCTTACTTATACAGGTTATTTCACACCCGAGCTTGGCTTCAAGATTATTCGTGTTCCCGGTGAGTGGGCTGATCAATGGGGTGGTGTTGATGGAGATATTAACCAACCTCGTCTGAAAGATGATACTGGTGAAGGTGCGGATTTTAAAGTTCCTTCGGCAGGCTACTATCGAATTGATCTTGATTGTTATACAAACACTTTGACATTTACTGCTCTTGATAAGGACCCGGCAGAGTACCAGCAGATGATGATTGCAGGTGACTTTACGAATTGGGGTGATGGAGCTGTGCACATGTCTCCGGTAGATACTTATGCGGGTGCTCGTCCACATGTATGGATGTATGATATGAGTATAACTGAAAATACAGGAATGAAGTTCCTCGTTGATAGCAGTTGGAATCCTAATTGGGGCGGTGATAAGTTCCCGTTTGGTTGGGGTGTTGGCGGCGGTGCTAATATTCCTGTAGAGGCTGGCGATTATCGAGTCATCTTTAATGATATTACCGGTTACTATCATTTTTACAATAAATAATAATGCATAAATAAATAATTTGATTAGTATGAGAAAATCATTCATATATGGTATAGTTCTTACAACCGCGTTTCTTAGCGGTTGTAAGGGTGATTATGATGACTGGGCAGCTCCTCAAGGTTTTGATGCGGAGGAAGCTAAAAATATAAACGTGAATATTACACCTGCTGCGGGCATTGAAATGGAGAATGTTACCACTGAAACTATTCAGCTTTTTACTGCGTCGGTAGATGCTCCGGAAGGTATGGAAGTTACTGCTTATGAAGCTGTACTGAGCAAAATAGATGAGAATGGAGTCGCACAGGGAAAAACTATCTTGGCAACTGATGCTTCAGGAAATGTATCTACTAAAGAAGTTGTGAGTGCAGTAGAAAGCTATTATGGTAAGAATCCGATTGCACGTAAATTGGCTGTAACTGTAATGGCATACATTAAACAAGCTGAACAGGCTTTTTGTGTAAGTTCCAATCAGGTAGAAGTACAAGTAACGCTTATTAAACCTGATATCTCAGAATCGTATTATCTTGTTGGTGATATGGTTGGATGGAATGAAGCGAGTATGGTAAAATTCACTCATAGTGATGTGAATGTTTATGATGATCCTGTGTTTACCATCTCCTTTACTACAACAGTTGATGATCAGTATTGGAAAATCATTCCTCAAAAGAATATTGATGCAGGTGATTTTTTTGCAAATCCTGGAGTTGTAGGTCCTAAAGTGGATGGAGATGATGCTATGAGCGGTCAACTCGTGAATGAGGGTGCCGGTGCAGGAAAGATTGCGAAAGCCGGTAAGTATAATATGACCATTAATATGATGGATTATACTTATGAAATTACGGAAGCTCCTACGGAACTTTATATGACGGGCAGTGAATACTCTTGGGGTGGTGTATGGAAACAACTTACTCCGGTAAATGGTACAGGTACTGATTATTGGACGATTGTATATTTGAGTGTTGGCGAAAAGATTAAGTTTGCTCCGCAGGCTGGCTGGGGAAATGATTTCGGTGGTCAGGCAACGGTGAATGATGAGGCCGGTGCAGGTTTGGTTGCTGATGCTGATAATAATTTAGAAGTTAAGAACGCCGGTTGGTATCTGCTTCATGTTGTTAATGGTGTGGAACGTATAGTTAATGTGTTGGTTCCGAATGTTTATTTGATAGGGGATACGGCTCCTGCAGGATGGAGTGTTGATGAAACGGGAAAGTTTGTTATTCCGGAAACAAAGGATGGGGAATTTGTATCTCCTGCATTCATGACAAATAAAGAAGTGCGTATGTGTGTCAGTTTTGGTGGCTATGATTGGTGGAAAGCGGAATTCATCGTTCTCGATGGAAAGATTGTTTATCGAGGCAACGGTGGCGACCAGGAACGGGTAAGCGTTTCAGAAGGTCAGAAAGCTTATTTGAATTTCACTGACGGTACAGGAGTTTTTAAGTGATTCTAGTTTAGAATTTAAATTAAGCCCTCTTTCTCATTTTTAATATGAGGAAGAGGGTTTAGCTTGTTTTTTAGGCTGCTCAAGTTACTTAAAACAAAATCTGATATATTTTGCTTTATATTCATAAAAGGAATATATGCTTTGGCTCATGCAACCGTTTGCACTACTTCTTCTCTTGCTTCTGTTTCAAGCACTTGATAATTTGGGATAACTACTGTACTTTTGAACCATTAACTAATAAATTGATACCGAATGAAAAGACTCTACGCTTTTTCTATTTGTTTGTTAGCTGTTTTAGCCATGCAAGCGCAAATAGTAACCACTACTCCGGCTTTCCCGACGGAGAATGATGAAGTCACCATTATTTTTGATGCAACGAAAGGTACGGCCGGATTGAAGGGCTTTACCGGTGATGTGTATGCACATACAGGGGTGACAATTGGGGGCACAGCTTGGCAATATGCTCCGACATGGGGAGATAACTCAGCAAAGTATAAAATGACTTCACTGGGAAATGATAAATGGCAATTAAAGCTAACTCCTAGTATTCGTGAATATTATGGCGTTAAGAGTGGCGAAACTGTAACACAGTTAGCTTTCGTGTTTCGTAGTGCTGATAAATCAAAAGAAGGAAAGGAAACAGGTGGTAAAGATATATTCGTAGATGTACATGCTGTTGGTTTAACCGTTCGATTCGACCAACCTGCTGAAAAAGAAAATATACTTATTGGTACACCTTTTACGATTAAAGCTTCTGCCTCTACGGCTTCCGATTTGAAGCTTTATGTAAATGCGGACGAAATAGCTACAGCAACTAATACTACTACTATTTCCCAACCTCATACATTCTCAACTGCCGGAAGCTATACTTTGAAAGTAGAGGCTACTGCTAATGGTAAAACAGAATCAGCTACACAAGAAGTAACAGTACTGAATGGAACAAGTACTTCGGAAACGATGCCTAAGGGAGTACGTCCCGGTATTAACTATATCAGTGATACGGAAGTAACTTTGGTATTGCAGGCTCCGGGTAAAAAGTATGTGTATGTGGTAGGTGACTTTAATGATTGGACGCCTAAAGCAGACTATCAACTGAAACAAGACGGTGAATATTTCTGGATAACTCTTTCAGGCTTGGTTAAAGGTGAAGAATATGCTTTCCAATATTTGGTAGATGGTTCTATTTATGTGGCAGACCCATATACAGATAAAGTTTTGGATCCTTGGAATGACAAGTATATCGAGAGTACAACATATCCGAATTTGAAAGCCTATCCGACCGGAAAAGCAGAAGGTATTGTTTCCGTCCTGCAAACAGGACAGACTGCTTATAACTGGAAAGTGAAGAACTTTGAGCGCCCTGCTTCTGAAAAGTTGGTTATTTATGAAATGCTGATTCGTGACTTTACTGAGGAACATACTTTTAATGCTGCAAAAGAAAAACTGGAGTACTTGAAGAATCTGGGGGTAAACGCAATAGAACTGATGCCCGTTAATGAGTTTGAAGGAAACACGAGTTGGGGGTATAATCCTTCATTCTATTTTGCCGTAGATAAGTATTACGGTACAAAAAATGATTTAAGAGCTTTTGTAGATGAATGTCATGGTCAAGGGATGGCTGTTATTATCGACCTTGTGCTGAATCATAGCTTTGGTCAGTCTCCTTTTTATCTCCTATATAGGGATGCGGATGGAAAACCTTCTGCTGATAATCCGTGGTATAATCAAGAATCAAATATCAAGAATCCGAGCCTTTCATGGGGATATGATTTCAATCATGAGAGTGAGTATACCCGTGCTCTGGTAGATAGTGTAGCCGGTTTCTGGATGTCAGAATATAAAATTGATGGTTTCCGTTATGACTTTACAAAGGGTTTTTCTAATACCCCTTATGGATCGAATGACTGGGCAAATGGACCGGATAATGCACGTATTGCTAACTTGAAGCGTATGTCGGCTGCCGTACAAGACCGTCAGCCAGGTGCTTATGTTATTTTTGAACATCTGGCAATTACCAATGAAGAAAAGCAGTTAGGAGATGCGGGTATCTTGTTGTGGCGTAATATGAATCATTCATATTGTCAAACTGCAATGGGATGGACTACAGAAAATGATTTCAGTGGTTTATATGCGGGAACGAGTATGCCTGCCGGTAGTTTAGTGGGGTATATGGAGAGTCATGATGAAGAGCGCACCGGATTTAAAGCCTGGAAATGGGGAAATACCGGAGTAATAGCATCAACAACGAGTAAGAATGACGGAATAAGCCCTGCAACAGGAAGTAATATTAATCTCTCTACCCGTACCAAACGTTTAGCCACCAATGCGGCCTTCTTCCTTACCGTACCTGGACCGAAGATGATCTGGCAATTTGGTGAGTTAGGATATGATTTCTCAATAAATAACAACAGTGACGGTTCTAAATATGATGATCAAGGTGGTTATCGTACTGACCCCAAGCCAATACGTTGGGACTACTTTGAAGATGCTGATCGAAAGAAATTGTATGAAACGTATGCTGCTCTTTTAGATTTACGTCATTCCTATCCTGAACTGTTTGCTTCAAGCACTACATTTAGCTGGAAAGTAGGTACCGCTAACTGGGACAATGGACGTACTTTGTCGGCTACTTCCATTGACGGCAAGTCTCTTGTAGTTGTTGGCAACTTTACATTGGCAGATAAGAACCTTTCTGTAACTTTCCCGGAAACAGGTACATGGTATGAATTGCTGAAAGACAATGAGCCGTTGAATGTAACAGGTGCTACACAGATTATTGCTGTTCCTGCCCATGAATTCCGTCTCTTTACTAACTTTAAACCGACTCTGACAGGTATCGAGACTACTGCTCCTGATACAGAAAAGCCTTTGATATATTACAATAGAGGTATGGATACTTTGGTGCTGCCTGCCGGAGAAGCTAAACGCGTAGAAGTATATTCTGTGAATGGAATGCTGGTGATGACACAGGAAAAATGTACTTCTGTCGGTTTGTCTGTTTTGCCTGTTGGTTATTATATGGCACGGGCTTATATGGAAGATGGCAGAGTACAGGTTTGCAAAATAATGAAATAGATTAGGTACGATAAAATAGGTTAGTTGCTGTAAATATGATCAACAACAAAGTGAATTTATGCTTTTCGAAGAAAGCTGCGGGTATATTACTCGCAGCTACTTCTTTTTTAGTGATGGCTTGTAGTGGAAATGTAAAGGAGTTATCTCCGCTAAGTACGCACGAATTAGGCATTGCCATACCTGATGGCCAGTCGCGTGAATATTCTTATACAGACAAAAATGGAGGTTTCTATTATGGAATGACCTCTACAGATGATTGGGGAGATTGGTATGCAGGCTGGAATATTTATGCCAAACGCATCTTTGCCGATTACCGCTTGTATGTGGATGGAGAAAGATTGCTTCGGGAAAATGCCTGTACGTCGGTGTATCCTGACAAATTAGTTCGCCGATATGAAAAGGCTGTGGAAACATTCTGTCTGGTGGATGAACCGAAGCTGCTGTATGTTCGTATGGATAGCGTACAAGGGAAGCGGATCTCATTCATGCTGATGGGGGAAAATGTGGTGGATGCACGGAAGGATGGAAAGTCTGTACTCTATACAACGAAAGAGTCACCGGAAAATGTAGTGCGTATAGCACCTGTAGCGGAGGCGGGTATTGAATTTGCAGATAATCTGATAACTGTTCCGGTTGCTGCCGGTGGTTTCCTGATTGCTTTTGGCACGGAAGAAGATAGTCGGCAAGCAATAGACGGTTTCCGTAAAGAAGGAGAGAAGTGGTTGGCTGCACGTAGTCAACGTATTCAATCCTTATTGGACCATAATCCTTTAAAGACCAATCTGGATTCTTTGGATCATGCCCTTGCCTGGATTATGCTTACCAATGACCAGTTGATAACCAATCAGCATGGCGGTTACGGCATGTATGCCGGTCTGCCCTGGTTCACGGACTTCTGGGGGCGGGATATGTTTATCTCTATGCCGGGCGCGGTGCTTTGTACAGGGCAGTTTGATACGGCACGAAATATTCTTGCGTCATTTGCACGTTATCAGGATACCATTTCCACATCTCCTACTTACGGACGTGTACCTAATCGTCTGAATCTGGAAGGTATTCTTTATAATACCACTGACGGAACCCCTCGTTTCGTTATGCAGGTGCACGATTATCTGAAATATACGGGTGACACCGCTTTCGTGAAAGAAATTTATCCTTCAGTGAAGATTGCTACGGATGCTTCTCTTCGCCTGTATACGGACGAAAAAGGATATCTCACCCATGCGGATGCAGATACCTGGATGGATGCCAAGCGGCAGAGCAAGTATCCCTGTTCACCACGTGGCAATCGTGCTGTGGATGTGCAGGCATTGTGGTATACCCAATTGACGAATGCTTCGGATCTTGCCCGCTACATGAACCGTGAGGAAGATGCCCAGCGTTGGAATCTTGCCGCGGAGCGTCTCCGCTCAAATTTTGAACAGGACTTTGTAGACACAGCCGCCCAGTCAATCTATGATCATCTGAATACAGATGGAAGTGGGGATGTGCAATTCCGCCCCAATGCTATCTATGCGTTGGATCTGGTTTCTGATCCTGACTTGAAGATGCATGAGACAAAAGAAGTTTGGGAACGTCTGGTATATCCGTGGGGAGTGTCTTCACTCGATCAGTCCGATGAACAGTTCCATCCTTATCATGAGCAATGGTATCGTTATCATAAAGATGATGCTTATCATAATGGCACGATATGGCTTTGGAATAATGGTATGGCCATGCAGCGGATGATAGAAAACGGACAAGCTGACATCGCGTATACTTTGTTCAGGAATATGAACCGCCAGGCACTTGTGGAAGGTGCTGTCGGCAGTTTATCAGAGAATGCGGATGCATGGCCACGTGCCGGACAGACATGGGTACGTCGAAGTGGAACTTTCCTGCAGGCGTGGAGTAATAGCGAGCATATCCGCGTGTGGAACCAATACTTCCTGGGAATTCGTCCTGATATGCTCAATCATTCCATAACCATTGCTCCGCAGCTTCCTTCTGAATTGAAGGTAGTGGATAGTCGGGTAAATATAGGAGATGGTACATTACGTATGATTATTGCTAAAAACGATGCTAGCGGAACTTACCGCTATGAATGGACCGGTACACCCGTAACTCTCAAACTGGATATCGATTCTTATCAGACATTGAATGTTCCGGTTCCGACAGACCACTCGGTAAGTATCAGGACAGAGGGAGCACGTATGACAGTGAATGTCTCTGATGCCTCCGGTAAGAAGACAGCCAATTACGTAGCAGAACTGGATACGCTCAAACAGGAACAGAAGAAACAACAAGATGATTATTTCATGAATACTCATTTTGCAAAGCCTTCTTACAGAGAAAATATGAAGAGTATGTCCCGTTACTTTGATCCGCCATTGACGTATCAGAGTGTGGAATAATTCTATTCGTAAATCTTATTCAGCAATTTGTTCAGCCACTCCCACCGGAAAAGAAACCAGCGACGGGTACTGCTTTGTTTACCACCGAAGCGTAAGACGAATTCGCGGTAACCGTGCTTGCGGAAGGGGAGACCGACATCCATAAATTCAAGGTGGCGGTATCCCCGCTGCTTGGCATCGAACAAAGCATACCATACGGCAAGTATACCTGGGTATTGAAGGGCATACATCTTGCGCATACCACCGGAGAACCAAAGGTAAGCACTGTCTTCGGAATAGATACAGGCACTGCCGCCTATTATTTTATCTTTGTAAGTGACAATGAATATTTTGCTTTGTTCCCCTTTCATCATTTCTTCTTCCATGCGTAGGAAGAACACTCTGCTGGGGAAATGACGGCGTATTTTAGAAGAATAGACATGGTGCAGCATCTGGGAGAATGCATGCACTTCCTCTGGAGTATGAGCTTCCTTTACTTCTGCGCCATTTTTTAATCCTTTTTTGATTTGCCTGATGCGCGAGGGACTGAAGCGGCTTTCTACATGCTCAATGCTATGTAATGAATTACGTACCCGTAGCCAGTTTATGGCGAAGTAATGATTTTTGCGGAAAGATTTATAACCGAACAGGGAGTTTTCCAAGTTACGGAATTCAATAAGGAATGCCTCCCGTAATGCTTCAGCCGTTAACCGTTGCAACATCTCACCAAAGACAAACTCCTTGTCAACAGTTTCATCAAAATACTCTCCTGTGCCATAAACCTCACATCGTTTGATAATGGCGGGCGGGAACAAACGGGCACTCTTTCGTACTGCTGCCAATAGCTTGGCGACAGGCTTTTCGGTTTCTGATGCAACAATGAGAAGGGGCGTATAACCCGGGGTTGCTTCGTAGATATGAAACAACTCGATGGAGTGAAATGTATTATTGCCCGGCAGTTCCGGGATGTCACTCCCGTGGTAATATGTCGTCAGTTTCAAAGGCATTGACTGCAAATTTAGAAAATAATCTTGTATCTTTGCGTTCCTAAATGGTAATTTAGCGCAATGCGCTAAATTAAGTTACAAGCTACCAGCTACGAGCTACGAGTGCCATTCGGTATAATAGCGCAGCTACTTGTAGCTCGTAGCTGGTAACTCGTAACTTAATAATATTATGATATATGGAAAATTTCAGTGAATTGCTAAAAGTTCGCCGCAGTATGCGGAAATTTACGGATGAAGAGTTGGCGCAGGAAGAGGTGGTTACCCTGATGAAAGCTGCGCTGATGTCACCCACTTCCAAGCGGACAAATGCATGGCAGTTTATTATGGTGGACGATAAGGAGTTGCTTGAAAAACTATCACATTGCAAGGCGCAAGCGTCGCAATTTATTGCTGATGCACCGTTGGCAATTGTAGTAACGGCTGATCCGTTAGTGAGTGATGTGTGGATTGAAGATGCTTCCATTGCTTCGATTATTATACAATTACAGGCAGAAGATATGGGCTTAGGCAGTTGCTGGGTGCAGGTACGCGAACGTTTCACCGCTTCTGGTATGCCGTCCGATGAATATGTGCGCGAAGTACTCGATATTCCCTTACAACTGCAAGTGCTCAGTGTCGTTGCTATCGGACACAAAGGCATGGAACGTAAGCCTTTTAGTGAAGAACATCTGCAATGGGAAAAAGTTCATATCAATAAATACGGAGGAAAGTAACGGTGGGTGCGGCAAAAGCAAACAATAACCGCGATACTTACAGGGCCACAGCGGTTACGTTGATTGTTTTCGGTATACTTTATCTGGTGGACAAATTGATACATTTCTCAAGTATCGGTCTGCCGTGGGTGATGAATAAGGATAATTTTCTGCTTTATACGGCGGTGATATTTCTCATCTTCAAGCGTGATAAATCGGTGGGACTGGTGTTGATTGGTCTGTGGCTGATACTGAATTTCGGATTGATAACGGCATTGCTCGGCACGATGTCTGCCTATCTGCTGCCTGTGACTTTGCTGGTTCTTGGAATTATTCTATATTGGTTGGCTACAAGATGAAAAGGAGTGTACAAGATACGTCGGTAGTCTTTATCGGTGCTGGAAACCTTGCAACGAATCTGGCCAAGGTTTTATATCAAAATGGTTTTCGTATAGTACAGGTCTACAGCCGTACAAAAGAGACTGCATGTGCTTTGGCTCAAGCGGTAGAGGCGGAATATACGACTGAACTTTCGGAAGTATCCAGGGATGCGCGGCTCTATATTGTCTCTTTGAAGGATGCTGCTTTCGTGGAACTGTTACCCGACATTGTTTCCGGGAAGGAAGATGCTTTGTTGGTACATACAGCCGGGAGTATTCCGATGAGCATTTGGGAAGGAAAAACTTCGCGTTACGGTGTGTTTTATCCTATGCAGACTTTCAGCAAACAGCGCGAGGTGGATTTCCGTACGATTCCTTTCTTCATAGAGAGTAATTCATCCGAAGATACGGAATTGTTGAAGGCAATTGCTTCTGTCCTTTCGGAAAAGGTGTATGAAGCTACCTCTGAGCAGCGTAGAAGTCTGCATCTGGCAGCTGTGTTCACTTGTAATTTTACGAATCACATGTATGCTCTGGCGGCTGAATTATTGAAGAAATATAATCTTCCATTCGATGCGATGTTACCCCTGATTGATGAAACAGCCCGTAAAGTGCATGAACTGGAGCCGAAGCAAGCTCAGACAGGCCCGGCTGTACGTTATGATGAAAATGTAATCAATAAGCATTTGGAGATGCTTGCTGATGAACCGGAGATGCGGGAATTGTATCAGCTTGTGAGCGAGAATATACATCGTTTGCATAACAAGTAATGTTTCGATGCATAACAAGTAATGTTTTGGTACATAACAAGCATAGTTTTATCCTAAAACAAGCATTGTTTTTTTGAAAGGTAACCTAATTTAAAACCGAATATAGTGAGTACTATCAATTACGATCTGAAAAAGATAAAAGCACTTGTATTTGATGTCGATGGCGTTTTGAGTGCTAACGTCATACCGATGAGTCCGGATGGAGAACCGATGCGCACCGTGAACATTAAAGATGGTTACGCTTTGCACCTTGCCTGTAAACAGGGTTTGTTACAGGGAATCATTACCGGTGGACGCTCCGAAGCTGTTCGCAAACGCTTTATGGCCTTGGGAATTCCTTCTGAGGATATTTACATGGCTTCTTCCGTAAAAATCCATGATTATCATGATTTTCGTGACCGTCATGGCTTGAAGAACGAAGAGATTCTTTATGTAGGTGATGACATTCCGGATATTGAAGTAATGTGTGAGTGCGGATTACCTTGTTGTCCTAAAGACGCGTCAGCAGAAGTGAAGACTGTCTCCCGCTACATTTCCTATGCCAATGGTGGCTATGGCTGTGGTCGGGACGTTGTAGAACAAGTATTGAAAGTTCAGGGACTTTGGATGGATGATAAAGCCTTTGGTTGGTAATCTCCTCTTATACTTAATGCTTAAAAATTAATACTTTAAATCGTTATGTTAGACAATTTAGAGAAATATAAGGTGATTCTTGCCTCGGGATCTCCCCGCAGGAGAGAATTGATGGCAGGTTTGGGCGTGAATTATGAAGTGCGGATTCTTCCGGATGTGGATGAATCTTATCCGGATACTTTGCAGAGGGAGGAAATACCGCTCTACATTGCTAAGGAAAAAGCGGACGCCTACATACCTATGATGCAACCTGATGAACTGATAATTACGGCTGATACGATTGTATGGCTGGATGGTAAGGTTCTTGGCAAACCCCGGGATAGGGAAGATGCTTTGCAGATGTTGCGGACTATGTCGGGGCGTACCCATGAAGTTTTCACCGGCGTATGCATAACCACTACTGATTGGCAACGAAGTTTTACAGCACAGACTGAAGTACGTTTCGCCACATTGAGCGAAGATGAAATTATATATTACGTAGATAACTTCAAACCAATGGATAAAGCCGGAGCCTATGGAGTGCAGGAGTGGATCGGTTTTATTGGGGTGGAGAATATCTCGGGAAGTTACTATAATATCATGGGACTTCCTGTGCAAAAACTATATAGGGAATTACTGAAGGTATAGTTTAGTACTCTTTCTCGTTTGCCAGATTCCAGACATTCAGAAAAGATGCTTTGGTTATCTCCACAATCTTTTCCCAATTCAGTTTGTCGGCATGATCGGAGGGCTGGTGGTAGTCCGGATGTCCATCCGTATGATACCAGATAATAGGAACTCCCGCTTTGGCAAAGGAACCGTTGTCACTACCGCCTATGGGATTATCCCATGGACGATAGTCGGGCTCCAACCGGAGATTGTATTTCTTCATATCTTCTTTGAGCCACTTTCCAAAAGCCGCGTTGGCCTCTGTATAGAAATAAACCACGTGCATCGGTTGCTGCGGTTTATTGTTACGGCCTATCATATCGAAATTCAGATAACCCCTGACTTGTGAAATGAACGGGCAGGTTTGTACAAAGAATCTTGAACCCAGCAACCCTTTCTCTTCGCCATCCCAGAAAGCAAAAATAATATTTCTTTCCGGTTGTTTTCCGCTGGCAATGAATGCTTGGGCTATTTGTAGAACAGCTGATACTCCGGAAGCATTATCGTCGGCACCGTTATAAATCTGATCACCATCCAAAGCCGGATCTATTCCTAAATGATCGAAGTGTGCGCCGACAATTGCATACTCATTGACATTTTTACCGGGAATTATTCCCAGGACATTAGCCATTGAGAGTTTCTGATGAACTTCTTTGCTGAATAAAGCAATCGAATCGGGATGTACTTCCAACCGTCCTCTTTTCTGCCGTTCTCTCCGGTAGGCTTCAAAAGGCTGAAAATAACTGTCTCCTAACGGCTGTACTCCCATTGCCTGAAGTAATGAAGCAATATATTGCGCCGCTACCTTGGAACCGTGGTATCCGGCTTCCCGGCCTTGCAATTCATCATGCGCCAGAAAACTGATATACGCTTCGGCGGATGCCCGGTTTATGCTTTCCAGTCCTTTTTCCACGGGACTCTGTGCTGCTGTCAGATAGCTGAAACAACAGAGTATAGCCAGAATACAGTATTTCTTCATCAGATATTTATTTATGCCTTTATTCAATCATATCCAACATTAATGGAATTTCTTCGGCTACGATACCTTGTCTGAGCAGACTGTTCCGGTCTCTGTCGAATATTTCCAGAAATGCGTCCTTGCTACCACTTTCTGCCATAGCTTTACCATATAGTCCGGCAGCTTTTTCTATATTTCCCAATACCCATGCCACGTGTCCGGCATTGAGATAATCTGTTGCAAGCGGCTTGGCAGCGAGAAGCTTGTCGTAATACTTCATAGCTTGTTCATGCTTACCACTGACAAATGAGCACCAGCCGATACCGCGCCATGCTTTCATGCAGTTGTTTTCCAGAAAGTCCAGTTTGAAGAAGTATTGCAGTGCATCTTCGTATCTTTTCTGTTCTGCCAGGCAACTTGCGGTATAGAATAACACATTGTGGTTTTCTGGTTGAATTGTTTCCACGCGGTGGTAGTATTCCAGAGCGGCATCGAAATTCTTCATTTGACGGTAACAGGTAGCCAGATGGCGGAGCGTCCACAAATGATCAGGTTTCAGCATATCGGCTTTCAGATAGGCATCCACAGCTTCCTGATAGCGTTTCTCCTTTTGCAGGCAGAAGCCTGTTTTCTGGAAAATATCCGCATTGGCCTGTTTCCGGTCTATCAATATCCGGTAGAGCTCCAATGCTTCGGCAGGGTGCTCTTTGCGGAAGTGGAAATCGGCAACAGCCACCAATAGTTCGGGAGCACTCAGCAATCCTTTCAGTACAGGGTTACGGTGCAAAGCAATCTCTTCCTGGAAGATGTTGTGGAACTCATATCTGCGTTGGCTGAGTTTGAAGAAACGATATAAATCGTGAATATACTGGTTGCTGATAACGTCAGGCCGTTCTGCGTATTGCTTCAGGCTGGTGCTATTCTTTTCTTCCATAAAGTCACTTTGATCCTGGGGCGTCATCTGGCTCAACATCATATCCCGCTGTCCTTGCGGAAGTTGGGCAATGGTGAAGCAGAATGAGTACTTATCACTGTTGCAGAAGAATCCGGATTGCAGAATGATAGAGAGTACCGAACTTTCACTCGTCTGGTTCAAGCCGACTTGGTGGATGATACTGGAGTGCATCCGGTCGAAAGGATAGAACCAGTTGTGCGGTTCGCGGAAGAAAGGATAGCCTTTTAGTTGTGCGAATGTACTCATGTATACATCAGCGCCTTCCAACTGCAAATCGTTCATCTCTCTTATTTTGTCTCCTAGTCCTGATTGTTCGAAAGCCTGTTCCCAGTCCGGATTACGGTCGTTTTCATCTGTTTCTTCAAAACCGAATTTCATGTTGCGCATGATATTCACGTTCCTCATCATTTCGGGAATGATTTCTTCCCGCATCTTCTTGTCTATTTTCTCGGTTTCTTGGCTGCGAAGCAGTTGGATGTAAACACGGTTCACCTGTTTACTGAAGTCCGGATCTTCTCTGAAAAGAGAGATGCGCGCTTCCAGTTCCGGATAGAGTACAATGCGTGTAGGGTAGAGATGCAGGGTGATGACAAGTCCTACCAAAGCTCTTTGGTTGATTTGCGGATGGGTATGGCGGAGTCCGTCGAGCAGCCAATTGATCTTACGTTCGTCGAAACACTCCATTAAACTAAGTGTGACAGCACTGACAAACAGACATAAATCATTGATTGGTAATGTTTCCGAGCGGAGCATATCCTCTGCCTGGGCAAATTCTTCCAAAGTCCAGTTAT
Organism: Bacteroides sp. MSB163; assembly: GCF_036416795.1. Classification (NCBI taxonomy): domain Bacteria; kingdom Pseudomonadati; phylum Bacteroidota; class Bacteroidia; order Bacteroidales; family Bacteroidaceae; genus Bacteroides; species Bacteroides maternus. The sequence continues at coordinate 5,973,824 of NZ_CP143867.1, read as the reverse complement.
TGTTGCTCCAGGTAGTAAGAAACATAACCTGGTGTGTTTCTTCATGCCGTTTCAAGATAGCGTCCAAACCCTGATAGTTTGCCAACTGCGATACAGCCATTTCGTCTGCGAATCCTTCCAGTATCCTCTGTTGGACAGAGAGGTCATAAGCCTTCGGCAACTGGTTGGGATTTCTGCGCAAAGAATGATAGTAGTGGGTGGATATCTCATCCAGCAATAGGATGCGCGTCTGGTCGGCAATTTCCCAGGTATCGGCTAATAGCTGACGATACAATTTATGCCGTTCCGGATCTTTCATTCCCAACTTCATGTATTGCAGCATATACTGATAGGAAGTCTGGATTTGTTCTAGGCGGTTGCGCAGGGTCCAGTCATTACTATTATATAAGAAAGCATCCAGCTGAACGAGAGCCTCTTTCAGCCGTTTATCTTCCAGTAAACTGACTATCTGATTATATTGTTTTTGGATGGATTGTTCATTCATATTCAGTCCTTTCTTTAATACTATATGAGTATAAGGTACAAAAATGATGCCAAAAAAGTTTAGGTTCTTAGAAAATACTGACAGCAGTTTTGGTTGTCAGTAATTCCAGAGCTTTCATGCCCATTACGGAGTTGCCTTTGGAATTGAGCCGCGGACTCCATACAGCTACTGCGTACTTGCGTGGGCATACAGCTGCGATACCACCGCCGACACCACTTTTCCCGGGTAATCCTACCAGATAAGAAAACTCACCGGCTTCATCATAGAAACCGCATGTTTGCATAATGGCATTGATACGCTTCACTTGCGAAGTCGTCAGTTCGGTTCCATCAAAACTGAACGGTCTTGTGTGATCGGCAAAGGGGAGGAAAGAACATGCCAGTTCACGGCAATTCATACCTATGGAACATTGACGGAAGTAGAAGCGAAGTACTCGCTCGATATCGTTTTCTATATTGCCGTGATATTTCAGCATATTGGTGATGGCGGCATTCAGATATCCATACTCCCGTTCGGAAGTAGCCATGCTTTCATTATATTGAATCATGTCATTGCCGCAGAGTTTCCGCACAAACGAGAGATATTCCCTTTCCGGATATTCAAGTACTGAGAGCAAGACGTCTGCCATTACCAATGCCCCTGCATTGATGAGTGGATTGCGGGGGATTCCTTTCTCCATTTCCAGCTGAAAGATGGAGTTGAATGCATTACCGGACGGTTCTACGCCTATACGTTTCCAAAGTTCGTTACCTATCCGGCCAAAACTCATGGCAAGGGAAAATACTTTCGAAATACTCTGCACGGCGAAACGTTCATCACTGTCTCCCTGGGCATATTCCTTGCCTTCGATGGTGCGCAGACAGATGCCATAACGATCAGGATTAACTTTCAGCAGTTCAGGGATATAACTTGCCGATTTGCCTTCCTGTGCATACGGCTGTATTTCTTCGTATATTTCTTTCAGAATTCGGCTGTATTCCATAGCATGTAAGGTTTTTCTTTAGAAGCGCACTTGCAACTGCGCCTGTAATAAATTACTATTTTCTCCGATATGGCGGTTGCAGTACGTATATTGTGCCTGTACTCTGCACTTAGGATAAAACCAGTATTGCAGTCCCACTACGTAATTGGTTTGCTTGTCATCCAGTACTTTGCTTTTGTTAAGATAGTCATAGGATGCAATGACATCTACTTTGGGGAATACATGTGCAGATGCCGTTACGTAGTAGCCGTCGCTTTTCACGTGTCCGTCTTTTCCGGCCAGGTATTCTGTGCGTACATCAACCGGTTTGGTCTTAATCACTGCACCTGCCGACCAACGGTTACGCGTATAGTTTTCACCTATCTGTATATCCGGATTAAGAGTGGAAGTGGCTATTGCGCATCCCTTTCCTTTAACAAAAGAACCACCTACGGACAGCCAGCCGAGCGGATGAACCATCAGACTGCCTACAATATCTTTCTGGTTGTTCTTGTCTTTCAGATTGATGCCTTGTCCATTCATCAATGCAAGATTATAATTTACCAGTTTGCCGAACAGGTCTCCATAAATCAGGAGACCCATATCGCGTCCGCTGCTGGAACCATATAACGGATCGCTGCCATTGATACCGGCCAGGTAATTGACAGACTGCGCATAACAATTTATCAATTCCACATAGCAGGGAGACATTGGGTTTTCAATGGTGTACATCGTCTTGAATTGTCCGATGCGGGCAGTCAGTTGAGGGAGGAATTTGTATTCGGTATATGCTTCAAGTATTTTTCCCGTATTGGCAAAGCTGTACATGAAGTAACATAGCCAGCGGTCAGTGATTTTACCTTGTGCCATGAAGATAACCCGTTTGATGTCGAATGTATTGCTGCCATCACCGGCATCATCATACGTATATCCCACCTGCGCATAGCCGGCAAGACTGATACGGTCTTTAAGAGTGTTTACTACGTCGTTTAAACAAGCATCTTGTGCTGTTGCTATCAGAACAGAGAACAGGAAAGCGAAGGATAACAGAATTCGTTTCATGATTTTTATAGATGTGAAGATATAAGATTAAAAAAGGCAACCCTTCTTTTCAAAGAGCTGCCTTTGGGTATGATAATGTCTGTTTTTATTCGTTGATAGCAGCGATACCCGGAAGAACTTTTCCTTCGATTGCTTCGAGCAATGCACCACCACCGGTTGAAACGTAAGAAACACCGCTTGCCAAACCGAACTTGTTTACGCAAGCTACAGAGTCACCACCACCTACAAGTGAGAAAGCACCGTTTTTGGTAGCCTCTACGATAGCTTCACCTACGGCACGTGAGCCATGAGTAAAGTTTTCGAATTCGAATACGCCAGTCGGACCGTTCCACAAGATAGTCTTGGAGTTTTTAATAACGTCTGTGAAGATTTTCTCTGTTTCAGGACCGATATCCAAACCTTCCCAACCATCAGGAATTTGGTCAACCGGACAGAACTTAGTGTTGGCGTCGTTAGAGAAAGCATCAGCAATCTTAGCGTCAACAGCCAATACCAGGTTTACACCTTTTTCTTTAGCTTTTGCTACCAGGTCAAGAGCCAGATCCAGTTTATCATCTTCGCAAATAGAAATACCGATCTTGCCACCCATAGCCTTAGTGAAAGTATAAGTCATACCACCGGCGATGATCAGGTTATCAACCTTGCTCAGCAGGTTCTCAATGATTTCGATTTTAGAAGAAACCTTAGAACCACCCATGATAGCAGTGAACGGACGTTTGATGTCATTCAATACTTTATCAACAGCTTTCACTTCTTTCTCCATCAAGTAACCGAACATCTTGCTGTCTTTGTCGAAATATTTAGCGATCAAAGCCGTAGAAGCGTGTGCGCGGTGAGCTGTACCGAAAGCGTCATTTACATAACAGTCAGCATAAGAAGCCAATTTCTTGGTGAATTCTTTCTGGCTTTCTTTTACGGCTTTCTTGGCGGCAGCTTTTTCTTCGTCTGTCGCATCTTCTGCCAAACCACGGGGTTTACCTTCCTCCTCAGCATAGAAACGAAGGTTTTCAAGCAACAGTACTTCACCCGGTTGCAGAGCAGCAGCCTTTACAGCAGCTTCTTCGCCCATACAGTCGCTAGCAAATTGCACCTCAACACCCAACAAATCTGACAGATGTTTCTGGATATGTTTCAAAGAGAACTTGTCAGCCGGACCTTTCGGACGACCGAGGTGAGAACCGATAATTATACTGCCACCGTCAGCCAGAATTTTCTTCAGCGTAGGAAGAGCAGCACGCATACGGTTATCATCTGTAATGTTGAAGTTTTCGTCCAAGGGTACATTGAAGTCCACACGAACGAATGCCTTTTTACCGGCAAAGTTGAATTGATCAATTGTCATAATACTCTATTTTATTTAAAAGTGTTATTAATTCCTTTTAGTGAGTGCAAAGATAATGTATATTTCTTTTTTTTGCTATGAAACCGTTATTTATTCTTTATCTTCCGGCTTCTCTTTGCTAACTTTGTACTTCTCGCAATAATATTTGCACATCAATTGCAAACCGCAGTTGTCACATTGCGGTGTACGTGCCTGACAGACGTATCTTCCGTGCAGAATAAGCCAGTGATGAGCAATGGGAATGTCGGCTTCCGGGATGTTTTTCACCAGTTCTTTTTCTACGCTGAACGGGGTGGTACATTGGTCCGAAACCAGTCCGAGGCGATGGCTTACACGGAACACATGGGTGTCTACTGCCATTGCCGCTTTGTTGAATACGACGGATTGGATGACGTTTGCCGTCTTACGTCCTACACCGGGAAGTTTTATGAGTTCTTCCAGTGTGCCGGGTACTTCGCTGTTGAAGTCTTTCACCAACATTTGCGCCATGCCTACCAGGTGTTTTGCTTTGTTGTTGGGGTAAGACACGCTACGGATGTATTCATAGATCACTTCCGGAGTACTGGCAGCGAGAACTTCCGGGGTAGGGAAGTCGCGGTACAGTGGCGGAACAATCATATTCACCCGTTTGTCCGTACATTGGGCGGAGAGGATGACCGCTATCAGCAGTTGAAACGGGGTCTCATAGTGCAGTTCCGTTTCGGCTACGGGACGATTTTCCCGAAACCAGGCAAGGACTTTTTCATAACGTTCTTTCTTTCTCATCGCAATTTATTTTTATGGTAATTGGGAGCCACTTTGCCATTGAAGTAGAGCATGGATACAATGGTAAGGCAGGCTCCGAATAAATAAGCTTTATCAAAGGTGCTGACTTCTGCAATATATCCTCCTGTCAACATACCGATACCGATGCCTACATCCCAGGAGGTCAGGTAGGTGGAAGTGGCGGTACCACGTTGGCTGTTGGGAGCGAGGTTGACAAACAAGGTGTTGTAAGCGGGGAACATAATTCCGAAACCTACTCCCAGCAACAAGGCCACGGAAAAGAAAACAATCGTGCATACCATGTTGTTCCAACTGATGAGATATACACAGGCCGAAAGCAGGAAAAAGCTGAACACCACGAGATACAGTCCGGCGGAAATAACCTGCGTTATCTTACCTCTGTCCACAATCTTTCCGGAGAATATACGTGAAATAGCCATCCCTATCGCCATGAAAGTGAAGAAGAAACCTGTGGTGGCATTGATTCCGATTTGTTTGGCATACATAGCCACATAGTTGGTCGTCATTCCATAAGGAATGGAAAGCAACAAGAGGCTGATACCTGCCGGAATCCCTTTCAGTAATATGAATCGGTCGAGAGATATCGGTTCCCGTCTCACAGGTGGTTTATAAGGAGTCTTTACAAGAGAAGCGCAAACGAAACCTGCCATACAGGATCCCAGTGAACTGCAGAATATGGTAGTAAAACTCATTCCCGCATCATGCAGAAATAATCCTGACATCGGACCCACTGCCATTGCAATGTTGTTTGAAAGCCCATAGTATCCCAGTCCTTCTCCGCGTCGTGAAGATGGCATGATGTCAATCACCACTGTGTTACCACCTACGGTTACCATTCCGAACGATACTCCCTGTATGATACGGAACATGATAAACAGTGTAAGCGAGCCTGCAATGATGTATCCGGCAAACATCGTCATAAAGATGAAGTAAGCTATCAAATATAAAGGTTTGCGTGCAAAGCTGTCCAGAAAATAACCGGAGAAAGGACGGATACACAATGCAGCTACTGTGTAGCAGGAAAGAATGATACCGATTGTAGAATTGCCGGCACTGAATACTTCGGACAGGTAAAAAGGTAGTACCGGTATCAGCAACCAGAATCCGAAGTACAGCAGGAAGTTGGCTGCGAGAATAAAACAATAACTGGAAGTAACAAGCTTATCTTTCATTCTTATTAAATTGAGAGTTGAGAATTCTCAACTCTCTACTTATTTTAGTAAGCGGCTTCGAATTCCTTCAGGAATCTTGTGTCGTTTTCGGAAAACATACGAAGGTCTTTCACCTGATATTTCAGGTTCGTAATACGCTCGATACCCATACCGAGGGCGTATCCGCTGTATACCTTACTGTCGATACCGTTACTTTCCAATACGTTGGGGTCTACCATACCGCAACCTAGGATTTCTACCCAGCCGGTATGCTTGCAGAACGGACAGCCCTTTCCACCACAAATGTTACAACTGATGTCCATTTCGGCACTAGGTTCCGTGAACGGGAAATAAGACGGACGCAGACGGATCTTGGTATCTTCGCCGAACATTTCTTTGGCAAAGAGCAATAACACCTGTTTCAGATCAGTGAAAGATACGTCTTTATCTACGTACAACGCCTCTACCTGGTGGAAAAAGCAGTGTGCGCGATAGCTGATAGCTTCGTTACGATATACGCGTCCCGGACAAATAATGCGGATAGGAGGTTGTGAGACTTCCATAATGCGTGTTTGTACAGATGAAGTGTGCGTACGCAATACGATGTCAGGATGCGCTTCGATGAAGAAAGTATCCTGCATATCGCGTGCGGGGTGATCTTCAGCAAAATTCAATGCGGAGAACACGTGCCAGTCATCCTCAATTTCCGGACCTTCGGCAATACTGAAACCCAGACGTGCAAATATATCGATGATTTCGTTTTTTACGATGGTGAGCGGGTGGCGTGTACCCAGTTCTACCGGATAAGCGGAGCGGGTGAGGTCAATGTCGTCACAATCCGTATCCTGGCTTTCGAACTGTTCTTTCAGGGCGTTAATCTTTTCCTGCGCCTTGTTTTTCAGTTCATTCAGTCTCATGCCGACTTCTTTCTTCTGTTCGGCAGCCACGTTGCGGAAGTCTGCCATCAAGTCATTGATAGCACCTTTTTTACTAAGGTATTTGATGCGGAGCGCTTCCAGTTCCTCGGCGTTGGCAGCTTTCAGTGCTTCCACTTCTTGCAGAAGCTGGTTGATTTTATCTATCATATCGTCGTTATTATTTATTTCTGAAATACATAAAACAGTGCAAAGATACAACTTTATCATGATTTCGCTCCCAATCTTTTTATAAAATTAATCTGTCGCGGGGAAAAAGTCTGTGGCTGGTTAGGTGTAAATCTTCGTAGTATCTCCATGCAATCTCCACGCAATCTCCGTATCAGGTCCGTATCAAGTCCGTAGATGCTCTGTATCAGCTCTATATTTTACCTGATTTCTTAGATACGGAGCAACTACGGACCTGGTACGGGCCGGGTACGAATCGTATAGATTGCGGATAATCATTATCCTTGTCGGCTATGCACCGTCCTTCTTATCTTTGTGGGAGGTTAATTAGCTTCTTCTTTGTTCTTTTTTAGTGCTTTCTGATAAAGTTTTTCTTGCAATACACAGAATTCTGCTACAAGCTCAATAGGAATACATGAGTCATTTTCATCTTCCGCATTATTCATCAATTGCTCGATTTTTTTAGAGAGGGAAAGGTAACGCTGCATTTCAGGGTCATAAGGGTTAAGCGTATGCAGTATGATGTCGCTTTTCCCTGATTTAGTTTGTTTCATTTTTTATGATTGATTTGTTAGGCAAAGGTAGCAGCTTTTTTTAGTATTCTTAAGTATTCCGGCGTAAATAATCTTTTTGCTAAGCAATTTTTTCGAACAGATATTAAAAAAGTATATTAATAGGCCTCTCTGATAACAACTTAATAGCTATTCAACTATCTTTATTACAGAAAATAGTGGCCACAAGTGTTTTCGTATTACTAACAATATCTGTATAGTGTCGGATTCTTAACGGAAGACATTATATAGTAACTAATTTGTAAACTATGGAAACCAAAAAAACACCCAAAGCAAACTTGGAAAGCAAGAGACCCACGTGGTTACTTGTGGGTTATGTAGTCGTACTTGCCTTCATGTTCGTAGCGTTTGAATGGACGCGTGATATTAAGATTGACACGAGTGGTCGTATCGTCGAAAATGTGTTTGAACAGGACATGGAGATCCCTCTTACAAGGCAGCCTGAGGTTGCTCCCCCACCTCCACCTCAGGTTACTCCTATTAATGATGTATTGATAATAATAGATGATGACGCTAATGTAGAAGAAACCAATTTCGCCTCTTCGGAAGAAACCGGTGAGGATGTGGTAGTGAAACATATACCAGTCACTGTGGACGAAGATGTGCCGGTAGAAGATGAGATTTTTGAAGTTGTGGAAGAAAATCCGCAATTTCTCAATGGTGGTACAGTCGGTCTTTTACAGTATTTGAGTAAGAATATCAAGTATCCCACCATTCCACAAGAGAATGGAACCCAGGGGCGTGTAACTGTGCAGTTTGTTGTAAACAAGGATGGTAGTATCGTGGATGTGACCGTGATAAGAGGCGTTGATCCTTATCTGGACAAAGAAGCGGTTCGCGTTATTTCTACCATGCCGAAATGGAAGCCCGGAAAACAACGTGGCGTACCCGTACGCTGCAAGTTTACAGTGCCTGTGACGTTTAAGTTAAAATAGGATAAGTTTTAGCAATCATTACATTGTTTGATTAAAGGTGAAATGGTTCGTTTGAGTGTGAATGCTTGAATGAACCATTTCACTTTATTCACTTACTACTTTTCCGGATTTATAAAAGATAGATGGGGAAATGGAATAAAAAAAGGAATATATCATCTTTCTGATATATCCCTCGTTTTCTATGGTGGAGAGTATCGGACTCGAACCGATCACCTCGACACTGCCAGTGTCGCGCTCTAGCCAGATGAGCTACCCCCCCTTTTTTTGACCCTTCGCTAACGTTTGCGAGGTTTCTCTCTTTTTGATGGCGCAAATATAATGCATTATTCTGAAATAATTGCTATGTTTGCGAAACAAAGTGAAAGAAAAAAATATGCTGATTTATAATACCACCTATCAAGTAGAAGAAGGACAGGAAGATAACTTCCTGATCTGGATCAAAGAATTCTATTTACCCGAAGTAGAAAAGACAGGGTCATTGCATACACCGCGCATTGTTCGTGTACTCAGTCATCGTGAAGAGGGTAGTACCTGTTATTCCCTTCAGTTCGAAGTGGAAAATTCCGGTATCTTGCATCGTTGGCATCTGGAACAGGGAACGAAGTTGAACGAAGAACTGGTTAAGATATTCCAGGATAAAGTGGTAGGGTTTCCTACACTGATGGAGGTGATAGAGTGATACAGCCTGTCAAGGAAAAGATAATTCTGGGCATTGACCCCGGTACGACCATTATGGGATACGGAGTTTTGCGTGTACAGGGAACAAAACCTGAGATGATAGCTATGGGCATTATTGATCTGCGTAAAATGGGTGATCATTACCTGAAGTTACGTCATATACACGAACGGGTGTTGAGTATTATCGAGAGCTATCTGCCTGATGAACTTGCCATTGAAGCACCCTTTTTCGGGAAGAATGTACAGTCTATGCTGAAGTTGGGGCGTGCACAAGGTGTTGCTATGGCGGCCGCTCTCAGCCGGGACATACCGATTACGGAATATGCTCCTTTAAAAATCAAAATGGCTATCACCGGAAACGGTCAGGCTTCTAAGGAGCAGGTAGCGGATATGTTGCAACGCATGTTGCATTTTGCAAAGGAAGATATGCCTACATTTATGGATGCTACGGATGGTCTTGCCGCCGCTTATTGCCACTTTCTGCAAATGGGACGTCCTACAGTAGAGAAAGGATATCACGGCTGGAAAGATTTCATCGCCAAGAATCCCGATAAAGTAAAGCGATAATATCTCATACCTAATACTTAATACTTGATACTTAATACTTAAAATAACTACCATGAAAATGAATGAACTTGCCTTGATTGGAGTGGCGGCTGCTACGATTGTCAGTTGTTCTCCGGCAAAAAAAGAGTACGCATCTTATGAACTGTATCCTGTCCGCTCGGATGACTTGACGGAGATGGAGTATACTCCTGAAGTTACAAGTTTTACATTGTGGGCACCTACTGCCGATGAAGTACGTCTGATGTTGTTTGATACCGGTGACGGTGGTCATGCTTATGAAACCGTTTCAATGATGGCTGATAAGGAAGGAACATGGACAGCAAAGGTGGAGAAAGACCTGATAGGGAAATTCTATACATTCAATGTGAAGATTAAAGATAAATGGTTGGGAGATACTCCGGGCATCAATGCCAAATCCGTAGGAGTAAATGGAAAGCGTGCCGCAATTATAGATATGAGTGCGACTGATCCCGAAGGCTGGGCAGCAGATAAACGGCCTGCGTTGGCTTCTCCGGTAGATGCGATTATTTATGAAATGCATCACCGCGATTTCTCTATTGATCCTTCTTCCGGTATTCAGCACAAAGGTAAATTCCTGGCATTGACAGAAGAAGGTACATTGAGTCCTGAACAATTGGCAACAGGTATTGATCACATGAAAGAACTGGGTGTGACGCATGTACATCTTCTGCCATCTTATGACTATGCTTCCGTAGACGAGGCCAGATTGGATGAAAACAAATACAATTGGGGGTATGATCCGCAGAATTACAATGTGCCTGATGGTTCATATTCTACCGATCCTTATGATCCTGCTGTTCGTATTAAAGAGTTCAAACAGATGGTGCAGGCTTTGCATAAAGCAGGAATTCGCGTAGTGTTGGACGTGGTGTATAACCATACATTCAATACGGCTGAAAGCAACTTTGAACGTACGGTGCCGGGATATTTTTATCGCCAGATGCCGGACGGCAGCTTTGCTGACGCTTCCGCTTGCGGCAATGAAACGGCAAGTAACCGTCCTATGATGCGGAAATATATGATAGAGTCTGTGTTGCATTGGCTTAATGAATATCACCTTGACGGTTTCCGCTTTGATCTGATGGGGATTCATGATATAGCAACGATGAATGAAATTCGTAAGGCAGTTACAGCAGTTGACCCGAGTATCATTATTTATGGTGAAGGTTGGGCGGCTAAAGTTCCCCAGATGCCGGAAGACTCGTTGGCTATGAAAGCGAATACTTACCGGATGCCGGGTATTGCTGCATTTTCTGATGAAATGCGTGATGGATTGCGTGGTCCGTTCAATGACAATCATCAAGGTGCTTTTCTTGCCGGAGTTCCGGGAGGAGAGGAGAGTATCAAGTTTGGTATTGTTGGTGCTGTCAAGCATCCGCAAGTGGACAATGATTTGGTGAATTATAGTAAGGCTTCCTGGGCTGAACAGCCGACACAGATGGTCAGTTATGTTTCTTGCCATGATGATATGTGCTTGGTTGACAGACTGAATGCAAGTGTTCCGGGTATTACGCCACAGGAGTTGATAAAATTGGATAAATTGGCTCAAACGGCTGTATTTACTTCACAAGGCATACCGTTTATTTATGCCGGTGAAGAGGTGATGCGTGATAAGAAGGGCGTGCATAACAGTTATCAAAGTCCTGACTCTATTAATGCTATTGACTGGAAACGTAAAGCAGAACATGCAGATGTTTTCGCTTATTATAAAGGTCTGATACAGTTACGCAAGAATCACCCTGCTTTCCGCATGGGAGATGCGGATCTGGTACGTAAGCATTTGGAATTCCTTCCGGTGGAAGGCAGTAACTTGATAGCCTACCGTTTGAAAGAACATGCCAACAGTGATACATGGGAAGATATTATAGTGGCATTGAACTCACGTAAAGAACCTGCTAAACTAACAGTTCCCGAGGGTAAGTATACAGTTGTTTGCAAGGATGGCTTTATCAGTGAAAAAGGATTGGGTACGCTTTACGGATCAGAAATGATCGTTCCGGCGCAGTCTGCATTGATTATTTATAAATAAGAACAGTATATCTTATGATAAAACATCGCCCCTACAAGTAGTCTTACTTGTAGGGGCGAATCTGTATTCGCCCGGATACATTTAATTGAGAGTTTGGGCATTATATTATAGTTTGTGTTATTCTTTAGCGATATCCATTTTCAGGTAATTTCGCTTATATCCATTAATTCAAGTTTATATATTCCAGCTGGTATATCGCTAATTTTTTTTCAATATTATTATGCAGAAAAATAAACCTATCCAATGCCGTACGGAGAACCTGAGAAAACATTCCGGAAAGCTCATAGGCATGACCCGACGGGCGTTCTGATGTTGATTTTTTCTCCATAGACTCCTGTATTATTTATCTTGATTGTTCTTCCTTAAAATATTTGGTTGCAAAATGTTTCCTGATAGGCCACCTATGACAGTTCCCCACAATGTGCTGTTTAGTGGAGATGAGGTAATTGGACAAGTACCCGTACTACAGCCGACATACCTCCAATATAGATAGCCGCTTATAGCCCCGACTATTGCACCTACGATTGTAGGCCAATATCTTTTAGCGAATGTTTTTTCCATCCTTTTTTAATACTTTTGATACATGTCTTTTAAAGAAACATATTTCCTGGGGAAATTGTTTCCCAATATATGGATTATTTTTCATGTTAGTTGCTTAAAAAAGGAAGAATTGATTAAACTGCTCTCATTTTGAGCATTTAGAAGGAAAACTTGGTATCTTTGTGGCATCACTAAACAAAATACGTCTGAAATAATGCAACCATATACTATATGTTTGACGGGTGGTGTGGCCCGTAATCCGCTTGTGCGATTAGCTGCACCTGCTTCCGCATCTTTTCCGGCAGATGAACACATTGCCATTGTCGGACCTAATGGTTCCGGAAAAAGCCTTTTGGTAGATATGCTTATCGGAAAATATCCTTTGAAGGAAGGAACAATAACCTATGACTTTTCTCCTTCAACGTCAAAAACAGTCTATGAGAATATCAAATATATTGCTTTTCGCGATACGTATGGTTCGGCAGATGCCAACTATTATTATCAGCAGCGCTGGAATACTCATGATCATGATGATGTTCCGTTAGTCAGGGATATGTTGGGAGAAGTCAGGGATGAAAAACTGAAACAAGAACTTTTTGAATTATTCCGTATTGAACCTATGCTGGATAAGCCGATGATTCTTCTTTCCAGTGGTGAGTTGCGTAAATTTCAGTTAGTGAAAGCGCTGCTTACAGCTCCCCGTGTTCTTATCATGGATAATCCTTTCATTGGGTTGGATGCCCAGACCCGTGAATTGCTGAATACTTTGTTGGCAGGACTAGCCAAACGCTCTGCCGTACAACTTATCCTGATACTTTCTATGATGGATGATATTCCCTCATATATTAATAAAGTGCTGCCGATAGCTAATCGTACGGTAGGACAAATGATGCAACGTGATCAATATCTTACCATATTCAGGAATGCAGATATACCTGTACCCGAAGATTTGCAGCAGCGTATTGTTGATCTTCCTTATGATAATACCAATTATGTATCCGATGAAGTGGTCAGATTGAATAAAGTCAGTATTCGCTATGGTGACCGTACTATTTTGAAAGAACTGGACTGGACAGTGATGCGCGGACAGAAGTGGGCGTTGAGTGGTGAGAATGGAGCGGGAAAGTCTACTTTACTTAGTCTTGTGTGTGCCGATAATCCTCAATCATACGCTTGCGATATCAGTTTGTTCGGGAGAAAGAGAGGGACGGGGGAGAGCATTTGGGAAATAAAGAAACATATTGGTTATGTCAGCCCTGAAATGCACCGTGCTTATTTGAAGAATCTACCGGCGATTGAAATAGTTGCCTCCGGCCTGCACGACAGTATCGGACTATACAAGCGCCCGAAAGCGGAACAGATGTCTGTTTGCGAATGGTGGATGGATATTTTCGGTATTGCTGCCTTAAAAGACAAACCTTTTTTGCAATTATCCAGTGGTGAGCAACGTTTGGCTCTTCTGGCACGTGCTTTTGTAAAAGATCCGGAATTATTGATACTGGATGAGCCTTTGCATGGTCTGGATACATACAATCGTCGGCGGGTAAAGAAGATAATCGAAGCATTTTGTCGCCGGCAGGATAAAACCATGATTATGGTTACCCACTATGAAAAGGAGTTGCCCGCTACTATTACAGATCGCATAGTTTTAAAGCGTAATCGGTAATCAGTCAAAATTATGAAGAAACTGTTATTCCTATTTTTGATACTTTTTTTCCTCTTTTCTTGTGGGAGAGAGAAGGCGCCGATAAGTGAAAGTTTCCGGATAATACCCGATTCTTTCGCAATTGGTTTGAATTTGTATAATAAAGGAAGGGCAGTTTATCATCATTCCAATAACATGGACAGCATGTTATTCTATATGCAATTGGCTGAAGGTTTCTTCATACGTGGTGGGCATAAAGCGCAGGTGAACCGTTACATTGCTTCTGTCTATTCGGCAAGAGGAGAATCGGATGAGGCTATCCGTTATTTTCTGAGGGCTAGTCGTACGGCAGAAGAATGGCAGTATAGTTTTATCTGTCAGGGAATAGCTGATGTTTATACTGCTGCCGGGCGCTTTCGGGAGGGGGTATCTGGATTAGATTCTATACGGAAGAATATGGATAACAGGCAGATGGTACCTTATTATCATTTAGCTAAAGGAAATCTTTGGGCCGGTATCAATGAATATGATTCTGCTTCTACCTATTATCGTATTGCGTCGATGTCCTTGAACCGTTGGGTTGCAGCCGAGGCATCCCGGAGGTTGAAGTTGCTATACTCTTCGCTGGGGAAAGACAGCTGCTCTTTCTATTCAGCACTTGCTGCTAATGAGCATCTTGTAAATGAACTGAGAAGAGAGGAAGGAGTTGAAAGCCGGACGAAGTATGAAAGGGCTAAACTGGAAAATGAACTGAACCGGTTGAAAATAGATAAGCAGAGGCGGGAAATCTGGCTGTTAAGTTTAGGGCTTTGTTTTGTTGTGGCATTCGCTGCGGGTTATATTGTTTGGCAACGTCGCAAACGCCAGATGTATAAGCAGCTTTGGCGTGAGCAATCCCTGAGACTGAGTCAGACGGAACAATTGTTACAGCAGTCGGAAGAGTTGAGTATATTGTGCGAAAAAGAGAGTCTGCTTCGTGAATCGCTTTTTCGACGGATGAAGTCGTTTCATAAAATTCCCTCTTTGGAAAAAGAAGAAGAGAGTGCTGAAGAGGAAAATGATAATCAAAATCGACGTATAGCCTTGTCTAATGAAGAGTGGGAAGATATACGCCAAACGGTGGATGGAAGTTATGATAAATTTTCAGTGCGATTACTGGAAGCTTTTCCGGGATTGAGCATGAAGGATGTGTATTTCTGTTGCCTGGTGAAAATAAACGTTAGTATTAAAGATCTATCTGACATTTACTGTATCAGTCGTACCTCGATAAGTCGTAAGAAACAGCGGATGAAACGAGATAAGTTGGGATTGACGGAGAATAATGAGACTTTGGATGATTTTTTGCGCCGTTTTTGAACTTTTGTCTATACTTATTGTGATTGACTAATTTGTATGTGGTTTATAATCATGTATTTATGTGCTTGATAACTTATACCTTTTGTCTATAAGATAATTTGTATTTCCTTCCTTGTCCAGCTATCTTTGCCTCATTGTTTCATGTAAAAAATAAAAATATGAAAAGCAAACAATGGAAAAGTGCAGGACTGATATGCCTGATGTTTATTGGAGGGTTGAGTTCTTGTACAAATGGTGGACAAGGATCAAAAGGTGATGTATTAGACGCACAACCGATAGTTGGTTCGGTGGAGATTTTAAACGGAGATTCTGTATGGGTTTGCAACCTATCGGCACTGAAAGATACATTAGTACTTCCATTGAGTTATTTTGCAGATGAATTGCAGATTGTGAAGTTGGATAACCGGGATGAAGCATTGGTGCCTGTGCGGAATGTGATTGTTTCTGACAATTATATATTGGTACGGGGCAAAGACCAAACTCCTTTTAAGCTTTTCGATAAATCAGGGAAGTTTCTTGGCAATGTGGGGGCGTTTGGACAAGGTCCCGGTGAGTATCAGTTGATTTATGATGCCCAAATAGACGAGGCCGGTGGGCGTATATATTTGCTTCCATGGAATGCAAGATCTCTGCTAGCCTATGATTTGAAAGGACAGGCTGTACAGAACATTCCATTACTTGGTTTGGTGCCGAAAGGTGTCTTCAAGGCAAATACAAAGGATTCTCTTTTGTCTGTATTCCTTCTGCCTTTTGATTATTTGCCGTATGTGGCATGGACTCAGAAGTTCAGTGGAGAAATACAAGATACGATACGTTCACGCCATCTGGCCTTAAAACCTGATTTTAGCAATGAGGTACACAGTAATAAGAATGGTGCTGATTTTGATGTATCTCTTTCCCCATTCTGGGAACGCCGTTCGGATAGCCTTTATCATTATGCCAACGGGCGTTTGAATCCTCGTTTCACTATGAGTTTTGCTAAGAAAGAGGTTCCTATCCATGATTATAGGGAACTTCCACATCATTTCTTGGGAAGTATATTTGTAGAAAAACAAGTGGCTGAAAATAATTTTACGACTGAGGCTCCTGCTGATTTTGTCATAGATAAACAGTCTTTGAAAGGGGCTTTCTATAAAGTAGAGAATGACTATCTGGGAAATTTACCTATTTCTTGGTTTTCAGACTGTTGCTCAAACGGATATTATACGGCCAACATGGAGCCTGTAACTCTGAAAGAAACATTGGAAAAATATCTGGTAGATACTAAAGACATTTCTGCTGCTGACCGGGAACGTATACAAAAGCTGGCAGATAGCATTCATGAGAATGACAATAACTATATTCTGTACGCTAAGTTGAAATAATAAATGAAACACTTACTTTACATTATATTGCTGTCTCTATTGTTTCTCTCTGCCTGCAAGCCGCGGGCAGAGCAGAAGCAACGGGAGGCGAACGACACGATTATTGCAGAAACTCCGAAGGTGATACAAGATGCTCCTTTGGTGGCCGGATGTGTGACATTAAAAGATGAGGATTTTGGAGAACTTATAGAATTGGCTGGTATTCATCAAATATTAGATGAAGAAGGTCCTATCTTCAAAATGTCAGAACCGGAAATGCTGATTAGGAATGGATATTTCCTTTTGCAAAATCGTCCAGCCATGTCTTATAAACGCCGTTCAGATGGAACTGTTGAAATCCTGAAGCCGGCAGATGAAGGTCTCGATTGTTTCTTTCACTGGTATAGCTTGCCGGATTTCCGTTATATTACTTCTTTCGGAATAGGAGGAAATGGACCCAGTGAATTTAACTATCCCCATCTGGTACCTTCCAGTGTGTCTACTCCCGATACATATGTATATGAAACCAGCACTATGCAACTGTTTGAAACCGATACGACAGGTGTCTTTAAACCTTTGCCCTTTACTTTTAAGTCAGAAAAAGGTTCTTCTTATTCTGACCGGCAGATATGTGCAGTTTCCCGGGATATTTTCTATTATGCTGATAATGTATCAGGAGGAAAAGCCATTATTCGTGCTGTTTATCAAGGGGACAGTTTGCATACAGAGCAGATATATAATCTTGCATTTAGTAAAAAACATCGTTCCTGGAGTCCGTATATTGGCGATTTTATTGTTTCTCCTTCCGGTAACCGGATGGTATATGCCTATAAATATTTTCGTAAAGTCTTGGTAATGGATACATCTGCTCAAACCGTACGAGATATTACTTTTGTTGCTGACGGTGTGGAAGTCAAGAATGATATACTAACATTAGGTCCGGATAATGTGACTTATTATTGGGGAATATCTGCTACGGATGATTATTTCTTCCTGACTTATAGCGGACGTACTCCACTTCAGGTATCACATGAGAACGGTAAAAGTGACGGATATATCTTTGTGGAGCAATATGATTGGGGCGGTAATCCGGTAGCACGTTATAAACTTGACCATTGGGGCAGGGTTGTATCAGATGGGAAGCGATTGTATCAGGTATGTTATATGTATGACGATCCGCTCTTTTTGTATATATTACCCGGAAAAGAATAAAAGAGGTCCGTAAGATAAAAGGCCAAAATGATTCATCTCTGAAAAATACTTTTTATATTTGCAGCCGTTATGGCGAAGTATATACTTTTATTTTGCATATTGTTAGGTGTATTCCTTGTATCGGGATTCGAGTCTGTATCCGGTGATGTGAAGGAGTATGAGGAACTTTGTGTAACAGACCTGCAGCAGGGTAGGACGGAATGTAATATATCTGAGGCAGGTGCAGAGCAATGTAGGAAAGTTGTCTATGGCGGAGAATATGCAAGTAAGGCTATTGGAAATATAGCAACATCCGTTTCACGCAGTAATATTCCTTCTTCACAAGTTCTAAGATTTAATGCCCTTTCAGTTGTAGCAAAGATCGTCAAATCCATAAAGGTGCTACTTCCCGAAGAAAAAAGAATGTCTTTTCCGTATCAACTCTCTCTTACTCACTATTCCAGTAGATACTATATCTATGCGTTAAGACATATTATTATTTAATTTTTCTCTTTTCTATAAGGCATTTAGTGTGTCTTATATCTTCTTATTACTTCAATTCATATGTATTCCTCTCATTGAGAATAACTGGAAAGTCATATCTCTGTTGTGGAATATGTATATACTTATATGTTAATACTCAATAGATAATGGAATTTATATTAGATTTTATTCTTCACATTGATCAATATATGATAAACATTGTGCAGGAATATCATGCCTGGACTTACATAATATTGTTCATAATCATTTTTTGTGAAACGGGATTGGTTGTTACTCCTTTTCTTCCGGGAGATTCATTACTCTTTGTGGCGGGAGCTATTGCCTCGTTACCCGGGACGCCTCTTGAGGTAAATATTCTTGTTTTGATCTTGTTTTTCGCCGCAGTTTTGGGAGATTCTTGTAATTATATGATAGGGCATCTCTTCGGGCGCAAATTGTTCAATAATCCCAATTCTAAAATATTCAAACAAAGTCATTTGAATAAAACACATGAATTTTATAAAAAGTATGGAGGCAAGACTATAATAATAGCCAGGTTTGTCCCTATTGTGCGCACTTTTGCTCCGTTTGTAGCAGGAATGGGTAAAATGCATTACTATTATTTTATGGTATACAATCTGATAGGAGGTGCAGCTTGGGTGGCACTTTTCTGCTATGCCGGATATTTCTTCGGAGACCTCCCGATTGTGCAGGAAAATCTTAAATTGTTGATTGTGGCAATTATAGTTATATCCATATTACCTGCCATTATAGAGGTGATACGGGCAAAAAAGAAATAAAAAAAAACAGAAATAATTTGATATATTTATTCTTATGAAAAATTCTTTTTTTAGCAGGTTTACTCCCAAAGAACCTAAGTTCTTTCCTCTGTTGAAGCAATTGTCTGAGATTTTGTCTGCATCATCTACTCTTTTGGTAGAAAGTTTACAACATGATAAACCGGAGGAGAGAGCAGATTATTATAAAAGAATAAAAGACCTGGAACGTGAGGGGGATAAATTAACTCATTTAATCCTTGATGAGCTTGGAACTACTTTTATTACTCCTTTTGACCGTGAAGATATTCATGCGTTGGCTTCAACCATGGATGACGTTATAGACGGGATAAACAGTTGTGCCAAACGTATTAATATCTATAATCCCCGCCCGATTTCCGATAGCGGAAAAGAGTTGAGTCGCCTGATTCAACAGGAGGCTGTATATATTGGCAAGGCGATGGATGAACTTGAAACTTTCCGCCAGAAACCGGCCGCATTGCGTGGATACTGCAATAAGTTACATGATATAGAAAATCAGGCAGATGATGTATATGAACACTTTATCACGAAGCTTTTTGAAGAAGAAAAGGATTGCATTGAACTTATCAAGATTAAAGAGATCATGTATGAATTGGAAAAAACAACCGATGTGGCAGAGCAGGTAGGTAAGATACTAAAGAATCTGATTATAAAATATGCATAGAAGAAGCTGAGAACATGGAATTATTAGTAATAATTATTGTACTGGCTCTGATATTCGACTATATCAATGGCTTCCACGATGCGGCAAATTCAATAGCCACTATTGTGTCGACCAAAGTTCTTACTCCCTTTCAGGCAGTAATATGGGCGGCTTTCTTTAACTTCGTTGCCTTTTTTATTGCCAAATATTTAATCGGTGGTTTCGGTATAGCCAATACTGTGTCCAAGACTGTGATGGAACAGTTTATTACACTGCCGATTATATTATCCGGAGTGATTGCTGCCATAGTATGGAATCTGTTTACCTGGTGGAGAGGTATTCCCTCATCTTCTTCCCATACCCTTATTGGCGGATTTGCAGGAGCCGCCATAATGGCTCATGGTTTCGATGCTATTCAATTCAATATCATTCTGAAGATTGCGGCTTTCATATTTCTTGCTCCTTTGATAGGAATGATTATTGCCTTCGGATTTACATTGTTGGTTCTTTATGCTTGTCGGCGTGCACATCCCCATACGGCTGAAGTCTGGTTTAAGAAATTGCAACTTGTCTCTTCGGCCATGTTCAGTATAGGGCATGGTTTGAATGATTCGCAAAAAGTAATGGGTATTATAGCAGCAGCTATGATAGCAGCCCATTCGGAAGGCTTGGGAATGGGAATAAACAGTATTGAGGATTTACCGGATTGGGTGGCATTTTCCTGTTTTACTGCCATTTCGCTTGGTACAATGTCCGGTGGGTGGAAGATTGTGAAAACGATGGGTACCAGGATTACCAAAGTAACACCTTTGGAAGGTGTTGTCGCGGAAACAGCCGGTGCTTTTACTTTATATCTTACGGAATTCTTGAAAATTCCGGTGAGTACTACACATACAATTACCGGAGCTATTATTGGAGTCGGTGCTACCAAAAGACTCTCCGCTGTACGTTGGGGAGTGACAAGAAGTCTGATGATTGCTTGGGTGCTGACTATCCCGGTGAGTGGGCTTTTGGCAGCCGGAGTTTATTGGATTATTGGCTTGTTCTGTTCTTTATAAGGATAAAATAGCATGCACTGAAAACATTTAACTAAACTATCTGTTCTTATTATATATGCTTCACATTCGTAAATTCAATTAGTTTGATGTAGCATGATTATCTTTTAAATCATAATAAAACAGTTTATGCCATGAAGTTTTTTATTGACACTGCAAATTTAGATCAAATCCGGGAGGCTTATGATATGGGCGTTCTTGATGGAGTGACAACCAATCCTTCGCTCATGGCGAAAGAAGGTATCAAAGGAGTAGATAACCAGCGGAAACATTATGTCGAAATCTGCAACATCGTGCAAGGCGATGTCAGTGCCGAAGTAATTGCTACGGATTATGAAGGTATGATTAAGGAAGGTGAAGAACTTGCTGCACTCAACCCTCACATCGTAGTAAAAGTTCCCTGTATTGCCGACGGTATCAAGGCTGTCAAATATTTCACTTCCAAAGGGATCCGTACCAATTGCACATTAGTATTTTCCGTAGGACAAGCATTGCTGGCCGCCAAGGCAGGAGCTACTTATGTTTCTCCGTTTGTCGGGCGTCTGGATGACATCTGTGAAGACGGTATTGCACTGGTAGGCAAGATTGTAGAAATGTATCGATATTACGGTTATACTACACAGGTACTTGCAGCTTCCATTCGTCATACAGCGCACATCATGCAATGTATCGAAGTAGGGGCTGATGTAGCAACCTGTCCGTTGTCTGCCATCAAAGGTCTACTTAATCATCCGTTGACGGATTCCGGGTTGAAAAAGTTCCTTGAAGACTATAAACGTGTAAACGGATAATAAAAAATACTCTATAAGCCTATCTTTCACGGTTTTCTTGAACAATATTGGCGTAAAATAGAATAAAACAACTATTTTTGCGCTCAATATAAATATAAAAAGAGAAAAAGCTGATGAAAGAAAGGCTTATTGGATTGATAAAGACGTACATTCTCTTCGTCTGTATCTTTATACTACAGAAACCGTTATTTATACTCTACTACAGTTCTTTGTATGCAGGAACTTCCTGGACAGACCCTTTCAAGGTTATCTGGAATGGTTTACCCCTCGATCTCTCGCTTGCCGGATATTTAACGGCTATTCCCGGACTACTCTTCATAGCGTCCGCCTGGACACTTTCCAAGACACTCCGCCGTATCTGGAACGGCTATTACTTCTTCATCGCTATTTTGCTCGCTGTCATTTTCATTGTTGATATAGGTTTATATGAGTATTGGGGCTTCCGTCTGGATGCTACACCGCTCTTTTATTTCTTCTCTTCTCCCAAAGATGCGCTGGCAAGTATCAGTATATGGCAGGTGCTGGGAGGAATAGTAGCCATGATCCTGTATGCATCATTGCTTTACGCTCTTCTTCTTTGGATACAGAAAGGTATCTGGAAAAGGTTGAAACTGCCTTATCGCCGATTGTCGGTGTCAGGTGTAATGCTGTTACTGACCGGTTTGCTCTTTATTCCTATTCGTGGCGGTTTTACCGTTTCTACAATGAACACCGGCAAAGTTTATTTCAGTTCTAACCAACGCTTGAATCATGCGGCTATCAATCCGGCATTCAGCCTGATGGAATCTCTATCCAAACAAAAAGATTTCGGCAAGCAATATCGTTTTATGGAAGCGGCACAGGCGGATGAGTTGATAAAGAATCTGGTAGATCCGTCAGTGCTGGACAGTACTGTAATGGTTCCTGATACTTTACGTACGACTTTATTCAAGACAGAACGCCCCAATGTTATCTTTGTTATATTGGAGAGCTTCTCATCCAGATTGATGACTACTTTGGGCGGTGAATCGGATATTGCCGTACAGATGGACAGTCTGGCAAAGGAGGGAGTACTTTTTACAAACTTTTATGCCAATAGTTTCCGTACAGACCGTGGACTGGTGGCTATTCTGAGTGGCTATCCCGCACAGCCTACCACGAGTATCATGAAGTATCCCCGTAAGACACAGAATCTTCCTGCTATTGCAGGTAGTCTGCGTGATGCCGGATACCGTACTAAATATTATTATGGAGGTGATGCCGACTTTACGAATATGCGTTCCTATCTGATGTCTTCCGGTTTTGAGCATATTATTTCCGATCAGGACTTTCCCGTATCAGAGCGCTTGAGTAAATGGGGAGCGCATGACCATCTTGTTTTCAACCGTCTGCTGGAAGATATGAAGGCTGAGGCGGCAGACACAGCTTCGGCGGAAAATGCCCGTCCCTTTTTCCAGGTATTGCAAACTTCCAGCAGCCATGAACCCTTTGAAGTTCCGTATCGCCGTCTGGCGAATGATCGTTTAAACGCTTTTGCTTATACTGATAGTTGTGTAGGCGACTTTGTGAAGCGTTTCCGCGAATTGCCCCAATGGAAGAATACAGTGCTGGTATTGGTTCCCGACCACCTGGGCGCGTATCCTGAATATCTGAATTATCTATCGGTAGAACGTTACCAAATTCCCCTGTTATTGATAGGAGGTGCGGTTAGCGAACCAAGACGCATTGATATATATGGTTCCCAACATGATATTGCGGCTACTTTATTGGCACAATTATCATTGCCACATCAGGATTTTGTGTTCAGTAAAGATATGCTGAATCCGGCTTCTCCACATTTTGCATTCTTTGCCGTGCCGGATGCCTTTGGTATGGTGACACCGGACAATCAGTTGATATTTAACTGCGAAGCTAATGCCGTGGCAGTAGATGAAGGCAGTACGAAAGGCAAGAACTTGCTGCCGGGCAAGGCCTATTTGCAGAAATTATATGATGATATTGCTAAAAGATAAAACAAGATGATGCTATTAGAAGTATTGAATGAGGTTGTTGACATTGATACTGACATATTCCTCTCCATCAACCGGATGCACAGTCCGTTCTTTGATTATTTCATGAGTACCTACAGTGGTAAATGGATTTGGATACCCATGTATGCCGCCATTTGGTACGTGATGCTACGCAATTTCCATTGGAAAGTGACTTTGTTCTGCATGGTCGCCCTGGCACTCGTAATTACCATTGCCGACCAGACGGGGGCAACATTGATACGTCCGTATGTGGAACGTCTCCGCCCTTCCAATCTGGAAAATCCTATATCCGATATGGTGCATATTGTAAACGGACGTCGGGGAGGACGTTATGGTTTCCCGTCTTGCCATGCTGCCAATACTTTCGGGCTGGCATTCTTTATCTGGTTTCTTTTCCGTAAACGATGGCTCACCGTATTTATGATGGGGTGGGCGTTGCTGACCTGCTATTCACGTATCTACCTGGGAGTACATTATCCGGGCGATCTCATAGTGGGAACACTGATCGGATTATTTGCCGCATATATTGTATACCGCCTTTTCCTGAAAGTCAGCGGACATAAGACTATGGAGAAAGTTCCTCACATTTATGCTCCGATACTGGTGGGCGGACTGACGATAGTGGGGATACTGATATATTCCACGGTGATGATCTTATAGATTCAGAACTGATAATTGGCTGTTACCATCGCTTCCCTCGGACGTATATTTAGCCGTGAAGTGTAACTTTGCGTGGCGGAATACGTTGTGTAAGCATACTCTTTTTTGTTGAAGAGATTGTTGAGGGTTGCTTCCAATCTCCATCTTTTTCTTTTATAGATAAGGGACGCGTCTGCGAATACTGTGTTGAGATGTCTGTTTCCTCTCAAGTCATTCCGGTAATGCTCGCCGGAGAGGCACAGGTCTACTTGCCCGATACTGAATGTGAGATGTAATCGTTGTACGAAGTCCAGTAACGGGGTGAGACGGGTGTCACTTCCTATCTTGCTGCCACCATAGCCTAATGTGGCATGATATTCCGCTTCAAAAACATCTGCGGGCGACCAGATAATTTTAGGCTCTGTCTTCAGATAATCATAACGATAGGTTTGCAGAAGACTTTGCTGATTGCCCTCCCTGTCAGCCAAGCGGGTAAGCTGTTCACCATTGCTACGACTGATTAGTAGGGTGAGTGAGGTTTTCAAATGCCAGTCATATATACCTTTGGACAGGGTACTGCTGAGATTCCAGCTATCGTTATGGTTCGGTAGTTCACGACGGGTGTAGACAATGGCATCTTCGGAAACACTCTGTTCGAAAAGGGTATTCCGATTGTTGCGGCTGTAGGTTAGTGCGGCGGTGATGAAAAATTCCTGTACAGTGTTTTTGTACTCTCCGTAGAGATTGTAGGTTTGCGTGGTGCTGGTAGGGAAAAGTCCGTTGCCGTCTCGCCAGGTGCGGTAATCGGTTTGGTAGAGTCCCGGATACAAGTCGGAGAAGTCTCCTGCTGAACGTTTCAGACTGCCATAAAGGGAGAACGTCCAATGATAATCCAGTTTATAACGCAAATACGTGGACGGATTGAAGAACAGGAACGAACGCTGTTGTGAGAAATACCGTTCTGCTTTCAGAGGAAGGGAAAGCGTAGTCAGCCATTTTCCCCGTTTCAGCTGGAAGTAGGGGGTAAGATATAATGATAGATGCGAAGCATTGAAATCATAGGACTGTCCTGCCGGAGTATATTTCAGGGTAGCCCGTTCTCCTTGTATTCCTGCTTTATATTGTTGGGTAAATCCATTATACTTTCGTAGATATGCGGCACTGTTATCTGTGTAGAAGTTATGCTGGTTGAATTTACTTTTTCCTTCTTCGAGTAGTAAGAATGCAGGCTGGTAAGCATACTGCGCCGCCGAACGGAATTCCCAGGTTCCGCTTTCCCGGTTCCGGATAAGATTGAAGTAGTTTCCGGCACTTAGTTGTGAAGTTTGCAGAGTTTGTCCCAGTTCCTCCGAACGTCCGCGATTTATTTCTCCGTCTACGGTGAAGCGGTTGGATATATAATTCCGGCTGCTGTTATCTTCATAACGCAGTTCCAGATTAGCGATGTCACTTCTTAGACGATAATGGTAGGTTTCGTCTATTTGTATGGTATCTGTCGGTTGATAATAGATTTGGGTATTTCCCCGTTGCTGTTGGATTAGATCATGAGTGTATCCAGCTTGCAGGCGCAAGCTGTGGTCATCATTCCATTTGTACATGCGGTTGCCGTTCAGGGTGTGGGTTTCATTGAATAGCAAGCGATTCTTGTCTAATGGTGCGCTGATGCCCGGCTGGGAGAGAAAACCGGAAAGCGGGACTTGCTGCTGGTTATTTCCCGTCAGTCTTGTTTGCTCGTTGCTGAGGTCTTTGCCATTGTTATTTGTCTTGTAATTATAGACACTCTGTTTTCCTTTACCCAGTTGAAGGGCGTTCAGTCCGCCTTCCCACAGGAGTTTGTCGTTGTTGTCACTCCATCCGGATCCAAGTGTACCGTTTGCTATCCATTGGTCACGTGCTTTCGGGTCCAGTTTCAGGTTCAATGCCACTTCATCGGAATTGATCTTTCCTTTCAAGGCCTTTACTGACTGATAGTTCTCCATGATTTCCGCACTCTTTACGGCTTTGGCACTCAGATTGTTGTTGATTTGGTTATAACGTCCGCCTGTCACATCCATTCCTTCCACAAAATAATGGTCAATGGCCTTCCCTTTATACTTTACCTGTCCGTTTTCATCTATATCCACACCCGGAAGTTTCTTTAATACATCCTTTATGTGTACATCTTTGGATGAGGCAAACTGTGCCAGGTCATATCTCACCGTATCCTTTCGGGTATTGATACGTCCGGGACGTATTTGTACTTCTTTTAGCATAATCGATTCTGCCTGTAGGTTGATATTCAGGGTTCCTGCTGCACTGATATTGCGCATTTCTCTTTTATAGCCTAACAGGGAAATATTAAGCTGCAATGTCCCGTTATGCTTCCAGGGCAGAGAATATTGTCCTTTGGCATCGGTCAGCGTGTAATCTATCATTATGTTTCCGCGTAACACACTGATCATTACAGCTTCCAGCGGTTGATGGGTTTCCGCATCTGTTATTATTCCGCTCAGAGTTTGAGCACGACTAATTGTTGAAAAATAAAGAAAAGAGAGGAAAGCCATAAAGAAAACTGATCTGTTCATATATTCAATTCATTAAAAAAATAAAGGATACGGTTATTAGTCCATCTTTTATCCCAATGATGACTTTGTAAATATATATAAGATAGTAAAAAGTACTTATATATATCTATATTCTGATATCATCACTTTACAGATGAAAATTCCCAAGTTGAGTAGGTGTTAACTCCCCAGCTGGGGAGTAACGCATTCCCCAACTGGGGAGCAACGCACTCTCTAACTGGGGAGTAACGCACTCCCCAGCTGGGGAGTTAACACCCCCCTAAAATGGGAGGTATTACCCCCTCTACAATACACTGTAGCATGGGTTAGCAAAATTCAGCTTGTCCAGTCACTAAAATCAGAAGATAAAGAATAAGGAGATAAATATAGGAAAATAGACGTATATAATTATTGACAATTAGCCTATAGCTTGCAGCTCATAACTCATTCATCCCGTTCCAATGGATTATGAGGAACGTTCTTCGGGTTCTTGGTTGCATTACCGTGTTCATCACTTATTTTAATGGTAACGTTCGGCATACTTCCGGTGATAAATCCTACCGGATCTGCATAATAGCATTCATGTACTTTGTTGTATGCTTTACGATTCATCGGCTCATGCTTCTTTCCATCGAAGAGTATGGGTCTGTAAGTATGGCATTGCTCTACACCTGTGGCGGTGAATGAATAATGCCCTTTACTGTCTATGGCTTTCAGTATCAGCCCTGGCAGTCCGCATAATTTCCAGGGACCTTCGCTGACAGGAATTTCTGTAGTGAACCATGCTGTCCATGTCCGGCCTTTGAACCGGCATTCGGCTTTGCCGCAGAGGTAGGAGAGGATACTGTCATTTTCTGCCAGTATCTTCCACTGCGGACGTTCATCCAGTTCTTCACAACGCAGGCGGGATATGCCTGCTATTTCATCGAGAGTCGTTACTTTTCCGGCAGGATAACCTTTGAAGGTACGTTCGCTCAGTTTGCTTGTTCCGTATTGTTTCAGATGTTCATTAATCGTTTCCTGCGAGGCTTTATTGGCGAAGTCCACTGCCAGTACAGAGTCGCAAACATACTTGGTGTAACTGTAGAACTTAGAGAGATTTTTACCGACTTCCAACATCATAGTTTCTTCCGTAACATTTTCCGGCTTTTCCGTATTGCTGATACAGCGCGTTTCATATTGCACAAGGAGCTGTGCCTCACCGATGGTATCATTCTGGATTTTCGTTCCATCGGAAACGATGATTTGTGCCTTCGCTTGTGATGCAAGCAACATGGCGAGACACAGATTAAGAAAGATAATTCTTGTACTCATAGTTTTACTTTTTAGAGGTTTGACATGCTGTTGCCAGCAAATATTGTAGTGCAAAACTATGCGGATTTTACTTCAGAAGAGGCTGAAAGTTATTACTGAAATATTACTCAATGCATAATATCTGTCTCGCACGTACTTATATTTGCAAGCTAACTTTTACCTTTGCCGCTACTAAATGCAAGTCTTTCTAAGAGAGACTAAAAAAAGAACAATTATGGAACAACGGATTAAGGTCATTTGGATATTCTCCATCATATCGATGCTGCTTATCACCTGCGGACAGATCTACTGGTTACGTAATCAGTATCAGTATATGAATGATGAACAGATCAATGATATTTATGATCGCATCTTGCAGACCACTCAACAGTATGACTCTATCCGTGCTCCTCAACCCAAAAAGGTGCTCAACAATACCAATATGTTTTTCTATCACCTGAGCAAGTCCATTGATTTGGAACAGCGCACCACCATAGATGAAGTGATTTTGGGTGCTCTGAAAGGAAGAGATTTGCAGAACATAGGGGCGAATGTAGAAACTCTCAAGATAGAGACGCAAGATTCGGCTAAGGTGGATGACCAAACAAAGAAAACACAGCGTGAGCAATGGACATTGGATAGTATCATTCCTAAAGAAAGGATCATCGTTATGGATTCATTTAAGATCAATATGTCAGATAAGGATGCTCCTAATCTGAATTCGGTGATTAATCTTTATCGTCTTGAATTGGATGTGCCTTTCGCATTGCAGCAATTTGATTCTTTGCTTGCCATGCGCTTGGACAATCAACCGTTTACTACACATCTGGTGGTTTCCGAAGATTCCATTTACCAGTGGAATGCTGAGCTGAAACGGCAAGGCACATTGTTCAATCCATATATAGAAGTAATGTATCCTTATAATCCCCTGAAACGCCAGTTTGTGCTTGTTTCCGTGAAGGTTTCGCCCCATGCGGTACTTGTGCGTATGGGTTGGCAGTTAGTGGGAAGCACTTGCCTGATCTTTTTGCTGGGGCTTTGTCTGCTGTTTCAGATAAAAACCATCTTGAAGCAACGGCGGATAGACGAACTGCGAAAAAGCTTTGTAAACACTATGATACATGAACTGAAACGTCCCGTCCAGGCTCTGAAAATGTGTATAGCCTTTCTCAATGACAAGTCTATGCGAACAGACGAGAAAGCGATGGATGAAGTGATTCACGATTCCATGTCCGAGCTGGATAACCTGTCGGCCTATCTTTCGAAATTACGTGATATGACGCGTGCCGATGATGAACACACGCAGCTTTCCGTCCGTACATTTGATATAAAGACGAGTTTGGAAAAGCTTGTCCGGCTTTATCATGTCCCTGAGGATAAGGATGTTTCTATTGAAACCCATTTCAGCTCGGAGACTCTGGTAACGGCAGACCCGGTGCATGTTTCCAATATTATCAGTAATTTGATAGAGAACGCCGTGAAGTATTCGGGCAGGTCTGTGCATATTGTTGTAGATTGCCTTTTGCGGGATCACCGGTTGATGATACGGGTGTCTGATGATGGTATCGGTATTCCGGTTTCCGAACAGAATCGTGTATTCGATAAGTTCTATCGGGGCAGTAATCTTCCTGACCGTTCGTTGCCCGGTATTGGTCTGGGGTTGAGTTATGTAAAGTTGCTGGTAGAAGCGCATCATGGAAGTGTCTCTTTAAATAGCCAGGCAGGCAAGGGGACGACGATTGAAATTAATATTCCCCAATGAGGAAGCTACGAGTTACAGGCTACGAGTAACAAGCTACAAGCTACGAGTTGCTACGCTGTACTTGTTCATTTAAAAAAACGTTTAGCTATATGAAAGCTTTGAAAATACTTTTTGCCGATGATGATTTGAAGTACTCGATGCTGTTGAAACGCTTTCTTGAGAAGGAAGGTTATGAGGTGACTTATGCCGGAAACGGTACGATTGCTCTGGAACAGTTTCCGCTTGTAAAGCCCGATTTGGTTTTGCTCGATATCAATATGCCCGGTTACAATGGCTTTGAAGTGGCCGAACGCATCCGCGAGACGGATAAACACGTCCTGATCTTCTTCCTTTCCGACCGTAGCGATAAGGCCGACCGCCTGCAAGGTTTCCAGCTTCGTGCGAACGATTATCTTGCCAAGCCGTTTTATCCGGAAGAACTTATAGCCCGTATCCATGAGCGTTTTACTTCCCAATTTTCCGATACGGTGGAGGAGGAGACTTACCGTTTTGGTCACTCTGTCTTCAATTACAGTACCAATGAAATACGAACGGGAAATAATAAAGTTCTTATTACCTCCCGTCAAGCAGAGATCCTCCGCTTGTTGGCGAAGAATCTCAACTTGGCTGTAGACCGTGACTTGCTGTTGAATACAGTTTGGAGTAGTACTTCTTATGCAAACTCTTTGGCGTTGAACGTGCAGATAACTTATTTGCGCAAGGCGCTTCGCAATGATCCTTCAGTGAAGATAGAATCGTTGATGAAGAAAGGGTATGTATTGAAAGGATAACTAAAGTCATCCTTTGATAACCGCAATCGGCGACAAGGTGGTACGAATCTTTACCAGGTCAGTCTGATTAGCCATAACTTCATCAATATTCTTATAAGCGCCGGCAGCCTCTTCCAAGTCTTGGCGTCCACGAATGGCATGTATGATATTCTGCGATTCAAGACGGGCAATTTCCTCTTCGAGTGATAGACTGCGTACAGCCTCGGAACGGCTCATCGCGCGTCCTGCCCCGTGTGAAGAACTCAAGAAACTTTCCGGATTGCCCAATCCCTCTACTATATAGGAATGTGTACCTTGTGATCCGGGAATAATACCTGTTTCTCCGATACCGGCATGTACAGCTCCCTTCCGGTGTACGATTACATTTTCCCCGAAATGTTCTTCCCATGCAGCATAGTTGTGCGCAATGTTGATCATTGGTTTGAAAGTGGCGTTAGGCAATGCTTCGGCTATTATTTCTTCAATGCGTTCCATCATAAGTTTACGGTTGGCAAGGGCAAAAGCAACGCAATATTCCATTTCCGCCCAGTATTGTTTGAATTCCGGTGCACGTAGCGGGAGGAAAGCGAGTTTTATATCCGACTTTACACTGGAATACCAGCGGGTATTTAGTGTTTCGGCCATCTGGTTATAGTAATCGCCTACCATCTTCCCTAAATTTCGGCTACCGCTATGCAACATAATCCACAGGTAACCGTCATTGCAACGTTGCAGTTCGATGAAGTGGTTGCCACCACCCAGTGTACCGATTTGTTTTCGTGCCGATACTAATTGACGATTTACGACTGTCATTTTCTCTGTATCGAAACCGGTTGGCATGTATTGTTCATCTTGCGCGGTTTTATGATGCTCTCTTCCCAAGGGGATCCGTTTACGTATTCCTCGCATTATCTCTTTGCGAAGTACATCCTGCGGTATTTCTTCAACAAGAAGATTGGTTTTCACGGCACACATACCACAACCTATATCTACTCCTACCGCATTGGGGATTACCGTTCCTTTCGTTGCCAGTACACCACCTATCGGCATACCTTTACCCCCATGTGCATCGGGCATCAGTGCAAGGTGATGGAAAAGGAAAGGTAGTGTTGTCAGGTTGTTTACTTCTTCCCAGGCATGTGCATCCAGTTGGTCTACCCAGAGTTTTACGGGTACATTGTTCATTGTAATAACTTTCATATTTCGATGTCTTTTAAGTTGATGTTACAAAGATTTGCATGGAGGTGCGCAATATTTTTGCGTAGTCTGAATTATTTCTCTATTTTTGGGCAAAAAGTAGATATGCCTGCCAATAGAAACGCATTAATAAGGTATAAGACGATAGATAATTGCCTACGCAATCCTTATCGCCGCTGGACACTGGATGACTTGGTGGAGGCTTGTTCCGAGGCTTTATATGAGTATGAGGGGATAGACAAAGGCATCTCGCGACGCACGGTGCAGATGGATATTCAAGTGATGCGAAGCGAGAAGCTGGGATATAATGCTCCGATCGAAGTGTATGAGAATAAGTATTATCGTTATGCTGAGTCTGACTATACCATAACGCGCCTGCCTCTGTCGCGCAACGATATAGAAGTTCTGTCGGAGGCGGTTAATCTGTTGCGACAGTTTCAGGATTTTGATTACTTCTCGGAGATGGCGGATGTGATTGGCCGCCTGCAGGACAGTGTGGCGGTAGCCCGGCATCATACTCCGGCAGTGATAGACTTCGAACGGAACAAGAACCTGATAGGTTTAGGGTATTTGAATCCCATTTATGATGCCATAGTGCGCCAGCAGACACTGCATTTGCGTTATCGCTCGTTCAATTCGCGCACTGCTAAGGATTATTATATTTATCCTTATCTATTGAAGGAGTATCGTAACCGCTGGTTTGTGTTTGGTGCGCGTGTAGGAGATCGGGAATTGGTGAATTTGGCTCTGGATCGCATCAAGGAGTTACTACTGGCGCCCGAAATACCTTATTATGCAAGTAAAGATTTCCATCCTGATACTTTCTTTGAAGATGTGATTGGGGTGACTAAGCACGAACGTTTGTCTAAGGCGACTATTCGCTTTAAAGCTGATAACCGTCAATCATCGTATATTCGGACTAAACCTTTGCATGCTTCGCAGACGTTGATAGAGCAGTGTGAGGATGGAAGCATGATTTTTGAAATCACTGTGGTTTTAAATCCGGAGCTTTATACGGTGTTGATGGGATTCGGACCGGGGGTAAAAGTGCTGTCACCGGAGAAGGTGGTGGTGGAGATGCGGAGATTATATCAGGAAGGGGCTGAAAACTATAAGAAGCTCCGTTGATTACATTCCGGTAAAGCTTAAAATAACTTGTGAAGCTCCGCTTCGCTAAATTATATTTAGTTCGAAACCGCTCGGTTTTGAGTCAAAAGCCGCATATCCAATTTATTGAGCGAATATCCTGTGGCATCTTTTTCTGTTCAATTCTCATAGGAGTTTTTTCATATATTTGTCAGCACTTCGTCACTCTTGAGGTAAGAGGCAGATCTATAGTATGTTATCAGTGCTGATAGCAGTGACGGTAAGTGCTGACAAGTGTTTTGGCGTCACTGTTTTTATTCTGTTATTTTACAAAATAGTTGATTAATGTATTCATTATCAGACTGTAATATAACTTTTTATATTTGTGGTTGATATTGGTGCGAATGCTCTGTTTTTGTCTATATACTATGGGAATTCATTGTTCTGGGATGAATATGCTGCTGCCGGTTCTACAGAGATGAAGTTTGTTCCCCTTGATGGTATGTCAGTTTCCCCTTAATGGGAACGCCAGTTTCTCTTCATGGGAACGACAGTTTGGTGCATACTCTGATGTGATGTGTACTGGGCAGTTGTAGTGGGAACCTATCTCGGTCCTGGTGGAAACATACCCCGATGAAGGCTTAGCAACAACTCGTTGTTAGTAAAAAGAAGAATACTGTGTTATTCTGATATGTATGCCAATATAATAATAACATTATGAATATGTGTAGTTTCTTCCTGCTCAGAAATAAATTGAGGAAACGCTTTATATGAGAACGCAAATTATGCAAATTGATTACATATACCGCCGGTCATTGGCGGTATCTTCTTCTACCTTTGTCCTCCAAATAAATGAAAGAAAAAGCGGGCAGCTCCTAATATTTTTATTCTTTCGTATTTCTTTTACGGAAATCTTTTATACATTTGCCTATGTATAAAAAGGAAGTATAAAAGAAAACGAAAAAGAGGACGAAAGATAAAATATTGTAGAACGTCGAAGACGTATTATTCTGAAGGTTAAATCTGGTAAATTGAACTTTTGGTCATGAATAATATAAGTCTGAGCATTGTTCACACCCGTACAGGGCGTGGAGCTGCTTCGCTTATTTCATGACCAAGGCTTACCAGAGCCGAACCTTCAAGAAATTTGTGATGTGGGTTCGCGCTCTTTTTTAATATAAGAGAACATGATATTATTAACTAAATACTGATTGAGATATGAGTAATTTCGCAATTCCTACAGATGGATTAAAAGAAAAATTTGATGAGGCTTATAGTGAACTCAAGAAGAATATAAAATCCCCTAATATATTGTTGTTAGGTCAAACTGGGGTTGGCAAGAGTTCTTTGATAAACACTATCTTTGGAAAAGAAATGGCTAAAGTTTCTAATGTTAAGCCTGAAACACGTGGTTTTCATATCTATTCGAATGCCAGTGTGCCTGTGAATATAATAGATAGTGAAGGCTATGAGCTGGCTTCGGCAGAACAATTCAAAGATTCTCTATCTCAGTATATTGATGAGAACTTCGCGGATATAACCAAACAGATCCATATAGCATGGTATTGCATTAGTATTTCGTCTGCTCGTGTGTTACCTTATGATTTGGAAAATTTGGATTATCTGGTGAATGCAAAAAAAATACCGACTTGTGTCGTGTTTACCCAATGTGATAATGATACTCCTGAAGGAGATACAGCAAAGGCTCTTCAATCAGTAGTTACGCAGCGTTTTGGAAGGCACATGCCTTGTTTCCAAACCTCAAATGATGAGATTATAAATAAAGAACTTGATTTGGGCAAACTCATAGAATGGTCTGTCAATAATCTGAGTGATGAAAATTTGCGTTCCGGTTTCTTGATAGCGCAGAAAGTGGATTTGGAGAAGAAGGGTGAGAAGGCTCGTTCACGAATTAAATATTATGTTGGATTGGCAGGTGCCATAGGAGCGAGTCCTATTCCAATGTCTGATGCTGTACTCTTGACAGGGCTGCAAGTGAAGATGACTTCTGACATATTTACCTTATACGGATTAAATACTCAGTTTACAGATACGATAAGGAATATTATTGGGGGACGAGTGATTTCCATGTTAGGAAAAATGGTAGCCGGTTCTTTACTGAAGTTTATTCCAGGGTTGGGTACCATTGCCGGTGCGGCTATCAACGCAGGGGTAGCAGTGAGTATTACAGCTTCTCTTGGATATGCATTGTGTCTTTTAACAAAAAAAGCCATTGAAGAAGAGTGGAGTGGTAATGTAGCTGTACTTGAGAAGCTTTTTACCGAAGAAAATATACAGCGCCTGATGGATGAGTACAAAAAGAAAAATCTGAAATGGGAGAAATAAAATTGACGCTTGCGCAGGCTTTACGAATGTTTAGTCAGGAACTTGGGGACGGGAAGATATATACCGTTTATTCCCCTTTGACAAATGTTCCTATGTACTGCGAAAATCTGGTTGTATTTAGGCGGAAATTGCGTACGCTTTTCGGCATAAAATTGTCTGAAGATAAGATACCGGTTAGCTGTTTTACAACGGTAGGTGATTTACTTGATTGGTGCATCCAAAGGACATACCTCACGGAAGCGGAAGTACATGATGGAGAAAGTCGGGAAGAGTCTTCTTGGGTATCGGCTTCTTTGAGTAAGCCGATGCTGAATATTATTATTACCGGAAGATCGGGGGCAGGCAAAAGTTCTTTTCTGAACTATTTGATTGATAAGGAACTTTTCAAAACGGGTGAAGGTGCTCCTGTGACTTCCGGCTATTTCGAGGATTTTATCTACACTTCTCCCGAGAATGGGGTGACTTATCATCTGTTTGACACAAAAGGGATTGAACCTACTACTACGATTGAATGCCAACAACAGGTGATAGGCGAGATATATAAGAAAGATAAATCGTATGATATATATCAATGGATCCATACGGTATACTATTGTTTTGATGCTTCTGCCAAGCGTATCCAGCCTTTTGAAGTGTCTTTTATTAAAGTGTTGATGAAGGAGGCATCTGTGGTTATACTTCTTACTAAAAAGGATTTGGTGACAGATGAAGGCATCGCAGAACTTAAAAAACAAATTGAGAAAGAAATAGGGACCAATGTTCAAGTAGTGTCTGTGTGTAGTGTTGTGAAGCGGACTCGTAAAGGAATTTCTTCACGTTCAGGTAGAGAAGATGTTCTGAAGGCGAGTTTCTTGGGGCTATGGGAAAAACTGTCTAAGATTTATCCGCAGAATGAAATGCGTTTTTTGACAAAGGAAGATGCTGTTTCTTCGTTGGATTTGAAAGGGGTGGAACGCTTTAGAAAAGAAAATGAATATGCAAAAGAGCTATTGGCGAATTACACGGAAAAATTGAAAAAAGGAGCAGAAAAGTCTTTCTGTTTACTCTCCCTTGACTACTTGTGTGATTATCCGACACTGCGAGAATTATTCTTGGACGGACTGAATAGGGAAGACCGGACGGATATAGAATGTTTGATGACTATAACGAATGTTTTTTTGAGGAATCTTTCTGATACACTATGCCGTATAGATGTGGAGCGACTTTGGGCTACAAATGAAAAAAAACATGAACAAGTATTCGATTTTTATATGAAGTTGAATAGAGAAAGACCTCATGTTTTTTATTCTCATCAATCTAAGGATGCTTTGGTTAAGTTACATGAATATGGCAAAAACCAATCTTTTGCAGAAGCAACCTCATGTTCTTGCAATGTTAATAAGGCTTTGCAAGATATAGCAGATTGCTGGTTTAGTGATCGTTCTGAGAAAGAATATGCTCGTGGAGCTTATGATATTTATCGGGATAAGGTTAGGGAAATTAGCTGTGAAGTGAAGCGGCTTATTGATAATTTTATAGTCGCATATCAATCGGAACTACATCAGTATGGACAGTGTTGCCTTCGAAATGATGATTTGAAAAATATGAGTCGACAGAGTGATCTGATATTTACTGAAACCGATTTGAATTCTAATGAAAGAAGCTATTATGCCACTTTGTGT
This sequence comes from Bacteroides sp. MSB163, assembly GCF_036416795.1. NCBI lineage: Bacteria > Pseudomonadati > Bacteroidota > Bacteroidia > Bacteroidales > Bacteroidaceae > Bacteroides > Bacteroides maternus. Next base: position 5,936,983 of record NZ_CP143867.1, on the reverse strand, counting down.
GATTTCTTGAAAGATCATAAAATTACTACAACAGAACGTATTTTGCTTGATAATATGCGAAAAAATCTGGGTATTTCGCCGATGCGGGCAGGGTTGATAGAAGATTTTATAAGAAATGAATATTTGAGGAAATAGAATAAATGAAGTTTTCTTTTAGTATTAGACGTTATCAACCGAATGATTGAAGAACAAGTTAGATTTAAAATGAAGTATCCTGATTATCCTTTATCATTGGAAAACCTTGATACTGAGGCTTGCATTGTCAGTGACTGCGATATTCCTTCCGGCAGTGGTGGTATCAATGCTGAACGCTGTACTTACGGGCAACTGTGCCACCATCCCATTATCTCTGAATTGATGCGGAAAATAACGAATGAAAGGTTAAAGCAATATGCCGAAGAATGTAATTCCCGTAATTCTCAGGAAGGTTTCCGTATGTTCAAAGTCGAAGGTGAGTACTGCTTTTGGGGATTAAGGGTGGGGCCGGTAGTCAGAACACCATCTGCATCAGAGATGAAACAGATATTGCTGAAGAATTCCAAAACTGCTCAAGCGGTAAAGGAACATCAAGTTACAGCCGCCATGATACGGGCTGTTACCTATGACTTACTGCGTGAAGAGCTGGGGCGTTGCTGCAGAATATCCAAGGAGGAAGCCGGACTTGCTATAGGGAATCAATTGGATTGTGCTCCTCATGAGGATGGTTCAGGATATATATTTATGGTGCCTAACTGGGCTCATAAGTGGTTTCACCATGATGGATATGTTTCAAAAATGCTAAGTGAAATAAATCAATAACATATTGAAATGAACGATTTATCTAAAGTGCGAGAACTCCTTTTTCTGAAAAATAACTAAGATGCCGCCTGCCCATGGCCGAACCTCCCCCTAACTTTGCCTCCATAAAACAAACGGAATATAAACATTAAAATCGTTTAGTTATGGAGACAATTAAAGGTTTGATTAAGAGCCTCATTAACGGAGGTATCGGAGCTATTGTCGGTGCGGCTTTTGCCACTGCTTTCGGATGGAACGAATGGATTCTTGCTGTCATTGGCTATATCCTTGGATGGCTATTGCTTTCCAAAAGTTTTTGGGAAGGCGTCAGGGAAAGTAAAGAAGAACTGGCGGAAGAGGATAGAAGAGAAGAAGAACGAAAAAGAAAGGAGGGAAAGTGATGACAAAGAAAGGTGTAGCAGAGTGGGTGTCTATTATACTTTGCCTGTTGCCTTCGCCGTTCGTAATAATGTTTCTTCTCATTATGGCAGGAGAAATGCGTGAGGTATGGCATATCACTAATTTTCTGGCGGTAACTTTGTGCGCCATAGTGGGGTTGATAACTTTACTTTTTACCTCGTGGGTTCTGGGCAAACTTGTTTATTTCATTATTAAATAAGGGTAAGGACTATGAGAGGCTGTCTGACAACTATTGTGTTCTTGTTGATAACAAGTGGGTTATCAACTTTCATGCTTGGAAGTGCATTTTTTATTGCGGTATTGCTTGATCCTGATGCACCCAGCATATTTGAATTGCAGTGGCATACTAATGTGATTCTATTGGTTTATTTAATTGTATTTATAAAAATAATAGTGAAGGTCAGTAGAATGTTGAGTAATTCGATATGTGACTTTCTTTTCGGTAAGGAGGATGAACAATGATATTCAAATATAAATTTTGTTTGTGGTTGATCGATACCTTGAGTATCCAGCCGCTTACTTTGCCTGAGATACAGAAAAAATGGTTGAATGCATCGGCTAATGAGGATGGAGATCCGTTGGCGGAACGGACTTTCAACCGTTACCGGCGGGAGGCGGAATCATTGATGTATGTAGACATCAAATGTGATAAGCATGATGGAAATTTATATAAAATTATTCGACCGGATGGTTTTAAAAATGATGAGTTGCAGCAGTGGCTTTTAAGTGCTTTTCGTGTATATAGTCTTGCTGAACGTGTGAATCAACGGGAGGAAGTGATGATAGAACCTGCACCACCGGCTGCCAATCTTTTACAGGATGTGATGGAGGCTATCGATGGAAAGAGACTGCTTCGGGTAGTGTATAAATCACATTATCAGGATGAGAAAGAAATAATTCTGTTGCCCGCTTTTGTTCGTCTGTTTAAACAACGATGGTATGTGATAGGCGAAGTTAGAGGCAAGGAGTGCACCATGACTTGTGCACTGGAACGGGTGAAAGAAATAGAGTTGTTGGAAGAAAGTAAGGTGAAATTCTCCTCTAAATTGCGGGCAATCTTGAAGCCGGAAGTTTATTTTGAACATTGTTTTGGAATTATACGACAGTTTGAGCCAATAACTATTCGTTTTCGTGCCTTTTGGCCCCAAGATGCTTATCTAAAAGATGTTCCGCTCCACGCATCCCAAATAGAAGTGAACCATACGGAAGATTATACAGACTTTGAAATGTTCGTGCGACCTACGTATGATCTAAAGCAAGAATTACTTTGGCATCGGGATAAATTGGCGATACTTTCACCGGAATCATTCCGACAGGATATGATACAGGTGCTTCGTGCAACTCTATCAGGCTATGAAACAGGAGAAAATCATGCAATAGATGAATAGTCCGGTAAGTCTGCTTTACTGAAGCCGGAAAGAAGTTTCATTAAACAACCGCCCCCTTTATTTGTTCTTATTTTCATAAGCAACTAAAATCGGAGGAATATATGACGACATTAGGAGGGTGGATGAATAAAACCCTTATAGGGTGGGGAGTAGATCCTAAAATAGCGAATACATTTGATGAAACTATCATCGCCATATTAATCATTGCCGTAGCTATAGGACTGGACTATCTGTTTCAGGCAATATTGGTAGGGGGAATGAAGCATTATACCAATCGTTCACCCCATCGCTGGAATACTTTGCTGATGAAGCGGAAAGTGGTTCCCCATCTGATACATACCTTACCGGGAATTCTGATTTACTTCCTGTTGCCTCATACCTTTGTACACGGAGTAGAACTGTTGGAGTTGTCGCAGAAAGTTTGTGCCGTGTATATAGTGGCTGCTTTAGCCTTTGCGTTGAATGGGCTGTTGCTCGTTTTTCTGGATTTTCATAATCAGAAGGACAATAGTAAGAATCATCCGATGAAAGGCTTTGTCCAGGTATTGCAGGTATTGTTATTCTTTGTGGCGGCTATCATTGCCATTTCTATTCTTATAGATAAATCTCCCGCAACCCTCTTTGCCGGGCTGGGTGCTTCGGCGGCAGTATTAATGTTAGTATTCAAGGATAGCATTCTGGGCTTTGTGGCTGGAGTACAACTATCTGCCAATGAAATGTTGCGTATCGGCGACTGGATTGCTTTGCCCAATGGCTCCGCCAACGGTATTGTGAAAGAGATAACCCTCAACACCGTAAAGATACAGAACTGGGATAACACGATTTCTACCATCCCACCTTATACCTTGGTGAACGGCTCTTTCCAGAATTGGCGCGGTATGCAGGAGAGTGGTGGCCGGCGTGTGGATAAGAATATCTATCTGGACATGACGACCCTGAAGTTTTGCACTCCCGAAATGTTGGATACCATCCGTAAGGAAGTTCCTTTGATGGCAGACTATCAGCCGGCAGAAGGCGAGGTACCTACCAATGCGCAACTCTACCGTATTTACATCGAACGTTATCTTTGCAGCCTTCCTGTCGTGAACCAGGATTTGGACTTGATTATCAGCCAGAAGGAAATGACCACTTATGGAGTTCCCATTCAGGTTTACTTCTTTTCCCGAAATAAGGTATGGAAAGAATATGAACGTATTCAGTCCGATATATTCGATCATTTGTTGGTGATGGTACAGAAGTTTGATTTGAAACTGTATCAGTATTCGGATTAATAAATGAGCCGGAAATCCGCCCATACTGGGAGGTGATCGCTGTAACCACCTTGATACTTCATTCCGTAGTAAGTGCGGAATGGCTGTATTCCGCCATACTTTTTATCTTCCGTCAATAGGAACGAAGAATGAAATACATCAGCTTTATCCTCGCCGGTGCAGAAATCCGCATCCGGTTGAAGAAGAGTGCCGGACACGATGATATGATCCAGTAATCCCCATTCACCCTGATATTTGTAACTGCCGAAGTGCTTTCGAATTGCGCTCTTGCGGGCAAGTAAGTGATATAGCTTTTGCGGTTGCAGGCTGTCACCATTCTGGGGTGGTGCTTCTGCTGAGAGTATTTTGTTGACGGATGCATTATCGGGATAATCATTGAAGTCTCCCATGATAAGAATTTGCGGATGATGCCGATGGGAATAGATACTGTCTACCGCAACTTTCAGTTGTCCGGCAGCAAGTAGACGATAGGGTTCACTCTCCTTGGCACCTCCTGAACGGGATGGAAGATGGACAACAAAGATGTCCAGGGTATCGCTGTTCAGCAACATTCCGCAGACGTGCAGTATATCCCGTGTAGGGCGGAATTTCTTTTTGCCGGATCTGCGAGGTATGGGAATACCCTGATGGGAAATCAATTTGAACTGATCTCTCTGATAGAGCAGTGCCACATCAATTCCGCGCTGGTCGGGTGAGTCGGTCATTACATAGCGGTATTCGGCTTCCTTAAGAACCGAACGCCGGGTCAGGTCGCGCAATACGCTGTCGTTTTCTACTTCGCAAAGGGCTACGAGTGCAGGCGGAGTCCAACCGCCTACGGCTGTGATCGTGCGGGCTATGGCATCCAGTTTCTTCTTATATTTCGTATAATTCCAGTGGCGCATCGCGTCGGGTAGAAACTCGTAATCATTCTTTAGCGTATCGTGGCGGCAATCGAATAAGTTTTCAACATTATAGCTGACGATGCGAAAAGAGAGAGTATCTTTCTTCGTTTGTCCGTAGAGGGTAAAAAAAGGGAAGAACAGCAAGAAGAGGAGATGCCATTTTAAGGTATAGCAATTATTATTCATCTTTTGAAGCCGATTTCTCATAACATCCCGCATCCGGTGCTGTATCTTGTAGTCGGGAGTTCCCGTTTCTGTCTGTCGGATAAGCGATAGCATCTTCTTGCTTTCCTAAATTGATGGCTTTAGACTTTTCATTGAGGCTAAAGCTGTATTCCTGCGTACGGCTATCCATCAGCAAGAAGTTATCGTCTTTCTCCCAAATCACATTAACTATCTTGTCATTCTCTTCTTTCACCGAGTTGATGAGGCAGTGTGAGAAGTAATAATTGAAAGCTATACTCTCGTTCTTGGAGCGTCCTCCGTTGATTTCATCCGTGCCCGAACCTGCAATGATACAGTTACGGAAGATAGCCGATGAAAGCGGATAGGCCATGTCATCCTGTTCATTCCGGACTTGCAATGTCGTTCCTTTCCGTACGTTCCAACTGAAATAATTAGCCAGCGTACAGTGAGTGAATGTATAATCTCCCCCTAACAAACTGACGCAATTCTCTCCCGCATTACTGATTTCACTGTTTCCTACCACCACCTGGCACGATATCAACTCCAGTCCGTTGCCTGATACCTGCCGTATGATAGAAGACTCCAATGTCAGTTTCTTGCGGTCTGTCATCGAAGAGTCACAGCGAATACCGAAACTTCCTCCATGAATGTCTGCATAAACAAGATGATTCTCGTAACTGCTCTTGTAGAATCGTATGCCGCCCCATTGTCCCGGTAACCGGTCGTAAGGAAGATAAGGGAACATACGGTCGGTGCGATCTCCCCGGAAAACGACCGGGGCGGATAAACTGCCTGTCACAGATAAGCGTCCGTGTACCTGCATTCCAGCCTTGCCGTGGAAATACAGGCGGGTACCTGCCGCCAGCGTTAAGTGCGCATCCGGAGCTACACTGATACTGTCATAAATCAATATCGGCCGTTGGGAGGCTATCAATGTATCTTTCTCGATTACTTTCCCCCGGAAAGTAAAAGCATCCTGTGCATACGCCCGTAGCTTAACTTCTTGCCGGATGCCATTCAGTTGAAAGAGGATAGAGTCTTTTATCAACCTGATGTCTGCATTATCCTGCTGAGGCAGAGTCGCTTCTACAAAAATGTAGAGGCTGTCTTCTCCTGCAATTTCTATGTCGGAGAATTGATCTCCCCTAATGCCATCCACATTGATACGGAAACCGGATTTGCCGGCATCGGCAAGAATAATGGAAGATATCAGCAATGCCTTCTTATGTGGATTGTAAACTTTCAGTTGGCGGGTGGAAGTGGGAATGCCGGTGAGTACGGTGTCCATACGCAGCGTGTCCTGTGAGAACCAAAGTGTATGCTTCGGGTCGGACGAATAATCATCCATGTCGTCGCAGGCGGCAAAGGACAACAGGAAAAGTATCGGGAATATATATATAAGGTATAGTGCTTTCGATTTCATACCATACGTTCTGTAGGTTTTACTAAATAACGGTATTTCTGTCGCTTTATTATATCTGTCGCTTTTATCTTACTACCTTGATGAGACGATGGTATATTGAAAGGAGTTATATCTCTATAGGCTATTATGCAAAAGATGCCATCTTTTGCAGCGAAAGGTGGCATCTTATGTTACGAAAGATGGCATCTTTTACATCAAAAGATGCCATCTTTTACATACTCCCCTTTAACCATCCGTATAAGAGGAATAAGGGATGTGGGTTATCTCTTTACGGGAACATTAGCCAGGATATCCAGCAGGTGTTTCCAGAACTTATCTACTGTAGGAATCAGCATCCGTTCATCGGGAGAATGCACACCCTGCAAAGTAGGACCAAAGGAAATCATATCCAGTGCCGGGTACTTATCGAGGAACAGACCGCATTCCAGTCCGGCATGGATAGCTTTCACCTTGGCATCTACACCGAATAAACGTTTGTATGACTCGACGGCGATTTCCAGTATTTCAGAGTGTGGATTAGGTTTCCAGCCCGGATAACCTTCACCGAAAGTAACTTTGGCGCCTCCCATATCGAATACGGTACGTACCATATTGGCTATATCTTGCTTAGACGAAGCGGTAGAACTGCGTTGGCTGGTTTCGATGCGGATAACATTGCCCGGCTTCATCTTGACGGATGCAAGGTTTGTAGACGTTTCTACCAGTCCGGGAATGTCCTGGCTCATAGCGTACACTCCGTGAGGACAAGCGTAGAGGCTTTGCAGCAGACGCTTCGTAGTATCTTTGTCGATGGCTTTCGCACGGGCGTTTTCCGATTCTAAGATGAGTTGCAACCCCGGATCGACTACGGTATACTCAGCTTGTACTTCCGCTGCAAAAATATTCAGATCGGCACGCAGGTCATGCTTGTAATCCTCCGGTATAGCAATAACCGCGTGTGCTTCGCGTGCAATGGCATTGCGCAGATTACCACCGTCTATTTCACACAAGTACATATCATACTTCTGGAAAGTTTGACTCAGGAAACGGTTCAATATCTTATTGGCATTACCGAGCCCCAAATGGATATCTCCACCGGAGTGTCCGCCTTTCAATCCTTTCACTTGTACCTTGCAGCAGAAGTATCCGGCAGGTACATCCACCTCTTTATATGTAAACTCTGCAACGGAGTCGATACCTCCTGCACAGCCGATAAAGAGTTCACCTTCATCTTCCGAGTCGAGGTTCAACAGAATATCACCGTTCATGAAACCTTCTTTCAGGGCAAAGGCACCTGTCAGTCCGGTTTCTTCGTCCACCGTAAACAGACATTCCAAAGGTCCGTGCTGGATGCTGTCGTCTGCAAGGATAGCCAGTTCTGTAGCTACACCGATACCGTTGTCGGCTCCCAGCGTTGTACCTTTGGCTTTCAGCCATTCCCCTTCAATTACGGTTTCTATCGGGTCGGTGAGGAAGTCGTGCTGCACATCGTTGTTCTTTTCACACACCATGTCGATGTGAGATTGCAGCACTACGGTCTTACGGTTCTCCATACCCGGTGTAGCGGGCTTTTTGATGAGGACGTTGCCGGCTTCGTCAACCAGCGTTTCCAACTTATGTTTTTCACCGAATGCTTTCAGATAAGCAATCATTTTCTCTTCCTTCTTCGAAGGACGCGGCACTTGGCAGATTTCATCGAAATAATGAAAAACGCCTGCCGGCTTCAGTTCATTCTTTTCCATATTAATTCCTTTATGAATGTTCGTATTTAATCTCTTATTGCTAAATATAGTTAAATCAATTGGCTATTTTATAACCGCTTCTCTTTTTTTATGGTAAAAAAAGTGGGTTAGTCCATACAAAGCCCTATATTTGCACCCACAAAAATAGAGCAAATTGAATGCAAAAGAAAATTTTATTTTCATTTTGCTGAAATGCAGTCTATTTTCGTATTACAAAAATAGTAGAAATGCTCGATACAGTATTGATAAGTTTGTTAATAGTTGCTATTTGCATTGCATTATTAGGTGTAAAAGTCTTTTTTGTGAAAGGCGGAAAGTTCCCGAACGGGCACGTCAGCGGTAATAAAGCAATGCGGGAGAGAGGTATTGGGTGTGCCCAGTCGCAGGACCGGGAAGCACAGAAGAAACCCCGTTTCTCCATTGACGAATTGGAAAAAGCCTTAAATGATAGTATGAATTAATAATTTAAAAACTATATTTTTTACAAGTTATGAAGAGATTGAACTACCTCGTAAACGGTTTGGCTGCCCTTGCACTTATCGTTTTATTTTCTCAGTGTACAGGTAAAGCTGATAATCAAACGGCAACTACGTCAGGACAAGCTTCAGGTGAACTTTCTGGAATGAAGATTGCTTATGTTGAAATAGATACGCTTCTGTCACAATATAATTTCTGCATCGACCTGAATGAAGGTATGGTAAAGAAGAGTGAAAATGTTCGTTTGACGATAAACCAGAAAGCTCGGGAATTAGAAAAACAGAAACAGGAATTCCAGACGAAGTATCAGAATAATGCGTATCTTTCTCCGGAAAGAGCTCAACAGGAATACAACCGTATTGCTAAACTGGAGCAAGACTTGCAGGCTTTGAGCAATAAATTGCAGTCAGAGTTGATGAGCGAAAACGAAAAGAACAGCTTGCAATTGCGTGATTCTATCAATGCTTTCCTGAAAGAGTATAATAAAACAAAGGGATACAGCATGATTATCAGTAATACCGGTTTTGATAACCTGTTGTATGCTGACAGCATCTATAATATTACAAAAGAAATTGTAGACGGATTGAATGCAAGATATTCTTCTCCGGCACCGGCTAAGAAATAAATAATTTCTATTTTTAGAAAAGGGTCGTCCCCTTACGTTGTAATCACAATGTAAGGGGACGATTTTTTTATATCTGCACTTCAGGTTTATAAAAACGTACCATTCTTTTGAATTATCTTCTCAAACTACTTCCGGAGGGAAGGAGGCTATTTCCGTTCATGTTTTAATCATCTATATTTGCTCTGTGATTTTAAACTCTAATTGAAAAACATGATGAAAAAACTTTGTGTTCTTTTGCTTTTAACAGTGTCACTCTTTGCTAATGCCAAAGAGTATACATTTTCACCGAAAGATGTTCCGGCGATGAAACAGTTGCTGGGTAGTGGAAATTTGCAGCCGGGGGATGCCGTCGTACTGAAAGACGGAACGTATCATAATCTGGAAGAAATACATTTTACGGGTAAAGGGGTTTTTGGTAAACCGATTGTCTGGCGGGCTGAGAATCCCGGAAGGGCTATTGTTTCGGGGAAGTTAAGGCTGAAGATATATGGGGAGTATCTGCAACTGGAGGATTTACTCTTTTATAAGGCGTGGGCCATAGGGCATGATATGATTGATTTTCAGAGGGAGAAAGGAGAATATGCATCTTATTGCCGGATGACTCGTTGTGTGATTGATGAGTGTAATGACCCTCAGAAAGGTGAACGACCGAATGAAGGGGATGAATACTGGGTTGGATTACGAGGAACCAATAACCGGATAGACCACTGTTATTTTGCTAATAAACGGGTAGGAGGACTGGTTCTACAAGTGTGGCTCAGTGCTGATAACCATTTGAATAACCACTTGATAGATCATAATTTTTTCGGCGAACGTCAGCCTTATGGTGGCAACGGAGCAGAAATTATTCGTATCGGACACTCTTGGTCTTCTCAGTTGGAATCTCGGACAATTGTTGAGGACAATGTCTTTTTCAGGTGTAGTGGAGAAAATGAGATTATTTCTGTGAAGTCTTGTCATAATGTATTGCGTAGAAACTTGTTTTATGAATCTGCCGGTGGATTGGTTTGTCGTCATGGACATTACAATGTAATAGAGTCGAATACATTTATAGGACATAATTTGCGTGGAACTGCTGGTATCCGTATTATTAACCAGGGACATACAGTTTATGATAATTATATGAAGGATGTAAGATCATTCGGGTTATTGGTACGCGTGGGAGTCTATGAACGCCCTACAGCAGAAACGGATGTGAAACAAGAACCGCTGACTTCATATCATCGGGTAGAGAATGTGGATATCGCTTATAATACCTTCTTGAATAGTTCTTTGGAATTAGGTTCTGGTCGTGGAGAAAAGATGCCTCGTAATGTTCGCTTTGCCCATAATCTGTTTGCAGGGCAAACTCCTGATTTGAAAATTGTAAGGGCGGATGAAGTGCTTCCCGGCTTCTTATTTCTGGATAATAAGTGGGCATTTTCTGATAAGAATTCCTTTTCGAGTGTTCCTTATGAACAGGTGAGAGGAGGTTTTAGACCGGTTGATATGCCTGACGGTTTGAACCAAAAGGAAAAAGAACGGATAGATGCCTGTATCTTTACTGCCGGTCCGGCATGGTATAAGGCGTTGAAAGAGAATGTTAACCATATCAATACGAATCGCTAATTTATGAAAAATATACTATTGGATATGAGAGCTATATTATCAAAGACTTTTCTTTTGTCCCTGTTATTGGGAGTGGTAGGAACAGGCATTCAGGCAGGGGAATTGTATCCTTGGCAACTGACGAGTGATTCTTTATTGTTGTTTGAAGGTTCTACTTATCGTTATACTGTAGATACTCCCGAAAATGAGGGCTTAAGTTCTACTTTGCCGTCAGTTGAAGCTCTGAAAGAACAGTTGGTTCATTCCGGTTCGGGCTTTTATCGTCTTTTTACTTCTACCGGACAGGAGAAAACGGAAGGTCTTCCGGTTAATGGTGATTACTTACAATCAGCCTCTAAAAAGCGTTTGTTTATAGGGGTACGTAAAGGAGCGTTACCTCCCGTGATAAAGTTGGACCGTACTACATTTACCATAAAGACTGCGGGAAATCTGACACTTGATTTTTATGCCGGACAGCGTAGCCCGATGACTACTGTCACTATCCGCGTACCGGAAGGGATTGCTGTAACATTGGACAATACAACGGTAAATGTAATAGGTCGTGGAGAAGTGATTCTTCGTGATTTGCCTAAACAGTCTATCGGCAGAACCGGAACCAACTATTCATATAAAAAGGTTGGGGATGTGGAAATTCGTAAAGATGGGAAGAAAGGTACTCTGTTAATATTTAAAGATTTGGATTTCCGTCCCTCTAACGGCCCTGATATCCGTCTTTGTTTTCGCGGAGTGGCAATACCGGAAAAAGGTAATTATACATTCGAGGCTGATTATATAACCTCTCAACCGGAAGTTCTGCATAGTCCGGTTGCTACTGCAACTTTTGAAGGTGTGACGACTATTGCTGATTTTACCCGTACCCCCTTACAGGCATTTACATATAAAAAGGATTGGGATTTATCTTTCACTTCTTTCTACTGGACAGCGCCTCGTAATGCGGAATCCGTGACTTTGTTATTGTCAGAGGATAAGGGAAAAACATGGAAACCTGTAAGAACAGCGATATTGCCGGACGATGATTTCGCTACCGCCGGCCGGTTGAATCCTAATCAATTGTATGCTTTTAAACTGCTTGTAAAAGGAGGTGATAACCAGGGAGAATCAAATATAGCCTGGTTCTATTCCGGTTTGCAGGATATTAAGACTACAGGAGTAAAAGGAGATGGAATAGCAGACGATACGGAAGCCATAAACAAAGCTATTATAGAGATGAATAAGTTGGGTGGGGGGATTCTGCGATTTACGGCAGGCACCTATAATGTGCGGACGGTTCATCTGTTGAGTAATGTCTGGTTACATCTGGATGCAGACGCCACAATTCAGGGACTTCCGGGTGGTGATGCACCGGAAACGACCTGGTTTAGTGACCGGGCCTATCGTTCGGGACTTTCTCCTACCGATCCTCGTCCTTATGCCGATCCGGAAAACTATCTGACGAAGCAGGATGTGGGACATACGTTCTTCCGCAATGCAATGTTCTTTGGAGAACGCATTGATAATGTGAAGATTGTGGGCACAGGCCGTATCACGGGTAATGGTAATTTGGTTACTTCTGATAAAGTTATGAATAATGCTCCCGAGAAACGTTGCGACAAAATGTTTTCTTTAAAACTTTGTACCAATATTGAAATTGGAGGCTGGGCTATGGGTAAAGATATGTGGTATGATCCGCAAAAAGATGAGCCTTACTACATAGATACGGATAACCGGAAGAATTATGATGTCAGCAATATGCTGCATATAGATCAGGGAGGGCATTTTGTTTTGTTGGCTACAGGTACTGATGGTATTCATGTGCATGATACCTATTTTGCCAAACATAATACCCGGAATGCCCGTGATATCTACGACTTTATGGCGTGCAATGATGTAACGGTGACGAACATTTATTCGCGTGTCAGTTCGGATGATATTGTGAAACCGGGTTCGGATTGTTCATTAGGTTTTACCCGTCCGGCACGTAACTATATGGTACGCAATATCGTTGGAGATACCAATTGTAACCTATTCCAGATAGGTTCGGAAACAGCGGATGATATTCAGGACTTATACGTGGATAATATTTATGTACTGGGTGCCAATAAAGCAGGTTTCTCCATATCTACCAATGATGGCGGACATATAAAAAATGTCCATCTGAATAGTGGAAAGACAGGACCGATACATTCCCGTTCGGTGATGCATCGTACCCGTGCTCCGTTCTTCATATCTATATCCAATAGAGGCCGTGTGTTGGGTGCTGATGTCGCTCCTTTTACATTCACGGAAAATGGAAGTGTACGTAAAGAGTTGCTGGTGACTAACTCTGATATCGGGCAAGTGGAGAATATTGTGATTTGTGGAGTAGATATTGATGAGGTTTATGGTGGAAGTTCTTTCCGGGGAGATCGCTGGAAAGCATACGATGGCTCTCAAAATACGGCAACTCCCATCATTGCAGGTTTCAAACTGCCGGATACAGAGGTTGTGGAAGGAGGACTGACATTCCGCTTGCCGAATGGTCAGCATACCGGATATATTAAGAATGTACAGTTCCATGATGTAAATTTACTCGTGAAAGGCGGACATCCGGTAGAAGATGCAGAAGCATATCCGCCTGAAATCGGAGTAGGACGTTATAATGTAGGTGATTTGAAAATACAACCTTCTTTTGGTTTCTGGGCGCGTCATGTGAAGGACTTCCTATTAGATAATTGCAGTATCAGTGCTGAGCAGAAAGATGGGCGTTATGCAGTAGTACTGGACGATGTGATTGGCGCTGAGATCAGGAATCTGAAAGTGAAAGAAGGCATTACGGATAAAGAAAACGTAAAAGTGTTTCGTAGTGAAAAGATTATCATCAAATAAGAACAGAGAAACATGAAGAAATAATAGATAATGGTGAGAAAGTATGAAACGTATTTATTTATATTTTAAAGAAAGGACTGAGAAAGGGGAATTTACTTCCAGAGGGATACAGATACTCTTCTTTTGGGGACTCGGTCTTTTTTCTACTATCTGGTTTTTAGTACGGGTTATTCCGAAACCTTCCCGTGCCAGTTATCCATGTATGCAGACAGCGGCACCGCTGATGTCTGCATTTGTCATGTACTTACTCTCGTTCACGGGAGTCTGGGTGAGTCTGCGTAAGTTACGTGAAGCATTCCGTAACCGGAAAGTAGTGGTAGGAGTCTTTGCTTTTGCAGGTTTTTGTTTCTTCGGTGCTTTGATGTTGGTAGAAAATAGCACTGACATGCTGGCACAAACTTTTCTTCCGGCTAGAGAACCGCGTATGGCATGGGGTAAGAATAATCCGGTAGGGGAGGCGAAAGGTATTTATCCGGGTCGGGTGGTATGGACTCATGCGCCGGGTGCCGCTACATGGCAGAAAGGAGAGGGCTTTTGGTTTGAAGATCGTTGGAATAATCAGGCAGATGCCGACTGGCTTCTAAACCAGTCCCTCTTGTCCTTGACCGGAGAGAAAAAAGAAAAGGCAGCCTGGAAATCCCTTTTTATTTATTTCAATCAACAGCATGATAAAGGGAAGCGTGGATATAAGAAAGGAGAAAGAATTGCTATCAAGATTAATCAGAATAATACTTTCTCCCATGAAGATTGTGAACAGTTGAATGCTTCTCCGCATCTGACGCTTGCCTTGCTTCGTAGTTTGGTGAATGACGGCGGAGTACCTCAGGAGCAAATCACAGTATTTGATGCCAGTCGTTTTATTACGAAAACTCTTTATGATAAGTGTCATGCTGAATTTCCCGGTGTTGTATATTTAGATAATGAAGGAGGAAACGGGCGTACCCAATCTACTTATACGGCAGATGCAATTCCATATTCAACTGATAATGGCCGTTTGGCGCGAGGATTGGCAAACTGTGCACTTGAGGCTGATTACCTGATCAATATGGCATTGCTGAAAGGACATGGCGGACAGGGAGTAACACTCTGTGCGAAAAACTGGTATGGAGTAACGGATATCAACCGTGACTTCCGTAAAAATCAGCATAACAATTTCAATCAGGATCGTGGGGGAAAGCCGCGCTATATGACCTTTACCGATTATATCGCACATAAGGATCTGGGACAAAAGACAATGCTCTTTCTGATAGATGGCCTGTACGGTTCGGAAAAGGTGAACGGAGTGCCTTCCGGTAAATGGAAGATGTCACCGTTTAATGGAGACTGGCCTTGCTCACTGCTGGCTTCCCAGGATCCGGTAGCCATTGATGCGGTGGGTATTGATTTCCTGAGTGCAGAGTTTCCACGTATGGCCGATGTGGATTATTGCGATATGTATCTGGTGGAAGCGGCTCTGGCAGACCGTCCGTTATCCACTACTTTCTATGATCCGGAAAGAGATGGTACAGGAGTTGGCAGTCTCGGAGTTTTGGAACATTGGAATAATCCGGAAGAAAAGAAATATAGCCGTAATATGGGGAAAGACATTGGAATAGAGTTACTCTATTTACATAAATAAGACACTGTCTGCTTGGTTGAGACGATTTTTCAAGTATTTGATGAAATACTGATAATCGTCTCTTTTTTATCTGCCTATTTTTGTAACCATGAAAGATAATCCTTTATATCTAATGAAATGAATACAAAAATAAAAAGATGGTTTTTTAAGACTTGTCCGAAGAGTGGACGAATCGTTGGAATCAACAAGAAAAATGTTATTTTGAAGGTTTGCTTTCCTCTGTTCGGATTAGCTGCTCTGATTTGGTTTCTGATACGGGTAGTACCCAAACCTTCCAGAATAGAATATCCTTGTCAGCAAATCGCTGCTCCTATCGCTTTCTCTTTCGTAGCTTTCATCAGTAGTACATTGGTTGGATTTGGTACGTGGAAACGTTTCAAACTCTTGTGGCATTCCCGTCGGTTCTATATGGGGGTGTCCGTATTGGCGGTCGGTATATTATTATCGGGTACATTATATATAATGTCAGTGGATAATTCTTTAATGGGGCAGGTCATTCGTAAGCAGATTGATAATGGTACTGATATGGGACGTTTTGTGCCTGTTGATGCTCCCAACACTCCGATGGGAGTAGCCAGAGGAATTCATCCGGGGCGGGTGGCATGGGCACATGATCCGAAGGCGGCTGCCTGGGATGGAAAAAGAGGACTTTATTCGGATCCGGATAATAATAGTCAGACACGTGTCGATGATATGATGGAGGGAGTGATCATTGCACTGACCCGCAAAAATACGATTGATAAGGCATGGGATGAATTGTTCAGAACCTTTAATTATAAGAAAGGTAAGGGAGCGGTGAAGTATAAGAAAGGTGAGAAGATTGCTATCAAGATTAATCTGAATGACAATGGTGGAACTAATATCATTGATGCTACTCCACAGTCAGTGTATTCTTTGCTGCATCAATTGGTGGATATAATGAAAATTCCCCAGAATTGTATTACAGTATATGATGCACAGCGTCGGGGTATTTCGGCTGTTTACGATTATGTACAACCGGTTTATCCAAATGTCAATTATCAGAATTGGGGAGGATTTGTTCCTGATGTAATTCGTTATTCCAGTGAGATTACCGATGCCGGTGCCAGAAGTTTGGCACGTGCGGCTTATGAAGCCGACTATATGATTAACATGGCATTAATGAAAAGACATTCCGAACCAACCGATAAATGGCGGGACAGTGCCGGACAGACAGCTATAACGGCTACCGGT
Source organism: Bacteroides sp. MSB163 (assembly GCF_036416795.1). Lineage (NCBI taxonomy): Bacteria > Pseudomonadati > Bacteroidota > Bacteroidia > Bacteroidales > Bacteroidaceae > Bacteroides > Bacteroides maternus. Next base: position 5,920,529 of record NZ_CP143867.1, on the reverse strand, counting down.
AAGAATCAGTTCGGTTCGATAGGCAATGTGCCGCCTTTGCATCTTTCTATTCGAGACTGGTCTTCCTTCCGTGGTATGGGCACTTATAACTGCATTGTCGATCTGATGGCTCACGAACGTATAGGCGGAAACACTTTGGTGTATCTGGTGGATGCTATGTACGTAAATCCCAAGCATAACGGGAAAGCGGTACGTTTCCAACTTCCCCCGTTCAATAATGGCTGGACCTCCAGTCTCCTGGCTTCCAATGATCAGGTTGCCATCGAATCAGTAGTACTTGATTTTATTTATTCGGAACTTCCTTTATGTGCCAATGCCGACAATTTTCTTCATGAGGCGGCGAATATAGGGAATCCTCCTTCGGGAATAGCTTATATTGGAAAAGAGCAAGGTAGCTTGGGAGTACATGAGCATTGGAATAATCCAACGCATCGGATGTACAGTCGTAATCTGGGCACAGGTAAAGGGATTGAATTATACAGAGTTCCGTTGGATGAAAAGCGTCCGGCAATAGAATACTTCTACGCAGATAAAAATGCCTTGCATTATAAAACATCCCATGCAGATGAAGTGCGATTGAATGGTAAACATCTGGAAGTTGCAGAAGGCGTCATTCCTTTGTCTATTTCTAAGACGACTGAGTTTAATCTGGAGACTTTGGCAAATGGAAAGGTAACATCTTCACAACGTGTAGTGGTACGTCGTTTGGAGAATATAAAGATATGCCAGGCTAAAGATATGGAAAGACAGGGATCTGCATCCTTGAATGAGGATGGTTCGGTAGAATTCAAAGGCGAGAAAGGAAGTTCTGAAGGAAGTGTGAGTTGGAAAGTCAACATTCCACATAAAGGTGAATATTATTTGGTAGTATCTTATGCGGGTGGCAATCCGGTTCCTTCTTACTTATATATTAATGGGGAGAAAATCAGTGAGAATATCGGTTATTTGGCTACATTTGGTGGGAAACGCGGAGAGTTTGTATTCCCTGTAGCGTTGGCTAAAGGTACCAATGAATTGCGTTTGGAACATCCAGGACAGCGCAGTAACAGGATCTATACAGTGAATATTGCAAAGGAAATTAAATAGTTAACTTACATATACTAACCATGAAAACGAAAAAGAATTTATTACTGTTGTTAATGTTACTTGTTCTGCCATTTACGTTGCAGGCTGAAACATTTAATGTAAAGAAGTACGGTGCTCGGGGAAACGGCAAAAAGATGGATTCGCCCGCTATCCAGAAAGCAATTGATGCTTGTCATAAGGCAGGTGGTGGAACGGTACTTGTGCCTGCCGGAACCTATTTGTCGGCTACTATCGTGCTAAAAGATAATGTGACTTTGCATTTGGAGAAAGATGCCCTTATTCTGGGCACTACCGATTATAAAGCTTACGATAACCTTGATCCTTTTACCGAAGGCCTGGGCATTGATGTCGGTTGGGCATTACTGGTAGCGGTAGATGCTAAAAATGTTGCCTTGGAGGGTGAAGGTGTTATCGATGGTCAAGGTTCGGCTTTGAAAGAACGGCATATAAAAGTTGATACCCGTCCGGAAGGACAGCGTTGGGGATTGCGTCCTTTCTTGCTTCGTTGGGTTCGTTGTGAAGGTGTGCGCGTGGAAGGAGTTACTTTAAAATATGCAGGTGCCTGGACTTCCCATTACTTTCAATGCCGTAATGTGAATATCCACAATGTGACGATACGCAGTTTTGGAGTAGCTCATAATGATGGCATTAATATTGATGGTTGCCAGCATGTACGTATTAGTAATTGTGATATTATCAGTGGTGACGATGCTCTTTGCTTTAAGACTACTGCCAGTAAAATGGGGTGCGATGATATCATTGTTACGGACATGAAGTTGAAAAGCAATCAGGCGGGCATTAAGATGGGGACAGAATCCATGGCGGGATTTGAGAACATCAAGATCAGCAATTGTCATATTTACGATACCAAGAATGGAGGTATTAAGTTATTCTCTGTAGATGGGGCCCATCTGCGTAATGTGGAAATCTCTGATATCACGATGGACGAAGTACGTACACCGATGCTGTTTCGTTTGGGTGCTCGTCTTAGTGTTTTTCGCAAAAAAGAAGACCGTCAGCAACCGATTGGAGTCTTTGAAAATGTGACGATTCGCAACGTAAAGGCAGTGGCTGCCGATAAGGCTCAACTGACGCCTCCTTCCGGTATTCTGATTACCGGCATTCCGGGACATTATATTACAAACCTGACTTTGGAAAATATTCATATTCGTTTATTGGGTACAGGAACTCCTGAAGATGCCTTGTCTCAGGTGCCTGAAGCTATAGACAAATATCCGGAAGTGAAAACTTTCGGTCCTAAGATTCCGGCATACGGGGTATGGGCACGCCATGTGAAAGGATTGAAACTGAAGAATGTTACGTTTGAGTTGAAGAATCCCGATGCTCGTCCGGAGATTATTTGTGAAGATGGAGATATGCAAATCTATAAATGATGAATACCATGAAAAAGCTATTGAATACAGCACTGTTTCTGTTTGTAATATTAATGACTTCCTGTACGGCTCCTGATGTATGGGAGTTAGTGTCTAAGGACAGCAACATCCGCTTTGCCTTGGAGAATAAACAGGAAAATGGAAGTACAGCGCTTAGCTACTCTGTATTTTATAAAAACGGAGTGGCAATGGAGAAATCTCTTTTAGGGTTGGTTATGGATAATTGTGAGTATGGAAAAGACGTGCAATTTGTTTCCGCTTCTGCAGTGAAAGATATTTCTAATGCTTATCAGTTAAAATCCGGTAAGAAGATGAATACTACGGATGAGTGCCGTGAGCAGACTTTTACTTTCCGTACTAAAGAGAATAAGCTGTTTAATTTGACCGTAAGGGTATATAATGACGGAGTTGCTTTCCGTTATGAACTACCCGGAGAGGCTGGACAGATGCACACCATCCAGACCGAGCATACAGAATTTGCCGTACCCGTAAATGGAAAAGCGTGGATACACCCGTATGACTGGAACGATCGTCATAAACCGAGCTATGAACAATATTGCCGGAGTGAAATAGATATCCGTTCGGAATGTGGGTATGGGCGTGGTTGGGCATTCCCTATGCTATTCAATACCAACGGAATCTGGATGATGATCACAGAAGCTCATCTGGATGGCTCATATCCTGCTACTCATATAGATAATGCCGGAACAGATAAAGCATATAAAATCCGCTTTCCGGAACCGGATGAGCCAATTGTACCGGATGCAGTAGAGCCGGTATCAGAATTACCGTGGTTCACTCCCTGGCGTGCCATTATCATAGGGGATGATCTGAATACCATATTCCAGACACAAATGGTTTCACACCTGAATCCTGCATCTGTAGTAAGCGATGAATCCTGGATAGAGGCCGGACGCGCTTCATGGAGCTGGTGGTCTAATGGCAGCACTCCCCGTGATTATAAAGCGCAACTGAAATATGTGGATCTTAGTGCGGAAATGGGTTGGGAATATATGCTGATTGATGCCGGTTGGCAAAATATGGGCAACGGTGGCACTATGGAAGATGTAGTGAAATACGCACAGAAGAAGGGAGTGGGTGTCTGGTTATGGTACCATTCCGGTGCAGGGCGTGACAACGACTCTATACCGACGCATCGTCTGATGAGTGATCCTGAATTACGTCGTGCAGAAATGAAACGCATCAGTGAAATTGGAGTGAAAGGAATCAAGGTTGATTTCTTTGATACAGACAAACAACGTATTATCCAACTTTATCCGGCTTTATTGAAAGATGCGGCGGACAATCATTTGCTGGTAGATCTTCATGGTGCCACTTTACCCCGTGGCTTTGAACGTACGTATCCGAATATGCTGACTACGGAAGCTATCCGGGGTGCAGAAACCCTGGGACGTCAGGAACGTTGCGACCAGGCGGCAAAACACAATGCTACTGTACCTTTCACACGCAATGTAGTCGGTTCGATGGATTATACTCCGGTGACTTTCTCTGATAAAGTACGCCAAGGGGTACCTGCTATACGTAAGACAACTATGGGGCATCAGTTGGCTCTGGCAGTAGTCTTCGAATCCGGTTTTCAATGTTTTGCTGATAAGGCGGAGTCTTATCTTTCTCTACCGGAACAACCGAAACAATTCCTGAAAGAAGTACCTGCTGCCTGGGACGAAAGTATCCTGTTGGCTGGGTATCCTGCTGATTATGCTGTTGTAGCCCGCCGTTCCGGTGATGTCTGGTATATTGGCGGTATCAGTGGCAAAGAAGAGGAACGTGAAATAGAATTTACCTTGCCTGCCGGATGTGAAGGTAAACCATTCACTATGATTATAGATGGAAAAGATAAAGATAGTTTTGACTACACGCCTGTGGAGAATATGAACGGAACGGTAAAAGTGAAGGTACTTCCGAATGGTGGCTTTGCCGGTATAATCCGATGAAATGAGAATAACACTATTATAATAAAATGAAGAGAATGAAGAAGATTTTGATTGTAGGGGCAATGGCTTTGTTGATGCTATGTCCAGCTAAAGCACAGATAGCCTGGCAGCAAGTGGAGCCTGGCGTTTGGAAAGGTGTGGTAGGTACTCCTGAAGAGTATTCATTACTGGGAGTGGCCGGTGTCACACCGCAAAAGGAAGGTTTTGCCCGCTTACCGGAGGTGACATTACCCCAATTAGCGAATGAAATTGTGGGTTTCATACAGGATGGCAAAACAAGTCTCCGTATTCCTTTGCAACGCAAGGAACAGTTGTACGGCTTTGGACTGAACTTCCAGACGGTACACCAGCGTGGCAAGATTCTGAACCTGCATGTAGACCATTACGGTGGACGTGACAACGGACGCACACATGCTCCTGTTCCCTTTTATATTTCCAGTTCCGGCTATGGGGTACTGATCAATTCGGCACGTTATCTGACTGTGTATGCTGGTAGCGGCGCACGTAAGGATAGTCCGAATGCTCCGGTTGCCAAGGATCGTAATCTGGATAAGACCTGGACATCTGCTCCTTACTCGGATGCCGTTTCTATCTTGGTTCCTGCCCCGGGTGCAGAAATTTATCTGTTTGCCGGACCTACTCCTATGGATGTTGTCCGTCGTTATAACCTGCTCTGTGGAGGTGGTACATTGCCTCCGCGCTGGGGATTGGGCTTTACACAACGTACAAAGAAGCTCTATACAGCTGAAGACGTGAAGAACGAAGCGGATGAGTTTGAACAACGCGGTTTCCCGTTGGACTTCATCGGACTGGAACCGGGTTGGCAAAGCAAAGCGTATCCTTGTACCTTTGAGTGGGATGTTACCCGCTATCCTGATCCCGCCGGCTTTGTGAAAGATATGTTGGCTAAAGGAGTACGTATCAACTTATGGACAAACCCATACGTATCTCCCGATTCAAAGATATATAAGGAAATGTATCCGGTAAGCGGTTCACACACCGTATGGTGTGGTATAGTGCCCGACCTGGCAGGCGAGAAAGCCCGCAAAATCTGGATGGATAAGCTGGAACAGGAACACGTGAATATCGGTGTCAGCGGTTATAAAGTGGATGAAGTAGACGGATATGACCGTTATGTATGGCCGGATGTAGCTACTTTCCCCAGTGGAATTGCTGCCGAGCAGATGCGTCAGACTTATGGTTTGTGGGTACAACGCACTACTGCGGAATTGTACAAGAAGCGTAATCAACGTACCTTCGGATTGGTTCGCGCATCGAATGCCGGTGCTGCTTCCTTCCCCTATGTGATTTATAATGACTATTACAGTCATCAGGACTTTATTACTGCTTTGATTAATTCAGGTTTTAGTGGTGTATTGTGGACTCCGGAAGTACGTAGTTCCAGTTCATCGGAAGACTGGCTACGCCGTTTCCAGTCTGTAGTATTCTCACCGATGGCAATGATTAATGCCTGGGCAAGCGGTACGAAACCCTGGACATTCCCCGAAGTAGAGAATCAGATAAAAGAGTATGCTGTGCTGCGTATGCAGATGATGCCTTACTGGTATAGTGAATTCGCACGTTATCATTTCGATGGTATTCCTCCGTTCCGTGCCATGAATCTGGAACCGGGTTTCAATCCTGAACAAGGAACTACAGCGAAACTGTCGGATGCAAATCTGGAAGAGAATCCTTATCTGGAAGCTGTTTCCAAGGAAATTAAGGATCAGTATATGGCTGGTGAATATCTGTTGGTGGCTCCCATGTTCAAAGGCCAGAAAGAACGTACGGTGGTATTGCCTAAGGGAGACTGGTACGATTTCTATACAGGTAAATATGCGGGCAATGGCGAGAAGATTACTGTTACGCCGGGCTTGGACCGTATTCCGGTATATGTAAAGGATGGAGCTATCCTGCCATTTATGGAACCCCGCCTGCATGCGCCGAAAGCAGGAGAGAAGGTGAATCTGGAAATCCGCCATTATGGAAAAGCGGATGGTTCTTACCGTCTGTATGATGATGACGGAGAAACATTCGATTATGAGAAGGGTGCCTATTCTTGGCGTGATATCACTGTGACACGCGATAAGAAAGGCAAGCTGAAGGGTGCTATATCCAAAGCAGAAAAAGGTAAGCCGAACAGTATTGCCAATGTTACCTGGAAGTTTATGACAGAAGAATGATAAGATTATGAAGAATATATTGACGACCTGTTTATTTCTCTGCCTTCTCCTCACGGTGCATGCAGCGGACAATCCAAATGTGAAGAAACTCTTCACCGTTACATCCGGCGAACTGAAACTGACCTTTATGGTGGGTACGGACAATCGCCTTTACCAATTGGGTTTTGGAGATGCTACCCGTGAAGTAGAGCCTCCTGCTAAGATACCCTCACGTGAATGGGAGTTTCTTCCTCCTTATGGAAACGGTGTCCTGACAGAACCGGCTATTCAGGCAACTCATGTAGATGGAAATACATCTACGGAACTTCACTACGCCGGACATCGTACGGAAACCTTGGCGCCGGGTATCGAACAAACCGTTATTTTACTGAAAGACCCTGCCTATCCTTTCACCGTAGATATCTATATCAAGTGCTATGCAGACAATAGCATGATGGAGATATGGAATACCGTTACGCATAATGAGAAAGGTAAAGTCATTCTGCATCGTTTTGCTTCTGCTGCCCCAGTGGTAAAGGCAAAGGAATATTGGCTCACTCAATTCTCCGGTAACTATAAACGCGAAGCAACCCTCAATGAAGAACGGCTTTCGGAAGGAGTCAAGATTCTGGATTCCAAATTAGGCATCCGTGCGCATCAGATGCGTATTCCTTCTTTTATCCTCTCACTGAACGGACCGGCTAAAGAAAATGAAGGTGAAGTACTGGCTGCTTCTTTGCGTTGGAGCGGCAGTTTCCAGTTTGCTTTCGATGTAGACTGGAACAAGAACCTGCGTTTGCTGACCGGTATGAATCCTTTGGGCTCACAATACAATCTGGAGCGTGGTGGCACATTTACTACACCCGCCATTCTCTACACGTATAGTAAGCAGGGTAAGGGAGAAGCCAGCCGTCGTTTCCATCGTTGGGCTATGGCAAATGCCATCCGCGATGCAGAGAAAGACCGCCCTGTATTGTTGAACAACTGGGAAGCTACGCACTGCGATTTTGATGAAGACCGCCTGAAGCAACTCTTTGACGGTGCCCGCCAGGTGGGGGCTGAACTTTTCTTATTGGATGATGGCTGGTTCGGTAATGGCCCTTACTCCCGTGATGATGATAAGCATGGTCTGGGAGATTGGGACCCTTCTACCAAGAAGTTACCCAAAGGTCTGTCATATATTGCCAAAGAAGCATTGAAGCGTAAAGTTGGCTTCGGTATCTGGCTGGAACCCGAGATGGTGAATCCTCAGAGTGAACTTTATCAGAAACATCCGGATTGGATCATTACTCAACCCAAGCGTGAACCGATACTGGGTCGTCATCAGGAAATACTGGATCTTACCCGCCCCGAGGTACAGGCTTTTGAATGGGATATTATCGACAAAACCTTGCGGCCTAACCCGGATATCACTTATGTGAAGTGGGACTGTAACCGTTACATCACCCAACCCGGATCTTCTTATTTGCAGACTGCCGATCAGAGTCATCTCTGGATAGACTATAACTGGGCGCTTTACCGCCTGATGGATCGTTTTGCCAAAGGTTTCCCCAATGTGATGGCCATGCTTTGTGCCGGCGGATCGGGGCGTGTGGACTATGGCGCAATGCCCTATTTCCATTCTTTCTGGCCCAGTGACAACACAGATCCGTTGGGACGTATCAAGATACAATGGGGCTTCTCGCATTTCTTTCCTGCAAATACGATTTCCGCTCATGTCACCCGTATGGGTAAGCGTCATTTGAAGATGGCAATCGATGTGGCATTGAGCGGTGCGTTCGGAATAGACTTGGCATTGGATAAGGCTACGGCTGAAGAACGCGCGCAGATTGCCGATGCTGTGAAATTATATAAAGAACGCATCCGTCCGTTGGTGATGCATGGCGAGCTTTATCGCTTGGTTTCTCCCTATGAGTCCTCATTGGCTTCTTTGAGTTATGTTTCAACAGATAAACAAAAGGCAGTCGTTTACTTCTACCAGACTAAAGATGGCAATGAACCCCGGGTAATGCTTGGTGGGCTAGATGCCCATAAAAAATATCGTGTGGAGGAAGTAAGTCTGGCAAAGGGAGTAGCTTCCCGTTTCCCTGCCAATGGCAAGGTATTTACGGGAGCGGAACTGATGGAAAAAGGTCTGGAGAATCCATTGAATACCCAGTTTGAGAGTGCTGTATTGATATTAATAGCTAACAATTAAACACAATAACCTTATGAACTTGAGAAGAACTTTATTACTTTTCTCTTTCATCTTTGCTGGTTCGCTGGCCATTGCACAACCGAAAGATCGTTGGACTATTCAGGATAATGGAGCCATCCGCTGGAATATCAATGATAATATTCCACATGACGATCATCTGGAAATGAGTGGGCAACAACTTTCCGTTGTCCTTCGTTACGGTGTGGATGCACAAAAGCGTTTCCATCTGAACCGAAGTCTTGTTTTCCCTATGCTTCGCATGCATCCCAATAAGACACAGAACAATCTGAAGCAGCGTTTCGATGTGAATATTCCCGCTTTGGTGACGGTGGACGATCAAACCCTGATGAATGAAGAAGTACGCGACGTTACCTTTAATGGTATCATGCGTGTGGAAAGCAGTTTCAGCTATGTTTACCGGCGTAAGGAACTGAAAGATGCCGTACAGTTGACTCGTGTACTTTATCCATCCACCAACGCCGCGCGCTATTGTGAGGAATATACTTTCAAGAATAGCAGTCCGAATCAGATAACGTTGCGAGTGCCTGAGTGGAATGTAACATATACTACTCCTGAGGAAGCCGGTGTATATGGTGCATATTGCATTGAAGCCGCTCTTTCCAAAAGTGGTGTCTTTGTTTTGAAACCGGGAGAGACGCTTGAATTCTATGCAATCTTTTCCGGAAGGAAACTGGCGGATGCTCCGTCCGGACGAAACAGCGCCGGCCTTTCACATATCAACATCCTTAGCGAGCGTGCCGCGCGTGAAGCGCTTATCAGTCAGTGGTGGGGCAATCTGGTTTTGGAGACTCCTGATCCCGTACTCAATCGCATGTTTGCTTTCGCCAAACTGCGTGGTGCTGAAAGTATCTACCGTACGAAAGGCGGATTGATGCATGGTCCCGGTGGTGAAGCCTATTATGCGGCTGTCTGGGCTAACGACCAGGCAGAGTATATCAATCCTTTCTTCCCTTTCCTGGGTTATGAGATTGGTAATGAGTCCGCATTGAACTCTTTCCGCCACTTTGCCCGCTATATGAATCCGGAGTATAAACCTATTCCGAGTTCCATCATCTCCGAAGGTGTCAGCTTCTGGCATGGAGCCAAAGATAGGGGAGACGGTGCCATGATTGCTTATGGTGCCGCACGCTATGCGTTGGCTCGTGGAGATAAGGCGGAAGCGCGTGAACTGTGGCCTCTGATCGAATGGTGTCTGGAGTATTGTAACCGTAAATTAACTCCCGCCGGTGTGGTTGCATCGAATTCGGATGAATTGGAGAACCGCTTTCCGGCTGGTGATGCAAACCTCTGTACCTCTACGCTTTACTATGACGCTTTGCGTTCAGCCGTTATGCTGGGACGTGAATTGGGAGTATCGGCAAAGCAATTGAACACGTATCGTGATCAAGCGGATGCTTTAGAGAAAGCCATAGAAAAACATTTTGGTTACGAGATAGAAGGTTTCCACAGCTACCGCTATTATGAAGGTAATGATATCCTGCGTTCCTGGATTTGTATGCCTCTTGTTATGGGTATCTACACCCGTGCGCATGGCACTATTGATGCGCTCTTTTCGCCCCGCCTATGGACGGACGATGGGTTACTGACGCAAGCCGGTACCGAAACCTTCTGGGATCGTAGTACCCTCTATGCCCTGCGTGGCACCATTGCTGCCGGAGAAGTGGAGAAAGGTATGAACTTCCTCAAGAAGTATTCACATCGCCGTTTGTTGGGCGATCATGTGCCTTATGCCATTGAAGCGTGGCCCGAAGGAGATCAGCGTCATCTTTCTGCTGAAAGTGGATTGTATTGCCGTATCTATACTGAAGGCCTGTTCGGCATCCGGCCTACAGGATTGCGCAGTTTCGAGATGACACCCCGTTTGCCACAGGGGTGGGAGTATATGAACCTGAACCGTGTCCGTGCTTTCAATTCGGAGTTTGATATTCGTGTATCCCGTGCAGGAAAGAAGCTGCATGTAGAAGTCTTGAAAGGTGGCAAGCCCATATTAAGGAAGAATATAACGGAAGGTGTAGCAGTGAGGGTGAATCTATAATGCATGCAGGATAGATAAGTGCAGGAGGCATCTTATCATCAATGCCGATGATGCCTACCATCAATACGGATGATGCCTATCATCATCCGTATTGATGGTAGGCTCTGTCGTAACTTCTGATAGTATGTGTTTACCACTAACCCTTGCTCATCTTATTCTATTTCCGTACCTTTCTGCACTATATTCTATGTAATTTCTATGCTTTTCTTATTTTTGTGCAGTAAATATATCTATGCTGATGAAAAGGAAAATATTGTTGATGTTGTTAGTTTGCTCATTCTCAGTGTTGTATGTGTGGGCTGAACATTCTAAATATTCATTCTATTATAGCCAGAAACTGAATGAAGGGATTTCCCAACTCTCCGTGATGACCATTTGCCAGGATACCCGGGGATATCTTTGGCTAGGGACGCGTAATGGACTGAATCGTTATAATGGCAGTGAATATACTGTTTTTCGTCATCATCCGGGAGACTCCCTGAGTTTGGCAGACAATGAAGTCAATGAAATACGCGAAGATCATAGCAAGAATTTATGGATAGGTACCAGTCGCGGACTAAGCCGGATGTGTCTTCGCACCGAACGTATCCGCAATTATTTTAGTGTAGATGGACTCTCCAGTGCAAGTATCCTTTCTCTTTTGGTTGATAGTTCCGGCAAAGTATGGGTGGGTACCCGCAGTGGGCTTTGTTGTTATATTCCCGAACAAGACAACTTTAAAAGGGTGGAGTTTGTGGAAAATTTCAATACTTCCATCACTGCCTTGATGGAGGATAAGGCAGGTAATTTCTGGATAGGTACGGCAGTGAACGGAGTTTACCAGTGTAACAAACAGATGCAGGTGATTAATCACTATGACCGTCATGCCGGCTTACCGGATAATAGTATTTCCACTCTTTATGAAGATTCTTATCATCGCATCTGGGTAGGTTGTCAATTTGGCGGACTGAACCGCATTGATGTCCGTAACCATAAAATAACTTCTTATACATCTGCCAATAGTGGTCTGAAGAATAATTATGTCCGTTGCCTTGCCGAATGGGATGGAGAGATATTGATTGGTACTTTCGACGGTATTTATGCTTATGCACCGTTGAAAGACCAGATTTGTAAAGTGAGCAGTTATGACGAACCCGGACGTGGCTTGGGGCATTTTTCCATTTATTCTTTTTGCCGTGATCATACCGGTACGTTGTGGATTGGTACTTTTGCCGGTGGTGTCACTTGGCTGAGCTCGCTTACCGACCGCTTCATTCATCATACTCCGGGGAAGACGGTGAATCAGCAAACGGGAATCTATGGTACGGCTTGTGTCGATAAACAGAAAAACTTATGGATAGCTACTGAGGGGTATGGATTGCTGCAATATGAAATTTCGACAGGGGAAGGGCAGTTTTATCTGATTGATAAGGACAGTTATTCCGTACATAATTCGAATGTTATCAAAACAGTGTATGCTGAAGATGACTGTATCTGGTGTGGTACGGTATTGGGTGAGGTCTATCGTTTTGATCTTGCTACCCGGCGTTTCTCTTTATTCTATAAATATCCCATAGAACTTGCTGTTTATGGTATTGTGCGTGATGCAGACGGTAATTTATGGGTAGGAACTTCAAAAGCCGGATATGCACTGACTTGTTTTACTCCTTCCGGTGAGCGGAAAACTGAGTTTACCGGATCGAAGGGGGAAAAATTACACTTTTCTTCTGTTCGTTGCATGGAGGAAGAGAGTCCCGGTGTACTATTGATAGGTATGCGTTCGGCCGGTCTGTATCGTTATAATACTCATTCAGGTGAACTGACTGTATTTCGTACATCTCGACCGGAAAAGGAAATGCAAATTCCAAGTGACTACATATCTTCTATATTATCAACCAGATCCGGTGATGTATGGGTGTCTACTTATGGAGGCGGTATTTTTCAACTGGATAAACGCGGTGGTGTGCTTCGCCGGGTAACAGAAAAAGAAGGACTGATGGGAGGGGATATTTGTAAATTGCTGGAAGGAGCGGACGGAAATCTATGGATGAGCTCGTTGCAGGGAATTTCCTCTTATTCTCCGTCCACTGGGGAGATTAAAAACTTTCCATTCAATAATGGCATTCATTTGCGTGAGTTTACGTATCGGGGCGGGGTAGCCATGCCGGACGGTACATTATGCTTTACCGGTAATGATGGCTTTATCACTTTTTATACACCGGAGATACCGATGAATCGTTTTGTACCGCCAATCGTATTGGAGGACTTGCTGGTGAATAATCGTGTGGCGCGAGCAGATGATGGAACAGGAATCTTAAGTGGGTTGCTTAATGAAGCGAAGGTTATTAATTTGCAATACAATCAGAACAATTTGGCTATAGGATATAAAGCGTTGAATTTCATTAATCCGGAGATGAACCGGTATGCCTATAAGTTGGAAGGATATGATGAAGACTGGAATCATGTGGGAGAACGTAGTACGGCTTACTATACCAATCTGCGTCCGGGAACCTATCTTTTTCATGTCAAAGCTTGTAATAACGATGGGGTATGGAATGAGGAAGGAAAGACTTTGAGGATTGTTATTACCCCACCTTTATGGGCTACTTGGTATGCTTTCCTGATTTATGGACTATTGCTGATAGGAGTGTTTTACGCGATATTCCATTATTTTAATACCCGTCGCCGTTTGCGGGAAAGGTTGCAAATGGAGCAGAAGGAGAAACTGCAACAGGAAGAGTTCCATCAGGCGAAGATGCATCTGTTCACGAATTTTGCTCATGAGTTACGTACTCCCCTGATGCTGATCATCACTCCCTTTGAAGAACTGGTGAAGCGGATGGATGTGGCTATGGAACTGCGGGATAAACTGATGGTCATTTATAAAAATGCTCAACGGCTTCTTCTATTGGTTAATCAGTTGCTGGACTTGCAGAAAAATCAGAGTGGTACGATGGAATTGCAAGTCACGGAGAATAATGTATATGAGTTTGTTACGGAGATCTACTGTGCATTCAATCAGATAGCACAAACCAATGAAATTACTTTCACTCTGGATTGCCGGGACCGGGAGTTCCAGGCCTGGTATGATAAGATGCTGCTTGAAAAGGTCGTATTCAATTTACTGTCCAATGCATTCAAGTATACTCCTTCCGGCAAAGACATACGTATGTCAGTAGATTGTGTTTCTGCCGGGGAGTTAGAAGAATCGTATCGAAAGGAAGTGGCCCCTTCTGCCCTGTATATGATGTTGCAGGTTGTGGATGCCGGCTGTGGAATCCCACCGCAGGAACGGGATAAGGTGTTCACGCCTTTCTACCGGGTACCTGAAACGGCAGGGGTAAATGTACCGGGTACAGGTATCGGGCTTAGTCTGGTGTATTCCATTGTAAAGCTGCATAAGGGGGTGATACGTATTGAAGACCGGGAAGATGGGACGGAAGGAGCACGGTTCATTGTTTTGCTGCCTGTTTCCCGTGAAGCTTTCACAGAGGACGAAACGGATTCCATGCCTGTGGAAACGATTGGAGATACGGCATTTGCACAGCCGGTGGAGAAATCGCAAACATCTCCCATTGGAGAAATAGCACCCAAAAAGCCGGTGGTTCTCCTGGTGGAAGATGACAAAGACGTACGGGATTACCTGCATAAGTCTTTGGAGAATGACTATGAAATCATTGAAGCGGCAAACGGTATAAAAGGATATGATAAGGCAGTACAATTCTTCCCTGATTTAGTGTTGAGTGATATTATGATGCCTAAGCGGAATGGGCTTGAACTCTGCTCCATGATTAAGAATGATATCCGTATCGGACATATCCCGGTGATACTGATGACTGCACGCTCCATGGTGATGCATATAAGGGAAGGTTTTGAGGCAGGGGCGGATGATTACGTGATTAAGCCTTTCAGTATGGATGTGCTTCGGATACGTATTCAGAGCCTGTTGCAGTCGAGGGAACAATTAAAGAAACTGTATGGCAAACGCTTCTCGCCCGAAGTGGTGGGTGTAAGTACCACTTCGGCGGATGAACGCTTCTCACAGAAACTGTATGAGATTATTGAGAAGAATATATCTGACCAGAATCTGGGTATAGAGATGCTTTGTGACCAGATCGGCATCAGCCGCGCTAATCTTTATCGCAAAATCAAAGCTATATCCGAGCTTTCGCCCACGGAACTGATACGCAATAAGCGCCTGGAGGTGGCATTGCGCTATCTGAAGGAAACGAATATGAGCGTTTCGGAAGTGGCAACTTTGTTGGGATTCAACAGTCATTCCTACTTCTCCAATTCGTTTAAAGCGTTCTATGGGTTCACACCTACGGAGTTCGTACAGATGAACAGTGCGAACAAAGAGAAGATGTAAGATGAAAAATAAGATTTAAGGCGGAAAGGAGTTTCCGCCTTTTTTGTCTCAAACGATTCCCACTACCGTCTCAAAATACTCACTACATTTGTTTTGAGACATTATTGCAAGTCAATGATACACGATTGATAACCCTCAGACCAGTGATGCCCTATCTTTGTGATGTGAAAAACAAGCTTAATTCAATCACTATGAAGTATAAAAGTCGTAGCATCGCAAAGGTTATAGTGCCTGTGTTTTTAGTGGTATCTCTATTTGCATTTACTACTCATTCCACGGAGCAGCCGGAAGGAACTCCATTGTTTATAACGGGTATTACTCCTTATAAATCCGGAATGATCGTATCTCAGAAAGGTGTTCAGAAGGTTTCTATTTATTCATCAGATTATAAAGAACGCTTGCAAGAGTGGGAACTGGATGAAGTCCCTACCGGAGTTGCTACAGATGGAGATCAGATTTATGCAACGGTGGCAGGTGAACATAAGAATGGTGTTTATTTCCTGTCGGCTTCCAATCCTTCGGAAAAAGTCTTTGTGGAAACAGCATCCGGTGCTTGCGCTCCGTTGGTAAATGCGGGTAACGGCAAGTTATATATTTGCAACCAGTTTGCCGGCACAGTGTCAGAGTTGGATAAGAATGGAAAGAATGTGATAAGAACGGTGAAAGTATTGCGTGAACCGAAATCTGCTGTTTTTGATAAAGAAGGAAAACACTTGTTTGTTACCAATTTCCTACCTATGCAACGGGCGGATATAGATACTGTAGCTGCTTGCGTATCAGTGATTGATATGAATAGTTTCCGGAAGATAAAGGATATTCAACTGGCCAATGGAAGTAATGCCTTGCGTGGAATGTCGCTTTCTCCGGACGGGCGTTATTTGCTGGTTACTCATAATCTGGGTCGTTTTCAGGTTCCGACATCCCAGTTGCAACAGGGCTGGATGAATACCAGTGCCATCAGTATCGTTAATCTGGCTACTCTGAACTTTGAGGGTGCCGTGTTGCTGGATGAACCGGAACGGGGTGCGGCAGGTATATGGGATGTGAAGTGTACGGATGATAAGATTGTGGTCAGCCATTCCGGTACCCATGAGGTCAGTGTGATAGATTATCCCGCATTTATTCAGAAGTTTGAGCGGTATCCTCAAAAGGATGCTTTGGCATATGATTTACGCTTTTTATATGGTATGCGTAAACGTGTAGCGTTGGTAGGCAATGGACCGCGTTGTATGATGCTGAAGGACGGAATGGCTGTTGTTCCTACTTATTTCTCTGATACATTGAATATCGTGGACTTGAATACGGCAAATGTTCAGTCGGTTGCTATGGTGAAGAATCGTACGGAGAACAGAATACAGCGTGGTGAGAAATACTTCAATGATGCGGAACATTGTTTTCAGAACTGGCAGTCGTGCAATGGATGCCATCCGGGAGATGCGCGTATGGATGCTATGAATTGGGATTTGATGAATGATGGCATTGGTAATTCAAAAAACTGCAAGAGCCTGTTATTCTCCCATGTCACTCCACCGTGCATGATTTCCGGTATTCGCGCTCATGCCGAGATAGCTGTTCGTGCAGGATATAAGCTCATTCAGTTCAGTGATCTGCCGGAAGAGTTTGCAGAGTGTGTGGATGAGTATCTAATGTCATTGAAACCGGTTCCCAGCCCTTATTTGGTGAATGGTGAGCTTTCGGAGAAGGCTAAACGGGGGCGTAAGGTTTATGAAAAGTTTAATTGTGACGAATGTCATTCCGGTCCCTATTATACGGATATGAAGATGCACCGTATTGGTGAAGATATCGAGTTTGAGAATGGGTGGGATACGCCAACGCTGCGTGAAGTCTGGCGCACAGCTCCTTATCTTTTTGATGGACGTGCTGCTACCATGGAAGAAGTATTTACGGTGCACAAGCATGGTATTGAAAAGAAAATATCAGCTAAAGAAGCGGAAGAACTTGCCGAATATGTGAATTCACTTTAACAGGATAGGAAAGAAGACCATGATTACACACGAAAATATAGAGATTGTTCATCATTTCCTGCAAGTTGCTAAAGCTCCTTTTAAGGAAATGCTGATGCAATTATTGGCGGAATACAGAGCGGTTTATACACCGGTACGCATGGTGATATTCGATGCGCCGGTGGATAATGAAGAATATGTAGCCCGTTTTGCTTATATCAGAGAAGCTGTGAAAAAGCTTTTCAAGGGGAAAAAGCCTACTGTAAGTTATGTGGCACAGCCCCCCCAGACAATGGGATTGGTGATGGAGGTCCATGAAGTGCAGTTGACGGAACAGGATTGTGTTGAATATCGGATACAGGAGGATTTATCTTATATCACTATCGAAAGAGAAGGCTGCAAACGCTTGTTTCTAAGCGGTGTGACAGGGGATGTGTTGCATCAAAGTATTCGTGAGCAGTCTCATGAAGTATTCTTCAGGATAGCCAGGGTATTGGAGACAGAAGGTATGCCGGTTTCCTCAATCATACGTCAATGGAACTATATTGAAAAGATAACAGCCTGTGATGCAACCGGGCATCAGCATTATCAGGATTTCAATGATGCGCGTTCGCTATTCTATAATGGTGTGGAGTGGACTACCGGTTATCCGGCTGCTACCGGTATCGGGGCTCAGTGGGGGGGCATTATGATTGATGTGGATGCCTTACTCTGTAAAGATGGAAGTGTCCGGGTCCTTGGGGTGGATAATCCTTTGCAGATTGCCGCTCATGCTTACTCACAGAATGTATTATTGGGAGAAAAAGATGCTGCTCTTCCTCAAAAGACCACTCCGAAATTCGAACGTGCCAAGGCTGTATGGAAAGAGGATCATGGTTTCGTATATGTATCGGGCACAGCCGCTATTCGTGGTGAGCAGAGCCTGGAAGGCGTTGGTATTGAACGGCAAACTCTGACTACCTTAGAGAATATAGAATATCTGGTATCCCGTGATAACCTCAATCGTTCCGGTATTCCTGCTACGGAGAATGCTACCCTTATCACCTTCCGCGTGTACGTGAAGCGTTGGGAAGATATGGAAAAAGCAAAACTGGTAGTGACAGAACGATATCCCGATTTACCTGCCATCTATACTTTAACCGATGTGTGCCGTTCGGAACTACTGATAGAGATAGAAGGAATGGGAGTGCTTTGCTGAGGCTGATTATTAACCATTAAAATAGATAAATACATGAGATTAAAAAAAGTATTAACCTTGGCATTAATTGCCGCCTGCGGTATGGGATTCGTTTCTTGTACGGCAGAATCTAAAAAAACAGAACAAGTTATGACACAAGAAAAGGCAACGTATCAGAAGAAGTACACGAACGCTGACTTCTACAAAGACGGAAAGTTTGATCAGGAAGCTGCCAAGAAGGCATTCCTTGACATGTTTGAATTTTATGGTGTGCCTTACACTCCGCTGATGGAGAAAGATATCTGGTTTACAGATTTCGGTTTGGGTGACTTTGAGAATGTGGGTATGGGAGGCATTTTTTGGGTAAACGATCCTGAGTATGGCTACTTTGCACATGCTATTTATTTGTTGCCGGGACAGATGATTCCGGAACATGCCCATGTAAAAACGGCATTCCCGGCAAAACACGAGTCATGGATGGTAAATCACGGTTGGGTTTATAACTTCTCCGAAGTGGGAGAGGAGACTCCGAATGCTCCTGCGGTTCCGGCATCCCATGGTCCTATCAAGAGCAAGAATTTTGTGAAGCAGAATGTGGGTGATGTTCTCCGTCTGAAAGAGCTGGGTACTTTCCACTTTATGATGGCCGGTCCTGAGGGAGCCATTGTAGATGAGTGGGCATGTTACCATGATAACGATGGTCTGCGTTTCACTAATGGACAGGCGGCTTTGTAAATCATTCAATAATTAAGAATACCATGAGAAAGATTAATCATTTTGGAATACCGACCACTACACCGCAACCGGGTGAGATATATGTGGAAGGATTAAAAGTATGGCTGACTAACTTTAATGAAAGCCCCAATAAGATAGAATACTTGCGTTTCGAAGAAGGCAGCTGGATGCCTGAATTGATTCAGAAAGTAGCGCATATCGCTTACGAAGTCGATGATCTGGCAGCCGAATTGGAAGGTGCAAAAGTATTAGTTGAACCGATGCCGGGCGGAGAGAATCTGACAATTGCTTTCATTGAAGAAGAGGGTATTGCTTTGGAGTTAATGCAGTTTGATAAATAATCAATTAGTAGAAAGAAACTATGATGAATAAATTCATAAATGATCCGGATAATCTGACAGCTGAATTGCTGGAAGGATATGTAATGGCTTATAGTAACCAGGTAGCCATCGGCGGAGAAAACATTATTGTGCGTGCACATGCGAAAGCTGAAGATAAAGTAGCTGTGATCACTTTGGGTGGTTCCGGTCATGAACCCGCATTAAGCGGTTTCGTGGGGGACGGAATGTTGGACTGCTCTGTAGTCGGTGATATTTTTGCTGCTCCGGGTGCGCAACGCTTGTTTCAGGCTTTGCAGATGTTCAAACGTGAGGCTGGTATCTTGCTTGTGGTGTTGAATCACTCTGGCGATATCATGAGTGCAAACATGGCATGTCAGTTGGCTGAACGTACAGGCATTAAGGTAAAGACTATTCTGACACACGATGATATCAGTGCAGGACTGGATGCACCGGATGAAGATCGTCGTGGTCTGGCAGGTTGTGTCCCTTTGATTAAAATCGTTGGAGCTGCCGCTGAAGAAGGTAAGTCGTTGGACGAGATTATTGAAATAGGTGAACGCTTCAATACACGCTTGGCTACGTTGGCAGTGGCAATGAAATCCTGTACCCATCCGCAAAACGGTATGACCATCTCCGACCTTCCGGACGGTGAAATTGAAATCGGTATGGGGCAGCATGGAGAAGGTGGAGGCGGTCGCAAGCAACTGGTTTCTGCCGATGAAACAGCCGAAGAAATGATTGGTTTGCTGATGAAGAAGCTACAGCCGAAAGCCGGTAACAAGGCTCTGTTAATTATTAACGGTGTAGGGGCAACTACGCACATGGAGATGAATATCGTTTATCGCAAAGCTCATCAGGTGTTGGAAAATGCCGGTATCGAAGTGGCTGCCGCCCGTATCGGTGAGTTGTTGACTGTTCAGGAACAAGCTGGTTTCCAAATGATTCTTGGTTTGCTGGATGACGATCATATAGATTATCTGAATAATAAAATGTCTAATGCTCCTTATTGGACCACTATCGGTAAGTAAGAGATGGATAAACTGACTATAGATGATTTCAAGAAGATGCTTCGTAATGCGTTGGTGTGCATTACGGAGCGCTCCGATGAATTTTCAAAACTGGATGCGGTATTGGGAGATGGCGACCATGGAACAGCTATCGTTCAATCCATGTCCGCTCTTGTTGCTACGGCTGATAAGGGCACTGAATTTAAGTCGATGCTGAATGATATGAGTTTTAACCTGATGCTTGAAATCAGCGGTTCGACCAGTACCTTACTGGGGGGATTCTTCCTGGGAATGAGCGACCATGCGGAAGGTACCGAACTGGATGTGGCAGGTGTAAAAGCTATGTTTGCAGGTGGACTTGAAGGTGTGAGAAAACAAACAAAAGCAAAACTGGGAGATAAAACAATGATGGATGCCCTGATACCGGCGGTGGAAGCCATTCATGCTTGTGATTCTGCTGATGTGAAGGCTATTCTGACAGCGGGTGCCGAAGCAGCTGTGAAAGGTGCTGAAGCTACCAAAGAAATGAAGGCAAACTTCGGACGTGCCCGTAATTATGGCGAACGCTCTATCGGGTACGCGGATTCTGGAGCTTCATCCTGGTCGTGCATGTTTGATGCGTTTGCAAAAGCTTTATAATAAATAACTAATGAAAAGATAAGAAATGGCTGATTTAGATGATTTAAGAGAAGGCTGCAATTTTGGTTTGGGGGTAGCTTCTACTAATAATAGTTTTCATGTAAAGGGAGCGGAACATCTTCCGTGGGGTATGAAGGATCGTTTATCGCGTATCTTCAATCCGAAGACGGGTAGAACCGTGATGCTGGCGTTTGACCATGGTTTCATTATGGGACCGACGTCCGGTTTGGAGCGTATCGATTTGAACATTGTTCCGTTGATAGAATATGCGGACTGCCTGATGTGTACACGCGGCATTCTTCGTACGGTGATACCGCCCAGTACCAATAAACCTATTTGTCTTCGTTCGGATGCCGGCACTTCTATTCTTACAGAACTGAATGACAACGTCTTGATTGACATTGAAGATGCAATACGTATGAATGTATCGGCTATGGCAGTTATGCTGTCTATCGGAGATGCGGCCCACGAAGCAAAAACGGTTGCCAACTTGTACAAGGCAGTAGATAAAGGTACCCGTTACGGAATACCGGTGATGGGAGTGACGGCCGTTGGTAAAGATATGGCACGTGATGCCCGTTATTTCGGTTTAGCTTCCCGTATCGCTGCCGAGAATGGAGCGAATATCGTGAAGACCTATTATTGTGATGGTTTTGAAAAGGTAGTGGCAGCATGTCCTGTTCCTGTGGTGATTGCAGGTGGAAAGAAACTTCCTGAACTGGAAGCGTTGGAGTTGTGCTATAAGGCAATCAGCGAGGGGGCTTCCGGTGTGGATATGGGACGTAATGTGTTCCAGTCGGAAGCGCCTGCCGCTATGATACAGGCCGTTCATGCAGTGGTACACGAAAACCTGAAACCGGAACAGGCATTCGAACTGTTCAATGAACTGAAGAATAAGTAACACTGATTACAAAAAGAATGATGAGGGTTTATATAATTATTTGGATCATTCTTTCCATGGGATTTCGGGCGGCAGCACAAGATAAACTCTTGGTTGCCGGTTCCGGAAATCCGAATATTCTGCTGCTGGATAAACAGACGGGGAAAGTGGAATGGCAGCATGCCTTGGAGAAAGGGGAAGAATGTAATGCGGTTGCTTTGACCCGGAAGGGAGAAATCTTGTATTCGTATAAGCGGGGAGCAAAACTCGTGACATGGGACCATAAGGTGGTCTGGGATTATAAAACACCGGACAAGACGGAATTACAATCAGCTACCTTGTTGCGGAACGGTGGTGTGTTATTGGGAATATGTGGTGTTCCTGCCCAATTCATAGAATTGGATAAGAAAGGTAAAGAAGTAAATAAAGTAACATTGAATCTGGAAGTAGAAAGACCCCACAGTCAGTTCAGACAAGTATTCCAACTCCGGAACAGTAATTATCTGATACCGGTAATGGCAAAACAGAAAGTGCTGGAAGTAAGCCGTAAAGGGAAGATCATCGCTGAATATCAGATTGAGGGCAAGGCATTCTCGTCTCTTGAACTTCCTGATGGAAATCTGCTGTTGCCTTGTGGAGACAATCATTGTTACATCGTGATCGACCGCAAGACAGGAGAAGAGATGAAACGGGTAAATGCACTGGATATTGAAGGAGTTGCTTTATTGTTTGTAGGGCAAATCCTGCAATTGAAGAATGGGAATCTATTGATTTGTAACTGGTATGGACATACGAAAGATGCCACGGTGGATGAACCGCAATTGATAGAGATAGATAAAAACGGTAAAGTGGTGTGGAGATTGCATGATAAGAAGAATGTCGGTAAGATATCCGCTGCCTGCTATATAGACAATTTCCGCTTACCGAACTTAAAATAGGAGATTAACTTTAGAACAAAGTATTATGAATAAGAAATTATTAGTAATGTCTGTATGCATTGCCCTGTCGCTTCCCACTATGGCACAGCGAAGGGCGAGTGCGAAGGTGAAAGCGCCTGCTACGTGGGCGGAAAGCATTGCTGCGGCTAAGAATCGGGCCCATGCGGAAATGCAAAAGACCTGTTTGCCGGTTGCATCGAAGGTAATTAAGGCAAAAGAGGCAGCAGTGCCTTTCTCGGCGGATATAACCGGACTGGATGAAATGGTGCTTTATACCTGGGGTACGGTAGATGGTACAGGAGATGACCAGGCTGTATGGGCAAATGCTAAATTAGTAGCGGCAGACGGTTCCTCCGTTTGGCTGAACGACTTGAGAAGTACTTTCAAGAAAACAGGTAGCGGCAGTCTGCGTTTTAATGAGAATGCCAAGGGACAGGATGTAGTCATGAAAGGCAAAACCTACAAACGCACGATCATGGCAAATGCCAATGCGCAAATCGTGGTTCCTCTGGATAAGAAATATACCCGCTTTGAGGCGGAGATCGGATTGGAAAACCGCTCTTCTGCGGGTACGGTGATTTTCCGTCTCCAAGGGATTACCGGTGCCGGAGCTGCTTCGGATATCGTTGCCAAATATCCGACTGAGGCTACTTTGTTCCTGCCATTCGGTGGAAGCGATATGAAAGCGTTGGTTACGACCTATGATGCCGGTATCGAAAAGCATATAGCAACGGAAGTTATTAATTTGCTGAATGATAAATCCTATTTCACTGCCCAAGTTGCACAGATTGCATCTAAACCGATCTTGGACGATCAAGTTATCGGCTATTTGAATCTGGCACAGGAAGCTATGAAAGTATATCACTTGCAGGAGTCTCTGAGTTGGCTGAATATGCGTGCTATTGAAGAGGCTTATAATGACATGATAAAAGATGCCGGTTATGATAAGAATACGAACCAGGCCAAGCTTGCCGAACTGAAGTTACTGACCGGAAAAGGTTTCTCCGGTATTTATAAAAATGAGGCTTCTGCCTTGGAAGCTGCCAACAAAGCTTTGCAATTGAAGCGTGATATCTTGCTGGCAAATACAGTGCTGGATATGGATAAGATCATTGTCGGTCGTTATAAGATAGGTACTTCTGCCCGTCAGGTGAATCCGCGTGCCCTGGGTACTCAGAATAACAACTGGTCCAACCAGACTTCCGCTTCACGCGGTGGATTTAATGCTGAGATTGCGGAGTTATCCAACTTGCGTGGAGATGTTAAGACCCGTACTATCTTTAAACCTACCAACGGTTCTTCTGTGCCTGATTTGAAATTACATTGGGATGCTGACCGTTTGATGTTCTCTATGGTAGATACCGACCGCCGCTGGCAAGTATTTGAAGTGAAATTGGATGGTACCGGTTTGAAGAAACTCATAGAGACTCCGGAAAAGGATTTGGAATTCTTTGATGCTACTTATTTGCCTTCCGGTAAGCTTATCGCTGTATCCAATATCGGCTATAATGGTGTACCTTGCGTGAATGGTAATGACGAAGTAGGTAATATGTGCCTGTACGATCCGAAAGATGGTTCTTTGCGTCGTCTGACCTTTGACCAGGATGCCAACTGGGCGCCAACGGTTATGAATAATGGCCGTATCATGTACACACGTTGGGAATATACGGATTTGACTCACTATTTTTCCCGCTTCGTAATGCACATGAATCCGGACGGAACGGAACAGAAGTCTTTGTATGGTAGTGGTTCTTACTTCCCGAACAGTACGTTCGATGCCAAACCGCTGCCCGGTAGTTCGTCACAGTTTATCGGTGTGATTTCCGGTCACCATGGTGTGACACGTTCCGGCCGTTTGATGTTGTTTGATCCTTCAAGGAGCCGTAAGTCAGAGAAAGGTATGTTACAGGAATTGCCATTCCGCGATCGTAAGATAGAACCGATTGTAAAAGACCGGTTGGTGGATGGCGTTTGGCCTCAGTTTATCAAGCCTTATCCATTGACGGATAAATATTTCCTGGTTACTGCTAAGTTGAATGAAAGCGCCCTGTGGGGAGTCTATCTGATCGACATATACGATAACCTCACGCTGATTGCCGAATTTGAAGGTGAAGGCCTTATTTGTCCGACTCCGGTAGTGCAACGTCCGGTACCTCCGGTGATTCCTGAAAAGATTAATCCGGCCAGTAAGGAGGCTACCGTATTCATTCAGGATATATACGAGGGTGAAGGTCTGGAAGGTGTGCCTCGTGGTACAGTAAAAGCATTCCGTGTGCTTGCTTATGAATATGCTTATAACAAAACTCCGTCCGACCATTGGGCGCAGGGTGTTCAGAGTGGTTGGGATATCAAGCGCTTGTTGGGGACCGTTCCTGTAGAAGAAGACGGTTCTGCGATATTTAAGATTCCTGCCAATACGCCTATTTCATTGCAGCCGTTGGATTCGGAAGGACGTGCCATTCAGTGGATGCGTAGCTGGCTGACCGGTATGCCGGGAGAAACAGTTTCTTGTGTAGGTTGCCATGAAGACCAGAACCAATTGCCTATACCGAAACGTGTGAAAGCTTCGGCTATGGCGCCTCATGAGATTACGAAGCCGGAAGGTGGAGTACGTTCTTTCACTTTCGATCTGGAAGTACAGCCTGTGCTGGATCGTGCTTGTATCGCCTGCCACGATGGTTCCAATAAACTGGCTGACTTTACAGGTGGAAAGATAGATAAGTTCTCCGGCTTCGGAGTCAGTTATCTGAATCTGCATCCTTATGTGTACCGTCAAGGTCCCGAAGCGGAGATTGAAGTGCTCGATCCGTATGAGTATCATGCTTCTGTGAGTCCGTTGATCAAAATATTGAAGACGGGGCATCATGGGGTGGAACTGACCGACAAGGAATGGCAAACTCTGTACAACTGGATTGACTTCAATGCTCCTTATCATGGCAAGTTCAAAGCCAATGAATTTAAGGGAGTGGAACAAATCAGCCGCCGTACGGAATTGACGGAGAAATATGCTCGCTCCGGTGTAGACTGGCAGGCTGAGATCCGTTCGTATGCCAAATACCTGGAAGGACAAGAGAAACCGGTTCCAGTGAAACCGGAAAAGAAGGAGTATAAAGACAAGGATGTAAAAGTCAAAGGCTGGCCGTTTGATAAAACTGCTGCCCAGGCTATGCTTGCCAAAGAAGGAGAAACGAAGATGAGTATTGAATTGGCTCCGGGAGTAAAGATGAATTTTGTCCGCATTCCTGCCGGTTCATTTGTGATGGGGAGCAACAGAGGTCATTCCGATTATTCTCCTGCTCATAAACAGGTTGTGAAGAAAGGATTCTGGATGGGTGAGATTGAAGTCAGCAATGAACAGTTCCGTACAATCTTCCCGGAACATGACAGCCGCTTCATCCGTCAGTTGTGGAAAGATCATGTACACGAGGGCTATCCTGCCAATAACCCTGAACAGCCTGCCATCCGTGTGAGCTGGGAAGAAGCAATGGCATTCTGTAAGAAACTGAGTGAAAAGACTGGTAAGACCGTCACTCTGCCTACCGAGGTTCAGTGGGAGTGGGCTTGCCGTGCAGGTAGCGACGGTGAGTTCTGGTATGGTTCTTTAAACACAGACTTTGGTAAGTTTGAGAATTTGGCCGACAAGCATCTGAATCAGATGGCGGTAAGAGGAGTGAATCCGATGCCGATGCGGGAGACTGACCCTTGGTATAAGTATTACACTTATCAACCCAAGGAGAATGGTGTGGATGACGGCAATATGCTGATGGTGAAAGGCGGTGAGTACCAGGCTAACGCGTGGGGACTCTATGATATGCAGGGTAATGTTGCCGAATGGACATCCTCTGATTATCTGCCTTATCCTTACAATGAAAAGACGCAAGGTACGGGTGCGGAAAAAGTGGTTAGAGGCGGATCATGGAATGATCATCCGAAAGCGGCCACCACATACTACCGCAGATCGTATCTGCCTTGGCAGAAAGTATATAATGTAGGCTTCCGTGTGATTATCGAAGAGTGAGAAAGCTACGAGCTACATGAGCTACGAGCTACAAGTACCTTTCGGGTATTACTCGTAGCTCGTCACTCGTAGCTTGTAGCTCGTTACTCGTAACTATTATAATATGAAAACTATAGGTTTAGTGGCCGGTCCGTGTAGTGCGGAAAGTCGTACACAGATGTTGGAAACAGCAAGAGGACTGAAAGAGATAGGCGTTGGCACTTTACGTGCCGGCTTGTGGAAGCCCCGTTCGCGCTGTGGAACATTTGAGGGAGTTGGCGAAGAAGGACTGGACTGGATGCGAGAGATACAGCAGGAACTGGGACTTCGGGTTATGACTGAGGTGGCACTTCCCTGCCACGTGGAAGCTGTACGGAAAGCCGGTCTGGATATGATCTGGATTGGTGCGCGTACTACGGTTAACCCTTTTATGATGCACGAACTGGCGGAAGCCCTGCGCGGGTGCGATATGCCGGTATGGGTGAAGAATCCTGTATGTCCCGACGTAGACTTATGGATTGGTGCGGTAGAACGCCTTCAACAGGCCGGACTGAAAGACATCCGTATCATTCATCGTGGCTTTTGCACGGTAGATAGTTCTCCTTACCGCAATGCTCCCCTTTGGGAGTTGGCGGAGCGTTTTCATACTCATTTTCCTGAATTGCCTTTCTACTGTGATCCGAGTCATATCGGAGGAAAACGTGAATTATTGGCGGCTATTTGCGGGAAAGCCATATCTTTGTACGCCGACGGTCTGTTTATCGAGTCGCATTGTTGTCCGCAGAAAGCTCTTTCTGATGCTGCCCAGCAACTGACGCCACCGGCACTGGCAGAATTGTTGGCTACGTTGAAGGTTTCAATAGAATGACAATGTTTCAATAGAATGACAGATAGATCATAAAACAATTGAAAGGATATATCCGCACATGAAAAAAGTAAGCTCCTCCTTGAAAGCGATGTTCACCTCGTGGAAGATAACATTGATATTGCTGGTGCATTATGTGATCCTGCTGGCTGCCGCAACTTTTGTCGAGAAGGCGCAAGGGACGGCGATGGCAAGGGAAATAATCTATAATAATCCGCTTTTCTATCTTCTGCAATTTCTTTTGATTCTCAATTTCTGCGCTACTGCCTGGCAAGCACGTCTGTGGAGCCAGCGTAAATATGGAGTCTTACTGTTGCATATCTCCTTTATTGTAATCTTGTTGGGAGCATTGGTGACCAATATGTTCGGCTTTGAGGGCATTGTGCATATCAGGGAAGGAGAAACCGTGTCCCATATGCGTACGACGGAAGACCAACGCCCGTTGCCCTTTTCCATCCGCCTGGATGACTTTAAGTTAGTTCGTTATCCCGGTTCTCACAGCCCTTCTTCTTTTGAGAGTTTCCTTACCATTCATACGGAAGAGGGAGAACGGAGAGAACACATCTACATGAATAAGGTGATTTACGAGCAGGGATACCGGCTCTACCAGTCTTCCTATGATGCCGATGAACAGGGCACCATCTTGACCGTCAATAATGATACGGCAGGAACAGGTATTACGTATGCCGGATATCTGCTTCTTCTTGCTGGTATGTTGCTGACTCTGGCAGATAAAAAGTCCCGTTTCCGCCAACTGGCAAAGCAATTGAAACGGGTGACTCCTCTTCTGCTATTGGCTTTTCTTCCCACCCTTTCCTTTGCGCAAAAGGCTGAAGCGGAGCACCTGCTGAAGAACACCATCCCTGCGGAACAGGCCGAACAATGGGGACGAATGCAGATACAATGTCCTACAGGCCGTATTGAACCTGTAGATACGTATACGGACAAACTCTTGCGCAAGATCTACCGCAGCGATACTTTCGAAGGACTTAGCTCCGAACAGGTCATTATCGGTTTTCTTATGAATCCGTCTTACTGGGGAAATATTCCTTTTATCCGCCAGACTAATAAAGAATTGCCGCAAGCCTACGCTCTGCCCGAAGGCAAGTATATCCGTTTCTTTGATGTATTCAGTGAAGATGGCAGCTATCTGATTTCCGATGCCGTAGACAAGGCATATTCCCGTCCGGCAGCCGAACGTTCGCGGCTTGAAAAGGACCTGTTGAAGCTGGACGAAAAGATTAATATCCTGTATTCCCTGCAACAAGGAAAGATGTTTGCACTGTTCCCGTTGCCGGGAGATACGAGTGGCAAATGGTATTCTCCGGGAGATGATCTGAGTGTGTATTCCGGGAAAGACTCTCTGTTCGTATCGAAAATCATGCCGTGGTATTTGGGAGAAGCTTTTGATGCCTTGCGTACCGGTACATGGGAGAGAGCGGGAGAGGTGCTTTCCATGATGAACGTGTATCAACAGAAGCAGAGCGCCACACCTTTGCTGACGGAGAAGCAAGTGTCGTGGGAATTGTTTTATAATAAAGCACGTTTGTTCTTCTGGTCGGCTATGGGGTATATAGCGGTCGGACTGTTATTGTTGATATTTGCGGTAGGGCAGTTGCTGAAGCCCGGACGCCGTCTGCTGAAAACCATTATCATTCCCTTGGTGACGTTGGTTGTGCTGATCTTCCTGTTGCATACTTCCGGAATCGGTATCCGTTGGTACATATCCGGGCGTGCTCCCTGGGCCAATGCTTATGAATCCATGATATATGTTGCCTGGGCTACAGCGTTGGCGGGACTTTTGTTTATCAAGCGTTCCTCCATGACGTTGGCTTTGGCGGCTTTCTTCGCAGGTATCATCCTGTTTGTTGCCAACCTGAACTTCATGGACCCCGAAATCACTCCCTTGGTTCCGGTGTTGAAGTCGTATTGGCTGATGATACATGTGGCTGTAATTACGGCAAGTTATGGCTTCTTCGGTATCAGTTTTCTGCTCGGTCTGCTTACCCTTGCATTCATGAGTGCCGGCAATCCGTCGAAAGTAGCCTTGTTGCAGCCCCATATCCGTGAACTTCGCATCATCAATGAAATGTCCCTGCATATAGGGCTTTATCTGCTGACGGCCGGTATCTTCCTCGGTGCTGTTTGGGCAAATGAGTCGTGGGGACGTTATTGGGGCTGGGATCCTAAAGAGACTTGGGCATTGATTACGATGGTAGTTTATGCTTTTATCCTGCATGCACGCTTTCTTCCCACTCTCCGCTCGGATTATGCATTCAGCGTCATGTCCGTACTGGGACTTGCTTCGGTACTGATGACTTACTTCGGTGTGAACTACTACCTGTCCGGTCTTCATTCGTATGGCGGAGGTGATACACCGCCGGGACTGACTGCCGTATTCATTGCGTACGCCTGCGCTTTTGCGTTGATGATTTATGCAGGGTATAGTCAGCGTAGGCAGTAAATTTCTTATTCTTTCTCACCGCTTTGAGAAAAAACTCTCGCTACGGTGAGTATTTGATCTCAATAAAGAGAGAATTTGATGATTGCGGCGAATCAGTTTGCTAATCTCTAATTCTATCACTGAACTATCCTGTCTGAGAGGCCTATATACACTATTTTGAGCTAATAGTTCAAGCTTTTGGAACGATCCTTCAAACCCTTCAGACCCAAATTCCCTAATTTTGCCATAGTTATTAATCTGTTAACAATGCTATGGAATGAAGACGCACAAGATCTTACTTATCCTATTTGCCGCCTTTACAGGCTGGTGTGGAACAATGAACGCCCAGGATGCCGATTTGAAGAAACGTATGAAAGATGCCGATCCGAAAGGGATAGGTACGCGTATAGTCAATAAGTTCCTGGTCACCCCTCATACCCGCTTTGGAAATCCGCGGGCGGAAAAAGCTCCCAATTATGTGACTTATCCTGATGCCTGTACCTGGTTGGGCGCCTTATGGTTCAGCAAAGCCGTGAAGAATAAAGATATGCAACTGCGGCTGAAGGAACGCTTTGAACCCTTGTTTACTACAGAAAAGAAGATGCTCCCCCGCATGGTGCACGTAGACTATAACGTGGTGGGTGCTGTTCCCCTCGAAATCTATATGCAGAAGTTGGGCGACCGGAAATACTTCGATCTCGGAATGAAGTATGCCGATACCCAATGGGAAGTTCCTGCCGATGCCAAGCCGGAGGAGAAAGCGTATGCCGAACAGGGCTATTCCTGGCAAACGCGTGTATGGATTGACGACATGTTTATGATAACCACCATACAGTCGCAAGCCTATCTGGCCACAGGCGACCGGAAGTATATAGACCGCGCCGCTGCTGAAATGGCAATGTATCTGGAGAAGATACAACGACCGAATGGTCTTTTCTATCACGCCCCCACAGCCCCTTTCTTCTGGGCACGTGGCAATGGCTGGATGGCTGCCGGAATGTCCCGTCTGCTTTCCGTACTTCCGAAGGATAATCCGAACCGCCCGGTTATTATGGAAGCCTATAAAAAGATGATGGCTACCTTACTCGAAAATCAGGACCCCGATGGCATGTGGCACCAGTTGATCGATGAACCCGCTTCGTACAAAGAGACTTCCGGCACGGCAATGTTCACCTATGCCATGCTGGTGGGTGTAAAACACGGTTGGCTCGATAAGAAAACCTATGCTCCTGCCGCCACAAAAGGATGGCTGGCATTGGTTTCTTATATCAATGATGAAGACGAGGTAACAAACGTATGCGAGGGAACCAATATCAAGAATGACAAGAACCATTACATGAACCGCAAGCAAATTACCGGTGACCTGCACGCTCACGCTCCATTGTTATGGTGCGCTACGGAGTTGTTGACGAAATAAAGCCTATCACATTTCTTTTTGACCTATGAGAAAACATATTCTTTTGCTGATAACCTTGTTGGCGACCCTGAAAGTAGCCGCGCAGAATAATGAGAACTTCTATTTCTCGAACCTGAACCTGAAAGATGGTTTGTCTCAGATATCTGTGCTTAAAATATTCCAGGATACCAAAGGTTTCATCTGGTTTGGTACGCGCAACGGATTGAATCGTTACGATGGCAGTGAGTTTGTGATCTATAAACATGATCCGAAAGACTCTCTGACTCTGAGTGATAATCATATCTGGAGTTTAGCCGAAGATAACGACCGCAATTTGTGGATTGGTACGGCACGCGGATTGAATAAACTCGACCTGAAAACCAACCGTATCAAGCCGTTTGTTGACGAACGATACGGCGCTTTTGCCAAAAGTGAAGTGCGCTGCCTGACGGTAGACTCCCGTAATCGCCTTTGGATAGGAACTACCAAGGGGCTGTACCTGTATGTGCCTGCAATGGATGTATTTCAGCGTATAGACCTGAACGGGAAGATCAAAGATGAATTTATCTCTGTAGTCTACGAAACGAAGCAGCATCAGATTCTGATAGGTACTTCTACGAAAGGCCTGTTTGTCTGCGATATGAACATGAAAGTGCAACGGCAGCTGACCACCCGGACGCCGGGGCTTCATCTGCTTGGCAATAGCATCTCTACTATCTATGAAGATTCAAACGGAACGTTATGGGTAGGAAGCGGACTGAGCGGATTGTATCGCATAAACTTTGAGAAAGAGGAAATGGTGACCTATCATAAGGGTAACAGTATTTTAACGAGCAATAGCGTCAGAGCCATATCAGAGTTGCGCGGAATGTTGCTTATCGGTACGTTCGACGGGCTATATACCATCGACCTCTCCACCAATTCTTTCTGGAAACATACGGATGCTTCCCTTGAAAAGGGGAATCTGAGTCACTTTTCCATTTATTCATTGTTTGTAGACAGGAGTCAGACAGTATGGGTGGGGACGTATGCCGGTGGAGTGAGTTTCTCCAGCCGCTTTAACAACCGCTTTGATTTCCATGATCCAGCTACGGTGTTTGATGCGTTATTTGGGATATACGGTTGTATGGTTTCTACTCCCGGCGGTTCTTTATATATGGCAACGGAGGGTAGAGGGCTGCTCGACTATAATCTGGAAAACAGGCAGTATGCGTATTATCCGATAGATAAGGCTTCACGGTTGCAGTACAGCCAGAATATTATAAAAGGGCTTCTGCTGGAAGATGATATCCTTTGGTGCGGAACGAACAAGGGATCTATCTATCAATTCAATACCCGTACTAAGAAATATACGTTCTATTATCAGCTGCCGGGGGAAATGTCCATTTACTCCATGCTTCGTGATAAGGATAACAGTCTGTGGATTATAACTTCCGATTCGCGTATGGGAGTGATGCGCTTGTCGGATAAAAAGGAACTTCAGAAACACTTTCCTATTAATGGTGGAAAGGACAGTTGCCTGTTTGCCAGTTCGCGCTGCATACTGAAGTTGCGTGATGGGGTAATGCTGATTGGCAGTCGTAATGATGGTCTGATAAAGTACGATGTAAATAGGGAAGAGGTGGTTTACTATGATACGGATGAGAAAGAGCCTCATCGGTTGCTTAGTAATTACGTGACGGGTATTGTGCGTGATAGTTCCGGCCGTATCTGGATTGGTACGTTCGGCGGCGGTATCGCTTTGTACGATGAAGAGAAAGGAATTGTAAAGACCGTAACAAAGGAACAGGGATTGATAGAGAATGATATCTGCTCCATTGTGGAGGATAACGACAATAACCTATGGATCAGCGCGAACAATGGTATTTCGAAATACAATCTGAAGACAGAGGAGTTTACTAATTACAATTCTCTGAATGGAATCGGAGTCTATGAATTTACTCCCCATAGTGGTTTGTTACTGCCCAATGGTGAAATCTGCTTTAGCGGTAACAACGGCTTTGTGACCTTTAACCCGCAGGAGCTGCAATTAAACTCTTTTGTACCGCCATTAGTATTCACAAAATTGGTAGTGAATAACCAGGTGATTGAACCGGAAGACGAAACCAGGATATTGGACACTGTACTGGATGGCATGGAAGAAATAGAGCTGAGGTATAATCAGAATAATATCTCTATCGGTTACTGCGCGCTGAACTTTGTTTTTGCCCGGCAGAATCAGTATGCCACTTTCCTGAAAGGCTACGATAAAGATTGGAATTATATTGGCAATCGTCGGGAAGCCTACTATACGAACTTAAGTCCGGGAACCTATGTGTTTGAAGTGAAGGCTTCTAATAATGATGGAGTCTGGAGTCAACAGACACGTAAGATACGTATCATTGTGCATCCACCCTTGTGGAAAACCTGGTATGCCTACCTGTTTTATGCCATTGCTTTTGTCTTTATAATGACACTCATCATGTATTATATATCGAAGAAGCAAAAGCTGGAGCGTGAATTGCAATTCAAACAGAAAGAGAAACTGCAACTGGAAGAGTTCCATCAGGCGAAAATACGTATGTTTACCAATTTCTCCCATGAACTCCGCACTCCGCTTACACTGATTATTGCACCTTTACAGGATCTGGTGTCTATGCCGGAATTCTCTTCCAGTGTGAAGAATAAGCTGAGCCTGATATTCAGTAATGCCCAACGCCTGTTGCTGCTCGTGAATCAGTTGATGGATCTGCGCAAGAACCAGGAGGGTAAATTGAAATTGCATATTGCTAAAACGGATATGAACCTGTTCTTGCAAGAGATTTACTACGCTTTCAACCATCTTGCAGCAAAGAAATCCATAGAATTTACTTTTGAGAAGAGTGAGGAGCGAATGTCGGCATGGTTTGATAAGTCTATCGTGGAAAAGGTGGTCTTTAATCTTTTGTCCAATGCGATGAAGTTTACTCCGAATAATGGTAAAGTTGTGTTTTCATTGTCCCGGTGTACCTTTGCCGAACTTCCGTCGGAACAGCAGGCGGAATTGAATAAGATGCCTGCCGATACCAAGTTTGCCTGTCTCTCGGTTATAGATTCCGGGAAGGGTATTACGGAGGAAGATATGAAGAATATATTTGCACCTTTTTATCAGGGTGAAGATGACAATAAAGAGAATGTGGGTACGGGTATAGGTCTGAGTCTGACACGCTCAATCGTACTTCTGCATAAAGGCGCTATTTCCGTATCCCATAATCAGCCTACAGGTACGATCTTCAAGGTTTATATTCCGATCAGCAATTCTGTCTACGACAAGGAGCAGTTGGTGGAGGATGATGAAGAGCAGGTAGTGGAGGACGTTATCCCGTCAGCCAAGGAAATGCATTTTGAGATAGAGAAGAAGTGGACTGTACTTCTGGCGGAAGATAATGATGAAGTAAGAGCTTACGTCAAAGAATGTCTGGATCCTTATTTCTATGTGCTGGATGTAAACAATGGTAAGGATGCACTGGCACTGAGTCTGGAGAAATATCCGGATTTGATACTGAGTGATATCATGATGCCACAGATGGACGGATTGGAACTGTGCTCACGTGTGAAGCAGGATTTACAGCTTGGGCATATTCCGGTAGTACTGATGACGGCCAAGTCCATGGTGGTTCATATCAAGGAAGGCTTTTCGGTGGGCGCTGATGACTATATTGTGAAGCCTTTTAGTATGGATGTGTTGATTTGCCGTATCAACAGTTTGCTGGAATCCCGTGAGAAACTGAAGAAACTATATGGAAAGAAGTTCTCTCCGGAAGCGATGGGTATCGAGATTGTTTCGGGGGATGATCGGTTTACGCAGAGCTTCTTTGAGATTATAGAGAAGAATATCTCTAATCCGGAGCTTGGGGTGGACTTGTTGAGCCAAGAGTTAGGTCTGAGTCGTGCCAACCTGTACCGGAAACTGAAAGCTGTAACGGAACTTTCTCCAACAGAGTTGATACGTAATAAACGTTTGGAGATAGCTGCCAAACTCTTGCTGGAATCCAGTTATACGGTGTCTGAAATATCGGTCTACACGGGCTTCAATAGCCATGCTTATTTCACCAATTGCTTCAAGTCATTTTATGGCTATTCACCTTCAGAGTGGGTACAAAGGCATAATGATAAGGGAGAAACTCCCAAATAGCTTATGTTTTACATATCGTTTGGAATAGAATCTCAAATGAATAAGACAATATTGAAAGTTGCGCTAAGATAAATCGCCTATCTTAGCGCAATCTTTTTATGGAGAATTTAATCTTTAAATCAATATCAACATTAGTAAGAATAATTATTATGAAATTTAAAACAGGATTAGTATCGTTATTGGTCGTATGTGGAGCATGCAGCCAAGCGACAAAAGAAACGGATGTCGTAAAAGACAGTTTTGATTTTGCCGGACAGCAGTTGAAGTATGCATTTACGCAAATAGATTCTGCTAAAGCAAGCATGCCGGAGGAACAACTGAAAAGGAAGCCGGTTTCTCCCCGCACGATAGAAGATAACGGTGCCTTGCGCCTGGTAGCATCAAGAGACTGGACCAGTGGTTTCTTTCCCGGTGAATTGTGGTATATGTATGAGTATACACAAGATGATTTCTGGAAGAAGCAGGCACAGGCGTTTACTGCTAATATAGAAGACCAGAAAACGAATGGTGGAACGCATGACATGGGATTCAAAATGTACTGTAGCTTTGGTAATGGTTATCGCCTGACCAATGATGCGAACTACAAAGATATTCTGCTGGAATCTGCAGCCACATTGATTACCCGCTATAAGCCTACAATTGGTTGTATCCGTTCTTGGGATCACAGTCGGGACAAGTGGCAATGTCCGGTTATTATTGATAATATGATGAACCTTGAATTGCTGTATTGGGCATTTAAGGAAACCGGCGACTCCGTGTATTATAACATTGCGAATACACATGCCCGCACTACAATGAAAAATCATTTCCGCGATAATTATAGCTCTTATCATGTAATCGATTATGATACAATCACCGGCGACGTACTTCATAAGCATACGCACCAGGGATACAATCACGAATCTGCCTGGTCAAGAGGTCAGGCATGGGGTTTGTATGGCTATACCATGTGTTATCGTGAAACGAAACTTCCGGAATTCTTGTCGCAGGCTGAGAATATAGCCAATTACATCTTTACCAATCCTACCATGCCGGAAGATAAGGTTGCATATTGGGACTTTGATGCTCCGGGTATTCCGAACGAACCGAGAGATGCTTCTGCTGCCGCAGTGATGGCTTGTGCCATGTACGAATTGTCCATGTACAATCTGGAGAAAGCAGCGTTATACAAGAAATGGGCGGATACGATTGTTGAGAGTTTAAGCAAGAACTATCGTGCGCAATTGGATGGTGATCGTGGATTTTTACTCTTGCACAGCACAGGTGCGCACAACTTTGAGAGAGATGTGCCTTTGGTTTATGCAGACTATTACTTCCTGGAAGCTTTGCTTAAGAAAGCTAAATTAGAGAAAGAAGGTAC
Source organism: Bacteroides sp. MSB163 (assembly GCF_036416795.1). NCBI lineage: Bacteria > Pseudomonadati > Bacteroidota > Bacteroidia > Bacteroidales > Bacteroidaceae > Bacteroides > Bacteroides maternus. Next base: position 5,883,436 of record NZ_CP143867.1, on the reverse strand, counting down.
GGCTATTCTGTAAATGTGGAGAATCAATAGGTATGAGACGTATAATTGCATTGTTAGTGATGAGTTGCTTTGTTGCAGGTACCTTTGCGAAGGTACCTGTGATGGGCAATAAGATCCGGTTAACGGATAACTGGGAGTTTCTCCGTCAGGATGTGGGCAATATCTGGGAACTGGTACGCCCTGTAAAGAAAGGCCAGCCGGAAGAGCAACCTATATGGACAAAAGTTACGTTGCCCCATTGCTTTAATGCGGAGGATGCTGTCGATCCGGATTTGAATTACTATCAGGGGCCGGGGTGGTATAAAACACGCCTGAAGCTGGATAATCCATATCCTAACGGACGGGTGGTATTGGAATTCGAAGGAGCGGGACAGAAGACGGAGGTATATGTTTATATGACCAAAGTGGGGAGTCATGTCGGTGGATATGATAGTTGGAATGTAGATATAACAGATGCCGTGCGAACTTTTCTGGCAAGCAAAGAAGCTGAACGTTTTGGAGGTGAAATTCCATTGAGTATTCGTTGTGATAATACCCGGGATGCTGAAATGATACCTTCGGATTTATCGGACTTCAATTTGTATGGCGGCATTTACCGTTATCTGAATCTGGTGTATCTTCCGGAAGTCTCCGTGGCGTCTCTCCGGATAGAACCGGCATTGGACGCTAAATTGAAAAAGGGGATGTTAAAGGTATCCGGTACATTCTATAATCCTGCGGATGTGCGTGAAGCACTGGTGGAAGTTACTGTGAAGAATGCTAAAGGTGAAGTGGTATCTACCCGTACGCTGGATAAAATAACTCCGTTGGGAGATTTGGATATGTTGGGTATTCAGATTGATAAACCACAACTTTGGGATGTAGATCATCCGGTATTATATACTTGCGAGGTTACTGTAACTGCCAATGGACAGAAAATGACAGCGAGTGAACGTTTCGGTTTCCGTTCTTTTGAGTTTATAGATAAGGGGCCTTTCATGCTGAATGGAAAGCGCCTCTTGTTGCGGGGAACACACCGGCACGAGGATCATGCAGGAGTAGCTGCTGCCATGACCGAGGAGCAGATGATACAAGAAATGAAAATGATGAAAGAGATGGGGGTGAATTTCATCCGTCTGGGACATTATCAGCAATCTGAAATCATTTTGAATCTTTGTGATGAACTGGGTATTCTGGTTTGGGAAGAAATTCCCTGGTGCCGTGGTGGTGTGGGCAATGAAACTTATCGCGGACAAGCGAAACGTATGTTGACGAATATGATAACCCAGCACTATAACCACCCTTCAGTGATAATCTGGGGATTGGGTAATGAGAATGACTGGCCGAATGACTTTCCTGAATTTGAACAACGCGAGATACGGAGCCTGATGAGTGAGTTGAATGCACTGGCACATCATCTTGATGCCGAACGCAAGACGGCAATTCGCCGTTGTGCATTCTGTAGCGATATTGTAGATGTATATTCTCCTTCTATCTGGGCCGGTTGGTATCGTGGGGTTTATACAGATTATCAGCAGATGTCCAAAGAAGAAATGGAGAAGGTGAAACATTTTCTGCATGTAGAGTGGGGTGGTGATAGCCATGCCGGACGTCATGCGGAGGCTACTGCTCCTATACGAAAAGAAGGTGAAAGTGATGGCGATGCAGCTCTGAACGGTTCGGCTCTGGTGTTGAAGAAAGGAGACTGGTCGGAAAGTTATATCGTTAAGTTGATAGATTGGCATTTGAAGGAACAGGAGAATATGCCTTGGCTGACCGGTGCTGCTTATTGGCCGTTTAAGGACTTTTCCACACCGGTGCGTCCGGATAATCCGGTACCATATATGAATCAGAAAGGAGTGGTGGAACGTGACTTTACGAAAAAGGAAAGCTATTACGTATTCCAATCCTATTGGACAGAAAAGCCTATGGTGCATATCTATGGGCATGGTTGGCCTGTGAGATGGGGAGATGCCGATGAAGAAAAAGAGGTTTTGGTTTACTCTAACTGTCCATCGGTGGAACTGTTTGTGAACGGACAAAGCCAGGGGATACGCAAGCGTAATAGTCAGGATTTTCCCGCAGCGGGTTTGCGCTGGAATGTGAAGCTTGCTAAGGGGCAGAATACATTGCGTGCAGTGGCTGCTGGAAAAGAAGTTCTTGCTGATGAATTGAGCTTTGAATATCAGACCGAGAAGTGGGGGAAAGAACATGCATTCCGGGTAACTTCTACTTCTAAAGAAGACGGAATTGTTGAAGTTGAAGCCCAGCTGGTAGATAGTAATGGTATCAGGTGTCTTGATTCCAGAGTTTTTGTTTCTTTCGATATTGCCGGTGACGGAGAACTGATACAGAATCAGGGCACGGCAATCGGTTCCCGCAAGGTACAGGCACGTAACGGGCGGGCACAAATCCAGGTTCGTACGCAAGGCGGTACTTCCTGTGTAGCTGTAAAAGCTGATAAAGTCCAAACATCATTTATAACGGTGCAGTAAGATTATGAAAAAGGTAGGTATGTTATTTTTAGGGATCTGTTCTTTTCTGGCTATTTCGTGTACATCGGATAAAGACGGTAAAGATTTTGTGAAGTGCGTTTTAAAGCAGGGTATACTGGAACGTGCCGCTATGAATATAAAGGAGGAGCCGGTAACGGTTACCGCCTTTATAGCGGAACGAAGTGCAGGGGATATACATGATTTTTATTCGGAGGGTGATTATTGGTGGCCGGATACTTTGAACCCTGACGGACCTTATGTGCGTCGGGATGGTGAGACCAATCCGGATAATTTTGTAGCGCATCGTCATGCTATGATACGTTTTAGTTCAATCGTAGGTAATCTGACCTCTGCTTATTTATTGACTCAGGATAAAGAATATGTAGATGCGATACTGGCGCATGTGCGTGCCTGGTTTGTGAATGAGTCTACGAAAATGAATCCTAACTTGCAGTATGCGCAAGCTATTAAGGGAATTGCTACAGGACGTGGTATTGGCATCATTGATACGGTGCATCTTATGGAAGTAGCCCAATCGTTATGGCAGTTAGAAAAGCTTGGAGTATTGTCTAAGGATGATATAAAGTCTACTAAACAGTGGTTTGCTGATTATTTGAAATGGATGTTCACACATCAGTATGGCATAGACGAGATGAATGCTAAGAATAATCATGGTACCTGTTGGGTGATGCAGGCTGCTGTATTTGCCCGTTATGCCGGTGATAAGGATATGATGGATTTTTGTAAGCAGCGTTATAAAGAAGTACTTTTACCTAAGCAGATGGCAGAAGACGGAAGTTTTCCGTTAGAGACAGCGCGTACAAAACCTTATGGTTATTCTTTATTTAATCTGGATGCCATGGCAACAATATGCCAGACGCTTTCGGATAAGAATGATAATTTATGGATTTATACGGCAGAGGGAGGTAAGAATATGGAGAAAGGTATTAATTTTATCTATCCTTATGTCATTGATAAAGAAAGATGGAATTATACGAAAGATGTAATGTATTGGGATGAATGGCCGGTAGCACATCCTTTCCTGATATTCGGTGCGTTACAGATTCATAATAAAAACTGGCAGTCAGCATGGGAGAAGTTAGAGCATTTCCCTGTAACCGATGAAGTGGTGCGTAATCTGCCTGTACGTAATCCGTTGATTTGGATTTAATCATTAATAATGATGTTATGATAATAACACGGAAAATAATAGTAGGAGTTTGTATCGTATGTGTAGCCGGTACGAGTCTTTCTTCCATGGCTCAAAACCGGGTAGTTACTCAATATACAGCCGGTACGGTAGTGGAAGGTGAGGTTACTATGCTGGTTACTCAGGAGACTACTACCCGCTATCGGCGAACTACTTCTCAGGGAGTGCCGGAAGCTAAACTGGGATATACCCCCGGAGTTACTCCGGAATATTTGGCTATACCTTTGTCGGAAACTGTCATGGCGAGATATCCGGATTATCGGATGGCTTACTGGAAAGACTATACATATGTGCAGGGATATATGTTTGAGGCTATAGACCGTTTGGGACAATTGACAGGCGATAGCAGGTATCTGAAATATATAAAGAAATATATGGATCATTTCGTCGATGAAACGGGTAATTACAAAGGAGGTGGATTGACGAATCTCGATAATTTCATGACTGGTTCGGCCTTTTGTACATTATACGGGCGTACGGGTGATGAGAAATACAAGAAAGCTGCCTTGCAAATATTGAAAGCTGTGGATCAATATCCCAGCTCCGATGGACAGTTTTGGCACGGAAACCGAAGTCCTAATATGTGGATAGATGGTGTTTTTATGATGCAGATGTTCCTTATACGTTGTGCACAATATGTGGGGGAAGCCGATTATTGCTATGATGTGGCATGCAGGAATATTATTGCTGCTGCCCGTCATTTGCAACGTCCGGATGGACTTATCCTTCATGCATGGACTACAGAGCCTGAAAAGGCTGTGTGGGCGGATAAAACTACCGGACTGTCACCGGAGGTATGGAGTGAAGGCATGGGGTGGTACACTTTAGTGGTACCTGAACTATTGGCTTTACTACCCAAAACACATCCGGATTATCAGCAGGTTCTTGATGTTTATCTGAAAATGTGTAAAGGGCTGAAAGAAGTGCAAGATAAGAAGACAGGCGGTTGGTTTATGGTTGTGGATAAGGGAGATAATCCTTTAAATTTTGTAGATCCATCCGGAACTGCTATGTTTGTATACTCTATTCAGCGTGGTGTAGAGTTAGGGCTCTTAAAAGCAAAGGAATATACTCCGGTTGCATATAGGGGATATCAAAGTCTCTTTCCTTTTATACAAGTGAATAACAGAGGCTTACTGGATGTGATAGGAGCATGTGATGGAGTTGTGATTAAAAAGAATTTTGTAGAATATGTTACTGTTCCCAAAATATTGAATGCCAAAGAGGCTGTTGCCGGTATATTGTGGGCGGCTGTTATAATGGAAACAGAACAATTGAAAAAATAAACAGGAATGAAAGTTTTGCGTAAACTGATTATAATTAGTCTATTACTTGTATCTGTTACTGTACAGGCAAGTGGTGTGGATGAGTTGGTGTGTATCAAGCAAAATTATGCCCGAATGTTGGTTCCTTCCGGTAAAGATCCGTTTGGCTTATTGTCCATCCTTTCGTCTATTCAACCGGAAACAGAGATTTCGGATCAGGTTGTGGTAGAGTTACATCAGCGATATCCTTTTGATTTAAAGAAAATAGAAACTTATCTGTCTTCTTTCACGGAAGCCGGAACATGGCCGGATATTAATTACGATGACAAAAAGCGTTCCGGTTGGGAGCCTAAAATTCATGCGGAACGTATTCTGGAGCTGGTAAAACTCTATAATTCTGATCAGACTTCCTACTATCATTCTTCGGAGGTGGAAGCGGCTATTCATAAAGCTTTGAATTATTGGTTTACTGCTAAACCGGTATGTTTGAACTGGTGGTATAATCAAATAGGTGTTCCTAAAACACTAGGTACGGCTTTTATCTTGTTTGAAGATCAGTTGACCCCTGTGGAGAAACAGAACGCTATTACTGTAATGGAAAATGCTAAGTTTGGAATGACCGGACAGAATAAGGTATGGCTTGCCGGAAATGTGATGATGCGTGCATTATTGCAGAATGATTATGAGTTGGTAAAGATGGCGCGTGATACCATTGCATCTGAAATAGTCAAGGGTGGGGCAGAAGGTATAAAAGACGATTGGTGCTTTCACCAGCATGGCGCTCAGCAGCAGTTTGGTAATTATGGGCTTTCGTTCGTATCTGGAATGAGTTTCTTCTCTGGACTATTTTCAGGGACGTCGTTAGCATTTGATGATAAACAGTTGAGTATTCTGAGTACACTGATTGATAAGGGATATCGTTGGGTTATCTGGAAAGGAATGATGGATGTGAATGCTTTGGGACGTCAACTGTTTCATCATGCTCCCGTACATAAAGCACTGAGTCTTGCATTTGCAGCCTCGGAGTTAGGTGGAGGTGAATCAGATGAGTGCGTGGCTGTGGCAACAGCTTTGCTTCGTGATAATTATCCTGCACCTGCAGTGAATGTGCTTACAGGACATAAGCATTTCTGGCAGTCGGATTATACAATTCATCGCCGTCCTTCCTGGATGGCGTCTATAAAAATGGCTTCTGACCGTATTATCGGTACGGAAATGATGAATGGTGATAATATGAAAGGGTATTATATGGCAGATGGAGCTACTTATATTTATAAAGATGGTAAGGAGTATCTGGATATTTTTCCTCTTTGGGACTGGCGGAAATTACCGGGAGTTACAGCTTTCGAAGATAATGCGCCTATGCCTCTGATTAAAAGTTATCAGCCTCGTAATAAAGGAACTTTTGTAGGAGCTGTTTCGGATGGAAAACAAGGAATGACTGTTATGGAGTTAGATCGTTCCGGAGTGAAGGCTCATAAGGCATGGGTTTGTACGGATGACTTTATTCTTTGTTTGGGAGCTGGCATACAAGCAGATAGTAATCTTGTTGTTACCACTTCTATAGAGCAATGTCATAAAAATGGGGAACTGCTTTCTTGGGAAAATGCACGATGGAATGTTGTGAATACAAAGCAATCTGCTAAGGGAAAGGAACAGCGCTATTTTCATGATCATACAGGATATATTGTATGGGGCAATACTCATGAAGTTGTAGCTGAAACAGCAAAACGTACGGGATCATGGTATGATGTGATGCAAATGTATCACCCGGAAGAAACACATGGAGAGGTGACCGCCATCTATTTGACGCATGGCGTTGCACCTAAGCAAGGCGCATATCAATATTTGATATTGCCCGAAATGGACAAAGAAAATGTGGCTGCTTTTAATTTATCGGATATACGGATACTCCGTAATGATGCTACTGTTCAGGCTGTCTATAGTGAAGTAAATACTACTTGTTGGGTGGCCGCTTATCAGCCGGTACAATTAACTGTAAGTACGGATTTGATATTGAATATTCAAACTCCCGGAATCTATATGATACGGAAAAATGAATCCGGTCGGTACATAATAAGCTATGCCGATCCGACTCAACAGAGAAACGTTGCAGAACTTGAGTTGAATCATAAAAAGGTACGTATTTCTCTTCCAGAAGGAAAAGAGAAGGGGAAAACAACTTTCATAGTGGGTTAATTTGTTAAAAAACGCATTTTGAACCATTTCTCCAAACGATTGAAATAATATTGCAAGCCTTGTTGGTAAGATACGTCTATTTTTGTTTTTTAGATAAATGATTATAGACTATGAATACACACAAGGCTTTTATTTTGGGCGTAGCATTGCTGAGCACTATTGGGGTGAAGGCTCAGTTTGCCATTGATAACTATAAAGCTGTCTTTACCTCATCCCCACAGCATGTTCCCACTACCAAAACTCCGGATGCTCCTTTAGCCGGTAATGGAGATATCGGTATCACAATGGGAGGTACTCCTGATAAACTCTGTTTTTATATTGGTAAAAATGATTTTTGGAGGGCTTATCCTGTTTATCCGGGAGGAATTGCGCTTCCGGGTGGACTGAATATAGAGATAAAAGAACTGCAAGGATCTACTTACTATGCGGAACAATTGCCCGGATCTGCTGAAATCAGAACTAAATTCACAACTCCTCATTGTCAGTTGGATTTGTCTGCATGGGTTGCTGCAACGGATAATAAGATTATCATTGAATTGCAATCGGACAAAGCCGTTACTGCCCATTTGCGTCTATGGGCTGCGGAAGGTAATACTTCGACTACTGCGGGAGGCAAAGATAAAGTAATGTGGGTAAGTCGTTCATTTGAAAATACGGAATTGCTGCGTTGGCCTACTCATGTGGCATTGGCTCTAAACTCAAGTTCTGATGAATTCTTCTTGATTCCCGGTAAGAAAGTACAATTGGTTATATCTGTTTATACGAATCATGATACACCGGATTGGAAAAACAAAGCAATTACAGAAGCAGAGAAAGTAACGGAAAAGGGTGTTGAGCAATTACGGAAAGAACACCGTTCCTGGTGGAATCATTTCTGGAAACAGTCTCATATTGATATAGGTGATAGTTATTTTGAAAAGTATTACTATCAGTCGCAATATTTGTTTGCTTGTTCTTCCCGTGAGGGTAAGTTTGCGCCTGGTATATGGGGACCATTTGTTACGCGTGACGAAGCGGCATGGGGAGGTGATTATCATCTGAATTATAATTATCAGGCACCTTACTGGGCGTCATTTTCTTCCAATCATATTAGTCTGACGGATAATTTTGATCAACCTCTATTAGATTATATGGAGGCTGGACGGAAGCATGCACAGGAATTACTGAATTGCAAAGGTATCTATTATCCGGTGGGTATCGGTCCTAAAGGTTTATGTACAGCTATGTGGCCGTTAACTCCTGAAGAAATGCAGGAAAAGTATTCTACTCGTGAAAATACAATTGATGGTGGTTATAAGTTTCTGGGACAGAAAATCAATGCGGTGTTTAGTGTTGGAAATATGTTGATGCGATATTACAGTACGTATGATGAGGCGTATGCCCGTAAAGTATATCCGTATCTTCTGGCCTGTGCGGATTTTTGGGAAGATTATCTCTCTCTAGAGAATGGACGTTATGTCATTCGTATGGATCATTTCAACGAGGTGATGCCTAATAAACGCAATGGAGGTGTCTGGCGTAATCGGTTAGGTGATTTTAATTCAACTCTTTCGTTGGGTTTGGTTCGTATGCTGTTTCAGGGTGTGATGGATATGAGTGATTTCCTTTCCATTGACAAGATACGTCAATCCCGTTGGCAGGATATTTTGGATAAACTGAGTGAATACCCATTGGGAATTACAGAAGACGGACGTCAAAGTTTGAAGAATATGGAGAAGGGACCTCAGGATAAAGAAGTACGCCCATCGGGGCTGAACAGGGTATCTATTCATGGCTTGATTCTCCCCGCAGGTGTTGTGGGACCCATGACAGATGCGGCTTTCAATACTATCTTATTGGAAGATGTGGCACATTGGTCGGAAAAGCAACGTGACCCGAATGATTGGGGAAATACATCTAATAATGGAATTGAAACTTGTTATCCCGGAGCTGTACGTGTGGGGTATCCCTCGGATAAGATTCTATCTTATTTGAAGAAGCGGATTGAGATGGATGTATATCCCAATTCCTGGATTGTGCAAGGTGGGGGAGGCATCGAAACTTTAGCCGCTGTGCCTCTTACTATTAATGAGATGTTGTTACAAAGCTATGAGGGGGTTATTCGTGTTTTCCCCAATTGGAATCAGAAGAAGGATGCATCTTTTGAGAATCTGAGAGCTTATGGTGCGTTTTTGGTTACTTCTACTTTGAAAGAAGGACTAATTCAGGGAGTAACTCTGGTTAGTGAGAAAGGACGTATCTGTAAAATAGAGAATCCATGGAAAGGATGCCCTGTGCAAGTTATCCGGGAAAACGGAAAAGCAGACGTTCTCTATGGAGAATATCTGCAAATACTGACTGTAGCGGGTGAAAAAATTGAACTGAATTTATATACAAACTAATAATTGAGAATAGAATGGAACGTGTAAAGAAACTTGTAGGAGGTGTACTGGCGATAGCACTTTGTGTAAGTGTGTCCGCTCAAACCAAATTACCTCCGGGCTGGCAATCCAGCTATGTGAAAATTACTCCGAAAGGGGAGTTAGCTTATTATCCCGATAAACAGGGAAATACAATACCGGATTTTAGCCGGGTTGGTTATCATCATGGTGATAAATCAATTCCTGATTATCCGGTAACAAAAACTGTATATCCTGTGGAAAAAGGGGATAGTCGTCAGAGAATTCAGGATGCAATAGATGAAGTATCTCGTATGCAACCGGATAAAGACGGACACCGTGGAACGGTTCTGCTGAAACGGGGAGTATATCATGTTCATGGAACGATTCATATAAATGCAAGTGGAGTAATTTTAACCGGAGAAGGGGATAATGTGAATGAAACTCGTCTATTGGCTATCGGTAAGCAGCGTTTTTCATTGATAGAAGTATCTGGTAATGGTAGAATGGAGGAAGTATCCGGAACAAGGGTGAAGATTACGGATGCTTTTGTACCAGTGGGAACACACTCTTTTCAGGTTTCTTCTGCTGCAAATTTTAAAGTGGGTGATCGTATCATTGTTTATCGTCCGGGAACAGAGAATTGGATACATGATATTAAGATGGATCAAATCGTTGAACGCCAGGGAACCCGCCAATGGACAGCACGGGAATATAATCTTTCTTTTGAACGTGAAATTACAAAAGTAGAAGGTAACCGTATTTATATTGATAATCCGGTAGTAATGCAAATGGAAGAGAAATATGGCGGTGGTGAAGTCTTTAAGTATACATTTGATGGTCGTATCAGTGAAGTCGGGGTAACTAATATGTGTTTGGAATCTGAATTTGAACATTATGAGGATAACGAGCATGGTTGGATTGGTGTTCAGTTCGATAAAGTGGAAAACTGCTGGGCGCGTAATCTGACTTGTCGCTATTTCGGGTATTCAGCGGTAAGTTGTGAACGCAATGCGAAGAATGTAACTGTGATGGATTGCCGTTGTCTAGAAACAAAATCTCTGATAACCGGTGGACTGCGATATTCTTTTAATAATTGGGGACAGCAAAATCTGTTTATGAACTGTCAGAGTACAGAGGGGCGTCATGACTATGTGACGGGTGCACGTGTATGTGGTCCCAATGTATTTTATAATTGTACGGCTTCGCAAACTTATGCGGATATAGGTCCTCACCATCGCTGGGCAGTTGGAACCCTTTATGATAATGTGATTACCGATGGAGAAATCAATGTGCAGGATCGTGGTAAAATGGGAAGTGGACATGGCTGGGCCGGAGTAACTCAGGTACTTTGGAACTGTCGTGTGAAGCGTGCTGCTGTACAGAGCCCCTGGACATCAGGATATAATTATAGCTTTGGTATGAAGGGTGAAAAATATCCGGGAGTTTTCATCGATCGTCCGGATGGTGTTTGGGAAGGACAGAATGAGAAGAATGTTTTCCCCCGTTCACTTTATATAGCACAACTGATGGCTCGTCATAGGAATATGGACTTGCTAATACTGACTAAGTAAGCCGGAATTAGCTTGTAATTTGCTGTTGTAAAATCGTGATTGTTGGTAATGTGTTGGTTTATAGATTGTTATTCTTTGTTTTGTTTACAGTCTATAACACTTTGAGATATAATTGATAGCATTTGATACAATCTTTAAATCTTGTTTGAGGAAATTGTTGTTTGTTTGCGGTGTGGAAAACAATGATGTTTAACTTTAAAAATGATGTATTGATATTATGTAAAAACAATCTATTATGAACAACTCAAAAAGAATTTCAGGTGAAATCCCTTGTTAATTTAAGTCTAATTTAAAAAAGTAGTTTAATGAAAAAGAAAGAACACAAATCGAAATCGCTATTATGGCGGTTTTTCCTCGTTCTGTTTGCATTTTCTATGAGTTTTAATCTATATGCTCAGGAAATAACAACAACTGGTACGGTTGTCGATCAAAATGGGGAACCTCTAATTGGAGTAACGGTTTCCGTTATGAAAGGTAGTAATGGAACAATTACTGATATTGATGGTAACTTCTCTATTAAATGTAACAAAGGTGCTACATTGAAATTTAGCTATATTGGATATAAGGACGCAACGCAGGTGGCAATGGGTACTAAAATGAATATAGTACTAACGGAAGACGCCCAGGCATTGGATGAAGTTGTAGTCATAGGTTATGGTACGGTAAAGAAGAGAGATTTGACAGGTGCTATCTCCACTGTAAATGCCAAAACGATTGAAGAACGTCAACCGACTGATATCTTTCAAGCATTACAGGGGGAAGTGTCCGGTCTGCAGATTTCCAATAACTCAGGTGCTCCTGGAGATACAGGTACTATGCTGATTCGTGGTGCTTCTACTATGGGATCAGGTGTTACTCCGTTATACATTGTAGACGGTGTGGCAGTAGATAATATTTCTACTATCAATCCTGCCGACATTGAAAGCATGGAAATTTTGAAAGATGCTGCTTCAGCCGCTATTTATGGTTCCCGTTCGGCTGCTGGTGTAATTATCATCAGTACTAAACGTGGTAAAGAAGGTGCTCCTGCCAGAATTTCAGTGAAGTATAACCACTCAATGAAGAAGCTAGGACATAAGATTGATCAGGCAAATGCATTTGAACGTTATTTGAAAGAAAGAGCCGGTAATGCAGGAACTTCTTTATGGAAAACCAGTAATGACTCTTTGCATCCCAACTTCATGGCTGATAATGACTATCAGGATTTGATTACTCGTATGGCTCATTCTAACCAGGTTGATATTAATATCAGTGGTGCAAAGAATAAAATGAGTTATTATACAAGTATCGGCTATTTGAACGAGCAAGGTATTGTACTAAATAGTTATTTGAATCGTGTAACTTCCAGAACTAACGTTGATTTCGCTGTGTCGGATCGTTTCAAATTAATGAGCCGTTTCAATGTGGCTTATACTGATAAGAATAACATCAATACCGGTGGTGTAATCAATCAGGCATTACGTCGTCCGCCACAAATGGCACTTTACTTTCCTGACGGATCTTATGTATATAATAATGGTGGTCAGTTCAATCCGATAGCTGATGCTTATGAACGTGTTAATAAAAGTGTTTCCTACTCAGTTTCTTTGTATCAGGGAGCGGAATTTCAGCTTATGAAAGGCTTGATCTGGTCTGCCAATGTACAGGGTGAATTGAAAGTTAACCGTAATGACCAGTTGATCCGTGGAGATTTAGTTTCTTCAGGTATCAGTTCCGGTTCTAATGATGCAAAAATCCCTCGCAAATTATCTGCGGAAACTTACATTAACTTTGCCAGAGATTTCAAAGATCATTCAGTAGGCGCTATGTTCGGTACCAGTGTCGAGGATTGGCGTGATGAAACATTCCACTTAGAAGGTAGCGATTATGTATCAGAATCGATCCTTACTTCTAACGCTCAGCAGGTGAAAGACCTGACAAAAACTAAGACTACTTATGAAAGTCATGCTATGGCATCTTTTTTCGGACGTGTAAACTATAGTTATAAAGGAAAATATATATTTACGTCAAATCTTCGTTATGATGGTTCTTCACGTTTTGTTGGTAACCGTTGGGGATTATTCCCGTCTGCATCTGTTGCATGGCGTGCTTCTGATGAATTCTTCTTTGACTGGGCAAAACCTGTACTGACTGATGCTAAATTCAGACTTAGCTGGGGTACAAATGGTAATGAACGTGTAGGTAACTATGAATCAATTAACCAATATAATATTGGTTCATATTATAATGGCGTCATCGGAGTTACTCAAACGGATAAGCTGGCCAACCTTGATTTGAGTTGGGAATCGACGGAACAAACTAATATTGGTTTGGATGTGACATTACTTGACGGACGAGTTTCTTTAGTGGCAGAATATTATATCAAGAAGACTAAAGATTTGTTGGCCGATGAAGTTATCCCTTCAGAATTAGGTGTTAGTAGTATGCGTGTCAATATGGGTAATATTGAGAATAAAGGTATTGAGCTGACAATAAATGCAACTCCTGTTCAACTTCGTGATTTTTCATGGCAGACCACTCTTACCTATACTAAAAACAAGAATAAAGTATTAAAGCTATCGGAAGGCAAGAGCTTTGTGGAAGATGGTAAATACTTAATTGAAGAAGGTTCGCCTTTGGGACAATGGTTCGGCCAAAAAGCCTTGGGTATTTATGCCACAGATGAAGCAAATGCATATATCAAGAATAGCGACGGTTCATTTGGTGACCGCTTGATTCCTGTGTATCAAAGAGATCCGAATAACTATAATAACTATATTTATGGTTCTAACGGTAAACCCATTTTCTCACACTATGAGACAAAAGGTGGTCAGAAATATGCAGGTGATGTAGGTCAAATGACTACCGCTGGTTCGGTGAGCAAAGGTGGTGATATAATCTGGGATGATTTGGATCATGATGGTGTAATTGGTGATTCGGACAGACGTATTTTGGGTAATGGTATGCCTACATGGTATATGGGATGGACTAACTATTTGAATTACAAGAATTTTTCATTATCCTTCTCGTTCTATGGAAGTTTTGGCAACAAGATTTATAATAAACAACGCCGTGACCTGTTACAAAATTCATCATCGAATATGACTCCATTAGCAAGAGACTGTTATCGTTTGTGGAAATATCAGGGACAAATAACAGAAGTTTATAGTAGTGCCAAAGCAACAACTGGTGTAAACAATGCGCGTGAACTTTCTTCTTTCTTCCTGGAAGATGGCGACTATATTCGCCTTACAAATACTCGTTTAGCTTATAGGGTTGACCGTAATCTTATCAAACGGTTCCATATCTCCGATCTTCAGTTGTATGTATATGGAAACAACCTTCTGACTTGGACAAAATACAAAGGATTTGATCCGTCAAGTATTTCCAATAGCAATGTGCTGCGTCCGGGTATTGATAACGGACGATATCCTACCGCAAGAGAAATTGGTTTCGGACTAAATGTTAACTTTTAACTTGTAACAACTTATGAAAAGATTAAAATATTTACTGATCGCTGGTGTCAGTCTGCTGCTCACTTCTTGTGAGAACTTCTTAGACAGACAACCCGAAAGTTCGCTGTCGGGCGAAACTTTCTGGACTTCGGAACAGGATTTGAAAACCTGGAATGCAGGTATGTATGACGGTCTGCAATCTACCTTACGTACAAACTGGTTCTATTGGGGCGAACTTCGTTCCGGTGTATATGCAGAACGTGGTACGGCTTACGACCGTAACTTACTATACAATGGTTTGAATTCTCAGTCGGGCTCTTCCAGTTGGAGTGATCTTTATAAAACAATTTATCGTGCGAATGCGGCTATTAAGCATATTCCCACCAGCCCTATAGGCAGTTCTGTATCTGCTCCATATTTAGGTCAGGCTTATGCAATGCGTGCATTGATGTATTTTTATGCTATACGTGTATGGGGCGGCGTACCTAAAATCACTGAACCCATGGAAGATGTCTCTTCGCAGGAACGATATTATGGAAGGACTTCTGTAGAAGAATTGAAAGCTTTTATTCTGGAAGATATAGAGAAAGCATTAGAACATATTGGTGCTTCTACAGATATGTCTAGTGCCAGTAAGTACTATTTAAACCGCGGAGCTATTATGGCATTGCGTGTAGATGTATTGATGTGGTATAAGGAATATGACAAAGCGCTCGTAGCTGCTAATGACTTACTGACAAACTATAAATATAGTCTTGAACCGGCATCTACCTATTCCAGTATGTTTTTGAATCCATCAAGTTCTAAAGAAATGATATTCAATCTTTTCTGGAACTATGAAGAAGACAGCAACGGCTTTGGATATGCTCAGGAACTTGCGTCAGGTTCAAACACCATCCGATATCATCCGACAAAAGCATATTATAAGGAATTGGTATCCCGTAAGAGAGAAGATAACCGCGTCACTATGATTATGGATACATTTGCTATCAGCTATTTCATTACTCCTGACGAGATGATAGACGAATCGTATGAAAAAGCAATGAACGGTGATTATGGTAATGCCGCTAATTTCCAGATTAAATGCCCGAAATTCACAGAATACGGAGCAACTGCTAATGATGGCAGGCCCGGATATTCCTATGTTGCTAACGGATCATGTTCTACCCATATGCCAATTTATCGCTTAGCAGATATCTTGTTGCTAAAAGCTGAAGCTTTAGTATTAGGTACGCATAAAGATTATCAAGGCGCGATTAATATCGTCAATCAAATACGTGAACGTGCAGGTTGGGAAAATACTGCAGTTTTAGAGGATTACCCAACCGAAAAAGATTTGATTAAGTTGATTATCGATGAACGTACCATTGAGCTTTGGGCAGAAGGTAAACGTTGGTTTGATTTGGTACGCAATGATATGGTAAAAGAATATTTAGATCCATATTTGCAGAATGAAGACTTGGGTGATCAGAGAATTCCGGAAGGTTTTGTTATTGGTGCTGAGAAAGAAGCTAATCAGATTGGTGGTTACGGCAGAATTTTGTGGCCTCTGAATCAGGATGTATTCCGTAAGAATCCATCTATGAGAGGACAACAGAACAAACCTTATGAAGAATAACAATAATGTTTTAAACAATAATGAATATGAAAATCTTTAGATATTTTATAAGTCTGGCCTTATTTTGCATTTCACTGAGTTCATGCACCTTGTTTGACCTTGATTTTCAAAGCAACGAGGAATATGAAGCAAAAAAAGCGGATAATAAGGTAAATATGACAATCTGGGAATTTATCCAGAGCCGTCCTGATATATTCAGTTCTTTAATTGAAGGTATTCAGTATGCAGGAATTGAAGACTTGTATAAAGAAGCAGGAAATACGCATATATTGCTGACCAATAGCGCTCTTAGCAGTGGGGATAATTGTTTTTGGAAGAAAAATCCGGTGATGCTTCCAGGAACTACGGAAGCCGCAGCTGCTACTGCATGGGAGCAATATGACAAGAAAGTGGTAAAAGAATTACTGACTTATCATATTGTAAGAGGAGAATGGTCATATTTTAATATAGATTCTTCGGACCGTTGGATCGGGACTTATGGAGAAGGTAGCTTTTCCTACAATAAAGATGGTCAGACACTTCAAGGAGATACTGCAGTAATGTGTGTCAAGGCCGGACATGACCGTAACCTGCCGCTTCAATTGAATAATTTTGAATGGAATTTTAGAGGATTGTTAGCTGCATCTTCCGGTAGTTGTCGCACCACTAACATTCATGCACGTGATGGTTATATCCATGTATCTGACTGGTGGCAACCTCGCCCATCGAGATATTTTTTGGGTCAAGAATAAATTAATAATATAGAAACGTATGAAAAAACTAATATTCAATATTGCTATATTAATATGTGTGATCTTCACTTCCTGTTCAGACGATGACAGTGTAAATATTGTTTCATTGAACACTTTCGGCACAAAGTTTTGCCGTAATGATGTGGTGAAAGTATTTGTTTCTGCCGAACTCAGTGATGATACAGATGTTAGTTATGAATGGGGATGCGATGGTGGAAGCATGACAAATCCTCAAGGACTATTTGAGAATGTATGGAAAGCTCCGAATGAAGCCGGAACTTATGAAATTTGGTGCACGGTGAAATGTGGTGGTAAGAAAGAAACCCGTCGTTCCAAAATGACTGTACTGGATGAACTGTTTTACTCTAACTTTGAGACTCCTTATTATAATGAAGGCTGGTCCAATGCATCTATGACAGTAGCATTTGACGCTAATAAGGGAACGAATGGTGCAGTTAAATTAACTTCCACTAAAGCTGACGGACGTTTTGCCCGTAGCTGGAATAATGTATCTGTTCCTTTCTCCACACAAGTGGACTATGCAGTAAATGCTTGTCCTTCAGATAATAATTTTGCAGAGATCCGTATTGAATTTGCCCGTATCAATAATGCCACGTTTTATGTAACTAAGGCATGCTTTACGACCTATCCCAAAACAGGAGCATGGAAAGCAACTTATACAACAACCAATGTGACAACAGGAAAGACGGAAGATATTACAATAGATGAAGGTACGGATACGGCAAACTTTAAGTTTAAAAAGGATGCTTTCAAAACTATTGCGGTATCAATCGATGCAAATAAGAAATTCATTGTTTACTATGATGGCAAGAAATATTTTGAGAGCAGTGCATTAGCCAGTGTGCAGGATCAATATTATGTATCCCGCTCTGGTTTCGGATTGGACAACAAAGTCGTTATTTTTGCCGATAATCTATTTGTATTTGATAATGGTACAATCTGCACAGCCGCACCTCGTGAAAGATAAATAATCAATCTCATTCATTTAAAAAGGAGAGAATATTAGACATACATATTGTGTTTGAATATTCTCTCTTTTTATTAATATTATAAAGATATGAAACATCGTATTCTGATTTTATTATCAGCTATTCTGATTTCACTGGTTGGAACAGCACAGGACAATGTGGCAGGAGTTATCCTGAATGAAAAGGGTAAACCGGCCAAAAAGATAAAAATGCGGGTAAAGGGGCGCATGAAGATGCTTTCCACTTCATCAAAAGGTACATTTGAACTGGATAATGTGAAAACAGGCGATACACTGTTGGTATATCCTAACAGGAAGTTGGTGGCTTATGTGCCTATGTCGGGAATTCCAACCTATACCATACATCTGGGGAAGAATTCATTGCGCTATGCCACGAATGAAAAAACAATAACCTGCATGTATCAGGAAATACCGGAACAAACCTATAATAGCAATATTATCACTTATGAGAGAATCCGGCAATTAGACGTCAACAATTTAATAGATTTGCTGCGAGGTAATATTGCCGGATTGCAGATTAATTATTCAAACGGACAAATGAAGGCTTCAATACGGGGAAGTTCATCTTTTGCCCTCAGTACCGAACCGCTTTTCATTATAGGCGGAACCGAATATAATTCATTGGAGGAAGCCAATAATGCAGTGTCAGTAGAAGATATACAAGAAGTTGAGATTAAAAAAGATGGCTCTGAATATGGAATGAAAGGAGCTAATGGCGTTATCATCATACGGATAAAATAATCCTTCGTTAACTCTTCTGCCATGAAAAACATCTTAAACTGATTCTCCCATAAAATGAAGTTATTTTTGGGGAAATTATTATCTATTGCAATAAAAATGCAAGCTTTTGAGATGCAACTGATATTAGGTTAATAAATTCATTCCTTTCTTTGTATTGTTGTTAGTCTAACCACATTATGAATGTTCTAATACTGATTTTATAGCTATGTATATTATTTTTATATACATATGCTATGGTTTATGTAATAGAAATGTTTAATAATAAAACGAGAAAGCGTTGGAAAAATGCTTTGTTTATTTAAGTCTAATCAAAAAAAGTAATTTTAATGAAAAAGAAAGAACACTTGTCGAAATCGCTGTTATGGCGTATTTTGTTGGTACTGTTGAGCTTCTCTTTTGGTACTATAGTACATGCTCAGAATATAACAGTAACAGGAAGCGTAGAGGATCAGAATGGTGAACCGTTAATTGGAGTGACAGTTGCAGAATTGAACACTACTAACGGAGCAATTACTGACATTGATGGTAATTTTTCTATTAAATGTGTTAAAGGCTCGACTCTGAAGTTTAGTTATATTGGCTATAAGGATGTAACTAAAGTCGTTACTGAAAGTAATCTGAAAATTGTATTGACTGAAGATTCACAAGCTTTAGATGAAGTAGTTGTAGTAGGGTATGGTACGCAGAAAAAGGGAAGTGTGACGGGCAGTGTAACTAGTGTTGATGCCAAAGCTATTGAAGATTTTCCATCAGCTAATCTGTCTTCAGCATTAGCAGGACGCCTTTCAGGTGTATATATAACTCAAGGAACAGGTAAACCGGGAACTTCAGCCTCTTTTAGTGTACGCGCTAAAGGTACTCCTAACAATTCTGACCCACTATATGTTATTGATGGAGTAGTAAGGGATAAGATGGCGTTTGACGCACTGGATGCCAGTGAGGTGGCTAATATATCAGTATTGAAAGATGGTGCATCGGCAGCAGTTTATGGTGCCCGTGCTGCTAATGGTGTTGTATTGATTACCACAAAGAAAGGTGGAAATGCGAAACCAACTATCAATTATACTGGTACGGTAGGTATCGATGTAGCTGCTATGATTCCGGAGACGCTTAGTGCTTATGAACATGCTGTTTATTTGAATGACCGTGCTATACAGGGTTATCTTAACAATGCCATTTGGAATCCGAATGTAGAACAGCAAGATCCGACTACCAAGTCTTCTTGGTATACAGATGACGAGTTGGCACATTTCAAAACAACTGATTATAGTTTTCTGGATGATGCATGGAAAACTCCATGGTCTACTCGTCATGCTATCAATATTACCGGAGGAACCGAAAAAGTACGTTATTTTATCGGTGGTTCTTATTTCTATAATGTAGGTTCATTTGATAATTTGAAGTATTCTAAATATAATTTCCGTGCTAGTATTGATGCTGATATCAGTAAGAATTTTACAGTTGGTTTGAATATCAGTACAGATAATCGTAAAGATACCAAACCTAATTGGAAATCCGACGGTGACCGTGATCGTATGAATGACTTATACAAGGGATTATTGCTCCGTACCAAGATGATTCCAAGTATGATTGATGGAATGCCAGTAGGTAACTTTATTGAATGGCATCCGTTAATGCTTATTAGCGAAGAATCGGGTTTACATACTAAGAAATGGCAAAATGTTAATGTCAATGCGACTGCGGAATATCGAGTTCCCTTTGTAAAAGGTCTGAAACTGAAAGTACAGTATAACCGTACATTGGATAATCGATTAATTAAAAAGGTGAACTTCCCGTATGAAATGTATAATTTCCAGACTGCCGGAACGAACAATCATTATATTGACCCGAGTAATGTAGTAGTATCTACCAAAACTCGTGATGACGGTAACTATGTATTTAAAGAAAACCAGTTGGCAGAAGAATATCAATTAAACCTATTTGTAACTTATGACCGTAAGTTTGGTAACCATGATTTAAGTGCATTATTTGTTTATGAACAATCTGAAGGTGATAGTGAGAAATTTGATGCACAGCGTAATAAACTAATCACTTGGGAAATGCCGGAATTTTTCGGTGCAAGTGGTGATGCTTCTGAATCTATTGTTGGAGCTGGCTCTGTAAGTGAAAGTGGCCGCCTTTCCTACGTAGGGCGTCTGAACTATGCTTATGCAGACAAGTATCTACTGGAAGCTGCATTCCGTGTCGATGGTTCTACAAAATTTGCTCCTGATCAACGCTGGGGTTTCTTCCCCTCTGTTTCAGCAGGATGGCGTATTTCCAGTGAACCTTTCTTCTCAGAGAATATCAAGTTTATTGATTATATGAAACTGCGCGGTTCTATTGCTACATTAGGTAATGATGCTATTGGCGGTTGGCAATGGATGGCTCGTTACGGAATTACTACAGGTGCCGTATTCAATGGTTTATCTTATGGATTGGAGCCTAAGGAAGTTCCTAATCCTAAATTGACTTGGGAGAAATCAACTTCTTACAACATCGGTTTTGATAGCCGTTGGTTTAGAAATAAATTTGATTTCAGCTTTGAATATTTCTATAGACGTACATACGACATTCTTGATAATCTGAATGTGAGTGTACCTACTACATTTGGTGCATCTTTGCCAAAAGAGAACTATTCGGAGGTTAAATCCCGTGGTTTCGAAGTAGAACTGGGGTACAATGACAGAATCGGTAAATTGGACTATTATTTAAGAGGTAACTTTAGTTTTGCAAACAGCTGGTGGTCCAAGAAAGATGAAGCAGAAAATATCCGGGCATACAAATCTGAAATCGGTCAGTCATTGAGCCGTGAATGGGGATTTGAATGTATTGGAATGATTCGTACCGAGGAACAGTTACAGCAATATATGGAAGAAAATCCGAATATGACTATTAAAGGACAGAAACCCGGTTTAGGTATGTTGATATACAAAGATGTACGTGGCCCTGAGAGTGATGAACCGGATGGTATCATTACAGATGATGACAAAGTTGTTATTATTGAAAATAAAGTAGCTCCTATCACTTATGGCTTCACGATTGGCGGTAAATGGAAAGGGTTCATGCTTGATATATTCTTCCAAGGTATGGCCGGTCATAAGAAGTTGATGGATTTCCGTGGTAATGGTATCAATGCCCATACAAGTACATTCAAATATTATAATGACCACTGGACCCCGGAGAATACAAATGCTTCAATGCCGGGCGCTACACAGTATAAGAATAATGAAGCTTCTTCCTTTTGGGTACGTAATGCTTCTTTCTTGCGTTGCAAAAATATATCCATATCTTATGATTTGCCGAAGACATTTGTTCAGCGGATAGGTATTGAGAAAGCAAGACTTTTCCTGAATGGTACAAATCTCTTCTTATTACAGGATAAAGTAAAATGGATGGATCCCGAAGCAACGAGTATTTCAGACTATCCTGTTATGAGAAACTTCTCATTTGGTTTGAACCTAACGATCTAATTATATAAAAAAACACTTGAATATTATGAAATCAAAACATATAATAGCTATTACAGCATTGACATTTGCAAGCTTGACTAGCTGTACTTCCGTATTGGATAAAGATGACCTGACAGCTGTCAGCGAAAAGGCAACATGGAATAGTGAAATTCTGGCTACAGCTTTTTTGGATAAATGCTACAAAGATAATCTACCATCATTTAGTGGTGATTATTCTAAATATAGTGATGAAGGCAACGGAGGTGGTGATTTTATTCATGGCCGATTGACGGCGGTAGCTACTGCCGGAGGTCCGTTAGGAGAACATTGGCCTTATGACAAGATATATACTATCAATGTTTTGTTAACAAGTATTGATGGAGGTAGTTTGTCCGAGGACATCCGGAACCGTATAAAGGCACAAGCGCTTTTCTTACGTGCTTATCAGTATTTTGAGATGGTAAAAATTTATGGAGGTGTACCTTTGATTTTAACTCCGCAGGACAGACATAGTGACGATTTGTATGTTACTCGGAATACAGCAAAAGAATGTATTGACCAGATAGTGAAAGACCTTGATGATGCAGCGGCTTCATTGCCCAGTATTTGGGGTGAAAATGACTTTGGACGTATCACCAAAGGAGCAGCTATGGCTTTCAAAGGACGTGTGTTGATGACTTATGCCAGTAAGCAATTTAATCCGAACAATGACCGTACCCGTTGGCAGACAGCATACAATGCCTGCTTAGCGGCCCAAAAGGAACTGTCAGAGAACGGACAACGTGCTTTACATCCTGTTTATAAGGAGATATGGACAAAAGAAACTACCTCTGAGACTGTTATCACTACCCGTTTTCTCGATCCGGTGCGTACACACAATTTCATGGCAGGACTTCGTCCGTTGGAGTTTTCGGTAGGAGCTACCGGTAACCACCATCCTACATTGGATATGGCACTTGCTTTCCCAATGGCTGATGGTACTATTCCAGGAGTAGATGTAGATGGTGATGGTGTGAAGGAAGCTTTTGATCCTACTGCTACTGACGCTACCGGTATGTTCTGGTTGAACCGTGATCCCCGTTTCTACGATATCATCGTTTACAATGGTGCTGAATATCCATTGAATGGTATGCCGGAATGGTTTCAGGGTTGTATGTATACTTACAAAGGTGGCGAAGATACTCACAGTCCGACTGGCACAGGATTTTATTCATGCAAGTTTTCTATCCCTGAAAAGACAGCTACTGAAGCCAAGGATCACGGTGACATGGACTGGATTGAAATGCGTTATGCAGAAGTGTTATTGAATCTTGCTGAATGTGCTGCGGAAGTAGGAAATAAATCTGATGAAGTTTATACTATCCTGAAAGATATTCGTAAAAGAGCCGGTATAACGGCCAATGCGGACGGGCTCTATGGTTTAAAAGTAAATATGAGCCAACA
Organism: Bacteroides sp. MSB163; assembly: GCF_036416795.1. Classification (NCBI taxonomy): domain Bacteria; kingdom Pseudomonadati; phylum Bacteroidota; class Bacteroidia; order Bacteroidales; family Bacteroidaceae; genus Bacteroides; species Bacteroides maternus. The sequence continues at coordinate 5,859,908 of NZ_CP143867.1, read as the reverse complement.
AGAATTAGTTGATGCCGTTCTCTATGAACGCCGCATTGAATTGGCTTATGAGGGCAAACGTTTCTGGGATTTGCTTCGTCGCAAAATATTCTCTGATATGCAAGGATATTCCCGTTACAGAATTGAAATACAAGTGAAGAATGAATATGCTACTATGGCACGAAGAGATTTTATAACTATGATAAAGAGCGATCCGGAATTGATGACAAAGAATTATTTTAAGTATTTCACTACTCAAACCTGGAGAATTGACGAAACCTATCAATGGGACGTAAAAGACAGCTATTATTTCCAAGGATTGGCTCGTAAACATTTCGAACAGAATCCGAAATTGCAACAGACTATTGGTTGGGAAAGTGGTGACTTTGATCCATTAAAATAGTATACCAAAATACAGAATCTCTTAATTAAGGTATTTAGTTAAACCAATATTGAGCAAACTTTTACTCTCAGTAGTAGAAGTTTGCTCTTTTTTTACAAGCTTTTGAGACAATCTATATAATGGAAATCATTTTTTTCCTTTTCCTTTGTTACACCATTAATTAACTTTATTGAATAAGACAAAGAATGAAGAACATTTATTATCTACTATGCCTTCTTTTCCCCTTATCCATTATGGGGCAGGAATCAACAGGCAAAAGCCAGTGGGTTTATTCGGATGCTAACGGAAAGTTAGTGTATAAAGCCACTAAGAGAGGTGACCGGATTATCGACTTTTCACATGCCGGATATAAGGGCGGTGGTGTAACCTTGCCATACGTTCCGGCAAAACTGACCGTACATCCTTTAGGAGAAAATGAAGATTGCACGGATTATATTCAAAAAGCCATTGATATGGTTTCCGCACTTCCCAAAGATGCCGATGGCTTTCGGGGTGCAGTTCTGTTGGCACCGGGACGTTACGTATGTAACCGTTCTCTTCAGATAATGACAGATGGTGTCGTATTGCGCGGTAGCGGAAGTGATCCGAGTGGAAGCGTTATCGTCATGACCGGAGATAAGCATACAGCAATCGTGGTGAATAACGGCATCCGCCAACGTGCGGGTAATCGTTTAGGCGAAGCTGCTCCGGATGAAAAAAGCATAAAGGTGACTGACAAGTACATCCCTGCCGGTTCATATCGTTTGACGGTAACTGATGTTTCCGAACTTTCTGTCGGCGACAATATAGAAATACGCAAACCCGTAACCGAAAAATGGATCAAATATATGAAAATGAATGATTTGGTTCGTGACGGAAAACCTCAGACCTGGATAAAGGCAGGACGACAACTGATTGCCGAACGGACCATTGCAGGTATTGAAGGAAATACAATTGTGCTGAGTGTCCCGCTGGTAGACTCTTACGATGCGAAATTCACCGATGACAATACTACATTGGTAGTGACCAATAACATACAACGCCTCCGTCAGTGCGGTGTGGAGAATCTGCGTATCGAGTCACCCGCACAAGCGGTCAATCACGGGAAAGCATTATATTATGCACTAAGAATCAACGGAGAAGACTGTTGGGCAAAGGACATCAATGCATTGGAAACCATGGAGAGTATAGGTGTAGGCGGGCGACGAATTACTTTGCAGCAGATTAACGTAATCAGAAGGGCTTTGCACCAGGGAGCTTCCAAACCGGCGGAGTTTGCACCGAACGGAGGACAAATTCTGATTGACCGTTGTTCGGTAGAGGGAGATAACATCTGGTTTGTGGCACTTGGCGCCGGACAAACAGGGCCTATTGTATTCCTTAATTGCAACTTCAAAGGAAATGGCCGTATAGAAGGACATCAACGCTGGAGTACAGGTTTATTGCTTGACAATTGTAATTTACCGGGCGGAGGTATTGATTTCAAGAACCGTGGTTCCATGGGTTCCGGTCATGGTTGGGGCACAGCCTGGTCTGTTGCCTGGAATTGCTTGGCGAAGAGTTATGTAAATCAGATTCCCCCGGGCACTTATAACTGGGTAATAGGCAGTAAAGGAGAAAGTACTCCGTTGCGTCGTCCCTTCAATCAGTCCGGTCCTACGTTGCCGGTAGGTGTTTTCGACTCGCATGATACTCCGGTTGCCCCTCGAAGTCTTTATCTGGCGCAATTGAAGGAGCGTTTGGGCGAATCTGCATTGCAAGCCATTGGATATGGGGCTACCGTGCAGTTACCTTCCCCTGTCCGTTCCGACTATGTTTTTCAGGGAGGTATGCAAGCCTCTCGCGAGTTAACGGGAAAAGATTATAGAGCTATACACGAATATATGCGTGCCTTGGGTTGGGACTATTCCGAACATCCCAATATCTCGAAAAACGACCATTATGACGGTGTGCATTGTGAAGTTCTTTTTGATGCTGCCCTGCAGCAATATGTTTTCAAATTCACCAATCATGCCAATGCCGGGGCTTTGGACAGTGACCGGGGAAGATTACTGAGTGACCGCCAGCGCAATGAGATGAAAAGCCAGACAAACCATGATTGGTATCATCTGAACGGAAACTGGAACGAGTGGCAACGGCTGGAATGGAAACTCCGCATACCCAAAGGTTTCCAACCCACCACCAAGTTCTGTCATCTTCACCAACTGAAGGCGCAGGAAGGTAATAATGGCGCACCACTCATTACTATCAGTACCCGTTGCGATGAAGACGGAGGGAATAAGCGTGTACAAGTAATTCATACAGGCGACACACGAACGTCCGGCAAGGGTATTATTATAGACAACCTTCCGCTTGCCGACTTTGAAGATGAATGGATACAAGTGGAGACAGAAATGCATTATACCCATCATGGCACATTCCGCATCAAACTGACCCGTATCAGCGATGGGAAAGTGCTTGCCGACCAATCTTTCGCAGATGTAGACTTATGGAGGAAGGGGGCGACAAGTATCCGGAATAAATTTGGTATTTATCGCAGTCTGGGGCGGAAAATGCAAAGTGCATCCGACAGACCCGATAACGGACTTAAAGATGAAAGCCTACAGTTGGCTGATTTCAAAGTTTATGAAGCGCATACCAATCCGAATCCTCAGCCGCACGACTAATCGTTTTTTCAGAAAATGACCTATAAAAATCATTTTGTCATAGTTGACAAAATGATAATTCTATTGTCTCAGATTCCTTTCTTTCCGCCCAACGGTGGGGGAAAAAGAAAGAACGCAAGCATTCCTTATTAAAGAAGTGCGGAAAGAAAGGAAAAGGGGACAGAATTACAAAAAGGGATGCAATGACTGTTGTATCTTAAATAAAAATAATATCTTTCATGCGCTTTATGTGTGAAAATAATATTTTTCCTCCGAATACTTTCCCGATATAACCAGAAAAGAATATAACCCGATAAGTAAAGGGCTACACCTTATATCCGAGATGGTGTCACCCTTTATGCAATATGGCTACACCCTTTCGGGCATAAGGTGTAGCCTTATCACGAAAAAGAATGTTAGTTTTGCCCGAAAAGAAGGTATGTTAAGAGGAAATACATGGTTTGTTTTGGGTAAACAGACCGTCTGTTCCGGTCAGATAGACCATCTGTTTGGGAAAAACAGATGCTTAGTCTGGCTAAAAGATCGTTTTCTCCTCAAAGCCCTGTTAGAATAATCGCCCATAGTATATCTTTGTGTTGATGAAATGCTATAATCTTTGTCATCTTGAAACAGAGCGATACAATATTACAAGGAAATGAGATAACACTACAAAATGAAGAGAAGAAATCTCCCTTTCTTTACATATCACAAAAAGTAATAAATACATATGAAATCACAACTTGTATCTTTATGTATCGGGAGCTTATGTTTTGTAGGCAGTTACTCCCTTAATGCCCAGGAAAGTTGGCAATCGCAACTCGTTATTCAGGATGAATCTGGAAGCCTGACTTATAAGAAAGATAATGATGGTTTTGTCATTCCGGATTTTAGTCAGGCAGGATACGGGAATGGAAAAGACATTCCTGTGGTCAGTTTGCCGGAACGCACCATTACTCTCAGGCCTCTGGAGGACAAGGAGGCCGACAATACGCAACATATACAGAAAGCCATTGACGAAGTAGGAAAATATGCTTTGGACGCAGAGGGTATCAGAGGAGTCGTATTGCTGAAAGCCGGACGATATAATGTGGACGGGACGTTAAACCTGACATACGACGGAGTCATTTTGCGTGGCGAAGGTAATTGCTTCTCGGACAATGATTCCACGGTTCTCTACGGAAGAAATGCGGCAGAAAAGGCTAAACGGCTTATTTTAATGGGAAATTCCTCTGCGCACAATTGGGGAAATGGGAAAGGTGATGCTCAGGTAAATATTGTAACACAGAAGGTGATGCCCGGCGATTATTCCTTTCAGGTGGAAGATGCAAGCGCCTATCAGGCAGGCGACTTGATTTGTATTAAATATCCTACCACAACAGCTTGGCTGGAAGCAGTCTGGTATGGCGGCAATACAAAGCGCGACACAGATGAAAGCAAGAAATGGAAAACTAAGGATATTGATATTTCCTATCATCGCTACGTCACCAAAGTGGAAGGAAATATGATTGAAGTGGATGCTCCCATATTTTATGCGCTCGACGTACAGTATGCCCAGGCATATATCTACAAGATTTCAAATCCGGGAACAATCCGCCACAATGTAGGCATTGAGAATCTGCACATCTCTTTTGAAAGAAGTCCGGAGAATTCTACGGCTAACGTCGATCAGAATTGTATCTATATGAGTTCGTTGGAGAATTCATGGGTGAAAGGTGTTTCAATGTCCGGTTTTGTTCATGCGGGTATTAAAACGACTTCCACTACGAGGAGTACAATTGAAGATTGCTATGCTATTGATCCCTCCGGACTTTGTACGGGAGGTACGTATTATAATTTTGAGAATTACCATCGTTCACAACTCATCTTATTGAAAAACTGCTATGCCCGTAACGGGCGTCATCACTATATCTCTAATGGCTGTGCCTCCACCAGCGGTATTGTTGTGTTGAATTTCCATTCGGAACTTTCCCTTGCACAAGCTGAGGGACATCGGTTGTGGTCGCAGGGGATTTTGTTTGATAACTGGATGGAATTGGGAACTATAAAATCAAATGCCGGGAAAATAGGTATGTATCTGCGTGACAATATGGGAAGCGGTCACGGATGGGGAGGCACCAACAGCGTATTCTGGAATTGTGATGTACAAGACGGTGCCATTTATCTGGATAAAGTGCCTACGGGACAAAATTATGCTATCGGATGCACTGCTAAGACAATACGGAGATACCGCAACAATATGAGTGAATATACCAATGGATATATAGAAGGGCAGAATCGTAAAGGCTTGCAGCCCGCATCACTCTATGAGGCTCAGAGGGCGGCAAGAGGCATCTCTACGGGGCTAATACCTGAAACAGGCAGAGAAGATATCCCGCACATTATTGTGGAAACAAATCGTGTGAGAGTAAAATCGCTAAAAGATGCATGGATATCTATTTACACGACTCATGGAAGCATGGTGCAGATGCTCAAATCTTCTTCTGACAATTGGGTGGAGAGTATGCCATTGAATGATGATTTTTACGTAGTTCGTGTGCACGAAGCCGGCCAGAAAGCTTATAGCCGGAAGGTTCTGATAAGAACTGTCGGAAAATAATATAATTATAATATCAGCAATAAATTTCTTAACGATTATGACTAAAAGAACTTTTTTCTCACTCCTGTATGCGTTGATATGTACTGTTAGTTTCGGACAGAAATTCGCACATCCCGGAATGTTACACGTGACCTCTGATCTTGAATTCATGAAAGCCAAGATCCTTGCAAGTGAGGAACCTTGGAAGGAAGCATGGAGCCAACTCAAGTCATCGGAAATTGCTTCGCTCAATTATAAACCAACTCCTTTTAAGGTTGTAGATAACGGACCTTATAATAAACCCGATAATGGAGGGAAAGAGTTTGTACGTGATGGTGCGGCAGCCTATACCATGGCTTTACAATGGTATGTGGAAGGGGATAAAGCTTATGCGGAAAAGGCTATCGAAATATTCAATGCTTGGGCTCAGACTCTTGATTCGGTCGTAAATCACAACCGTCAATTAAAGGTGGGTACGGCGGGAATCAAATATCTCAATGCTGCCGAGATAATAAAACATACTTATAAGGGCTGGAATGCCAAAGATCGTAAAGCATTTGAAGATATGGTCATCAATATCTGGTATCCGGTGATAAAGGATTGGACGCCTCGTTATAATGGCAATTGGGATGCTGCCAACGGACAAACACTTATGTGTATAGGCATTTTCCTTGACCGACGGGATATTTTTGATACTGCCTGTAAGCAGCTTACCGATGGTAATACGAATGGGGCTATCAAAAATTATTTTTATGAAAGCGGACAATGCCAGGAGAGTGGACGTGACCAACAACATGTACAGATGGGCCTTGCTTTCCTTGCTTGTGCCGCCGAAATTGCCTGGAATCAAGATATAGACTTATATGGAGCATTTGACAATCGCCTCTACAAAGGATTTGAGTATACGGCCCGATACATGTCCGGCGAAGAAGTTCCTCATGTGCAGTATATCACTTGGTTTGGAAAGTCGGTCTATGGACCTGAGATCTCATCCAAACAACGGGAGAAGATCTGTCCTGCCTGGGAACGGGCTTATCATCATTATCATGACCGTAAAGGAATGGATATGCCGTACACTCGTAAGATGATTCAAAAAAGTCGTCCGGAAGGAACGGACAATCAATCGTTTATGCCTTGGGCGTCGCTGACCAGTATAGGTTTCCCTGTCCGATAAGACTTTCCTTTATTGATTATTCTGTAGCGAAGTGCGATAAATAAGACTCCACGAAGAAGCTATCATTCTGTAGTGTACTGAATAAGTTGACACTTCAAAAATCGAAAATAAAGATGAAATATTCGAAAAAGAAGTACAACTATTACAGTGATGATGAACGAATGTCTTATATTCGTGAGTATTTATCAAGTCCCGAGAGCAAATCTCAGTTTTGTAAGCGTAACGGCTTTTGTGCCAAGCTTCTTACTTATTGGCTTAACAAGTATCAAATGGAAGACAAAGCTATGGGTATATCACCTAAACCGGTAAATAGCGATGCTATTGATTCTAGTATTTCTGAGCTCCAGAAAGAACTATCGCTATTGCGTGCTGAGAACCGTAAACTTCATCGGGCTCTTGCTGATGAGAGTTTACGTCATGAGGCGTGCGAAGAACTCATCAATCTTGCTGAATCCACGTATCATATCAAGGTACGAAAAAACTCCGATGCCAAGTAATCGACACCTTGTCACAGAGGCACTCAACCCGACGCAAACATGGTTGTATAAAGTTCCTCTGTGATTACTTCGGCATAACCCGACAAGGTTATTACAAGCATGTGAACCGGCATTTGGAGGTTGATATCCTTACCACAAGCATCGTGTTGTACTGCAAGGAACTGTTGGAGCTCATGCCCAAAGCTGGTATGCGCGAGTTATACGCCTGCTGCGTGAGTAAGTTTGGACCAAAGATGGTTATCGGTCGTGATCGTTGTTATGACATTTTTCGCTCCAATGGTTTGTGTCAACGTACAAGTCGCAAGCGTCCTAAAACAACGAATTCGAACCATAATTACTATATCTACCCCGATCTGTTGAATGTTGCGCCCAAATTTGTCGCTACGCGATTGGGCGCTATGGTAGTGGCGGATATAACCTACGTAAACACCGGTCAGGGCTGGGCTTACCTCTCGTTGCTTACCGATGCGGCAAGTCGTGCCATCGTTGGATATGCGCTTTACAAAACTCTTGAGACGGAGGGGCCCTTGAAAGCTTTGGAGATGGCAATATCATTCTATGAGAAGTATCACATAGACATGAGCACTCTTATTCATCATTCTGACCGGGGTGTCCAATATTGCTCAAATAAATATGTAGAGAGGCTTAAAGAGCATCAAATCAACATCAGTATGACGCAGTGTGGTGATCCTTTGCATAATGCATTGGCTGAAAGAATGAACAACACCATTAAAAACGGTTGGCTATTCGACTGTGATGATGAGAGCTTCGAGCAAGTAAGCAAGCGCATTGAAGATGCTGTATATGTATATAATCATGTGCGGCCTCATCAAGGGATAAACATGAGGACACCTATGGAAGTGCTCAGAGAAACGGTAGGATTTACAGCATAATACCCGCTCGTCGGGACGGGGGGGCCCGCCCCTTGCCGCTAGGGCGATCCCCGACCGAAGAGTTCTTGTTTGTTGGCAACATTACATTTTCCTGAAGAAGGCTTGCGTAAATAAAGGAAGATGCATAAATTTGCAAGCACCAACAAAAGACAACTAAAATAGGAATAAGAAAAACAAAAGTAAACCTCTTTAGATATTAAAGTATATTGAGTAAACTAATCCAGTTATAACAAACGAAGTTGTCAACTAAAACCAGTACACATCATTCCCCCCTGCGGAACGTTTATTTCTCAGGCAAGAAACGTTCATTTCTTGCCTGTGAAACAAATATTTCTTGCCTGTGAACATATTGTTCCTTAAAACGGAAATAATCTGACTATGCCTCCGCCGTTTATTAGCAATTTATCTTATCTGTTTTACGTATCGACATGCTTTCCCGTCGTCAGTAATCCCCTCTATCACCACAGTATAAGTGGAGGGACGGTCGGCAGTATAGAAACTAAGCCCTGCTTCTCCTTTCTCATCCAAACGGATATTGGGTTCCCAATGAATAGTAGTACGTTTGTCGGAATTGATAATTTTACGACTTTCCTCGGTGGGGTATTTAGGAGCATAGAATTCTGCATTCTTAGCATAGGATAAATAACCGATACGGGCAATGCTCGGAATAGACGAACCTATAATTCCTTTGGAGAGATAAGTACTTATGTATACTTTCTGAGGCTGAACAATCAGAGGTAGCGCATCGCCAATTTGCGGTGCATTAGCTATTGTTGCGGCTTCTGTTTCTTCATAATTTTCCCAAGTATAATGATCCTCGCTGTTTGCAATATACATTGCTTTGTCCCGTACAAAATCTATAGACTTCACATCTCCGGCATGCAGATTTTCCAGATCTTGTATATTCTTTAGTTCATATCCATCCACTATGACGGGTACTCTTTTCCAAAAGCGTTCCCAGTAACCGGATATCGGACTATCACCATTAGAACCGGATATTTTACTATAAGAGCTTTTTTCATTGAAGTTTCTGTTTGGAACTAATACAAACATCTGACTGGTATTATTTCTAACCCCGGAATGAACAACAATATTAGGAGTTCTCTTTAATAAATCCAAAGCCGTCTTTTCATTTATCTGTTCTATCTTCTCCGGTTCAACCACTTTATATGAGATCCACCCATTCGGTAATTGCAAAGCAGTGATCTCTACCTCTGGTAGCCGGTATATTTTTTCTCCATTTACAAGAGTATAATCTTCGCGCACGCTCTTAATGAAAGCTTTACTTTTCAAAGGTATATCTTCTTTTTGCCAATGCAAATGGTTGATACCGGGGTATTCTATTTCATTCATATAAATACCATATCGCCATTTGGGTTTCTTCCCGGCACCATAAATTAAGAACCCAGTCAAATGTTCCTTTACTTGTTGAAAATTATGGGTAAAACAAAACTCTCCTTTTTCATTGGAGACAACAATTTGTTTGAAAGCTTCTTGAGGATTATTCACAAGCAGTGCAAAATGAGACAATTTCTTCTTATCAAAATGACTTTCAACATATCCGCAGATTTGCTGAGTTCTCTCAACTTCATATTTATACTTCTGTTTCGCTTCTCTCAAATTTGTACTCACATTATATCTACGCCAGCCGTGTGTTAGCATGAGCTGATCCAAATGCTTCTTGACGTTCGGAGTGTGAGAAGAGAAATAGTAACCAGGCGAAAAGACGTTGCCTTTTAAATCAGAATTCAGCAATAGTTCACTGACCACATGATTGGCGTTAGGATCTATATTTACAGCGAAATCATCAGTCACACTCAAAGAGAAGTTTCCTTGAATCGGCATTTGCTGCTCATTCAACACGCGTAATCCTATTTTTATAGGTTGGCGGCTATCGGCCGGGCTACCCAAAGCAGCCAACTGAAACACCGCAGAAGGCTTCCTGACAAAAATAAGCCGTTCGCTTACTACTGTCGTATCCCGATTGAACAATGTGAAATGAGCAATTCCTTCAGGAAATAAATCGAGAGGGAGACTATCGGATAATTGTTCATGAGATATGACACGATTCAAGAGAATCCTGCCGCGTGTATGCACTGACAGATCGAAATTTTCATTTGATTCTCTATCTGAGGGAGTGAGTATACGGTAGTGTACAAAAGTAGTATCCTGACGTATGGCAAGAGAAACATGAGTACTGGAAGCTTTAGGTAAAATAAAACTCCGTTCATTTCCAAAGTTGTCTTTTACCAAAGCACACAATGTATCTTTCTCTTCAGTCCGAATAGCAAAGGAACCTATACCTGCATACTCACTGTTGAATGTAGCTAATGTATCTTTTCGCTGGTTTAAGACATATCCCCCTACGGTTATGATTTCACCGGTAGATGTTTCTGCTTTAAAGGCAACTTGCTGTTGTACTCCTGCCAGTAAATGCCCTCCTTCAGGGTAGAAACCGACCGTATATTCATAATCCTGCGGCAGAAAGATACGCTTACGGTGTACATATTCCTTCTCGTATAGAGAAAGGTAAACGTAAGGTTCCACGTCTTTCTCTCGTTCGGGTAACTTAAAGCGTATTTGCCCCTCGGTATTTGTTTTCACACGGTGAAAGCGATTCTTATATTCTTTTGTGCGAATCATGTACTCAACACGAGAATTTGCATAGGGAGTTCCATCTTTACGCAACAGGGTAATAACAATATATTTCCCATCGGCTTCTTCCGAATCATATTCGATGTTCGCAGTGAGTAACGAAGAGGTATTGGCATATACAGGAATCTGTTTGGTAAAGAAGAACTCCTCTCCTTGATTTCTCATGAAATTGGTGTAAGCACGAATTTGATAATCGGCTTCTTCAATATCTTTTTCTAAAGAAATGAAGTTAAAGAAATGCCCGTTCTCCTCTTTTATCTTTTTACGTTGAATTACCTTATTTTTCCGGTTTATGAGTTCGATGTATAAAAAGCGACTTTGCACATCACTTTCTTTATGTGTTTGCGCATTTACCAAATAGCCTTTCAGCCAGATGGTGTCACCGACTAAATAAAAAGGCTTATCAGTATGGAGATATACCTTCTCTTGATATGGTATAGCAATTTTTTGAGAACAAATGAAAACTCCTATTAGTGATAACAGTATATATTTCATAATGTTTTCTGATAAATTCTCCCTTCACCCTAATCGTGGCTTTCAGGCTTGGGATTTGTATTTTTCTCATAAACCTTGAAATCTGCCAGTTGCAAGGTCTCATCTTTTATTCCATTAGTAGGACGATCATCAATACTTTCCATCTTTCTTCCAAAGCTACGATAAATGCCGAATTTATTTCGGATACTTATCGCTCCTTTCCGCCATAGGTCAATATTGCTAAAAGCTTTATCAACTAATACTTTACTATCACTGATACGTGTCATCTTAATACTGAACGCCCCATCGTGCGTAAAGTGCATCTCTGTTTCTACTTGTATCCATTCATCTTCAAAATCAGACAATGGCAGATTGTCTATGATTGTTCCTTTAGTAGTAGCATTATTATCACCGGTATGGATCACTTGTACACGACGGTTACTGCCATTACTATTGCAGCGGGGAGTTATGGTTATCAATGGAGAACCATTATTACCCTCCTGTGCCTTTAATTGGTGAATATGACAGAAACTTGTAGAAGGTCTGAAATTTTTCGGAATACGGAATTTCCATTCAAGGCGTTGCCATTCATCCCAGTTACCATTCAATTTATACCAGGCAGCAGTAGTTTGTGTTTTCATTTCATTACGTTGGCGGTCTTCCAGTTTCCCCCGGTCACCGTCAAGGGCATCAGCATTGGCATGGCTGATAAACCTGAAAATATATTGCTGTATCGTTTCGTCATATATAACTTCGCAATGCACTCCGTCTTTATGATCTTTATCAGATGAATTGGGATGTTCAGAATAGTCCCATCCATAAGAGCGCATATACTTATGGATTTCCGAATAATCTTTTCCAACCAGTTGTTGTGCGGCTTGCATATTTCCCTGCAGTTTATAGTCATTCGGTTCTGGTTCTGGGGCCGGTTCCGGGGTAGGCTCAGGAGTTGGTTCGGGGTCGGGCTGTTCAGTATCTGGTTTATCACTTTCTTCTTTTGAACAAGAACTTATTCCACATAAAAGAATAGTCAATACAGATAGTGCTAAAAATAATTTTATACGCTTCATGATATCAAATTTAAAATAAAAAATAAGCTGCTTATCTTTTTAATAAATGTTCATAGCGACAAGGTACACCTTTATCTGTTATACCTTCAATAATAATTGTATAATAGCTGGGACGATCAGCTGTGTAAAAGTGTACGCTGGCATTACCTCTTTCATCGGTTCGGAGTTGAGGCTGCCAGTAAATGGTGGTACGATTATCCGGTACAAGTGATTTGCGTTCTTCGTCTGTTACGTATTTAGGGCTATAAAAGGATTTATACCGATTAAAGCCGAGCAGAAATGCCGTGTCCCCTTGGGAAGTACGCGGTATCTCTAAATTACCGGTACGTGAGGTTAACACAATACATCCACCGGAAATACTTTGAGTACCATCCTTCATTTTCTGGAGTTGTCTGTCCACTTCTAGTTCTTCCAATTCTTCTAAGGTGGCACCACTCTCAAAAGCTTCATTATAGGCTGCTTCCAAGTATTTCAGATTTTGAGTAATATTGACGGCTGCATCAACTTCCGGATCGATTTTATGTACTCCTACGATGTCTTCCGCATTGATGAGAGAAAGAGCATTGAAACTGATCGTTTTGTTATCCAGCATGAAGCGCGCAGTACGGCCATAATCTATTTTCTCTTTGGGACGCAAGGCATTCCTGTTATTTACATCATTAGACATCAGATGTTCCGGACGTTGGGAGTATTTGGGGTTTATATAGGGACGATTATCTATAATTCGGAATCCGGGAACATTCTTGACTAAATCGAGTGCCGTGCGCGCATCTTGTTGAGCCAACATCTCTTCATCATCCATTTTATAGGAAGAAAAACGATCTTTTACTAAACTTCTGGCATTAATCACGACTTCTGGAAGACGTAGCATCAAGACTCCGTCTTCTCTGACAAAAGGTGATTGCATTTCTTCTATATATTCGTTTTGTTGCTCATATTTTGCATCCTTGTATGGATGGGTGTTTACTGCTTCCGGAAAATAATCCCTGTCTATTCGGATATTAGCATGAAAGATTTTTCCTTTTTCTATTACCTGTGCTTCAGCTCTGGCTGTATCTGCAAAACTTAACTTATCTACAATAAACACTCCGTCATTATCTGTCTGTGTTGAGGGATAAGGACGTTTATTGACAAAAACATTCACAGTTTTTCCAGAAAGTGGCTTATTACGAATATCTAATACCTTACCGGAAACAGCTTGTCCGATTTCCATAAAGTATTTGGGATTCTTTTGCTGTTCTTTAAGAATGTCTTCTACATTAAAACGACTCCACCCTTGTGTTATCATCAAATTATCCAGACAGGCTTTCAATCGCTGAGAATTATCTTTAAAGTAATATCCGGGTGTTTCAATGTATCCTTTTATATCTGATGTCAGCAGCAAATTAGAAAGAATATTATCTGCTGTAGAATCACATCTGATAGCATAGTTATCTGTGACGCTTAAAGAGAAATCCCCCTTTATAGGTTGCCCTGACAGATCGGAGAGGTGGATATCAAGAGATATCGGTGAACGCGAACCATAGGATGCCTTATCAGAGGCTAACTGCCAGATTGAATGATTTTGGCGAACGAATACAAGGCGTTCACTGTGTGGAACGTAATTTCCATCCAATAAAGTAAGGGTTAATATCCCTTCAGGGATGGATTTCAGGCTGACCGCTCCTTGTCCTTTCTGTAGGGGTTGTACAAATAGGAGAAAACCACGAACATGGGCTATCAAGTATAAATTATCCGGCAACCTCTCTTGGGGAGAATGTAATATTGTGTAATGTATGATGCCATTACGTTCGGTAATGGATAAAGAAAATTTGTCGGCCTCCGGATCAGGCAGTAAAAACTCTTTCTTCATATCTCCTGTAATAGAACTAACGACTGCTTTATATTTTTCACCTATTGAAATAGGTAGCATAAAACTGCCGATACCTGCATAAGAACTCTTAAAATGAGTAATGGTATCACCTTTACTGTTCAAAATACTACCAGTCACTTCTACTGAATTTCCATTTGTGTCTATAGCTTTTATACCCACTTTTTGGGTACATCCCGAAATTAAGCTACCACCTTCCGGAAAAAAATCGACATGGTAGTCAAAAGCATCCGGAACATAAAATGTGTGTTTGTGCTTTAACTGTTTATCTTCCAATACAACATAGATATATTGTTCTATTTTATCTTTTTCAGGTATATCTATTTGAATCTCTCCGTTCTTGTTAGTCTGTTGCTGACGGAACTTATTTTCGTATGGCTTGGTACGAACCATATAGTGTACGTAATTACCTGCATAGACAGTATTGTCGGGTCTTTTGAAGGTAACAGTTGCTATACGTTTTTTCCCTTTCTGTTCATATCTTATTTCCGGATACATAAACGAAGATTGAGAAGCAAAGACTTTTAGATTTTTGGAAAAATAAAAGTCGGATTTTTCGTTTAACATCCAATAGGTATATGCACGGAGATAATAATCACCAGCCTCTAATGATTTTGGAAGAGGGATGAAACTTGAAAAGATGTCTTTACGTTGCTGAACCTTAATACGCTGCTGAACTTTATTTTTGCGATTTATGAGTTCTACATACACATAGTGACTGCCATTTCCGGAAAAGTGGGTAATGGCATTCACCAAATATGCTTTCAACCAAATAGTATCACCTGCAAAATAATATGGTTTATCGGTATGTAGATAGACTTTCTCTTGCGGCAAATTAGTAACTTGTTTAAATGAACTGACAATATTGTTCATATAAATAGTATCTGTTTGTTGAGCATTACTTGTAAAGATGCTAACAAATAGTATCACCCATAAACTCAGGTAATATCTTATCCGGTTGTTTTTCATAGTGCATGCGTGTTTAGTAGTTATGTGCTATTTCTTAATTGTAGTAATAATTATAACACCGTTAGCTCCTTTCATGCCATAAGATGCACCATCTTTTTGTATTTCTACCTTGTCTACATCATTGATTGACACTACACCGTCTACTTCACTGCTACTTTCATATAAAGTGCCGTTGACAACAAATAAAGGCTCATTATCCAAATCAAATGAACTTCCTCCGCGAATTGTAATTTTGTCTCCATTCACTGTTACCCCCGGAATAGCTCCACCCTTAAATAGATCGTAAATGCTATTGGCTGATAACTTCTGAATTTGTTCACGAGTCAATACATTTGAGTTATAACTTGCACGGAGTATCCTGGTATATTCTCTTTTTTCTTCTTTCTGCCCATCGAATAAAATGAAAAATTTCTTTTCCAGTTTAAGAGAAGCTTGGGATAGCTTACCAATAGGGATAATTGCCTCTTCTTTTTTAGAAATAGATACTACCAATGTATCTGTGGGCTGTAAACCGGAAAAAGAGAATACTCCCATGTTATCTGTCTTTACACTTTCAGTAGTATTTTTTTTCCATACTTTTATCCCTTTTAAAGGACGTTGCTTGGCATTAACAATAACTCCCTTAAAGTCTTGACCAAAGACCATTGCAACATAAAGTGATGTGTACAAAACAAGAAATAATCGTTTTTTCATAATTACAAGAATTAAAAAAAGTATCTTAGGATACAATAACTCCCAAGATACTTTTTGATGAATGAATATTATTCTAAAATACCTGTATTAGAGGCGTAAGCGTCATCGATATATACTAACGGAATGTTTTTACCAGCATTGCCATTGGGTATATAAAGCTCCCAGTTATTGATAGACATACGACCTTCACAGGAGTTTTCAGTACGTGCATCTTTTAAAATATTACTCTTTAATACTTCCTGACCAGCTACATGCACAATGATTGCTTCACTTTCGTCAACAGACATGGATACCGTCTGATAAAGTTTGGCAGTAAATGTATTCATTGTATTCAGGTTGTGATATTCGTTATACGTAATTTTTTTGCCTGCAGCAGATGTATACTGAACAATTAACTGTACATTATAATCCGTGGTACCTTCCATCGTAAGTTCTTCATTAGGTACAGCCGGATACACTTCTCCACTTTTTAGCTTTCCCGGATACCATATCAGACGAATCTGGTTAATATAAGAACCATTGTTGGAAGCGTCGGAACGTAAATTCCAACGATACTCCAATGTTGCTTTTCCTGTTTTTTTCCCAACTACAATTTCTTGCATATTAGGGACATTAGAGTCAAAACCAAGTTTCATGCGGGTACTAAACGGAGTATATAACGTATTATCTCCAAAAGCACGGCGAAGATAACGAGTTACTTCTGCGGCAGAATTCACTTTTGCTTGCAGATATTGGTTACCGTTAGATTCTTTTTTAAGTGTTCCAGTTGTACTACCTTGTAAAGATAAAGAATGAGGAGTTTTCTCAAATTTATCAAAATAATAACTGGATACATACATCTTATGAGAACGAACTTGTGATTCTCCCCCAATACTAGCTCGACAGGTAATCGTGTAGGTACCCGGAGTGCTTGGCGCTTTCCAGGTCATTTCATTTAAACCTTGAGGTTGGGTCAATGAACCCGCATCACAACTCCATTCATAATTCGTATGCCATAAATCGCTGGAACGTACACACATCCATACTTTCACTTTCTGATTACAGTAGAATTCATCTCCATCTGTACTTAACGAATCTATTTCGATAAAATCATCATCACCACAGCTTGCAAAAGAGAAAGCACAAAGTAGAACAATGAAAAATTGATAAATATATTTCATAATCGTAATCTTTTTAGGTTATTTCATATTTAGTTGTTCTTTTGTAGGGCGATCCAACCAACTATCCATGACATGCATATATGAACCGTCAGCATTGTAAAGATTGGAAGTGCGTGGCTTGATGGAAGATTTGTAATGCCCATCAAAATTGTTGAATACAATGTTGGGATTACGGTCTTTCAATAAATACATATTTATTTTAGCTGTATCAGCTGTAGCTACCGTCTCAAACCAAGTTGGTTCTGCCGGAAGATTAGTGAAAGTATATTTACCCTTCACAATGTGATAAAGCAAAAATTCTTTCACTTGTTCTTTGGAATAGGCAGTCATACTTATAGGTGCGTAAGAAACAAGTTCTCCAGTTTCCTCATCTATATATGTTAGTTGATGCGTCTGAAAATAACTTAAATCAGTACTCGTCTCTGAGTTAAATGCTGTATTCGTTGGTAACAAGTAGGTCATTCCACTTTGTTTAAACTCATTTTCAACTCCTGCATACAAAATAGCCTCTTCCAACAAAGAAAATATATCTGTACGGGATTTGATAAATTCGAAAGCAGACATATCGATTTTATTACTTGGCATGCCAGCACTATAATCGTAATCGTATGAATCTTGATAATCTAACCCCAATAATTCACAGCTTGCTATAAAGAAAGGAATTACCATCAAGGCTAATGCTTTTTTATAATATTCTAGTTTCATTATTAACTCTTTTTTAATAGTTTGTTTTTAACGTTCAGTATAAGGTGGATTCTGATCTCCAACCAGTGCCTTGTTTGATTCAAATTCAGCATAATGAATTGGCCAGTATTTAGTGCCTTCATTACCGAAACCGGTTACTGTCACATCTGCTGCTTCCTGACGTGCGGAATAGATAGGGTCCATCACTTCTATTAAATGACCAGTTCGCATTAAATCAAACCAACGATACCCTTCTCCATAAAGTTCCAATTGTCTTTCTTGCAGAATAATATTTTCCACTTCATTTACATTATTAACATTGGATACTTCTAATTTTGCATCTTTCAAGTAACCCACACGAGTACGAACATCATTGACAATATTCAGTGCCTCATCTCCTCTGTTCAACTTATTTAAAGCTTCTGCACGCAGTAACATAATATTTGCCATACGCATCATTACCAGAGAAAACTCGCTGTCGGTTGTGTTCATTACTGAAAAATATGATTTATACACTTGATTAGAGGAATCATACTCGCGTTCAGGATCAATATTGCTGTATTTGATACATTTATTTACGCTTTCTACTCCAGCTGTATAACTTGCATACGTCAAAGGAACACGAGAGGCCTTATAGTATACTTTCACAGTGTCAATTGTATTCCAAAAACGTGCATCAGAACCTTCTCCGGAACGAAGCCGATCTATAAACTCATTAAAAATGGGTTCTGCCATTCTGTAACCATTATTCGTGTTACTTGCCCCTAAAAGTTGCGGCCAGCCACTTAAAGCTCCATCTGTTTCGTAATCCCATGCCATAGCAAAGATTACTTCTTTTGAACTACTAGGATTGGTGAAGATGTTTTTCCATTCAATTTCTCCATTAGATAATGACAAACTCTTATGGTTGATAAAATGTTCTGAAGCTGTTAAGGCATCTTGATAATCATTATACCACATGTAAACTTCTGTTAGTAAAGCGTACATTGCATCTTTGCCCAAATAAATTTTATCACTTGTATCAGATTGGTTAAAGTAACTGATAGCCTTTTCTATATCAGATAATATTTGTACCTTTACTTGTTCTAATGAAGAACGGGGAACAGCGATGGTATTTAGAGATCCATCCCATGGTTCCGTTATTATTGGCATTTTACCCCAAGTACGGGTTCCCCAAAAATACATATAAGCACGCATGGCATAACATTGTCCGATATATGGAGCATACTCGGATTCTAGGATATTGGGAATTGTCGGATATTTTTGAATACCAATATTACATCTGGAAATACAAGTGAAAAAAGGTTCCCAACTGGCTTCTGAGATATTGGGCATCAAGGCATTCATGTAAATCTTAGAATCTTCATAGGATGTACCGGTTACATTATCTGAACGTACATCACCAAAAAGAACCTGACGCTTGGAAAGTGCACTCTGAAACGCATCATAAATACCTGCATTCCAGTTCTTCATTTCAGCTTTATCTTTAAAGTAACTTGATGGAGACAAATCTGACAAAGGAGATCTGTCTAAAAAACTTTCACAACTTGATAAAGCCAAAAGACTTGTAAAAGCTAGTATTATATATTTCTTCATTTTCTTATCTTTTTAGTTAAAATCCAATGTTGAATCCAAAGCCAAACTCACGCTTACGAGGATATTTTGAACTGTCTTTACCTGGAGTTAGAACACCGCCACTCAATTCCGGATCATATCCTGTATAATTAGTCCAAGTCAGCAAATTGTTACCATAAATATATGCTTGTATTGAGCGGAGTGGAGTTTTACCTAAAAATTTAGGATCCACACTGTAACTTAATCGAACAGATTGTAAACGAATAAAAGTTGCATCTTCCAAGAACTGATCGCTCAAACTCATAGAGTGATTATTTGTTTTGCGCTGTTTGGAGTTCAATGCATACCAACTTGTGATCTCACCTGGATATTTCCAGCCTTGCATAATATATTCAGGAGTTTGTTTATGAGTATTTCCTCCCCATGAACAATAATAACGCTTCAAGTCATTCCAGACTTGTCCTCCCCAACTAACATAGAAGTTAAATGAAAGAGAAAAGTCTTTATATGTAAGGGTATTCCCCCAGGAGCCAAACCAATCAGGATTTGCTTTGCCTAATTCGGTCTGGTCGTTAGAATTGATCACATCATCTAACTCGCCGTTTTCATTAGGCTTGTTATACCATATGACATCACCACCACCAGCAATTACTCCATTTACTTTCATCTGAGCAATTTTGCCTGTATATTCAGTACCATCTGGGTTCAGATATTTTTCCAATGTTGGCTGACCATTCAAACCTATAACAACGTTACCTTCATCATCCCGTTTGAAAACAGGAGTCAGACGGTTTTTATAATCTTGAGTCCAGGCATTACTTGCGTCATATTCATATATCCCCAAATTCTTATAACCATAGAATAGACCAGCTGGTTTTCCTGCTGCAATCAGCCAAGCACTATTAATATAATCCTCACGTGCCAAATCAAGAATCTTATTATCATTCTTCCACCAATTTACAGTAGTACTCCAGCTAAAATCACGTGTTCTGACTGGTGTTGCTGTAAGTGATAACTCAACACCTTTATTTTCAATACTAGCCAAGTTTACACGCATTTTATCATAACCGGTAGTACTTGGAAGATTATAGTCAGAAAGCAAGTCACTCGTTTTCTTTATGTAATAGTCAGCAACAAACATAATACGTCCATTCAGAAAACTCAAATCCACACCGATATTTGTTTGCTTAGTCTGTTCCCATTTTAAGTCAGGATTACCATATTTAGATGCAGGTACAATACCACCTACTGAATTATAATATTGGGAACCGGCCGTATAAACGGTTTGCGATTCATAGCGTCCAATTTTATCATTACCAGTAATACCATAGCTGGCACGGATTTTGGCATCCGTAAGAATGTTATTAGCCCAACGCATGAAGGGTTCATCCGAAATACGCCATGCAGCAGAAACAGAAGGGAAAGATCCCCAACGATTATTCTTACCAAAACGGGAAGAACCGTCAAATCGAAGATTACCAGTCACGGTATAGCGACTCTTCCAACTATATACTACACGTCCAAATACACCTACCATAGCTTCATCCCAACCGGTTGTATTGATATTCTTCACGTCTTTTACAGTAGCCAAATTCATATAATGAATATCTTCGGAGAGAAAAAACGAACCGGCTATATTATATGCCAATTGATTACTAACTTCGAAACTACTACCAACCATAGCACTCAAAGAATGATCTTTGGCAATTGTCTTATTGAAGTTTAAATAAGCTTCGCCTGCATATTTCCAAGTTTGTTGGCTTTTATCTGCTCCTGTATTTTTCCCATTATCACTTCCTTCCAGATACTTGGATGAGAATGTTAAATTTCTATTAGATGTATAATCAGCTGAAATGTCAGCATCCAATCTTAACCAAGGAGTAAATGTCCAAGTTATACCCTGATAAAAGTTTCCTCTATAAGTCGAGCGTTCATCTAACTTTTGTTTTAGCTCAGCAATAGGATTACGACGTCCCCCCGAAGAATAATAGGGAATTAATTCACCATCCGGATACCAGATAATCATATCAGGATCACGACGCATGGCATCTTGCAAAACAGTTTCTTTAATATTATTAGTTTTATTGTAGCTTAAACGAACACGAGTGGTAAACTTTATATTTTTCCACGGTTCATAATCAACATTGACGTTAGCGGTATATTTGTCATTTCCAGACTCTAGAATTACACCCTTTTCGCCAATGTAGTTCAAAGATGCACGATATTTGAACCCTTTGGAACCACCACTAATTTGTACACTGGCATCATCACGTCCACCTGTACGGAACAATAAATCCTGATAATAATAGTTTGTACTATACTGCATGCCTACAGAGTCTGTACGTGCGGAAAACTTCTCTAAAGTTTTGGAAGGATTGTTTAAATCGGAAGCTGCCATACTTAAACGGCTTTCAAACGCATTAACCTGAGGCAATTTACGGGCAACAGTGTAAAAGGAATGTTGGTAACGTGCATCAACACGAGGTTTTCCTGATTCACCTGATTTAGTAGTAATCAGTATTACACCATTTGCAGAACGAGCACCATAAATAGCCGAAGAAGCTGCATCTTTCATAACGTCAATTTGCTTAATATCATTGGCAGAAATATCGTCAATGTTATCAACAACTACTCCGTCTACAACATACAGCGGAGAGACACCTTCATCACTAAAAGTAGAAGCACCACGAATAGATACAAATGAAGAAGAACCGGGTGCTCCGGAGTTTGATACGATTTGCATACCGGGAGCAGCACCTTGTAATGCATCAAAAACATTCACTGAATTCTTTTCTTCCAAGATTTTAGAATCAACCGAAGTCATTGAACCTGTAATATGTTTTTTGTTCATTGAACCGAAACCGACAATTACAACTTCATCCAGAGCCTGAGCATCTTCAGCCATTTCAATCTTCATTCTTTGACCGCTTGCTTTGTGCTCAACTGTTTTGTATCCCATAAAAGAGAAAACTAATGTGGCACCTTTATTGCATTTAATGGTAAAGTTACCATCTAAATCTGTAATACCACCAGTTGCTGTACCTTTCGTCTGCACAGTTACGCCAATCATTGGTTCATTGTTTTGGTCAACAACGACACCTGTCTGTGTAATTGTTTGAGCCATAAGATTAATACTCAAGACCAATGCTAATAGAACTAAAGATAACCGCCATAATAGCGATTTCGATTTGTGTTCTTTCTTTTTCATTAAACTACTTTTTTAAATTAGACTTAAATTAACAAGGGATTTCACCTGAAATTCTTTTTGAGTTGTTCATGATTTGATTGTTTTTACATAATATCAATACATCATTTTTAACTCTGTCTACGAAAAGCAGTTATCTTTCTGATTTTATGAAAAGAAAGAAATTGAAATGGCTTTTGTCCGTCACTACGGAACATGCTATTTACATATATATATTTGTTTTATAGATCGAACCTTGTTAAGAGTATTGAATTCTTTTTCCTTTCTTCAGCTTCAAAACTTGCGAGATAGTTTTCTGTAATGGCTAAATTGGAATGTCCAAGACTTTCGGATATATAGGAAATATTGACGCCACTGCGTTTTAACACTGTTGCGAAGGAGTGACGTGCTGCATAGGTCGTGACGCGTGGAATGCCTGTCTTATGAGAAATCTTGTAAAGTATCTGATTACATTCGGTGACCACTTCTCTTACCAGTTTTACTCTTTCAAAAGGATTCTCTTTTCCGGTAGCAAAAGGAAAGATATAAGTTTCGGGTGACGTGGGTGGATTGCCCCACTTCTCTATTATCTTTTGCATTTCGGGCGTGATGACTGCATGGATAATCTTACTGTGTTTGGTATTTCGGGCTGTTTTTGCACGTATGAAGCAGATTTCACCATTGATGATATTGGAGTATTGCAGATATAATAAATCACGAAAATTAATACCATTACATAAATAAGAAAAAAACCACAGATCACGATAAAATTCAGTCTTTGGGGTTCCGTCATTATAAGTAATAATTTTCTTGATTTCTTTCAGGGTTAATGCTAATTTGCGTCCACATCCGGTGGGTACTTCATATTTCCCTTTTCCGAAAGGATACTGACTTTCCTTAATGATACCGTCTTTACGTGCTATATTAAGAATGCATTTTAAGTTTCTGAAATAGAATCCCATACTGGAGTAACTGATTCCTGATGCGGATAAGTGATGCTCAAAACGGTTTAACCAGTTGATGGTAATTTCATGAAAAGAAATGTGTTTTCCTGCAAACTGTTCTATTTTGTTTAGTGATCCTTTATAAGACAGATAAGTATTGGCTTGTCCATTTTCCTTTAAATCCTCCAACTTTTTATGAAATAAGGCATTGACTGAAAAATCAGAGTATCTGCCTAAGCGTGCATTTAGGATGTCAAAATGAAATTCACCTTGGAAAGATAGAAATTCGATTTGTTGCCTGATTAAAGAAAAACTATTTTCGATGTTACGCCGTACTTCAGATAAGTGACGATTTTTGGTATGTGGTAATACTTCCCAGTCTCTAATAGAAACTTCTTGCCCGGTGGAGTAATATTTTTGTTTTCTGTTGTGGATAACTTGTACTTTTATGGGAAATAATCCATTCATTTTTTGTTTCCTTTTATCTAATACTGTGAGTACGGAAACTCCATCCTTAGAATATTTGTACATGGCTTTTTAAATTTGTTGGTTATTAACTATGAATTGATATTGTATTTAGTAACATGCAATTTGCATACAAAGTTGATAAATAAGGTCCACATTAAAAGATATTTGAGACGGTATTAACAGAAACATAGATAATATTGATAATCGTCTATTTGTTTATTCCTTACTTTTGTAGGGTTAACAATTTAACAGAATAATATGAAAAACAGATTTCTTATTTTATTGAGTTTTGTACTCATTGTGGCGCGAGATGTTGTTTGTGCAAATACTTCAATGGTGCGTGAGCGCATAAACATTAATCGTGATTGGCGTTATCAGATAGATGATCCGAATGGGACAGGTGCTGCATTACATTACTCTCAACTAAAGCCTTATTTATTACCTTGTGCCAACGGTTTTATTATATTCGGAAAGAGGTATCAGAGGCCGGAAGGCAATCCGGGAGAAAATATAGCCTATGTAAAATCTGATTTTGATGATAGTGAATGGCGACATTTGAATTTACCCCATGATTGGGCTATTGAAGGACCTTTCAATATTGACTATAACGGTTCGACTGGAAAGTTACCTTATTGGGGGATACGCTGGTATCGTAAAACGCTGGAATTATCGCAGGATGATGCCGGAAAACAAATTTATCTTGATATTGATGGGGCGATGTCATACGCTTCCGTGTGGTGTAACGGGCAATATGTGGGTGGATGGCCTTATGGCTATGCTTCTTTTCGTCTTGATCTGACACCTTATATAAAGGCAGGACAAAAGAATGTGTTGGCTATTCGATTGGATAATCCGGACGATACTTCACGTTGGTATCCGGGTAGTGGCATTTATCGGAATGTATGGTTAGTGAAAACGTCTCCTGTCCATGTGGAGCAATGGGGAACTTTTGTACGAAACCAGCAGGTTGATTCAAAAATTGCTGTTATGGAAATGGGAGTGAATATTGAGAATCATGCTGGAAAAGATGTTCAGGTAAAGTTGCAGACAAGTGTATATCTGCAAGGGAAAGATGGACGTCCTGTGGGGGAAGAAGTGACTCAAAGTATGACTAAGGATATTGCGATTAAAAAAGATAGCTGGTCGAGCGCGCGCTTTCAATTTAAAGTAGATAAACCGAAGTTGTGGGATATCGATACTCCGAATTGTTATGTAGCGGTCAGTAGGGTATTCATGGATGGAAAGGAAATGGATAGTTATGAAACTCCTTTTGGAATTCGTACAATTGAGTTCACGCATGATCAGGGATTTATGCTTAATGGACAGAAAGTTACAATCAAAGGCGTGTGTATGCACCATGATTTAGGTGCTTTGGGAGCGGCTTTCAATGAAGTGGCTGCCGAAAGACAATTACGTATAATGAAAGAAATGGGTGCAAATGCCATTCGGACTTCCCACAACCCTCCCGCACCGGAGTTAGTGGCTCTTTGTGACCGTATGGGACTGATGATGCAACTGGAGTTGGCGGATACCTGGCAGAAAGGAAAACGTAAGAATGATTACAACCTTCTTTTTGATGATTGGAGTGAAGCGGATATGCGTTCGCTGGTACGCCATTACCGTAATCATCCTTCGGTTATAATGTGGAGTATAGGTAATGAGGTGCCTGACCAGATGACTGATCAAGGTATTATAATAGCTCGTAATCTGACGGCATACTGCCATGACGAAGATCCTACACGTCCTACATCGCTTGGATGTAATAAGCGGGATGCCGTTTTCCGGGATATAGTGAATCAGGTGGATATATTTGGTTTGAACTATTTTCATAACACTTATCCACTTTTTAAAGAGTACAATCCGACTCGCCGTTATCATGCCAGCGAGACTTCTTCTGCAACGAGTTCGCGAGGGGAATATTTTTTTCCGGTGACGACCAAAGTTGAAGACAGTCGTGCCGGTTTCCAGCTTTCATCATATGATATGACAACTATAGGATGGGGATGTGCTCCTGAGGTTCAATTTAAAATGAATGAAGAATATCTGTTTATGAGTGGTGAGTTTGTGTGGACTGGATTCGATTATTTGGGCGAACCTACTCCTTATAATAAAGACCTAACCAATCTGTTGAACTTCAGTGATCCGAATGAATTAGAAAAGGCTAGAAAGGAATTGGAAAAGTTAGGCAAAATTAAAACACCTTCCCGCAGTTCTTATTTTGGTATTGTCGATTTATGCGGTTTTCCGAAGGATCGTTATTACAACTATAAGAGCTACTGGCGCCCTGATGTGCCCACTGTGCATATATTGCCTCATTGGAACTGGGAAGAGCGGATTGGTGAAATAACTCCCGTTCATATTTATACTTCGGGAGATGCTGTTGAACTGTTTTTGAATGGTAAGTCGCTGGGACGTAGAGAGAAAGCTCATTCGTATGATCGTTTGACCTGGGATGATGTACGTTATGAACCGGGAAGTTTGAAAGCCATAGCTTATAAGAACGGTCAGAAATGGGCGGAAGAGCTTGTAGAGACCACTGGAAAACCAGCTGCTTTACAAGTAACGGCAGAGAAAACAGAGCTTAAAAGTGATGGTACTGATTTATCATTTATCCGTGTAGCTGTTGTGGACTCTCAAGGTCGTGTTGTGCCTCGTTCTAAGAATCATTTGAAGTTTTCTGTAACAGGGCCTGCTGACATTATAGCTACAGATAATGGAGATGCAACAAGTTTATTACCATTCCAGTTATCAGAAAGAGATGCTTATAACGGTTTGGCATTAGTCATTTTGCGTAGCCAGTATATGAAGCAGGGAAAAGTACTACTTACAGTAGAATCTAAGGGGCTTCCGAAACAAAAGGTTGCGTTAAAGGTAGAATAATGTTATGAGTATAAATTGGAGAAATACGATATGGGGCGGAGAGGACTTTCTTAGTATACCTGCCTGTTGGGTAGTAAAAGAGATTCTATCTGTTCTCTTATATTCTTTGAATCTGTTTCTTATGGTAGCTTTACATTACACAACAGATACCAAACATCAAGTGAATTACATTGGTGATGGACTACTAATTCATTAATTCTGTAAGAGTCTTCATTTCACTTAGCTCAACGTTGTGCCAAGAGGTTCCGCAATCTATGGGGGAAACAGCTTGGCGCCGTTGAGCTTTTATTTGTTCAGTATTGAATGTAGTAATTTGGAATCCTTTTACATCGGGTGATTCATTATTTTTGAACTGGCAGAAGTTATTGATAAATGTAATACCGGGAAATATTGTAGGATTACTGATTTTGATATTGGAAACAGTATTCGGAGAATAAATTCGGTTGTGAGCAAAACGTACATTCCGTGGTTCCTTATCTCCTCGTCCGTCTCCAAAGTTCAGTTCGGCACAATCGACGAAAGTATTAAAAGCAATGTCAATATCTGCTGCCCGGTGATACGATTTAAGTTTTTCGTCCTCATAATCTTCGGGTGTATTGGGGCGTTCATATACTCCCATGCGTAATATAAAGGCGGCACCGGAGCCTTTTCCTGTTACACTTTCCACGTAATTATTGCTGACAATATGTCCTTGATTGATGATGCGGATGCCTAAAGTAGCAGGCAGATGATTGCCAATGATTACATTGGAATCTATAATATTGTTGTGACCGTGACGACATACTAATCCGCCACGCGATTCGTAAAACAAGTTACGGCGTACGATGTTGAAACCGGATTTTACTGAAATAATCTCATTTTCTCCGTCGCAATGATAGAATATATTTTCTTCGATGATACTGTAGGAAGGCAGTTGCGATGACCAGGAGTTACCCACGCGTATGATTTCCGCACCATTGCCCCCGAAGGGTTTCCGATAACCAAATACATTATGATCTATCTGGTGGTGATTGTGATCTCCACCGTCTTCTACTGTAATTTGTATAACCAGTCCACGGGCACGTTTATTGGCAAAATAACAGTGGTCTATACGATTATTGTTTCCATGTAGCCCAATCCAGTTTTCTGTTCCTCCTCCCGGTTTCTCTCCTTTGGCAGGGTCATTGCAATCATCAATGGCACATTGGGTAATTCGGCAATGAGTGGCTGGGTGTTCTTTATCCAGTTGAAATTCTATCATCTCAAAGTCAGATGCCCAGGCTTTATGAAAGTAGAGTCCCTCCAATTGTAGATAACTGCCTGCCATACGTATTTCTGTTGTTCCGGATATAATAGCCTTTCCGGTATTCGCTGCCCTCAGTATAATTGGATAATCTACTGTTCCATTTCCTGTAAAACTAACCTTACCAAGATGTGAATAGATTCCATCTTGTAAAAGCAGGGTATCACCAGGTTGTAAAGATCCGTCAGACATCTTGGTCTTTAAACTGTCGATGTCGGTTGGTGTGAAGGTGTGTGTTACCGCCAAAACCGGACAAACGAGTATTATTGCAATAATAGTGGATACAAATGATTTCTTATTCATGATATTTATATAATTTAGATAATACAAAAGAATAAAAAGCGACTGTCTCACAACAACCGCTTTTCGGTCAACAATCTACCTAAAATAACCTATGAGATATAATACCTATTTACCAACTAACTGTGAATTTAAAAAGCCTATGATTTATTCTATATTACGAGTATGATGTGATGTTTTAATAGCAGTTCTGATGTTATCCATTGGTGTTTGAGGCAAGATTGTACAATCTGCCCCTAAAATAAATCGTTTCCCTTTCAAAGATTTCTTTAATTCATATATTTCTTTTGCTATTTCATCAGAACTTCCTTTTAATATAGCGCCTTTACGATATAGTCCTCCCATTGCCGGGCGCTTAAATAATTGTTCGCATGCTTGTAGACTGAAAGGCTGGTCGGCTACTTCACAGGGTGCATTAATTATTTGGCCCGGATATGATACAAAACGAGTTAAATCGTCATACTTGCCTTCGTAGTCACAAATATGGAGTATATTAAGCTGGGTTTGGGTATTACATTCCTGCATGACTCTTATGTCATATGGTTTAACGAAGGTCTCAAAGAATCCGGGTACTTCATAAAATTTAATTTCTCCCCCTTGTGTAGGTGTGTAAAACCCATCTACACCAATCTTTTTACACGCTTTTACATATCCGATAAGTGCTTCAGTAAAATATTCGAGTGCTTTTTTCACTCGTTCCGGTTCTGTTTTAGCATATGCTATCACAGTTTTAGCTCCTACGCTTTGTATCAGCATTTGGAATGGAGAATAAACAGTGGGTAATATCATCGCATTGGCACCGGCAATATCGTAAATGTCATTTACTATTTCCAATGTTGGAGTAAAGAAGTCTAAGGGAAGTGGTTTAATTAGTTCCCAATCTTCTGATTTCTCAATCCGAATACGTCCATATCCTTGTTCGAACTGGATTTTTACGAAATCCATACCTGTGGAAAGAAAATAACGTAAATGTGCATCTATAGCTTTTTCTCCGGTGCGTGCATCTTTTCCGAAATGCATGAAAAATGCTGCTGGTACATACGATTCGTCTAATGTACCTGACAGGAATTGCTGCATTACTTCCCGCTTATTGGTGGGAATTTGTGCCTGAACTAATGTCGTGAAGCAAAACAATATAAATAGTACTCTTTTCATGGGATTCTGTTTTTCATTGGATTCGATAGAACAAAGGTACGCGTTAAGGTAATGTATGACTTAAAATATTGTTCCAATCATTATATATATTGTTTCAACCAGTATGTTTTGATGTGAGAAATATGATTTATTGTTTTGTTAGTTTGAAATTCCGGTGTGATATGTTCTAAAAGGAAATAAAAAAGAGGAGCTAACTCTTGTTTAGCTCCTCTCCACATAAATGTTTTGCTGATTATTTCTTCACTTGAATAATATCGTAGTTCAAGTCGCTGACAGCTTCTTGCAGACTATCGTTAACCAAACGTAAAGTGGTATCGTTCACTACTACGAAGTAGACAGGAGCGTCACCATCGCTCGGTGTCAGTTTGTAGGCTGTCTTTTGTTTGTTGTTCACTGTTTTCTTGATGACTTGTTTCTTACCTTTGGAAGTGAAGCTCTTGTTCTTTCCTTGCCCTTCCGCATCCAAGTAAGTAGTAACCAAAGTATAACCGCTTTCTCCATCAGGACCTACACTGTCCACGCTCAATACGTATTGGATACCCGGACCGTCGGCAGCAGGAAGAAGACCTTCGTATACGGCTACGGCAGAAGAATCATTTCCGGCAACTGTCAACACTCCTTCACCTACGGTGGAATCATTGTTTTGGGTTCCTTTTGATTGGCAGGATACCAATGCAGCAGCGATGGCTGCAATCATCATTACTTTTTTCATTGCTTTAATGGTTTAAGTTAATATATAATGCAAATTCACACTATTCTTCCTCTTCTTTTTTGATAACGAGCAGTTTATCCACTCGTCCACGATCCATGTCCACAACTTCAAACTGTAGGTTCTTGTAATTGAACAAGTCTCCTGCTTTAGGTACCCGCCCGATGAGGAACATGGCGAGACCGCTTAGTGTGGTAAAGTCTTCTTCTTTCAGATCATCATAGCTCAGGATACCCATCTCTTCCATAAAATCATCTACATTCATAGAAGCCTCAACGAGCATCGAACCATCTTGCCGGGTGACGATATCTTCTTCTTCCATTTCGTTTTCTTCAAGGATGTCTCCGAAGATACTTTCTGTCAGATCGTGCAAGGTGATAATGCCTGCTGTGTTACCATACTCGTCTACAACAACTCCGAACTTATTTTTGTTCTTCTTAACTAGCTCTAAAACTTTCTTGGCATATAAACTTTCCGGAATAAACAGGGGAGAGCGTGCGATACCACGTAAATCGAAGGGGTGATCATTGCCTAACATCAGAATAATATCTTTGACGGACACTACTCCGATAATATCATCTTTTCCTTTCTCTACCAACAGGTATTTGCTGAAATGTTGTTCGCGGATAATGTGTAGTACTTCATCACGTGTGTATGTGGGATGTAGTACGACAAGGTCGCGACGGTAAGTCATCAATTCATTGGCCCGCTTATCAGAGAATCGGAATACGTCCCGTAACATTTCCGTTTCCTCCTTATCAATAACACCCTGTTCTGAACTTTGGTGCAGAATCATTTTTAATTCTTCCTGTGTCATGGGACGTTCTTCTCCATTGTTCAGGCCGATTAGTTTATTCACTATCTTGGTTGAGAAACTGAGTAAACAGACGAATGGATAAGACACTTTAGTCAGTAAAATCATGACCGGACTAAGTAGAGTTGCATATCGTTCCGGATTACTCAGTGCTATGGACTTGGGTACCAACTCACCGATGATGAGTGAAAGGTACGTAATGATTGCCACTGTTGTAATCATGGCAAGGTCTTTAGCATAGGGAGCAAGTCCAGGAATGGAGGCAAATAACGGTGCTACATTGTCGGCAATGGCTACACCACCGAAAGCACCGGATACAATACCGATAAGCGTGATACCAATTTGAATGGTAGAAAGAAATTTCTCGGGCTCTTCCAACTGTTTCAGTACTCCTTTGGCTCTTTTGTTTCCCTTTCCTGCGAGGGTTTCGAGTCGTGCTTTGCTGGATGACACCAACGCTATTTCATACATGGCAAAGACACCGTTCAGCACTAATAAAAATAGAATAATAATAAATTCCATATAGGTTATGAATAGTTTATATTGCAAAATTACTAATTTTTTGAATTTTATTACTAATATTGCTGCCTATTTATAGAGATTATTAAAGAATGAAAGACATGAAAAGAAAACAAATTTTGTTTAGCGTTTTATTGCTGTTTTCAGTTGTTGCGACACAGGCGGCACGAGTAGATACCATTATGGTAAAAAGTCCATCCATGAATAAAGAAGTACAAGTGGTATATGTACTCCCTGATAAAGTATTGGGTGAGGAAGCTGAGGCTTGTCCGGTAGTTTATTTGTTGCACGGCTATGGTGGTAATGCACGTAGTTGGGTAGGATTGAAACCGGAGTTACCTAAGATTGCAGATGAAAAAGGAATTATCTTTGTATGTCCTGATGGTAAAAACAGTTGGTATTGGGATAGCCCTAAAAATCAGGCTTATCGTTATGAAACTTTTGTAGCTTCGGAACTGGTGAAATATACAGATAAAAACTATGCTACTATTCCGGAGAAAAAAGGACGAGCCATTACCGGATTGAGCATGGGTGGACATGGTGCTTTGTGGCTTGCAATCCGTCATAAAGATATATTTGGTGCAGGAGGAAGTACCAGTGGCGGAGTGGATATTCGTCCTTTTCCGAAGAATTGGGAGATGAGCAGACAACTCGGTGATTATGAAGCCGACAGCGCTTTATGGGACCAGCATACTGTTATTACCCAGATTGATAAGATTACAGATGGTGATTTGGCATTAATTATCGATTGTGGCGAAAAAGATTTCTTTTTGGAAGTAAATAAAGCATTGCATAAAGCTTTATTGGAGAAGAATATCAGTCATGACTTTATCACTCGTCCTGGTGCGCATAACGGGCAATATTGGAATAATTCTATCGATTACCAAATTCTTTTCTTTGATAAATTCTTCAAGAAATAATATCTCAATTTATTCGATTGTATAATATACAGTACGCATGTAGTTGTGACCGTAACTTTTGGTCACCTCATCACAGGAAGTAACGATACCTCGTCTGTCGAATTCATATTTATATGTCGTGGTTTCGTTGCTTCCACTGTTATCCTCTGGTCTGAGGTTAGTAATCAGAGTATTGTATGCATCTCCCAAAAACTTACCATAAATGGCAACCGAGTGGAATGAAAGGGGATATAGATCTGTCAGGAATAGGTACGGAATCTCTGAAGTGTTGGCTATTTCATTGCCGGTAGATGTGCTGGCTATGTAAGTTTGTTCGGACTTGTCAACTTGCTGGGTGATGCGTAGTGTTCTATAGCTACTATAATCTATGTTGATAGAAGAATAGGGCTTATTTCCGTCTAATGTTTCTGTTATATTTTTCAGGAAATATTTTCCCTCTGTATTGATAAGATAATCGAAAGTATAAGAGCGTATTTTACCATCCATTTCTTGGCGCACGCAACTTATAGCATAGCCATTATCATCCAACGTGTAGGTCGAGATATTATTAATTTCATCTGTTACTACAGCCTGATGATCTCCATAAACAACATTTGTTGCATTTTCTATCTTAAACAATTCTCCTCCAGCTACGAAACTTTGTGTAGATGTAAAGTTACTCAATCGACCGGCACTATAATCGTAAGTCTGAGTAACAGTAACAGCAGGTGCACCTGGCTCTTCCTTGGCTTCCTTTAATTCTATTTTAGAGAAATGAGTTACAGGATATACCGGATTATTGGGTATATCTGAACCTTCGTTGTTATCACTACAAGCTGTCAATCCTCCTATGAATAGTAAAGCTATGAGAATATTCTTCTTCATTCTGGTTTATTTAATGATAAGACCATTGCGGAAATTGCGCTTTACTTTCACACTTTTCACTACTGTCATTTGAGTTTCGGGTTCTGGTTTAGGTTCAGGGAGTACGATACTACCATCGATGATACCTATTGCTGCACTGAACAAAGCCTCGTTAGGATTTCCTAATGGCAGTACTTTTGCAAAATCACTCAGTTCACTGACTGCATAATTAGGTGTGAAACCTTTGGTGTAGTCCGCCTCACCTTCTGAATTGAATACTTGGCATACAACAGGGCGAAGCACCCATAAGAATTGATCGCTGGGGAAACTTTCTGTTGCTACGGTTTCTCCCTTGGTTGTGGTGCCTATAGTTATTACTGTCATGTAAGGTCTCAAACAATTAATGAGCATTTCCGAAGCAGCGGCAGTTGTACTGCTTGTCAGAACATACACTTTCGATAGATTTAGGTTCACACCTCCTTGCAAAAGCTTGCTGTCGAGTGTGAGTTCGTGGTCTTTATATTTTCGCTTCTGACTATATTCCAGTGAGGCGAAGGGACTGTTCAATTTGTCGGCAGGTACCAAAATATCTGCCAGAAGTTGTACGCACTCCATTTCTCCACCGGCATTGTAGCGCAAGTCTAGAACCAACTCTGTTATATTCTTATCTTTAAAGAACTGCGATAATTGGAGTAGCTCACTATTATCTTCTTTGTTGAAGCTGTTATATGCCAAATAACCTACATTTATACTTCCACTAGGGTAAACATCGTAAGCAGGTATGGAGACGTCCTCTACGGGACGGGCGGCAGGAAGAACTGCGTTACGGTAAGATTCAATCTTACTTTCATCTTCTCCTTCGTCATTGACAGCTGAAACATATTTTCCTAACAATAGTTTCTGATTTTCACCTTCAGTCAGTAGTTTCTCCGTTTTTTTGGTGATATAATCATCGTTGATTTGCATGATCCATTCGCCTCGTTTTAATCCGACTTCGGAAGCTGGAGATCCGGGAATGACGTATGTGATAAGTGCATTATAGGCGGTATCATTACCGCTTATCCGATATAGGGAATAGTCGAAGCCATAGCTCGGTGGAGGAGTGGCATACAATGTATCGACACTGGAGTAGTCTTTATCAAGTGATGATCTTATTGATTTTAAAAAAGCCTCTGGGGCGAGGAAATAATTCACGTTTTTTGAGTCGGGTATGTCTTCAAACCACAGATATTCTTCTCTCATGACGCTGTCTATCCATAGATCGCGTCCGGTCCATTTGTAATATTCCGGCCAACGGTCTACTCCACAAGAGAATAAGCTTGTCAATGCAAGGACTCCAAATAGCAGGAAAAGCTGTATATTCCTTCTTCTCATCTGTATCTATCATTTGGTTTTCGTTGCAAATTTAGCGAATAGTTTGTTTATCTACCATAAATGTGGTATAAAATTCCCTATCTTGTGTCATTGCCCATGTCATAACATCCCATTATCTTTGCACTCAATCAATTAATCCTAAAAAATACAAAGACAATGGAAACAAAGAAATTGCATTTCGAGACGCTTCAACTCCATGTAGGACAAGAACAACCCGACCCGGCTACTGATGCACGTGCCGTGCCCATTTATCAGACTACTTCGTATGTATTCCGCAACTCTGCCCATGCTGCAGCACGTTTTGGTTTGCAGGATCCGGGCAATATCTATGGTCGTTTGACTAATTCTACACAAGGTGTGTTCGAAGCACGTGTAGCTGCTTTAGAGGGTGGCGTTGCCGGATTGGCGGTTGCTTCGGGTGCTGCTGCCGTGACTTATGCTTTAGAGAATATTACTCGTGCCGGAGATCATATCGTATCGGCTAAAACCATCTATGGGGGTACGTATAATCTGTTGGAGCATACTCTGCCTGCCTACGGAGTGACTACTACTTTTGTAGACCCTGCTGATCTCTCGAACTTTGAGAAGGCTATACAGGAGAATACAAAGGCTGTATATATTGAAACTCTGGGTAATCCGAACTCCAACATTATTGATATTGAAGCTGTTGCTGAGATAGCACATCGTTATAAGATTCCATTGATCATTGATAATACATTTGGCACACCTTATCTAATACGGCCTATTGAGCATGGAGCAGACATCGTGGTGCACTCCGCTACGAAGTTTATCGGTGGCCATGGCAGTTCCTTGGGGGGCGTGATTGTGGACGGCGGTAAGTTCGATTGGGCAGCTTCGGGCAAATTCCCTCAATTGACGGAACCGGAGCCTTGCTACCATGGCATACGTTTTACTGAAGCTGCGGGTGCTGCGGCTTACGTTACTCGTATTCGTGCTATCCTGCTTCGTGATACGGGTGCTACCATCAGTCCATTCAATGCTTTTATTTTATTGCAGGGACTGGAAACACTTTCCCTTCGTGTGGAACGTCATGTAGAGAATGCATTGAAGGTGGTTGATTTCTTGAAGAAACATCCTAAAGTGGCAGCGGTAAATCATCCGTCATTGCCGGAACATCCGGATCATGCATTGTATCAAAGATATTTTCCCAATGGTGCAAGTTCTATCTTTACTTTTGAAGTAAAGGGTGGGGTGAAAGAGGCACAGACATTTATTGATAGCCTGCAAATATTCTCACTTCTGGCAAATGTAGCGGATGTTAAGTCGCTCGTTATCCATCCGGCTACCACTACACATTCGCAGTTGAATGAACAGGAATTGGAAGAACAGGGCATTAAGCCGGGAACGGTGCGTCTGTCTATCGGTACGGAGCATATTGCTGATTTGCTGGATGACTTGGCTCAGGCGTTGGATAAAATATGATTGGTTCATAACCCGTCAGAAACGCGTAAAACCAGAGCTAAGTCAGCCTCATGAAGGAATACGTAAGTCGCTGACTGGATGAATGGTTGGTGTTCCACCTTGCTCAGTCGTAGTGGAACGCTCATTCAGTCGTTATGGGAAATGCTTTCTGTCGTTATGGGAAATAGGTTCAGTCGTTATGGGAATGTACCTCTGTTATTATGGGAGCATCCCCCGATGCGGACTTGGATGCGACTCACTAAATAAATATTTATCTCAAAACGGTATAGAAATGAGGTAAATGATTTTAGCCTATGTATTCAATCTCTTAGACGCAGATGACACGGATTTAAAGGCTGCGCTGTCACATCAATAAATAAAAAATCTGCGTCATCCGTGTCATCCGCGTCTAAAAAATAAATCATCACTTCATTCAAAACCGCTCAAGAATGAATATAGCTGTTTTATTATCAGGAGGTGTTGATAGTTCAGTTGTCGTACACCTTCTTTGTGAACAAGGGTATCGGCCGTCTCTGTTTTATATTAAGATAGGAATGGACGGCACCGACTATGTGGATTGTTCTGCTGAAGAAGATTGGGAGATGGCTACGGCTATCGCACATCGCTACGGATTGCCTTTGGAAATGGTAGATTTGCAGAAAGAATATTGGGAACAAGTTGCTGCTTATGCCATTGATAAAATTCGTCGTGGATTGACTCCTAATCCGGATGTGATGTGTAACCGCTTCATTAAGTTCGGTTGCTTTGAACAGAAGGTAGGCAAAGAGTTTGATTTTACTGCTACCGGTCATTATGCCACTACGGTCCATAAAGATGGTAAGGTATGGCTGGGTACAGCTGTCGATCCTGTAAAGGATCAGACAGATTTTCTTGCGCAGATTGACTACTTGCAAGTCTCTAAACTGATGTTCCCCCTTGGTGGATTGATGAAACAGGAAGTACGGGACGTTGCCCGCGATGCAGGATTGCCTACTGCCCGTCGCCGTGACAGTCAGGGTATTTGCTTTCTGGGAAAGATCAACTACAATGACTTTGTTCGTCGTTTCCTTGGTGAACGGCAAGGAGATATTGTAGAAT
The DNA here is from genome assembly GCF_036416795.1 of Bacteroides sp. MSB163. Lineage (NCBI taxonomy): Bacteria > Pseudomonadati > Bacteroidota > Bacteroidia > Bacteroidales > Bacteroidaceae > Bacteroides > Bacteroides maternus. The sequence continues at coordinate 5,822,701 of NZ_CP143867.1, read as the reverse complement.
GGGAGACTGGGAAGAAAATCGGTACACACCGGGGGTACTGGTTTCATACCATCGGACAGCGCAAAGGATTGGGATTGAGTGGTGGTCCTTGGTTTGTCATTCGGAAAGACGTTGAGGCAAACGTTCTTTATGTCTCACGGGGCTATGATACCCAATGGCAGTATGGGCGTGAATTTAAGATTCATGATTTTCATTTCATTACAGAAAATCCCTGGTTACATAATCAGGTAGTCGATGTGACATTTAAAATCCGCCATACACCGGAATTTATGAAAGGAAAACTGATACGGGAAGGGGAGGTCTATCATATTGTATCTTCTGAAAATTTACAGGGCATTGCTCCCGGACAATTCGGTGTCGTATATGATGAAGCTTCCCGGATATGTATCGGCAGTGGAGAGATTGGTATTTGAATAATCTTTTTATATATAGTATTCCACTAAATCCACAATTCCTGCCTTCATAGCATATTTTGTAGCTTCGTGCACATTGTTCACTCCTAATTTGCGGAATATGTTTTTGCGGTGGCTGTTTACCGTATGAAAACTAAGGTTCTTCTCCGCAGCAATTTCTTTCGTAGTCTTTCCCAGAGCAATTTCTTTCAGTACACTCCGTTCCGCCGGTGTCAGTAAATCATCTTTCAGTGTGTGGCGTACGGGAGATGCATTGTTGCCGGACAACAATAGATTACTGACATGATTACAGATAAAACGCTCTTTTCGCGAAGCGCATTGCAATGCAGACAGTATTTCTTCTTTTGAATTATCCTTCAACACTACTCCGAAAGCCATACTACTGAACAATACCTGTCGGAGAAATTCCATGCTCAATTCATCAGAGAACAGGAGCCAGTCTGCTTCTTTAAAACGTTCATGCAGGACAATTAACTCGTCCGCACCTGAGAAATCAAACAACGTATAGTCCAGTATAACTACTGCCTGCGGATGCAGACGCAATTGCTGAACTAATTCGGTTTTGTTATCTGCTTCCAGTAACAGGGCTGTATCCTTCTGACTGCTGAGTAGGAACATCATACCTGCTTTGGTGATGTCCTGATTGTCTGCGATGATAAATTCTCTCATATTTGGATGCAAAAATATAAAAACTCCGCTGCAAATGTACACATTTCTGGCAATTTGCAGCGGAGTGGAAATATATATATTGTAAAGGGCTTTACCAAGAGCGTCCTTTAAAGATGCTGGATTGGCTTAATGGAACGAGATTACCACTCAGCGTCATCGTATTGGAGTTGAAGTTCGGGCTGATGGTTACGGTAGCATTGTTTCCACCGTTAGTCAGCGAAATGAAGATCTGTGCAGAGATACCGATACCCTGAATACTGAACTGGCAGTTAACGTTACCTTTCTTGTCAGTTGTAATCTGCATATCCGAGGTAGAACCATCTACAGTTACACCACCGATACCGTTAGGGCCGGGATATACCGTGTTGAATGCTACCTGTACGGTACCACGTCCTTGATTTACCAGTACGAAGTTGGTGTTGGAGTTGACGAAAGCTGTCTGTCCGTTACGGAACATCACCTGGTCGGCTTCCAGTACGAATTGGTGGGCTTTCAATGCGGCTACGGCGTCATCATACGATACTGCGTCGGCTACTTGTTCTTCAGCTTTCAGGCGGGCGCGTTCAGCGTCTCTTTGAGCCTTACGGTCTGCGCGGCGTTCCGCTCTACTTTCTTGTGCATACATGGCGGTTGTTGCCGCACTCATCATCACTAATGCTACTAATGCAATAAACTTTTTCATAATTCTTTAATGTTTAGGTTTTACGATTCTTGTTCGTTTATTGCAAAACAACCTTTATCCGGGATTGTTCACGGGACGCTTCACAATTTTATATCCGATGGCTGCAACGAGGATACTCATTAATGGACTGATAATGTTGAAAAAGCAATAAGGAAGATAGGTCAGCGTAGATACGTTCAATATCGTTGCCTGCGTCATTCCGCAGGTATTCCATGGTATCAGAGGGGAGGTCACGGTAACGGCATCTTCCGTAGTACGGCTCAATAATCGGTTCTCATATCCTTTTTTCTCATAAATATTGCGAAACATGTTTCCGGTGAGGATAATACTTATGTATTGGTCGGCGGTAGTCAGATTGAGAAACAGTCCGGAACAAACAGTGGATGCTACAACGCTGACTCTTCCTTTCATGAAACGTACAAAGACTGAAGTTATACTACCCAGCATACCGCTTGCTGTCATGGCACCTCCGAAGCACATGGCGCAAAGAATCAACCAGACTGTATTCATCATGCCAGCCATGCCACGTGTAGACACAAGGTCGGTCAGCATACTGTTGCCGGTATCCAGACCGGTGCTTCCGTAGAATGTCATCATTGTCCCTTTGAAGATGTTATTTTCTCCTGCTATTTCACGTAGCAAATCCGGTTGGAAGATGATGGCGCAAATACCTGCCAGCATCGTGGATATGAACAAGGTAATGATGGACGGAACTTTTCGCGCAATAAGTATTCCGGTTACTAAGGGAACAATCAGTAACCAGGGAGTGATTGTGAAGGTATCTTTCAGCGATGTGGCAAAGTCCTCCATGTGCGCTGTAGAGTTTGTTTCGATGACGAATCCCATTACTGTAAAGATGATCAGTGTGATAATCAACGATGGAGTGGTTGTAATTAACATATAGCGTATATGCCGGAACAAGGGCACGTCTGTTATGGAGGAAGCAAGTATTGTAGTTTCCGACAGCGGGGAGATTTTATCACCAAAATATGCTCCGGAGATAATGGCTCCTGCTATCCATCCTTCATTGAACCCTTGCGCTTTACCGATCCCCATCAGAGCGATACCGATAGTGGCGATTGTTGTCCACGAACTGCCTGTCATGACAGAGATTAGTGCGCAGATGATACAGGTTGACGCCAGAAAAAAGTCGGGATGAATAATTTGCATACCATAATATATAAGGGTAGGGACAATGCCGCTTATCATCCATGCACCGCTCAGTGCACCTATTATCAGCAAGATAATAATTGCTGTAGCAACTCCGGAAATATTATTTGTAATAGCGAGTTCGTAATCTTTCCAGGGGACATGGTAGAATGCTATACCAATGAATACGCAAAAAGCAGTAGTGGTCAGTAGGGAAATCTGACTACCCCCTTCCAGTGCGTCACTTCCGAATGTATGTATGGTGGCAAATAACATTCCTACCAACAACACGATAGGCAGGAGGGAAACTAAAGGAGAGGGAATTTTTTTCAATGAACTCATTCTGTTTGTTATATCAGTTAAAACTTTGCAAAGTTACAACAAATCTGATGATTATGTTTTATCCCAGCTTTTCCGCCAATAAATATTATTATATCTTTGCGTTTACTTGGAATAAAAATACAACTTTGGTGTTTAGTTAAACTTTATTATTGACAACGTATGTACAAGAAACAAATTACCACAGATAAGAAAGTAATCACTTTTGGTGAAGTAATGCTGAGGCTTACCGCTCCTGATTTCCTTCGTTTTTCACAAACCAATCAAATGATAGCCACTTACGGTGGCAGTGAAGCTAATGTGGCCGTTTCGTTGGCTAACTTTGGTATTCCTACAGAATTCGTAACCCGCCTGCCGGACAATGCTGTGGCACGTGCCTGCATAGCTTCGCTCCGTGCTAATGGTTTAGGTACGGAAGGCATTGTTTTTGGTGGTAAGCGTATGGGACTTTATTTTTTGGAAAGTGGTGCGGCATTCCGTAATTCCAATGTGGTTTACGATCGTGAGGGTTCTTCTTTTGCCACATTGCGTCCAGGTATGATTGATTGGGAAAAGATATTCTCCGATGCTGGCTGGTTTCATTGGTCGGGCATTGCTGCTGCTTTGTCACAAGATGGTGCCGATGCATGCCGTGAGGCTCTTGAAATAGCTGACCGTATGGGATTGACTATCTCCTGTGATTTGAATTTCCGTAAGAAACTTTGGAACTATGGGAGTTCTGCTGCCGAAGTCATGCAGCCTTTGGTGCAATACAGTGATGTCATTTTCGGTGCCGAACCGGAATATAAAGAGATACTTGGCATACAGCCTGTCGGTTTTAAAGCCGTAGATACTGAGGATACTACGTTTGAAGCAAATCTTCCTGCTTTTGAAGACTTTGGTCGTCGGGTGGTGGAGCTTGTTCCTCGTTGCCAGAAGGCTTTTCTGGAACTTCGTAATTCCATTACTTCCAATCATAATCTACTGGCTGCCATTCTCTATTCTGATAACACATTGAAGCATACTGGTATTTATGATATCGAGTGTGAGGTGGATCGCGTAGGTGCCGGTGATGCTTTTGTCGGTGGTATGATTTATGGTCTCATAACGTATCCGGATAATGATCAAAAAGCGTTGGAATATGCTTTGGCAGCTTCTGCATTAAAGAATACCGTATACGGTGATTTTAATCATGTGATGGTGGAAGAAGTAGAGAGCCTGATGCAAGGAAATACATCAGGGAGGGTATCGCGATAAAAATGATCTTCCAATTCATCCAGCACATAGATCCGATAAGAAAGACGCAATTCCTGGTCGGGATGCAAGGTTTGAAAAAATGTTTTGTTGGCAGTGCAAATTTATCAACTACAATGTTATAGAAGATTTTCTTTAGCACTGGGAGTATGCTGAAAAATAGGACCCACTATCTGACAGTTATCCAATTCTTTACAGTCACCACAAGTGTTAAACCCTTTTTCGTTTACGCATTTGCGGATTGCGCACATATCGCTGCAATACATCGTTTTCACTCCATCCACACGACAGCCCATACAATTAATGGTATCTGCCGTAATCTCCGGTATATTGTTCAGCTTACTCCACAGTTGGGCTGTTTTTTCTCTTAACTCATTGTCATCTCTGACAGTAGCTATGCGGGCATCGCAACTTTCGCAATCTAATCCGCAACAAGCAATTAATTGTTTCATCATTAGGCTATCTGTTGATATTTAGTTGATTGCAAATATAGTGATTTTTATGCGGCTTAATCTCATTGAATACATTTTTCCTCGATATTCTTTGTTTCTTTCATTTTTTATATTTTACTTTGCAGCACAAAGTACTTTTATATGGATAGAAATAAAGCAATAGAATCAGTAAATGAGATAAAAGAATTGATGGAAAGATCTTCTAAGTTCGTATCTCTCAGTGGTATGACGGCTGTCTTGGCCGGAGTGTATGCATTAGCCGGTGCTTATGTGGCCGGTCAGTTATTAAGATCAGAAGATAATAGGGAAGGACTGATAATGGTTGCTTCACTGGTTTTGACTGTTTCAGTTGTTACCGCCTGTATCTTGTCCTGGTATAAGGCCAAGAAGATGCAACAAAAGCTATTCAGTAAACTAACCTATCGTATTGCATGGAATTTTTCATTGCCGTTGTTGACGGGAGGGTTGTTCTGTATAGCTTTACTGCTACATGAACATTACGGGCTGGTATCTTCTGTGATGTTACTTTTCTATGGACTTTCTTTGGTCAATGTGTCTAAGTTCACTTACTCCAATGTAGCATGGTTAGGATATGCTTTTCTTTGCCTGGGCATTACAGATTGTTTCTTTGAGGGGCATGGTTTAATGTTTTGGACAATTGGTTTTGGTGGATTTCATATTTTATATGGCATGTTGTTTTATTTACAGTACGAAAGAAGGAAATAATAGATGATAGAAGCATTTCAAAATATAAATAAGGCATTTGAAAGTAAAGTCCGCTTGGGTATTATGGCAGTTCTCATGGTAAATGAAGATGCCGATTTCAATACTCTTAAGGAATTACTTTCATTGACGGACGGTAACCTGGCAAGTCATACAAGGGCTTTGGAGGAACTGGGTTATATCGTTTGTCAGAAGAGCTTTGTGGGGAGGAAACCGAAAACATCTTTCCAGGCTACTTCCGAAGGAAAGAAAGCTTTCAAAACTCACATAGAAGCATTGGAGAATTTTCTGAAATCAACGTAGATGTTTGGCTTCGCACAAAACCGGACAATACTAAATATCTTACTTAATTCTATTTTATTATGGACAATTTGAATGACAATTTGAAAGAAGATTTCAATGGAGATCTTGCAGAGAATCTGAATGAAACGAGAAAACAGGCAAGTGGCTGCCTGCGTCGTTTCTCTAAATCTATCAAGGTAGTGGTTATTGCTTTCCTTATTCTGTTGCTACTAATTCCGATGTTTATGATCGAAGATATGATTTCGGAACGCGGGCGAACACAGACGGATGCTATTGCCGAAGTCGGTCAGAAGTGGAGTCTGGCGCAGACAATTACAGGACCTTACATCAATCTGAAGTATCCTATCACACAGGAAGATAATGGTACGAAGAAGGTGACTATGGGAAATGTTACATTGCTTCCTGACGAATTGTCAATAGACGGACAGTTGAGTACGGAGATTCTTCGGCGAGGAATTTATAAGGTGAATGTGTATCAGTCGGAGTTGGTAATCAAGGGATTTTTTAGTTCGGAAGAACTTCGCAAGAGTAATGTGGACATGGATGCACTTCAATATCAAAGAGCGGCAATATGCTTGAACCTGACTGATATGCGTGGTCTCAGCGAACAGGTTAGCATTACTTTGAACGATTCCGTTTATATGTTTGAGCCGGGGATGGATGGACGCGGCATTGAAAACATGGGTGTCCATGCCATTGTCGACCTTTCCGCTCTGAAAGACGACCGGAAGTTACCCTATGAAATGAAGATAAAGCTGAAAGGATCTCAATCCATTTATTTTACTCCCTTGGGTAAAACTACGAAAGTTGCCTTGAAAGCAAACTGGAATACTCCAAGTTTTGATGGTAATTACCTGCCGGAGAAGCGGGAGATTACCGAGAAAGATTTCTCAGCTCAATGGCAAGTGTTGAACCTGAACAGAAATTATCCGCAAGTGTTTATAAATTATCAGAATGCCAGTATCAAAGATATTCAGAACTCTAACTTCGGAGTTAATCTGAAAATGCCGGTAGAACAGTACCAGCAGTCCATGCGTTCCACTAAATATGCTATCCTGATTATTCTGTTGACCTTTACAGTGATATTCTTTACGGAGATAATGGAGAAAACCCGTATTCATGCTTTGCAATATCTGTTAGTCGGTTTGGCACTTTGTCTGTTCTATAGTTTGTTGTTGTCCATGTCCGAACATATAGGTTTCAGTATGGCATATCTGGTGGCATCAGTGCTTACGATTGTGCTGGTAGGAGGTTATATGCTGGGGATTATTAAAAGAAAGAAACCGGCGTTTATTATGGCAGGTCTGCTTAGTGTGCTCTATATTTATGTTTTCATTCTTATACAGTTAGAGACTTTTGCACTGCTTGCCGGTAGTCTCGGATTGTTTGTGATATTGGCTATGGTGATGTATTTTTCTAAAAAAATTGATTGGTTCAATGAATAAGCCAGGCTGAATAAAGAATGTCCTTTGGGGAAATTCATGATCTGTATAAATAAAAAGAGAGTGTCAGCTAGCAAGCAGACACTCTCTTTATACTTTCTAATACGTTCTCAGTTTTTTCTTTGAGATATACTGAGCGATTCTTTTTTAGATTTTTTATTTCTTATACCAGTCTTTGTTCTTTTCGCCATTACTGTTTACCCAACCGTCATACCCACTATATAACAGATTGATAGCTGTTTTTTCATTAGCACCATCCAGCAATTTACTTAAATCGCTTTCTGTTGCCCGGCTCAGGAAAAATGCAAATGGGTAATTACCTTTACGTACATAGTATATACTCTGATTGGGTTTAGATGCATCGTCTCCCTGTCCAAAGTACTTCTTGTTTATTTTGGATGTCGGCATTTCCTGAGGAACATGCACTTCCCATCGCAAACCGTCTGCATCATTTTTGAATATAAAAGCTTGGGCTTCAGATTGCTTTGAAATGGGTTTACTGTAATTAACGGTAACCTTATATTCTGTTCCCATATTTTCTTTCACATTTGTAGTCAAAAGGTATACATTATCCTGAGGCTCGTATTCAAATGTGGCTTCTGTAAATTCCTTTTCACCTTGTTGGCGAATAGAGTAGGAGGTAGATTCTATATTTCCTTCCGTTTTGAGACGGAATGCTAAACCGTTCTGATTACTGGCTATATTTTGAAAAGTCTTGAAAGTAAATGATTCGGAATATATCAGATTCTTTTCATCGAAAGTGCTGCCATAGTTATATCTTACGACTACATCATTCATATCATAATCTCCCTGGCTTGGCCAAAGGTCTTCGAATGCGTATGTACCTTTCAGGAAATCAATGCTTGTCTTGTCTTCATCAGGATTAGTTACAGGAATATCGGTGATGGCGTCTACCGGATTAGATTTTAAAGTAATGACCACATCGCTGAAATTCTCGTCAGTCATATAATCTTCAAAAGAAGTCAATATCCAGTCACCATATCTATAAACAGCAGTACGCGGTTCTTCAAACTTCACACCTTTGTTGTTTAAACTCAAACCACTTGAGGTGGCGGCGCGATATTTTTTGTATCCGCTAAAGCCGCTAACATGATTGTTCCAACCATTGGTTGCCAGAACAAAGCCGATTCTGTAACCTGCCGGGAAGGTTGTTGTTGCTCCTTCTTTACTTCCGGTTGCAATATTGGGATAATACATCAGTTGTACTGCAGTCAGCGGATCAATACCGGCACTTTTCTTTGCTTGAGTGGGGTTATTAAACCAGCTGCCATCTTGGGTATTAGGAAACAACATGATAACATGGGCGTCATTTAAGTCCTTTGGTTGTTCCCCGTCTTTATAATAATAATATCCCAATGAACAGGTCCAACAAGTATTTTGTCCCAGAAATGTAACTACTACTTCAGCATCTTTGTTGACGTACATATCCGAATAACCGCGATATTCTTGTGGGCAAGTTGTATGAGAGTTTATAATACGGGTGTGCGCAGTATATAAACCATCCTTTTTAGTTGCTGCCAGATTGCCATTGTACTTATAATTGATATTTCCGTTTTGGTACCTATTGTATGTACCTAACCAGGTTTTCCAGACCTCATTTCCATATTTACTACTTACCAGGTAGCTGTCGTATGGGTAACTGGTGTTAGTAATTGTACGAGTATCAGTACTAGTGTTATCTGTTGCTTCGATACTTCCATCCACGACATTTGCCTCCATCAAAGTTTGTGCAAAGAAAGCTGGAGAATAGATATATACCTTTGTCAGGTATGAAGGCAATTCCAGTTTACCTTGGTAAGTACCGTCTTCTTTGGTATAGGCAGCAAACAGGTAATTTACATCCTGACGTTTGGTATAAGTACCATATTCGCTTTCGGCGACAGGCATTTCATCATACACTTCAAAATAAACATTTGATTGTACAGCACCATTTACGTAATTCACATTTAAGTTTACGTCCTTTTGTACAGTAGAGAAGGGGAAGGTGTTGAATTCTTTTTCATCTTCCTTAGGGCCTTGATAAACATCTTTGTCTGTGCAACTGCCTAATGCAAATGCAGCAATTAGAGTAGTTCCTAATAATTTTTTCCACATATTATTTAGTGTTTAGAGATAATTCGCGTTTCTTTTTCCGGTCTATGTGTGATCCTTACAAATGCAAGAGAAATCAGTGTTCGGTTGACGTTCGTAGAAAATGATCATAATAAACAACTGCAAAGGTATTGTATAATTATTAAATATACAACTAAATTCTTGTTTTATTGTTCGAAAATTCTTGTTTATTAGTCAAAATCTACAATTTTACTATATGTATGGAAGATGTCTGTAGTCAAAAATTACAAGAATTTAATAGAGATATTACCGTATTGTTCATTATAGAACTTCACTTTTAGAATTATGTAATATGTTAAGCTGTTGTGTTTAAAATAAAAATCCCTATAACCTTATTGATTACAGGGATTTATTATTTTAATTAAGTAATTATTTACTTGCTCAAAGCCTGAGCTACGTCTACCGCACAAGCTACTGTACAACCTACCATCGGGTTGTTACCAATTCCCAGGAATCCCATCATTTCTACGTGAGCAGGAACTGATGAAGAACCAGCGAACTGAGCGTCTGAGTGCATACGACCCATTGTATCTGTCATGCCATAAGAAGCCGGACCGGCTGCCATGTTATCCGGGTGAAGAGTACGGCCTGTACCACCACCGGAAGCAACTGAGAAATAAGGTTTACCAGCAAGCATACGCTCTTTCTTATAAGTACCTGCAACCGGGTGTTGGAAACGGGTCGGGTTAGTAGAGTTACCAGTGATAGAAACGTCTACGCCTTCTTTCCACATAACAGCTACACCTTCACGAACGTCGTCGCAACCGTAGCATTTTACTTTGGCACGCTCGCCGTCAGAGTAAGCGATTTCGCGAACAACTTTCAGTTCAGAAGTATAGTAGTCGAATTGAGTTTGTACATAAGTAAAGCCATTGATACGAGAGATGATCTGTGCAGCATCCTTACCCAAACCGTTCAGGATACAACGCAGAGGTTCTTTACGTACCTTGTCTGCTTTAGCGGCAATTTTGATAGCACCTTCTGCAGCAGCAAATGACTCGTGACCTGCCAAGAAAGCAAAACACTTAGTCTCCTCGCGCAGCAACATAGCTGCCAGGTTACCATGACCGATACCAACCTTACGGTCGTCGGCTACAGAACCCGGGATGCAGAAAGCTTGCAGACCGATACCGATAGCTTCGGCAGCGTCAGCAGCATTCTTGCAACCTTTCTTGATAGCGATAGCTGCACCTACTACGTAAGCCCACTTTGCATTTTCGAAACAGATCGGTTGAGTTTCTTCACACGTTTTATAAGGATCAAGTCCGGCAGCGTCGCAGATGGCGTTAGCTTCCTCGATGTCTTTGATGCCGTTAGCGTTCAAGGCAGCAATGATACCTTTGATACGACGGTCTTGACTTTCAAATTTTACTTCTCTAATCATAATTTCTTTCCTCCTTATATTATTCGTGACGTGGATCAATATGTTTAACTGCTCCCTGCTCAGGTGTTACGCGACCGTAAGTACCGGTAACTTTCTTCAATGCTTCGTTAGCATCTGTACCCTTCTTGATTTCATCCATGAATTTACCCATGTGAACGAATTCGTATCCGCAGATCTCGTCATTCTTATCCAAGAAGATATTTTTGATGTAACCTTCGGCCATTTCCAGGTAACGAGGACCTTTTGCCAAAGTACCGTACAGTGTACCTACCTGACTACGCAGACCTTTACCCAAGTCTTCCAAACCTGCACCGATAATCAAACCGCCTTCTGAGAAAGCTGACTGAGTACGTCCGTAAACGATTTGCAGGAAAAGTTCGCGCATTGCTGTATTGATAGCGTCGCAAACAAGGTCAGTATTCAATGCTTCAAGTATTGTCTTGCCCGGAAGGATTTCGGCAGCCATAGCCGCTGAGTGAGTCATACCGGAGCAACCGATTGTTTCAACCAATGCTTCCTGAATGATACCTTCTTTTACGTTCAAAGTCAGTTTACAAGCACCTTGTTGAGGAGCACACCAACCTACACCATGTGTTAAACCTGAAATATCAACTATTTCTTTTGATTTTACCCATTTGCCTTCTTCGGGTATGGGAGCCGGTCCGTGGTTAGGACCCTTCTTTACAACACACATGTGTTCCACTTCGTGTGAATAAGTCATAATTAGCTCTTTTTTTAAGTTATATAAATTAAAAAACGTAATCCTCTTTCTAAAATCGCTCGCAAAGTTACTCCTTTTCTTTATTTATGCAAATCGAGTTATCTGACTTTTTTTATAAAAATAGATAATAAGAGACAGTGGTTCTGTGTATTGCAATCTCCACATTACAATAAAATTAACGGGGACTTTTGAAACTGTACTTTTTCCCTCCGGAATAAATCTTGATGACGGCAGGTTCGGTAAGAGCGTATTCGGCCTGTTCGTCAAGACTTTGATGTGAGGTTATGATTCGTCCCGATAAATCATAAATGTCGATAAGAACATTCGTCGGTACTCCAGCTCATGGTGCAATGGTCGATGATGATGTTATGATGGTTGCGTCCCCACAAAGCATCATCTTCCGTCTTTTTCTTGTCGCCCATACGGCAGCGGATAAAACGGATGATAACATTATCGGCCTTCACTGCCACTGAGTAATTTTTCAGACAGATGCCATCACCGGGTGGCAATAGTGATATTAGCATTCTTAATTTCAAGGGTGCCGAGCAGGCTGATGGTACCGGATACATCGAACACAATCGTGTGGTTACCTTTTTTGAGACCTTCGCGTAGTGAGCCGCTTCCACTGTCATTCAGATTTGTGACGTGATAAACGTCTCCGCCGCGTCCTCCGGTAGTGGTGTAATGGGCCAATCCCTCAGCACCGGGAAAGGCGGGAGTAGTTTGGGCTTGTGTAAAGACTGCACATAAAAGAATGATAAATAGAAGTGCGTAGTTTCTTTTCATGGTTTTATGATTTATATTCTGAGTGGGACAAAAGTATGCGTTTTCTGAGCAATGAATGTCGATAAATTCTTTTTCTATGTGGAAGTTTAGGTCTTACTGTGTCATTTTTTAATAAATTTTTCCTATTTTCGCATTAGAATAGAGAAAATAAAAAGCTGGTGGTTACAGAAACTTCTCATACATTTATTAGTATTAGGCTTGATGAACGGGAGTTCCATAATGTTTTTGATAAATATTATGTGGCGCTTTGTTTGTTTGCAAATCAATATACCGAGAATGAGGAAGTCTCTGCAGATATTGTGCAGGATTCTTTTGCTAAGTTGTGGCAGATCAGAGAAGATTTTTTTTATTTGCACCAGGTTAAATCTTTCCTTTATACTGCTGTACGTAATAAGGCTCTCAATGAACTGGAACATTCTAAAGTGGTATTTGAATATGCTCAGAAAGTAATTGAGAAAAGGAAAGATTCTTTTTTCCATGATGCAGTAGTCGAAGAAGAAACTTATCGGATGCTGACGGATGCCATTGATAAGCTTCCCGGTCAGATGCGGGCTATCATGCGATTGGCCATGGAAGGAAAAAAGAATGGAGAAATAGCTGAGTACCTAAATGTATCCGTTGAAACGGTACATACCCTTAAAAAGATTGCCTATAAAAAGCTTCGTATATATCTGAAAGACTATTACTATTTCCTTATTCTCTTCTATTTGTAAGCGGCCGGTTAAAAATAAACGTAGTTTCAGTTTTTTTTCCGTAGCCGGTCTGTATTATCTCCATACCATCTCCGTGTCATCTCCGTACCAAGTCCGTACTAAGTCCGTACCAAGTCCGTTCGTATAGATACGGAGATGATACGGAGCAGGTACGGAGCGGATACGGTTCGGGCTTTGAGAAGCTTTTATTTTTTCGTCGATAAATAGAATACGGCCATATCACTTTCCGTTCCTATTCTGAAAGGCGGTCCCCAAAGAGATAATCCGCTGGAGACGTATATGTGGCTGTTTCCCCACTGCCGATAGCCATGGCTTTGTTCATAGATATAGTCTGTCACCCAACTCATGGGCCATACTTGTCCACGGTGTGTATGTCCGCTGAACTGTAAATCTACACCGGCTGCCTCACTTTCGGTTAGTTTATACGGCTGATGATCCAGCAAGATGATGGGTTTACTTTTATCTATCCCGGCCATCAACTCTTGCAAGGAGCGGCGGGCTGTGTTCGACCGGTCGTCGCGTCCTATCAGCTGTATGCCGTTGGGAAGCGTTACTACTGAATCGCGCAGCAACTGTATGGGGGTATCTTGTATGAATCGGGCGCTTGCCTTAATACCACTGATATATTCGTGATTTCCGGGAACCATATAAACACCCAGCGGAACTTTTAATTCCGACAGTTCCTCCATCATCTTTTCAGTGTAAAGAGGTACTACGCTGTTATCAATTAAATCTCCTGCGATCAATATCAAATCGGGATTTTGTTCATTAATCATTTTTACATACCGTTTCAAGGCTGTTTTCCCAGTTCCATTACCCAAATGCAGATCGCTTACGGCAACTATCTTAATCGGTTTTGCGTCACCGGCTAAAGGTTTGTCGAGGGCGATGTTGATTGTATTTGTCTTAGGATGATGGTAATTATAGTATCCATATCCTAATAAGACGACCGTGAATATAAGAGAGAGGATGAAACCGTAGTTGACGGGGACACGGTAGAGTTTCAGCAGATCAAACGCGAGCAGGAACAAAACCATGTATAAAGTGAATATCAGCCAGCCGGTTCCTACTTCATACATGGTATGGGATAAGAAAACCGGCATTTTTATATTGCGGGTTAGCATAGTTCCTACGATGGATAAAGTCGCGAGCCAGAACAAGATGGCCAATGATATTTTAAATCCACCGGGAAGACCGGATAACGCTTGCGCACCCCTGTAAAATATATAGGTGTTTCCGCCAAGGTATACAGTGATAAGAATAATGAAGAATATCGGCATAAGATTTATGTATTGAGTTTAAGTGACAAAAATAAGCTAAATTCCGGTTTATTAAAAAAAAAGTGCTTTTTGATTCACCATGATTTTAATTACTCCTGTTTTATAATAAAAGACAACGAAAAAAGTTCAATTTATGATAAAACAGGATTTTTATATAGCTAATATTATAGCCAGGCACTTATCCGGTGAAATCACTCCTGAAGAGAGCGCTCAATTGGAGAGTTGGCGAAAGGAAGATTCTGCCCACGAAGCTCTCTTCCAGAAAATATGCAGTAAAGAGAATCTTAAGAAACATGTGGAGAAAGGTGTGTCATTTGATGTCGCAACCGGCTGGCTGGAAGTACAAAAGCGTATTAGGAAAAGCAATAACCGGGAACGAATGATGAAAATACTCCGTTATGCCGCCGCTGTTTTAGTCCCTGTCTTTTTGGTAGGCATTACACTGAAGTATACTGATCATGGTCATTCTTCTGATAAGTCCGTACTGATTGCTCAGCCCATATTGCCGGGGGCTGCCAAAGCGATATTGACTTTAGATAATGGAGAAACAATCAATTTGGATAAAGAAACGGCAGATGCTTTGCAGAAGATAGAAGGGACACATATTCAGGTAGATTCGACTACTTTGAATTATCAACTGGCACAAACCACATCCGTTCAGGTAAAACCTGTATATAATAAGGTGGAAATTCCGCGTGGCGGTGAGTATGCGTTGGTGCTGAGTGACGGGACAAAGGTTCATTTGAACTCAATGAGCAGCCTCCGTTTTCCGGTTGCTTTTACTACGGGTAAAAGAGAAGTAGAACTGCAAGGCGAAGCATATTTTGAAGTGAGCAAAACCGGGCAGCCTTTTATTGTAAACGTCAATGGTATGCAAGTTGAAGTATTGGGCACAACCTTCAATATCTCCGCTTATCTCAATGAAGAATATCAGACAACTTTGGTCAACGGTTCGGTAAGGGTCAGTGCCGAAAAAGGTGAAAGCCTTGTTCTGAAACCGTCTCAACAGGCCACCATTGTTTCGGGTGGCAATTCCATACAGGTGCGAACGGTGGATACTTCGTTCTATACTTCATGGGTAAAGGGAAAGATCAATTTTAAGGACCAGCGTCTGGAAGATATCATGAAGATACTTTCCCGTTGGTATGACATGAATGTGATTTATGAAAATGAAGGACTTAAGAATATACGTTTCGGTTGTAACCTGAACCGTTATGAAGAGATAACTCCTTTCGTCAAGTTGCTGGAAAAGACGGAAGAAGTGCATGTGAAAATCGAAGGTAATACAATAACATTCTATAATTAACCAAAAAATGATTACTATGAGCAAGAAAGGACACAAGAATCAAGCTGAAAGAAGTAGTAGACGTTTATGGATAACGTTGCTGTTTTTTTGTTTCACAGTTACCGGTTTTATGCAGGCTGCCAATACCGTATTTGCACAAACCACTGTCACTGCAACCTTTAAGAATGCCACTCTTGGCGAAGTATTGTGGGAAGTTCAGCGACAAACAGATTTCACGTTTGTGTATAGCACTGAAGATGTGAAAAAGGTGAAAGTAGCAAACTTGATTGTAAACCATGAAAAAATAGCTGATGTACTGGAAAAATGCCTGAAAGGCAGTGGACTGACTTATACGGTTCATGATGGAGTCATTGCTATCAAATCGGTTTCTAAAGTTGAAGCTGTAGCTGCTCCCCAGCAAAAGACTAAAGTAAATGGAACCGTTGTAGATGAAACGGGTGAGGCTGTAATTGGAGCCAATGTGATAGTGAAAGGCACTACTAACGGTTGCACCACCGACCTGGATGGTCATTTTTCTCTTGATGTAGATCACCTTCCGGTTACTTTGGTTGTCTCCTATATCGGCTATATCCGCCAGGAGATCAAGGTAACTTCTGCAAGGACGGTTAAAGTGGAGATGGTGCCAGATAATAACCTGATGGAAGAAGTGGTAGTCACTGGTTACGGTACTTTCAAGAAATCTGCTTATGCCGGTTCTGCTGCCAGTGTAAAGGGAGAAACTTTAAAGGACGTTCCGGCTATTTCTTTTAAAGACCTGCTTCAAGGCAATGCGCCGGGCGTGCAGTTCACTTCTTCCTCTGGTCAGCCGGGTGCGTCTTCTTCATTGAGAATCCGTGGTATGGGTTCTTTCAATGCCAGTAACTCGCCCCTTTATGTCATAGATGGAGTGCCGATGCGCTCAGGTACCATTAATACAATGAGTTCGGATGCCGGTCTTGATATTATGTCTACCATTAATAGCTCTGATATTGAAAGCGTTACGGTGATAAAAGATGCTGCTGCCGCTTCACTTTACGGTTCGCGTGCCGCAAATGGTGTCGTGCTGATTACGACGAAGAAAGGTAAGGCGGGAAAGCCATCCATTTCATTGAAGGCCGATTGGGGTAGTTCTGATTTTGCCATGGATTATCGTCCGATTATGGGTGGAGAAGAGCGTCGTCAGTATATCTATGACGGTTTGGTAGCCGGACAGATAAAGAAAGGTAAGAGTGAAGTTGATGCAATGGCTTATGCCGATGGGAAAATTGATGACTATGCTCCGGTTCCCTGGTGTGGATATACGGATTGGGATGATGTTCTGTTCAAGAAAGGAAATCACCAGTCTTATGAAGCTTCTCTTTCAGGAGGAACGGATCGGTTCAAGTATTACTCTTCACTTTCTTATCTGAAGCAAGACGGTATTGCCATCAACTCAGGTCTGGAACGTATCAGCGGACGCTTGAATGTGGATTTTCAAGCTACCAGCAAACTGAAATTGGGAGCCAATGTCTTGTTTGCTACGGTTAACCAGGACGTATATAGTGAAGGTACTTCTTATTCTTCCCCTTTCTACACCTCACGTAATGCTGTGGTACCTTCTGATCCTATATATAATGAAGACGGTAGTTGGAATCGTGACTTGATCCGTATTGGTGACCGTAACCCGTTGTTGTCGGCAACTTACGATTATCAACGCGAATATGTGACCCGTACGTTCAACACCATCTATGGTGAATATGAATTTATCAAGGACCTGAAGTTTAAGTCTACTTTCAGTTATGACTATGTAATTACGAAAGGTAAAGACTGGAGTGATCCGCGTACTTCCAACGGTGATGATATCAACGGTGGCATGAGCAAGAAGTATTATGAATACAATAAAATGGTATGGGCCAATCAGTTGAGTTATAAAACTACAATTGCTGAGGATCATCATATTGATGCACTGGTAGGTTACGAAATAGATGATCAATACCGGGATTATCTGTCAGGATATGCCACTAACTTTGCAACTCACGATAGAAATCAAATCAGTAACGGTATGAAGACGGAATCGGTCGGTGGTAATGATACCCGGACACGTATGGTTTCTTACTTGATGCGTTTGAACTATGATTATAAGAACAAATACTATTTAGGCGGCAGTTTCCGTACGGATGGTAGTTCCCGTTTCCAAAGAGATAACCGTTGGGGTAATTTCTGGTCTTTATCCGGTGCTTGGCGTATTATTGAGGAAGAATTCATGTCTCCAACTAAAGATTGGTTGACTGATTTAAAAATACGCGCGTCTTATGGTGTGAATGGTACCCTTCCTTCCGATTACTTCGGATATATGGGATTGAGCAGCCTGACTAACGGTTATCTGGAACAACCGGGCATCATTCAGTCGCAGCTGCGGAATGACGACTTGCAGTGGGAGACTAACTATAATCTGAATCTGGGTTTGGACTTCGCCTTGTGGAACCGTATTAACGTTACTTTGGAGTATTATACCCGTACCACCAAGAACCTGTTGATGGACCGTCCTATTTCTATGACCACCGGTTTTGGCAGTTACCTGATGAATATCGGTGAAGTGAAGAATAAAGGTGTGGAGTTGGAAATCAGCTCAACTAACATTCAGACTAAGGATTTCTCATGGAATACAACATTCAATATTTCGCATAACAAGAATAAGATTGTAACTCTGGATGGTATGCAGACGGAAATTAAGAGTGGTTCTCAGATTCGTAAAGTAGGAAAATCATACCGTACTTTCTATATGATTGAATTTGCAGGTATCAATCCGGAAACCGGTGCTCCCCAATTCTATACGAATGATGTGGACGAAAATGGAAATTACATTAAAGACATCACCGAAGAAATCAATAAAGCTCATGCTATTGTGCTTGATAAACATGCAGAGCCGAATGCTATAGGCGGTTTATCAAATACGTTGCGCTATAAATGGTTCGATCTGAACTTTATGTTCTCTTATCAGTTTGGTGGTTATTCTTACGACAACTGGGCACAGAAAACCGAGCATGGTGGTAATGACCTGGAAGCTAACATTCCGTCTTACTATAAAGACAGTTGGAAGAAGCCGGGAGATGTTACAAAGTATGAGTTATTCTACGAGAAACCTTCTGTAGCAATGAATAAAGTAACGACTACCCGCCGTCTGCACAGCACTGACTTTATCCGCTTGAAGACGCTGACATTCGGCTTCACCGTTCCGAAGGACTGGACACAGAAAATCGGTATCGAGAACGTACGTTTGTATGCATCGGCCAATAACCTCTGGACATGGGCGGCATATGACTTTTATGATCCGGAAGCGGTGAGTGGCGGTACTGCCATCTGGGGAACTCCTCCTTTGAAGACTGTAACTTTTGGTATTAATGTAAATTTCTAACCCGATAAAAACGATATATTATGAAACCATTAAAATATTTATTTATCAGTTCCATGTTGTTCATCGCTACTTCTTGCGGGAACAGCTGGTTGGATTTGGAACCTTCCACTTCGGTAGATACTGAAACCAGTATTAAGATATTGTCGGATGTTGAGTTTACTCTGAACGGTATCTACAGTACGATGCAGAGTTCGGATGCTTACTCCGGGCGCCTGGTATATTATGGAGATGTGACGGGTGATGATATGCAGGCTGTTAGCTCTACTAAGCGTGTGGCCAACTATTACCGTTTTAATTTTACCAAGGATGATAACCCTTCCAGTCATTGGTCTTATCTTTATTCTATCATTCAGAATTGTAATCTGATTTTGATGAACATTGATAAACTGGCTATTGATGAAGAAGACAAGGCGTATCGGGATGATCTGAAAGGAGAGGCACTGGCCATCCGTGGTCTGGCATTGTTCGATCTGACCCGTATTTTCGGTTATCCGTATCTGAAAGATAACGGGGCATCGCTGGGTGTACCTATTATAGAAGGGCTGTCCACGATTGATAGCAAGCCGACACGTAACACAGTAGCTCAATGCTATACGAAGATAATCGATGATCTTACTCAAAGTATTTCTTTATTGGGCGAAAAATTCAATAAGGGTAAAATAAATAAATGGGGTGCAATGGTACTTCTCAGTCGTGTGTATCTCTACAAGGGTGAAAATGCCAATGCTTTAAAAATGGCGAGCGATGCTATTACAGGAGCTGAAAAGAATAAATACGCTTTGTGGACCAATGAAGATTACCCCACGGCTTGGGGAGAAGATGCTTCAGCCTCTAAACCAGGCGAAGTATTGTTCGAAATCGTAAATCTCACTACTGACAGTCCGGGTAAAGAAAGTATGGGGTATCTCAACTCTTATGACGGTTACGATGATATGTGTATCACTTGCTCTTTCTATCAGTTCCTGAAGGAAGACCCGAAGGATATACGTCTTAAGCTGCTGAGCTTCGATAAGAAATACTATGCGTATGTAAATAAGTACCAGCCGCAGAGTGAAGAGAATATTGAAGATGCCAACATCCCGCTGATTCGTCTTTCCGAGGCTTATCTGAATGCAGCCGAAGCAGCTGTGAAGGAGAATGATAATGATGCTGCTGTTAAGTATCTCGATCCGATTGTGAAGCGTGCTAATCCGGATAACACTGTGGTGGGACAGACTATTACTTTGGAGAGAGTGCTGAACGAACGCCGTAAAGAACTGGTTGCCGAAGGACACCGCATGTATGACGTTATCAGAAATGGATTGACAGTAGAGCGTAAGGATGTAAAAGACAGTAATCTGAGTAAAACCAAACATGATACGAAGTATATGACCTATGACTGGAATTTCTATATGATTGTACTTCCTATCCCCAAGAAGGAAATGGATGCCAATCCTAATATGGAACAGAATCCTGGATATGGTGGAAGGTAATTTTAATAAATGATATATGACGAGTAAGACAAGTTTCACGAAGTACTTTCTTATCGCATTTACTCTAATGTTCATCAGTTCCGGCCTGAGTGCCGGAACTTTTGATTCAGACGGTAAGAAGAAAGACAAAGAGAAAAAAGAAGAGTTATCGGCTGATGGCCCGTATGTGCTTTATCAGCCTGATGGTAAAACGCGTGTGATCAGTGTCGATAAGAAAGGGAAGATTACCGATAGGACTTATGTTGCGCTACTCGAAGATTTTACCTTGCATGTGGTAGATCATAAGGGGCGGTTTCCGTTTGATGTGAAATTGCATCCTGTGAAACGTCCCGATTGGCAATATCGGCAACCGGAGAAAGTGTTTGTTATGTCCGACCCGCACGGTAGGTTGGATTGTGTTATTAGCTTATTGCAGGGCAATGAGGTTATCGATAAAAACTATAATTGGAGCTTTGGTAATAATCACCTGATGGTTATCGGTGATATTTTCGATCGTGGAAAAGATGTATCGCAAATATTCTGGCTGTTTTATAAGTTGGAAGATGAGGCTGCAAAAGCGGGTGGAACGGTTTCTTTCCTGTTAGGGAATCATGAGCCGTTGGTATTGGCCAATGACTTGCGTTATACGAAAGATAAATATAAAGTGCTGGCACAGAAATTGAATATGGATTACCCTAAACTTTTTGGACCCGATACGGAATTGGGTAAATGGTTAGGAACTCGCAATACGATGCAGACCATTGGCAGCGACCTTTATGTTCATGCCGGATTAGGCAAGAATTTTTATGATCATAATTTAAGCATTCCTACCGTGAACGAAGAAATGAGCAAAGCCCTTTTCATGAATAAGAAAGAACGCAGGGCTCTTTCTCCATTGACCGCATTTCTGTATGGTAACGATGGTCCTATCTGGTATCGTGGTCTTGTGCGTACAGATGCCAAGTATCATCCAATGGCACAGGACAGCCTGCAAATGGTGATGGAACGCTATAAAGCCAAACACATTATCGTAGGGCATACCATCTTTAAGGATATTTCTACTTTTTATGATGGTAAAGTGATAGGTGTCAATGTGGATAATAAAGAGAATCGCAAGAAGAAACGTGGTCGTGCATTGCTGATTGATAAGAATACTTACTTCGTTGTGGGAGATAAAGGAATTCTGCGGAAATTGTAGGGACACTTTTCATACTACATCTAAATATTACTATCTTTGTGGGCATTAAGATCGCAAAGATAGTAATGTTTAAGATGAAAGTGATATGACATCAGAAACCAATCGTACTGAATATAAGCAGTATCTTACAGATGATTTAGAAAAAGAAGCTGTAGCTTTTTTAAATTATCTTGAGGGGGGAGTGATATATATTGGTGTTCATAAAACTGGAACTCCTATTGGTGTTGATGACATCGATGGAGATATGTTAAGAATAAAAGATCGTCTGAAGAATAATATTATGCCTTCTTGCATGGGATTGTTTGATGTGGCTGTAGCAAATATTGATTCTAAGGATGTAATTAAAATAACTTTTGCGAGTGGAACAGAGAAACCCTATTACATTAAAAAACTTGGAATGTCAGAAAAGGGTACATTCATTCGCGTTGGGACTGCTGCCGAGCCTATGCCGGTGAGAATGATCGAGTCCCTTTTTGCGAAACGAACTTGTAATTCTATAGGCAAGATCAGATCTTCCAATCAGAATCTTACATTTGAACAGCTTAAAATATACTATGAAGGAGCCAATAAGACTTTAAATCAGCATTTTGCGTCTAATCTTGAATTACTTACAGAAGATGGTGGTTATAATTATGTAGCTTACTTGCTGTCTGATGTTAATGGGATTTCTGTAAAAGTAGCAAAGTACGATGGCCTTGATAGGGTGGACTTGATTGAAAATAACGAATATGGCTATTGCTCATTAATAAAAGCTACGAAGCAAGTGTTAGATAAAATAGGTGTAGAGAATAAGACATTAGCTAAAATTACTCCTAAAGAACGTGAAGAGAAAAAGCTTTGGAACCCTGTAGCTTTGCGCGAGGCCGTAATAAATGCAATGGTTCACAATGATTATACTTCGGAAATACCGCCAAAGTTTGAATTTTTTGATGACAGAATTGAAATCACCTCATTCGGTAGTTTACCGCAGGGCATAACCGAAAAGGAATTCTTTGAAGGCTACTCTGTGCCTCGCAATAAAGAATTAATGCGTGTTTTTAGAGACTTGGATTTGGTTGAGCATTTAGGTTCCGGTGTTCCTCGTATTTTAAAAAGTTATGGAAAGGAATGTTTTAAGTTCACGGAAAACTTTTTGCGGATGATATTTCCTAGTACGGAAAAAGTCACCCCGCAAGTCACCCCGCAAGTCACCCCGCAAGTGAGGGAACTGATAAGAGTATTGGATAAAGAAATGAATAGACAAGAGTTGCAGGAGAAATTGCAACTCTCTGATAGAGAGAATTTTCGTCTGCTTTATTTAAAAGCAGCTTTAGATTCGGAAGTTATCGAAATGACAATACCTGATAAGCCGAATAGCCGCTTGCAGAAATATCGTTTAACGCAGAAAGGAAGATTACTTAAAAAATCACTTTAACATATAAGAAGACTATGATAGAAATTACTGATGCCGCCTTGCGCAAAGCCGCAGGCGAGGGAATGGATACTTTTATTCAGGTATTTACCGATAGATATAAAGAAGTGATAGGTGGTGAACTAACCGCTGAATCCATGCCGTTGCTGACAGGTGAGCAGCACACTTTGCTTGCTTACCGGATATTCCGTGATGAAGTAATGGATGGTGGCTTCTGCCAGTTGATACAGAATGGGTATGGTGGTTATATTTTTGCCAATCCGTTTGCTAAAGTGATGCGTCTGTGGGGAGCAGAAGATTTCGGCAAACTGGTATATAGAGCTAAAAAGATTTATGATGCCCATCGTGAAGATTTGGAACGGGAACGTACAGATGATGAATTTATGGCTATGTACGAGCAATATGAAGCTTTCGACGAACTGGAAGAAGAATTTTTGGAGAAAGAGGAAGGAATCACAGCTATGGTAGCCAGTTATGTAGATGAACATCTGGAACTGTTTGCTAAAATCGTCTGACAAGAGAGTTTTTTGACAATCTTGTCTGCACACCTACATCCATGTGACTGAAACCCTTTGCTGATGGGAGGGGGAGGCATGTGTAGGTAAGCTGAAAAGTGGTGTAGATAAACAGTTTATCTACACCACTTTTTGTAGAATATTTACAAAAAAAAGACTTATCTTCTTGTCTGACAGTTGATAATTCGATAAATGTTGAATAGAGGTATTTTGTGTGAAAAAGCAGCATTTTTGGGTCTTATTATCTCTAATGTAGGGCTTTTTCCTCTCAAAATCGTATTTTCTCCCTTTCTTCCTTAGGATTTATCCGTAAATGACTGAAGAAAGATCTCTTTTCCTTTACTCCTAAAAGTACATACCCTTAATTTAAAATGTGGTTAGGTCTAAACTAAAACTCTATCCCCCAATTATGGGCCCGTTGGTTTCCATCTGTGGGCTATCCGTTTTCCAATTGTGGGCTGAACAGCCCGCAATTGGAAAACAAAGATTAGAATAAGGCATAGTGATAAAAAGGTTAAGGCAAAGTAATGTTTTACTTTAACTTTATTGCTATTTATCTGCTGTTGGGAAGATGTTCGCCACAAGTACACTGTTTGGTTACTACACTTTTTCCTTTCTCTGATGTTACGCTGTTTGTGAATTGATGTTAAATAGGAGGCAGGGGTGCAGTATTTAGATTAATATTTCATTTACTCTTAAAAACAATGAAAAAACGAGGAGAGTGCTATGCAACTCGATTCTTTTATCTAAATTTGCAAACTCTAATATTTATAGAACAATGAAAATGGCTAAATTAAAAATCTGGATGGTTGCCCTTACCTTAATAATGGGTGTTTCTTTATCTTCATGCTTAAATAGCGAAAGTGATCCTATATATAGTGATGCTTTTCCTGTTAAGTGTGTGAATTTCTATCCTCCCACTTTTCAGACTATTAATGGACAAAAATTAGTTTTATCAGGTTCCTCTACAGCGTCTTTTAATGTAGGAGAACTTTATATGCTATATTTCCAATTTAATACGGAAGAACAATCAGTTGATGCACCTTCTATAAATGTAACAGTTTGGAACGGCATTGAACCGATTGCCTTAAATGCAAAGAGCTCTGAAGGACCAACCGGTATTTCTGAATCTACCAAAGCAAACTCGGCTTTATACGCTTTTTCCGGTATTGTATCTTCCTCGACAGGGAGTGTGAATATAGATCCGGCTGTTATCTTTGATAATGAATATTTGTATGTAAGACCTGTATATTGGGTAAAACAGGTAACTGGCGATGAAAAGCAAAAAGAAGAGTTAGCAAAACATGCTTTTGTACTTACTTATGATTTAGAAAGTATTAAGGAGGGAGATGAAGAACTTGTTTTGACTCTTAATCATGTAATTACAGAAACAAGTGAGGAGGAGGTTAAACGCGATGCATATACTTCCACGATTAAGGCATATCCATTAACTTCTGCACTGTATGCATTTCAATCTAAAGCGAAACAAAAGCCGACTAAGATTAAGTTGGTAGGTCAGGTTAATACTTCGAAGAATTCTTTGGAAGGAGCTACTGAACAAGTGTGGGAATATACAATTAAATAATTTGGATTATAAAGCATTATTCCATATAGCAATGTTACTGATTTCCTCTCCGGCCAAGGCCTGGGAGGAAATTCGTTTGGAAGAGGATAGGCGAAAAGTATTTACTGCTTTTGTCTATCCTATGATTGGTTTATGTGGATTGTCCGTCTTCATCGGTTCTTTGCTGGCGAAGGGATGGGGCGGTCCCGAGAGTTTTCAATATGCCATGACGCAATGTTGCGCGGCGGCAGTATCCCTCTTTGGAGGATATTTCTTGGCGGCGTATCTCATAAATGGGATGCGCGTTAAAATGTTTATGATGGACAGTGACATGCCGTTGACGCAACAGTTTGCGGGCTATGCGCTGGTTGTTCTTTTCTTGCTCCAGATTATTATCGGCATATTGCCGGACTTTAATATCATCGGATTGCTGTTGCAGTTCTATATTGTGTATGTGGTGTGGGAGGGGGCTTCCACGTTGATGAAAGTAGAAGAAAAAGACCGGTTACGGTTTACAATCATTTCTTCCATCCTACTGATTGCCTGTCCTATGCTCATCCAATTGGTATTCAACAAGCTGACGATGGTGCTTAATTAACGTTTGAAATCATGAAACAAGCTCCTGTTAATATAAAAAATAAGCGCGCTACATTCGATTACGAATTGGTAGACACTTATACCGCGGGCATTGTGCTCACGGGTACGGAAATTAAATCGATCCGCATGGGTAAAGCAAGCCTTGTGGATACCTTCTGTTACTTTGCCAATGGCGAGTTGTGGGTGAAGAATATGCATATTTCCGAATACTTCTACGGTTCGTATAATAACCATTCGGCACGCAGGGAGCGCAAACTCTTACTTACTAAAAAAGAACTTGATAAACTGGCACGTGGAGCAAAAGACCCCGGTTTTACAATGGTTCCCGTTCGTATGTTTATTAATGAAAAAGGGCTTGCCAAAGTAGTGGTGGCCCTTGCTAAAGGTAAAAAGCAATACGACAAGCGCGAAGCGTTGAAAGAGAAAGATGATAAACGCGATATGGCGCGGATGTTTAAGAGATAATTGTTTAACGTGGTAATGTGATAAAGTGATAATGTGATAGAGTAATATCACTTTACCACTTTATCACATTACCATTCTATCATTGAATACAAATGGTTTCTATTGAAAAGTTGGTGCGTGAGCGCATCCTTATTTTAGACGGTGCTATGGGCACCATGATACAACGGTACAACTTAACGGAGGAAGACTTCAGGGGGGAGCGCTTTGCCGGCATCCCCGGGCAAATGAAAGGAAACAATGACCTGCTTTGCCTGACGCGCCCTGATGTGATACAGGATATACACCGTAAGTATCTCATGGCAGGTGCCGATATCATTGAAACCAATACGTTTAGTTCTACCAGTGTCAGTATGGCCGATTATCATGTGCAGGAGTATGTACGTGAGATGAATCTGGCTGCCGTTAAACTGGCACGTGAAGTAGCCGATGAATTTTCCACACCTGATAAACCACGTTTTGTAGCCGGCTCTATCGGACCTACCAATAAGACTTGCTCCATGAGTCCCGATGTGAATAATCCGGCTATGCGTGCGCTGACTTACGATGAACTTGCCGATGCCTATCGGGAACAGATGGAAGCCTTGCTGGAAGGTGGAGTAGACGCTCTGCTGATAGAAACCATATTCGATACATTGAATGCCAAAGCAGCTATCTTTGCTGCGGAAGAGGCGATGGAGGCTACAGGCGTTCAAGTTCCTGTTATGCTGTCCGTTACCGTATCCGATACAGGCGGACGTACTCTGTCGGGACAGACTTTGGAGGCTTTTCTTGCCTCAGTTCAGCATGCCAATATCTTTTCGGTAGGTTTGAACTGCTCCTTTGGCGCCCGTCAGTTGAAACCTTTTCTGGAACAGCTTGCTGCCCGTGCTCCTTATTATATCAGTGCATACCCCAATGCGGGGTTGCCCAACAGTCTGGGACAATATGACCAGACGCCTGCCGATATGGCGCATGAAGTGAAAGAGTATATTCAGGAAGGGCTGATAAACATCATTGGCGGTTGCTGTGGTACGACCGATGCATACATTGCCGAATATCCTGCCCTGATAGCCGGTGCTGCTCCCCATGTTCCTGCTCCGAAACCCGAAAGTCTTTGGCTTTCCGGCCTGGAATTGTTGGAAGTGACTCCTGAGAAGAACTTTATCAATGTGGGAGAACGCTGCAATGTGGCCGGTTCCCGCAAGTTCCTGCGTCTGGTTAATGAAAAGAAATATGATGAAGCCCTCAGCATTGCCCGCCAGCAAGTAGAAGACGGGGCGCAGGTGGTGGATGTAAATATGGACGACGGCCTGCTGGATGCACAGGCTGAAATGACTACTTTCCTCAATCTGATTGCTTCTGAGCCGGAGATTGCCCGCGTTCCTGTGATGATTGACTCTTCCAAATGGGAGGTAATTGTTGCCGGATTGAAATGCCTGCAAGGAAAGTCCATCGTGAATTCAATCTCTCTGAAAGAGGGAGAAGAAAAGTTTCTGGAACATGCCCGCACGATCAGGCAATATGGTGCGGCTACCGTAGTAATGGCTTTTGATGAAAAAGGGCAGGCGGATACATACGAACGTAAGATTGAAGTGTGTGCCCGTGCTTATCAGCTTTTGGTTGAGAAGGTGGGCTTTAATCCTCATGATATTATCTTTGACCCTAACGTCCTTGCCGTAGCTACGGGTATGGACGAACATAATAATTATGCTGTAGACTTCATCCGGGCTACCGGTTGGATACGTAAGAATCTGCCGGGTGCGCATGTCAGTGGTGGCGTTAGCAACCTTTCATTCTCTTTCCGCGGCAACAATTATATCCGTGAAGCCATGCATGCGGTGTTCCTTTATCATGCCATCCGTGAAGGAATGGATATGGGGATCGTAAATCCGGCTACGGCTGTACTTTATACCGACATCCCTGCCGATATATTGGAACGTATAGAGGATGTGGTTTTAAACCGTCGTCCCGATGCTGCCGAACGCTTGATAGAAACTGCTGAACAACTGAAAGCAGTTGCCGAACAACAGAAAGGTAATGCCACTGATAAACAAGTTGCTCCTCTTTCATGGCGTAATGGAACAAGTGTGGAAGAACGCTTGAAACATGCTTTGACAAAAGGAATTGGTGACTATCTGGAGGAAGACTTGGCAGAAGCCTTGAAACTTTATCCGAAAGCAGTGGATATCATCGAAGGTCCTTTAATGTCAGGTATGAACTATGTAGGTGAGCTCTTTGGTGCCGGAAAAATGTTTTTGCCCCAGGTGGTGAAAACAGCCCGTACCATGAAGAAAGCCGTTGCCATTCTTCAGCCTGTAATTGAAGCGGAAAAACAAGAAAGTTCCACCTCTGCCGGAAAAGTCCTGCTTGCCACGGTGAAAGGTGATGTGCATGATATAGGCAAAAATATCGTTTCTGTGGTCATGGCCTGCAATGGTTATGAGATTATAGACCTTGGTGTGATGGTACCTGCCGAAACGATTGTTCAGCGTGCCTTGGAAGAAAAGGTGGATATGATTGGACTCAGTGGTCTGATAACACCATCATTGGAAGAAATGGTACACGTGGCTATGGAACTGGAAAAGGTAGGTGCTGATATTCCTTTATTAATAGGTGGCGCCACTACTTCCCGACTGCATACGGCATTGAAAATAGCTCCCGTCTATCATGCTCCTGTGGTTCATCTGAAAGATGCCTCGCAGAATGCAACGGTAGCCGCCCGCTTGATGAATCCGAAAGCCAAAGAAGAATTAAAAGAAAAATTAAGATCAGAATATCAACGGTTGCGTGAAAAGAGCGTTACGCAAGCACCGAAGACTGTTTCGTTGGAGGAGGCGCAGAAGAATAAGCTGGAACTCTTTTAATAAGTATTAGGTATTAAGTATGAAGTTGCGCTATGTACTGCATTGTCATATTTCATACTTAATACTTCATATTTCACTTCTTTATCTTCTTCTTATACGTCTCATACCTCCCCATAATATCCCTCACAAAGTTATATGTCTCTATTCCACGGAAGTATCCGTTTTTGCAGACAGGGTCGGTGAAGTATTCTTCATTGCTTTTCAATAAGATGAAGTTTTCTACATTGTCTTTCCAGACATATTTGTTCTTTCCATATTTCTCAGCCAGTGCCATTGCATCCTGTACGTGGCCGATACCCGAATTGTAGGAAGCAAGTACGAAGTTGAGCCGCTCCTCTTTCGGTACTGAAGAGAAACTCTTACTGGTGGCATTGATATATTTTATGGCAGCTTTCACACTCTCTTCCGGATTCTGTTCTTTTCCTTCAGGCATTCCCATTGCACGTGCTGTAGCAGGCATCAGTTGCATTAGCCCTTTGGCTCCGGCCCATGAAACGGCAGTCGTATCAAAGTTCGACTCCGTATATGCCAGAGAAGCAAGCAATCGCCAGTCCCAGTCTATTTCCGAAGCATACTTTTTGAATAATTCGTCGAAGTGCGAGATTTTTCCCTCACGAAGTGAAAGGATAGAAGTGTGTGGAGTTGCTTTGCTGATCTCAAAATATCTCTTCATACTGGCAGTGTAGGCGGGAGAAGTCATATTTTCTTCATGCCATTTATTAGCGGCAGCTGCCAGTTCCGGACTATCCTTGCGCACCGCCCAGGAAGCTCTTTGATCGAAACTGATGGATAATTTAATATTCAGGTTGGGGTAATACGTAGTGTTAAGTCTGGCTACGTCATTATCGGCTACCGTATAAGGTATCTTTCCCTGGGATACTTGTGTGATGAGGTCCTCTACTGAAATGCTGTCATTAGTCACTTTGTGGATATGGATGCCGCCACCGAGTTCTTTATCCAGATTTACCAGGCGGTCGTAATACTTCCCGGGCTTTACATATACATCCTTACCTATCAGTTCCGTTACATCCGTCAGCGGTTTTGTCTTCCCGCCTGCGCGTTGCACAATAACCTGGTGTGTGATGACCTCTTCACCGCAATAGATCAGACTATCTTTTAATTCCTTCGTGATGGGGACATTGTAGGCAATGATGTCTCCTTCGCCTGCCAGTAACTTTTTTATAAGTCCCTGTACATTCCTTGCCACCACTACGCGCAGTTTTACCCCGAGACTTTTGGCAAACTGTTCACTCAACTCGTACTGGAACCCCATTTCCTGGCCACGATAGTTGAAGTAGGAAGTAGAACTGTATAGCGTCAGTACAACGAGTTCACCGCTATCTTTTATCTGTTGCAAATCGCCCACAGCCTCATCGGGCATGGAACCATGCCGTTTATTTCCGCACCCCGACAGGCAGCACAGACATAGCAAGAATATTAAGATACTTCTATTCATTCAAATATATAAATAACTGAGACGCCTCAGTTGTTCATTTATCAGAGATGCTTCTTTATATACATCGTCAGAATATCGATTGCCACCTGATTATTTCCTCCTTCGGGTATAATCAGATCCGCATATCGTTTGCACGGTTCGATGAATTGCAGATGCATAGGTTTCAAGATACGGGTATACCGCTCCATAACAGCTTCTGCCGTACGTCCACGCTCCACTACATCCCGTTGTATAACACGAATCAGACGTTCGTCCGGATCAGCATCCACAAAGATTTTGAGGTCCATCATGCTGCGCAGTTTCTTGTCGCACAGGGCAAGAATCCCTTCAATAATCACTACTTCCCGTGGCTCGATATGAATCGTTTCGGGCTCTCGTGTACAAGTAAGGTACGAGTAGGTGGGTTGTTCAATGCTTTTTCCTGCACGCAGCATGGCTACGTGTTTGGATAAAAGCCCCCAATCGAAAGCATCCGGGTGGTCAAAGTTGATGTTCTGTCGTTCTTCTACAGGTACATGGCTACTGTCCTTATAGTAAGAGTCTTGCGGTAACAGTACCACTTCGCCTGCCGGCAGGCTTTCAATGATTTTACGTACGACGGTGGTTTTTCCCGAGCCAGTTCCGCCTGCAATTCCTATTATTAACATCCGTTTAAGTGTATATTTAAAACAAAACGAGTATTTTTGCGGTTAATATTAATCGCTTTGGTTGACAAATATATAGATAAATCATTAAAATTGCAAAGTTATGGTCAAACACATTGTATTATTTAAATTAAAAGACGAAGCTCCGGCTGACAAAAAGCTGACAGCAATGAAAGAATTCAAGGCCGCTATCGAGGCTTTACCAGCTAAAATATCTGTTATACGTAAGATAGAAGTTGGACTCAATATGAATCCCGGCGAAACTTGGAGCATTGCCCTCTACAGCGAATTTGATACGCTGGACGACGTGAAATTTTATGCTACTCATCCCGAGCATGTGGCAGCAGGCAAGCTGATTGCTGATGTTAAGGAGAATCGCGCTTGTGTTGACTACGAAACAATTGACAATTGACAATTCGTAATTTGTAATTCGTAACTCGTAATTAAAATCATTGTATGAAGAAAATATTATCCATTTGTCTGTTGCTGATTGCTGTCGTGGCACAAGCGCAGATACAGGAGCCCGTCAAGTTTAAGTCGGAACTGAAGACGCTTGCAGCGGGAGAGGCGGAAATTGTATTTACCGCTACTATCGATAAGGGGTGGCATGTATATTCTACCGACCTGGGTGACGGTGGTCCTATCTCGGCTACCTTCAATATAGAGAAGATTTCCGGTGCTACAGTTGTAGGAAAGTTGCAGCCGAAAGGAAAAGAAATAGCTTCTTATGATAAGTTGTTTGAGATGAACGTACGCTATTTTGAGTCTACGGCACAATTTGTTCAGAAGCTGAAGCTCACAGGAGGAGATTATAAGATTGAAGGTTTTCTGGAATTCGGTGCTTGTAATGATGAAAACTGCTTGCCTCCTACGCAGGTAGAGTTTAATTTCTCAGGTAAAGCAGAAGCCGCTAAAGGTGCGGCAGCCGCAACTCCTGCTGAAAAGGTAACAGCTCCGGCAGAGGACACGAAAACGGAAACTCAGCCTGCTTCTCAAACTGAAACACCTGCGGATACAGCTTCTATTGGCATCATAGGTGGTGCAGATGGTCCGACGGATATAAATGTGGCAGGCAATATTGACTTGTGGAAACCTGTCATCAATGATCTGCAATCTTATGGTGAAACCACTTCACAGGACGACATGTCATGGATTTATATCTTTATCACCGGATTCCTCGGTGGACTGTTGGCATTATTCACGCCTTGTGTGTGGCCTATTATCCCTATGACTGTAAGTTTCTTCCTGAAACGTTCCAAAGATAAAAAGAAAGGTATTCGAGATGCCTGGACGTATGGCGCTTCTATCGTGGTGATTTACGTAACTTTAGGTTTGGCCATTACGTTGATCTTCGGTGCCAGTGCGCTGAATGCACTTTCCACGAATGCTGTGTTTAATATTCTTTTCTGTTTGATGCTGGTGGTGTTTGCGGCTTCTTTCTTCGGAGCTTTCGAACTGACGCTGCCCTCTAAATGGAGTAACGCAGTAGATAGTAAGGCAGAAGCAACAAGCGGTTTGCTCAGTATCTTCCTGATGGCATTCACGCTTTCACTGGTGTCTTTCTCATGTACAGGTCCTATTATCGGTTTCTTGCTGGTACAGGTATCTACAACAGGTAGTGTGGTAGCTCCGGCTATCGGTATGCTCGGGTTTGCTATTGCTTTGGCATTGCCGTTCACACTGTTCGCCTTGTTCCCGTCCTGGCTGAAGTCTATGCCGAAATCAGGCGGTTGGATGAATGTCATTAAGGTTACTCTCGGTTTTCTGGAACTGGCTTTCGCTCTGAAGTTCCTTTCTGTAGCCGACCTGGCTTATGGCTGGCGCATCCTCGACCGCGAAACGTTCCTGGCATTGTGGATTGTTCTGTTTGCTTTACTGGGCTTCTACCTGTTGGGCAAGATCAAGTTCCCGCACGATGATGATGATACGAAAGTGGGGGTGGGCCGTTTCTTTATGGCACTCTTCTCGCTGGCATTTGCCGTATATATGGTTCCCGGTTTGTGGGGTGCTCCGTTGAAAGCGGTCAGTGCTTTTGCACCGCCTATGCAGACCCAGGACTTTAACCTCTATAATAATGAAGTGCATGCCAAGTTCGATGATTACGACTTGGGTATGGAATATGCCCGTCAGCATGGCAAACCTGTAATGCTCGACTTCACCGGTTATGGTTGTGTAAACTGCCGTAAGATGGAGCTTGCTGTATGGACAGACTCTAAGGTAAGTGACATTATCAACAACGACTACGTACTTATTACACTTTATGTAGATAATAAAACCCCGTTGACCTCACCTGTTAAAGTGACAGAAAACGGCCGGGAACGTACATTGCGTACAGTAGGCGATAAGTGGAGTTATCTTCAACGCGTTAAATTCGGTGCCAATGCACAACCCTTCTATGTATTGATAGATAATGAAGGCCGTCCTTTGAATAAATCTTATTCGTATGACGAGGACATTCCTAAGTATATCGAGTTCCTGCAAACAGGATTGGAAAACTATAAGAAAGGAAAATAAACGAACGAATGCCCGGCTGATATATACGACCGGGCATTTTTCATTAATCAATAACTTTATGAGACATATTGTAGACATCGAGACATGGGAGCGCCGGGACAATTACAATTTCTTCCGGGGCTTTGTAAATTCCTGGTATTCCATTACCACAGAGATTGATTGTACCGAAGCCAGTGCCGCAGCGAGAGCCTCGGGCCATTCCTTTTTTCTCTATTATCTGTATGCCGTAGTGCGTTCGGCGAATGAAGTTCCGGAACTTCGTTATCGTACCGACAAGAACGGACAAGTTATTTTTCATGATGAAGTGGATATCATTTCTCCGATAGCTGTTCCCGGAAAGACTTTTTATACGGTTCGGATTCCTTACCACGAAGATTTCAAACGCTTTTATGCCGAAGCGTATGAGTTGATAACCAATATCCCCGAAGATGGCAATCCTTATGGTGCCGAAGAGGAGTTGGCAAAACAGGGAGATTATGACGTAGTGCATTTAAGTGCTGTCCCCAAAATGTATTTCACTGCCACCACTTATACGCTGGCCGAGGCCGGCAATGGTTGCAGTTACCCTTTGATGACTTCCGGTAAAGCGGTAACCCGTGAGGGACGTCTGGTATTTCCTTTATCCATTTATGTAAATCATGCCTTTGTAGATGGTTCGCATCTGGCATCATTCTTTCAAAAGATAGAAGAGCACCTGAAACGGATTTCACTGGAATAAATCGATAGAATAAGTAAGCTATGCTTTTTTCTTATTTTATCTTTTCCCTTTTTTATTTCCCGGATTTTACATACGTTTGCAGCATCTATTAAACTTTTGTTTCCTGAAAAAACTAAAGATTGCTATATGTGTGCAGATAATTTCTCAGAAGAACGTTCACTCATTCTCCGCTTGATAGAGGGGGATGAGGACGCCTTTTGTGAATTGTATGCTACTTATAAAAACCGTCTGATATACTTTGCAATACGTTTTCTTAAATCGCGGGAGTATGCAGAAGATGTTTTTCAGGATGCTTTCACTGTAGTTTGGCAAAGCCGCCGTTTCATTAATCCCGATGCTTCCTTTTCTTCCTATCTTTACACCATTATGCGCAACCGGATACTGAACCAGTTGCGCAATGCCGCTAATGAGGAAAAACTGAAGGAAAGCATTCTTTCACAGGCATTGGATTATACGGAAGATACCAAACGTGAAGTGATGCTGAATGATTTGAAATCCCTCATTTCCCATGCCTTGCAGCAGCTG
Source organism: Bacteroides sp. MSB163 (assembly GCF_036416795.1). Taxonomy (NCBI): domain Bacteria; kingdom Pseudomonadati; phylum Bacteroidota; class Bacteroidia; order Bacteroidales; family Bacteroidaceae; genus Bacteroides; species Bacteroides maternus. Next base: position 5,787,699 of record NZ_CP143867.1, on the reverse strand, counting down.
ACTCCCCGCCAGCGTGAGATTTTCGAGATGAGTCGTGAAGCACAGCTCTCCCATAAAGAGATTGCAGATAAGTTGGGCATCTCCGTCAACACCGTTCAGGAGCATATATCTACCTCCCTTAAGTTGATTCGTACCTATCTCATTAAGTATTCAGGCAGTGAATATGTGGATTTGCTATTGCTGCTAATTTGCCTTAATACATAATAAATGTTAATCACACCCCAGATGTTTTCCTTTACTGTGTATTACTCTATGTAAAGGAAGAGTTTTCATGACCTTTATACTAAAAGAGCCCGCACAATGAAGAATGATGTAACAGACAAATCTATAATGCGCCGCTATCTGGACGATATGTACACCCAGGAAGAGGCACGTGGATTATTATCCCGACTGAAAGATGATACTCATGCCCCAATGCTGGATGAACTGGCAACGGATGTCTGGAAAGAAGCCGCTATGGAAGAGTTCACCACCGGCATGGAGCGTGAAAAATATAAGGAAGAAGCCGGTCGGTTGCTGAAACGCATTGAGCATAAGAGACGCACCTGGTTTCGGCGGATAGCCCTGACGGTGGCAAGTGCTTCTGCTGTTGTACTGCTCATTTTCGGGGGAATCAATCTACTGGGTTATATGGATAAACGGCAGATTTCTTATTTGGAAGCCTCTACCTCTTATGGTGAATCCAGACAAATCCGGTTGCCGGATGGAACACAGCTGATCTTAAATTCCTGTTCTCGTGTTCGCTATCCGAACAGTTTTGTAGAAGATGAACGGCAAATAGAACTGGAAGGCGAAGCTTATTTTCAGGTGCAACGAAACGAGAAGCAACCTTTTATTGTCAGGACCGCCCGTTTTGATGTAAGGGTTCTGGGAACTTGCTTTGATGTGAAAGCTTATTCTTCGGATGAAGTTGTTTCTGTAGATGTGGAAAGTGGCAAAGTACAGGTGGATCTGCCTGAAGCGATGATGCGTTTGCAGGCTAAGGAACAAGTGTTGATCAATACACTTTCCGGTGAATACAGCAAACGGTGCGAAGAACGTGATGTTGCCGTATGGCGCAAAGGTGGATTACGTTTTAGCAGCACTCCGGTGCGCGATGTGGCTAAAGAGCTTGAACGCATGTATAATTGTCGCATTACGTTTGCGGAAGGACAGGAGTTCAACAACCTGATTTCCGGAGAACATGAAAATAAAAGTTTGGAGGCGGTACTCCAATCAATGGAATATACCAGTGGCATCCGGTATAGAAAAGAAGGAAATCATATCTTCTTATTCAAGTAGCAGAAAAGCATGGATATACGTCCGGCTGGTAAACGGATGTGTATTATAATATATGTGAGTATTAATATGTTTAACCTTTAATTAAAAGAGAATATAGAATATGAAAGCACCCACTTAGTGTCTCCTCTAAGAAAAATAGGAGCTGTCTCACAGAGAAGCCCCTATCTCGTAATGCGAACAGGTATTCATTCGTTTCGACCCGCGTGAATCATGTATCGCGAATTACTCCTTTGTTCTAATTAATTTTATCAATTACTAAAACGCACAAATAAATGAATAATCTTCCTAATTCCAAAAGGAAAAGTAGAAATATACATTCGTTTTTAGCTTTTTTACTATTCGTATGCTTGTCATTGATGCCTGATCAGGCGCAAGCTCAGAAGGAAAAAACTGTAACGTTGAACGTTCAGAATGAAACAGTAGAGAATGTTTTTGTTCAGTTGGGCAAGCAGACAGGCTTGAAATTCTTTTATGATCAAAATGTTGTGAATACTGCTCCGCGCATATCTATCAAAGTAAAGAATAGTCCCCTACAGACTGTTCTGGACAAGATTACGGAGCAAACCAATTTGTTTTTCAATAGGGATAATAATACAATATCTGTAGGCAAACAAAAAATAGGGAACGATGCCCTGAAGTCGAAGACAAGAACTATAAAGGGAACAGTGGTAGATGAAACCGGTGAATCGGTAATTGGTGCTACTGTAATGGTGAAAGGCACTACTAATGGTGTAACCACTAATCTTGATGGAAATTACACGTTGAATGATGTTCCCGATGGTGCTACTATCTTAATTTCCTATATCGGTTACCAGACTGTTGAACTAAAGTCCGGCAGTAAGGAACTGGCTAAAATTACATTAAAAGAAAACAGCGAATTATTGGATGAGGTTGTAGTCTTGGGATATGGTAATATTCGCCGTAGTGATGTGACGGGATCTATTGCGTCCGTTTCCTCGGAATCTATTTCTAAAGTAGCCTCTGCCTCTGTGGCCGATGCCTTGGCAGGAAAGATGGCAGGTGTACAGATTACTACAACAGATGGTGCATTGGATGCTGAAATCAGTATTCGTGTACGTGGTGGAGGATCAATCACTCAGGACAATTCACCGTTGTTCCTGGTCGACGGCTTTCCGGTTGACGATTTGAGTGGTATTCCGCCTACAGATATCGAGTCTATTGATGTCTTGAAAGAGGCTTCTATGACTGCTGTTTACGGTGCCAGAGGTGCGAATGGCGTAGTCATTGTAACCACGAAGAACCCGAAAATGGGTAAGACCTCGGTTCAGTTCAATAGCTATGTACAGACACGTACACTGGCAGGGAAGTTGCCGGTAATGGACAACTATGAATTTGTGATGGCGGAGTACGAGTACCAGATGATACGTAAAGGATCGGCTGATACCTTTATTAAGAATTTTGGCTATTATGACGATATTGACTTATACAAATATACGGATTCCACCGACTGGCAGGATGAAGTATTGGGAGGCAATCCGATTTCACAATACTATAATCTGACTATCAGCGGTGGTAGTGAAAAGACGAAATTTAATCTAAGTTATAACCGTAATAAAGATGAAGGACAGCTGATAGGTTCCGGTCTGTCACGTAACAATATTATTCTGAAGCTGAACCATGAACTGTTCAGGAACCTGAAACTGGAGACGAATGCCACATATCGCACCCGTACCATTGACGGAGCAGGTACATCGGGAACCAACATTGTCACGGCTCTTCGTTTTCGTCCCACAAACGGACTGACTTCCGGCGCATCCCTTGATCCGGATGATGATGATGAGAACTTGGACGAAGATGGTAATTCCTTAAACCAGAAGTATACACCATTGGAGGAAAATAAGCAGAACTATAGAAAAAGGAAAGAATCTGCAATCAGTCTTAAGGCAGCTTTGGTGTGGGATATGTTTAAAGGAATGCAATTCCGTTCCGAATATGGCATCAGCACAACGGACTCGAATGATGACCAGTTTTATGGAGCTTTATCCGGTACAGCGTCTGCTGCGGGAATGAATAATATGCCTTCGGCTAAGCGTACTAAAACACATAAAGAGTCGTATCGACTGGCAAATACAGTGACCTATCGCAATTTGTTCCGTAAAATCCATAATGTAAACCTGATGCTTGGACAGGAAATAAACCATTCGCAGAATAACAATACTTTTATGAGTGCACGTTATTTCCCGGTTTCCATTACAGCAGAAGCAGCTCTTGAAAACTTTGCATTGGGAACTCCTCATCAGAGTACCAGTTATAAAGCTGCTCCGGACAGAACAGCCTCTTTCTTTGGCCGTGGCTTGTACGACTACAAAAGCCTTTACTATGCCACTTTTACATTTCGTGCAGACGGCTCGACGAAGTTTGCACCCGGTAAACAATGGGGCGTGTTTCCTGCCGGTTCCATAGCTTGGAGGCTTTCCAAAGAGAAATGGATGAAATCGGTCAAGTTTATTTCGGAACTGAAACTGAGAGCAAGTTACGGGTTGGCTGGTAACAACCGTATCAGTGATGATTTGTGGCATAACATCTATCGTGTGTATAGCGGATCGAGCGCTCCGGGTTTCAATAATGAAGAATATAATTACTATCAGTTTGCTGACCAGACTTATTTGTATGATCCTGATTTGAAATGGGAAACTACCATTACACGAAATCTTGGTTTGGATTTCGGTATCTTCAAAAACCGTTTAACCGGTACAGTCGATGTATACTGGAATACAACTAAAGATTTACTGGTGCCGTCAATCATTCCTAATTCATCAGGTTATTCGCGACAGATGACAAATGTAGGCCGGACTTCCAATAGGGGAGTTGAGCTTTCATTGAACGGTAAAATCGTCCAGACAAAGAACTTTAATCTGTCTGCCAGTTTCAATGTGGCCTTTAATAAGAACAAAGTCGATAAGCTTTCTTCCGGTGAGATGGAATGGAAAACAAAAGCTTCCTTGTCCAACTGGTATGGAACCTACAATTATAAAATGGAAGTGGGCAAAAGTATGGGACTCATCTATGGTTTTGTGAATGATGGTTTTTATACGGTTGACGATTTTAATTTTGATGAAACGACGAAGAAGTGGACTTTGAAACCGGGAGTTCCGGATAATTCTTCATTCAGCTCAGGCAACTTTAGCTTTAAACCGGGAGCAATGAAGTTCAAGAAACTGTCTGACTCCGACTCAGACCTGATAACGGAAGAAGACATGACGGTCATTGGAAATACGAATCCGAAAGTAACAGGCGGTTTTGGCCTTTCCGGCAGTTGGAAGAACTTGGATTTTACCGCATTCTTTAATTATATGTGCGATTTTGATGTATTCAACGTCAATAAACTCTATTTGAATTCGGCTGTTCGTCGCAACTATTCCAATCTGTCTACCAATATGAATTTGGCACGCCGTTTCCGCTATGTGGATGATGCCGGTGTCAATGTCTCCAGTGATCCGGTTGCATTGGCCGCATTAAATCAGAATGCCGCCACTTATTCCTGGATGTCCGTTACACAGGGTATCACAATGAGCGATTTGATTGAAGACGGTTCATTCTTGCGTCTGAGTACGCTGACTGTGGGATATACATTTCCGCAACGTTGGTTGAGCCGCCTGGGAGTCAAGAGTCTGCGTCTGTACTTCTCCGGTAGTAACCTGTTCACTTTGACGGGATATAGCGGATATGATCCGGAAGTGAATATACAGAAAGGTTTGACACCGGGTATAGATAATAATGTGACTCCTCGCAGTCGTGTTTATACGCTTGGAATGAATTTGAATTTTTAATACTATAGAATTGAACCATGAGAAAATTTTATATTCCAGTTATCATATTGATGATACTTACATCTTGTGAAGATTACCTGAATGTAAATTCGCCTTCCACTTTTGATAAAGATTATATATTTACCAGTGAATCGGAGATTGCGACTGCCGTCAATGGCATGTACGTGCCTATGGTCAGTGGTAAGGGATGGGTAGGTAACCTGGCCCAGAAAATGCTGTTTAATACGGATGTGGAGTTTACTACGGTCACTACATCGTCCAATTTGAAAGAGAGTGCTTTCGAACCGAGTGCAGGTGATATCAGTTCGTATGGCAGCATCTGGACAGGTATGTATGACGGAGTAAACCGGACGAATGACGTGATAGAAGGTATCGAGCAAAGTCCCTTGTTTGAGGCTGCCGATAAAACCAAACCTTCCCGGGTGATGCACTATTATGGTGAAGCGAAAGTTTTGCGTGCCATGTACTATCTGGAATTAGTGAGAAACTGGGGAGACGTGCCTTATAGGAGGAAACCGGCGGGAAACAAGGATGAACTGTTTATTGGTGCAACCGACCGTGACATTATATTGGCGGATATGATCAATGATCTTATTGAAGTCGAGCCGGTGATGTGGTATGCGGAAGAATCGGACAGGGGAGTGGAAGCTGCTTCAAGAGAGTTTTGTCAGGGATTGATTGCCCGCATGGCATTGTATAGAGGAGGATGGACTCTGCGTCCGGATTACTCGAACCCTGCCGCTATCGGTTCAATGCAGCGCAATGATGACTGGCAGAAATACTATGAGATAGCCGAGAAATATGCAGGTAAAGTGATTAATGAAGGCAAACACTCGCTGAATCGCTCATTCCGTCAGGTTTGGGTGGACGAATGTAGTTGGATTGTTCCGGTGAATGATGATAATATCTTCGATGTACCGGCAAAGGTAGGAGGCTCCGGAGAGTTGGGATATTCCTGGGGGACATACATCGTTTCGCAAAAGAATTCAGAGGGACAGAATGCATCTAATGCTCCGCATGGATATTCTTCGGGAGGTTCCAAACTGGCGCTTACTTATATGCTGTCGTTTGATAATAGGGACTTGCGCCGCGACCTTACGTGCGAGATGTTCCGTTATGAAAATTCAGGAATGACTAATATAGTCCAAAAACCGATAGCTGCCCTTACGGTTTATTGCGGAAAATGGAACCGCCTGTTTATGGCAACTCCTCTGGGTAGTACTTCCAATAAAGGTACTGGAATCAATTACACTTATATGAGATATGCAGACGTACTACTGATGTATGCCGAAGCTGCCAATGAGAATCATAATGGTCCTACACCCCAAGCCAAAGAGGCTCTGAAGAAAGTCCGCAACCGTGCTTTCGCGGCGGAAGATCAGGCGGAGATGGTAGATGCCTATGTCGATAAACTTACTTCAAAAGAAGATTTCTTTGATGCGATTGTTAAAGAGCGCGCATGGGAATTTGGGGGTGAAAAGCATAGAAGATATGATCTGGCGCGTTGGAATCTGTATGGAAAGACCCTCTATAACTTGTATTTTGATTGGATTACGTTAGGAAAAGTTGCCCGTACCAAGCAATATGAGAATACGACCACTGCATTTGAGGAACCGACTTATGATGAACGTTTTGAATCTTATCCGGCAGTTGCTTATTACAAGATGGTCGATGCCGTGAATCCGGCTGCCGTGTGTGTATCACAAATCATAGACTGGTATAAAGAGGGAGGCAAGAACTCTTATGATGAGGCTTTTGAATCCTATCCTTCAAAGGCACCTACGGGATATACACTTATCAATATGTGTAATCAATATTGCACGCAGGTCAAGAATACCTCGAATCCGCGTCAATGGGTTCCTGCCCCTGCTGTCTTGTTTTCTTTTTACGGCTACATCAATGAGTCGAATGCGGCTACAGTGAATCCGGAAACCGATCCGGTCCGCTATCTGGTACCTATACCTCCCGATGCTTTGTCAAGCCATCAGGGACTGTTGAAGAATTATTATGGATATTAAAAAAGAGAGTATGAAAAAGTTATTGATATATTTGATACCTGTATTGGCATTTTGTCTATTGAATATTACTTCATGCAAGGATGATGCGGAAGAGCTGCCCCGCTTGTTCAGGCCTTCCTTTATAGCCTCCTCCTGTTTTGCGGAAGGTAATTCGATTACCCTTGCCTGGAGAACATCCGGAGAAGCGACCTCTTATACGGTGGAACTTTCACATGACCAAACTTTCCAGTCGGAACCCGCTGCAACGCAGACGGTAAACAAAGGTAAGTGCACTTTTACGGGTTTGCGCTATGAGACAGGCTACTATGCCCGGGTAAGAGCAAATAATGAGAGCTTGGATATTATTTCAAACTGGACGGAATATTCTTCCCTTATCACTACTTTGACGCGTGTCATACCCAAGGTGCTTTATGCATTGGATGAACATCAGATAACGGAGAATTCGGCTGTGATAGAATGGAGAGTCTCTCAGCAGAATCCTGTGGACGGTGTTTCTATCTGGCAACAGGAAAATGGAACGGATGAAAAGCATTTTGACTTGTCCGGATCGGAAATAGCTTCAGGCAAGTATGTAATTTCAGGATTGACTCCCCGTACCTTCTACTATGTTGCATTGACCAATAGTAAAGCTCCCGAAGGTGCGGAAAAGTACAACCGGCAGAAATTCACAACAGCCGGTATGCCTTCCGGTGCCGTACTGGTGACGGACGGCATTGACTTACTGTCGAAGATAAAGGAGGGAATGGATGATGACAGCCAATCAAGTTTGATTTTTCAATTGAAAAATGGGGTTGATTATTATCTGTCGGCAAACGGACTTCCCGAAAGTAGCACCGGTGACATCAAACTGACGAAAAGCATTGCATTTTTGGCTAATCCCGGAGATCGCCCTACGCTTTATATACGTAAAGGTGGCTTTATCATTAAACCGGAAGTGAATAAGATTCCTGAAATTGAGTATTTTATTGTTGAGAATGTGAATGTCAAAGAGCCAATCGTGTCCGGGGGAAGTGGCGGCAGCAAAACACGCTTGTTGAATATCGGCAAGCATGATGCCGGAACTGATATCACGATAGATCGTTTTGAAATCCGCAACTCTGATATTGTCCTTCCTTCTACCGTTCTGATGATGAGCGATGCCAGCGAAGGAATGACGACCATCAATCATATCCGGATTGATAATTGTCTGGTTACCGGAATCAATGACACCAAATATGTGACGAAACAATTCGGATTCATACACGCCGTCAATAAAGGCTCCAATGTCTGGAATGATGTTTCTGTAACGAACTCCACCTTCTATGAGTTTTATATCTCACCGGGTGTCTTTGGAGTGCTTACCGCTGATGTGCCGGTTTCATCTAACGCTAAGGTTTCTATCTCGAATTGTACATTTTATAATTGGGCCACAAGCAAGTCTTCGTATACGGCAATTGGTAATTTCTCTAAACTATCTGTAGCATTGCCGCTATCCGTTAATGCCTGTGTGTTTGGATATAGTGCAGGAAAAGCTCTGGTTCCGGGACAAGCCAACCTGACGGGAAAGAATAATTATTGTACCACAGACTTTGAACAAGCGGCCGATACGGGACTGACGTTGATAGATCTGGGTATGTCGGATTCTTCATTTTTCAGGAATGCCAAGGATGGTGACTTTACGATTATCAATACCGAGTCTACGGTTTATAGCCAGGAATATGGTGACCCGCGCTGGATATCGGTTTCCGAATACTAACTTATTGATAAAAAACAGAAAGTGTAAGATTCTGTAAGAGGGCTGTGCTTAGTATGGACGGATTTTGATCCGTTCATACGGGCTGCCTGTTGACTTACACTATTAAAAATAGGAGATTAGAATAATGAGATATGCTACAATTGGAATACTTCTTCTGGCATGGGGGCTGCTAGCCTGCGATGAAAAAGAGGAGGTTTCCGGCCCGTCTGTTCCTTTCCCTGATTATGGAGAAGTACTTGCTTTTCCGGGAGCAGAAGGGTACGGGCGCAATGCGGTAGGCGGAAGACATGGCGAGGTCTATCACGTCAATACGCTTGCCGATTCTGGAAAAGGCTCTTTGCGTGATGCGGTGAGTAAACCCGGAAGAATCATTGTTTTTGATGTTGCGGGAATCATTCGCCTGCAATCCCCGCTTGCTTTTTCCAAGAATCTGACTATTGCTGCACAAACGGCTCCCGGTGACGGAATTGTCGTTTATGGAAATCAGGTCTCTTTTTCCGGGGCCGATAATCTCATTTGCTGCTATCTGCGCATACGGATGGGAGTGAACGGGAAAGACGGCAAAGATGCCGCCGGTGTAGCTTACGGATCGAATATGATTTTTGATCACATGTCGGTTACCTGGGGACGTGATGAATGTTTTTCCATCAATGGAGATCCGAAGAAACCGGGTGATCAGCCCCGGAATATAACTATCCAGAACTCCTTTATAGGGCAAGGCCTGCAACCACATTCTTGCGGAGGACTTATCCAGACTACGGCTGAAAATGGAGTGACCTTATACCGTAACCTGTATATCGATAATAAAACCCGTAATCCGAAAGTGAAAGGTCTGAATCAGTTTGTAAATAATGTGGTTTACAACTGGGGTAACGGTGGTGCTTATATTATGGGGGATACGGAACAGACTTCCGAAGCCGATATCCGGAATAACTATTTCATTGTGGGTGCTACTTTAAATTATGATGGGAAAACGCTGGGTGCCACCGCTCCCTTTACGCGCTATAACGAACATTTCCGTGCCCATTTATCCGGTAACTATTATGATGAAAATAAGGATGGAGTGCTGAATGGCCGCGAACTGACCCGTGAAGATTGTACGAAACGTAAACAAGAGTCTGGCACTGAAGTCGTGATAACTCCTACTTTTCTGGATAAACCGTCGGATGTGCATCCCGCTATCGAAGGCTTGATGACCGCTCGGGATGCTTACGAGTGGATTGTGCAGCATGGCGGAGCTTCATTACCCGCCCGTGACCAGGTAGATAGCTATCTTGTTGGAGAATTAACTTCATTGGGTAAGAAAGGAGGAATCATTCTCACGGAGATGGACCTGCCTACACAAGGTCCCGGTGAAATAAAGTCGGGAACCAAACCGCTGGATACGGATAATGATGGTATGCCCGATGACTTTGAAGATACATACGGACTTGATAAAAATGATCCGTCCGACGCTATGAAGATAGCTTCCAACGGATATACTAATATTGAAAACTACATATTCCTGATAAACAAATGAAAAAGATATATACTTATTTAATCCTCTCATTCGTCCTGTTGTGCAGCACTTCATTGATTGCGCAGACCAATGAGAAAGCCAGAGAAACTGCCGTAATGATTGCCGACCGCATTCTGAAGTCAACAACTTATGATTTTGTAGATAAGAAAAGTGGCAAGACTTACACATCGCTCAAAAACGTACCTTTGAATAAGAATGTGAAAGTACAAAGTAAATATCTGGATTGGCATTATACAAACGGAGTCACCAACATAGCCCTGATGGAGTTGGGAGATAAATTAGGTACTTCGAGGTACGAGAACTATGTTTTGAAGAATATGAATTTCATTTTCGAAGATGCAAACCAGAACTACTTCCATCGCTTGTATGACCAAACGCTGAAGCAGGAAGGTTGGAGAGCCGTGAATAATGTGAATTGGCACATGATTTACCGGAATAAACGTCTGGATGATAATGGTCCTATGGGCGCCAGTCTGATTGTGCTCAACCGCCGTCATCCGGAACAGGCTTTCCAGAAGTATATCGACCAGACTGATCATCACCTGATGGTGTCCGAACCTCGTCTTGCCGATGGCACTATTGCCCGGTTATGGCCGCATGTCAATACCATTTGGGCAGATGATGCCTTTATGGCTCTTTCTTTTCTGGTCAGAATGGGAGAGGCGACAGGTGATGCCAAATACTTTGATGATGCAGCCAATCAGATACTGAACTATACCCGCTACCTGTGGTGTCCCGAAAAAGGACTGTATTATCATTGCTATCACACGGATAACAAAGCGCATGGCGTTGCCCATTGGTCCAGGGCAAACGGATGGGTTTTCATGGCTACTGCCGATTTGCTGGCACGAATGCCCGCCGACCATCCGATGCGTGAAGATGTCATCCGGAACTTCCGTATGCAGGCGGATGGACTGATTCGTTATCAGGGTGCGAACGGATTGTGGCATCAGCTTCTGGATAAGGAAGATTCCTATGAAGAAATCACGGGAACCGCTATGTTCGTCTTCGGCATTGCCAGAGGGGTGAAACAAGGGTGGCTGCATCCCGACTATATCTATGTGGCATGGGAAGGGTTGAAAGGCATGTTCACCAAGATTACTCCGGAGGGTGATGTAACGGCTATCTGTGCAGGTACAGGCATAATGCCCGCTTTGTCATTCTATTATAATCGTCCCCAGTGGAAGAATGATCCGATGGGAGAGGGCCCCGTGCTGAGGGCATTGGTAGAAATGATAGACGCGCCTAAGTATACGGAAATCAAGGCCGAACAGCAATACGATAAAATCGAGTGATTTCTTGATATTACAGGAATATTACAGATTTATTACAGAATCTTTCTTTAGCTTTGCACCTTCTAAGAAAATAAGTTGAAGTAAACCTTTGAGGATAATATGCTAAAGAAAGATTCTGTATTACGGGGATTCGTCATTTTATGTGTAGGACTGCTTGTCTTCTGTCTGCCTCCTTTGCAGGCGCAGGACAGTGATTTCGTGACTTGGAACAAGATGAAAGCCCGGCACGATGTATCCCCCAGAGTAGAACTTTACGGAGATGTCGAGATGCGTACCCGTGACGCACTGGATGAGATAGACCGTTGGGGCTTCGGTGTAGGTACTTCTGTTCTTCTTCTTCCGTTTCTAAAAGCTGAGGGCGGTTACGAATACCACTACCGCAACCGTGGTGAAGACGGCTGGAAATCCCGGCACCGTTACCATGCAGGCGTCTCTTTCACTCTCAAAAAACGACAATGGACGTTCACCTTGCGCGAACGTTTCCAACATACTTTCGACGGACGCGGAGCGGATGAGTTCCGTCTCCGCACCCGCCTGAAAGCTGCATATAAGGTAACCACATGGTCACCGTATGTTTCTTTAGAGCAATATCACGGTCTGGGCAAAGATGAATGGTTCCATGCCTCCCGCTTCCGTGCCGGTGGTGGGGTGGAAGCTAAACTGTCATCCTCCTGGTCGGCAGATGTTTTCTATTGCTACCAGCACGAGAGTGATCTGGATAGGCATATTTTGGGGTGGGAGTTGATTTACCGGTTCTGATTGCTTTTGCTACCACTATTTATTTGTCCCCATCTAGGTCCATTTGTGCCAGATATGTTCCAAAAGTAATGCTCCGGCGGAAGATGTGAAACGTGATTATGGGAAATATCTGGATAAGGTGGTTTTCATGCCGAAAGTTAATTTGGATGAAGAAGATGCCATTCAGAAGTTAAATGATTATCCTTCGGGTATTGAAACCGGCGGTTATTGAATTTAAGTTCGCCCATGATACCAATCCGTTACCTTACGAAGTGAAGAAGATAATGGCCGGGAAGTCCCATATCTGGTATAATACCTTGTGGGATACACATGCGGGCGGACATGATGACGATTGTTCACTGGCCAATCGGGATAAAGGTTACGGATATCTGATAGATAATCTAGGTGCAACGATCTTACAGACAGATCGTCCGGCATACCTGATTGATTATTTGAAACATAAATCGAAAGTAATGGATTGTAAACGCGATTGGACATACCTACAGTCAGAAAATGAATATCAAGCACCTTTTATTCCTCATTTTACGGTTGAGGAATGTTTCCTAAAAAGCAAGAAGAGCCCGCAGACCAATGAGGATGGCATTATTGTTACACCTTACTTTGCAGCAGTGATTGACGGGGCTACGATGAAAGATTTGGAGTCTCACGATCCGGGGCGGGAATTTATCTATCCTTTTCTGCAGAAGCAGGCTGTTTTGCAGAATTGTCTGCTAGAAGACCAGCGGTTTGCCTTTCCTGTGTTTGATAGCTTTCCCGTGCGGATGAAGCAGGTGAATATTTTTCCTGTGGGTGATGCGGAAGAAGTGGTATTGTCTTCTGACGGTTATCCTCATTTGTATTCCACTTTGCATGAATCGGAATGTTATCTTGCTGATATTTTGGAGAAAGATCCTTTGTGTATGCGATTGTATAAGAGTACAAAAGGAGTGCAAAAAGGTAATTGTTCTTTTGATGACCGTGCTTATCTGAGGATAAAAATAAAGAAATAAATATTATATTAGTTATGGAACTTGAAGAATTACGCGATGCACTGAAAATTGTTAATGCTCGCGAGTATGCTCTTATTGAAGAGTCGCTGGTATCGTATACGAAGTGGGTACAGGCAGGGGAGTTGTTGGAAGAATAAAGGGGAAAAGGCGGAGTAATCCGCCTTTTTGCTAACTTTGCAAAAAACATTGCATACCTTTATAGACATATAAAGGCAGCATCAAAAAAACATTTATGGCGGCATTAAAGGAAAAAGGGCTAATCAAACGTGTCGGCTCTAACAAATCAGGACATTGGGAGTTGAGAGGGACATAAATAGGTAATGCTGAATCATTGAGAATTCTTCAAAATCAGTAAGCGAATAAAAAACAATCCCTTTTTCATTTTGTATTGGAACAAAATTTTAATAGGTTTGCAAAACCTAATTATTCACTTCTAACAATCTTTGTTCCTTAAAATATAAGCATGGAAAAGAATATGACTGATTTTTCAGATGATAGCTATTTATTGGAGGAGATAAAACGGGGAAACGAAGAAGCATTCGTTTATCTGTTTAAAAATTACTTTCCGCGTTTGCGTGGATATGCTGTTCGCTTTATTGAAGATGAAGAAATCGTTAGGGATATTATTCAGGAATGTTTTCTGAAGTTCTGGGAGAAGAGAGACTTACTTTCGTCGGTCTCCATAACTTCTTTGCTGTTTGCAATGGTGCGCAACGGATGCCTGAACTACCTGAAACACGTATCCATTGTAGAGAAGCACCGGATTGAGTACCTGGCATCCATTGACGGGGAAGAACGGCTTTACTATACCGACTTCACCTTTGATGCAGACAATAAACTTCTCTATGATGAATTGCAGGAGCAAATCAAGCTCGTCATAGGTCAGCTGCCTGACCGTTGCCGCGAAGTCTTCCTGCTGAGTCGGTTCACACATCTCAAGAACAGGGAAATAGCCGATAAACTACAAATATCCACTACAGCCGTGGAGAAACATATTTCTAAAGCCCTTGCCCTTTTTGAACGTCACTTCAAGGATAAGTATCCGGTAGACATTTATATAATGGTCTTAGCTTGGGTGATTATGAACGAATAAATAGAATAACCAGGAAGAGAAAAAGTAGAAAACTGATAATTTTCTGCTTTTTTCTTTTTCCGGGGTTGGGTAGAATTAAAATTAGTTGTTACATCCTATAGAAAGAGAATTTATGAAAACAGAAACAAACATTCACGAATTGGCGATCCGCTACTTTGAAGGACAAATTTCAAAGGCAGAAGAGAAACTCTTGTTCAACTATATTGAGCAAGCGGAGGAAAACCGCCTGCGGTTTCGTCAGTGGGAAAAAGAATGGAAGGTTACTAATGAAGGAGACGAACAGACCATGCAAGAATGGCAACGTTTGCAACGCCGCCTTCGCACGCAAGAGGCTATTATGCCGATGTTGCCTCGTCGTAATTTCAGCTTCTGGCGCAGGGTGGCTGCCGTAGCTGCCATTGTGGTGCTTACCGCCGGGGCTACGTTGGGCGTTTGGAACATTGCTTCCTTATCTACTACCGAAGATTATTTCGTATTCGAAGCTCCCTACGGAGAAAAGAGTAAGATGACTTTGACAGATGGTACAGTGGTATGGCTGAATGCCGGTTCCATATTGAAGTATTCGGATAAGTTCAACGAGCGGAATCGTAAAGTGATACTTAGCGGTGAGGCTTATTTTGAAGTTACGAAGAAGGAAAAGGCCGAATTCACGGTACAGACCTGCGGATATGATGTAGTAGTAAAAGGAACTAAATTCGATGTTTCCGCCTATCCTGAAGACTCAGTTGTCACTACGGCACTGATGGAAGGAATTGTAGAAATCCATCGTGGGGAACAGCGAATAGAGATGATACCCGGTGAATTTGTAAAGTTGGATATGGCTACCGGAAAAATCACACGTACCCGTAATGATGTGAAGCAATGGAAAGCCTGGTCGGAGAATCGAATTGAATTTGAGGATATTACGTTGAAAGAGTTGGTAGCGAAGTTATCTCGCCAGTATGACGTCAATATCAGTCTGGAATCGGAACAGGTAGGTGCCAAACGCTTCCGTATTTCATTAAGAAACCGTGAGACGATAGGAGAGGTGATGGCTGCTTTGCAGGAGATCATCCCGATAACCGTCGAACGTAGAGGAAAGGATATATATATCAGAGAATAAAATCAATTTTGTAACAACTAATTAAATCAAGAAAAAGCTATGAACAACCGAAAATCAATTCTATGCTTATTCCTTTTGTTCTTGCTCAGCTTTGGTGCATTGTCAGTAAATGCCCAGACAGTCAGCAAAGTTTTTAGGGAACAAACATTGAAAACTGTATTGAAGGAAATAGAGAGTCAAACAGGGCTGTCCATTATCTATCAGAAAGATGAGATAAACGAGAATAAAAAGGTTAATGCGACTTTTGAAAATACTCCCGTCGTAGAGGCATTGTCATCTATCCTTGACAAATCATTGGAAGTGAATCTTAAGAATAAGATGATTGTGATTTCTCTCAAAAAGCTAATGCCAGGTGATGACAAAACAAAAGTAAGATCAATTAACGGAAAGATTCTTGATGAAAACGGTGAACCGGTGATTGGGGCGAGTGTGGTAATACAAGGAACGACATTGGGGGCAATTACAAACATTGACGGTGAATATACTTTAGCTAATGTTCCGGAAAATGCAGAAGTAACCATTTCATTCATTGGCTATCAGACATTGACATTTAATGCTAATGACAAAGCCTTGCAAAATGTCACTTTGAAGGAAGATAGTGAAATGTTGGATGAAGTCGTAGTGGTGGGATACGGTGTACAACGTAAACGCGATGTAACCACTTCTATCTCCTCAATGAAAGCGAGCGAACTGGCTGTTCCGGTTTCCAGTGTGGATCAAGCTCTTGTCGGTAAGATGACCGGTGTGCAGGTTTCACAACCGAATGGTATTCCGGGGGGAGGATTATCTATTAAGGTAAGAGGTAGTGGTAGTATTACTGCCGGTACGGAACCGTTGTATGTGGTAGATGGTTTCCCCATGTCCGGTGAAGCAGGAAATGGTACAGGACAAAATGTATCTCCTTTGAGTTCCATTAATATGAATGACATTGAGTCCATTGAAGTTTTGAAAGATGCTTCAGCGGCAGCCATTTATGGATCAAGAGGTGCAAATGGTGTAGTCATTATTACCACTAAGCAAGGTAAGGAAGGAAAAGATATGAAGCCTACTGTGCAATATGATGGATATGTAGGTTTCCAGCAGCGTACTAAAAAAATAGATATGCTGGATGCGTATGAATATGCTTGGCTCTCCTATGACGGACACAACAATGCGTATCTTGATTTGCTGGAAAGTAAAGGTATTGAAGGTAGCATCAATGATTCTAATGAAGTTCGTAACCAGAAGTTGGGAAAGAAACCGGATGTTATCAATCAGGCTTATTTGCTACCTCCCGAAATAATGCCATATATCAATGGTGAAACCGGACTGACGAATACGGATTGGCAAGACGAGGTTATGAGAACAGGAATTGTCACAAGCCATAATCTTTCTTTGTCCGGAGGAAACAAAGCTGCCAGATATTTTATTTCCGGTAATTACATGAAAGAGCAGGGTATTGTTATCGGTTCGGATTTTGAACAGATGGGAGCCAGAGGAAAAGTCGATGCTAATTATAAGAAATTCACCTTCGGGACTAATCTGTCTTTTAATTATTCAGTGTACAACATTGTTCCTACCGAGGACAGATATAAAGAAGAGACAATCGTTGCTTCTGCTTTGGCCATGTCACCTACTATGCCGGTGTACAATGCCGACGGTTCTTATAATTTCGATCAATGGAACTGGCAGTATAAGCATCCGCAGATTGTAAATCCTGTAGCTTTGGCAAACGAAAAGGAAGATCAGATGAAACGTTACCGTTTTATGGGAAATGTCTATGGTGAATATGAACTCTATAAGAATCTGAAATTCAAGACAAGTTTCGGTGTGGATTTCAACAGCTACAGCCGTTCTTATTACAGACCTTCCACTTTGCCTACTTCTTTAGACAGACTTCCGCCTTCAGTGCCGGAAGGGTCGAAGCGTGATAAGAATATGTTGAACTGGGTATGGGAAAATACATTGTCATATACTACAGTCATTAAGGATGTACATAATTTGTCTGCCATAGCCGGATGGACTGCACAGAAAGAATCTGTGAACACTTCATTGCTGGCCGGTAATGGTTATCCTAATGACTTGGTACATACCATGAATGCAGCATCTGCTATTACAAGCTGGAGTGCAACCGCTTACGAATGGTCGTTGTTATCGGCATTGGCACGTGTGCAATATTCATATAAGGGCAAATATTTATTATCAGCTGCTGCTCGTATGGATGGATCTTCCCGTTTTGGAAAGAATAACCGCTGGGGTATGTTTCCGTCAGCTTCTGCCGGATGGTATATCAGTGAAGAAGATTTTATGAAAGATATAAAATGGCTTACTTCCTTAAAATTGCGTGCGAGCTACGGTATCAGTGGTAATTTCAATATTGGAAATTACGAGTATTACGCCACGTTATCGGAAGACAATTATGTGTTTGGAAAAGCTGATGGCACTTTGGCCAGCGGTTTACGTCCTGCAACAGCTGGAAATCCTGATTTAGGTTGGGAGAAGACTGCTATGTTCAATCTGGGGCTGGAAATAGGACTGTTCAATATGTTGACTTTAGAACTGGATTTATATAACAGTAATACAACGGATATGCTACTGAATGTACCGGTTGCCGAGTTTTCCGGTTTCAGTACAGTGCCTATGAATATCGGAAAAGTTAATAATAAGGGTGTTGAATTCGCTATTTCTACTACAAATTCTTGGGGAGATTTTACATGGAACAATCGCTTTAATATTTCTGCCAACCGGAATGAAGTGAAAGACCTCGGTGGTGTTGATGAAATGATAACTACTTCCGAGAGTGTGACTTTCATTACTAAAGTCGGAGAGCCTATCGGTAACTATTATACCTTGGTTACGGATGGTGTATTCGCTAATCAGGCAGAGATTGATAACTCGAAGAATCCGGATAAGAGCCAACGTAAATATGCTTATGTCAGTGGTGCGAAACCGGGAGACTTCCGTTTCAAAGATATGGACGGTAATATGGAGATTGACGAGAACGACCGTACTATTACAGGAAATTACATGCCGAAGTTCACGTATGGTTTCTCTACAGAGTTGAAATATAAGTGGTTTGATCTCTCTATTGCCCTGCAAGGTGTACAAGGGAATAAGATTGCCAATATATTCCGTCGTTACATTGATAATATGGAAGGAGGAAATAACTGTCAGGTCGATGCTTTGGACCGCTGGCAATCAGAAAGTAATCCGGGTAGCGGCTATGTAGTTCGTGCAAACAGAAGTGCAACGGGTATGAATGGTACTACTTCTACCTGGCATATTGAAGATGGTTCTTATATGAGAATTAAGAATATCACTTTTGGATATACGCTGCCTAAATCATTGCTTACCAATGTAGGAATCAGCCGGGCAAGAGTTTATTTCTCTACTCAGAATCCTTTCACTTTTACCAAATATAGCGGATACAATCCGGAAGTGAATATGAAAGGCGGTTCACTGACTCCTGGTATCGATTATGGTACATATCCTCTGTCTAAATCATTTGTATTCGGATTAAACGTAACTTTTTAAATAATCAAGATATGAAAATTAAATATTATATTGTAGCTTTTGCATCTCTGTTGCTTACCGGCTGTAGTGATTTTCTGGACTTGACACCTATATCTGAGGCTTCTTCAGTCAATTACTATAAAAATACTTCTGATATAAATTCTGCATTGTCCGCTTGTTATGGTTCCTTGCAGGGAACCTATCAATATGGCGAATATTTTATTTCCCTCATGGAGCTAAGGTCTGATAATGTGGAAGATATTAATCCCGGTGGAGCAGCTGGTATGTTCTACTTCATTGATAACTTTACTGCTACATCCGGAAATAATGTCGTTCGTTATGCATGGAAAGAATTGTATAACCAGATATATAGATGTAACAATGCACTTGCAAGTATAGATGTGATAACAGATGCCGCGCTGAAAAAGCAGTATGAAGGGGAAGCTCTATTTTTACGGGCTTTAGCATATTTCAATATTGTTCGTCTTTGGGGAGCTGCACCTCTGATCCTGAAACCGGTGACGGCTATTGAAGCCAAGGGGTATGGACGTAGTTCTGTGGCGGATGTTTATAGAGCTATAGAAGAGGATCTGGAGGCTGCGTCCGGTATGCTTACTTCTGCTCATGATGATGACAATCTGGGAAGAGCCACTTCCGTAGCTGCAAAAGCATTATTGGCAAAAGCTTATCTGACACAACAAAAGTGGTCGGCAGCAGCGACTTTGCTGGATAACATAGTCAAAGATTATTCATCTAAATACGGTTTACAGAACACTGTTGCTGATGTTTTTGATGTAAATCAGGAGATGAATAAAGAAATTTTGTTTGCTGTACGATATTCAAAGTCAGTTCTTGGAGAAGGACATGGATACAACGATTACTTTAAGGATAAGTCGGTTATTGATAGCAAACTCTTAGCATCTTATGGAAATACGGACGATCGTAAAGCCATGATCGAATATAAAAAGGTGGATGCTAACAATAATGTAATAGCTAAGTATTATGATACGTTTGACGCTACTACGGCAAAGGTTGGATTTGACTTACCATTATTGAGATGGGCGGATGTATTGCTGATGTGTGCTGAGGCTCATAATGAAGTAGCTTATGAAAACTCTGAATCAAGTAAGGCACTGAGTTACTTGAATTTGATTCGTAAGCGTGCAAATGCAGTGGAATATAAAGTGACGGATTTGAAAGACCAGAGTGCTTTCCGCAAGGCTGTATTGGAAGAACGCCGTTTGGAATTTCCGTTCGAACTGCATCGTTGGTTTGATTTGATCCGTACAGATACGGCGATAGAAGCTATGTCAAAGGTTGGTTTCACAATAACAAAGAATGACTATTTATATCCGATTCCGAAAACAGAGGTTGATTTGATAGACAATCCGGAAACGTTCCCTCAAAATCCGGGATATAACTAATCTGAGTATTTATTGAGTGAGGATGCCTGAAAGTATTGCCTCTCAGGCATCCTTCTAAAACTATGAAACATGAAATATATTTGGGGATTGTTGTTTGCCTTGGTGGCTGAATGTGCTTTCTCGCAAGAATTGCCTCAATGGAAAGAGGGATATATGGATATCCATCATATCAATACCGGACGTGGGGATTGCACCTTTTGTATTTTGCCGGATGGAACTACTCTGTTGATTGATGCCGGAGAGAATAATAGAGTTGGAGCGAGAGTCGTGGCTGCAAAACCTGATGATACCAAGAAAGCTGGTGAGTGGATCGCAGATTATATCCGCTATTTTATACCTAAAGACAAAGAGAACATTGATTATTATCTTTTGACGCATTATCATTCAGACCATATCGGTAGTTGGTTGCATAAAAAAGAGGATAAAGGCAGGTATTATCTGACTGGGATTTCCGAGGTATATCGGAATTTTCCTGCTAAGGTAATCGTGGACAGAGGGGATGACTTTATGCCTCCTTCCGATAAAGATTCTTGCTATATGAACTATCGTAATTTCGTAAAATCAATCTCTGACTGTACCAAACGTGAAACCTTTAATGTGGGATCGTGCAAGCAATTTGTGTTATGCAATGAACCGGAAAAATATCATTCATTTGGTGTGCGTAATGTATATGCTAATGGTAGGGTTTGGGATGGAGATACAGGAGTTACCTCATTATTTTCAGATAAGAGCAACTATTCAAAAAGTGAAATGCCCAGAGAAAATATGTATAGCTGTGTGATAAAGTTGAGTTACGGTGCATTTGATTACTATACAGGAGGGGATATTCCTGGTTTTCCTCGTCCGGGACGTCCTAAATGGCATGATATTGAGACTCCGGTTTCAGATGTGGTAGGTAAGGTAGAAGTGGCGGTTTTAAATCATCATGGCAATGAGGACGGGACTAATGAAAATTTTCTCCGGAATTTATCACCTCAGAATGTCATAATGTCTACTTGGGATGCTCTGCATCCTAATCATACGGTGTTGTATCGTCTGTTTTCTAAAGAAATTTATCAGGAAGAGAGAAAGATATTTTCCACGAATATGCATCCGGCTACTAAAATTGTTATCGGTGATTTGGTTGACAGAATGGCATCCCATCAGGGACATATAATGGTACGTGTATATCCGGGAGGTAACAAATATCGTATCTATGTTTTTGATGATGCGGTTCCTATATCCGAAAGCTATGTCATCTATGAATCGAATCTATTTGAATGTGTAAAATAAACAATAAAATTTATGAGAAGGAATCTATTTTTATTGAGTTGCCTCTTATTGCTGTGTACAGTTGCTTTATGGGGACAAAATCCTGCTGAACGGATTCATACAGCATTTAATGAACCCGCTGAAAAATCAATTCTGGTGGTTTCGCACCGTGCAGATTGGCGTAATGCTCCGGAAAACTCATTGCAAGCCATTCAAAATTGCATTGATATGGGAGTGGATATGGTTGAAATTGATTTGAAGCGTACTAAAGATGGGCATCTTGTTTTGATGCATGATAAAACTATTGACCGTACTACTACGGGTAAAGGTAAACCGGAAGATTATACGTTGGAAGAGTTGCATCAGTTCCGTATGAGAAATGGGGCCGGACATAAAACTCGTCACTTGATACCTACTTTTGAAGAAGTGATGAAGTTATGTAAAGGCAAAATCATGGTGAATGTGGATAAAGGGTATGATTATTTTAAAGAGGCATACGTTATTCTTGAAAAAACAGGTACTGTGCATCAGTGTATAATGAAAGCCGGGCTCCCTTATGATCAGGTGAAAGCTGAGAATGGTGAAGTGTTGGATAAGATGATTTTTATGCCTGTGATCGATTTACACAAGGAAGGTGCAGAAGCGGTTGTTGACGGTTATTTAGAACACATGAAACCCCAGGCTTTTGAATTGGTATTTGATAATGACGGTCCGGAGGTGCAGAGACTGATAAAGAAAGTACGTGATAGTGGTGCTAAGATTTTTATAAATAGTTTGTGGCCGGAACTTTGTGGTGGTCATGATGATGATCTTGCTGTAGAGTTGAAACAACCGGGGGAGAGTTGGGGATGGATCATTGGACAAGGAGCTAAACTGATTCAGACAGATCGTCCTGCACTATTACTGGAATATCTGAAAGCAAAGAAGCTTCACGATTAACCTCACAAGAATATGCTGAAATATATTATTAATTTTTACAGGGTCTCAATGCCGAGACCTTGTAACGGAGAGTCTTTGTCCAAACAGAAGAAACGGTTGAAGCATTTGCAATGGTCTACTTTTTTGGCTGCAACCTTTGGGTATGGTTTGTATTATGTCTGTCGGTTGAGCCTGAATGTAATGAAGAAGCCTATTGTGGATGAGGGAATTTTTTCGGAAACTGAATTAGGAATTATTGGTTCTGTGCTTTTCTTTACTTATGCAATCGGAAAATTTGCAAATGGATTTCTCGCTGATCGTAGCAATATAAACCGCTTCATGACTACCGGTTTATTGGTTACTGCATTGGTTAATCTGTGTTTGGGATTTACCAATTCATTTATCTTGTTTGCCATTCTTTGGGGGATTAGTGGTTGGTTCCAGTCTATGGGAGCTGCTTCGTGTGTAGTGGGGCTTTCCCGTTGGTTTAGTGATAAAGAGCGTGGATCTTTCTATGGATTTTGGTCTGCCAGTCATAACATAGGAGAGGCTTTGACTTTCATCATCGTTGCTTCTGTGGTTAGTGTTCTGGGATGGAGGTATGGTTTTCTGGGCGCAGGTCTCGTGGGGCTTATCGGAGCATTGATTATATGGCATTTCCTTCATGATACTCCGCAGAGTGAAGGCCTGCCGGCGGTGAATCAGCCGAGAGAGAAAAAAGAAATGAATGCTGCGGAAGCAGCTGATTATAATAAAGCGCAAAAACAGGTTTTGTTGATGCCTGCTATCTGGATACTGGCTTTGTCCAGTGCTTTTATGTACATCAGCCGTTATGCAGTGAATAGTTGGGGAGTGTTTTATCTGGAGGCGGAGAAGGGATATACTACTTTGGATGCCAGCTTTATTATTTCGATCAATTCGGTTTGCGGCATTGTTGGTACAGTCTTTTCCGGATTCATATCGGATAAACTGTTCGGAGGGCGTCGCAATGTGCCTGCATTGATTTTTGGATTAATGAATGTAGCCGCTTTGTGTCTGTTTTTACTCGTTCCTGATACACATACTTGGGTAGATGTGACGGCTATGATTTTATTTGGAACAAGTATTGGTGTGTTACTGTGCTTCCTGGGTGGACTGATGGCGGTCGATATTGCTCCGCGTAATGCTTCAGGTGCGGCACTGGGAGTAGTGGGGGTTGCCAGTTACATAGGTGCCGGATTGCAAGATGTGATGAGCGGTGTGTTGATAGAAGGAAACAAAACGGTAGTGAATGGGGCGGATGTTTATGATTTTACGTATATCAATTGGTTTTGGATCGGTGCGGCGGTATTATCAGTATTGTTGGCACTGTTAGTTTGGAATGCTCGGAATGAAGAAATTGAATAGGATTGTAGAAATTAGTCCATCATTCTTGTTTTGAAGTAAAAGCGGAGGCGCGGGAGTAAAAAACTCCCCGCCTTTTTTTGTGCGTGCCGAAGTATTGTTACATTTGTGGCAACATATTGAAAAACACTATTGAATATGAGATACCGATTTATTTCTGAGAGATGTAAAATATTGGGTTTGCTTCTTCTGTTGGCAGCTGGTTCGACTGCACTTCGCGCCCAGGATCAGCCGGGCATTAAAAACATACGTACGGTGGTGTATGAGCCGCTACTGAAGGACACTGTGTGGGTGACCGGTAAGGTGGTGGATTATATCACATTCGTGAAGTATGACAGCAAAGGCCGTACGATGGTAGAGAACAGGCTGAAGCCGGATGGCAGTCCGCATGGTAAGCTGGTGTATGTGTATAACCCTGCCGGACAGGTGTCGCGCGAGATTTATGCGACTGCGGACAGGGGAGTCAGCGATTGCTGGAATTATACGTACGATGAAAAGGGGCGTCTGAATAGCATTGTCTCTATGAACGGGCAGGAAGATACGCTTCAGATTGTTTCTGCGTTGTACGATGAAGCGGGAAAGGTACTGAAAAAGTACTCCAAAGACTATGTGAAAAATAGGTCATGGGGCAGACAAGTGTTGTACAATGCGGAGGGAATGCCGGAGAAAGTAATCCTGATAGATGGTCCGGATGGAAATATGGAACGTGTGGGAGAATACCGGGTTGAAAGTTGGGATACACTGACTCTGAAAAGAATGGGCGCACTACGGTTTGGGAAGATGCGGGTGGTAAAAGAGGATAATCAGAAGAATCCGATTCGGAAGATAGATGAAGCGGGTAACTGGACAGAGCGTTTTGAAGGTTGCAATGAGTATGGAGAACCGAATTTCATTATCCGTAGAGATATAGAGTATGCAGACGGTGGAAATGACTGGGAGAAAATACCCCTGCGCGGTAAAGTGAAGAAGGTACAGCAAAGGTCGTACGTTGCTATCGCCAAAGGTCCGCAGGCTGTGGATAAGGGAGAGAAGAAAGGACAGTTCTTTGTTTACGAGTTTGGTGAAAACGGACGGAAAATGAAAGAAGAACGGTTCACAGAAGCGGGGGGATGCCGGGAAAAGATTCAGTATGAATATGATGAAAATGGGAATTTGTTGAAAGAAAACCATTATACACCGGCGGGGGTACTGACGGTAAACAAGAATTATGGATATGATAAAGAAGGGCGTCTCAGACATTGTTCGATACTGGATGATAAGGGTGAAATTATGCAACGGGATATATTTCGCTACGACATAGAAGGTAATATGGTACAGGAAGCCGGTTACCTGACGAATGGAACAAAATGCAGTGAGTTCCGTTATATGTATGATTCCTATGGGCAGCAAATAGAGCGGAAAGTGCTGTTGCAACCCGAAGGAGTTGATCCGGTTGGCTCTGTCCGGAGAGGCTATAATTTTCAGGGGCGTGTAGTGTTCGAGGAATATCTTTCACCGGATGGTACACCTCAAAGCCAGCATACGTACCGGTACAATACCAAAGGGGAACTGATTTCCGGAACAGAGCGTCCGGAAGGGCAAACTGAAGAAGTGAAATACGTCTATAAGTTCCATAATGACAACCAGGGAAACTGGAAAATCAGAATTAAGTATATAGACGATGTGCCTGTGGTGTACGAAGAGCGTGAATATACATATTATAATTAATCCGCGTTCGTCCGCTTTATTCGCGTTGTCCGCATACCCATTAAAAATAAAAACGAAATTGTATGAAGAAGATTATTAACCCGTGGAAAGATTTGGAAGGATACAATTGTTTCGGTTGTGCTCCCAATAATGAGTCCGGTGTGAAAATGGAGTTTTACGAGGATGGCGATGAGGTGGTAAGCCTTTGGAAGCCGCGTCCTGAGTATCAGGGTTGGCTGAATACGCTGCATGGTGGCATTCAGTCGGTGTTGCTGGATGAAATTTGCGGATGGGTGGTAGTGCGTAAGTTGCAGACAAGCGGGGTGACCTCGAAGATGGAAACTCGTTTTCGTAAACCGGTGTCGACTACAGACTCGCACGTCGTGTTGAGGGCTTCCATACGTGAGCAAAAGCGGAATATCGTGATTATCGACGCGAAACTTTATAATGAGGCGGGAGAGGTGTGCTCGGAGGCGGTATGCACTTACTTCACTTTCCCGAAGGAGAAGGCGGAGCAAGAAATGCACTTTCATCACTGCGATGTGGAGAAGGAGGAGATTCTGCCGCTGATTTAAGTTTGCTCACTATTGGAGGGTTTTGAATGAAGTGATGATTTATTTTTTAGACGCGGATGACACGGATGACGCAGATTTTTTATTTATTGATGTGACAGCGCAGCCTTTAAATCCGTGTCATCCGTGTCATCTGCGTCTAAGAGATTGAATACATAGGCTAAAATCATTTACCTCATTTCTATACCATAATAAATTGATCTGTGCAAATCGGTGTAATTTGTAGCGTAAACTAAGAAAATGATAGGAAAACGAAACTTTTTGTGATAAATCTTTGGAAGTTTCAAACGGATAGTTTACTTTTGTCGCATCAAAACAAAAGAATTGTATGAAAAATATTGTTGCACATCATCACCATCATCATTACCTGACGAATAATCGGTAGGCGTATGATTGTATGTGCATAATGAATAAACATATAAATGACGAGGCTTGCCGGATAATGGCAAGCCTCGTTTTTTGTTTTCAAGAATAAATCATAAATTAAAAATCATAAATCTTATGTTATTAAGAATTGCAGTACAAGCTAAAGGTCGTCTTTATGACGAGACGATGTCATTTCTGGGAGAGTCGGATATCAAATTGAATGCAGTGAAACGTTCATTGCTGGTACAATCGTCTAATTTCCCTGTAGAGGTATTATTCTTGCGTGATGATGATATTCCGCAGTCAGTGGCAACAGGCGTGGCGGATATAGGTATCGTAGGCGAGAATGAATATGTGGAGAAGAATGAAAATGCAGAGATTGTAAAGCGTCTCGGATTCAGCAAATGCCGTTTGTCACTGGCAATTCCGAAGGATATCGAATATCCGGGTGTGCAGTGGTTTGAAGGACGGAAGATTGCGACGTCGTATCCGGGTATCCTCAGTACATTTCTGAAAACACAGAATGTGAGTGCGGAGATACACGTGATTACGGGTTCCGTAGAAGTGGCACCGGGCATCGGACTGGCGGACGCGATTTTTGATATTGTAAGTTCGGGGTCTACGCTGGTGAGCAACCGGTTGAGAGAAGTGGAAGTGGTGATGAAATCGGAAGCACTGCTGATTGGTAACAGGAATCTGTGTGACGAGAAAAAGGAAATCCTGAAAGAGTTGCTTTTCCGTATGGATGCTGTGAAGACAGCGGAAGATAAGAAGTATGTGCTGATGAATGCACCGAAAGAACGTTTGGAAGAGATTATCCAGGTGCTTCCGGGTATGAAGAGTCCGACGGTGATGCCGTTGGCACAGGAGGGCTGGTGCTCAGTTCATACGGTGCTGGATGAAAAGTGCTTCTGGGAGATTATCGGAAAACTGAAGTCGCTGGGGGCAGAAGGAATTTTGGTGCTGCCGATTGAAAAAATGATAATTTAATGAAGAATTAAGAATGAAATTAATAAATAATCCGGATAGATCACAGTGGGCGGAGATATTGAAACGTCCGGTGATGAATACTGAGAATCTGTTCGATACGGTGCGGGAGATTATAGACCGCGTGAAGTCGGACGGTGACCGTGCGGTGCTGGAGATGGAGGCAAAGTTTGATAAGGCGGAGCTGGCATCGCTGGCAGTGACGGAGGCGGAACTGAAAGAAGCGGAGATGCTGGTGGATGAAAAACTGAAGGCGGCTATCCGTCTGGCTAAACAGAATATAGAGACTTTTCATGCTGCACAGCGTTTTGAGGGCAAGAAGGTGGAAACCATGCCGGGCGTGACGTGCTGGCAAAAGGCGGTGGCTATTGAAAAGGTGGGATTGTATATTCCCGGAGGAACGGCTCCTCTGTTCTCTACGGTGCTGATGCTGGCTGTGCCTGCGAAGATTGCGGGTTGCAAGGAGATTGTGCTTTGCACACCGCCGGATAAGGAAGGAAGGGTGCATCCTGCTATTCTTTTTGCCGCACAGGTGGCAGGGGTGAACAGGATATTCAAGGCAGGTGGCGTACAGGCTATTGCTTCGATGGCTTACGGAACGGAAAGCGTGCCGAAGGTTTATAAGATATTCGGTCCGGGAAACCAGTATGTGACGGCAGCGAAACAGTTAGTCAGTCTGCGTGATGTGGCGATTGATATGCCTGCCGGTCCGTCGGAAGTGGAAGTGCTGGCGGACGAAACGGCGAATCCGGTATTTGTAGCTGCGGATCTGCTGAGCCAGGCTGAACACGGTGTGGATAGTCAGGCAATGCTGATTACCACTTCGGAGGCTTTACAACAGGCTGTGAAAGAGGAGGTGGGACGTCAGCTGGAACTTCTGCCCCGTAAGGAAATTGCGGAGAAATCTCTTGCCAACAGTAAGCTTATTGTGGTGAAAGATATGGAAGAGGCCATCGAACTGACAAACGAATATGCGCCCGAACACCTGATTGTGGAAACTGCGGACTATATGCAGGTGGCAGAACGTGTGGTGAATGCGGGCTCGGTTTTCTTGGGATCGCTCTCTCCGGAAAGTGCGGGAGACTATGCTTCGGGAACGAATCATACCTTGCCGACGAACGGATATGCGAAAGCTTATAGCGGTGTGAGCCTGGATAGTTTTATCCGCAAGATTACGTTCCAGGAAATCCGTCAGGAAGGAATGAAGAATATCGGCCCTGCCATTGAAGAGATGGCGGCGAACGAACATCTGGATGCGCACAAAAATGCGGTAACAGTGAGATTAAAAACAATATAGAATACAAATTACAGGGATTACACGAATAAGGGTAAAGATGAAATTTGTGTAATTCGCGTAATTAGTGTTCAATACTTTATCATATTTATAGATCATGAAAACATTGCAAGAATTGACCCGTCCGAATATCTGGAAGCTGAAACCTTACTCTTCGGCGCGTGATGAATATAAAGGTGTAACGGCATCGGTATTTCTCGATGCGAACGAGAACCCGTACAACTTGCCGCACAACCGCTATCCCGACCCGATGCAGTGGGAACTGAAAGCGGAACTTTCCAAGATAAAGAAAGTGTCTCCCGAGCATATTTTCCTGGGCAATGGTAGTGACGAAGCTATTGATCTTGTTTTCCGTGCTTTCTGTGAGCCGGGATTGGACAATGTGGTGGCTATCGATCCTACTTACGGCATGTATCAGGTGTGTGCTGATGTGAATAATGTGGAGTATCGCAAAGTCCTGCTCGACGGGCATTTTCAGTTCTCGGCAGACAAGTTGCTGGCAACTGCGGATGAACGGACGAAACTGATATTCCTGTGTTCGCCCAATAATCCTACGGGAAACGATCTGTTGCGCAGTGAGATAGAGAAGTTGCTGCGTGAGTTTGAAGGGCTGGTGATACTGGATGAGGCGTACAGTGACTTTTCTGAATCTCCGTCGTTCTTGCTGGATTTAGATAAATATCCGAATCTTGTTGTGTTCCAGACTTTCTCTAAAGCATGGGGCTGTGCGGCTATCCGCCTGGGAATGGCGTTCGCTTCTACGGAAATCATCGGTATCCTGAGCAAGATAAAGTACCCTTACAATGTGAACCAACTGACTCAGAAACAGGCAATAGAGATGTTGCATAAGTACTATGAGATAGAGCGTTGGGTGAAGAGGCTGAAAGAGGAACGCGAGGATTTGGAGAAACGTTTTTCCGAACTGCCGTTGACGGTAGAAGTATTTCCGTCTGATGCCAATTTCTTCCTTGCACGGGTGACGGATGCGGTGAAAATTTATAATTATCTGGTAGGAGAGGGGATCATCGTCCGCAACCGTAATTCTATATCGCTTTGCGGAAACTGCTTGCGTGTGACGGTAGGAACGAGGATGGAGAATGATAAACTGATAGAAGCGTTGAAAAGCTATGAGTAAGAAAGTATTATTTATAGACCGTGACGGGACTTTGGTGATTGAACCGCCCGTAGATTACCAGTTGGATTCGCTGGAAAAGTTGGAGTTTTATCCCAAAGTGATGCGTAACCTGGGCTTTATCCGTAGCAAATTGGATTTCGAATTTGCGATGGTGACCAATCAGGATGGGTTGGGCACGGCATCTTTCCCGGAAGAAACTTTCTGGCCTGCGCATAACCTGATGATGAAGACGCTGGAAGGTGAAGGGATTGCGTTTGATGAAATCTTCATCGACCGTAGTATGCCGGAAGATATGGCACCTACCCGGAAGCCACGTACAGGAATGCTGACGAAGTATCTGAATAATCCGGAGTACGATCTTGCCGGAAGTTTCGTTATCGGTGACCGTCCGACGGATGTGGAACTGGCTAAGAACTTGGGGTGCCGGGCTATTTTTTTGCAGGATGATACTGCATTGCTGAAACCGGAATCCGAAGGTGGAACTGCTGCCTGCGAAGGTCTGGAAGAGGTATGTGCCCTTGTCACGAAAGATTGGGATAAAATTGCCGAATTCCTTTTTGCCGGAGAACGGAAAGCGGAAGTACGCCGTACAACAAAGGAAACGGACATTTTCGTGTCTCTGAATCTGGATGGTAACGGTGCCTGCGACATCTATACCGGACTGGGTTTCTTCGACCACATGCTAGAGCAAATAGGCAAGCATGGCGGTCTGGACCTGACGATCCATGTGAAAGGCGATCTGGAAGTGGACGAGCATCATACCATAGAAGACACTGCGATTGCATTAGGCGATTGCATCTATCAGGCATTGGGAAACAAGCGTGGTATCGAGCGTTATGGCTATGCCCTGACGATGGATGACTGCCTTTGCCAGGTTTGCCTGGACTTCGGCGGACGTCCCTGGCTGGTATGGGATGCAGAGTTCATTCGTGAAAAGATTGGTGAGATGCCGACAGAAATGTTCCTGCATTTCTTCAAATCCCTGAGCGATGCTGCCAAGATGAATCTGAATGTAAAAGCGGAAGGTCAGAACGAGCACCATAAGATAGAAGGCATTTTCAAAGCGCTGGCCCGCGCTATAAAGATGGCGGTGAAGAGGGATATCTATCACTTTGAATTGCCGAGTTCGAAGGGAGTGCTTTAATCTAAATATGAAGTATTAAGTATGAAGTATAGCTATGCAGAGTCACAGCGTAGCTTATACTTCATATTTTTCTCACCGTTCAGAAATGGACATCCCCACTGTCCGATAATGAACACCCACCCCTGCCCAGAAGCATCCTAGCGCTTTGGCACGCTCTTTGCTTTTCTGTTTACAACTATTTTTTGATAAACATGAAAAGGAATATTTTACTCGCAGCTTGGATGCTATTTCCGTTCGCCGCTTTTGCACAGAACGATACATTGACAAACAAACGTGAACGTCTCATCACTTTAAATGAAGCGATAGCTTTGGCACGTACCCAGTCAGTGGATGCCGCCGTAGCGCTGAATGAATTGAAGACTTCATACTGGGAATATCGTACTTTCCGTGCCGACCTGTTACCGGAAGTGAATCTGAACGGTACTTTACCTAATTACAATAAATCTTACAGTAGATATCAAAACTCGGATGGTTCCTACTCATTCGTGCGTAACAATACGCTGGGACTTTCCGGAACGCTCTCCATAGACCAGAACTTATGGTTTACGGGCGGTAAACTGTCACTGGCCTCTTCTCTTGAATATATCAAGCAATTAGGCTCCGGAGGAGATAAACGGTTTATGTCCGTCCCCGTCAGCCTGGAATTGTCGCAACCTATTTTCGGAGTGAACAACTTGAAATGGAACCGTCGTATTGAACCGGTGAGATATGCAGAAGCAAAAGCTGCCTTTATCACTGCTACGGAACAGGTGACGATGAAGACAATCACTTATTTCTTCAATCTGCTGCTGGCAAAAGAAAATTTGAAAACTGCTTACCAGAATAAAGTGAATGCCGACCGCCTCTATGAAGTGGCAATGGCAAAGCGCAAGATGGGGCAGATTTCTGAAAATGATCTGTTACAGTTGAAATTGAATGCTTTGCAAGGCAAGGCGGATGTGACGGAAGCGGAGAGTAACCTGAATGCGAAAATGTTCCAGTTGCGTTCCTTCCTCGGTTTGTCGGAAGACGAGAGCCTGAATCCGATGTTGCCGAATTCTGCACCGGATATGAAGATGGAATATAATCTTGTATTGAACAAAGCTCTGGATCGGAACTCGTTTGCACAGAATATCCGTCGTCGCCAGTTGGAAGCGGACTATGAAGTGGCTACGGCTCGCGGAAATTTGCGCAGCATAGACTTGTTTGCCAGTGTGGGTTATACAGGGCAGGATCGTGATTTGACATCCGCTTACAAGGGGCTGCTGGATAATCAGATTGTGCAGGTAGGTGTGAAAGTACCTATCTTGGACTGGGGAAAACGCCGAGGAAAAGTACGTGTGGCAAAGAGTAACCGTGAAGTGGTGCTTTCCAGAATCCGTCAGGAACAGATGGACTTCAATCAGGATATTTTCCTGCTCGTAGCGAACTTCAATAATCAGGCACAACAATTGGGCATTGCACAGGAAGCTGACGGCATTGCCGAGAAACGTTATAAAACCAGTGTGGAAACCTTTATGATCGGACAAATCAGTACGCTGGACCTGAACGACGCACAGAAATCAAAAGATGAAGCAAGACAGAAACATATTTCCGAGCTCTATTATTATTGGTACTATTTCTATCAAATCCGCAGTCTGACACTTTGGGATTTTGAACGGAATTGCGAACTGGAGGCGGACTTTGAAGAAATTGTGAGAGACTGAGTTTGAGTTATGAGTTATGAATAATAACTTATAACTCATAACCGTTTTTCTCTTGTTATTGAAAAAAACAGTGTTATTCTGTGCATTCTGTGTGAAATCGTTTATTTTTGCAAACCATAAAACAACGAAATCTTATGATACTGATAATCGACGATGATAGTGCCGTACGTTCTTCCCTCAGTTTTATGCTGAAACGTGCAGGATATGAAGCGCAAACTGTTCCCGGACCGCGCGAAGCAATGGATGTGGTGCGTGCCGAGGCACCTGCCCTCATTTTGATGGACATGAACTTCACCCTTTCCACAACGGGAGAAGAGGGATTGACTTTGCTGAAGCAAGTGAAAATATTCCGCCCTGATGTACCCGTTATCCTGATGACAGCATGGGGTAGTATACAACTTGCCGTGCAGGGTATGCAGGCAGGCGCGTTCGACTTTATCACGAAGCCGTGGAACAATGCTGCTTTGCTGCAACGCATCGAGACAGCCCTTGAACTGACTGCCGTCCCGAAAGATGCACCGGAAGAACAGAGTGAGACGTTGAACCGCAGCCATATCATCGGAAAATCTCAGGGATTGATGGAAGTGTTGAATACGGTGGCACGCATTGCGCGTACCAATGCTTCGGTGCTGATTACCGGTGAGAGTGGAACAGGTAAAGAATTGATTGCCGAAGCCATCCACATCAACAGCCAGCGGGTGAAACAGCCGTTTGTAAAAGTCAACCTGGGCGGTATCTCGCAGAGTCTTTTTGAAAGTGAAATGTTCGGTCATAAGAAAGGTGCTTTTACAGATGCGACAACAGACCGTGTAGGGCGCTTTGAACTTGCCAACAAGGGTACTATCTTCTTGGATGAAATTGGTGACCTTGATCCTTCCTGCCAGGTGAAACTGCTTCGTGTATTGCAGGATCAGACGTTTGAAGTGCTGGGTGACAGCCGTCCCCGCAAGACGGATATCCGTGTGGTATCCGCCACCAATGCTGACCTCCGCAAGATGGTATCGGAACGTACATTCCGCGAAGATTTGTTCTATCGTATCAATCTGATAACTGTTAAGCTGCCTGCCCTTCGCGAACGCCGTGAAGATATTCCTTTGCTGGCACGTCACTTTGCCGACCGTCAGGCAGAGATCAACGGACTACCCCGCACGGAATTTTCGGCAGATGCCCTGAACTTCCTTTCCCGTTTGCCTTATCCGGGAAATATCCGTGAATTGAAGAACCTTGTGGAGCGTACGATTCTCGTCAGCGGGAAGCCGACACTGGATGCTTCGGATTTCGATGCACAATATCTGCGTCATGATGAACCGGTGAAGGCCTCGGAATCATCGTCTCTGGCAGGCATGACGCTGGATGAAATAGAGCGTCAGACTATTTTGCAGGCACTCGATCGCCATAAGGGAAATCTCAGTCAGGTAGCTATGACACTCGGCATCAGTCGTGCCGCGCTCTATCGCCGACTGGAAAAGTTTAATATAACGGTTAATGAAAAGTGATTTAATCATTAACTCCTAATCACTACTATCGTGAGAATAAAGTTCTATTTCTCCATACTTGTCCTCTTCCTCCTGGGGTTAGGTGGTGCTCTTCTCTACTTGGCGAAGGGGATGCAGATATTGCATCTTTACATTGTAGAGGGGATCATTGCGTGTATCCTGGTGTTTTTGGTTGTCTTTTACCGTAAAATCGTGAAGCCGATGAATATTATCGGCAGCGGTATGGAATTGCTGCGCGAACAGGATTTCAGCAGCAGGCTCAGCAAAGTAGGGCAATACGAGTCGGACCGCATTGTAAATGTGTTCAACCGTATGATGGAGCAATTGAAGAACGAACGTTTGCGCTTGCGCGAGCAAAATCATTTTCTAGACTTGCTAATCCAGGCTTCGCCAATGGGAGTTGTCATTACCACACTGAACGGTGAAATATCCCAGCTTAATCCGATGGGATTGAAGATGATGGGAGTACGCCTGGAAGAGATTATGGGAAAGAAAATAGAGAATATAGACTCTCCTTTAGCTGAAGAACTGGCGAATATCTCAAAAGATCAGACGGCAGTGGTGCGTCTGAATGACTCGAATATCTATAAGTGTACCCATTCCTCTTTTATCGACAGAGGTTTTCATCATCCTTTCTATCTGATAGAGAAGATGACGGACGAGGTGATGCGTGCTGAAAAGAAAGCGTATGAGAAGGTGATCCGTATGATTGCGCACGAGGTGAACAATACGACGGCGGGTATTACATCTACTCTCGATACCGTGGAGCAAGCCCTTTCCACCGAAGAGGATATGGAGGATATCTGCGATGTAATGCGCGTTTGTACCGAACGTTGCTTCTCCATGAGCCGCTTTATCACCCGTTTTGCCGATGTCGTGAAGATTCCTGAGCCCACCTTGGTTACGGGCAAACTGAATGAATTGGCCTCAATGTGTAAACGCTTTATGGAGGGTATGTGCAATGACCGGAATATTCTTCTCTGGCTGGAATGTGATCCGAAGCTGGAACCGGTACGCTTTGACGCGGCATTGCTGGAACAGGTGTTGGTGAATATTATCAAGAATGCTGCGGAAAGTATCGAACATGCACCCGAAGGAACGATCCAGCAGGGTAGGGTTGTAGTCCGTACAATTGCTCCTACCACGATTGAAGTGGTAGATAATGGCCCTGGGATAACAAAAGAGACTGAAGCAAAGCTCTTCAGTCCTTTCTTTTCTACCAAACCGAACGGGCAGGGAATCGGTCTGGTGTTTATTCGCGAGGTGCTTACCCGTCATGGGTGTACGTTCTCTTTACGCACGTACAGTGATGGGTTGACACGGTTCCGCATTATTTTTCCGTAAATGATAATTTACCAGCGTAGCGCTGGAGCAAGGTTCTCCTTCGGCGTGCAAGTAATCTTTCAGACACGGATGACACGGATGACGCGAATTCTTTTTTCCTTCGGTGTGATATGCCGATATGTATAGCGCAGCTTTAAAAATCCGCGTCATCCGTGTCATCCGCGTCTAAAAGATTAAAGTCCGCATTCGTCCGCCTCATCCGCGTCGTCCGCGTACCAATTCTTTCACCCGCTAAATTATCATTTATCTTTCTTCCAATCCTTAGCATACTCATCCAGTATCCTTTTTATTCCCTGGCCGATGACCACATAGTCCTTTTCGTTCAGGTTGGCAAGCGAGGCGCGTATGCTCCATTCCGGACCATCGAAACCACCGCCGTTCAGCAGGACGAGAGACGTTTCTTTCGCCAGGCGGAATACGACGTTCAGCGGGCTGTAGGTACGTTTCAGGTATTCTACGAAATCATCTCCATAGAATTTCTTTGCCCATACCAGCATGTCGATCTCTGTATAATACCCTACACGGAGTGGGTCTTTTATCAACGTGAATCCCGTATTATCCCACAAGGCATACAGACGTTTTTCAATGATTTCCATCATCTTCAGTTTATATTTATTTTCCTTATCTAGCAGGGCGAAGGAAGCGAATAAACTCATTTGCATCTGTTGGGGTAATGACAGGCCGGCGGTATGGTTTAGTGCAACCTGTCGGCTGTCAGCTACCATACGGTC
The DNA here is from genome assembly GCF_036416795.1 of Bacteroides sp. MSB163. Taxonomy (NCBI): domain Bacteria; kingdom Pseudomonadati; phylum Bacteroidota; class Bacteroidia; order Bacteroidales; family Bacteroidaceae; genus Bacteroides; species Bacteroides maternus. Next base: position 5,751,209 of record NZ_CP143867.1, on the reverse strand, counting down.
GATGAACTTCATTTTTTCGGGATGCAGAGTCAGACTTGAGTAACGGCGGTTCAGCGCATTGCGTTTATCTTCCGGCAGGCGGGCGATTTGCTTGTCGTAGATGTTGTCTTCGTGCAGGGCGATGACGGCATCACGCCAACCGGTAGCTCCGAAATATTTGGAGAAGGAATATACGCAAAGCGTATTGTGTGGCAGTTCAGCCATGAATGAGCGGAAGTGCGGGCTGAATGTGCCGTATACATCATCCGTGATAACCATCAGGTTGGGGTTATCATTCTTCACGATATCGACAATGCGTGCCATCGTCTCCGGGCTGAGGGCGTAACTGGGCGGATTGCTGGGATTGGTCACGAAGAGCGCTTTGATGGCGGGATTTTTCAGGCGGTCGATGTCCTTGTCATTGTATTGCCAGAGGTGGAATCCGTCATCCGTCATGCGGTCGGCATGCAGTTCTATCATGTTGAACTGGTAGCGACTCAGTTGCGGAATTTCAATGTAGGGGGTGAATGCGGGCACCATCAGGGCGATGCCGTCACCTTTATCCAGCAGGAAGTTCTCCTGGAGGGAGTCGAAGAGGTAACACATGGCGGCGGTTCCGCCTTCGGTGGCAAAGAGGTCGAATGTGCCGTGTGGAGGGCGGTTATCGCACATTTCTTGCGACAGATAATCTTGCACCAGTATTTCGGTGAAGTGCAGGATGCGGTCGGGCACAGGGTACTGGTCGCCGATGACGGCTTCTGTCCATTCATGCACCAGGGAGTCGGGATCGGCGGCATGTTGCATTAACAGGTAGTTATAGGTTTGCTCCAGGAGTTTGGCACCGTGGGCGGCGTTGTTCTTTTTGAGGAAGGCTTCGAAGCGGGAGGCAATGCCTTCTTTTTGAGGAATTCCGGCGATACCTTCGGGGAGGTTCATGACGCGGCGACATTCTTCCAGTCCGAACTGTCCCAGGAGGAAGAAAGCTTCGCGAGGGATGGTAGCTATCCAGTTAGGATTACCGCGTCCGGCGTTCAGCATCGTGCGGGCAGTTTTCTTCAGGCTTTCATCGGCCATATCGATCAATTGGTTTTTCAGCTCGAATGGGCTGATCGTTTCCATTTTCTTTTCAAAATTCTTGGTATCCATATAGTTAAGTTTTTAATTGTTATTATATTATTTCTTTGGTGCGACAAACTAATCTCCGGGATGCAAGAAACTAATCCCGGAGATGCATAAAACTATTCATACTATAATTGTTCTTGTTTCTTACAACAGTTATGTTGATATCTTACAATAGTTATATTTCTTTCTTACAACAACTGTTGTATGAATAAAAAGATGCCTCTTGAAGATTAGTTTCTTGCCTTGTAGCGATTAGTTTCTTGCATGCCGCATATTAGTTGCCTGCCACGCACTCCGGGTTAAATCAGGAGTACGATGACGACACCCCATATTATTAATAAGGTGTTGCCCACAGCATACGTTACCGTATAACCCAGCGCAGGCGTTTCGCTTTCCACTGCATCTTGTATTGCTCCCAGTGCGGCTGTCGTTGTACGTGCTCCGGCACAGCATCCCAGTGTTATTGCAGGGTGGAACTTGAAGACGTACTTACCCAGTAGTAAACCGATGATTAACGGCAGGGTAGTAGCTATGGCACCTACAATGAATAAACTGAGTCCGACATCCCGGAAACCCTGTACGAAACTCGGTCCGGCAGCTATTCCCACTACAGCGATGAACATATTTAGCCCTACATTATTCAGTACCCACAGGGAAGCTTCGGGGATACGTCCGAACGTAGGATGCTTGCTGCGCAGCCAACCGAAGAATAATCCGGCTATCAATGCGCCGCCGCTCGTACTCAGACTGATGGGGACACCACCGATGTGGATGGATAATGCACCGAACAAACCACCTATCAGAATACCTAATCCAACGAATATCATATCCGTTTGGTGGGTAGGCCGATCCACATATCCTATTTGTACAGCGGCACTTTCCACTTCTTGCTTGGTGCCTACTACTTCGATGACGTCGCCGGCATCCAATTTGGTCTGTGCCAATACGGGTATTTCAATTCCCGCACGCTTGATGCTGCGGATACTGACGCCATGCATGAATTTGTGCCGGCGGATATTCGCCACTGTCTTTCCGGCGAACGTTTTCTTTGTGACTGTGACAGGTAACGTCTCTGCCGGGAAATCAAGCAACTGTGCGTCCTGTATTTCATTGCCTATCCAGTCCTCTTCGCCGATAACGAATTCACGGCGTCCGCTGAGAACTACTTCGTCTCCTATATTCAATACGGTATTCGGGGATACATCCCGAACGACTCCTTGCTTACGCAGGCGCTCTACGAACAGGCGTTTGCCATCTTTCTGGAAGTACATTTCCAGGTCGATTACCCGACGGCCTTGTTTGAACCATTCGTTCTCTATCTTGTAGGCGCGGAAGGTTACGGGGCGTGCGGCGTGCATGAAGCCCGGTTCGTCTGCCTCGGAACTACCCATTTTGGCTTCCAGTTCTTTGCAGGCAGCTTTAACTTTCTCCAGTCCGCCCAATAGTTTGGGACCGAGGGAGGAGAGTACCCAGGCTGAACCTGCCGTACCGAAAACGTAAGTCACAGCGTATGATACGGGGATGATATTGATATAACTTTGACGTTGCGCTTCGTCCAGTCCCATGTTTGCCATGGTGTCTTCGGCTACTCCGATGACGGCGGAGATGGTCTGCGAACCTGCCAGTAATCCGGCGGCTTCACCGGGATTGTAGCCCATCACGAGGGCTAGAAGCCAGGTTACCACTAATACCGATACACACATCAGTACGGCAAATCCTACCTGGGGAAGTCCGTCCTTTTTCAGTCCGCGGAAGAACTGCGGCCCTACTTTATATCCGACGGCGAACAGAAAGAGAAGAAAGAACACGGATTTGATGGGACCTGGCACGTCAATCTTTAACTGTCCTACCAATACGCCTACAAGCAATACGCTTGTGACCGTCCCCAAGCTGAACTTTCCGATGCGTAGCTTGCCAAGCCAAAACCCCAGAAACAGGGTGAGGAATATGGCAAGTTCGGGGCGCTCCCTAAGCTGGTTTATTATCCATTCCATAATTAAGTTGTTTAGGTTATTAATTGTTTTTCGATGCTTTTCGCGTCGTTTAAGATATATACAACAGCCTGCAAAAGGAAGTGTTTCGTACAAAAGTGGTTTTTTAGAACATTTATTGAGTAAAACCGAACTTTCTAAAAAAGTTTTCTTTCGTAACTTTGCGGGCGCAGAAGAAGGGTAAATGATAATTTAGCGGGTGAAAGATTACTTGCACGCTGAAGGAGAACCTTGCTCCAGCGCTACGCTGGTAAATTATCATTTATCTTTCAACATTATATAAATAGGTATGAGGTTTACTTTTTTAAGGATTTTATTGTTCATCAGCCTTTGCTGGATGAGTTTGCCCCTGTGGGCACAATATATGGTACAAGGTGTTGTCACAGACTCGTTAACTCGTGAGCCTCTGCCTTATACATCTGTGTATCTGAAAGGTACTACCGAGGGAGGTATGACCAACGACAAAGGACAGTTTTCTTTCAAGACCTATCGTCCCCAAGCCGTGCTGGTGATTTCTGCCGTTGGATATAATGAGTATACCCGCCTCATTCACCCGGCACGCAATGTTCGCTTCAACATCGCCCTTTCTCCGGCAACATATGCGCTGAACGAGGTGGTAGTGAAACCCAAACGGGAGCGGTATAAGAAAAAAGATAATCCCGCCGTGGAATTTGTGCGACAAATGATAGAACATCGGGATGACTATTCGCCCAAAGAGTTGGACTTCTGGCAACGGGATCGTTATGAGAAGATGACCTTTGCCATCAACAATTTCGACAGCGTAAAGCAACAGAAGTGGCTTTATCGTAAATTCAAGTTCCTGACGGACTATGTGGATACTTCCGCCGTTACGGGAAAGCCCGTGCTTGCCGTTTCCAACCGTGAGCTGCTGGCTACGGACTATTACCGCAAATCTCCCAAAAGCCAGAAACAGCGCGTACATGCCCGCCGACAGGCCGGTGTGGATGAGATGCTTTCGCAGCAAGGCATGGAGCAAGCTATCAGTGTGACGATGACAGATGTAGATATTTATGAGAACAACATCACGCTGTTTACCAATAAGTTCGTGAGTCCACTCTCTTCCCTGGGGCCTTCATTCTATAAATATTATCTGATGGATACGCTTACGATAGCGGGTCAGCCTTGTGTGGATCTGACGTTCGTACCCTTCAATTCCGAGTCCTTCGGTTTTACGGGACACTTGTACGTTACTTTGGATAGTACCTATTTTGTGCGTCGTGCCACCATGAACTTTCCACAGAAAATCAATCTGAATTTTGTGGATTATATGTCTCTTGAACAGAACTTTACCCGTGGGGCAGACGGTACGCGCCAGTTGGCTGACGAGCATATCACCACCGAATTCAAGCTGGTGGACAACAGTGACGGTATCTATGCCAAGCGGGATGTATATTACAGGAACTATGTGTATAAACCTTCTGCGGATGCCCTTTCGGCCTTTAAGAAGCCGGAAAAAGTGATTGAGCCGGCCGAAGCAACGCATCGCACGGAAGCTTACTGGGACGATAACCGTCAGGTGGAAGTCAGCAAGAAGGAAACTTCCGTTGATAAAATGATGGCGCAGCTTCGCACGTATCCTGTCTATTACTGGACGGAGAAGACCTTGAAAGTGTTGTTTACCGGATACATACCCGCACCTAAAGAGAAAGAACCCCTGTTCTATATAGGTATGATGAATACCACCATAAGCGGTAACACCCTGGAAGGTGTGCGTCTGCGTGCGGGAGGTATGACTACGGCATGGCTGAATCCACACCTCTTTTATAAGGGATATATGGCGTATGGTTTTAAAGACCATCGGATGAAGGGAATGGCGGAAGTGGAATACTCTTTCCATAAGAAGAAGGAGTATGCCAACGAATTTCCTATTCACTCTTTGAAAGCACGATATACCTCGGATGTAAACCAATACGGACAACATTACCTCTATACCAGTCAGGACAACGTATTCCTGAGCTTGAAGCGCCAGAAGGACGACCGGATAGGCTATCAGCGCAAGGCGGAACTGACTTATAACAATGAGTTCCATTCCGGTTTCTCCTTTCAGCTCACATCCCGCTTCCGGCAGGATGAGTCTTCGTATCTTATCCCTTTCCTGAAACAGGATGAGATGGCAACGCCCGTGAAGAAAATATCGAATACCGAGTTTGAAGTAAAATTGCGTTATGCGCCGAATGAAAAATTCTTTCAGACGCAATGGAACCGCTTTCCGGTATCGCTGGATGCTCCGGTCTTCTCGCTTTCGCATACGATGGCTGCAAAAGGAATGTTGGGCGGTGATTATACCTATCAATATACAGAGGCAGGTTTTCAGAAACGTTTCTGGTTTTCGGCCTTTGGCTATACGGACGTTATCCTGAAAGCTGGAAAAGTTTGGAATAAAGTACCTTTCCCGCTACTGATTATCCCGAACGCTAACCTCTCTTATACCATTCAGCCGGAGTCTTACTCCCTGATGAATGCCATGGAGTTTATGAACGATGAATATGCTTCGTGGGACGTTACTTACTATCTAAATGGCTTTTTGTTCAACCGCGTACCTTTGCTGAAAAAGTTGAAATGGCGTGAAGTCCTTTCGTTTCGGGGATTGTACGGGAATTTGAGCGACAAAAATAATCCGACAGTCAGCAATGACCTTTTTCGTTTTCCCGCTACAACCTCTTATATGGGCGATACTCCTTATATGGAAGTGGGTGTCGGTGTGGAGAATATTTTGAAGGTTCTCCGTTTCGATTATGTCTGGCGATTAACTTACAGAAATCTGCCTGGAATTGATAAATCCGGTCTTAGAATCAGTCTGCACATGACCTTTTAACTTAAATCTTACTAACAGAACATTAAATCGGATAAAAAGACGAGTCTCAATTGAACAAAATAGCCTAAATTTGAGCAATTTTTTAAACTTTAAAAGATACAATGGCAATGAAAGAAAACATTAAGCCGGCAACTGGTCGTTTGGGTGTACTGGTAGTCGGAGTGGGTGGCGCGGTCTCAACCACCATGATAACGGGTACATTGGCTGCTCGTAAGGGACTGGCAAAACCTATTGGGTCTATTACACAGATGGCCACAATACGCATGGAGAACAACGACGAAAAGCTGATTAAGGACGTAGTGCCTTTGGCAGATTTGAACGACATTGTTTTCGGCGGATGGGATATCTTCCCTGATAATGCATACGAAGCTGCGATGTATGCAGAAGTTCTGAAAGAAAAAGACTTAAATCTGGTAAAAGAGGAATTGCAAGCTATCAAACCGATGCCTGCTGCCTTTGACCACAACTTTGCAAAACGTCTGAATGGTACGTACATCAAACAGGCTGCCACCCGTTGGGAAATGATGGAGCAACTGCGTGAGGATATCCGTAACTTCAAGGCTGCCAACAACTGCGAACGTATTGCCGTGCTGTGGGCTGCAAGTACTGAAATCTACGTTCCGTTGTGTAAAGAACACGAGTCGCTTGCTGCTTTGGAAGAAGCAATGAAGGCTAATAACACGGAAGTGATTTCTCCGAGTATGTGCTATGCTTATGCTGCAATTGCAGAAGGTGCTCCGTTCATTATGGGTGCTCCTAACTTGTGCGTAGATACTCCGGCAATGTGGGAATTCTCTAAGAAGATGAATGTGCCCATCTCCGGTAAGGACTTCAAGAGTGGACAGACACTGATGAAAACAGTGCTCGCTCCGATGTTCAAGACTCGTATGCTGGGTGTAAGCGGTTGGTTCTCTACCAACATCCTGGGTAACCGTGACGGCGAAGTGCTCGATCAACCCGAAAACTTCAAAACAAAAGAAGTCAGCAAGTTGTCTGTTATCGATAACATCTTCGAACCTGAAAAATATCCCGATCTCTATGGTGATGTTTACCACAAGGTTCGTATCAACTACTATCCTCCCCGTAAAGATAATAAGGAAGCATGGGATAACATCGACATCTTCGGATGGATGGGGTACCCGATGGAAATCAAAGTAAACTTCCTGTGCCGTGACTCTATTCTTGCAGCTCCTATTGCACTCGACCTCGTTATTTTCAGTGATCTGGCATTGCGTGCAGGTATGTCTGGAATCCAGACTTGGTTGTCATTCTTCTGCAAGAGCCCGATGCACGACTTTGAGCATGAACCGATTCATGATCTGTTCACTCAATGGAGAATGGTGAAAGAAACAATCCGTACGATGGTGGGTGAAAAATCACCGAGCTATCTGGATTAATAAATAATAATAAGGTGATAAGGTGGTAGAGTGATAAAGTGGTGATGTAGTATTACTTTACCGCTTTACCACTTTATCACCTTATCACTCTTTTATATCTTTTTTCAATGAGGAGACCTTCCTTCTTCCCTGTCCTGATAGGCACGGGCTTCGGCTCAGGCTTTTCTCCCTTTGCTCCGGGCACGGCGGGCGCTTTACTCGCTACGCTAATCTGGTTCGGACTTTCTTTACTCATATCAGAAACTTGTCTGTTGTGGACGACTGTCGCATTGATATCTCTGTTCACCGTAGCCGGAATCTGGGCTACCGACCGTCTGGAACCCTACTGGGGTGAAGATCCGTCGCGCGTGGTGGTGGATGAGATGGTAGGTGTGTGGATCACGCTCCTGGCAGCTCCGGCAGGTCATATCTGGTATGGACTGGCAGCATTTGTTTTGTTCCGCTTTTTTGATATTCTGAAACCGCTGGGCATCCGGCGGATGGAAAATCTTCCGGGTGGAGTGGGAGTGATGATGGACGACGTATTGGCAGGAGTGTATGGTTTCATTGTTTTAATTGTGGCGAGATGGTTGATGGAGTAGAAGAACAGAGTCGGTTTGCAGGTTGGCGCAGGGAAGTGTGGCTTTTCATGAAGGCGCAGCTTTCTGCACAGATAGCTACTGTGATCGATTTTCTGATTACTATTCTTTTGGTGAAATTATTTGGTATATATTATTTGTATGCCACATTTATAGGTTCCGTGATTGGCGGTATTGTCAATTGTGTAATCAACTATGAATGGGTATTTAAGGCGGAAGACTGCAAGAAGATACATGTGGGGTTGAAGTATTTCATTGTCTGGGGTGGGAGCATCCTTATCAATACATGGGGTACTTTTGCTTTGACGGAATGGCTGGCAGGAATGAAATGGGTGAACGGCTTGCTGGGATACTACGTCTATGACGTGTTTATCTTGTCAAAAATAATGGTTGCCCTGCTGGTTGCATTTTTCTGGAACTATTATTTGCAACGGGTCTTCGTCTACCGGAACCACGACTTAAAAAGATTTCTGAAACAACGTTTGGAGAAAAAATAGAATGAACATGAATTACAGAGATTGGCTGCAGCAGGTGATATACAAGATTATCAATCCCGTTGTGCGCGGCATGATTAAAATTGGCATTACGCCTAACTTTATTACTACTACCGGGTTGATTCTTAATATTGTGGCTGCCGGTATATTTATTTATGCAGGGTTAGTGACGGATTCAGAAGAAGACCTTTCCTTAGTGGGGTGGACAGGCGGACTGATACTCTTTGCCGGGTTGTTTGACATGATGGACGGCCGCGTGGCGCGTCTTGGCAATATGTCTTCCACCTTCGGGGCATTGTACGATTCGGTGCTAGACCGTTACAGTGAACTGTTTACTTTGTTCGGCATATCCTATTATCTTATATTGCAGGGTTATTTCTGGGGTTCCATTATCACTTTTCTTGCTTTGATCGGTTCGCTGATGGTAAGTTACGTACGCGCACGTGCCGAAGGGCTGGGACTGGAATGTAAAGTAGGTATTATGCAACGCCCTGAGCGAGTGGTGCTGACCAGTCTGGGAGCTTTGTTTTGCGGTATATTTTCCGATTGCACACTCTTCGACCCGATGTTAATCCTGATTGTTCCTCTGGCAATCATTGCCGTATTGGCTAATCTGACGGCTTTTGTCCGTCTGGCACATTGCTATAAACTTTTGAATAAATGATAAAAAGATATTTTCCTTCGGTGAGGGAGACGGTATTGCTGGTAGTCATTATGCTGATTTTTCTGTTGCTGACGGCTACTTTTATCGGACTTCGCATGGAGCATTTTCTAATGGCGGGATTGTTTCTGGTTTTGTTCTTTGCAGGAAGGACAACCCGTAAGCTGGCAGTGGCTTTGCTGCCTTTTGTTATCTTCGGAATTTCATACGACTGGATGCGGGTGTATCCCAATTATCAGGTAAATCCTATCGATGTACAGGGTTTGTATGAAGCGGAGAAATCCCTTTTCGGTATATCCCTGAATGGAGATACGCTGATTCCCTGTGAATTTTTTGCCATACATCACTGGCCGGTAGCTGATTTCTTTGCCGGGGTGTTCTATCTCTGCTGGGTGCCTGTGCCTATAGCTTTCGGTTTGTGGCTTTATCTGAAGGGAGATCGCCGGATGTATCTCCGTTTTGCCATGGTCTTTCTGTTGGTCAATCTTATTGGCTTTGCCGGATATTATGTTCATCCTGCCGCTCCCCCTTGGTATGCTATGAACTATGGGTTCGAGGCAATGCTGGATACTCCGGGAAATGTGGCGGGGTTGGGACGCTTTGACGAACTGCTGGGATGCACGGTTTTCGACTCTATCTATGGGCGTAATGCAAATGTATTTGCAGCCGTCCCTTCGCTGCATGCGGCATATATGGTTGTGGCGTTGGCTTATGCTATTATGAATCGCTGCAAGGGCTGGCTGATAGCATTGTTCGCGTTTATCATGGTGGGTATCTGGTGTACGGCTATTTATTCGGGACATCATTACCTGATTGATGTATTACTGGGAATATTCTGTGCTCTCCTGGGCATCTTTGTCTTTGAAAAAGGATTGATGAAATGGGGAGTATTCAAGCGCTTCTTCGAACGTTATAGTAAATATATCCGTTAATGAATAATTTCGTTTTTTGCAGTCCTACCGAATTTGTATTCGGTAAGGCTACGGAAATGCAAGTCGGTGCACTGGCACGGAAACATGGTGCGCGGAAAGTGATGATCGTGTACGGCGGCGGTTCTGTTGTACGGAGTGGCTTGCTGGATAGGGTGAAGCAATCCTTGCAGGAAGCAGGGATTGAATATTGTTTGATGGGTGGCGTGCAGCCGAATCCAGTGGATACGAAAGTGTATGAAGGCATTGAATTCTGCCGTCGTGAACAGGCTGATATGTTGTTGCCTGTGGGTGGTGGTTCTGTCATTGATACAGCCAAAGCTATAGCGGCAGGTGTGCTTTATGAAGGTGACTTCTGGGATTTCTATATCGGAAAGGCTAAAGTGACTAAAGCGCTGAAAGTAGCTGTTGTGCTGACTATTCCTGCTGCCGGAAGTGAAGGTTCCGGTAATACGGTTATAACGAAACTGGACGGTTTGCAGAAACTAAGTTTGCGTGTACCGGAAGTTTTGCGTCCGGTATTCTCTATTATGAATCCGGAACTTACTTATACTTTGCCGCCCTTTCAGACAGCCTGCGGTGTAGCTGATATGATGGCTCATATCATGGAACGTTATTTTACGAACACTCAGGAGGTGGAAATTGGAGATCGCCTTTGTGAAGGCACTTTGATGGCTATCATCAATGAAGCTCCCAAGGTAATGAGAAATCCCGAAGATTACGGTGCGCGTGCCAACTTGATGTGGGCGGGCATGATTGCGCATAATGGTACTTGTGGCGTAGGTTGTGAAGAAGATTGGGCTTCGCACTTCCTGGAGCATGAAATCAGTGCTATTTATGGTGTTACTCATGGTGCTGGGTTATCAGTTATTTTCCCTGCCTGGATGACGTGGATGATAGAACATAATGTGGGAAAGATTGCCCAATATGCCGTTCGTGTATGGGGTGTTCCTGAATCAGAAGATAAGAAAGCGGTTGCTTTGGAGGGTATTGGTAAGCTGAAAGTTTTCTTTAGTTCTCTTGGTCTGCCTGTGACATTTAAAGAACTGGGTATTGAAAATCCTGATATTGATCGTCTGGCGGATAGTCTGCACCGCAATAAAGGAGAGTTGGTAGGGAATTATGTGAAGTTGACAATGCAGGACAGCAAAGAGATTTATCACCTTGCATGTGCAGGGGAGTGTTGGTGAGGAAAACAAAAAAGACGGCGAAGTTTCTGATTTACTTCGCCGTCTTTCTTATTTAATTTCGAATTCTTCCTTCATGTCAATCTCTTCCCCTTGCGGGTCGTAGAATACATATTCCAGGAACGCGAGTTTCTGGCTTGGAATAATCTTGATACCAAATCCGTATTTCATCTGCCATTTCCGTTTCAGGGAAACGAGTCCTTGGTTGATGTAAGCAGCAATATACGGGTGGATGTGTAACGAGAATTTCTTAATCTTCAATTTGTTGACTAAGTAATCAATTTTACTCTCTAAAGTGTCCGTAAAGAGGATGGACGACTTGATTGTGCCTTTTCCGAAACAGGTGGGACAGATTTCTGTGGTATTGACATCCATTGCCGGGCGCACACGCTGGCGAGTAATCTGCATCAGTCCGAATTTGCTGAGCGGTAGGATGTTGTGTCTTGCCCTGTCTTTCTGCATGTTGGCACACATACGTTCGTAAAGCTTTTGTCTGTTTTCGGCTTCGTTCATATCAATGAAGTCCACCACAATGATACCACCCATATCTCTCAGTCGCAGCTGGCGAGCCAGTTCGTCGGCAGCTCCCAGATTCACTTCGAGTGCGTTGGCCTCCTGTCCGTTGGCATTTTTGGTGCGGTTACCGCTGTTCACGTCTACTACGTGAAGCGCCTCAGTATGCTCAATAATCAGGTAGGCACCACTCTTGTATGAAACCGTCTTGCCAAACGAAGACTTGATCTGCTTGGTGATACCGAAATTGTCGTAAATGGGGAGTTGTCCTTTATACAGTTTTACGATTCCTGCCCGGTCAGGGGCGATAAGAGTTACGTAATCCTTGATTTCGTGGAACACGGCTTCGTCGTTGACGTGGATGTTCTCGAAAGAAGGATTGAACAAGTCGCGCAATAAGCCTACGGCACGGCTGGTTTCTTCGTAAATCAATGTCGGGAATTTAGTAGCTTTCTGTATTTTGGTGACAGCATCTTCCCAGTGCTTTAATAAAACTTTAAGCTCTCCGTCGAGCTCGGCTACGCGTTTCCCTTCGGCAACGGTGCGGACGATCACTCCGAAATTCTTCGGTTTGATACTCATCAGCAATTGTTTGAGGCGGGCGCGTTCTTCGCTCGATTTAATTTTTTGTGATACGGAAACCTTGTCGTTGAAAGGTATCAGCACCAGGTATCTTCCGGCAAATGAGATTTCGGAAGTCAGGCGCGGACCTTTGGTAGAGATGGGCTCCTTGACAATTTGCACCACTACTTCTTGTCCCACCTTGAGTGTATTGGCTACGGTGCCATCCTTTTCAAGATCGGGAAGTATGGTTGCTTTGGTGATTTGCGGTAGTTTCTTTTTATCGCTTAAAGTTTGCTTTACGTACTTCTCTAACGAGTTAAATTGAGGACCTAAGTCCAGATAATGAAGAAAAGCATCTTTCTCGTAACCCACGTCCACGAAGCAGGCATTCAGGCCGGGCATCAATTTCTTGATTCGTCCCAAATACATGTTACCCACCGAGAAAGAAAGATTTCTTCCTTCGCTTTGAAGTTCCACCAGGCTCTTGTCTTCGAGCAGGGCGATGGAGACCTCTTTGGGCTGTACGTCTACAACGAGTTCGCTTGTCACAATTTTTTCTTGCTTTTTTAGGTTCTAAAGTCAGCGAGGGGACAAATAGCCCTGCCGACTACAATTTGTTACTTAAACAAAGAACAAACTCGCGAGACAAATAGCTTCACAAGTTTGTTCTTTATTTCTGTCCTTCAGACTAAAAATTACTTTTTGCTTTTATGTCTGTTCTTTCTTAGTCTTTTTTTACGCTTGTGCGTAGACATTTTATGTCTTTTTTTCTTCTTTCCGCTAGGCATAGCTTCAATAATTTAATAGGTTAATACTCTTGTTTATTATTTCTTCACGGAGATGGTGAATGTTTTTGCAGGCTTAAATGCCGGAATATTGTGTTCCGGAATGATAATCGTAGTATTCTTTGAGATGTTACGAGCAGTTTTCTGTGCTCTTTTCTTCACTACGAAGCTACCAAACCCGCGGAGGTAAACATTTTCATCTTTTGATAAAGATGCTTTTACTGTGTCCATGAACGCTTCAACCGTAGTAAGCACTGTTACTTTGTCAATCCCGGTGTTCTTTGTAATTTCGTTTACAATATCAGCTTTAGTCATTTTTCTTTAAAAAAAATATTATTACTATAGTTTCCTAATTTTTTGGACTGCAAATATATAGCTTTTTGCGCTCTCTAAAAAATATATTCTGGACAATTTTCTAAAAAAGTCTTTTGATTAAGGTTTGTTGGGCGAAAAAGAACTATTTTTGTGCTGTAGGAAGGGCTACACGCTTTTATATTAGGGATATAGCCATGAATTGCGAAGAAGGTAGCCGTCCGAGGCGAAAGATGTTGCCCTTTTTAGACTTTTATAACTATCTGTAATAGAGATGAATATATTTAGTGAGAAATTGATAGCCTGGTATGCCGAAAACAAGCGTGAATTGCCTTGGCGGGATACCACTGACCCTTATATTATATGGATTTCAGAGATTATACTGCAACAGACCCGGGTAGCGCAGGGTTATGATTATTTTTTGCGTTTTATCCATCGTTTTCCTAATGTGACAGCCTTGGCTGAGGCACCGGAAGATGAGGTGATGAAATGCTGGCAGGGACTGGGGTATTATTCCCGCGCACGCAATCTGCATGCGGCGGCAAAAAGCATGAATGGTGTTTTTCCGGCTACTTATGAAGGGGTGCGTGCGTTGAAGGGGGTAGGGGACTATACTGCTGCGGCTATTTGCTCATCTGCCTACGGTATGCCTTATGCAGTGGTGGACGGGAATGTCTATCGTGTGCTTTCCCGCTATTTCGGCATCGATACGCCAGTGGACAGTACGGAAGGCAAGAAATTGTTTGCTGCTTTGGCAGATGAGATGATGGATAAATCGCAGCCTGCTGTCTACAATCAGGCGATAATGGATTTCGGTGCCATACAGTGTACGCCGCAATCACCGAATTGCCTGTTTTGCCCTTTGGCCGACAGTTGCTCCGCCTTGAAGGAGGGTACGATAACGAAGTTGCCCGTAAAGCAGCATAAGACGAAAACCACCAATCGTTATTTCAACTATATATATGTACGTGTGGGCGCGTGTACCTACTTACATAAGCGGACGAAGGATGATATCTGGAAAAATCTTTTCGAATTTCCGCTGATAGAAACAGAAGCGCCTGTGACGGAAGAAGAGTTTCATGAATTGCCGCAGGTACGTGCGCTTTTTGCAGACGGGGAGGTTTCGGGATTGCGTTTAATCAGTGGAAATGTGAAGCATGTGCTCTCCCACAGGGTGATTTATGCCAATTTCTATGAAGTTGTTTTACCGGAAAATTCCACTTCTCTTTCTGCCTTCCAGCGGGTGAAAATAGAGGATTTGGAGCAGTATGCGGTCTCTCGTCTGGTGCATGCCTTTCTGGAGAAATATCTATAAAAGTTGCGCTAACTCTTGCATTGTGTGATTATTCTGTTTAATTTTGGCAGCAAATTCAAATAAAAAGAAAAAAGGCTTATGTCAGTAAATAAAGTAATATTGATTGGAAATGTAGGTAGAGACCCTGAAGTAAGATACCTTGATTCCGGTATCGCTGTGGCTTCTTTGCCTTTGGCTACTACAGACCGTGCATACACATTGGCTAACGGTACGCAAGTACCCGAACGGACGGAATGGCACAATCTGGTACTTTGGCGCGGACTGGCAGAAACAGCCGAAAAATATGTGCATAAAGGAGATAAACTTTATGTGGAAGGCAAAATCCGTACCCGTTCATACGATGACCAGACCGGCGCAAAGCGCTATGTTACGGAAATCTTTGTGGACTCTATGGAAATGCTGAGCCCCAGAGGAACAGCTGCACCGGGTGCTGCCGCTCCGCAACCAGGTGTGTCACAAGGTGCTCCTGCACAACCTATGGCGCAATCGCAGGCAACTCCTGCACAAGATAATACAACGGACGATTTACCGTTCTAATTGTTTAACTAAAACCAAGATCTTTGGACCCAGACGCTTATTTATGCCAGTTGGCAAATGTTTTTAATGGTATATCCGTACATAGCCCTACTATTTCGGCAATCATCGCCATTGTGTTGGCAGGTTTGCTGTTGCTCGTATCCGGCTTTGCCTCAGCTTCAGAAATAGCCTTTTTCTCTCTTTCTCCGTCCGACCTGAATGCCATTGACGAGAGGAAACATCCCTCAGACGAGAAAATTCGTAAACTCCTGGATGACACGGAAAGGTTGTTGGCAACCATCCTGATAACAAACAATTTTGTGAATGTGACCATTATTATGCTCTGTAACTTCTTCTTTATGAGTGTGTTTGAGTTCCATTCTCCTATTGCGGAATTTCTGATACTGACCGTCATCCTAACCTTCCTTCTGCTTCTTTTCGGTGAAATCATGCCGAAGATTTATTCAGCCCAGAAGACGTTGGCTTTCTGCCGCTTCTCCGCTCCGGGTATTTGGATGTTTCGTTCCCTTTTTTATCCGGTAGCTTCTATGCTGGTACGTTCCACTTCGTTCCTGAATAAGCATTTTGCCCGTAAAAACCATAATATTTCGGTAGACGAACTTTCCCATGCCCTTGAATTGACGGATAAGGAGGAACTGAAAGAAGAGAATAATATTCTGGAAGGTATCATTCGTTTTGGCGGTGAAACGGCGAAGGAGGTGATGACTTCCCGTCTGGACGTAGTCGATCTGGATATTCGTACTCCTTTCAAGGATGTATTGCAATGTATTATCGAAAATGCTTACTCCCGTATCCCTATTTATTCCGAGAACCGGGATAATATCAAAGGTATCTTATATATCAAGGACTTGTTGCCCCATTTGAATAAGGTGGACTTCCGTTGGCAATCGCTGATACGTCCTGCCTATTTTGTTCCGGAAACTAAGATGATTGACGATTTGCTGCGTGATTTTCAGGCCAATAAGATTCATATAGCCATTGTGGTTGATGAATTTGGCGGTACGTCGGGAATTGTGACGATGGAGGATATCATCGAGGAGATAGTCGGAGAGATTCATGACGAATATGATGACGAAGAACGTACGTATGCAGTGTTGAACGATCATACGTGGGTGTTTGAAGCCAAAACGCAGTTGACGGACTTTTATAAGATTACGAAGGTGGATGAGGAAGTCTTTGATGAGGTGGCGGGTGATTCCGATACGCTTGCAGGATTATTGCTGGAGCTGAAAGGTGAATTCCCGGTCTTGCATGAAAAGGTTACTTACGATCACTATGAGTTTGAAGTCCTGGAGATGGATAACCGTCGTATTCTTAAAGTGAAGTTCACTATCAATACTCCTCCGTCGGATTCCGATAAGAAAGATTGATTTATAAAATAATATGTCTCTTTTCATACAACATACGTATCCTTCATATAAGTGGGGAGTCTGGAAGATGGATGAAGCACTGGATGAACTGCTGAGTATGCTTCCGCAACAAGAAACATATCAGGAAGGGTTGCAACGTTTCTCTGCTGAACATCGCCGGTTGGAATGGCTGTCGGTTCGTGTGTTGCTATTCACTCTGTTGGGAGAGGAAAAGGAAGTTGCTTACTATCCCAGCGGGAAGCCGTATCTGGCAGATAAATCTGCATCCATCAGTATTTCTCATACACGCGGGTATGTATCGGTGATTATCGGTGAAGCCGGTAAGGAAGTGGGCATTGATATAGAACAATACGGTGAACGGGTACATAAGGTGGCGCATAAATATATGCGTGCTGATGAACCTCTATCTTTATATCAGGGGACGGATACCTGGGCGTTGTTACTCCATTGGTCGGCTAAAGAAGTGATGTTTAAATGTATGAACACGCCGGAGGTTGATTTCCGGGAGCATCTGCGTATTTTTCCTTTTGCGGTTGCTGAAAAAGGAGTCTTCTCAGCTGAAGAGTACAGAACGCCGGGACAGCGTAAATTTGAAATTCACTATATGTTGCATCCGGATTTTGTGCTGACTTGGCAAGTTGATTAATCTTAAAAACATGATATTATGAAACTACAACACTATTTTTGTTTTCTTCTTCTCTGCTTACCAGTGCTGGTTTGTGCACAGTCAGATAAGAATGTTACGGTGAGCTATGAACGGTCTGCCAAGGGTGAAGTGACTTTCTATGCCGAAACTCGATTGCATACGCCTTATACGGTGTCTATGACTTTTTCTCGTTTGAGTAATACAACTTCTACCGAAGGGGAGATTTATGATGCTGTTATTCATTATGGCAAAACACGGCTGTTGACTTTGCGTCCGTCTACGGAAAATGCTTCGGTTGGATTTTCATATCGCTATACCTATAAAAAAGGAAATAACCGTTTGAAGACAGATACTAATTTTGTCTACCTTTTCCCTTTGGCACCAGGTAAGGTAGTTCGTGTTAATCGAATGGTGTCTTTAGAGAAATTCCTTGGGAAGGAAGGAGAGAAACGTGTTACGGGACTCGGCTTTTCTACGACTGCCGGAGATACGATTTTTGCTGCCCGTGGCGGACTTGTGACCGAGGTTGTTGATAATGCCGCTTCCACGTCTGAAAACACATCGTTTCATGCAACGGAAAATTATCTGGAAGTTTTCCATAAGGACGGTACCTTTGCCCGTTATAAATTGTTTCAGAATGGAGGGATCTTTGTCTCTCCGGGTGAAGAGGTGATTCCGGGACAGCCGCTTGGTGTCATTGGCGGGGAGAACTACAAGCAAGGTTCCCATTTGCGTTTCAGTATCTATTGTCCTGATATGCCGGATTACTCGTATGTACCTGATTTTTGTCTTTCTCAGGAGGAAATAGGCAAGCCTGAACCTCGTGTGATGTATAAGTCCTGGCATCCTGTTGCAATTGTTGTGCGGGAGATGAGTAAGAAGGAGAAGAAGAAGTTTTTGTCAAAGGAATGATTTATTGACAAAAAGATAGTAAGGTATTTGCTAATTCTTGTATAAATGCTTATATTCGACCCGTAGAAATTCTTCTACGGGTCTTTTTGTTAACTAAATGTCAAAATAATAAGCAAGCACTATGGAATTACCTTTTGCAGAGTCTTGGAAAATTAAAATGGTGGAACCCATTCGGAAGAGTACCCGCCAGGAACGTGAACAATGGCTGAAAGAAGCCCATTACAATGTGTTCCAGCTGAAATCCGAACAAGTATATATCGATTTGATAACTGACTCCGGTACGGGAGCAATGAGTGACCGCCAATGGGCAGCGATGATGCTGGGCGACGAAAGTTATGCAGGTGCTTCCTCCTTCTTCAATCTGAAAGAAGTGATCACTCGTCTGACTGGTTTTGAATATGTCATTCCTACTCATCAGGGGCGTGCCGCCGAGAATGTGCTTTTCTCTTATCTGGTACATGATGGAGATATCGTTCCGGGGAACTCTCACTTTGATACCACAAAGGGGCATATTGAGGGGCGGAAGGCCATTGCTCTGGATTGCACCATCGATGAAGCGAAGAATACTCAGCTGGAAATACCTTTTAAAGGCAATGTCGATCCTGTGAAGCTGGAAAAAGCGTTGCAGGAACATGGTGACTGTATACCGTTTATCATCGTTACCATTACGAACAATACGGCCGGCGGACAGCCCGTATCCATGCAGAATCTTCGTGAAGTCCGTGCTCTTGCGGATAAGTATAATAAACCCGTCTTGTTTGACTCCGCACGTTTCGCGGAAAACGCTTACTTCATCAAAATGCGTGAAGACGGCTACAGCGGTAAAACGATAAAGGAAATTACGAAAGAGATGTTCGACCTGGCGGATGGTATGACTATGAGTGCCAAGAAGGATGGTATCGTCAATATGGGAGGCTTCATTGCCACACGAAAAAAAGATTGGTACGAAGGTGCTAAAGGCTTTTGCGTGCAATATGAAGGGTATCTTACTTACGGTGGCATGAATGGCCGTGACATGAATGCACTTGCCACGGGATTGGATGAAAATACGGAATTTGATAATCTGGAAACCCGCATCCGTCAGGTAGAATATCTGGCAAAGAAGTTGGATGAATACGGTATTCCTTATCAGCGTCCGGCAGGCGGACATGCCATCTTTGTGGATGCAACGAAGGTACTGACGCATGTACCGAAGAATGAATTCCCGGCACAGACTCTAACGGTTGAGCTATATCTTGAAGCCGGTATCAGAGGATGTGAAATCGGTTATATCCTAGCAGACCGTGATCCGGTTACCCGTGAGAACCGTTTTACCGGACTGGATTTATTGCGCCTGGCTATTCCCCGCCGCGTATATACGGATAATCACATGAACGTGATAGCAGTAGCGTTGAAGAATGTTTTCGACCGTCGTGAAAGTATTACTAATGGAGTACGTATTACTTGGGAGGCTCCCCTGATGCGTCATTTCACTGTTCAATTGGAACGTACATAACTACTTTCTTTTTCATAATACAAATGAGGTTACCCGAATTCATATGTTGAGGGGGGTAACCTCATTTCTTTTATTTATCTTCTTTCTCGTTATTCATTCTGTAACTTAATGCTCCCGACGGGCATTTCTTGATTTGAGCGATCAATTCTTCCGTCGTTGCATTTTCAGCCGTTATCCACGGTTTTTCTTTCGGATGATACACATTCGGAAGGGTCTTGGTACAAATACCTGCATGTTGGCACAGGCCGGGTTGCCAGATGATGGTCACTTCCCCGTTCGTATATTCTTTCTTTATATTCATTACTATTTATTATTGAATGTGAATACCTTTCATTACAATTCTTTTCCATTCGGGATGTTTGTGAATGTATCCCGCTACAAACGGGCAGAGAGGTACTAATCTAAGTCCTTGTTTTTCTATATCTTTCAATGCTTTTTCTACTAACTGGCTGCCGATGCCTTTACCACCCAATTGAGTGGGTACTTCGGTGTGTGTCAGGTAAATCTCCCCATTCGATGATTTTATATACTCAATCTTTGGAGTATATTTATCGACATGAAACTCATATTGGTGACGTTCTTCATTATCAATCAGTTCATAATCTGCTTCCATAACTTTTCGTATTAATTGTTTACTGTATGTATAACATGCGGATGATGAAATTTGTTTTGGGAAAGTTATAGAATAAAATGTCCGGGCGAAATCCCTTCGACCGGACACCATTCAAATAAACTTGGCAGAGTTTACTTTAAAATTTAATAATGTATTGAAAATCAAATATATTATTTAAAAACTCTGTATTGGTTTAAACTTTTGGTTTAAAGTTTTTAGCGCCATTTTATTTTCTTGTTTTGATGTCCGATAGCGTTAAATATTGCAAAAGTAATATTTTGAAACAAGAATAACCCTCAAATCTGAAACTGAATAGAATGAATATAATCATTAAATTCAATGCTCTTTCCTCGAAAGCAATGATGCAAAAACTACATGGCAGGTCTTCTGACTTGTTTCGTTTATAAACTGCCTTCACGGGATTTCCCATTGGCGAAAGTGTTGTTTATAACTTTTTATATGAAACTTACAGCAGCGGGACTGTTCAGGATTTACACCTGATTCCCTTTTAATTACTCCTCTCGTACGAGAGTTGCAAACCAATGTGCCGCAAAGATATGAATAAATATTGCAATTCCATAAGTTGTAACTTGGAAAAATGAAAATCTAATCAATACGCACTTTTTACGTAACTATATTTACGTATTTAAATTTGCGCACTAACAACAAAAAAGAGTATCTTTTTTAGATATTTTTTCTTTGATTTTTCCTATATTGGGAGCGATTATTAACCCTTAAAATAAAATATCATGGAAAAAGAAGTTTTAGAAGAATACATTTCATTATTTGAGAAGGTAGCCCATAAGTCTGCTAATTTGGAAGAACTTCAAAAGAAGTATGAACCCAATAGTGTTTTTGATGATTTGGAAATATGGGAACTTTATACAGCCCATATCATAGCTGAATATCTTCCTCAAAAGATTGATGTTTTGGGAGAAGAAGACGAAAGAATAATGAATATTGACGAATGGATGTTTTCATCTGCATTCCTCTTTGAGCCATATTGGATTATCAAGTACCAAGATATGTATTATGCTTTTGACTTTGAAGATGAATTAGAAGGGAAGGACGCAGAGTATTCAGAATTACGAGAATATTTATGGGAACGAATGGTGCAGGAAATCGCAGAAGAATTGGGAGGTATTATTGGTGAAGAATGTATTGTTGATAGTGATGAAGATGGTAATTCCATTATAAGATTAGATGATGAAGGTAACTAATCTGTTTGTATAAATCAAAAGAAAAGCCACATTGAGATATAGGCATATTCCTCTATGTGGCTATTTCTGTGTATAATTGATACAATACTTCACCTTTCTTACTGAATTTCTGCTCTGTATTTAATCAAATTGTCATAAATATCGGTTTTTATGTGTTCTTGCGAATCATGTAACATTTCAAAACTTACAAATGTTTTAAGAACAATAACATTGTCGGCTGTTATCTTTCCAAAAACAGCTCCTTCATTACAAGTGCCATAAAATTCATCACTATCTTCTACCACAGAAATCGTAGCTGTGGGATTTATTTTGAAGAAACGTTTTATCACATCTAAAGGAGATATACTATCATCCTTAAGGAAACGGCTTCTATATCGGGAAAAGAAATGTGGAGAGTATATATGAATACCTTTAGAGACAGTAGAGAACATCATTACATTAGTTCCACCTTGCTTTTCATATAAGCAAATAATTGTATATAATATACCTCTTTCCCAATCCTTTTTATTACGTGCTTCAAAGAAAATCAAATACCTATTGTTTTTGCGAGATACAAACTCAATTGGAGTAAAATACATTGGGAATTTATTTGATTTAATGATAGGTCGCCTATACTTGGGTATAAGTCTCTCCATATAACCATGAACTGCCCCCCGTTCACTCCATACCTCTTTAAATATTTCCATATCGGACATCTTATCTGTTATCATAGTTGTGATTTTTAATTTGATGGGTACTAAAATACAAAAAAAGGAGTAACCCTAAAACAAAGTTACTCCTAAAAAGGAACAAAATGAGGTATCACCATACCTCTACTTAAAGAATCATCTTATTTATAAATATCCCATTTCTCTTTATATTACGCATGTTTCATTCAAAATCACACTTTTATAATGCAAATCCATACCGAAACGGAGATATTACTCATTAAAAGTCAGTAATTTACCAAGTAAATAAATTTTCGTTTCTTTCAAAAGGGCATAATCAATCGGTGGAGATACGTGATGTATAAGAGCGATTTGGCACATTTTCAATATCTTACCCAAATTATTCTCACCAACAAAACAGCCCACATTATTAATTTTGCCACACTCCTCAGAAATAAGCAACTTTAAAGCGTTCTTTTTCATACCTTGATATTGCGCACATACTTCTTTCTTCTTCTCCCAACGGCATCGCTTCAATTCCTTATTTTTAGCACCCCATAATGTGGCAGTTGCACCGTGATTGTTCGTGCTGTCTTCAATAATCACAGCATCGCTTGGTACAGACAACAGCAATTCCCTAAATTCTGAATTACCAATGCACTTGCACCAAACCACATAGAGCATCCATTGCAAACGAATTTCTGCCCAATCTTGACGTACATGTTCCATATTAGCCTTCTTGATAACTTTTTTCTGAACAAAAGCGTTTGGTTCATCCATCAAATTCTGCTGAATAACTTTGTTCAAAGGTGCATCCAAAGAAAACTCCCCACAGAGATATGCACATTCACTACTTCGGAAGATATGACCACAAAATGGAAAAGGATAGCCACCACACAAATTACCCAAACTGAGAGTTATTCCGTTACGTATATCTGTAGATTTACAAAACGCCCAACAATTATGTTTTGTCGTATCATACACCTCTGTACGTCCCAATATTATTTCATTGAAAAGAAGAGTTTGAGTAGAAGTAGGGCAGTTCCCATACATGAAATTTTTATCCATATTGTTTTTTTTATAAGCACCGCTTAAAACTCCTATTATTTTACCAACATAAGTTACTATAAAACTCTGTTAGTGCACGCTAAAACACTATGGATGTTTATTATGCAAATATAAGGCATCATAAACAATAGTCCTAATTATTCGCTATAATTATTCTTAATTTTTTTGCTCATAAATTATCGTAAGTAGTCACCATTGATGTAACAACCAAATATCCGAATATAACGGTAGCTTTTTTATTTCACCTCAACCAAAACAAACTATTAATTTACAGCGATTTACATTTTACCCACAAATATAGGATACATTTTGGTTGATATTATATATCAATAAAATAGACCTGAAAGGTAACTTATAAATCATTTGATTCTTAAGTTGATGTAGCAAAGGCATAAAAAAAAGAGTAACCCCAACGGACTACTCTTAAAAAATGATGAATAAAATGAAGTATCGTTATACCTCTTAATACTTAAAGAATCAGTATATATAACTTTGAATAAGCAAATCTTACTCATGTCATATATCAATAAATATCTCATTCATTTTCATATCACGCATATATCTTTCCGAATAAGACATCGGTGAAGGATTGAGATAATAACCCCTACATACGTGAGGCAAACCATTTTCCTTTAAGCAATCTTCAAAGAAAGCATCAATTAAAGAGATTACAGAAGTACATGAAGATACTTCGCAAATAGACACCTTCTGTTGGTATTTAACCGACATTTCTGATACAAAACTTTTTAAAGTAGTAAAATCGCACTGTTCTTTACGCTTATTAAAATTGACGACAGCAAAGGTAAGCAAATAACCCTTATTCATACAGTAACCGAATATTGGAATATAACGGAAATCCTTTTCTATAATATCTGTTTGTAGTTCTTTTATTACTCCTTTCTCTACGCAATCAATATCATTAACTCCTATCAGTACAAATCCATGCTGTAAACAGCTCCATAGATTCTTAACTATCATTTCGTCAAGTAAAACCAACGGTTGTTTATTATTAGTGGAAATCCCACATATTTCTTCTATAAAGTTCATACTAATTTATAGTTATATCTTTTGATAACCCCCAAATGCTATCCTTACTTATTATGCTATAAGTAACCAACTCCTGATTATCTTCCAAGCTAATGCGTTCTTTCACTGAATTTATATCATTTTCAGGTATAATGTATTCAGGTATTTCAGGTGTATTTTCCTCTTCGCTACAAGCCGTAAAAAGCGTTGCAAACAATGTAGTCAGTAAAAGTATCTTCTTCATAATAATATTCTATCTTTTAGTATTTACTTTATATGGTTTCAAATTAAACTCTTCCGCTTCCACTGAAATCTTATATTCCATCTTGGGATTCAGGTTCACAATGTTGTTTCCCGTATTCAGTTCTATGTCACTGACCTTTCTTCCGTCTTGGAAGCATGAAACAACTCCCGTTTCTGTTGCATCATCCTTTATATTGATGATTAACTTTCCCTTATCCAAACGAATGTCAATGGGATTGGGTGACACATAACCAAAGTATGTCAAGTTCTTGGATAAGCCCCACTGTTTGTCATACTTATAATTCAAATAATATTTCTTGCTTGGTGCGACAATCTTTGCATCCTTAAACTTCATGCCAAATGAATTTTCCGCAATCTTTGGTTGCGTTGCAGAGGTTACAATGATGCTGTCAAGATTGGTATTTATTGCTCTATCCTTGATAATGTCAGAATTGAAAGCATTCTCACCAATGGATTCAAGATTTTCAGGAAGATAAATTCTTGTTGATATGGTGTTGACAAACGCATTATCCTTAATCGTTTTAAGGTTCTTCAAGTTGGAGAGGTAGATATAACCATCGAATAAGTCGTTCCAAAAACGTTTTGCGTTTGGTTTATCAGGATTTCCACTATCATTGTGAGACGAATCATCCCATTGTTCTTCTGAATCCAAGTAAAGGTCAATGATGTTCGCAAGAGCATACTCACCAATTGAAGTTATATTCTTCGGTAAGATGATTGACTTATATTGTGGCTTTTTATTCAATTTCTTGTTGTTATAACTTTTATCAAAGGCATAAGGTGGTATCTCCCCATCAGGATATTCATGATAGCCGTTTAGAGTACCATTTTCGCCCTTATAACCACGAATTTCAATATCACCACACATTCTAACTTCATACAAGTTTGGAAGGCTGTCACGCATGAATTTGAAGTCCTCTGCTGTCAGGTATGTATGATGCCAAGTTCCATCTTCGGGATTCTGCCAATCACCATAAATAAGCATATTAATTGTTTTCTTATAATCTTCATAATTTGGTTCAATACCATATTCATCCCAATAACCTTCACTTGGGTTATACCAAGTTTGCACTTTATATTGAAGTGATTCATGAGGATATTTTTCACCCATCATAATCATTGCACTTCCCCATCCAGGTCCATTACCAAGGTCAAATTCTTCATCCCCTTTTGTATTCGGGTTTAATCCTCTTGTGTTGACATTATCAATCTTGTACGTTTCAATCTTCATGGACGAAGTTTGTGCATTTGCCAATGGAAGCACAAGCATTCCAAAAAGCAATGTAAAAAGCAGTTTCTTAATCATATAATATTAATTTAAAAGTTATATATTATCTATACTGTTTATATTATCTATTGTTGTAGGTACATTTTGTACCACATCTTGTATTACATTTTGTCAATATACATATTCCAATGTAAGTGTTCCATAAACATAGTTATGCTTTTCTCCCACTCTTGGAGCAATATACCTAAGTTTTGTAATCAAATCCCCATTCTTTTCATATTCATAATGTTCACGAAACTCAGGTTGAAGATGTTTATATCTTTTCAAACTATCTTCGTCACCTTTTAATATAAGATTGGTGTTCTTTCCGCACCATTCTGTACCAAATACAACATCCATTGTATAATCCCTGCCATAACAATAAAATATGAGAAAATTAAGGTTCAAATTTGTATTGTTTATTACTTCTGATTCAGGATAATAGACAAAATTTGCTTTTCCAGGAAATTCATTATCATCATTACGAATTACTTTATCTGAAATTATATTTCCATTTTCCCAATTGATTGTTGTAACTGTTTTACTACTCCAATCTTTATCCATATTCTCACTTGTCGTTTGTGTCAGCTTTACAAGTTCCCTATTCTCGTTGTAAAACAATTGAAACGCTTGTACTAATTTATTTTGAGATGGTGCATACCAATTAATATAAGAAATTAAATTATCTTCATTAAAATTGTATTTACAAATCGCACTGAAATTCTGTTTTTCATTTACATATCGAATGAAATTCAGTGTTTTTTCTCCTTTGGAATTATAAGAGATAGAATATATTTCTTTGTATTTCTTACCACTAAGCACATAACTTTTTGTAACTACTTTTAAATTCCCATTTGGATAATATTCTAAATCCATTTTAAATGAACTATAGCCTCCATATACTTTCCATACAGCGGTTTTTACCATATATTGCCCGTGGGCATTAGTTGTTTGAGCTTTTATGCTTAAATAAAAAAGACTTAGTATCACTAATGTAATATACTTCATAATCATTGTTTGGTTAATACACATATTCAATCAAGTAATATCCTTTGGAGTAAGAACTATTCTTTTTATTGATTCTCTTCAATAGATTACCTTCATAAATGTAATCGAAAGAATTGTCACCACTTTCTTTTAAAACCAAGTTTTTAGGCTTCTTACCACACCACTCAGTCGCAAACAATATATGCGCATTATATGGGTGGGCAGTATGTTTTGTTAGTGATACCAAATTAATGTTGGTATTATCTTTTTTATCAGTATAATGGGTTTTAAAATCTTGTGTATAACCATCATCATTAGTATAGCGAAAACCTACCACATTGCCATTTTCCCAAGTATATTCCTCGTAGTTATGG
This sequence comes from Bacteroides sp. MSB163, assembly GCF_036416795.1. Classification (NCBI taxonomy): domain Bacteria; kingdom Pseudomonadati; phylum Bacteroidota; class Bacteroidia; order Bacteroidales; family Bacteroidaceae; genus Bacteroides; species Bacteroides maternus. The sequence continues at coordinate 5,724,120 of NZ_CP143867.1, read as the reverse complement.
ATTTTATACCGATTACCCCCTTTCTCCTCAAATAAATCATCAATGCTTTTTAAATCTCCATTATCGTAATATATTAATGTAAAAAGAGTTCCTGCTTCTACACCTTTTGTAGAATAATCATATAGTTTGTCTATATATCCTTGTTCATTAAAAGTAAATTCACATTTGGTATAGGGGTCTTGTTTGCCATTCACATAAGAAATGAATTGATACCGATTATTGGAAAGGGTAAAAATTTCAACTGTCTTGTTCTTGAAATTCTGATAATACTCTTTCCGTACTTCAATCAGGTTTCCATCATCGTTATACTTGAAATGATACCACTTATCCCCTTTGTTGCCAACCTCTTTTTGAGTAAAAGCATTAACCCAATGTATGCTTTTCACCATATACTCACCTTTGTTATTCGTTTTCTGAGCGAATACGCATACACTGACACTTGTTAAAATGATTATTACTAAAATATTTTTCATACTTCTGTATTTTTAAGTGCTCGTTAATGACTATCGTTTATTATTTCATTTGAAATCTGTTTCAAATTGACAAACAGAGAATTATCACCAACCTTCCCATATCCTTTTAAATGTTCGGGAGAAGAAAAAGAAAGTTCAAAGACAATTTTCTCATTTTGATTCTCGCCAACTAACTGTAATGATTTCTCAGAAATTAATTGTCCTACCAAATCTAATACCGTACCATACTTTATATTTTGATATTCACCATTTATCATGCCATTTGACAAAACGCCAAAATCCACCTTTATAGGAAAACCTTTCATATCGCCCTCATAGCGATAAAAATATCCTTCCAACAATCTTGCATTTTCGCTTCTTCGCTCTATTGGGGGATTTTCCTCTTCATCAACAGTCCTTTTAGTCCCACCCAAATCCACTAATTTATCACCGTCATATTTGAAGACATGGTTATCTTTCACAGCAATTCTTTTTCCGTCATTCATTCTCTTCATATATTCAATGCGATAGGCATGTATTTCTCCATTGTTTATATTTTCAACAAAGAACATAGTATATAATTTTGTTGCAACAGCAAGTTTGTAAGATTTACCATTATTCAGAAAACAAAATATATAGGACTTGTCTTCATAATCATTGTCGGATATTTCTTTCGCACTCGGAGTAACGTACGCATTAACTACCGCATCATCTATACCGTCACCATCCAAATCCCCAATAAAGATATTATACCCTTCACTGCACTTTTCTAACGGAATAAGCTCTCTATCACCTTTGTAGTGTTTCCAATGTCGCAGAAATGCTTCTTTTATATCCGTTTCTGTCAGTTTTTTTATCGTTTCTGTATTCTTAATGGGGATTTCCCGTTTAAACGTATCACGTTGTTCGTTATTGGTCTGTTGTATGCCCGTGACGTTTTCTTTATTTTCATTCTGACGATTACCAACCTTATATCCAACATACACAATAAATAGGATAGTAAGAACCGCAGCAACACCCCAATATACTCTTTTGCCACTTTTTAAAATTGAAACATTGGATGTTTGCTCGCATTTCTCTGTTTCATTCTTGGATGAAGTATTTGCCGTCTGTACATTCTCGTTAGTCGGTGTGCCACACATGGGACACGCTTCCGACATGGCAGACATTTGGCAACCACACTTTTTACATGTAATGTATTCCACTTCCTATTTAATTTTAGTTGAGACCTTGTTAGTAATTAACAGAATGATACTTTGTACTGCAAGAGACAATACTATTACCAATAGAAACCAATTGTTTTCAAAAGTTTTGGAAGAAAACAATGATAATACAAACTCTATAGCTCCCAATATGGAAAACAGTACATGTAACGATATTTTAAAACCATCTTTCAATGTCACCACATTCAAACAAAATAATAACGCAGTAGTAGCGACTATAACCAAACTACTGACAAACAAGTTGAACACTTCATAAGATGGAAGTATCAAGCCAAACAGTAGATTGGCAACTAAAAGGATTATTCCTATTACTATTATAATCTGTTTCATAGCCGATAAAATTACATGGTTGGTAACTTGGGAGGTAACTCATTGAAGAAAGACGAAAATTCAGGAAGTTGGGATATAAATCCCCAATTAGCCATCCCCTTTTTCCAAATTAAAGTATTTCCCTGAATTGTCCCGTTTTCAATATTCACTTTAATAGTATTGAAGTCAAAAGCCCCTTGTTGCTGCCCATTGACCGCAATATAATATTCTTGGACGGGCAATGGGGGAGGCACTGTTAATGATGGGGGATTAACATTTAATGTGTTCATCGCCATACTACCGACTTGATTACCTATATTTAGTCCCATTCCAATTCCAACGCCTGAGCTGACAAGCCCACCTCCTTCATTGGAAGCCGCATTCTCCAAAACATTGAAACTACGCTCCATTTGGTACACATCCTTTCCCGTTATTTTTAAACGTGCTGCCAAGTCTTTAGCTTCTTTCAAACGGATAAAACTTGGGTCGTTCTCTTGAACATTAATTCCTATTACATTGAAATTTTCAAGTTTAAGTCCGTACTTCTCAAATTCAACGCCAATGCGTTGTTGGCAAAATTCGGATATGTCACTTATGTGTGAATTTATATTAATCACCGATATTCCATCTTGGGACAATTTTTCTGAAACAATATTTGTCAGTTTAGACATTATAATCCCCCTAAAATAATTGGTAAGTTTCTCTACAGTGAACGAAGTCATATTGCTTACCAAACTTTCCAAGAATTGTCGTGGGCTGATAATTTTAAACCCATACTGTCCAAATGCCCTTATTGGTACGATAATCCCATATTTCGGGTCTTCAATCTGTATCGGGCTTGCTGTACCCCATTTACAATCAAGAATGGCTATTTGATTGATAAACCAAACCTCCGCTTTAAAAGGTGTCTGCCCATTGAAAGGAAGATTTATCAGTTTACCCAATAACGGAATGTTCTCCGTTTTTAAAGTGTATGTACCACAAATAAATTCATCCAAAATCACACCGCCTTTTACAAAAAAAGCTGTCTGAGTTGGATATACAACTAATTGCGAACCTAATCGCAAATTTTCAGACGAAAACTTGTACACAAGTTCCTTGTCGTTTACCTCACACTTAATTACATCAAAAAGATTCATATTTTATACCTCCTTATCGCTAATGCAGTCCAAATACAACCTACGGGAACGGCTAACAAACAAAGAATAAGACACAAAACAAATTTATTGTAGAAAAAGCCAAATGAATTAATAAAAAAGATAGCACCCAAAAGGCACAAAACCGACCAAAAAACAGACCAACCATTAAATATTTTAGGAGAGCCTTTTTCTACAATCCTATCACCATCCATTTTTATTGTAAAGAAGTGGTTTACACCTATATCTTCCATCCCATAATAGAGGTCAAATTTACCTGTACCTTTAGATTCTATTCTATCATATCGGCAAGGTGCAATTTCTTCCCCCGTCAATTTAAACAACCCCCAATTCTCTCCATTACCCAACTTTATTCCTGCCTTTATCCAATTACTTTCTATAATAACTTTATCATAGACACATGGTAAGATTTCCGTTTTACTCTCTATGTTATATACTCCATTCTTCCCTTCTTTGCTAACAATTACATTAGGGAGAAAATCAGAAACAAACGAATATATACGTGGTAATACTTCTTGGTAGGTCTTTATATCATACAATCCTGATACAAACGACTCTCCATCCATCTTGGTAAAAGTTATGTACCGTTCTCTGTTTCCACATGTACGGATAGAAAAATGAATACAAGGATAAATTTCATGCCCACTTACATCAAATACTCCATATTTACCGTCTTTAGCAACTTTTATATACTTGTCATATTGTAGAGTTTTATCTTTACAAAATAGTGGTATAATTCCTCGCTCATCGTAAATACATGGGAGTATTTCTACTCCATTGGAGTTTATAATCCCCCATTTTCCCTTCAATTTCACCTTAATTAACCCCTTGGGATTGTATACCGCACGCCCAATCTCTTCATATCCTATATCCCTTATATCATCAAATTGGAAATCAATAAGAAATTTGCAATCATCATTCAGTAAAGCCCATTTTCCTTTTCTACAAATGGCAAATAGTCCTTCTATTCTAATTGTACTAACAATATTGTCGTATTCCAACCCAACTCGTAAATCACCATTCCTATCAATAAGCCCAAATCTTTGTCCTATTGAAACAATAGCAAGTTTTCCATGATACTCACCAACAGTCTGATACTTGGATATTTTTTCTGCATATTGTTCGCCTGAAATAGTTTTCTTTTCCGTTTTCGGGAATCCTTTTTCAAGCATTGGAGTAGATAACTGTATGACTGAACCACAATATTCACATATAGAGCCAACGCCCCCCAATCCACCACAAAAGGGGCAAGCAATTTTTTCTTGTGCCATAATATTCGCAAGAATCTGTTTCCCGTAGGCTCAAAAAGGAAGGATTATAAAAAAAGAAGTGTGAGCCTGAATAGACTTATTCCCAACCTTTGATTGGCTCTCGACTGCCGTGTAACAAATTGAGTAATAAGAAAACAGCTCACACCTTTGGCTGTATATGTTGTTTAAAAACATATATAACAAACCAAAGGAAGAACGTTCTTTATTATTCCATGTTACACAAAGATGAGGTGTCGAGATTCATCAAAGTGGAATAAAGCTAAAACGCTTCCTATAAATTATTATGTCTGTCATTGCGATGCAATGACAATGCAAATATAAATATAAAAAGCGAACTTAGCAACGTTCTGTGAACTGTTTGGGGAACAAATATATACTAAAAGGTCAAACAATCATAGGTTTGGAGTAATTCTTCTGTACGAAGCCCCAAATACCGTTTGGTAATAGCCACAGAACTGTGATTGAATAACTCCATCAACTTTATTAAGGCAAGTTCCGCATTCTCGCCATTCATATTATAAACTTGTCGTCCAAAAGTTTTACGTAAACTGTGACAACTGAAATTTTTAATTGACAAATCATATTTTGTTTTAATCTCCTTTAAAATCACATTGATACGCTGCACAGTGAATACACTTCCCTTTTGGCTGACAAGTATAGGAGCATCTACACCAATGGGGTGAATTTGTTGGTAACAGTCCGAAATATGCCTTTTCAATTGTGGGTTAATCCGTATGGTTCTACTTTTTCCCGTTTTCTTCTCAATAATACAAAATTCATCCACATGCAAAATCTGCTTCCAACGTAAAGCCAATATATCGGAAACTCTTAGTCCCCAAAAACAACCGATTGAAACGAACAAAGACATTTGAAATTTGCCATCCCGATATAGGGTGCGAATTAAATTCATTGCTTCTTTCCATTCTAAATAGTCACTTGTTGTTTGACTGTATTTTAAGCTCATAAATGTTCAATTTTGTTAGTTCTTAAATAAAAGTGAATATCATATCAATACCTCAAAATAGCAAAATTATTTAAGTTGTTGGTATTCAATATAATATTCACTTTGTGCATTAGTGAATATTAAAATACTCTTTTAATTAGTCACCACAATAAAAATTGTTACCTCTTCCATATCCCATTGCATAAGAAAGAGTTTCTGAATCAATTCCTTTATACCAATTCTCATTTGTCTTGGCTTCTTTTCTTTCGTTGTGCGCTTTCCAACTTGCGGCTATCATGGCATCAAGCTTTGCAGCTTTCTCTTCACGAACCTGAACAGCATTTTTTTCCCAACGCCATGCAGCTTTTAGACATTCACCCCAAGAACGTCCTCTGCGTTGAAAATCATTTCGATAAAGTTTATGTGCATCTCTCATTACTTGTTGTTTATTATATCGTTTCATATCTCCTACGTTTTAATAACAATGCAAAAATATGACATATATTTAATACATGCAATTTATTTGCGCTAGAAATAGTTAAAAACATGACATTTATTCATCTTATGTCATATAATTAGTATTTTTGCAAAAAACTTTTGCATTATGGAAGAAAAAGAGAAAAAAGAAAGGACTGTTATTCACCTTAATATAAAAACGAATGATACTCACCACTATTTTGGAAGCATCGCCAATGTATTTGAATACTTTTCATCCGAAGAACTTGGAATCACCTACGGCTCATTAAGAAATTATGGGCTTTCTTATGATAATCCATACCAAAATAGCAAATGTATCATCAGAAAAGGAACACTTTTGTCAAAATCAGGAAATAGAGGTAAAAAATAAATAGCCAACAGTTTACACACCTACAAAACTACATTATTAAGCCTATACAAACAAGCAATAAGTTACTAATTATAAGATATATAAGATGAATTACATAATATAAAAAAAGAAAACATATTCTATATACCGTACTTGCGTGTTTTTCTTTAACTCAAAAAGACTTTTTTGTCAATTCTAATTAAAAAAGTGGTGGTAATATGTTCTAAGTTGTATATTTGCATTGAAAATACTTGAATAGGAATCCTTTCAAGTCAGTGCGTAGATAAAAGGCTACTGCACAATAATATAAAATGATTAATAACGACAAAAAGAAAATCACGCTTGGCGTTAGCGTGCAAAAATTCAAGAACAAACCTGATAATTGGAAAGTATTAACCTATAAACGCCATACAATAACCATAGAGGAACTTGTAAACCTTATTTGCAAAGGGCATTGCATTTGTCAAAACTTCAAAACAACAAGTGAAATATTTGGACTTAGAGAAAAAACGATTGCCAATTTTGACTTTGCAGACTGCGTAGTATTGGATATTGACGATACGTTTCTATCTATGAACGACTTCTATTTATCATTAAAAGATGAACATAAGCCAACCATCATTTATACTACGTATAGCAATATTGATAACATAAATAATAGATTTAGACTGATTTATGTCTTTAACGAACCAATAAGAAGCAATGAATATTATAGGGGCATAGCTAATACTATTGTTTATAATATCCAAAAAGAGATTGAAGGTTTTGATTTAAAGGACAAAACATGTTTGAATAGTTCTCAGCAATTCGCAGGCAATGGCAATGATAACATTGTATATTATTATAATGATAATATATTTTGTCCTACGGATTTTGGATTTGATGAAAATTATTTTTCCAATTCAGATAGTATATTAAAAAAAGAGAGGAAGAACAACATACAAACTGACTTGGAAAGTCCGATTGCTAATTCTGAATTTATGAAGGACTTTTGGAGTATGGGATATAAAATGAATGAAGAAATTTTCATACGTAAGTATGCCGAAAAATACCCATTTATTGAAGCTACCCCATTACCTGAAACAGATTCGGACATACCTTATATATTGCTGCCCGACAATTATGTAAAGATTACCCGATATTGGTATAAAGAGCCACTAACCAAAGGTGACGGAACAATTGTCTATAAAAGCCATGCAGTTAAATTAAAATCAGGACACAGACGAAAACTGTTATATGATGGTTGTTTACTCCGCAAGATTATGCTGCCGAGTATTACAATGGAACATCTGTTGTATTGTCTTGTATGTGAGCGCAGATACTACGTCGATAACCAAGATAAGGTCATTTCCAACAAGATACTATATCAGATTACAAAAGACGCTTGGAATGATACCAAACGAAGTATTAATCCAAAGAAAGAAGAAAAACAGTTTGTTGTTAATCCCAAGTATTGTGAGAAATACGGAATAAGCAAACAAGCAGCCCGAAACATAGCTGCTAAAATGCTAATGGACTTACAGCTTAAACAATTATACGATACGAATTTATCAATTAAAGAGAATTTGGAATCACTGAAAAATCAGGGCATTAAAATCGGCAAAAGCAGTCTCTACAATTGGGTGAAATCACAAAAAATATAGCAAAAATTGGGACTCCACAAAGCAAACCACATGTAAAATATCCCCCATAGGGAGGACTTCCTCCTCCCTGAGTGAGGGGTTACGGTGGTATCTGTACTTATTGTTATGGTTGATTTTCCCAAGAACCTTCAATCGTTTCTTCTTGTATTGGTTGATTCTCCCAAGAACCTTCAATCGCTTCTTCTTGTATTGGTTCATTTTCCCATATTCTTAAGTTTGATTCAACTTTTCTTTTTATATTAAAATCGCCTAAATATGATTTCTCTAATGTTTTTAAATCATGTCCTGCCATATTTGCAATTTCCTCTAATGTTGCTCCTTTATCATTCAAAACATTTAAAGCCGTATGTCGTGCGGCATAGTATGTAATCCTTTTTTCTGTTAGCGAAGTTGGTGCATTATGGATGGTTGCAATGTAATCATTTAGCGCATCGGCTAAGGTGTTCCAATAGTTCGACATTCTGCTATATATTTGCTTCTTACTTAATTGAGAGTAAGTTTTTTTGTCGAATACGTTTAAAATGAAATCGTCTTCTTTTTTTTTGAAACCTACCTCATCATAATAATAGGGATATAATAGGGAATCAATAATATAACAAGGTAATTTAATATTAACTTCTCTTTTTGTCTTTTGTCTCAATAATTGTACTGAGTAATATTCAATGATTTGATTTTTATTATTGTATTCTTTCATGTATTGGGAATCTTTAATTCTTGTGTAATCAAGTGGCATTTTTTTGTATTGTTTACGTTTTAAATCCTTCATTCGTAAATGTGATAAGTCGATGGGGGCTAATCCGTCAAATGCAACCATAATTAAAAAGATATTTATCGCATTAAAATAGCTATTATTATTAAAGGTGTACGGTTCATTTAGCCAATTATTTAAATGTTCGTTTGTACCGATACTATATAGATGTTGAAGAAAAGTAAATCCTTCAAGGTCTAATGTCCTTTTTTCAATGATGCTTGTGTAGGCTCTCTTGTTATAAGATATTGGTTTATAACTTAAAATATGCCCCTCTGTGAATCCCCAATTATATGTTGTAATAAATCGTTTGATTAATTCTTTGGCTTGTTTAACCCCTTTATCTTTTAAGTTTTCCTCTAAAGTTGCAAACCATGTTTTATTAATTGATTTGATTGCGATTTCATTTCCATAGATTTTAATCAAAGCATTTTTTAATTGTCTATATTTTCTTGCACTACCTTCCTCGTATGTTTGTATTTTGGCATCAAGTAAATCAAAGAAATTAGTGTATATTGGAATAGTATCGTTGTCGTCAATTTCATTATATATAGCTGTAATTTCTTCATGGGATGCGAGAAGGTCTAAGTCGTATGGACGGTTGATTGTATCGAACTCTGTCACTCTTTGTAAGATTCGTAGATATTCGTCATTGACAATTTTATTTTTCTCTTTATATTTTTTGTCTTGACACTTAACAGCAAGTTTTTCTTTATTCCAATATTCGGCTTTGGTAGAAACTCCCGTCATTACTAATTTGGCTTTTTTATGGTGGATTCTAATGGCGATAGGGTGTTCTCCATTCGTTAATGTTTTACTTTTGAATAACTCTTTTCTGACTTTCATAATCCTATTTTTCGGGGTTCAATTTTATTTTGGTTTAAAGTTGGTTTAAACTTTTATGGTTTAAACTGAGTGATTTTAACTATTGGCAAAAATAGGAATAAATTTTGTAATATACAATATAACAGTATGTTATAAACGAAAAATGCCAACGTGATTCCCATCAAATTGGCATTCAAATAAACTTGGCAGAGTTTATTGTTCCTTACTTTCTTTGAAGCAGAGTGGATGAATGAAATGATGGGACGGTTTGCCCGTTTCATTAGACTCAACGCTTTTTCCTCGAAAGCAGTGATAAAAACAGTGCATGGCAGGTCTTCTGACTTGTTTCTGTTGCCAAGCGCCTTCCCGGAAGCGGACTTCCAGTGGCTATTGGTAGTTTGCCTGCAACCTATCATGAAACTTACAGCAGCGGGACTGTTCAGGATTTGCACCTGATTCCCTTTTAATTACCGTCTCCGAACAAAGACAGTAAACCAATGCATCGCAAAGATAAGGAAAAAAGTGATTAGTGGTTAGTGATAAGTGATTATTTTTTTATGCAATCACAAACCGCTAATCATTAATCACTTACCACTAACCACTTCTTACTTTTCCTTTGCCAGCGTGAATACGAATTCCAATCCGCCACCCTGGTTGTTCTTGGCCGAAATGGTACCTCCATGGATGATTACCGAGTTCTTTACGATAGCCAATCCCAATCCTGTGCCGCCCAGTTTGCGTGAGCGTCCTTTATCTACCCGGTAGAAGCGTTCGAATAAGCGGTTCAGATGTTCGGGAGAGACACCTACGCCGGTATCGGCAAAACTGAAATAGTAGAAATTCTCGTCCTCGCGGAAACAGCTGATGTTGATGCGTATATCCGTGCCTGCATAGGCAATGGCATTGTCCATCAGGTTGCGGAAAATGGAGTATAGCAGGGAGTAGTTTCCCCGTAGTTGTATCTTCGGTTTTAGGGAGTTGATTACGGTGATATGCTTTTCTTCCAGTTCCAGGGATACCTCGTTTACGATATTGCCTACCAACAGGCTGATGTCTACTTTCTCCATGTCGATCATGTTGGCGGCTTCGTCCATACGCGTTAATACGGAGATGTCGCGTAGCAGGCGGCTTAGCCGATTGCTTTGAGCATAGCATCGCTCCAGGAATGTCTGCATCTTCTCCCGGGAGATGTTTTCATTGTTGACGATGGTTTCCAAATAGCCCTGTATACTGCTGACCGGAGTCTTCAGTTCATGTGCGATGTTCTGTGTCAACTGGCGTTTCAGGCGTATCTGCTCTTCCTCCTGGGTGACGTCGTTGATGGATATCTCGAAGCTTAAGTCCTGGAATATAATACATTCCACAATAAACATACGTCCATTCTTATTGATGCTGATAGACATACGCTTTTCTTCCTTGCCCGGACGCTTGGGAGTCTTGTTGATGAAATCCGTGATTTTCTGGAACTCACTGATGGAGAATATTTCCTCTGTTGTTTGCAGGTTGGAGTCCGAAATCAGGTTGCTATACTGTGTAAACAGGTTGTTGACCAGGATTTCTTTCTTGTCCTTATTGAATACGCCCAATCCTTCATGCGAGGTTTGTAAGTGGGTGATCAATTTCTCCCGTTCAATGTATAGCGCCTCTTTGGTTTCTCGCAGTCGCTTGTATATCTGGATGATATGCTGTGAAATCTCTCCCAGTTCGTTGTGTGGGAAGGCGGATTGCATATCTGTTTCCACAGGCTCATTCTTATCGGCACGTTTGGCAAACTCGCGTAGCTGATTGATGGCTGTCCCCAGTTTAGAGGTGAATTTGTAGAAGATGAAAATTAATAGTAATGATACGATGAGGGTAAACCAGATGTAGTGCTGGTCTGCTGCAAGGTGTCTTACAAGGTTCAGATCATAGGGGAGGGCGGAACGTATAATGTAGCCTTCATAGAGTGTGGCAGAATAGAAGTAGGGCACTCCTGTTGTTTCGGAAGTACGGCGTACATCATATCCTTTTCCTTCTGCCAACGCTTTTTGCACTTCCGGGCGATTGATGTGATTGCCTAACTTCTGATTTTCGAAGCTGTCATATAATACGTCACCTTGTACATCAACTACTGTAATACGTAAATCCTGTTTGATGTACTTTTGCAGGTATCGTTCCAAAGTAGTGTTCCATAAGCTGTCCGGAATGTGGGCAAGCTCCTGGTGCAACCGTTCATTATAATCCTGTAGCTGTATATCCAGCAGATCTATCTTATATTCTTTTTCACGCTGGTATTGATATGCCAGGAAGCATCCGGCAAATACCAGAAACAGTGAAATGACCGAAAGAAATAACTTCCGGCTGAACGACAGGAAATGTGTGGTATTATTCAGCTTCGAAGCAGTATCCATATCCTAAGCGAGTTACGATGCATTTACCATAAATACCTATTTTCTTACGCAAACGGGTGATATTCACATCGATGGTGCGGTCCAACACATAGACCTCGTCGCTCCATATCCGTGCCAGTATATCTTCGCGGGAGAATACGCGTCCCTTGCTCTGGAGGAGTAAAAGCAATATCTCAAATTCTTTTTTGGTAAGAGGGGCTTCTTCCCCGTCGATGCTTACTTTCTTTTTTACAATATCAATGACTAACGTCTTGTAGCAGATTTGCTCCGGTGCCCGTTCCGGTTCTCCTTGCTGGGTACGACGCAATACAGCTTTGACGCGTGCGATGACTTCACGCAGAGAGAAAGGTTTGGAGATGTAATCGTCAGCTCCCAGATTGAAGCCGGTTACCGTATCATTTTCCGTATCCTTGGCAGTGATGAATATAATAGGTACTTGAGCGGTCTTCTTATCTTTTTTTAGTAAGCTGGCCATTTTGAAACCGGATATTTCTCCCATCATCACGTCCAGTAGCAACAAGCTGTAGCTACCGATATCCATTTTCAACGCCTCTTCGGCGGAGTGGGCCGTGTCCACTTCATACCCTTCATTTTCAAGGTTGAATTTCAGGATCTCGCAAAGGTCCTCTTCATCGTCTACAACTAAAATACGATAATCGTTCATTACTTTTTCTAATTAATATGAGGTATTCAAAACAAATTCTCTTACCACAAAGTTATACTTTATTTCTTTTCAGCGACAAAGGTGCGGTGTTTTTGTTACGGGAAAGTGAAACACGTGTTACAATTCAGTTACATTTTAGTGTGTGCTGAAGGTAATCCGGTCCGTATCAACTCCGTATCCGGTCCGTATTAACTCCGTATCGGGTTCGTATCAGGTCTAAGCGTATAGGTACGGAGATGGTACGGACCTGACACGGAGTTGGTAAGGCTTTGACACGGTTTTGGTAAGGTGAAGAACTGTAAACTATTACTTTTACATCCTAGTTTTTCAGTTTTTATACTTACCTTTGTCTTAATATAAATAACATTGGTATGAAAGAGTTGACTAATATAAATTTTTGGCGATATAAATGGCGTTTGCCCGCTCTGATAGCTTTATTGGTGGTTGTTGTGGCAGGTTCCTTTTGGCTGAATACGGCTCCGTTCCGTTCCGGGTTTGAGATAACGGATGAGTTGGGAGGCAACATCTTTCCTTCCAGTATTCTTTCTGTAGCGACGACGGATGCGCAAGTCATCGTTCCGGCTGATTCTTTATATGTGGGTAATTCTAAATCCTGCATTTCTATCCGGATTCGTTCGGGGAAGGCGTATAGCAGAGTACGTATTGAAGTTGCTGAAACTCCGTTCTTTTCCCGTTCCGTATCTGAGTTTGTGTTGGCTAAACCACGGACGGAATATACGATCTATCCCGATATTATCTGGAATTACGAAGCGCTGAAGAATAATAACCAGGCGGAACCGGTTAGTGTGGCTGTTAAGGTAGAAATGAATGATAAGGATTTGGGGCAACGGGTTCGTACTTTTTCTGTTCGCAGCATCAATGAATGTCTGTTGGGGTATGTTACGAATGGGACTAAGTTTCATGATACAGGAATTTTCTTTGCGGCATACGTTAATGAGGAGAATCCGATGATTGACAAATTGTTGCGTGAAGCACTGAATACCCGTATTGTCAATCGTTTCTTGGGCTATCAAGGTGGCAATGCTGAAGTGGTGGACAAGCAAGTCTATGCTTTATGGAACGTGCTTCAAAAGCGTAATTTCCGTTACAGTTCTGTTTCCAATACCAGTCTGTCTAGTAATGTGGTCTTTTCCCAGCGGGTTCGCACGTTCGATGATGCATTGGAGTCTTCGCAGATTAACTGTGTGGATGGTAGCGTACTGTTTGCTTCCCTGCTTCGTGCCATTAATATAGAGCCCATATTGGTTCGTACTCCGGGACATATGTTTGTGGGGTATTATACAGATGCCGGTCGCAAGAATATGAACTTCCTTGAAACTACCATGATTGGTGATGTGGATCTGGATGATTTCTTTCCGGATGAGAAGCTAGACTCAACGATGGTGGGTAAATCACAGAATCAGATGTCACGTCTCACATTTGATAAGTCTAAGCAATATGCTAATAATAAGTATAAGCAAAATAAAGAAGGCATCCACTCCGGTAAATTGAACTATATGTTTCTGGAAATTTCTAAGGATGTGAGAAGGAAGATACAGCCGATAGGAAAGTAAAATTATTTTTGTGATTTGTGAATTAAGTACTTTGGGAACTTGGTAGGCTCTCTCTATTGATCGCCTTAGCTGAATACGGAGAAGACATCCCAAACAATGCAAGCAACATAAAAGATAAGCAATAATTGTTTTTCATAAGCTTTATGATTTGGATTTGTTTGCAAATTTATAAATAAATTTAATATTTATCATGTGTTATGTATTAAAAATGTGTAAATGAATACTAATATATTTGTTTTTATGCTTTAGCAAAGAATATCTTTTTATTTTAGTAATAAAAATGTTTTTCCATGGAATTCTAAGTTGATGTCTATTTTTAAATATTGGCTAAAAAGTATGAATATATAGGGCTTTATTGTATGAAATATACGAAAAACAAGAGTTTTTCTTTCTATTTGATATTATATATTTGGTACTATATATAAGATCATTTGTGTTTTCTATATATAAATTCAACATATAAATATTAAATATGATAGAAAGTGAATATTGAAATCTGAAAATACAACTACCTAATTTTGCTAATTAAACCAAATATTAATAATGGATTATTAATTGGAACAATAATAAAATGCCAACTTATTCAGTTGATGACCTACTATAACTAACATAAAATTCTTATGTGAGACTGATTGTTTGTCACACATTATTAAGTAAATATCAAGTCGTCTTATAAACAGTAAAATATCAAGCCCTTTATTAAGAACATAAAAAGAACATAGCAGAGTCCGTAAGCTTTATTATACCTTGACATTATTGGACAAGTTCCCAAAGTACTCAACAAGCAAAGAAAATCACAGGTAAGGTTGTAGACACTACAGGTGAACCTATCATTGGTGCCAGTGTATTAGTGAAAGATGCAGGTACAGGTACTGTAACTAATGTTGATGGCAATTTCTTTGTGGATGCCCAACTGGGTAACACATTAGTAATTTCATTCGTAGGATATACTTCGGCTGAAATAAAAGTAGGAACAGGAAGTGTATATAATGTTACTTTGAAAGATGATACTCAGACATTGAGTGAAGTTGTTGTAACTGCGATGGGTATCAAGAAGGAACGTAAATCATTGGGCTACGCAGTGGATGATGTAAATGCAAAAGAACTGATGAAGAACAAAAGTACTAATGCTATTAATTCTTTGGCTGGTAAAGTAGCAGGTGTAACGATTACGCAAACCTCAGGTGCAGCTGGTGCAGGTTCTCAGATTATTCTTCGCGGTGGAACATCACTTGAACGTGACAATCAACCCTTGTTCGTTGTTGATGGTGTTATCTATGATAATTCAACTTCAATAATAGGCAACTCTGCATACGATGGAATGAAAGCTTCAGCCACAACAGGTTCTAATCGTGTTATGGATATTAACCCGGAAGATATTGAGAATATGTCAATTCTTAAAGGACCTGCTGCATCAGCTCTTTACGGCTCTCGTGCAGCGGCCGGGGTTGTTCTTATTACTACAAAGAAAGGTAAGGAAGGTAGTGTTGAAGTAAATTTGAGTGCAAAATATCTCACTTCATGGGTTAAATCTCTCCCCGAAACTCAGTCAAGATATAAAAGAGGCTTTTATAATGGCCTTGATTCAAATGGTAAAGCCGTAGTGGATGATTTTACTACCAATTCTTGGGGAGAGGCTTATGCGGCAGGAGAAACTGCCTATGACAATGTTGGTGATTTCTTCCAGAATGGTGGTGCGTGGGATACTAATGTGAGCGTATCTGGTGGTAACAAGACTGGTAACTTTTTCTTGTCCGGTTCATTTTATGACCAAGATGGTATAATTCCTACTACTGGTTATACAAAGACGACTTTCCGTTTCAATGCTGAGCAAAAATGGAAAATACTTACATTTAATGCTAATGTTGCCTATTCTCAGGCTCGTACTGGCAAAACCTTAACATCTGCAGGACTTCTGACTCATCGGGTACAGGCTCTATGGTTGCTCTTTATGGATGGGCTCGTAGTGATGATATGAAGCATTATTTAAATGAGGATGGTTCAAAATACCGTATATTCGAAGGCCGGCAGGAGTTATCTGCTGATGTTGAAAATCCCTATTGGATGCTTGA
This sequence comes from Bacteroides sp. MSB163, assembly GCF_036416795.1. NCBI lineage: Bacteria > Pseudomonadati > Bacteroidota > Bacteroidia > Bacteroidales > Bacteroidaceae > Bacteroides > Bacteroides maternus. The sequence goes on along the minus strand of NZ_CP143867.1, from coordinate 5,708,023 downwards.
TAACTACAAACTTAAGGATGATACAGAACGTTTTACGGGTAGTTTCAGTGTGAAAGCTGATATTACGGATTGGTGGTGGATTTCTTATCGTATGGGTATTGATTCATATACGACGGAAAATAGTAATCGAATTGCAGAGGGAGCAGCTATAAAAGATCTTTGGCAAAATGGTATGATGAGTGAAAATTCCCTTCGTTACCAATATTTGTCTACCAATTTAATGACTAACTTTAGTAAGTCGTTTGGTGATTTTAACTTCAACTTAATGCTTGGCACCGCAACAGATGCCACGAAGTCGACAACGAACTATCGTTATGGCTGGAACTTTGTTATTCCAGGTTTCTATTCATTTGGTAATATTTCAACAGCTGATAAATATTTTGTTACAAATCGTAGTAAGCACCGTCTGGTCGGAGCGTTTGGTGAATTCCGTGTCGACTGGAAAAATACAGTGTTTTTGACTGCTACAGGCCGTAATGACTGGTCTTCTACGCTTCCTATAGAAAACCGTTCCTATTTCTATCCATCCGTCAGTGGAAGCTTGGTATTTACTCAGTTCTTGCAAGACAGGGGATTGATGGATGATAGCTTTCTTAGCTTTGGTAAGCTTCGCGTAAGTTGGGCCAGAGTGGGTAAAGATGCCAGTCCTTATGCTACAACTACTTATTTGGGAGATGCGGCAACAATGCTTGGAGGGATAACCGGATATGGAACAAGTTGGAGTCGTGGTAATCCGGTATTGAAACCCGAGATGACGGAATCAACCGAAATAGGTATTGAATTACGTTTCTTAAAGAACCGTTTGCGTTTCGATTACGCCTATTATACTAATAACTCACTTGATCAGATTATTTCTCCACGTGGTCCGCAATCTACGGGTTTCATATTCTTTGCCCAGAATATCGGTGATGTTTATAATAAAGGTATGGAATTGACAATCAGCGGCACTCCGATACAAACTAAAGACTGGACTTGGGATGCAAGCCTGAATCTTTACGGGAATCGTGGTACTGTTAAGAACTTGCCTGTAGGTACAGAAGTATTGTATGTTACAGATGTGCAATTTGGTGGCGCTCAGGCTGCGTCATTCAATGACGGTCCATTCTTGGGTATCTCCGGGTATCACTATAAATATACTGATGACGGTAAGGTTATTCTCGACCAATATGGAATGCCTACCTACGATAAGGATACCCGTATACTTATAGGTAACCGTGAACCTAAAGTTCAAGGCGGTTTCAATAATACAATCAGTTATAAGAATTGGACATTCAACATGTTGTGGGAGTTCCGGATAGGAGGTGATATATATAATGGTACGGATTACTATTTGGTTGGTAAAGGTCTTAGTGATTTGACTGCTAATCGTGAGTCGTTGACTATCACAGGTGCCCAGAAAGACGGTGATACCTATAAAGATGTAACTTATACATTTAATGCCAATGAAACTTATAACCTTAATGGTGCTCAGGTTTCAGGTAAAGAAGTAATTCAGAAATATTATACGGATTATTACTATCGTGAAGGTAATAACTATATCACTAAAGTTAATTCACTTCGTCTTCGTACAATTTCTTTGAATTATGAGCTTCCTAAGGCTTTTTTAGCCAAGATGGGTATAAAACGTGCAAACATATCTGCATCAGCTAACAACTTGCTTTTATTTACTAACTATCGGGGTGATCCTGAATCTTCATCTGCAGGCTCTGGTATTTCCGGCTCTGGCGCAACGGGCATTGACTACTGCTGTGTACCACCAACTGCTAGTTTTGCATTTGGCGTTAACTTAACATTCTAATTTTATTAACTACTAAAATTTAGAAATATGAAACTATTAAAATCAATTATATTAAGCATAGCAGCATTAATGACATTTGCTTCTTGTACCGATTGGCTAGATGTCAATGAGGATCCGAACACTCCGGCCCAGGCAGCTGTTTCTGTGACAACTTTACTTCCGTGGGTTCAATACCACTTGGCTTATGCAACCGGTTCACATGGGTATCGTTCGCAATTTATTTGTCAGGCATTCACTACTACTTCCCGCACACATCGTGACGGTTGTTCTGCGCAATGGGAGGCTACAAGTTCATTGAGTACTACTTCCTATCAACAATTCTTTGTTGGCGCAGGTCCGAATTTAGTAGATATGTATGATAAAGCTATCGAATCAGGAGCATGGCATTATGCAGGGGCTGCTAAATTACTTAAAGCCTATGGCTTTCTTTTAATGGCTGATATGTTTGGTGAAATGCCTTACTTTGAGGCTAACAGTGTGAGTCCTCACCCTAAGTACGATACAGGTGAAACCATCTATGTCGAATCCTTAAAGGACATTGATGAAGCCATTGAGCAGTTAGGGAAGACTCAGGTAGTGGGACAGCCGGCGTTGTCCGAAGGTGATAGTTGGAATGGTGGTAATATTGATAAGTGGATCAAGATGGCATATTTGTTGAAGGCTCGTACTATTAATCAAATGTCAAAGAAATCCGCTTATTATGATCCTGAAACTATCCTTGATTGTATAAGTAAAGCTCAACAGAGCATTGATGACGATACTTATATTGAATGTCAGGATATTAGAGAGTCTTCAAAAGACTTTATTTCTACTGACCCTATGCAAACCAATTATAATTGGAATCAAACTTATAATGGTAACCGCCATATTACATTACCGACAAAATGGCTTGTTAACCTCTTGACAGACTTTGACAATAAAGGCATTGAAGATCCGCGTACCGACAAGATTATAGCTTGGCGTCAATTCAGTGAGAAGGGAGTTAAAGTTTGGAGACGTGGCGCAGGTGTTGATATGCAATCGGATGTTCGCATACCGAATGGTATGGCAAATTTTATCAGCCGTAAAGATGGCGGTTGGAATCCATCCATAGACACTCGTGCATCAGACTCTATTTATGTAGGTATCTATGCGGGTTCTGTAGGCGTCTACAGCACACCTAACATTTTCTATCGGGCTGTTGATAATTGGTATCCCTCATCAGGTAATGTTTATGTTCGCCCTAATAGTCCTTATTTGTGGGCTACTTATTCCGAAGCTTGCTTTATTAAAGCTGAAGTCCTCTTCAAGCAGGGCAAAAAAGCGGAAGCTTTCAATGCCTATAAAGACGGCATTAAAGCCAATATAGATGAACTGAATAAGATGTTAACGATATGGACCGGTGACGCAGCTTATGCTGACTGTCCTTCAATGGGACAAATGGAACAGGCCAAGATAGACGAATTTCTAAATGGGGCTATCGGTACTGCATTAGACATTACATTGGAGAAGATTATGAGTCAGAAGTTTATTGCAATGCTTTACTCAACTGTGAATTGGAACGATATGCGTCGTCATGATTATAAGAATTATATGGGATGGCAAATGCCTTATGAATATTCTGTAAATGCAGCTTCACTGAAGGCTATTCCACAAGGTAAACAATGGCGGCGCATAAAGCAGTGTTCTCATGAAATCAATTATAATGCGGATCAGCTTAGAGCTATTCAACCCAACTATAATGATGATGACATCTGGACATATCCTGTATGGTGGGATTCAGCCGATTGAAAGTAATTTGTTTAATATGAAATAAGATATAGTGGAGACTTTTACCGTCTTCATTCATAAATGATGATTGGGGCAGCCGGTTCGTGAGAATCGGCTGCTTTTTGGGATATTAGTCTATAAAATTCCATAGTTTATAGAACGTTAATTTAAATATCTTAAAATATTGGGAATCTATATATTTCATTGATTATCTTTGCGCTCGGAAACAGAAATATGATTTTCTTTGAAGTTTCATAGAGATTTAATAAGATATTGAAGACTGTAACGGTCTTCATTCATAGATGATGATTGGGACAGTCGGTTCGTGAGAATCGGCTGTTTTTTGTTTCTGTTTGTTTGCATATCAACGGATGTAATGTTACTTTTGCCGAACGAGGTCAGGTGGCCTCGTTATTAACCTCTGAATAGCAATGGCACAAAGCAAGAAATTTATCTCTCCGGGAGCATGGTTTTCCATGCTGTATCCCGCGGACTGGAATGAGTTTGAAGATGGGGAAGGCTCTTTTCTCTTCTATAATCCAAGTGAGTGGACTGGAAATTTTCGTATCTCTGCATATAAAGGTAACGCTATGTATGGTCGGGAAGTTACCCGTCAGGAACTGAAAGACAATCCTTCGGCAGTCTCCGTTAAAATAGGAAGTTTGGCATGTGCTTACAGTAAGGAGATGTTTGAAGAAGAAGGGGCTTATTATACTTCTCATCTTTGGATTACCGGTGTGGATGATGTTGCCTTTGAATGTTCCTTTACGGTAAGTAAGGGAGCATCCGTGGCAGAGGCCGAAGCTGTTATCGCCTCATTGGAAATACGTAAAGAAGGAGTGAAATATCCGGCAGAGCTTATACCTGTCCGCCTGTCCGAAATCTACCAGATTAATGAGGCTTTTGAGTGGGTGACCACTACTGTAAAAGAACAACTGAAAAAAGATTTCCAGGGTATGGAAGAAGATTTGGACAGCATGCAACAGGTCATTGATAGTGGAACTATCGGTCCGAAGAAGAAAGAAGCATGGCTTTCCTTCGGTATTGCCATCTGTGTGATTCTTGCCAATGAAGTAGATGGGTTAGAATGGATGACCCTGATAGATGGTAATCGTGAAGTTCCTGTATTGCAGAACCTTACTACCGGAGAATGGATTGACCCCATGAAATTAGTGTGGAGCAAAGTGAAGGCAGGGGAATCTTGTAATCTGGCAGAAACCTACAAATCCTTACTCTGATCATTTGCTGACCAACCATAAATTATAAATCATAAATCTTAAACTGTGATTAGTTATCTTCAGATAGAAAATTTGACCAAGTCATTCGGTGATTTGGTATTGCTTGAGAATATTTCGCTCGGTGTGGCCGAAGGGCAACGTATCGGACTAATTGCCAAAAACGGCAGTGGTAAAACTACTTTGTTGAATATTATTGCCGGCAAAGAAGGGTATGACAGTGGAACCGTTTCTTTTCGTCGTGACCTTAGAGTCGGATATTTGGAACAAGACCCGCAATATCCTGAAGGACTGACCGTTCTGGAAGCTTGTTTCCATCATGGCAATACTACGGTAGAACTGATAAAGGAGTACGAACGTTGCATGGAAACAGAAGGGCATCCCGGTTTGGACGAAATTCTGGTGCGCATGGATCATGAAAAAGCATGGGAGTATGAGCAGAAGGCCAAGCAGATTCTTTCCCAGTTGAAGATAAGAAACTTCGATCAGCAAGTAAAGCATCTTTCCGGTGGACAGCTGAAGCGCGTGGCGCTTGCCAATACCCTTATCACTGAGCCTGACCTGCTGATTCTGGATGAGCCGACCAACCATCTCGATCTTGATATGACTGAATGGTTGGAAGATTACCTGCACCGCACAAACCTCAGTCTGCTCATGGTGACGCACGACCGTTACTTCCTCGATCGTGTCTGTACCGAAATCATTGAAATAGACAATCGTCAGATCTATCAATATAAAGGAAATTATAGCTATTACCTGGAGAAACGTCAAGAGCGTATCGATGCAACGAATGTTGAAATAACCCGTGCCAACAATCTGTATCGCACAGAGTTGGAATGGATGCGTCGTATGCCACAAGCCCGCGGGCATAAAGCGCGTTATCGCGAAGAGGCTTTCTATGAACTGGATAAAGTAGCTAAACAGCGGTTTAATAACGACAATGTGAAACTGGAAGTAAAGGCCTCCTACATCGGTAGCAAGATATTCGAAGCAGACCATCTGTACAAGTCGTTTGGTGACCTTAAAATATTAGAAGACTTTTCTTACATTTTTGCCCGTTATGAAAAGATGGGTATTGTAGGTAATAACGGTACCGGTAAATCTACTTTTATCAAAATACTGATGGGAGAGGAGAAGGCCGATAACGGAACGATTGATATCGGAGAAACAGTACGTTTCGGTTATTATTCGCAGGATGGCTTACAGTTCGATGAGCAGATGAAAGTGATTGATGTGGTACAGGATATCGCCGAAGTCATAGAGTTAGGCAATGGTAAAAAGCTGACCACTTCCCAGTTTCTGCAACATTTTCTCTTCACTCCCGAAACCCAGCATAGCTATGTTTATAAACTGAGTGGTGGAGAGCGCCGTCGCCTGTATCTGTGTACGGTATTGATGCGTAATCCTAATTTCCTTGTGCTGGATGAGCCTACCAACGACCTGGATATCATTACCCTGAATGTGCTGGAAGAGTATTTACAGAATTTCAAGGGTTGTGTTATCGTAGTAAGCCACGACCGCTACTTTATGGATAAGGTAGTAGACCACATGTTAGTCTTCAACGGTCAGGCAGATATCCGTGATTTCCCCGGAAATTATACCCAGTATCGTGACTGGAAAGAAGAAAAAGCCCGGCTGGAAAAGGAGAAAGAAAAAGAAGCCTCTAAACCGCAGGAAGATAAAACCGCTAAAGTGCGTCTGAATGAAAAACGCCGGATGTCCTTTAAAGAGAAAAGGGAGTTTGAACAGCTGGAGCAGGAAATCGCTACATTGGAGGACGAAAAGAAAACTATTGAAGCTGCCCTGTGCAGTGGCACCTTATCCGTAGAAGAACTCACAGAGAAATCAAAGCGTTTACCCGAGATCACGGATTTGATTGATGAAAAGACCATGCGTTGGCTGGAACTTAGTGAGATAGAAGAATGATGGGGTGATAAGGTGATAGGGTAATAAGGTGTTAAAATGATAAGATGATAAAATTATGAGCAACAGGACTGGAAATTTAACGAACTATCATAGTCATAGCTTATATTGCGACGGACGTGCTAATATGGAAGACTTTATCCGCTTTGCCCTAAGCGAAGGATTTACCTCTTATGGATTTTCTTCCCATGCCCCTCTGCCGTTTTCTACAGCGTGGACTATGGAGTGGGACTCTATGGATGACTATCTGGACGAGTTCCGTCGCCTGAAGGCTAAATATGCAGGACAAATAGAACTCTATATTGGTCTGGAGATTGATTATCTGAATGAGGAGAGCAATCCGTCTGTTGCCCGTTTCCGCGAATTGCCGTTGGATTACCGTATCGGTTCTGTGCACTTGCTTTATGATGATAAGGGAGAAATAGTGGATGTGGATGTGACGGCTGATAAATTCCGCAGACTTGTGGATAAACATTTCAATGGTGACCTGGTGAGAGTGGTACATCTTTATTACGACCGCTTGATGCGTATGGTGGAATTGGGTGGCTTTGATATTATCGGTCACGCTGACAAAATGCACTATAACGCATCTGCTTATCATCCCGGCTTACTGGATGAACCTTGGTATGATGCTTTGATTCAGGAATATTTTGATGCTATTGCCCGAAAAGGATATATCGTAGAGATTAATACAAAATCTTATCTGGAATTGGACACTTTCTATCCTAATGAACGCTACTTCCCTGTATTGCTTGAAAAGGGAATCCGTGTACAGGTTAATAGTGATTCCCACTACCCGGAGCGTATAAACAACGGACGCCTGCAAGCTTTGATGGCCCTGCAAGCGTCCGGTTATCACACTGTCACGGAGATGTACAATAATGAGTGGAAAGATATGCCACTCCTCATTCATACATAACTCCAGTGACTTTTTCTTATATATTATTTCTTCTTTAACAAGAAATCTTCAATTGCCTTTTGGTAAGTGGCTTTATCAGCTGCACCACGGAAAAGCTGAGGTTCTCCTTCCATCGGAATGAATACAAAGAGAGGAATGCTGCTTGCGTTGAATAATGCGGCAAGTTCACGTTCTTTGTCCACATTTACTTTGTAGATCACGATTTTTCCGGCGTATTCTTTTGCCAGATCTTTCATGATGGGCGCTGTCATGCGGCAGGGACCACACCAGTCGGCATACAAGTCAATGATGGCGGGTTTGTCACCCTTATATTTCCAGTCCTGGGATTTCTCGTAATCGAATACATCTTTAATAAACATATCCTTGTTCATTACGATTACTTCTCCGCTCTTGGCTTCTTTCTGTTCCGGTTCATTGGGTTGTGCTTTTGCTCCATCTTTGCAGGCGAATGTCAGTACGCTGGCAAAAATCAGAATGGCAAATGTTAGTACTTTCTTCATAATGTTTGTTCTTTATGAATTTTGCTCAATGACGCCTTTCAGCTCACTGCCCTTAATAACTCCGGAATGACGCCAAACGGCTTCACCTTTCTTGAATACGATAAAAGTGGGTACCGCTTGTATACGATACTTAGCAGCCAGTTCCTCATGTTGGTCTACATCGATTTTCACGATGCGGGCACCATCACCGATTTGTCCTTTCAGCTCTTCCAATACGGGATGCATTGCCTTACATGGGCCACACCAAGTTGCAAAGAAGTCTACTAAAACAGGTTTTTCTGATTGTATAAGTTCTTCAAATTTCTCCATAATCTTTTCCTTTCTGTTATTAATTCATTTTTTTATAAATACAATATTAGTGTCGTTGTCTGTATAGTGAACAGTTCGTGGTACTTTTTGTTCACGCATCATTATTCTTTATGTCTGTTTAGGGCATGTTTTGGCTATTTTTTAGAATACTTGTCATAATGAAACATTTTCCACTGGAAATCAATTCCTCTAAAAGAAACACCCCTACAAGTACTGCGTGGTGGTATTTGTAGGGGTGAGTCTAGTATTCCAAACAGGCTTCTGACTGCTCTTATTCTGTAATTGTCAGCTCCTTGATAATATGTGAGGCACCGGCATACTTCTCTATGATAAATAAAGTGTAGCGAATGTCTACGCAAGCTGCACGCTGTGAAGAGGGGCGGAAGGCTATATCTCCTGTAAGTCCTTCATAATTGCGGTCGAAACCTGTACCGATGAGCTCACCTTTGGCATTGAATACCGGACTGCCGGAGTTACCACCGGTGTTGTCTGTATTCACGATGAAGCAGATAGGCATTTCACCATTCGGCATGGCATAGCGTCCGAAGTCCTTGGCCTGATACAGTTGTTTTAATTTGGTGGGAATCACAAACTCCCAATTGTCGGGATCTTCCTTTTCCATGGCACCTTTGAGGGTGGTATAGTAACCATATTCCACTCCGTCAGCCGGTTCATAAGGCAATACTTTTCCATAGGTGAGGCGTAGGGTAGAGTTGGCGTCCGGATAAATGGGAGTACCTGCACTCCGTTTCAAGTCCATCATACCTTTTACCCATACCTTGTGTGCGGCATTGTAATTCTTGTTGGCGTCTGCCATAGCAATGGCGGTTTGCAACAGTCCGTCTGTGATGGAATGTTTGAACAGTACCATCCAGTCAAATCCCAACTTATACGAGCCCGGTTTTCGGATGAACTTTTCAAAGTTTTCCTTCTTGCCGAAGATAGAGTGGTCGAAACAAGCATCGACAAAGGCATCACTGTTACCTTTGAAACGTTTGTCAATGACCTCAAAGATGCTGATGCGTTGTTCCGCCGGGATATATTGCATATAGGTTTGCAACATTTTCTTGGCGACTGTACGTTCCACATCAGGGAAAGGTACGGAAGCAAAGTATTTGTCAGCGGCAATCTTCAAGCTATCAGCGGCAGTCTTTATCTGTGCCTTATCCTTACTTTTCAGGGCAGCCAGCATGGCAGAAGTGTTGGGGATGCGCATAAAGTCCAGGCCTGTCACCAATGCTTCCTGAATGGCTTGCTGATGATAGAGGGCAGGGCGGCGATGCTCAACGATACTGCGTATCTGATCGAATGCTTTCTGATAAGAATCATCGCCCTGTTCACGTCCGCGAGCCAAGAGTTGTTCCTGCTGGGCACGTTTCGTGTCGAGTACTTTCAGGCGGATAAGTCCTTCGTTCATACCAATGGCATTTTTCCAATAATTGGCAGAAGAGGCATACTTACTGGCATAATGGATACGTACAGCAGGATCTTTCTGCATTTGTTCCATCAATGCTTCCTGGCGAACACCACGTACATGATGGCGCATGAAATTAGTGGTTTGCATACGTTCTTCTACTTCGTCGGAAATCATATAGCGCCAGTTGCGTCCGGGGAATCCCATGACGAAAGTAAAGTCGCCTTCTTTGTAGCCGGCAAGGCTGATGGTAAGATGCTTTTTCACTTTCAGGGGAACATTATCCTTGGAGTATTCCACCGGATTTCCGTCCTTGTCGGCATATATGCGGAACAAAGAGAAGTCACCCGTATGCCGCGGCCACATCCAGTTATCGGTATCCGCTCCGAATTTACCTATAGAAGAAGGGGGTGCACCTACCATACGGATGTCACTGTAAGTGGTTTTAACAAACAGGTAGTAGCGGTTACCACCGTAAAAAGCTTTCAGTTCGAGCTTGCGTCCCGGTGTCAGGGCAATGCCTTGTTCGGAAGAGAAGCGCTCGGCTACTTCCTTCAGGTATTTGGGCGACAGGTAGTTTGTACCGTTGGGATCCGGATCTATCTTCAACTGTTCGTTGACGTAGTCTGTTACATCCAGGATTTCATCAATGTAAGTAATGGTAAGTCCTTTACAGGGAAGCTCTTCTTCGCGGTTCATTGCCCAGAATCCATCTGTCAGATAGTCATGCTCCACTGTACTGTGCTGTTGGATAGAACCATAGCCACAATGATGATTGGTCAGTACCAATCCTTCGGCAGAGATCACTTCGCCTGTGCAACCGCCACCGAAGTGAACCACTGCATCTTTCAGGGCGATGCCGTCAGGATTATAAATCTGGTTCACCGGGATTAGTAATCCCAGTTCTGTCATAGCGACTTCGTTCTGCTTTTGCAGATCGGTCAGCATCCACATGCCTTCGTCGGCGCGGGCGAATAGCCCGGCGGATGTAATAAATAATGAAAGTAAAATTCTTCTCATACAAAAGTGCTTTAGAAGGGTTTTTAAGGGGGGGATAATGAAGTAACGGCTGAATAGGAATGAAGTAACGATTGAACCTAATTCACTCGTTACTTCATTCCTATTCACTTATAGAGTCATTCCCCAATAGAGTGGTCTGTTACTCAACTATGTTCATTTCTTTAATCAAATGTTCGCATCCTCCCAGTTTTTCAAGGATGAACAGTACATAGCGGATGTCCAGATTGATACAACGTTGCAGGTTATTATCAAAATTGATGTCACCGCTGAGAGACTCCCAGTTGCCATCGAAAGCAGTACCGATTAATTCACCGTTTGCATTCAGCACGGGGCTACCGGAGTTACCACCGGTGATGTCGTTTGTGCTGAGGAAGCAAACCGGCATATCACCGTTGGGCAGAGCATAACGTCCGAAGTCTTTTTTCAGTATCAGCTCCTTCAGTTTGGCAGGAACTACGAATTCACGGTCTTCGGGATTTTCCTTTTCCAGAATACCGTCCGTAGTAGTGTAGTACTTGTAATGTACGGCATCACGCGGGTTGTATGATTTCACGTTACCATACGTCAGTCGAATGGTAAAGTTAGCGTCCGGATAAGAAGGAACGGGTTCTTTCATTTCGCCCAGTCCGCGGATGTATGCTTTGTGCAGCAATGCCAGTTCTTGGGAAGTACTGTTCAGTTCCTGTGCCAGTGACATCAGTTTTTCAATCTTGGCGCGTGAATATTGAGTTGCCAGATCCTTTTCGATAGCTTTTACCGTAGGTTTTTTGATGAACTTGTCAAAGTTGGCCTGGTTTGCCAGGATGGAATTGTCATACATGGCATCGATATAGGCATTATAGTCGCCTTTAAACTCTTTTTCAATAACCTGGTAGAAAGCCGGGCGTTGTTCTGCCGGAATAATTTCGGCATATACCGGGAAGATAGCTTTGGCTACTTTGCGGTCTACTTCATGATCGTAGTCTTTATTATGGATGTCAGCAAAGACCTCTTTCAACTGTTCGAGAGACTTATTGATGAGAGAGTCGTTCTTTTCTTCCAATCCCTTTTTCAGGTTATCCATAACCATGTACGGGCTACCGAATTCAATGGCACCACTGAATGCTTCCATCAGGTAGTAATACTGACCGGTCACCGGCATTGTCCGGTTTACAATGGCATCGATTTTTTCTACCACACCTTCATACTCCGGTTTACCTTTAGCGAATTCTGCGAATTTCTTCTCCTGTTCTGCCTTTGTACCCAGTACATCATTATCAATGATCGCTTTATTCATACCGATGGAGTTCTTCCAGTAATTGCTGCTGCCGGCATACTTGTTGGCATATTGAATACGAGTTTTGTCGCTGGCAGCCATCACTTCTTTCAACACGGCGAGGCGTGCGCCACGTATAGTGATACGCGGTTGATTCTGTGCTTCCATACGTTCCTTTACTTCCGATACGGTGAGGTAACGGCTTGTGCTTCCGGGGAAACCCATGATCATGGCATAGTCGCCTTCTTCCAGTCCCTTGATAGAGATAGGCAGATATTTGGGGGTCTTCAAAGGTACATTTGATGCTGCGTATTCTGCGGGATCACCGTTAGCATCGGCATAGATACGGAACATGGAGAAGTCACCCGTGTGGCGGGGCCACATCCAGTTATCCGTTTCACCACCAAATTTGCCTACAGAAGAAGGAGGTGCGGCTACCATACGTACGTCTGTGTACACCTTCTTATAGAACAAATAGAATTTATTTCCGGCATAGAACGGCAAAGCTTGTACTTCGATGCCTTTTTTACCTTTCAGATCGCTCTTCTCGAACAATTCTTTAGCCAGTTTATTGAGGAACGGGCGGGTGAGTGCATTTACTTCAGTTACTTCACCGGCAGCGATCTTTTGGTTTATGATGTCCGTAATGTCTTCGATACGGTCAACGAACTGGAATTTCAATCCCGGAGTAGGCAATTCCTCACCACGGTTTTTTGCCCAGAAACCATCGGTCAGGTAGTCATGTTCCACGCTGCTATGCTGCTGGATAGAAGCGTATCCGCAATGATGGTTTGTCAGAATCAGCCCTTCCGGCGAGATGATTTCACCTGTACAACCACCGCCAAAGATACCTACAGCATCTTTCAGTGATACTCCATTCGGATTGTACAAATCATCCGCTTCCAGTTTCAAACCTTGTTTTTTCATCAACTCAATGGAGTTCTGCTGTTTCATCAGTTGCAGTAACCACATTCCTTCGTCGGCACGTGCTGTAGAGCCGAACGCCAGCGCTGCTAGCGCTACTAAGTAGGTTCTAATTTTCATTGTTATCTGTTTATACAATTTATTGTTTTATGAAATTCATTACATTGGCAGGCGGACGTTGGTTCATCAGTTCATTTTTCATGAAGTCCATGTATGGCGCTACATGGCTGAAGAAGCGATGATATCCCTTGCACAGATAATTCAGTCCCGGTTTGCCACTTGCTGTTCGTGCGAAGCGGTTTTTAGGACATTCGCCATTGCAGGCAAACAGCCATTCACACTCCCGGCATTGGGTGGGCAATGATTGCTGCTTCATTTGTCCGAAAGCCTGCTGCTTTTCACTATACATCATCTCCACCAGCGTTTTCTGGTAAATGTTGCCCAACTTATATTCGGGGAATACAAAATGGTCGCAGGAGTATACGTCTCCGTTGAACTCCATCACTCCCGCATGTCCGCAAGTCTTTGCCATGGAGCATACGCCCGGTTGTTCGCCTATCCAGTTGGCTAGGGTAGAGTCGAACAATTGAATGTAATAGGTACCTACATCCTTTTTCACCCATTCGTCAAAGAGAGTGCAGAGAAAATTACCCCATTGCTCAGGGCTGATGGAGAAATCCGCCAGTTCGGCCACCTCTTCACGATCTGCCAGTGAGGCCAGATGACGTCCGTCCTGATGCCGGAATACGCGCTCTACGATGGGGGCGAACTGTATGTAGTGGCAGCCTATTTCCTTGAAGAAGTTGTAGAATTCCAGTGGATAATCGGCATTGTAGTCGTTCACTACCGCCATGCCGTTCCATTCCACACCATGCTTTTTCAGCAGATTGATCCCTTGCATTACTTTTACGAAAGAAGGCTTACCTTGCTTATTCTTGCGATATTCGTCGTGAAATTCTTGTGGGCCGTCGATAGAGACACCTACCAGCCAGTTGTTTTCACGAAAGAATTCGCACCATTCATCCGTCAGCATGGTTCCGTTGGTCTGTATACTGTTGTTTATTGTACGTCCGCGGGCGTATTTCTTTTGCAGTTCCATAGCCTTTTTGTAGAAGGACAACGGGCGCATCAAAGTTTCTCCACCGTGCCAGGTGAACATTACCTGCGGCATGGTTTGCGAATTTATGTATTCTTCAATAAACTTTTCCAGTAACTCCTCACTCATAACGTGCTTGGGGTTATTTTGGTATAGCTTGCTCTTTTCCAGGTAGTAACAGTAATCGCATGCAAGGTTGCATACGGCGCCTACCGGTTTCAGCATGACATAAAGAGGCTTGGCAAAAGGAGCATAAGTTGACATAGGAGATTATCTTGTTTCAGTTACAGGGTTTACATTTTGTTAGTTATCACTGCAAAAATAAGTAAACTAAATGAAATATCCTTTCTTTTCTCCCTCCTTATAAGGATTATTAATGGAAAAAAGAGAGCAAAAATTAAATATTGATAAAAAGTTTCTTTACAGCCCGAATAGGTTGTACCTTTGTATCGTGTTTCATAAAAATCGTTTCCTGCATGATTAGAATGAATGTGAACCGTATTTTGCCCTTAATGCTTTTGCTTGTGCTTTTTGCTTCGTGCAGCCGCAAGTATAAAGTGGAGGGTGTGTCATCGGTGACCAGCCTCGATGGTAAGATGTTATACCTGAAAACGCTCCGCGACGGGCAGTGGATAGCAATTGATTCCGCCGAAGTGGTACACGGTTTGTTCTCTACGAGTGGTCCGTCGGACTCTGTAATGATGGTGACGCTCTACATGAATGATGAGGCTATCATGCCTCTTGTACTTGAGAACGGTAAGATTGAAGTCTCCATATCCAACTCTCAACTCACCGCTAAAGGTACGCCGCTAAACAATGCTTTGTATGAATTCATCGAAAAGCGTAATTCGCTTGAATTGAAGATTGAAGAACTGGAAAAGAAAGAGGCACGTATGGTACTGGATGGCGCCGCATTGGATGACATCCACGAACAACTGACTCAGGAGGGAGAAGCCTTGGTAAAAGAGATGAATGACTATATCAAGGAGTTCATTTCCACCAATTATGAGAATGTCCTTGGTCCCAGCGTATTCATGATGATGTGCAGTACACTGCCTTATCCCATCATGACACCGCAGATAGAGGATATCATCCGTACAGCCCCTCAAACTTTCAAGAGTAGTCCTTTGGTGAGGGAATTCCTCGATAAAGCTAAAGAGAATATGAAATTGATAGAGGAACATCGGCGTATGGAGGAGAGCGCCGCTACACAGAACTAACTACCTGTAATTATCGGTCCTGATCCTCGTTTTTCACCATTCCCTTGTATTCTTCCGGTAAAGCACTTTCTACGGCGGCGTAGGCTTCGGCCATCGTCGCCTTGATGTTTTCTATACCTTGTCCTTTGGGCGGGATCGGATCGTGAATAGTCAGTATCATGCGGTACGGATGTATCCATTTGCCCGTGCGGGGCAGAATTTTGAATGATCCGTCGATAGTGACCGGCACCACTTCCAACTGTAATTCATCTGCCAACTGGAATGCACCTTTCTTAAAATATCCCATGTGTCCGGTAAAAGTACGGGCACCTTCCGGGAATACCACCAATGATACGCCGTCTTTTAGCGAAGCCTTTGCCTGGCGAATGGTTTCCAATACTTTCTTGGGACCTGAACGATCCACAAATATGTGTCCTGCACTTTCGCAGGCTTTCCCTACGAAAGGTAACTTCCGCAGGCTCTTCTTCATCATCCACTTGAAGTTACGTCCCAGAAATCCGTAAATGAGGAAGATATCGAATGCTCCCTGATGGTTGGGTACGAATACGTACGATGTATGTTTATGTATTTTCTCCCGGCCGCGCACCTTTACAGGAATCAGCAGGAAAACACAAATCAATTGTGACCATATTTTTCCGGGATAATAGCCCCAGATATGTGCACCGCCTATCAGAGAGCCGACGATAGTCACCAAAGCCGTGAGAATAGTCAATACCAGCAGAATTGGTAAAGCAAAACATATTTGGTAAATATAATAAAGTATCTTCATAGGTGTTGGATTTTTGTTTCCGCAAAGATATATAATTTGATTTAGATATGCTACCTGGTTATCGTACTTTTAGATTATTCGGTAATTCGGCTTTTGCCAGGGCTACACCCTTTGTCCCGGATGGTGTAGCCATTTGCAATAAAGGGTGTAGCCATCCGAGGCAAAGGGTGTAGCCATTTTTAATATGCCTCACAAGAGGTTCCTGGAGGGGTAATAGGGAGATGTCGGTGAAATATTCTTCGTTTTTTCGGAATATCGAAAAACGAAAAAAAGAACAATAATTCTTCCTTCGTACCTTCCTTGTATCTTCTTCGTAGCAAGTTCGCTATTTTGTTCTTTCTATAGGAGTGAAGGAGATGCGAATAGGGTGGATGGGAGAAGAGAAATGGAACAAAGCGCGCCTAATTACGCAACGTTATCACTGTAATTTCCGGCCATGCCCCGAAGCGGAACGGTAGTCCTACATAGCCGATTCCTATATTGACATATAATCCCCGATCTCCTTCAGTGTACATCCCTCCCCATTCAGGATAAATCAGCGAAGCAAGTGAATGACCGAACATTATAGCCTGCATCGCATGAGTATGTCCGGCAAGCATCAGTTCGATGTCTGTATCCGGCAGTACTTCCCGGCGCCAGTGCGTAGGATTATGGCTTAACAGAATGCGGAACATGCTATCTGTACCTTTAGTCGCTTTTTTCAGGTCGGCAAATTGTGAGAAAGGAGGTTCGCCATCATTCTCTACACCGATAAGTGCGATGCTGTCCCCCTCATGATGTAATATATCATACTCATTGTTCAGTAGTTTCCATCCCATTGTCTTTTGCACCCGAACCAGATTGTCAATGTTATTAACCTGTTCTTTCAGGTTTTTCCAATGATAGTAACTTCCGTAGTCATGGTTACCCAGAATGGAATATACTCCATCTTTGGCATGTAATTGTGCCAGAATGTCCTGAAATCCTTCCAGTTCGCAACTTCTTTGATTCACCAGGTCACCGGTAAATACTATCAGATCGGGTTTCTGGGCGTTTACGAGTTCTACCAGTTCATTGATGGGTTTCTCATTGTCTATCCAGCTTCCGATATGTATATCCGATAGTTGCACGATACGGTAACCGTCAAATGCTTTCGGAAGATTGGGGTGGTAAAATTCGATATCCTTCACTTCAAATTTGCTGATACCCACTAGGGTGCCATAAAGTATATTAAAGAAACTGACTATACCCAATACTAACCCTACAGCCGTAAACGGTGAACGGGGCCAGCGCAGCAAATAGTGAAAAGGCAGCCCCACCAACGAACATATCATAAAGATGGTCTTGGGGATGGCAAACAGGAAAATGCAGATAGCCAGTCTTCCGATGGCTTGTGCATGGTGTGCCATCGCATTTTCGCCTATGCCCTGCATCAACAGAAAGTAGCCTGCTATCAATAAAAGAGTGGGGATCCAGTGCGCAATGCGCAGCAAGATGTTTTTAGTTTTCCGAACAATGTACATAAAGTAGATGTACAAATCGGGGATCAATAAAAAAAGGATAAGGAGTAGGGTTATTCTGTGCATATATCTTCTAATTCTTCTATATTCTTCTTGATGTCGTTAAGGAATTTGTAAGCTACTTTTTTGTATAGCAGATAGATGATGGCAATGTCACACAACACAAAGAATGCAATCAAAGTGGCCTGAACGCCGAAAGAAGCTTTGTAATAACCCATCACCCAATAATTGAGTACATTGAAAACGATCACCCATACGGAAATAGCGATAATTTCATATCTCGTCCATCGGCGGAAACTTGCCATACGTTTGCTTACTATGGCTACAGGCATTTCATCTATTTTCGTGTTTCTTATCCAGCGATAGTTTTTGTGATCCCACCAGATTCCCAGTAGAATACTGATGCCGACAAATATTACGAGTGTATTAATCTTGGGTTGCCATTCTTCGTTAATCTGAAAGATGGACGGCAGTAACCAAATAACCAGAAGGAGAGCCAGTCCCACGACTCCAATGCCTATGGAGAAGCGTTGCCAACCCGTAAGGCGCCCTATGCTTTTGCGTGCGTTTGCCTTGTATTCGGCAATCATGCCCGCAATCTGCTTTTCATCGGCAATCGGTTCTTTCTTCAATTGCTCGTCCAGCGCATTCCAAGATTTCTTTAGTTCATCCAATTCCATATTATTCCTCCTTGTTCATTTTTCTAAGTTTGTCTTTGATCCGGCTGATTTTAGTAGCGACGTTTGTTACCGTCAGACCGGTGATTTCAGCAATTTCCTCGTAGCTTTTTTCTTCCAGATAAAGCAGAATAATAGACTTCTCTAACGGACCCAGACGATTAATCATCCGGTAGAGCTGCTTTAGCATGGCTTGTGTTTCGTCCGATTCTTCCATTCGGTCGGAGTCCTGGCTTAGAGTCACGATTTCGGGAATGTTCTTTTCTTTGCGAATAAAGCTAATACAAGTATTCAGTGCGATGCGGTAAATCCATGTGGATACTTTGCACTCTCTCCGGAACTTGGGGTAGGCTCTCCACAAATTGAGCACGACGTCCTGATACAGGTCGTTAAGAGTAGCATTCGGCGTCGTGTACAGATAGCACACTTTATATATGACGCGTTCATACTCCCGTATCACGGACAAGAACTCCTGTTCTACATTCTCCATCGTCTGTTTCTTGCTTCTTGAATTGCTTTTGCTCTGTTAGTCGCAAAGGTAATTAGAAAATCACAAGGGTGTGATTAGATTTTAATCATTTAGTATTCCTTTTAGGCTATTTGGCTGTCGAAATTGCTTTTTTGACTAAATATTATAAAAAAAAGAGTTTGATAATTATAAAAGAGTACATTATCTTTGCAAGGATACTATTAACAACAATATAAGAGAACGATGATGAAATATTTTATTGGAGTGTGTTGTGCAATGCTGCTGGGCTTGTCAGCCTGTGGTGATATTGATAGCCCGGAGTTTCCGCCCTCTGAGGTTAAGAGTGAAGTAAAGGAGGTGGTGGATTTTTCATATACCGAACTGGAAAATTTAGAATCTACCCATGGTATGCATCTTAATTACCGCAATAGGGTGTATGTGTTTTCAGCTGATATAGTGCTGGATTCTCCTTATCAGTCATTCGGGCATATTGAATACTTTATATCTCCTGATAAAGACAATTTGACGGACAAGGCTTTGTTGTCATATAACTTCGATTATGACAATGTATATAGTGTCTATCCCGAGTACTATTATGGTTGGCAAAATACTAAGGCTATTTGGAATTTGGACTATTCTGATTGGCAGGCCGGTACCTATTATTATCGTGCGGTTGCTTATAGTAACAGTTGGGGTAGTGGTCCCGGTATCCTTCATGACTGTTTGCAGCAAGATAGTAGGCAAGCTACTTTGGATGATCTTAAATCATTTACGATTCCTACGAAATATCTTCCTTATGCAGATCTTGGATATGCTAATGAGAATGAAGTATCAGTTTACTTTGGCGTGGATGGATTTGAAGGAAGATTTAAAGAGGTTGGGGTTTGCTATTCCGATATAAATCAACTCCCTACCATTGCAGATAAAACGTATGTTTCTGAGTCGGCTGATGGCATGCATTTTATTGGCCCTCTTCTACAGAAGGCTTATTATATGCGTCCTTTTGTAGTAACGGAAGATAATGATACGATCTATGGATATGTTCAACGGATTCAATACTCAAGATAAGAAAGATGAAAAAACTGATTATAACCATGCTTATGACGATTGCCGGACTGACAACCCTCATGGCACAGCAGACGCACGATATAAAAGGTGTGGTAACTGACAAGAGAAACGAACCGATAGTAGGTGCTTTGGTCACCGCAGAAGGTACCGACATCAGTTCTATAACCGATATCGACGGTAAATTCCTGTTACGGGACGTACCTGTTGATGCTAAGAAAGTGATCGTAGAGTCAATCGGTATGGAGACTACCGATGCAAAGATTGATCGGCCGATAATGATGGCTGCTCGCCCGAAGCGTCTCTCGTTGGTAGTGGAAGCCGGAATAGACTGGAGCCGTTATACGGCAGAGGGCTCTGATACAAAAAATGGTTATCACTTTGGTGTAGGTATGGAAGTGCGTATGTCTAAGCGTTGGGCATTTCGTCCGATGGTGCAACTGGCCAGTCGTGGTGCGGAATATAACTTCACGGAAGGATCATACTCTTATAAGGAAACCTGGAATCCGTTGATGCTGGATGTACCGTTGAACTTTCTGGTACGTTATGACCTGGCTCGTAATATGAGTTTAGTACTTTCTTTCGGCCCGGTATTTTCATGGGGACTTAGCGGTAAAGTGAAAGTTTCAGAAACGGGTAAGGAAGATGCTGAATATGACATTTATAGTAAAGATTATGAGAGTAGCTGGGGAAATTATAAGCATGCATTGCTGCATCCGCTCGGGTTCGGTATGACTTATGGCATAGGTGTGGAATATAAGAAGCTTATGATAAACGTTTCCGGTAAGAATATGGGAATTATTGCGGAGGATGAAGGACTGGGAGATGTGAAGGAACATAACTTTGTGCTGGGTGCCAGTGTTTCATACCGTTTCTGATCCTACTTATCAAATGTTGAATTTATAAAGAATACTATATATAATGAAACGAATAATTATATTAGCAATTATAGGCCTCTGCATATCAGGAGCATCTATGGCGCAGGGACAAAAACTGAAAGGCAGACTTATTGATAAGGATCATTATCCGGTGAAGAATGCCAAAGTAACCGTAAAAGGCACAAATTTGAGTACTACTTCTGATAAGGATGGTAACTTTTTCATTGAAGATGTACCGCTTTACCTTGATTCCATTCAGGTGGAGAAAGGTAGAAAAGACATCACCGTTAACACACCTATAATGATTTCGATGGGGCGGTTGGTTATAGATAAGCGTTTTTCCTGGTTTGTGAAGGCGGGTGTAGGTGTTAGTCGCTTTTTGGGTGCTGACGAGACGAAAGATAAAGTGTCTTTTCATGTCGGAGGAGGTGTAGACATTAAAATGGCCAAGCATTGGTCTTTCCAGCCGGCAGCTTACATTGCGCACCGTGAAATGGAGGGCAACACATGGTATTATAGTAATGAAACTACCAATTATAAATTGACATATCTGGAAATACCTTTGCTGTTTGCTTATAAGTTCCGTTTAAGTTCTTCGATGAATTGGGTAATTGCTGCCGGCCCTTATGTAGATTGCGGCATTAATGGGGATATTCGTGATGTGAGACAACTTCAGAGCCCTAACCCGGATGGCTATGGCTCTCAGTATACATACGAAACAGAAGAATCTGAAGCTTTTGGTAAACGTTTTACCGGTGGAGTAGCTTATAGTATGGGAGTAGAGGGACGCCATTTCACATTCGGACTGACCGGACGTACAGGTTGGACTTCATGGCGTAGGAGTGAAGGGTTTACAAATCTGGAGTTTGAAATAGGATATAAATTCTGAATAGAACACTTGCGGTTGTATCGGCTTACACTTGCGGCTGCGTTGCCTTACACTTGTATAAGTGTGAGCTGACGCAGCCGCAAGCATATAATAACGCAACTATAAGCTGATGTTATTCTTTTTAATAGGGAGAAAGTTAGAGATTGGCCGCCAAAAACTTTCTTACTTCATTAATTGGCATTCCTCTGCGTCGTGCATAATCTTCCAATTGATCATTTCCAATCTTGCCTACTGCAAAATATCGTGCGGCAGGATGGGCCAGCATTAATCCGCAAACAGTGGCGTGTGGACGCATAGCACCGTTTTCTGTAAGCGTAATGCCTATTTGCTCCATATGAAGCAATTCATTCAACAGAAAGTTGACAGACTGATCGGGCAGAGAAGGGTAACCGACGGCAGGACGTATGCCTTGGAATTTTTCCTTTAACAACTCGGGGATGGAAAGGTTTTCGTCCTTTGCGTACCCCCAGGCAACTTTACGCACGTATTCATGCATTTTTTCGGTGGCAGCTTCGGCAAGTCGGTCGGCAAGTGTCTGTACCAACATACGTTTGTAGGGATCATCCTCATAGAGAAGTTCAACTTCTCCGTCACAGGAAGCTGCAAAAATACCCACCGTATCAGGTATACCGGAAGCAAGGGGACGGACAAAATCGCTGAGGCAGAGAAAAGGACTACCATCCGGATGGGGGATCTGTTGGCGGAGTAAAGGAAAGCGTGTGCCGTCCAGCAGTAAATTATCCCCATCGGCATTAGCCTTACAAAGACGGAAAATGGTGTGTACACGATAATTCTCATCCAACTGGTTAAGCATCCGGTTAGCTTCTTTGAGTAGCTGCATTGCCTCGGAAGCTTTAGCACGGTCCTCTTCTTTCGGCCGAAATCCCCATGCATGAAAGAAGTATATCCAGTTGATGTATGGAGTAACGTCATGGATAGCGTACGTCAACACTTTATCCGCAGGGCTGTTCATCATTTATCTTTGTAATCGAATCTCAACTCTTCGCCACGGTAAGTATCATCTACTTGTCCGTCACTGTATATCAGGTGTCCGTTAGCAAATGTTTTTTCTACTTTCCAGCGGAAAGAATTACCCTCCAGCGGGCTCCATCCGCACTTGCTGAGAATATTCTCTGAGTTGACTTCCCAACGGTCTCCGTGGCTGACAAGTACAAGGTCGGCCTTGTAGCCTTCGCGGACATAACCGCGATCACAGATACCATATATCTGGGCAGGAGCATGGCACATTTTCTCTACAATGGTTTCAATGGAGAAAATTCCTTTTTCTGCCAGTTCGAGCATGCTGACCAGAGAGAATTGAATCATCGGCATACCCGACATGGCTTTCAGTGCGCCACCTTCTTTTTCGCTGAGCAGGTGGGGCGCATGATCGGTAGCGATCACATCAATCACGCCGGTATTGACGGCATTCCGTAAAGCATCACGGTCAGCCTGTTTCTTTATAGAAGGATTGCACTTGATGCGTGTCCCCAGTTCTTTATAATCCTGTTGGCGGTATAAGAGATGTGCAACACAGGCTTCGGCTGTAATATGCTTTTCTTCCAGCGGTATATCACTGAAAAATTGCAGTTCTTTGGCTGTAGAGACATGAAGCACGTGCAGACGTGCACCCGCTAAGCTTGCCATGCGTACCGCAAGTTCTGTTGAGGCGTAACAAGCGGCTGAAGAACGTATGTTAGGATGTTTGCTGATAGGAACTTCCGGTGCATCACTGAACATTTTCTTATAGTATTCAGTGTTTTTTTTGATGATTTCCTGGCTTTCGCAATGGGTAGCAATCAGCATGTCTGTTCCATTGAATATATTGAGCAGACTGTTTGTTTTGTCTACCAGCATATTTCCGGTACTGGAACCCATGAAAAGTTTGATGCCGCATACACGATGTTTGTCCAGCTGGTTGAATTCCGTATAGTTATTATTAGTGGCTCCGAAGTAGCAGGAGTGGTTGACGATACACTTCTCATTCAGTAAATCAAACTTTTGTTCGAGCGCACTAAGGGTGGTAGTCAGAGGGTTGGTGTTCGGCATATCCATGATGGAAGTGACACCACCTGCGGCGGCTGCACGACTTTCGGTGGAAATATCCGCTTTGTGGGTTAATCCCGGATCGCGGAAGTGTACATGGTCGTCGATGATACCCGGCAACAGGCAACAGCCGGTAGCGTCTATGGTTTCATCACAAGGAACGGAGAGCTTTTTTCCATAGGTAAGTATTTCGGCAATCCGGTCGCCTTCAATCACTACGGAACCTTGTACAGAGCGTCCCTCGTTCACTATTGTTGCGTTATGTATCAGTGTTCTTTTCATCTTCACTAATCATTTATCATTAATCACTAATTGTTTTTTACTGCTTGCGGGTATTTATGGAACCAACTATGCATTTTCAGTTTGATAACACCAAAAACGGCCTCTCCAAAGATACTGCTGTTCATTTTCGAGGTACCCAGTTCCCGGTTGATAAAGATAACCGGCACTTCCACAATCTTGAAACCGCATTTGTAAGCAGTGAATTTCATTTCTATCTGGAAGGCATAACCTTTGAAGCGGATACCATCCAGGTCAATTGTCTGCAATACCTCGCGACGGTAGCACTTAAAGCCGGCAGTCGTATCATGTATCGGCAGTCCGGTGATGAGGCGTACATACTTGGAGGCAAAGTAGGACATCAATACCCGTCCCATAGGCCAATTCACTACATTGACGCCACTGACGTAGCGTGAACCGATAGAGACATCGGCACCTTCTTCGGCGCAGGCTTTGTACAGGCGTGGCAGGTCGGCAGGGTTGTGGCTGAAATCGGCATCCATTTCGAAGATGTATTCATAATTATGTTCCAGCGCCCATTTGAAGCCTGCGATATAGGCAGTACCCAGTCCCAGTTTGCCTTTGCGTTCTATCATGAACAAACGTTCGGGAAACTCTTGCTGAAGGGTCTTGACTATGTTGGCAGTGCCATCAGGCGAGCCATCTTCTATAATCAGGATATGGAATACTTTTTCCAGGGCGAAAACGGCACGGATGATGTTCTCGATGTTTTCCCGTTCGTTGTATGTAGGAATGATAACGATGCTGTCCGATGTCTGCATATTCATAAAAGGAGGTTCTAAATTGGGAACAAAGTTAAGTGTTTTCTACCACATACGAATAAAACTAAGGATTATTTAGTAATTTTGCGCCCGTTATGATGACTATTACCGAGCTACAACAACGATATGCCGCCCATCCCAATGTGGAAGCTATGAGTGGTTTACTGAAGAATCCGTCTGTCCGCACCCTTTTCTGTGGCGGACTATGTGCTTCTGCAGCTTCACTGTTTTCGTCTGTGCTGGTGCAGCGTGGAGAATTCCCTTTTGTTTTTATTCTGGGCGATCTGGAAGAGGCGGGATATTTCTACCATGACCTTACGCAGGTGCTGGGAACAGATAAGGTCTTGTTTTTCCCTTCTTCATTTCGCAGGGCAATAAAATACGGACAGAAAGATGCTGCGAATGAA
Organism: Bacteroides sp. MSB163; assembly: GCF_036416795.1. Lineage (NCBI taxonomy): Bacteria > Pseudomonadati > Bacteroidota > Bacteroidia > Bacteroidales > Bacteroidaceae > Bacteroides > Bacteroides maternus. The sequence goes on along the minus strand of NZ_CP143867.1, from coordinate 5,682,901 downwards.
ATACTTCGTACTGAAGTGTTGAGTCGCTTGCAGAAAGGCGAAGAAGGACTTTGTGTGGTGACATATCCTGATGCATTGGCCGAAAAGGTCGTTTCCCGGAAAGAATTGGGGGATAAAACCCTGAAACTGCATTCGGGGGAGAATGTGGATACGAACTTCATCATGGAAGTATTGCGTAGCTATGGCTTCGAGTATGTAGATTATGTGTATGAACCGGGACAATATGCCGTACGTGGTAGCATTATCGATGTGTTTTCTTTTTCTTCCGAGTTTCCGTACCGTATTGACTTTTTCGGGGATGAAGTGGAAAGTATCCGCACGTTTGAGGTGGAGACACAGCTTTCCAAAGAAAAGAAAGATAGCATTGTAATTGTCCCTGATTTAAGCCGCAGTCTGGAGCAGGGTGGTGCGAGTGGCATGGTTTCGTTTCTGGATTTTCTGTCGGCGGATACCGTACTGGCAATGCGTGATTTACTTTGGTTGCGTGAGCGCATTCAAACAGTGCATGATGAAACACTTACTCCACAGGCAATTGCTGCCCGCGAAGCAGAAGAAAGTGGCTGTATAACCTTAGATGGCAAGCTGATTGACGGAAGCGAGTTTACACTCCGTGCATTGGATTTCCGTCGTATGGAATTTGGTAATAAACCGACAGGTACACCGGATGCTACGATTACTTTTGATACGTCTGCACAGCCTATCTTCCGCAAGAACTTTGATATGGTGGCTGAGAGTTTCAAAGAATATATGGAGAAGGGATATGCGTTGTACATCTGTAGCGACAGCATGAAACAAACTGACCGTATCCGTGCCATCTTTGAAGACAGGGGGGATCAGATTGCATTTACGGCCGTGGAACGTACGTTGCATGAAGGGTTTGCCGATAATGCCTTGCGGCTTTGTATCTTTACGGATCATCAATTATTCGACCGTTTTCATAAATATAATCTGAAGAGTGATAAAGCACGTAGCGGTAAGGTGGCTCTAAGCTTGAAAGAGCTGAACCAGTTTACTCCGGGAGATTATGTCGTACATACCGATCATGGAGTAGGGCGTTTTTCAGGGCTGGTGCGTATTCCTAACGGAGATACGACACAAGAAGTGATGAAACTGGTCTATCAGAATGAAGACGTGGTGTTTGTTTCCATTCATTCATTGCATAAAGTATCTAAGTATAAAGGTAAGGATGGTGAAGCTCCCCGCCTGAATAAATTAGGTACCGGTGCCTGGGAAAAACTGAAAGAGCGCACCAAAACTAAGATTAAGGATATTGCACGCGATCTTATCAGGTTATATTCTCAGCGTCGGGAGGAAAAAGGATTCCAGTTTAGTGTGGACAGTTTCCTGCAGCGGGAGTTGGAAGCATCGTTTATCTATGAAGATACACCTGATCAGAGTAAGGCTACGGCGGATGTAAAAGCAGATATGGAAAGTAATCGCCCGATGGACCGTTTGGTTTGTGGAGACGTTGGTTTCGGTAAAACGGAAGTGGCAGTCCGTGCAGCTTTTAAGGCGGTGGCGGATAATAAGCAGGTGGCTGTCCTGGTACCTACAACAGTGCTGGCTTACCAACATTTTCAGACGTTCAAGGATCGTTTGAAAGATTTGCCTTGCAAGGTGGAGTATTTAAGCCGTGCCCGCACGGCAGCGCAGGCAAAAGCAGTTATAAAAGGTTTGGCTACCGGAGATGTGAATATACTGATCGGTACACATCGTATTTTAGGTAAAGATATACAATTCAAGGACTTGGGATTACTGATTATTGATGAAGAGCAGAAATTCGGGGTATCTGTAAAAGAGAAACTGCGCCAGCTGAAAGTGAATGTAGATACCTTGACTATGACGGCTACACCTATTCCCCGCACATTGCAATTCTCATTGATAGGGGCACGTGATCTGAGTGTGATACAAACACCTCCGCCCAACCGTTATCCTATTCAGACTGAAGTGCATACCTTTAACGAGGAAGTGATTGCTGATGCCATCAACTTTGAAATGAGTCGTAACGGCCAGGTGTTCCTTGTGAATAACCGTATTTCCAATTTGCCCGAATTGAAAGCAATGATTGAGCGGCACATTCCGGATTGCAGAATAGCTATCGGACATGGGCAGATGGAACCGACAGAACTGGAAAAGATAATCTTTGGCTTTGTCAATTATGACTATGATGTCTTGATAGCTACTACTATTATAGAAAGTGGTATTGATATTCCAAATGCTAATACCATTATTATCAATCAGGCACAGAACTTTGGTTTAAGCGATCTTCACCAGATGCGCGGCCGCGTGGGAAGAAGCAATAAGAAAGCTTTCTGTTATTTGCTGGCACCTCCTCTTTCTTCTTTGACTCCCGAGGCAAGACGTCGTTTGCAGGCTATTGAGAACTTCAGCGATTTGGGTAGTGGAATTCATATTGCTATGCAGGACCTCGATATTCGTGGTGCAGGCAATATGTTGGGGGCAGAACAAAGCGGTTTCATTGCTGATCTTGGTTATGAAACTTATCAGAAGATATTAACGGAAGCTGTTCACGAATTGAAGACTGATGAGTTTGCAGATCTCTATGCTGAAGAGTTGAAAGCCGAAGGTGGTGTCATTAGTGGCGAACAATTTGTTGATGAATGTCAGATAGAAAGTGATCTGGAACTGTTGCTGCCCGCTACATACGTCACGGGCAGTAGTGAGCGTATGTTACTTTACCGCGAGTTGGATAGTCTGACATTGGATAAAGATGTAGAGGCTTTCCGTAACCGGCTTGTCGACCGTTTTGGTCCTGTTCCGTCAGAAACGGAAGAACTACTGCGTATTGTGCCGTTGCGTCGTCTTGCTGCCCGCCTTGGTGCGGAAAAGGTTTTTCTTAAAGGCGGACGTATGTCGCTATTCTTTATTTCCAATCCGGAAAGCCCCTATTATCAGAGTCAAGCATTCGGTAAAGTTATTGCATACATGATGAAGTATACCCGTCGCTGCGATTTGCGCGAACAGAATACCCGTCGTAGTATGCTGGTGAAGGATGTGAAGAATGTGGAAACGGCAGTTGGTGTTTTGCAGGAGATTGTGGCGATGCAGGTGGAAGAATAAAGAATAGAGATTTCATTTGTTTTATAGCGTAGATTTCTTTATCTTTGTTCATCTAATAAATTATAGCTATGTCTACAAAACCATATAATCGGCAAGAAGACGAAGAAACTTCTCAAGTCAATGATCCAATGGCTGCTTATCACCGGCTTTCTGCTGATACTAATCCTCATGTTCTTTCTGATGCGGAATTGGAAATAATTTTGCGTTCGAAAGAAGAATATGAACGGGGAGAGTACTATACACAGGAAGAAGTTAACAAGCTGATGAAGCAATGGTTAAGCTAAAAGTAGTTTGGTCTCCGACGGCTGTCGATCAGTTGCAGCAGATTATTCTTTTCTACAACACTCGCAATAATAATACGAAATATAGTCAATATATAGTTCGCATAATAAAAGAATCATTAAAACTGATTTCTTGTTTTCCTTACATGTATCGAGCTACTTCATTGCCCACTACAAGATGCTTTCCGTGTGAGTATTTCAGAGTTTATTATAGCATTTATAGTGAGCATATCTTGGTTGAAGCGGTTTTTGATACACGACAAGATCCTGAAAAAAATTCCTTTCCAATAACTTTTTTCCGGTGTGGCTGTTATCGTCCAAACTGTACCGCAAATCCCAGATTAAAGAATGTAACATTGTTCTTAAACCAACTGTGGTCTATTCCGTCATCATAATCGTATGGATTGGAAAGCCGTGCGTCGGGGTTTGCAAACCAGTCGGCTGTGAGTATATCTGCACGAAACACTCCTGATAATTTTGGGGTAATGTAGAATTCGTAACCCATGCTGAATGACAGTCCGCAATACCCTCTCTGAAAAGACATTCCATTCCGTTCACCTCGTTGGTAAGTACGTTCCTGATAGTTCATGTAGCCTATGCCGAATGAAAGAAACACCCCTTGGTTTCCCTCGCTCCACAAGTAACGGTAAGTTATATTGGGGTGTATATAATGGAGGTGCATTTTATCCGGTAGACGAGCTACCCGTAAGTAATCATACTGAAGCCCTAAGGCAAAGTTGGGCATGAAGTAGTAACGCCCTTCTGTCATCAGGTTGTATCCCGCACGGTCGCCATTTTTACAGAAAAAGTCATTACGGTTTCCTTCTACGCGCGGCAATGTTAGTCCGCCACCCAGTGAGATACTGAAGTTTTGCGGCAGGTAGTCTTGTGCTTGCAAGGTTGTGCTTGCATAACTCAAAAAGAGAGTGAAGAGAATTAAGAGTCGTTTCATCATTGGTAGATTAATTTTTATCGTTTTCCATATAGTTTGTCTATCAAATCCATCCGTCCGATACGGCGCAGTTCGTTGATGATGTTCTTTCGTTCTTCCGGTTTATACCAGAAGAAGAACTGACGCTGCGCCAGCTTTTCACGTGGCGTTTTGGCGCTGAATACAGGCTCCAATGTGTATGGATGATAACCGGTATACCAGGCTTCAGTGGCTACGGTCATAGGGGTAGGGGTAAAGTCTTGCACCTGTTCCAGATGAAACTCAAGGCGCTTGGTGATAACAGCCAGTTCTGCCATGTCCTCTTCCTTGCAGCCGGGATGGCTGGAAATGAAATAAGGAATCAGCTGTTGCCGCAACCCTTCTTCGTGGTTGATACGATCGAATATCTTCTTGAATTCCTGGAACTGACCGAACGAGGGCTTGCGCATGATACTCAATACCCGGTCACTGGTATGTTCCGGAGCCACTTTAAGGCGACCGCTTACGTGGCGGGCTATTAACTCGCGGGTATATTCACTCGTGCTTTTATTAGTTGCCGGATCTTTGCTTTGGTGCAAGAGTAAGTCGTAGCGTACACCGCTGGCGATGAAACTCTTTTTGATGCCGGGTAGAGTGTCTACCGCATGATAAATATCCAGTAAAGGCCGATGGTCGGTATTCAGGTTCGGACAAACTTTAGGATGGATACATGAGGGGCGCTTGCACTTCTTACAAATATTCTCATCCCTCCCTTTCATTCGGTACATATTGGCGGATGGACCGCCAAGGTCACTCAGGTATCCTTTAAAGTCGGGAAGCTCCATGAGTGCCTTTACTTCTTTAAGAATGCTTTCTTTACTGCGGCTTACAATAAACTTTCCCTGATGTGCCGAGATCGTGCAAAATGCACAACCACCGAAACACCCACGGTGGATATTCACCGAAAACTTAATCATATCGTATGCCGGAATTCGCTTGCCTTTGTATTTGGGATGAGGCAGACGGGTGTAGGGCAAATCGTACGAACGATCGAGTTCAGCTTCCGTCAGGGGTGGGTAAGGAGGATTGACAACAACAGTCATGTCATCCACTTCCTGTGTAATACGGGAGGCAGTATATTTATTACTCTCTTCTTCAATGTGGCGGAAATTGGCAGCCTGCTTCTTCTTGTCTTTCAGACACTCGGCATGGGAAAAGAGACGGATATCTCCTTCTTCACTGATGAAGTCCGTTGTCTTGCATAGGTAAGCAATCTGCGGAATGGTATTTAGTGATAACCGCTTATCATTGAATCTTCTTATCAGTTCCAGCACCGGTTTTTCTCCCATTCCGTAAATCAGCAAGTCGGCTCCACTTTCTATGAGAATGCTTTTCATAAGCTTATCCTGCCAATAATCGTAATGCGTCACGCGGCGCATGCTTGCTTCGATACCTCCCAATACGACTGGAACGTCGGGATATAATTTCTTCAGAATTTGAGTGTAAACAATTGAAGGGTAATCCGGACGCATATCCGGACGTGCATCCGGTGTATAGGCATCGTCACTACGTAAACGCTTGTTGGCAGTGTATTTGTTTACCATAGAGTCCATACATCCGGGACTGATGCCAAAGAACAGGCGGGGACGTCCTAACTTCTTAAAGTCGCGTAAGTCATCCCGCCAATTGGGTTGAGGTATAATCGCCACGCGCAATCCCTCTGCTTCGAGGATACGTCCGATAACAGCAGCCCCGAAAGAAGGATGGTCTACATAAGCGTCACCACTGAACAGGATAACGTCCAGTTCGTCCCATCCGCGCAACTCCACTTCTTTTTTCGTTGTGGGCAACCAATCAGTCAGTCGATATTCTTTCATGCCGCAAAGATACGCATAAAATGAAGTTCAGCCAGAAAATGCATGGTTAAATTCCTGTTGGTGATGCTTGCGATTCTTTCCCAAGTCCAGTGCAAAACGGCTTTGTGAGATGACAGAATCTCTCTCGTAAGATGGGCGTTAACAAAAACATTAAAGAATCGTCTGTTTTATCCTTATATTTTATACTTTTGTACGCTGATGGCACTAATAAAATATAAATCAATCTATATATTATGGAAATACCTCCGTATGAAGAATCAAAAGATGTGATACAACGCAAACTCGATCAGACAACTATGATTTTGCAGAATATTAATGCTTATTTTTTACTGATTGATAAAGATTTTATAGTCTGCGATACCAATTACTATTCCTTGAATAAGCTTCCTGCTCCTGAGGTTGGTATGACACAAAAGGTCGGTGACCTGTTGCATTGCCGGAATGCTGCCGAAGCCGGCGAATGTGGTATGCATCAGCAGTGTAAACTTTGTGGTATCCGCGCGGCTATTGGAAGAGCTTTTCATAAGAAAGAGAGTTTCCAAAAAGTAAATGCTTCTATGAATCTTCTGAATGACAAAGAAGACAAAGTGATCCCTTGTGATGTTTCAGTATCGGGTGCTTATGTTGTTATTGACGGGGAAGATCATATGGTATTGACGGTTTATGATGTGACGGAACTACAGAATGTTCAAAGGTTGCTGAATATTGAGAGAAAGAATTCGATATCTGCAGAGAGATTAAAATCCACTTTTATTGCGAATATAAGTCATGAAGTCCGTACACCACTGAATGCGATTGTTGGTTTTTCGGGATTGATAGCTACTGCTTCTGATGAAGAGGAAAAGAAAATGTATATGGATATTATTTCAGAGAACAATGAGCGTTTGTTACGTTTGATAAATGATATCTTTGATCTTTCGCAGATAGAAGCCGGAACTTTGAATTTTGAGTATTCTGAATTTGATGCTAATGACTTGTTAAGAGAACTGGAAGGTATGTTTAAGGTGAAACTATTCAATAATCCTTCAGTTGATTTGATTTGTGAAGACTCTGTGCAACCTATTATCATGTATTCTGAACGTCAACGCATCATTCAGGTGATGGCAAACCTGATTCATAATGCGATCAAGTTTACCAAATCAGGGGAGATACGCTTTAGTTGTCGTATGGAGGGAACGGATGAGGTTTACTTTTATGTATCCGATACTGGAATTGGAATTCCGAAAGAAGAACAGCAAGAGATATTTTCCAGTTTTAAAAAGTTGGATCGGGAAGTACCGGGAACAGGTCTGGGGTTGACACTTTCACAAACTATTATCCAAAATTTGGGAGGTAGGGCAGGTTTGGAATCTGAGATCAATAAAGGTTCTACATTTTGGTTTGTAGTACCTTTGATTATGAATCGGGAATATAATTGAATGAGAGAAAATAATATAAAGCGAATCCTGTTAGAAGCTTTCTTATGCTGAAACAGGATTCGTTTTTTTATTTCTTATTCCTGGATACGATCATGAATGATGATTTGCTATTTACTGCACAATTTATCTTTTGGTGAATTGCACCGTCATTTGTTCGCCGTCGTAAATCTCACGAAAGCCGATTTGTTGTTCTGCCAGATATTCTTTTAAATCATTGAAAGCAGCAGTATCATTCATGATAATTTCCAGTTTCTCACCCGGTGTAGCTTCGCACATGGCTTTGACGGCCGGGATGAGAGGACTGTAAAGTTTTTGACCGCACGTGTCGATTGTTTTCATTTTATTATTCCTCTTCTATGGGTTCCTGCTTTGAAAACCATTCCAGATAGAGCTTAATCAGTTGCTGTAATCCGAAAGCTTTCATGTTGTTGTGGTATATCACGTCGATGCAGAGGTCGAGCAAGTCTTTGCTGTCTTCTTCTTGTGATGCGATGAGGGAGCGGATATTCAGTCTCAGTTTTTCCAGAACAGATTCGTCTACAATGCCATTACTGTCAATAAGATGACGGAAAAGTCCGTATTTCTCAATGGTTGCCAGGTTCTCTTCGGATATCTCTAGGCTGCGGGTACCGCTGGGGTTTGCTTGTATAGTATACATAGTGTTTTATATTTAAAGGTTTATACTTTGAGAGCAAAGATAAGCGTTATTTTTAATTAGGCGTATTGTTTTCTACTTTTTTGCTTGAAAGAATTGCAGGATAGAAGCCATGACAGCGTTGCGATCCGTTTCCTGTTCAATACTCTCTAATGGGAACCCCATAACGAAGGTACGGTAGTTGCCTTGATAGGCAATGGCGGCACTTTGATTTCCGGCAGTATAGGTGAGCACCGGGAAAGCAGTACCTGTCGGTAGAATACATTCGGGAGCAGTTACGGGATAAGCGTACTCATTGGGTAGGCGGGGGATACTGAATGTACGTCCCAGACCATTAATATTTCCTGAGCGATTATCGGTGATGGATTGTCCGTAGGCATATTTCAGAATGTTTTGTGTGAACTCCCGGTCTCCCTGCGAACCGTTCATATCGCTGCCAAGATAGGAACCGCTCACAAGCAGATTTCCACCGGATTGGCAATAAGCGGTCAGTGCTCGTTGCATGGCCGAGGAAAAGGTTTTGTAATATGCATTGCTTGCCGGATTGCTTTGGCGGTCTTCTTTTTCCAGTCCGAGGATATAGTCTACGATATCGTAAGCTTCCAATGGAATACGTCCGCTTTCTACGGCTTCATCACTACATGATACAAAACTATAATCTCCGGATGCTTGTATCGCCTTTCCGTGTATGAACGGATAATCGAAGCTATTCCCGGCAATTCGCATTCCTTCCCATTCGCTACCACTGCGTCCCAGTTCCTTCCCGGTCTGTTTACGGGAGAATTCTGTTTGAGCACCACAAAGTGAGATGTCATATAAGTAAGGTACACTCGGATCTTTACTTAAATCGAATCCGGCTTCAGTGGGGGTATCAATGGCGGCCGGACCACTAAGGCGGTCGAATCCATTGACAATCAACACACGACCTTTTTCTTTTTTTGCTTTATAAGCTGCAAGAATCTCGGACGGGAAACTTTCTCCGCCCCGGTTGGCTGCGGTTACTTTAAAGGAATAGACAATACCGGGTTCTATCTTTACGGTATAAGAGGGACTGCTGACACGTACGCCATTATCAAAGCCTCCACGGCCGATGCGGGTATATACGATGTATTCGCGCGGTTTGGCTGTTGGTTCTAACAGGTCTTCTTCACCATTCCAAGAAAGTTCCAGTGTATTCTTTTTATTACCGAAGCGAATGGCGAAGTTACTTACGGGAAGAGGTTGTACCACATAATCCTTGCCATGCTGGCCGCAAAGGTATTGCAGAATGGCTTTATAAATAGAGCGTCCTACGGTGAATTTAAAGTTGGGGTCATGTCCGAGGCGCATATCGGCAAAGTTCTGGTGCGAAAGTAATTCGACAATAGTGGAAGGAACGGCGGGCAGTCGCGTTTCACTGTAATTACGGTTCCACATGCTGCGGCGAGTCCAGTCCGTGGCATAATTGGAACGGATATCCCGCTGGAGTTGGGTAAGCAGAATGTCGGAAAGGTCTCGGGAGGTATAGCGGTCTGTTCCGGCTCCGAGTACTCCGTTATTGAAATCGGTGGTATATATGCCGAGCGTACCTATGATTTTATCTTCTTTGCTGGCACCCGCATCGCTGTGCAATGCCATTGAGAGTTCAAAAGGTACTCCTAAACCTTTGTCTTTGGGATTGAATATTGAACCACCGGACAAATAGTTAATCATTCTGGAGCGTACATTAATGTCATCGGACATATCATCTTTACCTTCACGCCCGCCATAAACCGAATAAGGCATGCCGGACCATTGGGCGGAATAACGGGCACCTTCCAGATAACGAGGCATTCCACTGGTTTCTCCACCGCGTTCTATATTGCCCATTCCACCACCAAAGCGTACGGCATCAGCGCAGACTACACCTTTCTGTTTACTTTCATTGCTAAGTACCACCATGCCATAATCATTCTTTCCCTTATCAAAAGAAAAAGTACCGAGATACACCCATGTACCACCACCTATCTGCTGATTTACCTTGAACTCAGTGGTTCCTCCATTATGGAAAACAATATATTTGGCATCACTTACGCTATTAGGCAAAGTTTGATAAGAGACGTATACAGCATACTCTCCTGTTTCCGGAATATCGGGTATCCACTCGGCAAAGGCTTTGTCTTTTTTCTTTTCTGTAGGGGCAAAACGTGCGGTACCACTGACGAAGGGGTTCTCCCCGTCCCGATAAACCTGTTTGCGCCAGGCAAAGCCGGGGAGTCCTGTTTGCTCCCATTTGGCTTTACGACTTTTCACATCCAAGTAGAGGGAATTCTGCGTACCGTCATTATCGACAATGACTTCCTGCTTTTGTGTATCCCGTTCACGGGGAGTAAATACGTTGGCACCGGCATTCTCTAGCATTGGGATAACATAAGGCAGGATAAAGGATTGTGTGAACTGGTCTTCTGTGGTGCAGAATAACCGTGGCCGTTGCCAGCCCCATTCGCCTGTTTTGTTGATGAAATACTTCCCGTGGCTTTGCCATAAAGCTATATGCTTCCCTTCTAATCCCCGGCTGACGTCGTAAGGACGGGAAGTGCGTGTCACCCAAGGTTCACCTTTGTATTCCAGTCCGCTGTACAGGCGAGACTTATCTTTCTTTCCTTTCCGGTATAAGTTTGGAATGAGGTTTTCGATAGTTTGTCCGCTTGTTACTACCGTCAGATCGTAGTAGTTCACAGGACCCGGTAATATTTGTTTCAGATGTCGATAAATGGCATCCACTGTTTCCGGCCGAAAAGGCTGATAGGAAAACTTTTCATCGGCATAGATGAGCAGCTTCTTCTTTTGGTGATTGATGCGGAAACTATCCAGTTTACAAGTTCCTATATTTACGGTTGTGGTAGTATATTCCCGGAAGAAAGATTGAAGACGATCTTGTATGTTCGCCTCGATATCTTGTGCTCCCAGTTTTCCGTTGAAGGTAAAGGCAAAGCAACAAATGGCTAATAATATTCTTTTTTTCATATTCTTATAACGAATAAACTTCTGTGAGATTGATCTCTCTATGATAGAATCCCCACGCAAAAGTACGTAAAAAAAGAGTGGAAAACCTTAGCTTCCCACTCTTCTTATTTCTATTTAGCAAACATTTACAGCGGAATATATTCCACGAATGCTTCCATTGCCTCGTAAGATGCCAAACCGAGATTGTCATACAATGCGGCGGTACCACGATTGCGGTCTTCACTGCGTTGCCAGAACAAACGTTCGTCGTTGCCCAGAAATGGTGCACTTTCCATCTGAGACTGGTGTTTCAGGATTGAATTACGTTTTGCACGCAGTTCTTCCGGACTGATAGGTACTGCCATTTCAATGTTTTCAATTTCCCACTCGGCCCACGCACCACGATACATCCAAATACGGCAATCTTTCAACCATTTTGCACCTTCTTCTTTTTCCAGATCGATAGCAGCAAATACGGCATCCGTGCAGACACGGTGTGTTCCATGCGGATCGGCGAGGTCGCCGGCAACGAATATTTGATGAGGTTTCACTTCACGCAGCAGGTTACGCACAATTTCCACATCAGCTTCGGTCAACGGACCTTTCTGTATTCTACCTGTTTCGTAGAATGGCAGGTCAAGGAAGTGGCAATGATCCAGAGGGATGTTATTGTACGTACAAGCGGTGCGCGCTTCACCACGACGTATCAAGCCCTTAATTGTGAGGATGTCACGTGTATCGATGTCACCGTCTTTCTTCTCTTTCAGGAATTTACGGATTTCTGCATATTTATCAACAACTACCTTGTCTTCGCTATTATTGAAGATCTGGTTGAAACCATTGATGAAATGCAGGAAACGGATTACTTCTTCATCACCTACGGCAATGTTACCGGAAGTTTCGTAAGCCACGTGTACGTCATGCTTTTGTTCTACCAAGCGGCGGATTGTACCACCCATGGAGATTACGTCATCATCAGGATGCGGAGAGAATACGACGATACGTTTCGGATACGGTTTCGCACGTTCGGGACGGTAGGTATCGTCTGCATTCGGCTTACCACCCGGCCATCCGGTGATGGTGTGTTGCAGATCGTTGAAGATCTTGATATTCACATTATATGCTGAACCAAACAGAGCCAGCAGTTCGCTCAAACCATTTTCATTGTAATCCTTGTTTGTCAGTTTCAGGATCGGCTTGCCTGTCAGTTGGCACAACCAGACGATGGCGCTACGAATCAGTTTGTCGTTCCATTCGCAGGAAGTCACTAGCCATGGACGGTGGATACGTGTCAGGTTACCGGCAGCAGAAAGGTCGATAACTACATGAGCATTGTTGTGAGTTTGCAGGAAAGATGCCGGAATGGTATCAGTTACAGTACCTTCTACGCACTCTTTTACCATTTTGGCTTTGTCTTCACCCCATGCCATCAGATAGATTTTCTTGGCAGCCAGGATGGTAGAAACACCCATTGTAATGGAACTGATCGGAGTGCTTTCGATGCTACCGAACATTTTGGATGCTTCATTGCGTGAATCGTTGTCCAGTAAAATCAAACGGGTGGTGGAGTTCAGGCGAGAACCCGGTTCGTTGAAACCAATGTTACCTACGCGCCCGATACCCAGTAATACGGCATCCAATCCGCCGAAACTTTCGATGCGTTGCTCGTACAGGCGGCAATATTCAAAGATGGTATCTTTAGGAATTGTACCGTCCGGGCTAAAGATATTCTGCTTGTCAACATCTACATGATCAAGGAACATTTCCTTCAAGGCATTCAGATTGCTGTTGATGGCATCTGATGTAAGAGGATAATATTCGTAAAGGTTGAATATGATAACGTTGCGGAAACTCAGACCTTCTTCTTTATGTATACGGATAAGGGCTGAGTATACGTTGCGGGGAGAATTACCGCCCGGCAATGCCAATACACAGAAGCGTCCGGCTTTCTGTTTATCACGAATAAGTTGAGCTATTTCGTAGGCAACGTGGTTGGCGCCTTCCTCTGCCGATTCGTAGATGTCGGTTGGGATTTTTTCCAGTCGGGTCAATACCGACCTTTCAAATGCATTCTCAGGCCTATAATACCTGGGGGAGACTCTGTTGAGAGTGATTTGAGAACTAAGATTGGTTTTCATAACTTAATTGGTATTAATAAATTGATTAAAGCTTGTCGCTTCTAAGATTTAACAAATATACAAAAAACAATGTTCACTAATTCTAGTGTCGGGGTTGTCTTTTGGAACAAGGTGTTTTCTTCTGACACTGTTTCGGGATACAAATGTAGCCACTTTTTGGTAACTATGCACTCACTTCTTTTAGGTATTTTCATTAAAAAGACTAAAATGGAATCTTTTTGTACAAAAACATCACCTGTTCGAGGGAGGGATGGGTACACTGACCGGTTTCATCAACAGATAATCTTAATTGATATAAAATGTAGTGGTTACTGTATTTCCTGCTTCGTCTACCGCTGTTAGTGAATGTTTTCCGGGCGTGGGTTGTAGTGAGATCTTATGAAAGTCTTGTGTCTGGGTAAGATAAGTGTTATCAAGGTGCCAGAAAATGGTGGTACTCGGATTGCCGTGGGCCAGTTCGGCGGTTAGAAAGCCCGGACTTCCATCCATTTGTTTAGGTAACACAATACGGGCATTCATAGGTGGATAGATGAATTGCATGGGTTGCAATGCATCCTCTCCGCAGCCCGGTTTGAAGGGAGGGAGCGGATTGTATTCCGGATGATGCTGTTTGTAATACCATTCCCATACAGGTGGCAAAGTGAACCAGGACTTCTGGATAGTTGGTTCCAAATTTGCGCAATTCTCGTAGATACGGTGAGTTTCATCGGCTGAAAGGGTGATAAGGTGATGATAAGGGCAAGCTTCTGTCTTTAGTCCGGCAGGAAGAATCAGTAAAGTATCTGTTTCTTCGCAAAACCTACCCTTCAAGTGTCCGGATTTCCGGCATATCTCAGCCTTGACAAAGACATCTCCCGGACGCCTGAACCACCGTGTCGGAGGTAGCAGACCAAATACATCAAACAAAACCGGACCGGCTGTCCGTGCTCCTACAAGACCAGGTTTACCTTCTCCTGTAGCATTTCCTACCCATACACCTACGGTATAGTGAGGAGTGACTCCTACGGCCCAGGCATCGCGGAATCCGTGGCTTGTTCCGGTCTTCCAGGCAATGGGGTGCATGGAGGGGATTGATTTCCAGTCTATTTCTTCGGGACGATTCACCTCGGTTAACGCATTGAAGGTTTGCCATACGGCTCCCGGTTGGAAAGTATCCGTCGATTTTCCCGAAGCGAAGACTTCTGGTTCTCCTGATCCTTCAGCGTCCGCAAGCAGCAAACTACATTCTGTTTGTGGAAGCTGCAATAAACTCCGCCCCATGTAAGCATACGCATTTGTCACATCCCACAGGGTAGCCTCCGCACCGCCCAGAATGAGTGATAAACCATAATGAGAAGCCGGGCGATTGATAGTTTTTAAGCCTATTTGCCTCAGGAAAGTATGAAACTTGGGAACACCATATCTTTGTAGCATCGTCACTGCCGGGATATTCAATGAACGTGCGAGCGCTTCCGAAGCAGGAACGGCACCTTCGAATTGCAAACTGAAGTTTTGAGGTGTAAAGCCATTAATATTAACTGGTATATCGGGCAGTAGCGTATGAGGCAACAGACTGCCTTCCTGCAACATGGCGTAATATAAAAATGGTTTCAGAATACTTCCCGTGCTTCTGGGTGCCTGAATAACGTCTACCTGGTTACCAGCTTGCTTCCGTTCGAAATTGACATTGCCGCAATAAGCCACAACCTGATTGGTTCGGATATCAATCACCAGAATTGCCAGATTGCGTATATCACTCCGGTTAAATTCATTGCTCCAACGTTCGGCTGCGTTCTCTATCTGGGTTTGAATACCCTTGTCGATGGTTGATACGGAATATTTCCCGTTTCGTTCCTGATAGAAGCGACTGACCAAATGGGGAGCGGTTTGGGGGAGTGGATGAGGCTCGTCGGGGAGTGGTTCGCTGATAGCCAGTTCGTAAGTGGAGTTATCTATAATCTTTCGTGCATATAATTGTTTTAGCAGACGGTTTCTTTTATTAAGTAATAATTGCCGTGATTTGGAGAGATGAATCATGGCGGGTGCGTTTGGAAGTACTGCCAGCATGGCTGCTTCTGCCCAGGACAGTTCTTCAGCGGGGTGTCCGAAATATCGCCAGGCAGCGGCATCGAGCCCTACTACGTTTCCTCCGAAAGGAGCGTGTGAAATGTACATGGACAGGATTTTCTCTTTTGAAGCGCGAAACTCAAGTCGGGTGGCCAGGATCATTTCTATGAACTTTTCTCCAAAGGTACGCGACTCGTTTCTTGCCAGACGGATCGTTTGCATGGTGAGGGTACTTCCTCCACTTACAATGCGCTTATTCTTTAGGTTTTGGTAGGCGGCTCTACCAATGGAGACAGGATTGACTCCCCAATGGTGATAAAAGTGCCTGTCTTCGAAAGTGATGAGGCATTGCTTTATTTTCTCCGGAGTAGTGGTCCGGGGTGGAAAGCGCCATTGGCCGTCGGATGCAATGCGTGCGCCCAGTAATTCACCGTTCCGGTCAGTGACGACGGTGGAGTAGGGCACATGGAAAAGTTGCCGGGGGAGGCAAAAGATATAGGCTATCACCAGAATTGTAATAAGTATGAGTATTACTTTTCTGGTGATAGACAGTTGTTTGAAGTACTTTATAATCTTAGTCCCCATGAAATGAACTTAACGGCTGACAGTCGTTCTTCCCGCCTTGGTCCGTGCCTGTGCCGAACCGTCATACATGGCTTCGCACTGGATAGCCGGCAGAATGAAATTACCTGCATATGTAGCTTGCAGTCTTATGGTGAACTTTTTCAGTTCGCTGCGACGCAAGTCGAAGTAAGTCAGCACGCGGTCGTCACGAATATCCTGGTAAGTATACTCACGGGTAAGCGTCGCTTCCGGAGTCATCAACCGGTCATTGTAAATTTCCCAACCTGACGGCAGGATATGTGTCAATGCTAAATTGCTGTAAGCAGTGCTTCCACTGATATTACCTACAGTGATGACTGCCATAAAGTCTGTTCCTTGCTTGATATCATCTATAGATATCGTCGCTCCGTTCATATCCGTATATTTTACGTCCAGGCGGAGGTTATTGGATATTGCGGGTAACGTATCATTAAGTAATTGCGTGCGTGTAATGAGGTCCACACTTAATGCGCCTTTACCTTCATTCTTTACTATAATATTACCCGAAACCGGTGAAGTGGACAGCTCCTTTGCAAATACAGCCTTGGCTGATTTCACTACGGGTTGCTGCTTTCCGTTCCAGGTCCAGGTGAAATCCAAAGTACCTGAAAGCTTCTCAGCCAGGCGTCCCATCGCCATCAGAGAGAAAGCAGTGGATTGTGTGCTGAACCAATTCTCTTCGGCCAAATTCTTGGATACCTTTTTCGCCTGTTGCAATGCCGCCTGGTCGCGGTTCATCAGGAGTAAAGTTTCCAATATCATAGCTTCGTCACGATCATACGAACCATAGATGTAGTTCTGTGAGGAATAAGGGGCAACGGTGGTTTCTGCCTTAAATACCAGTTCTTCAGCCGGTTTCATCTTACCTGTCAGGGCATAAGCGGCTGCCAGTCTCCATTTGGCTTGCAGAGGCAGGTTAGCTTGTTCTTTCATCCGGTTCATGGCACCCAGTTCAGGTGCACCGGCTAATGCCAGTGTGTACAATCTGTATGCTTGTTGCACTCCCGTTTGCCAGTAACCCCAACTGTCATCCTGATCCGGCATCCGCCAGTTCTGGGCAGCAGCACGTTGGAAGCGTTTCCACTTATTCAGTACATTCGAATTGACAGCGTAGCCTTTCTCCTGCGCCAATACAAGGAACATGCCCGCATAAGAAGTAATCCACTCATCAGCACTGGCATTTCCCGGCCAGTAAACAAAACCGCCGTTCGGAAGCTGGCGTGCGTAGAGTTGCCGTATCGCTTCCTGTACGTTGGCCTTAATCTTTTGAGCTTCTTCCTCATCCACTGCTTTAAACTGGCTGACGAACAATAGCGGCAGAGCTTTGGAAGTCAGTTGTTCCGTGCAATGATGCTGATAATTATACAGGTAGTCGAACCTGCGGCTGATATCTACCGAAGGAATACGTGAGACTTCCAGCAGCATACGGGTATTTGCCGGAGAAGCACCATTCAATGCATAAGGAAGTGTTACACTTTCTCCTTTTTCCACCCATTGGCTGTTGCGGAAGGTCACTGCCGGATTCGGATTCCGGACTTCGATTTCAATGGTCTCTTTCGCCTGCTGACTGCCACCGCTGGCAGTGATATGTATCGTTGCTTTTCCTGTTTTATTTCCGGTCTTTATTTTAAAGTAAACGAGTTGGTCACCCGGTTGACTGAAAGTAATGGATTGTTTATTGGGATCGAGCACTTGTACACCTCCACCTGAAGCCTGGATGGATACCGATACATTCTTCACTTCCTTCTCCATGGCAAAGACATTTACCGGAACAGTAATCTCTTCTTGTGTGCTCAGCACACGGGGCAGTGTTGACAACAACATCAATGGTGTCCGCACGAAAGAAGTCTTTTCCGCTTTTCCATAAGCTCCGTCTTGCCCCGCTACCACCATCGTACGTACAGAACCTACGTACATCGGTAGTTTCAGCGTGTGCGTCTTCTGTTTTCCTTTATCCAGATAGAACGGACCGATAAATTTCACTACCGGCTTGAAGCGGTTCGCTTTTGCATCGGCCGGTTTCAATGTCTCGTCGCCACCCGTACTGAACAATGAGCTGTAGCGTCCGGCAGATGCTCCGAGTACATCGTCATACATATCCCAGGTGCGGATGCCCAATGCTTCGCGTGCATAGAATTCATTCCACGGATCGGGAGTCTTGAAATTAGTCAGGTCGAGTAATCCGTCGTCTACAATGGCCAATGTGTATGTCATCTGCTTGCCGTTCTTTTCGCTGACGGTAACGGTGAAGTCCGTTTCCGGCCGCAACACTTCCGGCATTTTAATTTGCGGTTGCAGTATAGTTTGTTTATTAGTCACCAATACCGGAACCACACCGTACATACGTATCGGCAAATCGTTCACCGTTTGTGCATGAGGTTGCAACAGGCTGATGTGCAGGTAAACGTTCGGAGCCATTTCCGGAGTCACTTTGAAAGAATATTTTGTGTCTCCGTTGTTGGAAACTTCAATCCATTCACGTTGTAGAACGGTTGAACCGTTTTCCAGGGCCACCAGTGCACGTCCTCCCGCAGCGGCAGGAATGATGGCTGTTGCCGTTTCACCTATTTCATACGAGTCTTTATCCAGAGAGAAAGCGAGCATTTTAATGCCGCTGGGGTCCGTCTTGCTTGAACGTCCGCGCCAATCCGGCCAGTCTATATAAACAGTTCCGCCGGTGGCATGCCCACTTTCCTTATCCTTTACATAAACCAGGTAACGTCCCCAGTCCGGATAGTTTACCCGGAATTTAAAGGTTGCCTTTCCGCCTGTAGTCTGTATATTACCACTGGCTACGGGAGTGATGGAACTACTGTTGACATAAGTTCCGAATGATTCGTCCCGGTTCTCCCACCACCAGCTCCAGGAGATACGGTAAATCTTATATTCCAAATTGGAGCGGTTCACTAATTGTCCTTCCGCATTTACGGTGACAATATCGAATACATGATCCTGGTCGGTCTCGATGTATTTTCCTTTCGGCTGGTTCAGATTAATACCTACATAAGATGAGAATGGAGAGAATGGAATGCTTTGCGTGTAAATACTGGCGTCTCCTCCCGGTTCGAATACACGGCTGGTTAAGATTGCATTCAGCATTCCCGGGGCATTGGTGGCAGCCGGAAGTTTCAACATAAAGTTAGTTTTTCCTTCCGCATCCAGCATTCCGTCGAATACATCATTTTTTACAGTTGTAAATTCGGTAGCCGGATTATTGAATATGTATTGCCCGTAGTTCTTGAATTGCGTATTTACTTTTGACAGGGACATTTCCACTTTGGTTTTCAACCGTGAAGCGGTGGCGCCTGTCAGCCATGTGGAAGTAAGCATTACCGGCATTTCTTTGGTAGAAGCCTGGATTACTTTCTCCGGTAGTTTCAGATTAATTTTCAGGAGGTTTGGTTTCACAGTTTCTATGCGAAGGCTTTTGTGGAAAGCGGTTCCACCTACTTTGACGTAAGCGTTCCATAATCCCGTTGGGTCTTCCGGACGTGTCGGCAGGTCAAATGTGTAGAAACCATTTACACCTTGCGTGGAAATCATTTTGGTATAGAATTGTCCTCTCGGATTATACAATTCCAATGCTACAGGGTGTTTATCCGGAATTCTTTTTTCACGGTCTTCCATAATAAAGCTTACATGCAGCGTATCTCCCGGTCGCCATACCCCTCTTTCGCCATAGACGAACCCCTTCAATCCTTTCTGAATATCTTTTCCGCCTACATCGAACCGGCTGACAGATTGTTCTTCACCATCTGCCACACGAACATAAGCTTTCTGTTTCTCTACTTCGGCCACCACAATGAAAGGAACACCTTTCGGAGTGATTTCTGTAAATCCTTCACTATTGGTTTCACCGGTTCCGATGGCTTGCAACTGGAAGTTGTAAACAGTCACTTTCGCTTTCTCCATCGGTTTGGTATCCAAGATGTTGCTTACGGCAATCCACAGCTTGTTCAGTGAATTCCGTTTTACAATCATTCCTACATTGGAGGCAAATACGTTGCACGATGCTGCCCGGTCAGAGTCCATATAGTAGGAGGCATGGCAAGGATTATTGCGTTCCCGCCAGTTATACTGGCTCCAGTCCATCTTTACATTACCATTGTAGTAGAAATAAGTTTCCGGTGTATCCCATTCAGCTTCATTTTCTTCGAAAGTACTACTTCCGCTGACTTTCGTCAATCCCTCTGAAGCAGTATTGTCTGTAAAGCTCATCTCTTGTTTTTCTGTTCCGCTGCAAGGATAGGCTGAGTATTCTTGCCGGAAAGAAAGTATGACACGGTAGATAGCACCCGGTTCTTGCCGAATCAGTTCGGCAAGGTCTATCGAATAATCTTCCCATCGGTGCACGTCTTTTGTACTGTCCTTGCTCAGCCACAATGTGTTCTGATAAACCAATCGTCCGGAACGGCGCAGTTCACTGGCGGATGAGAGCGTATTGGTCTGCATGAACATCAGTACATTGTTTTCAAAAATACGGATTACACTTAAATCTACCGCATAGAGATTGACTGCCCGGAAAGGGATGATCAAACTTTTGGAGTCGGGCAGGATAGCGGCTGATGTAGACATGCTCACTTGTGGTTTCAGATTCAGTTCGCTGAATGCGATGGAGTGTGATGTTCCGAGCGATTTATCCCGGTTGTTTTTCACTCCTTCGTGTATATTCAAAGTCAGTTTGCTCAGTTGGTTGGCTTCAAAGTAAACATATACTTTATTATTCTCCACTTGAAATATGGAAGATGATACTTCGGGGATTTCAATCAATCCGTTCAGGTCTTGTGTAGTAGAAACAGGATCGGAGAATACTATTTCAATTCCATTCTCCGGTTCGTCAATGCGTTTGGCAGAGAGGAAACGGAAATTATTCTTGGCAGGGATCAGTACGTTTTCTGTCTGTTTACGGTCGATTCCTGCAGGACTGCCGTTGGCGGTGATTTCCAGCTGGTAGTCTTCCGCTGCGCGAATGACACCGGCTATTTCAAACTGATAACGCGTCGGATGATCTGTCGAAGTGATACTGACCGGATAGCTTTGCCCGTTTCCGCCTTTGGCAGAGAGCATTTTCTCAACTGCTTCTTTGGGAGTGGCATCACTGAAACGTACTTCACCTTTCAATGTCACCAAGTCGCCATGGCTATCTATGTCGATGGTTGTCAGTGGTTCGATATACAGTGTGAAATTGGGTTCCTGTACTCTGAAAGAGAATTTGAATTCTTGCAGGCGACTGTCCACTTCTACAAACCTGCCTAATTGGAACGTACCTTCATAGAATTCTCCCGGCTTTAAAGTTCCTGGTTCAGGAACGAATTCAATTGTATTGTTGCTGATCCAATACGCTTTACCTTTCAGGGACGGGGAGAAGCTAAACGGATTTTCTTTCAGTTCATTGTTCAAATCTACCATAGGCTGATCTTGCGTCAGTTCTATACGTATGTTCGAAGTTTGCGAGATAACTCCTCCCGTATATGCATTCACAAAAGGTGCATACTCGGCAGAAGGAATAATATCCTTTTTGCTGTTTGCGCAAGAGGAAAAAACTAAGATGGTCAATAACAGAAAGAATAACCTGTCAGCTATGCGGTGTTTAGCTTTCATTCGTTCCATAGTGCTTTAATTGTTAATTATTAATTCTTAATTAGGAAACATTCAGCGTCTTTCCATGCGGGGAATTTTTGTCTGAAATCTCTCAGGACAGAGAGGTCGAGAGTTGCGGTGGCGGTTCCTTCTTCATGGTCGGGTACGCTGGCAAGCAAATCGCCCTTTGGTGAATAAATGACGCTGCCGCCATTATATAGCATTTGATTTCCATCCGTACCGATACGGTTGACACCGCAAACATAACTGATATTTTCGAGTGCACGGGCTTGTAACAGAATGTCCCATACCCGGCGGCGGGGAACAGGCCAGTTGGCAACGTATATCAGAAGATCATATTCATTATTTACGTTCCGGCTCCATACCGGGAAGCGAAGGTCGTAGCAGACTAACAACAGTATATTCCACCCCCGGTAAGAGATAACAAGCCGCTGGTTACCGGCTGTAAAATGCTCCGTTTCCTGGCCCATACGAAAGAGATGTCGTTTATCGTAGTAATAAGCTTCTCCTTCGGGAGTCAGGAAAAAAGCACGGTTATAATAAGGCTTATCAGGACTGGGAACAGCATTTTTATTTGCATCGGCTTCTTCATCACAAGCTATATAACTACCTGTAATGGCGAATTGGAATTCTACCGCCCATTGACGCAGGAGGGTAATGGTTTCACCCGATACCGGCTCAGCCAGTCTTCGGCTATCCATACTGAAACCGGTAGAGAAGGTTTCGGGTAAGACAACAATCTCCGCTTCTCCGCGAAGCTTTATCAGCTTTTCCCGGAGCAAGCGGAGATTTTCTTGTTTATCTTCCCAAACGATGTCTGTCTGTAATAGAGTTACACGCATAATACTTAGTTAAGAAAATGATTATCGGTTTTATACGTTCAATTGTCAGTCAGAAGCGTATCCGGTTCGTGTCTGCTCCGTAGCATCTCCGTATCAACTCCGTATCTAAGAGTACGGAGATGCTACGGACCGGATACGGAGATACTACGGAGCAGACACGGAGTTGATACGGAGAAACTACAAGGAAGATACGGGATTAAGAACTTTAAATGTTTCCTAAAGCAAAGTTCTTCGGGTTCTTCCCTTTGAAATCCTTATAATAGAGCTTTACCTCGCGCATATCCTTTTCGATATCTCCCGATGGCATGATCGCCTTTGTCGCAGAAATCGTTTTAGTGGTATAATCGATACCTATCATTACAATAGGTACCTGCGCTTTCAATGCAATAAAATAAAATCCTTTCTTCCAATTAGGATTCGCTTTACGGGTTCCTTCCGGTGTAATGGCGAGTTGGAATTTCTTGCTTTTGGCGAATCTTTCCGCCATCTGGTCTACCAACGATGTTTTGCGTCCCCGGTCCACCGGTATGCCACCCACGGCTTTGAATATTAATCCCAGCGGAAAGAAGAACCATTCTTTTTTCATCATGAAGCAGGTTTTCCGTCCGATAGCTCCGTAAAATAGTTTGCCGATAAATAAATCCCAATTAGATGTATGAGGTGCTGCAGTTATCACGCATTTATCATAATCCGGCACAGTTACGTTTGTCTTCCATCCCAAAATGCGATAGTAGATAAAGCTGTATATTGCTTTTTTCATTCCCGGTGCTTACTTCAGGTTGCCGATAGCGTCAATAATTGCGTCTACTTCTTTATTAAAGTCTTCGCGGAATTTCTTGTAGAAACCTTTTACATTTCCAGGTTCGGTATGGCTGATTCGGCTGATAAATTCATCTTGCACACTCAGGATTCTGCCCATCAGCTCGTCGGCTTTAGTTTTATCGGTTCCGGGTACGTATAAGCTGTTTACCAAACACTCCATGAACAGTTCACCTGCGATATAATTGACGTTTTTCTTAAGTTCTCTTCTACTTGCCATAATCTTTACGTTTTAAGTGAATAAATTGAAATATTTCCGGTAAAGATAAGTACTTTCCACGGTATAAACCAACATTTCATATTTTTTTTGATGTGCGCTTCCTTTCATAATTCAGAAAAAAACACGAAATTTGCGACGCTTTTGAACGAAACTTTACTAACACCTTTAAATAATTAGATAAAATGACAAAAAGTGCATTGCAAATTGCAAGGGCTGCTTATCAGCCCAAACTTCCGAAAGCGCTGAAGGGTGCCGTTAAGGCGGTAGCTGGAGTAGCTACTCAATCTGTAGCCGATCAGGAAGCTATCCAAAAATTGTTCCCTAACACGTACGGAATGCCTTTGATCAAGTTTGAGGCTACTGACGAAGTGGTTAACTTCCCCGCTATGAATGTGGGGGTTATCCTTTCCGGTGGTCAGGCTCCCGGTGGTCACAATGTGATTTCCGGTATCTTCGACGGTATCAAGAGTTTGAATAAAGACAGTAAGTTATATGGTTTCATTCTTGGCCCCGGCGGTTTGGTTGACCATAACTATATGGAACTGACTTCAGATATCATTGACGAATACCGTAACACGGGTGGTTTCGATATCATCGGTTCAGGTCGTACTAAATTGGAGAAAGAAGATCAGTTTGAAAAAGGTCTGGAAATCCTGAAGCAACTTGATATCAAAGCATTGGTTATCATCGGTGGTGACGACTCTAATACAAATGCTTGCGTACTGGCTGAGTACTATGCAGCTAAGAAGTGCGGCGTACAGGTAATCGGTTGTCCGAAGACTATCGACGGTGACTTGAAGAACGAAATGATTGAAACTTCTTTCGGTTTCGACACAGCTTGCAAGGTTTACTCTGAAGTTATCGGTAACATTCAACGTGACTGTAACTCAGCTCGTAAATACTGGCACTTCATCAAGTTGATGGGACGTTCTGCTTCTCACATTGCACTGGAATGTGCTTTGCAGGTACAACCTAACGTTTGTATCGTATCAGAAGAAGTTGAAGCTAATGATATGTCTCTGGACGATGTAGTAACTTACATTGCACAGGTAGTAGCCAACCGCGCTGCTCAAGGCAACAACTTCGGTACGGTTTTGATCCCTGAAGGTCTTATCGAGTTTATCCCGGCTATGAAACGTCTGATCGCTGAGTTGAACGACTTCCTTGCTGCAAATGCTGAAGAATTCTCTCAGATCAAGAAGTCACACCAACGTGATTATATCATCCGCAAACTCTCTCCGGAAAATGCTGCTATCTATGCCAGCCTGCCTGAAGGTGTTGCACGTCAGTTAACGCTGGACCGCGATCCGCACGGAAACGTACAGGTATCTTTGATTGAAACGGAAAAACTGTTGTCGGAAATGGTAGCTACCAAGCTCGCTGCATGGAAAGAAGAAGGTAAGTTCGTAGGTAAGTTCGCTTCCCAACATCACTTCTTCGGTTACGAAGGCCGTTGCGCAGCTCCGTCTAACTACGATGCTGACTATTGCTATTCACTGGGTTATACAGCTGCTTCTCTGATTGCTAACGGCAAGACAGGCTATATGTCTTCTGTACGCAATACTACGGCTCCTGCTGACCAATGGATTGCAGGTGGTGTGCCCATCACGATGATGATGAACATGGAACGCCGTCACGGTGAAATGAAACCGGTAATCCAGAAAGCTCTGGTGAAACTGGATGGTGCTCCGTTCAAGGCATTTGCTGCTCAGCGGGAACAGTGGGCTATCAATACAGACTATGTATATCCGGGACCGATCCAGTACTTCGGACCTACAGAAGTTTGTGACCAGCCGACGAAGACTTTGCAGTTAGAGCAAGCTAAGTAAATCGGCAAGTTGACGAAGAGTTAATAAAAAGAACGCAAATTATGCGAATTACACAAATTTGAATAAACTATTTGCGTAATTTGTGTAATTTGCGTTCTGTTTTGAATATTACATGGCAACTAAAAGAAAATCTGCTGCACGTCGCGGTAAAAAGAAAAGCGAAGCGCGTATCATGTCTGCATGGTTACGTACAATACTTGCTGTTTGTATCATTGCCGTATTTTCTGCCGGGTTTTATTGGTTTTTCATTCGTCCGTATGCCTATCGTTGGAAACCCTGTTATGGTCAGAAAGGATATGGGGTCTGTATGCCCTGCGACTATGAAGTGCATGGCATTGATATCTCTCATTATCAAGGCAGTATTGACTGGGTGCAACTGACAACTAACAAAACAACCAAATTTCCTATCCATTTTGTCTTTATGAAAGCTACCGAAGGTGGTGATCATGCTGACGATACTTTCCCGTTTAATTTTGATCAGGCGCATCGTTATGGGTTCATTCGTGGTGCTTATCATTTTTTCTCTCCTAAAACAGATCCGCTAAAACAGGCCGATTTTTTTATTCGTACGGTCCAGCTTATTCCAGGAGATCTGCCACCTGTGCTTGATGTCGAAACTATTGGTAAAAGCACGGCCCATGACTTAAAGATTGCTGTCAAAACCTGGCTCGACCGTATAGAATCGCATTATGGTGTGAAGCCGATTCTTTATACATCTTATAAATTCAAGAACCGCTATCTTAGTGATTCGGTATTCAATACTTACCCCTACTGGATTGCCCACTATTACGTAGACTCTGTCAAATATGAAGGCCCATGGCACTTCTGGCAACATACTGATGTGGGCAATGTTCCCGGTATCAGGGAAGAGGTCGATTTGAATGTGTTCAACGGATCTTTGGAACAATTGCGGGCGCTTACTCTACAGAGATAGTTTCGCATAATAAGCTGTTGCTTTTAATATGTATTTCAAATCATTTATGGTTTGCATAAACTTTTTGTAATAAGCGTGCTCCGAGTATTGATCTATAATGTCCTCTTTCGTAGTAGTTATGAATATCGTTCGTATATTCATTGATACCACTGAAATCGAATACATTTTCATAGCCAAAAATGTCTTTCAATATTTCCACATCTGCCGGATTTATGCTGATCTGGTTATAGTCGGGACTGATGATGATTTTAACTGAGGTGTTATGTTTCCGGCAGATTTGATCTATTTCTTTTAGTAATCCGGTCTGTGTTTCCCATAGGAATTGCTCACCTTCCCGGTATTCACCATTTCTGTAATTACAGTCTCTGACTTTCACAAACTCTTTTTTGTGGTTTTCCCAATATGCTTCTCCTTCATCCCGGATCATCCTCTCTCTGGGATTGATTGCATCATTTGTTACTGCATCTCTGATTGCGCCATAAGGGTTTATCACTCCTTGCATATAGGGACGATATTGATGAAATATTTTATAATCGAGATAAGGAAACAGGAAATTAGGGAAGAAGAAGGCCTGACAGAATTTCTCCTGGAAACTAAAGTTGCTGATTCCTGAGATAGCTGGAGGCAACACATGGTTATGATTGCTTGAAAGCTGGTCTTTACCCAATGACTCTTTATCCAGAATCAGGAGCAGATTCTTTATCTCTGCACCATTTCTTTCCAGAGCCTGCAACTTCTTACTGATGGTGGCTATGCTTTCTGCATTTCCGAACAGACGTACCGCCCTGCCACCATCCAGGTATTTTTCCCATTCATGACATTGATAGGCCATGGTGCAGGAATTGCCCATGATAAAAGAATCAAATGCAATGGAATCCCGGTTGTTCATATACATTTGCCAACTGATATAGCCTTCATTCAACATGACGGATGAGTTATCATAACGGTTATAATGCCTTAAAACCATAAAAGGATCATTGAGGAAATACACCACTAGTAAGGCTATAAATGGCGTCAGGAGTATAGATAGTTTCATCGTGAAGCGCATAGCTGCACTTCGCTCACTGTTTTTCTTCATTCTGCTATCTTTGTTTTTAGATTAAAATTGCAAATAAATAAAACTGTCGGAATTGAACTGTCCCAAGGTAAAGAACATAATGGCCAGCAGATAATAAATGCCCCATCTGACAAGCATGGGTTGTTTTTCCAACGCTTCTAACAGATCTCGTTTCGACATAAAATATTCGTAAACTAAAATCAGTACAAGAGCGCTACCGGCCACAATACAATTATGATCCGGAATTCCGATGCTTACTTCTTTCCAGTTGGCATGGGTGCTGAACGAGATGTTTCTGATGTAATAGAGTGCATCACTCACCGACTCTAAGCGAAAGAAGATCAAAGAAAAGGCGAAAAGCAGA
Organism: Bacteroides sp. MSB163; assembly: GCF_036416795.1. Taxonomy (NCBI): domain Bacteria; kingdom Pseudomonadati; phylum Bacteroidota; class Bacteroidia; order Bacteroidales; family Bacteroidaceae; genus Bacteroides; species Bacteroides maternus. The sequence goes on along the minus strand of NZ_CP143867.1, from coordinate 5,655,262 downwards.
TAAGTGCGGAGGATGGACAGGGTTGCAAACATCCTGCACCATGCCAGGCGCCTAATCCTGCAAATGTCAGACTCAGGAATACGCCCCACTGTCCCCAGCGGCGCATGCCCGAAGATAGGGGCAGATATAAGTAATCCCTAACCCAAAATGAAAGAGATATGTGCCATCTTCTCCAGAATTCGGCAGTGGTTTGTGCTATGAATGGGCGGTTGAAGTTAGGGCTGAGTTTGAATCCCAACATACAGGCACCTCCAAGTGCAATATCCGTATAACCGGAAAAGTCACCATACAATTCTACCGGATACAAAAGGCATGCCATGAGTAATTGGATACCGGATGCCGTATGTATAGAGTTAAAAATACCATCTATATAAGGGGAAATATAATCGGCAAGAATCAACTTCTTTATCAGTCCCACTACGATCAGTTTCATTCCGTAGACAATGGATGGATATGCTACCGGTTTACCCGATTTCAATTGTGGAAGCATATCTCTCGCCCGTTCTATAGGTCCTGACAGGAATTTCATGAAAAAGAGCATATATATCATGAAGTCTGCAAGGTTCTCTTCCGGTTCTTCTTCTTTCCAATAGATTTCTGTCAGGTATGAAAGGGCCTGAAAGGTATAAAAGGAGATGCCTAAGGGGAATAGCCAGTGCACGCCTGGCAGGAGGTTGGCATATCGGAATGCCAACCAGCCTGTAATTAGAAAACACAAGCCCGAAATATAGATTCTTTTCGTATCCTTCTCATGTTTTGATTGTCCCACCCATTTTCCGAGAAAAAAAGTTGCCAGTGAAATGAGAAGGGCTATGATTAGGAAAGCTATGTGGTAATAGCCTATGAAAATACAGCTTGACAACAAGAGTATAGCTTTTCTATATTTAGGTGGAAGTGTGTAGTACAAAAGGAAGGTACATACAAACAGCGTGACAAAATTCAAAGATATGAATGACATGTCTTATTTGGTTTTGGTGAGAATGGCATTGCAAATATCTCCTACATTCTTGAATCGGACAATGTCTCTGAAGGTGAAGTGAACATTGAAATCTTTCTCTATTCTGCTTATCAGCAACATATTGGTTAATGAATTCCAACCTTCCACATCCTGGGCGGTGGTTTCACTGGCAAGAACGATGTTGTCTCTCTTCAATATCTCCTGAAAAATCAGGCTCAGTTCATTTAAAATCATCTGCGTATTCATATTAGTTTAGTTTTATATTAGTTCCAGTATTCTTTTTCTATCGGTTTTGCTGCTGGTGTTCAGTGGGAAATGTTCCATACAATGCTTCCCTTCGATGAGGCATTCTTTGGTCTTTTTAGGAGCGTTCCAATAGCCGTTCATCACTTGTCTGCCACTGATCCAGAGTTCTCCGGTTTCGCCTGTGGCGACGGGGCTACCGTTATTATCCATAATTAGAACATCTACTCCTTCGAATGGCTTGCCTATAGCAATCATACCGTTATGATGTTTGCATGAGGTGGTCGGTATCCGGTAGGCTGTGCAATAAATTGTTCCTTCTGTGGGACCATACAGGTTCACAAAAGAGGCGTTGGGAGCACAGGCTCTGAAGGCAGATAGTAATTCAACATCCGATGCTTCGGCGGTAACTATCAGGTATTTGAGTTCAGGAAGTTGTATCTCAGAGAAATAGGGTAATAATAACTGGAGTAGGGAGGGGGCTACGGCAGCAAATGTGAGGTTGTATTTTTCCAGGGTTTCAATGACATTGATATACTTTACGCCTTCCGGAGAGACTGTATATATGCATGCACCTATTGCCAGGGGAAATAAGAAAGAAACGATAGAAACGTCAAAGGTTAGTTCGAACATTTGCAGCATACGGTCGTTCTCGTCCAATTGCCAGTCCAGATGGCTGTATGCGTTATAGAAAGCGTTTAGGTTGTTGCGGGAGATGGGAACTCCTTTCGGCTCTCCCGTACTGCCGGAGGTGAAAATGATATAAGCATTTTCATTCTTTTCCGGATGTATGCCGGAAGAAGACGGAACTATTTCCTGTAACTCCGAAGTGCATATAACATCTACGTGTTCAGTATCCAGGTTCAATACACGGATGTCCTTTGTATATAGAATTAAATGAATATCGGCGAGTTCCGCAATCTTTCTATTCCTGTGTCTGGATAGGCCGGATGTAGAATGACATACGTTTTCCCGCTGATTAATACTGCCAGTATGGAGGCATAAGTCTCCAATTTATCTTCGGCTATAATGCCGATGATTTTATCTTCTCTGTTATTAATCAAAGCGGATATTCTATATACAGTTTCAGACAGCTGACGATAGGTATAGGTGATGTTGTTAATAACAAATGCCTGATGCTCTGTGTACTTCTCAAAAGCCTTTATGATCTCATCGATCATATCTTTTTGATTCTTTTCCATCCTGTTCGTGGTTTTATAGTTTATAGTAAATGTCTAATTCGTTTTCTGTGTAGTAAAGACAGTAGGAATTGATATTCTCCCTATTGAGGAGGGCTTAATGTGTGTTAAAACGGAAGGAAGGCATCGGGAGGTCATTTTTACTCTTTTGATGTAATGGCTATTTCTCTGATTTATAGACAAATAATAGAATGGTTTTGACCTTTTTTATTATAGGTGGAAAATATGAAAAGAGGAATTTCTGAAAAGTATTTAGAGTAATGTTAATGCGTTGATATATAGTTGTATATCATCTTAAATAAGGGGTGTACAAAAAATGTTCGTTTAATGTGCGCAAAGATAATGGGTATTTTTCGAATGTACAAGGTGTTTAATAAAAACATTTCTAATAAATTTTATTTCAGACATTATCTTATTGATAATCAATATATTTATATCAGAGATAAATGGATTTAATATCTTCTCATTTTTATAATTCTTGGTATCCATTTTTTATGCTTAAGATTGCGCACATTAAACGAACGATTAAAAGACACTTCGTCTTCTTTTACCTCTTCGTTAATAGCCTTTTTACATAACTGTTTCACTGCTTTTTGATCGAGATGACGAAACGCTTTGGAATAAGATGAATGCTGAATAAGTTGTTGAAAACAACTGCATTACATAAAATGATCGGTAAGTATTTCACTACACCGGTGTCCCCAAAGAATATTCTGACGTGAACATCACCCCTCGTCTCCACTGGTTTGCAGTACGTGTCACGTACGGCCGTGAACTGGCTCTGAAAGCTTTTCTGGATGAAGAGAAGATAGAGAATTTTATTCCGATGCGTCGCGATTATGTCGTGAAAGATGGCCGTCGCATTTGTAAGTTTGTTCCTGCTGTGCATAATCTTGTTTTCATTCGTTCTACTCGTAAGCGTATCGATGCATTGAAGGATAAAGGCGGTATGAACATCCCTATACGTTACATTATGAATCGCGAAAATCATCTTCCTGTTATCGTTCCGGAAGATCAGATGCGTAGTTTCATTCTTGTTGCTGGTACCTACGAGGAATCGGTTATTTATGTAGAGCCTGCTGAATTGCAACTGGTAAGAGGTCAGAAAGTGCGTGTCAAAGGGGGAGTGTTCGAGGGTGCAGTGGGAGAATTTGTCCGTATCCGTCGCGACCGTCGTGTGGTTGTCAATATTGAAGGTGTCATGGCTGTTGCAACGACTTTTATTCACTCTTCGCTTGTAGAACCGATAACTGACTGATTTCAGTGTCTTAAATCATAAATTCTAAATCATAATTAAATATATGAGTGATCAAGTTTCATCCTTATTTTCCCTGGCTCACAGTCTTCTCACTCTAGGTCAGGATGGCAGTCCGATTTATGTTGATAGTTTCACCCGTCTGAATCGCGATGTTTATGAATCAGCCCTAAACTCGTATGGAAAACATGGCTCAACTCCTGAAGCTGAAGCCGAGCTTTGTTTAGGTCTTTTGGTGGCCTTCAATGCCACAATGTATGATAATGGACATAAACAGGAATATATTCAGAAAGTTTTGGAGCGTAGTATTAACGTTCTTCCACTGATCCCTGCTTCATTGTTGAAAGTTCGTCTGCTGACTTATTGCTATGGTGAGGTTTATGCAGAGGAGTTGGCTAAAGAGGCTCATGCTATTATTGATAGCTGGGGGACTTTCCGACTGACTGCTGAGCAGGAGGAAGCAATAGAGGAACTGAAGAATATTGAAGAAAATCCTTATCCATGGGAAGACGTTGACTTATAAATATAGTATATTGTAATTATTAATTATATATGTTTATGGACTTAAAAGAATTTATAGAGAAATTTGCAGAGGTAATTGAGGTAGAGGATGTAGAATCTTTGAATGGCGATACTGATTTTCGTGATTTAGATGAGTGGTCCTCTCTTTCGGTAATGTTACTTGTCGCCTTTTTTGATGAAGAATTTGAAAAAGAAATAGGCGACTCAGTTATAAAGGAATGTTCTACGATTGAAGACCTCTATAAGATAGCAATTAGTTAAATATATATTGAGGGATAATGGCTTTTCTTACGTATCAGAATATTGGCATATCAGCTATGGCTGCTGCTGTACCTAAACGTGTAATAAATAATTATGAATACACAGAGTGCTTTCCTGCAGATCAAGTAAAAGAGATTGTTGATAAGATAGGCATTTTTGAGCGCCGTTTTGCTGATGAAAATACTTGTTCTTCTGATCTTTGCTTTGCAGCAGCAGAAAAACTGTTGAAGGATAATAATATTGATAGATCTGAGATAGACCTTCTTGTCTTTATATCACAGACACCGGATTATCGTATGCCAGCTACCTCACTTATTCTTCAGGAGCGATTAGGGCTTTCGCATAATTGTATAGCCTTCGATATAACTCTTGGTTGTTCTGCTTTCTGCTATGGCCTTTCTGTAGTATATGCTATGATGCAAGGTGAGAATATTCGTAAAGCTTTAATTCTTGATGGAGAGACACGTAGTAAAGTGTATTCTCCTAAAGACCGGCGTAGTGCTTTTATTTTTGGCGATGGTGGTGTTGCAGCTCTTGTAGAGCGTGATGTAAAGTATGGCAAGAGCATCTTTTCACTCAATTCAGATGGTTCTCGAGCAGATTTGATTATGATACCTGGTGGTGGCTATCGTCATATGAGTAGTGCAGATACTATTCGGGAAAAAGTAGTTGATGAATATGGTAATATTCGGAGCGATGAACAAGGTTATATGAAAGGTGGTGATGTGTTCAATTTTGTTATTCGTGAGATCCCGCGTGACATAAAGAAGACACTTGAATTTTCTCAAATGTCTACAGATGATTTTGATTATATTGTTTTTCATCAGGCCAATAACTTTATCAATTCTTACATAGCAAAGAAAATGAAACTTAATCCGGACAAGATGCCTGCTACTATTGCCAAGTTTGGCAATACATCTTCTGTTTCTGTACCTCTAACAATTGTCAGTGAGTTGAAGGATAAGCTTGATGGCAAGAAAAATATTTTGATGAGTGCTTTTGGGGTAGGTATGACTTGGGCTACCGCTATTGTTCCCTTTGTGGACTGTAGAATTAGCAGCATTGTAGAAGTAGAGAATGGTGAGTTGGTAAGATAATATGTATAATCCTTTTTCACTTGAAGATAAAACTGTATTGGTGACTGGTGCTTCTTCTGGCATTGGACAACAGTGTGCAATAGATTGTAGTAGGATGGGGGCTAAAGTTATACTTATAGCTCGTAATGAAGCTCGTTTGCAAGAAACATTGTCATTATTAGATCATCCGGAAAGACATTGTTATTATATGTTTGATTTATTTCAGACAGACCAGATAAAAACTCTTGTAGATGAAATAGTTGAAAAACAGGGTAAGATTGATGGTCTGGTCTATGCAGCTGGTGTTGAAAAAACTTTGCCAATAAAATTGTTGACTCCTGATGACTATATGAATGTATTTAAAGTAAATACTTTAGGTGCTTTTGAGTTTATCCGTTATTTTAGTAATAAGAAATATTTCAGGGATGGTGGGCATATTGTGTTGATATCATCTATTACTTCAATTATAGGGCGTGGTGGAGTATCGGCCTATGCTGCCTCTAAAGGGGCAATGGTTAGTGCTGTTCGTTCCATAGCATTGGAATTAGCAAAGAAGAAGATTTGTATCAATTGTATTTCTCCTGGAACTATTTTAACTCCTTTAATGCAAAATTTTCTTTCAGATCTTTCGGAGGAAGATTATCAGAAACGTGTAAGTGGTTTTCCTTTGGGATTGGGTGAAGTTGTAGATGTTTCTAATGCTTGTATCTATTTACTTAGTGATGCATCTCGTTGGGTTACAGGGCAAAATTTAATTGTGGATGGAGGTTATACAGCGAGGTAATCTGCTCTGTGTTGGCATCTAAATGTAAAATTTGATGATAAATATTAAAGAAAAGAGAAATTGTTGTGGATGTAATGCTTGTTATGATGTCTGTCCGAAAGATGCTATTACGCTTTCCACTGATATAGAAGGATTTTGGTATCCTCGGGTTGATATAGATAAATGCATTAACTGTGGACTTTGTGAGCGTACATGTCCTCAGTTGCACATTGAAACTCTGAAAAAGAATGATTTTGAGTATCCTGTTTGCTTTGCTGCTATACATAAAAATATAGAAGTCCGTTTTGGTAGTACTACAGGAGGACTTTTTTCTGCTCTTGCAGAACAAATGTATAGAGAGGGAGGTTATGTTGGTGGTGCTATTTATAATAAAGATTTTTCAGTCTCACATTTTATTTCTAATAATCCGTCGGATCTTACCCTGTTGCGTCAGAGCAAGTACTCTCAGAGCCAGACCTGTGGAATCTATAAAGAAGTAAAACGACTGTTGGTGGCAGGTGAGAAGGTCTTAATTTGTGGTACCCCTTGTCAAATGGCTGCTCTTCGCCGTTTTCTCAATAAAGATTATGAGAATCTTATTATTGTGGATTTTATTTGCAAGAGTATCACATCTCCTAAATTTTATGCTAAATATCTTGATTATTGGGAGCGGAAGGTTGGAAGTCAACTTGTTTCTTTTAAGTTTAAAGATAAAGAATTAGGTTGGCGTAGTCTTGTAAAACGTTTTGATTTTAAGAATGGTAAGACAATGTACAGTCGGGCACAAGATAATGATCTTTATTCAATGGCTTATCATGGTAATATTGTAAGCCGTCCGTCTTGTTATTCTTGTCAATTTAAGGGTTTTCCTCGTATGTCTGATATTACTATTGCAGATTTTTGGGGAGTGGAAAAATATGCTTATCTGAAAGATATTGATGATAATGCTGGCACATCGGCAGTTATGTGCAATAGTTCTAAGGGATTGACTTTTTATAAGCAGCTTAAAAATATCACATCTTTAGAAACAACTATTGAAAAGATATTGCCTGGAAATCCCGCATTATTGCATGAACAGAAAATGCCGATGATGAATAGGGATGCCTTTTTTCGTGATTTAGATAGGAAGGCTATTGAGGAAGTCGTTCCTCAATATTTTTCTTTCCATGAAAAAGAACGAAGGTTCAAAACCCAATTCAAGAAGAAAATTAAATCTATAATTAAACCTTTTATATTAGCTCTGAGGTATAGTCAATATAACCCGTGGGTTTTTTCTCGTTTTTTATATTTCAATTTTTTTTGTAGACATGTAAAAACAGATTGGACTAATAACGGATTTATATATATCACTCCCTATTCAGTGATTGAGTTTCATACTGGATCGAAGCTTGAATTACATGGGCCATTCATGCTTGGAGTAAAGAGATTTCGAAAATCGAAAGAAGAGACACGTTTACTTCTTGAAAAGAATGCTCATATGTTGGTTACAGAACGTTTTTGTCTAGGTTATGGTTCAAATATAGAAGTCTTTGCTAATGCTTATCTTGGTATTGACAATTGTGGAACAAATTATAATACTACAATTATCTGTGGAAAAAAAATAGAATTGAAAGGGCGTGTTTCTCTCGGCAGAGATGTAAGTATTCGTGATACAAATGCTCATATTATTGCTATAGAAGGCTATAAAGTTTTACGCCCTGTCATTATTGAAAACCATACTTGGCTTTGTAGTGGTGCTGTTATTTGTCCGGGTGTGAAGATAAAGGAGGGCGCAGTTGTGGGGGCCTGTTCTTATGTTATTCAGAATGTGCCAGCTCACACTTTGGTAAGTGGGCATCCGGCTAAAGTAGTAATGAAAAATATTGCTTGGAAATTGTAGTGACTTTTGAAATGCATAGAATATTATGAATGAAGTTCAATTAAATAATGGTGTATCTATTCCAGCTATTGGTATTGGTCCTGCAGCGGCTCGTAGTGGAAATTTGAATTTGAAGTCAGACATTCCTATAATCAATTTAGGGTTTAGAGCTTATAATAAATTTTGTTTGCGTCCTGTACTATATCATAATTATGTCAATTCTGTGGCGCATGCTTTTCAAGCAGGTTTTAGATTATTGGATTTTTCTTCCTCATATGGAGATGGCGTTTTAATAAATAAAGCTATAAGAAAAAGCCGCATTGATCGAAAAGATTTGTTTTTGACAACAAGAGTGAGTAACCAGGCGCAAAGGAGTGGTAAGATTCGAGAATGCTTATTTCAGCAATTGGAGGGTATGGGGACTGATTATGTGGATTTATTAATGTTCCATTGGCCTGTTACTGATTTATATTTGGATACATGGAAGCAGATGGTTCAATTGTATAAAGAGGGTTACTGTCGGACACTTGGGGTTGCTAATTGTCATAAGCATCATTTGGAAGCATTGTTAAGTGTTTCTGAAGTTGTTCCTGCGATAAATCAAATAGAAGTTCATCCTCTTTTTACACAAAAGGAATTAATAAAATATTGTAAGTCTTGTGGTATCCAAGTAGAAGCTTATACTCCTATTGCACGTATGGACGTAAGGTTGACTCGTTTGCCTTTGCTTAAACGTATGTCTGAGAAATATCATAAATCTATTGCTCAAATCATACTTCGCTGGCATATTCAAAATGGTTTAATTCCTGTTGTGCGGTCTTTGAATAAGAAACGCCAATTGGAAAACATCTCAATTTTTGATTTTGAGTTGAGTGCAGATGAAATGATTGCTATTGATAATCTAAATATCAATTCACGGCTTCGTTTTGATCCCGATAATTGTGATTTTTCCATATTATAGAAAATGGTCCTATAATCATACTTATTCCTACTAATTTTGATCTCTGTACCTTCTACAAATAAAACCATAGCCAAAAATACCGCATTCCTGTATTTTCGTATGATGTTTACAATGATAGTTTCATTGTATACTTCACGTGTGATACTACAAACGTTAGGAGTTGACAATTATGGTATTTATCAGTCCGTAGGTGGAATTGTTGGCTTTTTGTCTTTTATTAATAGTGCGCTCAGCACAGGTTCGTCTCGTTTTTTAACTTACGAACTGGGAACAGGCAATCTTGAAAAGTTGAAGAGAACTTTCTCTACAACATTGACTATTCATATAGCAATTGCTCTCTTTGTTGTTATAGTTGCAGAAACGCTCGGAGTATGGTTTCTTTATAATAAATTGGTGATACCGGCTGAGCGGATGGACGCTGCAGTTTATACTTTTCATATATCCATATTAACTGCTGTGTTTACATTGACACAAGTTCCTTATAATGCAAGTATTATTGCACATGAGAAAATGTCGGTTTTTGCATATATGAGCATTATAGAAGTTTCGGCAAAACTAGGAATAGTCTATCTTTTATCCATTGGCAGTTATGATAAATTAAAATTGTATGCCACTTTATTATTCATAGTTCAGGTAGGACTCATTTGTATCTATCGTTTGTATTGTAGTCGGCATTTTAAGGAAACGGTTTATCGTTTTGTCTTTGATAAGGCTATATTCAAAGAAATAGCGGGATTTTCGGGCTGGAGTTTATTTGCCAGTAGTTCAACGGCTCTTAATAGCCAAGGCATTCTGATTTTGTTGAATATGTTTTTTGAACCTGCCGTGGTTGCAGCACGATCTATTTCTATTCAGGTAAATATGGCAGCCAGCCAGTTTGTCGATAATTTTCGTACGGCGGCTAATCCACAGATAGTAAAGAAACTGGCAGCAGGCGACTTGATGGGTTCTAAAAGGCTACTATTGGCATCCACCAAATATTCTTATTATATGATGTTTATAATCTGTTTTCCTGTCTGTCTTCTCGCACATCCTTTATTAAAAATATGGCTGGGTGTTGTGCCTGATTATACAGTTATATTTCTTCAGATTATAGTTATTCAGAGTCTGTTTCAAGTTTTTGATACTTCTTTTTATACAGCTTTGTATGCTAAAGGACGGTTAAAGGAGAATGCTTTGATATCACCAACTTTGGGCTTAATAAGATTTCCTATAATCTATTTCTTATTTAAAGCGGGATATTCTCCTGTCGCTCTTTCATGGGCTAGTTTATTGACTTATGCCGTATTGGGGTTAGTAGTAAAGCCTATATTGGTAGTGAAAATAGCAAATTATTATTGGAGAGATGTCTGGAATGTTTTTAAGCCCTGTTTGTTGGTTACTGTGGTAGCTTTACCTGTACCTGTTTTTTTATATCATATAATAGGCGTTGATAGTATTCCACACTCCATTTTTATAGGTTTTATAACTGTTATTATAATTATATTCGCAATATATTGGATTGGGATTGACATGTTGACCAAACAAAAAGTTTGGTTATATGTAAAACGAAGATTTAGAAGATGATATCGAATTTTATAACAGTTTTTTTATAAGGCATCTGATAAGATGCCTTATAAAAAGGAAATGTTTTACGGTATAATTTTATAATTCCCTATATTCCTTTGCCGCATCAAAACAAGGACAGTTTTTCATCGGGTTGAGGTCGTGATGACCTACTATCAATGCCCGTGGAAATACCCGTTTCAGTTCGCGCAGTAAAGCTACTAACGAAGCTTTCTGATGTAAGGTGCGTGTATCAGCCGATTGTCCGGAAGCGGTAAGTCCACCTTCGTAGCAGATACCTAAGGAATGGCGGTTATGATTCCGGCAATGTGCTCCAATGCGTTCGTAAGGTCGTCCACGGTGAATCTCACCGTCGCGTGTCACGTAGAAGTGATAGCCAATGTCATTGAAGCCACGGTGGCGGATGTGATCCCGCCGACAGTCGTCAAAACTCAGGCGCACGCCCTGAGGCGTGGCTGAGCAGTGAATGATAATGAGTGTGATGGTTCTCATCAGTGCATGCAGGAGGTTATACCGAATACACCGGCCAAGGCAGTGACCACCGTGACGATAACTTTGAGGACAATGCCCCATACTGATTTTGATTTTTTTTCCATAAACCGTAATTTAGTGATTAATTATTAGTGATAAGTGATTAGTAATTGGTAATTGGAATCTGCGCAGCCTTTCATTGTTAATTTCTGAAGGCTACGCTTTTAAATTCTATCCCAGCGGGTTTTCATCCAGTCCTCCGCCACCGGTGTTGCCACCGTCATCCGGTTTACTGCCGGAATTTCCACCGGAAGAGGGCGTTTTTGAAAAGTCCACTGTCGTCTGTCCTGCCTTTTGAGCTTTGAGCAGCAGACGTGTGGCAGCACGGGTAGGTACGGGTGAAAACTCAAGACCGGAGAATATATTTTTCAAGTCTTCGCCCGGAATGAACTGGATATTAACTCCGGTGATGTTGGCAGCCGTGAATTTTTCTGCGGTTTCCGCACCCCGGCTGGTGATTTGAAGACGAAATTTTCCCAGATCTCCGAAGTCTACTTGTTCGCCCGCACGCAGGCCGTCAATCATATTTTCCACGGTAGCGATGATAACCGCGGTGACATCGGCACGACTGGCGGTGGTCTGCGCGGCTACACGGCGGCTCAGTTCTTTCAGGGACAGTTCCCTTGTGATTTGTGACTTGGCATACGCCTTTGCGTTCTCATCCTGGTTTTGCGGGTTCTTGAGCATTGCGATACTGTAATTCAATCCCATAATAGATAAATTGAAAGGGTTAATAATTGAAGAATTATATTCTCACGGGAAGACATGGAACTGTTCGGGAAAAAACTCGGTGAAGCTCTGAGTCCTCCGTGGTGAGCAATACAAAGATACAACCTCCCGGACCTATGAAAATGAGTGACATTGACACCTGATAAAATTGTTACGGAATAGGTGATATCCGATGACTTTTTTGTACCTTTATAGCATAAACAGTACTCTAAAAGTTATCGTAAAATGAAGAAAATTACATGTAGTCATGATACGGATGTACCCGTAGAAGAATGGTCTGTCCGTCCTTATTCCAAAAGTGAGTTAGCGCGTGCATACGCGCCTGAAATCGGGGAGCGTTCGGCTCTTAACCGCCTTTCGCGCTGGTTGCACGGGAACGTGCTTCTGTATCAGGCTTTGTTGGATACGGGTTACCGCTCCGCCCAACAGATTTTTACCAGCAAACAGGTGGAACTGATTTTTGAGTATATAGGGAAACCTTCGTAATTTTAAGCGTTACTGAAGGAGTTGAGAAGGGAGGAATTGAAAGTGGCACTTGTGAAGTTTGACACTTGCGGCTGCGAAGCCTGACGCTTGCGGCTGTGTAAGCATACACTTGCACAAGCATAGCTCGGCGCAGCCGCAAATGTTATTCCCCTCAACTTTCGATGAGACTGATCCAAGGTGAATGATCCTTACTCATGACTTTGCCTTGTGCTTCCGCTATTACTTGCTCTTCAGACTCCCGTTCGTCGTAACGTCCGCAGGCTTGTCGGACATATAGGACGCTTCCTGTCTGGCACAGGTCCTGGTCGCGCACCTTCAGCATGTCGAGTCGGGTATAGTTGCTGTCCTGCCGATTGATGCGGGATATGGAAAATATGAAATCGGCCAGATTGGCCCAGTTGGCACTGCCTGCGATGGTATACATGTCAATCTCTTCCAGCTCGTTCTTCCCGTTGAGTTTGGTGAGTTTGCGCGGATGGGCTACGATGATGACCCATATATTGTTGGTTCTGCCCCATGCCTGCATCTGCGTCAGCATGGCTTTTATGGCTTGGGTTTCGGTGTTGTACCGGTTGGTTTCCACCTCCATGAAGAGGTATGGATCGATAATGAGATATTTCAGTGGAAGAGTGCGCCGCACCATGTCCGCTCTCGCGATGATATTGTTGGGAGTGGGGGATACTTCATGCAAGTCGAGGTGCACCATGTGGCTATCCAGAAAACTGACAATAGGTTTCAACTGTTCTTGGGTATAATTTACAGTGTTCACTTTTCCCAGCATGAGCTGCACGAGATGGGCGATATGCTTGTCTTTGTCGGGCACTTCGAAAGAGAGGTAGCATACATAGCGTCCGGTCTTGGCCATGAGCCGGCACGTGAGGTCGTTCAGAAAATCGGTCTTTCCGCTGTTGGGTACTCCGGTCTCGATAATCAGACCTCCCTGGTCGGTGGGGTGGAATACATGGTCGGTCAAGGGGCCGTAACCTACGTCGTATCCGTGGTCGTATTCTCCGTGCAGTACGTTCAGAATCCCGTTTGCACGTTCGCTTACGGTGACGATGTCCGCTGTGTGTTGCGGTCGGGCGGATTCGATGATTTCGTGTACGACTTCGATGCCGTATGTGGCGAGTACGTCGGAAATGTCCTTGCAGTCGCCGGGTAGTGTGGTGAGTAGGCAACGCTCTCCGAAGTAGTCGGTGAGGTGCTTCACCAGGGTTCTTCCCGGTAGGTCGATGTCTCCGCAGATCACGATGTCCCTCACTTGGTCTATCCAGGGTTCGAAGGCTTCGAAACTTTTAGAGAGATCGCTTGCCGCTCCGTTGGGTACGCTAATAACGTAATGATAGCCTGCTTCTTTGAGTGTAAGCACATCTTTTTCACCTTCGGTGATGATGAGTCGGAGGATGGTTTCCTCGGCTACCTTCAGGGGATTGATGCAGTCGATGTGGTAAGGTGGGCAAGGGGTGGTTGGTGAATCCTGGCTCCAGAATTTGGTATATCCGGCAGCTTTTTCCCTGCCGGTTGTTTCTCCTTCATCTGTGGCCTTGATAGTTGAGGGATCGCACGAGCGATATTTGACATTTATGGGCTGTCCGTTCAGAAAGTTGACGTAGGCTATGCAATGATACATGGTTCCAGTGCTCTTGTTGTCTTCATCCTTGCCGTAGCAGCGATGCATGAGACAGCCGATATGGGCTTCAATAGCCGTTTTCAGTGAGATGCCTTGATCTGCAAGATAGCGTCGGGCAGCGAGTTGATTCTGGTCCTTAGTCTCGGGATCATCTGTCAGCGGTTTGATTTTGGAGAATACTTCGGGAGGTAATTTTTTGTAATCTTCGGGAATCATAGGTACTTCGGATGTGGCTTTTCCACTGCCGTTTCCCGATTCTCTTTCCTGGCGGATATTGCGGGTAGGATAATTTGTACCCATAAATTTATCACCGGCTGTTCCGGTAAATGACGAATTATAGCTCGGTCTTTCTTCCCAGAAGTCTTTGAGCTTTCCTTTGAAGTCGCAACCACTGGAGAAGCAATGAAAAGCTCCTGTCGTTTTGGAAATATAAAGATGTTTTTTGCCGCATTTAGGGCACTCTGTTACGAAGTTCTTTCCTGCATTCTTACGTTCGGGAAAGTCACATAGATAATAAAATGGTTTCATTGGATTTATGAATTATAAATTATGGTTTATGGGAATCTTATACCCATTTGTTGCTTAACACATTCCATGTCGCTTCTGCTGATGGTCTTGATGGTGCATCCTCGGGTATATTTACTGTTCCTTCCATCTCATCGTCGTAGAATCGCATTTCGGATTCGGGATCTGTCCATTCGAATTCGCTGAGAGGATGATTGTTGCGTTGATTACTTCTTATTTCATGAACTGCTTGTTTTCGTTTCTCTCTGTTTGTTCTTGCAGCGTCGTTTAACAGATGTTGTCCGTGGGCTGATTTCAACAGATTGTTCAACCAGCAGAGCCGTCCGGTGTGATTGGATTTCATGAATCGTGCCTGCGAAGCAAAATAAGGAATTAGTAGTTCGTTGACCAGATAAATGAGATTCTCACATGCGTGTTTGCGTGTGAGTCCTTCGTGCAGTTGGAACCAATTGATGAGTGGCGTCAGTATCTGTGCTTTCTGCGTGGAATCCTTATTGATAAGATGAAAAAACTCTTTGGCGGCAGCTAAAGATTCCGGTGTAACAATATTTTTTTTAGAAGGAAAGTTCTTGGAAGGTGGTTCGCTAATAGGCGAAAGTTCTTCGTCAGAAGAACTCCCTTTAGTATATATATTATCTACCACAAGAGTTTGCGCAAAAGCTTGTGATAAAGTTGGTGATGTACTGGTTGTACTTATAATCTCATTTGTTTCATTTTTAGAATTTGTATGATACCAGAGTGGTGAATAAAATGCTTTAATCTGTTTTGCTTTATTATCTTGAATGAATTCAAATGATTGGCTTCTCTTTATGGCCTCTATGAGTGATTGCGTGGTAGAAAACCTTAATGACATCTTAATGTCATAGAAGTTTTCTATCGGATAAACCTTCTCCTCATTCATATAAGCTGTTAGTCCGAGATATAAATCGAGTAATTTGGAGATGGTTGAATCTGTGATTTTTCGACTCCTCCATTGCTTGATTATCTTTTGTAATTCCATAACGGAAATACTCGTTTTAAGTGCTTTCATTGTTTGCTGTTTTTTAATTTGTGGTGAAGGTACATTAAATGAAAAAATGTATCGTACCGACATGTTGGTACGATAGTCAATATAATTATAGAATTTTAATGATTAAGTTATAGAAAATCATGCTTGAAACAACAGAAAAATCATGTAAAAATAAAAGTTTGGGTGAATATATTAATCAGTTCCGAGTCAGTCTTGGGGTAAGTATTGAACAGCTTTGCAGCGACTGTCATATCAGTCGTCGCACTTACTACGAGAGTTCGGGCTGGTAAAGATATGAAGTTGAGCTTCTATATTCGTATCTTCAGTGCTTTTCATGAGTATGCTACAGAGGATGAGTTCGTGGAGATGTGGAGAGAAGTTTCTTCGTTGTTGTTTTGAGTTATGAAAAAGTAAACCCTTTGACGAAAGATTTAGAAGGTAGTTTTGAAATAGTATAATGGTTTCAGTTATCATTATTGATGAATTGCATTTATAATGCTATAGGAGAGGTTCTATCTCAGACTTTATTGTTACTATGGAACTGATTGTTTGTGAAATTGTCAATGTATTTATTTTTTAGACGTTTATGTCCAATTTTTAAGAGGTAATTATATTTGAATTACGACTTTCGAATAGCTGGAAATAAATATACTGAAAGTATTATGGAATTATTTAAATTGTAAATTAGATGAAAATAGCATTATTGAACCTTCCATTTGATAATAATTATGGAGGGAATTTGCAGCGTTATGCTTTAGTGAAAGTTCTGCAATATATGGGACATGATGTTGTTCATATTTATCTTAGAACTGTATATTTTTTACCTTGGTATCTTAAACCATATTCATATCTTAAACGTATTATTAAGAAATATATTTTTCGGCAGGACATTTGCATTTTATATGAAAAATATCAAAATGCAGAGATAGATAAAAGTTGCGAAATGGTACTTCCCTTTTATGATCACTATATACCACATACTACTCCAGTGAGATCGATAAAAGAGATTAAGCAAATCTGTAAAAATGGTTTTGATGCATACATTGTTGGCTCTGATCAGGTATGGAGAAAGAGTATGACCACTGCGCTAGGGATTAAAAACTATTTCTTTAAGTTTCTTGATGATAATGGAGCTAAACGTATCGCTTATGCAGTGTCTATGGATACATCTTGTTGTGAATTCAATAATAGTGACATTAGATGTTTATCAAAACTTTATGCGAAATTTGATGCAGTATCTGTTAGAGAAGTCTCTGCTCTAAAACAATTAAATATTTATGGTTGGAATACTGTGAAAGCAGAGGTGACGCTTGATCCTACTTTATTGTTATCAGTTGATAACTATCTTATGTTGGTTAATAGTGGGGCAACAGTAAATTTGACATCTGATAAAATTTTTGCCTATGTTCTTGATCAGACTTCAGACAAGTTGAAAATTGTAAAAGAGAAGGCTAAGAGTATGGATAGTGATTATTTTTTATTTGGTATAGAAACTTCGGATACTACTATAGAACAATGGTTGAATAATATATATCATTCTAAGTTTGTCATTACGGATTCATATCACGGTACAGTATTTTCCATTTTGTTCAATAAACCGTTTATGTTTATAGGGAATGAACGTCGTGGAAATTTTAGAATTGAGTCATTATTCTCATTGCTAGAAATTGAAAATACTGATAATTGTATGTTTGAATGGCAAAAGTATAATGATAAAATTTCAGAACTTCAAAAAAAATCCTTTAGATTTCTTCATAATGCATTAAAATCTTGATTTGAAATACTTATGTATAGTTGCTGTTAATATCAAGTACATATCTTTTAGAGAAGAAAAAATAAAAAAATAAATTAATATGAGAAGATTTTTATATATTTCATTCACTAGCGAACAATCTTTTACGGGAGGGTTACAATGTAGCCATAGAAATCTCCAATCAATAGAGGAGCTTTTTGGGAAAGAATATGTGGATTCATATATTATTAAACCATATCAGAATAGGAATTTCTTATCTACTAAAATAAAAAGAATATATGATATTTTTCAAGGGTATATGGGAGGGCTACAAAAGGAAAAGGAAAATGAAATCCTGAGAAAAATAGCGAAGAGTCACTACACTGATGTGTTTATAGATAGTTCCTTATTAGGATTGCTGTCCAAGAAAATTAAAAAGAAATTTTCAAATATACGAATCTATACTTTTTTTCATAATATAGAATATAATTTTGTTAAAGCGTCTGTTATAGTAAATCATGATTATTTACGTTATTATTGGTTGCCATTAGCTAGAATAAATGAAAAGTCTGCTTGCAAGTATTCAGATAAAGTTATTGTACTTAATGAAAGAGATGCTGCAGAACTTCAGATTATGTATAAACGGATGTCAGATGCTTGTATTCCCATTACATTCAAATCCAACTATATTATTGATTCTAGTGAAAAAAAACAATTAGTCGACAATGTTCATAAACAAGCTTTGTTTGTTGGAAGTTATTTTTATGGCAATGTAGAAGGGCTAAAGTGGTTTTGTAAAGAGGTGTTGCCTAATGTTGATTTACGTCTAACAATTGTTGGGGCTGGAATGAATCAATTGAAAAGTGATGTAAAAGAAGATGAAAAACTCATTATTTTGAGTGATGTACCAGATTTGACTCCATACTATGAGAAGGCGGATTTTATGGTATTGCCAATATTGTCTGGAGGTGGCATGAAGGTTAAAACAGCAGAAGCACTTATGTATGGTAAATATATCTTAGCCACAATGGAAGCCTTAACTGGTTATTATGTTAATTCTTCTATGGCAATCCAGTGTGATAGTGCTGATGAATTTATTTGTGCTATTAGAAATTTAAATTTGAAGTATAAATATAATGAATGTTCTCGAAAATTGTTTGATGAAAGATATTCATTTGATGTATCGTTAAAGTTATTTGAATTAATATTTAATACGAAGTGATTTATCAACTTCTCTTTATTTTTTTGTCTCTTCTGGTTATAGGAGAGGAATGTATTAAGCCAAAACAACGTAAATGGCTATTATTATGTGGAATATTAGCAGTAGGTTTATTTCAATCTTTACGCTGGAAAACTGGTACGGATTGGACTTCATATTATGATTTTTTTATTCATTCTAATAATTCTATTTGGCGAGAAGAGGCAGGTTTTGAACTTGGTTATACTTGCCTAAACCAACTGATAAGAGGTTTTTCAGATTCGTTTACCGTTTTCTTATTCGTAGAATGTTTCTTGAACTTGTTTTTTATTGCTCGTTTCGCCAAAGATATGAAAGTGAACCAATGTATGGTATTATTGGTTTCATTTGCGTTAATGGTATTTCCTATTAGATATACATTGGCAAATAGTATAATATTATGTTCGTATAAATATATAATAGATAAGAAGTTTTTCCCTTTCCTCTGTTTCTTTCTATTGGCATTTTCTATACATAGAAGTGTGATTGTATTCTTTCCTATGTATTTTCTTGTTAGAAAAGAATATTCTTTTAGTGTACTAATAGGAATTTTTACTATTGCTGTTATAGTAGGGTTATTAGGTGAAACAACATTTGCTAATGTGTTAAAGTTAATAACTATTTTATATGCTGGTGTAGGTGATACATTTCAAGAGAAATTGAATGCTTATGTTACAGGAGATATTCCTGATCGTTTGTCAATGAATCCGATGCAATATTTATTGACATATTTAAGCAGTATATTTTTTGTGTTATTATTTTGCTATTATCGAAAGAAGTTCTTTATGGGTAATCAAGTATATAATGTGTTATTGAATTTATATGTTTGTGGTATTAGCTTTAATAGACTATTTCTACAGATTATTCCTGATTTTGCAAGGGCTACTTCTTTGTTTACAGGTGGTTTGTCAGTAATGCTATTATTAATAGTATCTCAATATCATCGTCGTACTACAAAAATTGTCTGGTACATGGTATTAATCTTATATTTTTATTTTCAATTTAGAAAAGGTTCTATTGAAGGGTATTACAAAGATATATATATACCTTATTATAATATTTTTTCAGAAGGAGAGCGATTCGGATCTACAATCTAAAATGCATGTTTTGATAATTTCCAAAGTACTATATGTTATGGAATCAGAATTAATAAATGCAAAAATATGTTTTGAATGCTTTCGGCAAAAAATGTCTTTCAGTAATTTCCCTGAACGATAAGTCAGAATTGGTTATGTACGAATTCGATAAATGAACCTCAATATTTTATAGAAATACAAGAAAAATGGAAACACATGTTGTTATTATGGCCGGTGGTATTGGTAGCCGTTTTTGGCCCATGAGTACTCAAGAGTATCCCAAGCAGTTTATAGATGTAGTAGGGTGTGGAAAATCGTTACTTCAATTGACTGTGGAGCGTTTCTCGATGCTTTGTCCTATGACAAACTTTTGGGTGGTAACTAGCGAGAGATATGTAGATATTGTAAAAGAGCAATTGCCGGAATTGTCAGAAGATAATATTCTTGCAGAGCCGCTTCCACGTAATACGGCTCCTTGCATTGCGTATGCCTGTTGGAAAATAAAGAAACTGCATACTTTAGCAAATATTGTTGTTACACCTTCGGATGCTTTGGTTGTCGATATAGTAGAATTTCAAAGAGTTATAAATGCTGCGCTTGAGTTTACTGCCTTGAATAATAGTATCGTAACGATAGGTATAAAGCCTAATCGGCCTGAAACGGGTTATGGCTATATATATGCAGCTGAAAAGATTGGAAATACGGAGCTTTATCGGGTTGAAGCTTTTAGAGAAAAACCAGATTTAAATACTGCAAAGTACTATCTTCAAGTAGGTAATTATTTTTGGAATGCAGGTATCTTTGTTTGGAATGTGAATACTATTGATGAGGTAATTAGGCGATATACTCCCAGCCTGTCGGAGGTAATGGATGAAATGTCATTAGACTTTTTTACAGAGATAGAAAAAGCAACAGTCAGTAAGTTATTTCCTAAATGTGATAAGATATCCATTGATTATGCTGTAATGGAAAAGGCAGAAAACATATACACTCTTCCTGCTATGTTTGGTTGGAGTGATTTGGGTAGTTGGGGCGCACTCCGAATGTTGTTACCGCAAGATGAGGATGGCAATGCTTGTATTGGTGAAGATGTGAGGATGTATAATTGTCGAAATTGCATTGTTCATACGCAGGGAGAGAAACAAGTCGTGGTAGAGGGCTTGAACGACTATATAATAGCAGAAAATAAAGATTGTTTGTTGGTGTGTAGCTTGAAAGAAGAACAAAAAATTAAAGATTTTACAAATAAATAATAAGTGTCTGATTTTGACATCTTATTGCTTAGGTATGTTTTAAAAGGCTCAAATCTATTTTGAATTTTATTGTACAGAAAGCATGTTAAAGTATCTTTTATAATTCTGTGAAGTAAAGTTGAATGTTAATTATTGATGATAAATTAATTATGAAAAATGAAAATTTGGATTGATAATATAATTTTTAGTTTACAAAAGACAGGTGGTATCTCTGTTGTATGGTATGAGATTATTAAACGATTGTTATATTCTGGTGTAAAAGTTACAATTATAGAATATTCTTGTGTGAATAATATGCAACGTATGCAACTGGTAGTTTCTCCGGATTCCATAATCAAATATCCTCGTTTTATGTTGAGATATAAGCGCTATCTACCTGTAAGTTGTAAAAATGTAAGTGAGAGTTTTATTTTTCATTCATCATATTTTAGAATTAGTTCAAATCCAAATGCCATTAATATAACGACAGTTCATGATTTTACTTATGAATATTTTTATCATGGTTTACATAAATGGATTCACTGTTGGCAAAAGTATTATGCAATTCGTAAATCAAAATATGTTGTTTGTATATCAGAAAATACTAAAAAAGATTTACTTAAATTTTTACCTGATGTAGATGAAAAGAAGATTCATGTGATTTATAATGGAGTATCTGACGATTATCATCCTTTGGAGAATGTGGCAAGTGCTAATTTACCATATAGTTATAGGTCTTATTTAT
This sequence comes from Bacteroides sp. MSB163, assembly GCF_036416795.1. Classification (NCBI taxonomy): domain Bacteria; kingdom Pseudomonadati; phylum Bacteroidota; class Bacteroidia; order Bacteroidales; family Bacteroidaceae; genus Bacteroides; species Bacteroides maternus. The sequence goes on along the minus strand of NZ_CP143867.1, from coordinate 5,633,668 downwards.
TGTTTGTGGGAGAGCGAAAGGCTTATAAGAATTTTAAATTAGTAATAGAAAGTATGTGTGATAAAGATTGGAGAATTATAATAGTTGGATCTGCATTAACTCAGGAAGAGAAAACTTTTCTAGATTCAAATATTGGTAATCAACGCTATTATTATGCTGGACGAGTTTCAAATAAACAGTTGAATATTTTGTATAATGGAGCTAAAGCTTTAGTCTATCCTTCTTCTTATGAAGGGTTTGGTATTCCTGTATTAGAGGCCCAGAAAGCAGGTTGTCCTGTAATAGCTTATAATGCTTCTTCTATTCCAGAAATAATAGGTGATACACCTCTGTTAATGAACACCTTAGATAAGGTCGAATTATGTAGTAAACTGGAACTATTGTCGGATGAAAGTCTTTGTTCAGAAGTGATACGGAAGGGGCTTGAGAATGTCAAGAGATTTAGCTGGGATAAGATGTATGAACAACTGATGTCTCTATATGAAGAAGCTTATAATGGGAATTTAAAAAATACAAAATGAAGACTATATTAATTATTACTGCAGTTTTTCCTCCTGAGCCTATTGTGTCTTCTCGATTATCATTTGATATTGCAGATAAAATGTCGGAAGATTATAAAGTAACGGTTCTACATCCTCGCTCAAGTCGTCCTTATGGATTTTCTTTTAATAAAAAAGCAGATAAAGTGAGCCAATTTGAAGAAATTACGCTTGACTCTTATGTATGCCCTAAATCTAAATTAATAGGCCGTTTTTATGAAAGCTTTAGTTTTGGCTTACATTGTAAAAAATATATTGAGAGATATTGGAATCGCTTTTCTTGTATTTATGTAAACTCATGGCCGCTATTTTCACAGGCTTTGATAGTAAAAACTGCTAAGAAGTATAAAATACCATGTATTGTACATGTGCAAGATATTTATCCGGAATCATTTACTAATAGAATAAAATCTAAATTTATTTCATGGGTTATACGTTCTACATTGTTACCTATTGATCAGTACATCCTTAATAATGCTACTCATATATTAGCTATTTCTATCAATATGAAAACGTATTTGATGAGAAGTAGGAAACTGAATGGGCGTATGATTACTGTTGTGGAAAACTGGCAGAATGAGAGTGATTTTATTGCATATAAAAACAGCCATGAAATGAGTGAGAAGAATTCTATTTTATCCTTTATGTATTTAGGGAATATTGGTCCTGTAGCAGGAGTTGAATTCTTAATTCATTCTTTTGTTAAAGCAAATTTGAAAAAGGCGAGATTAATTATTGCTGGAAGCGGTTCTAGAAAGCAATCATGTGTGGATTTGGCAAAATATTACCAAAGTGCAGAAATTGAATTCTGGGATGTTCCGGATGGTAAAGTTCCTGAGATACAAAGTCAAGCGGATATAATGCTTCTACCTGTAAAAAAAGGGGCAGCGATGAGTTCAATTCCTTCTAAATTACCAGCATATATGTTTTCACAGAAACCTATAATAGCTTCTTTGGATTTGCAAAGTGATACAGCGAGAGCAATTCTGGAAAGTGATTGCGGCTTGGTTGTAGAAGCGGAAAATGAGCTGGCTTTGATTTGTGCATTACAGGAGACAATTCAATGGCAAAATAGCGGCATTTTAAAGCGAAAAGGATATAATGGTTTTAATTATGCAATGGAACGATTCTCGAAGAAACACAATTTATCTTTGATAACAAATTTGATAGAAGCATATGTGTGTTGAGGTAAAAGAAATATCTATTAAAGATATAAATGCACTTGTTATTGTTCATAAACGCGCTTTCCCGGATTTCTTTTTGACTAGTTTGGGTGATCGCTTTTTATCATTATATTATAAAACGGTGAAAAAAAATAATCAAGGAATTCTTTTGGGGTATTACAGAAAAGAGAAATTGTTGGGTTTTTGCGCTGCAACGATGGTATCGACTTCTTTCCATTCTCGCCTTATAAAAGAAAATCTGCTTGATTATTCCTTTATTGCTTTTCGTTTGTTATTCTTTCGTCCTTTGTCTATTGCAAGGTTGTATAAAAATTTAGTGAAAAAAGGCTCTTCAGTAAAAGATAAAGGTAATTATGCTGAATTATTATCTATTGCCGTTGATACTTCTTGTCAGGGGGAGGGAATAGGAAAAAAACTGCTTAATGAATTAGAAAAAATAGTGATTGAAAGAGGGGGTGATTGTCTATCTTTAACTACTGATTTTGAGGATAATGCAAAAGCACAAGGTTTTTATACTTCTATAGGCTATAAAGTATTTTATGATTTTGTAGCCTATCCTAAAAGAAAAATGTATAGATACATTAAGAATTTAAATAAGTGATCGAATGGGAAAAATAGCATTAATAACAGGAATAACAGGTCAGGATGGCTCATTCCTTGCCGAGTTTTTAATAGAAAAAGGTTATGAAGTTCACGGCATTCTTCGTCGTTCTTCATCTTTTAATACAGGACGTATTGAGCATTTATATCTTGATGAATGGGTGCGGGATATGAAAAAAGACCGTCTGATCAATCTTCATTATGGAGATATGACAGATAGTAGTTCACTAATTCGGATTATCCAGATGGTACAACCGGATGAAATCTATAACCTTGCAGCGCAAAGTCATGTAAAAGTAAGTTTTGATGTACCTGAATATACAGCAGAGTCAGATGCTGTAGGGACACTTCGTATGTTGGAGGCGGTTCGTATTCTAGGCTTGGAAAAGAAGACAAAAATTTATCAAGCTTCTACTTCCGAATTATTTGGTAAAGTACAGGAAGTTCCACAAAAAGAAACAACGCCATTTTATCCTCGTAGTCCATATGGTGTTGCAAAGCAATATGGTTTTTGGATTACAAAAAATTATCGTGAAAGTTATGGTATGTTTGCTGTTAATGGTGTCCTTTTCAACCATGAGAGTGAACGACGAGGAGAGACATTTGTGACTAGAAAAATAACACTTGCCGCTGCCCGTATAGCACAAGGATTTCAGGATAAACTTTATTTGGGCAATTTGGATGCACGTCGTGATTGGGGGTATGCAAAGGACTATGTGGAATGTATGTGGCTTATATTGCAGCATGATGTTCCAGAAGATTTTGTTATAGCTACAGGTGAAATGCATACGGTTCGCGAATTTGCTACGCTTGCATTCAAGGAAGCAGGTATTGAACTTTGTTGGGAAGGCGAAGGGGTAAATGAAAAGGGCGTTGATGTAAAAACTGGTAAAGTATTGGTTGAAGTTGATTCCAAGTATTTCCGACCTTGTGAAGTTGAACAGTTATTAGGAGATCCGACAAAAGCGAAAACATTGCTTGGCTGGAATCCAACAAGGACTAGTTTTTCTGAATTGGTGAAAATAATGGTGGTGCATGATATGCAGTTTGTTAAAAAATTGTATGTCAGGGCGCAATTAGATGATTAAAATTATTGTTAATTATATAGCCGAATATGAAAATTCCATTTTCGCCCCCTTATATTGACGAGGCGGTCATCAACGAAGTCGTTGATTCGTTACGTTCCGGCTGGATAACTTCCGGACCTAAAGTGAAAGCATTGGAAGAAGAAATCAGAGTCTTTTCTAATGCTCAAGAAGTGCTTTGTGTAAACTCTTGGACTTCGGGCGCTATAATGATGCTCCGTTGGTTGGGAGTGACAGAGGAGGATGAGGTAATTGTACCAGCATATACGTATAGTGCCACGGCTTTAGCAGTGCTTCATGCTGGTGCAAAGCCAGTCATGGTAGATTCCGGGGAGGATTTTAATATCTCCGTAGAAGCTATTCGCAAAGCGATTACTCCAAGGACTAAAGCTATTATTCCAGTAGATATTGCAGGTTTTCCTTGTGATTATGATCGTATCATGAAACTGGTTAAAGAGCCTGAAGTGCAGAGTTTATTTCAGGTAGCATCTCCGGTACAGGAAAAGTTAGGACGCATTCTTGTAATGAATGATGCAGCGCACTCTTTAGGAGCTTATTACAGCAAAAATCAGCGTACAGGATGTGAAACAGACGTCGCTATCTTTTCTCTTCATGCTGTAAAGAATGTGACGACAGCTGAAGGAGGAGCCATCTGTCTAAATTTACCTGAACCATTTGATAATACGGAGCTTTATAAAGAGCTTCGTATGATGAGTTTGAATTGCCAGACTAAAGATGCTTTTTCTAAGTCGAAAGCTGGTGGTTGGCGTTATGACATAGTAGGTTTAGGTATGAAAATAAACATGGCTGATGTAAATGCGGCTATTGGTCTAGCTCAGATACGAGAATACCCCAAATTACTGAAGGAAAGGAAAAGAGTCTTTAATGCTTACTCGGAAGCATTTGCTGATTGTGATTGGACTATTTTACCCCCTTCGGTTGCTGGAGAAAAGGAAAGTTCATATCATATTTACGCTCTACGTATTAAAGAATTTACAGAAGAACAACGCGATCGAATGATTAATGAAATTGCGAAAAGCGAAGTTGCTGTAAATGTTCATTTTATTCCAATGCCGATGCTTTCATTTTTCAGCTCATTAGGATATGATATAAAAAATTATCCGCAAGCTTATGAAAATTTTAAAGGAGAAATTTCTTTGCCTATTTATCCACAATTAGATGGAGAAAAATTGAATTTTATTATTAGAGTTGTAAAGGAAGCATATTGGAAAGTGATTGGTGATAAATGATGATTCGTTTTTTTGATATTCTCTTTTCTCTTTTGGGCATAATTGTGCTCTTTCCTGTTTTTTTATTGTTATATATAACTATTCGTTTGGAAAGTAAAGGCGGTGGTTTTTATAAACAGTTGCGTGTAGGGCGTAATGGTAGAGAATTTTATGTCTACAAATTCCGTTCAATGCGTATCGGTTCGGATAAACAGGGCTTGATAACAGTAGGTGGACGTGATCCGCGAATTACTCGTATTGGATACTTTATTCGTAAGTACAAATTGGATGAATTGCCACAATTATTCAATGTACTGAAAGGAGATATGAGCTTGGTAGGTCCTCGCCCGGAAGTTCGGAAATATGTTGACCTATATACGGAAGAGCAAAGAAGGGTACTGTCTGTTCGTCCTGGGATTACAGATTATGCATCTATAGAGTATGTAGATGAAAATACGATTTTGGGACAGGCAGAAGATGCAGATCGTGCGTATATGGAACAAATTCTTCCAGATAAAATTCAATATAATATGAAGTATATCAATCACCGTTCTGTGAAAGAATATTTTAAAATTATTTTTCTGACATTTTGGAGTATTGTACATTCGTAAAGAAGCTGTTGAAATGTATAAAGGTATTATTTATACCTTATTATATATGGAAAAAATAATATCTGTTTAAATATTTATTTTTGATAACATTTATAAGCTCAAAAATAATACTCATACTGGCTCCCGGCAGACAATTATTGTCTTGTCGGGATTTTTTTTGTCCATAATTGAACAGGTAGCATCAGCCGGTGTTCTCCGGTAGATGCTACCCAGGATGAGTAAGCTTTAAAGTTCAAATTTCACTGCTGCCCAACGGTTTTTCTCCTGATGGTGTACAAAGTGTAATCCGTTACGTTCGGCCTCTGCCTGGATCAGAGGAATGTCATCCACATAGAATCCACTCATAAAGAGTTGGGAGCCCTTGTGCATGCAACGCACATACTGTTTCATGTCATTCAGCAGAATGTTCCGGTTGATGTTGGCGATGACTACGTCAAACGGACCTTTATCTTCCAGTGAAGAGGCATCTCCCTGAAATACAGAAATATTGTCTACGTGGTTCAATTCGATGTTTTCAAGTGAGTTACGAACGCACCATTCATCAATATCAATGGCAGTACAAGGTTCTGCACCACGCATGCGAGCAAGAATGGCAAGGATAGAAGTGCCGCAACCCATATCGAGAAGGGACTTGCCTTGCAGGTCGCTGTCCAGTAGTTCACCGATAATGAGGCTGGTGGTTTCGTGATGTCCTGTGCCGAAAGCCATTTGTGGATTGATAACAATGTCATACTCTGTTTGGGGAACATCGTGATGGAAGGTGCTGTGGATGACACAGCGGTCACCAATCACAATCGGTTGGAAGAAGTTCTTTTCCCATTCCTCATTCCAGTCTTTATCTTCGGCTTCTGTAAAAGTATATTCGATTTGTGTGTCCGGTAGGGGGAACTCGTCAATAGCTGCTTTTACAGTTGCTTCATCATACAAATCTTTTTGTATATAGGCGGCAATACCATCTTCTTGCTCAACAAAACTTTCAAAACCTGCATCACCTAGGATAGCGGAAAGCACATCGTTTACTACTTCTGTACAAGGGGAAGTGCGGAAAATAAATTCTAAATATTTCATTGGAATATAATTTATTGTTAAATGCAAAGCGATTGTTAGCGAAGCGAACCAGTTTCTTTGTATATTTGTTTACTAGCTGCAAAGATAATGCAAATCGAATGCAGAACTTTCATGCTTGCATGAAAAAGTTATGCTGAGATGCAGCTTATCTTCTATAAAGATAGGGCATTTAGGGAAATCCCTATAATCATTTGGGGAAATTCTCCTGTATGCGGTAAAATCCATCGCTATCTTTGTGACGTGATAAAATGGATTAATGTAAAACCTATAAACCACACCCATATGAAAAAGATTGTTTTTTTATCGCTTTTTGCCTTGTGCCTCCCTTGGATGGTTTCGGCGCAGAGCATAGATGACGACCTTTACTACATTCCTTCTAAGGATAAGAAGGAAAAGAAGCAGGAGAAGAAAGTTACAAGCTCTGCTCCGACTGAAGAAATTGTAGTAAAGTCGAATGCACCAACTACGGTTTATACGTCGCCAGGTAATACTACTGTTGTAGTACAGGATCGTAAAGGAAATACACGTGATGTAGACGAATATAACCGTCGTTATGATTCTCGTGAGAATGACTTCGTAATGGAAGATGATACCTTATATATTAAGGAAAAAGCAGTGCCCGATCCGGATGGTGAATGGGTAAATGGCTTCGATGGTTCGGAAGATGATTATGAATATGCTATGCGTATCGTACGTTTCCGCAACCCGCGTTATGCGGTGAGCATCAGTAGCCCGTATTATTGGGATATCGTTTACGGTCTGAATTCATGGGACTGGAACGTTTATACTGACGGAATGTATGCGTATGCTTTCCCGACTTTCTCTAACCGCTTATGGTGGGATTGGCGTTATAACTCCTACGGATGGGGAGGCTATCCTTATTATGGTTGGGGTGGATACTCACCTTATTACAGTTACGGTGGCTGGGCCTATGGCTGGGGCGGTTTCTACGGTGGCTGGAGTTGGGGATGGGGACATCATCACCATCATTATTATCCTGGCGGTGGCTGGTATCCCGGTGGCGGTGGACACTGGGGAGGCAACCATTGGAGCAACAATAATGTTTATACGAGCAGGCGTTCTTATGGAAATAGAGTGTCCTCAGGAAATCGTGTATCAGGTTCATCAACTGCACGGAGATCTTCAGGTTCTACAAGTGGCTATCAAACAAGACGCAGTGCTGGTTCTACAAGTGGAGAAGTGAGAAGAAGCTCTGGTACAAGTTCAACTCGCCGTGTGGTAGGGACCCGTGCTTCATCCGAACGTCCGGGAATGAGTACACGGACAGACGCTGCTTCATCACGTCGTTCAACATATACTCGTCCGAGTAGCACTCGTAGTGGTGCATACAATAGCAATGTGCAAAGTGTACGCAGTAGTAGCAATCGTGGTAATTCTGCGGTTCGTCCTTCCGGTACCAGTACACGCAGTAGTAGTACACGTAGTTCGTCAACTTATAACCGCGGTAGTTCATCTGCTCCACGTAATTATGACAATGGTGCAAGTAGTCGTTCCAGTAGTCGTTCTTATGATTATAATCGTTCTTCTTCCAGCACTCGTTCTTCTAGCAGCTATTCATCAGGTGGCAGCTCACGCTCTAGCGGCAGCTATTCTTCAGGTAGTGGTGGAGGTTCTACCCGTTCAAGTGGTGGCGGAGGCGGTTCTTCCAGTAGAGGCGGTGGAAGAAGATAAACAGATACGTGAATGTAATAATAGTTTTGAACTAGAAAGAACATTGATTATGAATAAGAAACTGACTTTAGTCGCCCTTTCATTGCTTGTCTCAATGGGAATGGGTGCGCAGACTATATATGATGTTACAAAGATGACAGAGAAGGATTTGAATGGAACAGCTCGTTTTGTTGGTATGGGCGGAGCCATGGGGGCATTGGGAGGTGATATGTCTACCATTGCAACTAATCCTGCAGGTATAGGTATTTATCGTAGTAATGATGTTACTGCTTCATTTGGTTTTTCATCAACCGGAACAGAAAGTACGTATGGTGGTAATACTTTCAATTCAAATAAGAACCGCTGGCAATTGAATAATGCTGGTTTTGTACTTTCTAATAAAATTGGTAATGAGACCACCTTGCGATATGTAAACTTCGGTTTCAGCTATAACCGTTCCAAATCATTTAATAAAACGACGTCAATGGAGGGGTTGCTTAATCTGACACCTGACGGGCAGGTTGTTTCGCAAACTTTTTTGATGGCTTCACAAGCTGGAGGAATGTTGGAAAATGGGTATGATATAAAATATATAGATGATAATGCTACTCCTAATAATAATGTATTTAATAATAATAATGTAGGTTGGTTGGCTGCTTTAGGATGGGGTGGCTCACTTTATGATCCCTTATATGAGGATGTGAATAATAAAGACAGATTGACAGGATTTGGTGCTTTTCTTCCCCAACCTTATAGTAAGTTCAGATCACGTGAAACTGGTGGGGTGGATCAATATGACTTCAATATTTCTTTCAACTTTAATGATAGGGTGTATTTGGGAGTAACTGTAGGTGCTTATGACTTGAATTATACCAAAAGTTCCATTTATAGTGAGGATTATGACACAGGGGAATATTATGACTTAAATAGCTGGACAAAGATTGACGGAACAGGATTTGATTTTAAATTGGGAGCAATCATACGTCCTTTTGAAACATCTCCTTTGCGTATTGGACTTGCAATACATACTCCTACATTTTATAAGTTGACCTTGGCTACTAATGTTTTTCTTGAGTCTGGTATCTATGGGCAGAATGATAAGGGGGAAACTGAGTTTTATAAAACAACAGTAGATAGTTATGATTTTTTGGATAACAAAGATATGACTTATGATTATGAACTCCGTACTCCATGGAAATACAATCTAAGTTTAGGATATACAGTTGGTACAAATCTTGCTCTCGGTGCTGAATATGAATATCAGGATTACTCAAGTATACGTCTTTATTATCCTGAAGGGGATGAGATGGGGTATGAAAATTCTACAATCAAAGAAATGCTGAAAGGAGTAAGTACATTCCGCATAGGTGCAGAATATAAGGTGATACCTGAGTTTGCTTTGCGTGCCGGATACAATTATAGCACGGCAGCATATAAAGACGGAGCATATAAGGATTTGCCGCTGAACTCTGTTATGACAGATACGGACTATGCTAATGCTAAATCCAAGAGTAATTACACTTTAGGTATTGGTTATCGTGGTTCATTAGTTTATGCAGATTTGGCGTATCAATATAGTACTTACAAATCAGATTTTTATGCTTTTGATGATGAATATCTAAATAAGACAAAAGTGACAAACACACGTAGTCAAGTGATATTTACTTTAGGTATGCGCTTCTAAAAGAGTAACAATATAAGCAAATAACCTTTCATTGCAAATACCTTGTGTATTAACTAAATCCCCAGAGTCTGCATCACAGCACTTTGGGGATTTTTTATATTGCTATAAATTAGGCGAAAATTTATGGTGGTATTTGTATAAATTGTTAAAATGGTTGTATGTGGCTGCTTAATGATCTCTTTCTTGCTTTCTTTAAACAAAATTTACTAAAAATATATATGTTTAAAATAAAAACATTATCTTTATAACAGTTCTGCAGAATTAGATGAGACTTAATGTATTACTATTAAAAGATTAATATTATGAATATTAGATTGAAACAAGTAGGACTACTATTAGCTCTATTCATTGTAGGATCATGTTCTAATGATATGATTGAAACAAGTAATAATTCATCATTAATTGAAGAAAGTTATGATGAAATAGACCTAAACTCTTTAAAAAGTGAATTTTCATTTGCTTTGGCTAGAGTTCTTAATGAAAGTGAAGGTGCAAGAAAGCTTATAAAAGAAGAGGCGATAAAGCAGTTTGATCATGATTATGATGTCCTATACATGTTAGTTAAAGAAAAACGATTAAGTGGAGAGGGTACATTGGAAGAACTTTTATCGAAATATATGAGCAAAGAAAACTTGCAAGTTTTATATAGGAAAATGCCTACTCTTACAATTTTTGTTCCAGTTCTTCCAGAAGACATCTTTTCAGCAGAAAAGTGGAATGTTGCTCAAGAAATACCTTTCGTTGCTTATAAAAACAAAGAAGGTCAAATATGGTATGTGGATAATACTGGAAAAGTAGATATAATTGCGAATAATGAAATACCAGCTTTTCCTATTGTTGTAGTAAAACCATCTGAAAGGGTTGTGTTACAGTCTGCGTTAACTAGGAATTATGATAACTCTTGTGTTTTGCGTGCAGAAAATGGTATGAATTTTGTATTTGAATATAAGGAGTTCAATAATCTTGTTAAAGCAAATACTAGGGTTTCTTCTTTAGATATTCCTGCTAGGCTTCAGAAAGTTTTTGATGCAAAGAAATATGCAGATCGGAATGGAGTTTGGCAAAGGGATTATGTTTATTATGATATTATGGAGAATAATGGTAGAGGTGCCTTTTGCAAGGAAATGTCGGAATGTATATATTATCTTGAACTACTGGGAAACCCTAATACTGTATATGGTAATATATCTGATCAAGACGATGACCCACATCATTATGACGAGCAGCTTCAAGCAACAAGAGATCATCCAAACAATAGGGGGCCTGAGAATTTTTGGTTTAATGGGAATTATGAGTTTATTGTAAAAGTTTATGTTAGCAATATTAATTTAGTATCTAATGAGATAATAAAGGGAATATCCATTCCTCCATATGATTTATTTGAACTCGATTTACAAACTCAAGGAAGATATAGGCCTAATCTAATTAAAGGTGTTAAAAGTATAAAGAAATATTATCTGCCCGAACCTTTACCATTGTTTGATTGGAATATTGAGGAATATTCTACTTCTGTGAAAATATCTATTCAAGAAAAGGATTTGCAGACAACGACACAGAATGTAGTAGAAACAACAACTACTTTTGCTACTAATTTTGACTTTGATATAGGTTTGGAAGAGAAAGTGAAAATTGGGGCAAAGTTTGGTATTTCCACTACTGTACAACATAGGGTATCCACTACTGTTACAACGTATTTAGATAGTGATGAGCTAGGAGATGTGATCGTTAACTTTGGTGATGATATTATAATTAAGGATGAGATGGATAGTGTAGGATTTACTTATTGCGGAAAACGCGGTGAATATCATTGTCCTGTTTATGAGCCTGCTTTGAATCCCAAATATAACTCTGGGTATTATAGGATTGGAATAATTCCTTTGGCACAATATTAGATTCAGATACTACTATTTGAACTCTATATTCTTTTTTTAGATGAAGAATAAATTTGTGAAAATCCCCGGAGTCTGCATCACAGGACTTCGGGGATTTTACTGTTTTATAATACTTTGAAAATGATTGTTTTACAAGGAGTTAATTCCTTGTTTACAAGAAGTTAACTTCTTGCTGACAAACTCTTAACTTCTTGTTGACAGCCTCTTAATAAGTTATCTTATCTTCCTTCTCACTCCATGTTTCAAAAGCCTTGATGGCTTCATTGTGTAGTAATACTTCTGAGGGTAGTTTGCGATCGGCAGGTTTTAAAGCGATTTCATCATATATGAAAGAGTCGTCGAAACCTATATTTTTGGCGTCAGTCTTGTTGTTTCCATAATACATTTTGTCCAGTCGGGCCCAATAGATAGCACCGAGGCACATGGGGCAGGGTTCACAAGAGGTATAGATTTCGCAACCACTGAGGTTGAAAGTACCTAGTGCCGTGGCTGCTGCACGAATGGCACTGACTTCGGCATGTGCTGTCGGGTCACATGAAGATGTCACACGATTCGTACCGGTAGCTATGATTTCTCCATCTTTGGCAATGACAGCACCAAACGGGCCGCCACCGTTAGCGACATTCTCCGTAGAAAGTTCAATCGCTTTTCTCATAAGTTCTTCTTTGGTCATAATACAATGATTGGTTTTAGTAATAAGGCAAAGATAAGAAATCTTTTTGCTTTATCAGCTAAAACCAATCGATATTGCTGGTGTAGCGCTCTTACCAGTACCAGCCTATGCCTATAGAAGCCGGATAGAGCTCGGGTCCTTTATTCTTTTCAAACAAAGAAGTGAGAGCGAAACGGGCATTGAACCCCAAGCAACCGTAACCAGCCTGTAGCAGCAGATTCATGCCAAGCGGATGGGTATTCAGCTTGCTACTCAAAGTATGTTTCTTATCATCATATTTGGCTCTGGATTTAACCCCTACACGCCATTCCACTTCCGGACCAGCGGCAATGAAAGCACGGCGACTGCCGAATTTGGTTTGCCATTCCAGACTGACAGGCAGACGGAAAGCCCAATAGCGTAGCCAACTCTTTTGATAATCCACATCTTCGGCTTGCCGGCAAACGGTGATGTCGTCTACTTTCTCAAAGCCGTAATTGTCATCCAGTTTATAGACGATACGTGCTAAACCGAGGGTGGTGGTCAATCCCCAATGATTGTTACGGGTTATGGCAACTCCGGTATTAAACAGATTGATACCCCATTCCCAGGATTTCGAGCCAAGTTGAGGTACTTTGGCAGAGTACTGAAATGTATTGCTTGCCAGTTTGTTAAAGCCGAAATAGATGGCGGGGTAGTGAGGATCAAAGCGGTAATAGCCTTTTTTCTTCTTCACAAAAGGCACGGAAACCGTTGTGGTTCGTTCAATGCTGCGGCCGTCCAGATACACACCTTCAAATACCTGGGTGTTTTCGATGGTGTCATTGTCGGCTTTCGCCTCATACATTTTCACTTTGATTTTGCCATCATGTTCTTTAATGATGATCTTCCGTCCGTTGAGATAGAGAGTTGTATCTTGCGGGATGCTTTCTTGTGCCACGACTGTCATGGAAGTCATGATAAGGAATAAAAAGAAAATTCGTTTCATAAGTTTTATTATTTGTGATTTATAAATTTCAGAATTAGTCTTTGCTGAATATCAGTGTGACAAGGTCGTCACTGTCTATTTCGCCTTCGATATAGATAAGTGTGGCTTCTCCTTTCTTGCCGAGCCGGAATAGTATGAAGCGGTTTATTTTATCTTTTACCGGAGGCAACTGGTAGTATCCCGATTGAATACGTCCGTCTGTCACCACTTCTTTTATTTTTCTGGCATGTTCCCGGTCGGATTCCAGACACCGGTAGATATCCGGTAATGCTTTTTCTGCCTTTGTCAGTTTCAGGCTTTGGTAATGGGTGATGTCCCAATTCTTGGATAACATCTTGGACAGTTCCACGTAAGTGGCCCCTTTCTCATTGCCGTATTTCTGAAATACGGATGCTATTTGCAGTCCTTTCTGGGCATACATGCCGGTACTGAACAAGAGCAGCAGGCAGCATAGCAGGGTATGAGTGAACTTTTTCATAATTGTATCTATTAGTTCTTTTTATTATTCAAACATCAGATCAAGCACTTCATCTTCCGTAGTTCGCATATCTCGGAAAGCAGCAAGGGCTTGTTCATGCACCAGGTTTGCATCGGTGTATTGCTTACCGTCGATAATGACGTAATTTTCCGGAGTGGGGTGAAGGTATCGCTGCGTACCGGCAATGCCGATCACTAATAAAATTCCGGCTGCTATTCCTCCTGCCGTGTAAATAAAGCGACGGCGGAAGGTAAGTTTTTTAGCAGGAGTACTTTCTTGCCGGAATGCTTTTGCTTCCTGATCCAGGCAGACAAACAAGGGACGATATACTTGTAACGATTCCGGTACATTTTCTTGCGTGAAGAAACTGCGTAATTCGCGTTCTTCCTCACATGAGGTCTGTCCTTCGAAATAGCGGTCTATTAATTCTTCTATCTTCATGCTTGTTTCCTCCTTATTTTTTCTTGTACGGTTTGCAGGTAAATTTCTCTCACTTTCTTTCGCGCTCTCGACAGGTTACTTCGGATAGCTTCCGGATTACAGCCTGTGATGTCGGCAATCTCTTCCGTTTCGTACTCCTCGATGTCTTTCATCCGCATGATGGTGCGCTGCAAGGTAGGCAATGAATTAATAATTTCATGCATCAGACGGATTTCGTCTTTTATCTCAAGCAACCGTTCCGGTGTTCCACCGGGAGTGGCATCCTGTACATACTCTAACGGTACGCTGGCAGTATGCCTGGTGCGCCACATATCCATGCAGAGATTATGCGTCATGGTCATGGCGAATGCTTCAATGTTGCGGTACTGTTCCAGTTCAAGCCTTTTGTTCCATAGCTTGAGCAGGACTTCCTGTACGGCATCTTCTGCATCGTCCGGACTTTCGGTCAACTTCCGCGCATAATTCAATAGCTTATTGCGGAGGGGTAGAACGGATATTTTAAATTGTTTGAGTTCCATTTACATTACTAAGACGAACGTGTAAAGCGAACGTGACATCAAAAATAAAAAAAAGTGTTGCACAAAGCAATTTTTTGTTTTGCTTTGGCAACACTTACCATTTGGGGAGAATATGAACTACTTGAGTGGTTCCATATCACTTCATGCAATTATAAGGTCAACCGGACAGAGACTATGCTGTTACCGGACAACAGTACATATACACCCTCACCGGATTCCAGCATCTCAGTACTGATAACTTCCATATTTTTATTTTCATTTGTTTCAACGGCACTTGCACGCTTCATTCCTGCCAACGGTATTTCTATACACTGGGTGGCTCCGGTGAAATTCAGCAATACAACTGTTACTTCATTTCCTGCCTCATTGATGTAGGCTGTGGCACATACCCCTGTATTATTCGAGACAGCTTTAATGCGGGTAGTACCTGTGGCGTACTGCGCGTAATGGGCCATGATGTAACCATTCTTGGCAATTTCACCTTCACCCACCGGGCTGCGCTTGTCATTATCGCCCATCAATCCATAGAAGCGTTTTAAATACCAGTATACGTATGCACTGCAATAGCCCTCCATACACATGTGGATTTCTTTGCCAAGATGGTTGAGGCAGTATTGCCACTTTTGGAATTCCCATGCTGACGGATCATCTGATTTTTCTCCGTCATTAAAGAGATGTTCCGTCATCCACCAGGTCTTCCCTTGGATGCGAGGATAGAGACCGCAGATGTAATCGTGACGATTTTTGACGTATCCATTATCCAGGTCTGTAAAACCTTGATAAAGATGTCCTGCAATAATATCGGTCTGTGCAAATGCTCCGGCATCGTTGATTATCGGATCCGTGTATTCGGGCGGCGTACCGCATGCTTCGGGAGACATCAGTCTGACTCCGGTTTCACGGATTTTGGCACCGTATTGCTTCACAAAATCTACTACTTCCTGAGGAGTCCAGTAAGTAAAGTCCATATCCGGTTCGTTCTGAACAGATATGGCATAAAGATCTACTCCATTCTGTTTCATGAAATTGATGTAACGGATAAGATGATCGGCGTATGCTCCATAGTTTTCTTTTTTGAGATGTTTTACTTCTTTGCCGTTCACCTTGATTTGCTCGGAGAGAGCATCTGTACAGTCCCACGGACATGCAAAAACTATTGCTCCATTGGCCTGTGCCGCTTTAGCCGCTTCTACATCAGCATTCCAATCAGATTCGTTGGGATAAACCATCAGGCGAAGGATGGAGTAGCCCAATCCGCCCTCACCATACATTTGGTCTAATTGCCGGGCAGAAATGAGGTTTCCGCCACACCAAATTTTAGGATTGTACATTCCACCGAATCCTGCTATCGGCTGATATTTCACCGTAGGGTCAATATTAAGTGTAACAGACTTGAACGCTGGTTCCTGTTCTATCAATAAATCAGTAGTCTGTTTGTTGGTTTTGTCAGTAATGTGAATAGTCTGTGTACGTTGTTTCATTGAAGCGTTAGCATTGCAAACCACTTGAATTTTTGTGTACTGCTTTTCTCCATCACTGCTTCCACCTGACATCGGAGTTATACTTTTTACAATATCTCCCTGTTCGAAGGTTATCTCCCAGGAGGTTTTTGCCCACTCTATAACGACCTCCGTCTGATTTTCACCGGCACTCACTGTAATTGACTTTTTAGGGAAGAGCGCATATGCGCCCTTCCCGTTATCATCAGTCTCCGCATTATTATTATCAGAGCATGCCCAACATGACATTCCCATCAGAAAAATGCATAGATTTCTAATAAGTTGTTTCATTATACTTCGGGTTATTTCAATCCTTCAACTATTCCTTCATACATTCCATTTCGATTGTATCCCGAAGTCCAGGGGCAAATCTTGTTACCGGTACTGGTTTCGGTCATACTTGAAATGGATATGCCATATTGCTTGTCCGATGCGATAGTCTTCCGGTATTCTTTCATGATGAAAGCTATATAGTTGGCTGCGGCACTCCGTTCATCAGCAGTCAGTTTACTGGTCTGGATGAACTTACCCTCTGTATCTTCCACCATCATGCTGAGGTCGGATACACGTATCAGTTTACCGGTCTGTGCCAGCTTGTCGAACAATTCGGAAATCATCTCTTCATTGGCTTTCTGGGAAGTGGCATCTTTGGAATAAACCGCATGGAGAAGGATGTTGTATCCGTCAATATGGGTTACATCATCTGCTTCCCAGGATTTTACCAATGCAATCAATTCATCGGCTTTCTGTCCCATCTCATCAGATTGATTGAATGTATTGCTGACGAAGAGGTTGAGATCAATTTTCGCTGTGTCACGGGCTTGTTTCACGGCTGTACGTGCATATTCTACTTCGCCCAAGTATTCACCCCAGTTGAAGGTGTTGGCATCCATGGTTTTGTCAAGTGGTTCGCCTACAATATTCCATACTTTTACAGACTCACCACCGGCATTTACTATAGCACCGATCCATTTATTCATCTCTTCTGTGAAGATGTTCTTTTTCTCTTCGGGAGTTTTCTCGATGATGGTATCATCGGCTTTCCAGTGGAGGTTGATATTATCGATGTAAGCATGCCACTCGCCCGAGCCTGAACCTACGGCCAGTTCTATCTCGGTCAGATCCTTCAGGGAATTGGGAATGGCGATCTTTCCACTTCCCGCAGTTTCACCTTCTTTCAGGAATGTGATATAAATCTTGTCTCGTCCCCATTTGTTAGCTTCACAACCGAAGTTGAACGGTCCTTGGCCACAGTTGAACTCTTGTCCATTAATTACTACCCGCATGCCGTCACCCCAGCCACCTTTGCCATCTATCAGGTACATGTCGAGAGAAAGACCTATGTAGTCACCTAACGTTCTTCCGTTTTGCAATTTTACAGTGAATTTAGGATAAGATCTATTGCAAGGGGTGGCAGCCGTACCTACGTGTAATACTTTGCCACTGCCTTCTGGATCATTCTCTACAACGGAAGAGTTTCCGTTTGTCATCGGATAAGATGTACCAAGTTCATCTTTTTCAAAGTCAATTTTAGTGACACCTGTTCCGGGAAGCTCATAATTCATCACGATGTTATCGAGAAAATATTGTGCTCCTCCAGAGGCGGATCCAACGGCAAGCTCAAATTCAGTAAGTCCTTTCATTTCATCCGGCAATATGAAGCCTGGAGCTGTGGCGCTATTTAAGCTGATGACCGCTCCACGATTCCAAGTGTTGGGATTACAACCAAGTCCTTGGGCATTTGTACCTACGTTAAATTCTTGTCCATTGATAAAGACTCTCATACCTGCTCCATATATACCATCACTGTTTACAATACGCATATCAATGGTCAGATTGACGTAATCGCCCAGTTTTCGGCCTTCCGGTAACTTGACGTTGAACTTAGGATGTGAATAGGCAGCTTTGTTGTCATCGGTACCTACATGCAGTGCTTTGCCACTCTTCCCATCCGGATCGTTTTCCACCACAGCCAGACTTCCCCCGGTCATACCATAAGCTGTGCCGAGTTCATCATTCTCGAAGTCACAAATCACAGTTTTGCCTTTCTCGGGTACGAAGGGGATAATAATGGGCTGTATCAGTTCATTATAGTAAGCGGTGCGTTGTCCTTGGTTGGAACAGAGCGTACCACCATAAAGCGTTATGTCCGTTCCTTTGACAGCATCAGATACTAATTGCATTCCGCCAAAATCGAAGGAACCATCCTCTTTCAATGAATTGACAGGTATGAAGGAATCGCCAATATCTATACCATCAAAATTACTAAGTATGGTGCTGTAAGCAATGTCTTTTTTTAAAAAGTCTGTTGCAGACAAGTTTGCCGTAAACTTGAATGGTGAACCGGCATCGCGGGTAATGTACGATTTCAGCAAATCGAAGCTGGCCAGGTATTCGCTGTTGGCCACTTCTTCAGGCTTTTCTACCTGAAGGTTGCAATCGTACTTATCGGTGCATGCCATAACCGTTACACACATCATGGCAATACCGATTATCTTATGATTAAAGTATTTCATGTTTTCTTTGTTTAAACGTTTATACCAGATAATACTATCTTATTTCTATCTCGAATGACTTGCCACCTTGTACGGCACGACTGCTTAACACCAACGTATCTTTGGTGGCGTACTGCATGTTTTTGGTTTTAAAGTCAATTGTATAGTCCAGATAGATAGCATTACGATCTTTACCGCCAAGGCTGTTCTTTTCGCCCTTCTTCACAAATTTACCGGTACCGGAGATGATGAGATCGTCGGAAGTACTACCTACTGTGCAATTTCCATCTTCGGTAAAAGTCAAGCTGAGGTTGTAATTGAAAAGATTACCTTGCGCGTCCTTGGTTGATAAGGATAGAATATTGTCTTTCAGGCTTTCAGTTGTAATATTTACTTTCTCATCCTTCTCTACATATTGCTGGTGGCGTACCAATTGCGAAGAAACACCGTTTATCACAGCTTGATCCACTCCACGACGCAGGTATTCACCATGCCAGGGATTGACATACTTTACAGCATAAAGTACAAAATTCTTGGGTTGTACACTCCAGTCGCCACTATTTGTCAACATGGGGTTTGCTACGACTGCCTTACCCTGAAGGATGGAGTCTGCACCCTGTACGCCTGTCATCTTCAGAGGAATCACGTAATAATTATCAAGAGTCTTTTTATCGGCAAAGAATGCATCGGTAAACTGTACCTCCACACCACCTATAACTTCACCCTTGGGAATATTGATCTGGTTGGCGGCCAGGGTGTAGTAGGAGGTGGGCATAGGGGTAACAGGAGTGTTACTTCCTTTGAAATAGAGGTTTTCGCAAAGCGATTCATCTACTTGAGTATCAATAATTACATTCTTGCGGTTGGTATAACCACCACCCCAAGCTGCTTTAATGGATATTTTGTGCTGATTATCCAAAGAGTTATCGAGGAATTCGTCTTCTCCCAATTCAATGGTACGTAAACCATATTGATTGGCAAAATATACAGTTTGATAATCGAAGTCGGAGAATTCATTGTCAGAGCTTTCGCACGCAGTGAAAGACAAGAGTAATGAAGCCAGACCGATATATGCTAATTTCTTTTTCATATCATGCTATTTTATTAATAGTGTTCACAATTTTGTTTATTTCCATCCTCTATTCTGGATGAGGTTGCTGTACTTCAGTATCTCAGAGTTGGGGATAGGGCAACAGTACATATAATCTTCATACGAACGTTCTTCCACGGTTATTTTCTGATAACTGTTACCATTCCAGCTAATGCCATATACCGGTTCGTTCAGGTCGACTTTCCAGCGACGGAGATCCCAAAAACGGAATCCTTCGAAGCAGAGTTCCAATCGACGTTCGTTGCGGATCAGTTCACGCATTTTGTCTTTGCTTGCAGCGCATGCTTCCAGATAAGCATCATTGATACCACCTATGCCGGCACGTTTCCGGATGGCTTTGATTACATCGTAAGCGGAGTAATCTCTGCCGTTGGCGTTTTTCGGTCCCCAAGCTTCATTGGCTGCCTCAGCATAATTCAGGTACATTTCAGTATAACGGATACGGGGTGTGTAATGCGGCTGTTTGGAAATGGATGCCGGATTACAGTTCACATCCATGCGCAAGCGTTTTCTCATGTAATAGCCTGTTCGGGTTGAGCGGTTTTCGGTCACGTTAACGCCGTCTTGATTTCCCTCATTGATGTTGATTGTTATACTCTTCTCACTGATTGTACTTCCATTGTAAAAAATGTATTTGCCCAAACGGGGATCGCGTCCAGCATAAGGATTGTTGGCATCGTATCCGCTGGCTGCGTCATTGATGGGGTATCCATTGGCCATGGGGAATACATCGACCAGATTCTGCGATGGATTCATGTAACCATTACCGTACAAACTCGGTGGGAAATTTTGTGATTCCTGATCGTTATCACCACTTCCTTTGTTTCCTCTCCATAAGATTTCATTTGGATTGGCACCATCCTTAATTGTATTTATAATAGTGGGTGAGTAATATTCCACTCCGTCGGATGCTAATCCTGATAGACCTCCTTTGTAGTCTATTACAGCAGCTGCGGCATTAGCGGCATCCGCCCATGTGGCAGCGTTGGAAACATCTTCAAAGAAGGGACTGGCAGCCAGTACGGCTGTGCGTGTACGGAAGGCACGGGCTATGATTCCATTATACAACTGACGTGCTTTGGCACCCATAACGGTGTTGTATTTACCGACGTCTTGTGTGAGACTCTGGAAATCTGCAGGAACGCTTCCTGAAACATCTTCATACTCATAAGGAAGTCTTTTCTCTGCTTCGGAAAGATCATTGTAGATTTGTTCTACACAAGCCTGAAACGAAGCACGCGGTTGATTGAAATCCGATTCTATTGTCTGAGGTTCTGTAAATATGGGCACACCGAGCAGTTCGCCATTTGCACCAAAACCGGCATGGGCACGAAGCAGATAAAAATAGAACATCCCACGGAGTCCGTAAGCTTCGCCAGTGAGGCGTTGCGCAAACAATTTGTTCAGTTCTTCATCATCCGACCATTTTACGCCTCCCACATTCTCCAGGAAGAGGTTGATGTATTGAATGGCACCGTAGGAATTGGTCCACTGATTCTGTGGATTATATGAACTTGTAGTCCAGGCACCGGTGGCCATTTGCAGATACACATTACTTGGCTGGTTGGTTACGGCGTCATCCGTGCCATACTCGCTGTTATCGTAATAGCCCGGAATCAGACTGTATACATTGTGCAATATTCCCCGTGCGTATTCCGCATCGTTGTACATGTTTTCCACGCCTTGGAAGTTTTCGATGGCTGGTGAAAACAAATCATCACAACCGGTGAGCATCAGGGCACCTATTATAAAAGGTATAATTTTCTTTTTCATAATCTTCTTCTTTATTAATCAATAAAATCAGAATGCAGCCTTGAAACCTGCATAGAAGT
This sequence comes from Bacteroides sp. MSB163, assembly GCF_036416795.1. Classification (NCBI taxonomy): domain Bacteria; kingdom Pseudomonadati; phylum Bacteroidota; class Bacteroidia; order Bacteroidales; family Bacteroidaceae; genus Bacteroides; species Bacteroides maternus. Next base: position 5,612,091 of record NZ_CP143867.1, on the reverse strand, counting down.
TACGGCATTGAGGGGAACCGGTACTCAGCTCCATATGCTTCCGCTCTTTAGAGATGGTAAGCAGATTGCTACCTCCGCAATAAACACTTAAACCACGAACAAACGTTCCTTTGAAAGTATTTTCAGGGAAATCATACGTCAATTGCACTTGGTTCAGGCGGAAATAGTTACGCTTATACATCCAGAAAGTGGAATTGCGGTAGTTATTGTCACCATTGGTGGTGGTCAGGCGTGGGTAGGTGGCCACATCCTTTGTATCTTCGGTCCAACGTCCCCATACCACTTCTGAGAATTTGCTCGTACCGCGGTTCCAGTAGTAGGAACTGCTTTTAAAGTCTACAGAGCCGGTTTGACCTGATCCCATGGCAAATAGCGAGAAATTTTTCCACTTCACAGTTAAGTTCAATCCGAAGGAGAAAGGAGGAGCTGACCAACCGTTCTTTCCTAATTCAATTTGGTCCTTGCTGTCGATTACACCATCCTCGTTAATGTCTTTGTACTTCAGGTCACCGGGTTTTACCGTACCAAATGTTTGACGGGCATGATTGTCTATGTCAGTCTGATCCTGGAAGAAACCTTCGCATACATAACCGTAGGAAGCATCGAGTGCACGACCTTTGCGATACTGGTAATCTTCGTCGTAAAGTTCGTCACGTTTCAGAGCTTCGGAGGAGTACACCATACCATTGAAACCGAGTGTTACGTCAAAATCGCCGAATTTCTTGTTGGCACTCAGCGCGAAGTCAAAACCACTGCGTCTGTCCTCGTTATAATTGATCCAGGGCATGAAGGTGGAGTTACTACTTAAAGCAAAGTACGTAGGATATATGGAAGAGGAACCTTGGGTAAGTAAGCCTTTCGTGTCCTGCCTGAAATAGTTGACGTTCAACTTTAGCAGACGGTTGAATAGCGTAGCATCAATACCTGCACGGAACTCTTCACGTGTGACGAAACCAAGGTTAGGATTATCGCCACGTTTAGAGGCTGGAGTCCATCCGCCCGCTGTGCCATCGTGCCATTGTACATAGAATCCTTCATTTTGTCTTTTGGAGAAAGTTCCTTTATACAGGTAATAATCGGAGATGTCAAGATCTTGATGCAGGTTGGCATAAGATGCTGTGATTTTCAGATCGTTTATAAACTTTACATTTTCCATAAACTTCTCTTTGCTGATTCTCCAGCCCAAAGTGACTGACGGAGAGAAAGCGTTACGCTTGCCTTCGGGTAATTTGGCCGAATGGATCACGGCACCACTGAAATCGGCATAATACTTATGATTGTAATTGTAGGATGCCCGTAAGCCTAAGTTCACATTACTGGTACGGTGATAATCACTGCTTTCATGGTTTTCGTCAGCAGAATTCTGCGTTTGATAACCCCAGCCTATGAATGTGGCTGCTACGTTGTGGTATTTTGCGAACGTGCGGGCATAGTCAAACTGTGCACTGAACGTCATGGTCTGATCGTAAGTGGACTTGCCGACATATTCATTGGGATCTTTTTTGTCTTCATTGTGTTTCTTCAAGGCAATAATCATATCTTTGCCATTCACCTGAGACCATGTAGGTTCATAAACGGCGTAGGTCTCGCTGAAAGCTTCCGAATAGTAAGAAGTATAGTCTACACTATAAGAAGTCTTAAACGTCAGGCCTTTCAATAAAGAACCCAGATCGGCGGCAAGGCTGACATCGAACATAAACATACGTGCCTTTTCCTTGACATATCCGGCAGCCAGAAGATCTGCAAAAGGATTGGTCATGTCGGAGGAAGTTCCTCCAAGCAGATATTTGCCGTCAATCAGGTGATTACTGTTGGTAATATATTCCTGTATTTGAGCGACGCTGGTATCCATCATGTCGATGGGTAATAGCGGAGCAAACCAATTGGGACGCAAGGTGGATGCAGTTCCCCAAAAGTTTCCGCGACCTGCATACTGATTGGTAAAGACAACTGCCGCATTGGTAGTAGCCTTTAGCCATGAGGCAAGTGTCATGTCTACGTTACCGCGTACATTGAAACGCATATTGTAGGCATTCTTTGATTCACCATATTTCAGCAGGTCGTTACTATAATCCATACCAAAATTCAGGTAATAGTGTGTGCGATCATTGCCTCCATATACTTCACCTGTCACATCTGCATTATAATATGCCTTTTTCAGATAGTCCGAACTATAGAAATCAATGTTCGGATAACGATAAGGATTGGTTCCCATGGCAGTGTTGTAAATATCTGATGCGCTGTATTTGGGGGACAGCCCGTCATTACGGCAAGCTTCATTGTAAAGGGTCATGTAGCAGTCTGAATCCAAATATTTGGGATAAGATTTGGGAACATTAATGCCTGCATTGCCCCGTACGTCGATGCGCATCGGTTCATTTTTACCGCGTTTAGTAGTGATCAGGATAACGCCCTTTGCCGCACGACTACCATAAAGTACCACGGCAGCAGCATCTTTCATTACCGAAACACTTTCTATTTCCGAAGCGCGTACATTACTTGCACTACGGGGTACTCCATCCACTAGGACAAGTGCTTCTTGCCCCCATACGTTGCCGGTGTATCCACCTATCAGACTTTCCAGTCCAACTAAGCTACTGGAACTATTTACTTTTTTGATCAGTTCGGACGTGTTGACTGTAGAAATGGCATGCGTCAAGTCTTCCTGGGCAACCGTACCGAAAGCCACATTCACCAGGCTATCTTTGTTTTCTTCTTGCGCCTGGATGCCTCTTGCATGAAACAGAGACATGGCGAAAACAGTACAGCCAATATATATAAACTTTCTATTCATTTTTTGCGTCATTATTAGTTAATACGTCAAGATTACCATCCGGGATTCTGGTAGAACCCTTCATACATGCTAACATCCTTTTTAGGGAGCGGATACCAATAGTGTCTGTCGGTATATTTACGCTCAAGCAATACTACTTCACGCAAGTTCTTGATAGCATTTTCTTCCGGTTCGTCATAATTATAGTCACTAGGATCGGCACGGTCGAACTCAATCTTGGTCTTCAGTGTGTAAGGATATTGGGTGAGAAGCATCCAGCGGCGAAGGTCGGCAAAACGGAAACCTTCGAAGGACAGTTCCACGGCGCGTTCACGGCGTAATTCGCTCAGGAAGTCAGCAGTACTACCTAGGAACTTGTCGAGTACGGGAGCAACCCCGGCACGTTCGCGGATCTTGTTCAATGCCTCTTCGGCTGTGAGTGAGTAGGTAGCAGCTTTACCCTTCGGACCGTTGTAGCCTACAGCCGTAGCTTCAGCATACATCAGATATACATCTGCTAGGCGCATAAGGCTGAGGATCATGATATTGTTTTCTTTATAACCGTCAACCGTATTCATCAATTGCGGACAGAGTTTGCTGTTCATATAGGCTGTGAAGCAGCCTTTCTTTTCATTTGCTTCTTCACTCTCTCTACCTCCGGTGAAAAGTTCTGCCGTTCCACCTGCACCACCGGTACTTTTCCACTTCACACCATCGAACATGATGGTTTTATAGAAGCGTGGGTCGCGGTTTTTCCAGGGATGTGTGGGATCATAGCCTGATTCGGCATCTGCCTTTGTCATGTCATTAATCGGGTAACCGTTCTGCATGCCATAGTAGTTTACGTAGTTGGCGGTAGGATAGCATTTAATACCGGAATACTCAATGGATTGAGGTCGGAAGTCGTTAACCATATTCCAGCGCCAGCGTCCACTATAATCCTTGATATTCTCCATAAAGATGGACTCTTTTACTCCGTTCAGCTTGCCGCTTGAGTTATGCAACAGGAAGATGTCGTTATATTCGGAGAAGTCAGCCAGTTCGTAGCGGTTGGTCGATTCGGTGAGGGCAAGGGCTTGTCCGAGAGCATCGGCACCTCGTTTGCACAACTCTGCATTGTATTCCTTTGCGCCTCCGGAAGCCCAGTTCATCAACGGACTGCCTGCCCAAAGCAAGGTCTTGCCTTTATAAGCTAAAGCCATGATACGGTTGATACGCATATTGTTTTTGCCTAAAGTCACTTTACCGGCGGTGGTTGCATCCCAATCAACAGGAAGTAGACTGGCTGCATGTTCAAAGTCGGCTACGCATTTTTCCGCACATTCTTGCCATGTAAGACGGGCTAACGTGGGAGCTACATCCGAAGACAACACTGTATCAATATACGGCATGCCGCCCCACCATTCCATTAGCATAAAGTGGTACCATGCGCGGAAGAAGTAAAGTTGCCCTTCTATGAGATTACGTTCTTCCTCGGTGGCGCTTATCAGATTGCCGAGGTTGGCGATGCCGATATTGGCCTTACGGATAGCATACCAGGAGTTGGCCCATAAGTGACCTTTGTCAGTTCGGTTGTCTGAACCTGCCGAGCCTTGATTGTTGGGGTAACCATAGTAAACAGTAGTCCAGGCCCAGAAGTCTCCGTTGTCCACACTACGGGCTTGCATACGCATTTCCTGTGGTTCCCAGTATTCATCTTCACCATAGTTGAAGCAAGTATGTCCGGCATCTTTGTTGTTTGAAACTACCGGGATACAATTATAGAGTTCTTCAGTGAAACCCTGAAAGTTCTTAAAATTCTTGTAGGGGTCATTATCCTGGTAGTCACTTTCCGGAGCTTTGTTCAGATAGTCTGTACATGAGGTCATCCCCATTATGCCAGCCATTGCAATAGCCGACATCATAAATAGTTTATTTATATATTTATTCATAATTATCTCTTCGTTATTATAAGGTTATGTCGATACCAAAATTGAAGCGGCGTACCGTAGGGTAGGCACCGTCCGAAGAGCCTGTACCGTAGTTGGCTTCACGGTCATCCGGCATGTCGGTCCACATGTAGAGATTGTCGCCGTTCAAGTAGAGACGGCAGGAATTGATGCCCATTTTCTTCAGCCAATTGTTCTTGAATGTATAGGATAATTCAACATTCTTCAGACGAAGGTAAGCACCATCATACCAGTAACGTGTTCCGGTAGCAGCTGCGTCTACAGTAGTTCCCCAGCGTGGAGTGGGTAGGGTGGCATTACCTCCCGGTGTCCAGTATGAACCTTCTGCATAAGCTACGTGAGCTGTAGAACGGAATGTCGGGAAATTGACTTCACGGGTTACATTGGTTACGCCATAGAATTGGGCAAAGCAACTGAACCCTTTCCACTCAAAACCGAGAGAGGCATTATAGGTGTTCTGCGGTGTACTGGCATACTGATAAGGAGCACGGTCGTCGTTGTCAACTATACCGTCACCGTTGAAGTCTATAATATTGTAGTCGCCCGGTAACTTCATGTCATTTCCGGTTGTCCAATTACTACTACCTATCACATCGTCCCAGGTAGCCAGATTCCCATGGTCGATATATGAATATACTTGGTTAATTGTATGTCTGGCTCCCTTCTGATAAGCAGGTAGCAAAGGAGCGTCATCTCTGAACTTGATTTCATTGATGGCATGAGTCATACTGGTGTTCAGCCAGACACGTAGACCATTGTTGAATACATGATTCAAACGTAATTCCAATTCATAGCCGTGGCTGTTGACTTTACCTAAATTGGTTCGGGGAGCCGTTGTACCAAAATAAGACGGAATGGCACGGCTGTCACCACTAATTATAATGTCCGTACGGGTATCGTTGAATACATCTACTGAACCTGCTATCAGTCCATTAAAGAAAGCGTAGTCTAAACCAATATTACGTTTCTCTACAGTTTCCCAAGAGACATTCGGGTTACCCAGAGAAGAGATTTTCCAGTGAGTATAAGGAGAGTTGTCCGGATTGATGCTACCCATGACAGTGTTACCACTATAACTCAACTGATCTTTGTATAAGAAACGACCTGCTGTAAATCTCTGCCACGGAGCGACCACGGCATCATCACCTACTCGTCCCCAAGAAGCGCGAAGCTTTAACATATCGACGAACTTCAGTTTTTTCATGAAACTCTCTTCACTGATCATCCAACCCAGTGAGAGAGAGGGGAAGAAGGCGAAACGATAATCAGGACCGAATTTTTCGGAACCGTTATAAGCACCATTCGCTTCGAAGAAATAGCGCATGGCGTAATTATAGGTAAAACGGAATACCCAGTCTTCCCGATAGATAGGGAACACACTTCCCTGTGCCTCTTTTAATCGGCTGAAAAGGCCAAGACCGGTTACTTCATGCTTGCCGAAGGTACGGGCATAGTCAAACTGCATGGAGTAGTATAGTTTACGATAAGTGGCTCCAATGTTTGCACTACCGGATTGTTGTAACCAATAGATCGGATTAGTGACTTTGTCGAGTCCTGTTCCTGTATCAGGGTCATATTTATAGGAGATATTGCCTGTATCCGGATCCACCCAGATGCGTTGTGCATCGTTGTACTGGTCACTGAGGCCGCGTTTGTTTTCCGCAAAAGTGTAGTCCATAGAGAAGTTCGCCTTGAATCTCAGTCCTTTGGTCAGCATAGCCAGGTCCTGCTCCAAAATGAAGTCAGTGGTCATTTTGGTGGTGGTACGTTTCTCTTTACCGCCTACGGCCAGGAAATAGGCAGAGTTGGGTACGTCGGCATCACGCGGCGCGTACCATCCCCACATACCATTGGAGTAGACGGGACGCATGGCATCGGGAGCGGATTTATAAGCTGAGTTCCAGAAACCGGTGTCATTATCGCTCATATCCCAAGGCAGCTGACGTTGTGCATTCGAACCAAACAGGTTGGTAGAGAATTTGGTCGTTTTTGTTAAATGGAAGTCCAGGTTACTGCGTACGTTGATGCGGTTATAGCCAAAGCCGGAGTTGTAACCACGTCCGTTTTCAAAGCTCTTGAACAAGTCACCTTCGTTTACGAAATCTACAGCTGCGAAGTAACTTACAACTTTAGTACCACCTGATACGTTGACGCTGGTATTATAGGACATAGCGACTTTCTTGAAAAGCTCATCCTCCCAGTCCACATTAGGATAGCGGTCCCACTCTTCGGCATTGGCCGGATGACGATACTTATCGATGATGGCTGCCGGTGTGTAGTTTGCCCATCCGGCAGGATTGAGACAAGCTTCGCGCTCAATGGAGTTATTCATCAAGTAGAATGTGTCATAAGCATCATACTTTTCAGGGAGTTTTGATACTACTTTAGCTGTCATATTTGCCTTGATCTGTACGTTGGCTTTTCCTTCCTTACCGCGTTTGGTCGTAATAAGGATTACTCCATTAGCACCTTTTACACCATAAACAGCAGTAGCGGATGCATCTTTCAATACAGAAATGTTCTCCACTGAGGAAATGTCTACTGAACTCATCTCACGTTCGATACCGTCTACCAGTACTAGGGGTTCGCTATTATTCCACGAGCTCTGTGTGCGGATAATAATCTTCGGGTCTTCCGCACCGGGCATACCGGTAGAACTGGAAGTAATGACTCCCGGTAGGTTACCCGTTAAGGCAGCTCCTAAATTGCTTACTCCAGACCGCTCCAGCGTTTTTCCGGAAGTCTGTGTAATGGCTCCTACTACCGACGCTTTCTTTTGCTGTCCGTAACCTACTACTACAACTTCGTCCAGTAGTTGTGTATCATCTTTCAGAACTACTTTGATTGTCCCTTTTGAAGAAGCCTTCACTTCCTGCGGCTCCATACCTACAAACGAAACGACAAGGACAGACTTTTCATTGGGCACGGTCAACACAAAATTACCGTCTATATCTGAGATCGTACCTATTGAATTATTCCCTTTTACAACTACCGAGGCTCCAATTATTGTCTCGCCATTGTCGTCTACGACTGTTCCTTTCACTGTTATTCCTTGTTGTGCCGAAGCTGTCAGGCAGCTAAAAAGCATCAAAAGAAACAAGTAAGGAATCCTTTGAATTTTCTTTTTTACATTTTTCATTACCATTAGTTTAAGATAGTTAATAACTATGTTTTCTCTGATGTCATAAAGTCAGGATTAACTGTTGTCATACATGCTTTCCATAATTCTTTTAGTTTTAAGATTAATAAATAATGATAAAGAACCTTTTTGTTCCCGAAGCAAAAGTAGGAAGTATAATAATAGTAATAAATATGTTGCTATTGCAGAAAGATTAACTGATGTTGCATTCTATATTAGGGGTGTATCATAGACTTTAATTGATGTAACACAGCCTTATTTTTTTAACTCGTAATATGTTCAAAAGTATCTGTTACAGTGATCTTTGGCAGGCTTCTGGAAGCCGTGTACCTTTGTTTCATAGTATTATTAATCTAATTTATTTCTACATGATGAGAATATCATTAAAAACACGGATTGTCTGCCTGCAACTTTGTCTCACTCTGGCTTCGACACTGCAAGCGGCGGATAAGTTTGTCTCTTTCATTCGGGAAGAAGGTACGTTGGAGCTTGTAACATCTCAACAAAGGAGTTTCAGTATTTTATGTGCTGATGAGGAACATAAAGGAGTATTAACGGCTGTACATAATTTACAGGAGGATTTTTATAGAGTGGCCGATATACGTCCTGCGTTAGTGACCGATGCAAAACGGAAGGGAAGTACGGATGGGCAAAATGTACGTATTCTTATTGGTTCTTTTGACGAGTCTCCATTCATAAAGCAATTGGTGAAATCGAAGAAACTGGATGCCCGCGAGTTGAAAGGCAAGAATGAGAAGTTTATAATCACCACAGTAAAAGATCCGGTGGAAGGAATACCGGGTGAAGTGTTGTTAATTGCTGGTAGCGATAAGCGTGGAACTATCTATGGAGTTTATGAGTTATCTCGTCAGATAGGGGTATCTCCCTGGTATTGGTGGGCGGATGTTCCGGTGGAACGGCATGAGGAACTCTATATTAAAAAAGGTGTATATACCGACGGAGAACCGGCAGTGAAGTATCGCGGTATTTTTATTAATGATGAATGGCCTTGCATGGGAGGTTGGACCACGGAACGTTATGGTGGCTTCAATAGTAAAATGTACGTGTATGTGTATGAATTACTGCTTCGCCTGAAAGCCAACTTCCTATGGCCTGCTATGTGGAGTGCTGCTTTCTATGTGGATGATCCCATGAACAGTCCATTGGCTGATGAGATGGGGATCATAATCGGTACTTCCCACCATGAGCCTATGGCGCGTAACCATCAGGAGTATGCTCGCAATCGTAAAGTGTATGGAGCCTGGAACTATCAGACAAACAAAGATGGTATCGACCGCTTTTTTCGTGAAGGTATAGAGCGTATGCGGGGTAAAGAAGAAGTGGTGACCATTGCGATGCGTGGTGACGGTGATGCACCGATGGGACCTGATACGGATACAAAACTGTTGGAAAATATAGTGAAAGAACAGCGTCGTATCATAGCCGAGGTTACGGGAAAATCTGCTTCTAAAACTCCACAATTATGGGCGCTTTATAGTGAGGTACTGGAATATTATGATCAAGGTATGCAGATACCGGATGATGTAATGATTCTGTTATGTGATGACAATTGGGGAGATGTGCGCCGTTTGCCCGAGCCGGGTGTTAAACGTCATCCCGGTGGTTATGGCATGTACTATCATGTGGATTTGCATGGTGCTCCACGTGCTTATCAGTGGTTGAATATGACTCAAATCCAGCATATGTGGGAACAGCTTTATCTGACGTATACTTATGGTGTGGATAAGATGTGGATATTGAATGTAGGTGATTTGAAACCGAATGAGTTTCCTACGGATTTCTTCTTGAAAATGGCATGGAATCCTGATGCTTTTAATGCGGGTAATCTGATGGATTATACAAGAGAATTTTGCCGCCAGCAATTTGGCAATGAATATGCTGATGAAGCTGCGCGAATTTTAAATCTTTATTGTAAGTATTGCGCTCGTGTGACGGCAGAGATGTTAGATCACAAAACCTATAATTTGCAAAGTGGTGAATTTAAAGCTGTGGCCGATGAGTTTCTGGCATTGGAAACACATGCTGTCCGTCAGTTTGCTTTGCTGCCGGAGAATAGGCGCGATGCTTATAAGGAGCTGATATTATTCCCTGTGCAGGCTATGGCCAATCTTTATGAAATGTACTGTGCTACCGCCATGAACCGGCAGTTGGCTGCTGAAAATGATGTGCGTGCCAATGTCTGGGCGGATCGTGTGGAGTATTGCTTCCGGAGAGATGCGGAGCTATGTGCCGATTATAATAATAATATTGCCGGAGGCAAATGGAAACACATGATGGATCAGCCCCATATAGGCTATACTTCATGGGATGAACCGAAAGGAGGAAATATAATGCCGGAAGTAACCCGTGTGGATGCTTCCCGGAACGGAAATATGGCAATGGGGGGGTATGAATACGAAGAGAGCAGTAGGGTAGTGGTAATGGAAGCGGAGCGTTTTGCTACATCCGTGCAGGAACCCGGTACGCAATGGACTGTTATACCGGACTTGGGACGTACACTCTCCGGACTTGCACTGATGCCATATACCAAACCGGTATCCGGTGCTTCATTGACCTATCAAATTCGATTAAAGTCTGACTTGTCCGGTGTACGTGTACGTCTGATATTGGATAGTACCCTGCCTTTTATTAAAGGAGGGCATAGTTATGCCATTCGTTTAGATGACGGTGAAGAACAAATCGTAAATTACAATTCGGACCTGACTTGGGCCAACTGTTATTCAAAAATGTATCCTGCAGGAGCGGCACGGGTGATAGAGTCAAAAGTTACTTTTCCTGATGTCACTCTGGAGGCCGGGGTACATACTCTGACTATTCGCCCTCTCAGTCCGGCGATAGTATTGCATAAGATCATAGTAGATTGCGGAGGCGATATGCCCGGTAGGCTTAACCTAACGGAAAGCCCTCGGACAAGAACTTTAAAATAGCTATGTAAAAGATGCCATCTTTTTTATTAAAAGTTGGCATCTCTTGTTGCATAAGTTGGCATCTTTCACATCAAAAGATGTCATCTTTTGTTTTATCCTGTCCCATATGGCGTTCCATATACTCTGATGGTGATATGCCATACATTTCGCGGAATGCCGTGGCGAAATAAGTGGGATGCGTAAAACCGGTTAATGTGGCTACTTCTGTTATGCTATGCCGCTTGTCGGCCAACAGGGTGGCTGCCTGCTTCAGACGCAAGTTACGAATGAGTTGCTGTGTAGTCTGATTCGTGAGTTCTTTGAGCTTGCGATGCAGATGTACACGGCTGATACCTACTTCCGTACTGATCATTTCGACAGTTAATGCCGGATTACCTAAGTTCTCATTGATAACACGCATGACACGTTCCATAAGCCGGTCATCGGGAGATTTTACTTCTGGGAATGAGATTTGTTCCTCCTGATTCTGACGGCCACTGAAAGCATTACGCAATTGTTCCCGGCGGCGGATGAGGTTTAAGACAGTTTTTCTCAGCAACTCAATGCTGAATGGTTTCATCAGATAAGCATCGGCACCGGTATCCAACCCTTCCAGATTGTCCTCCTCGCTGGTACGGGCGGTAAGCAGGATGATGGGTAGATAGTTGATGTTCACATTCTGTCGTATCTTGCGGCAGAGTGTCAAGCCATCCATTTCAGGCATCATCACATCGCTGATTATCAGATCGGGCGTATGGGATAATATCGATGCTAATGCTTCTTTTCCGTTACTGCATTCGGTCATGTAAAAGTCATTGCTCAGTTCGCGGCAAATGTAGTGGCGAATCTCTTCATCGTCTTCTACCACAAGCACATGGCGACGACTGCGGGCACGGACTTTACCGCTGGCTTCTTCATCATCGTCATCATAAGGTAGCGGGGAAGCTATGGTGGCTGGTTCTGCCGCCGGGATATTTATTATGGTGTTGGCGGTTGTTGCTTCTTCTATTTCTTCCTTTTTCAAATGCCCGTTTCCTAGCGGTAGCCGTATGATAAACCGGGAGCCCGGTTTGCCTTCGCCATTGTCCTCTACGTGAATATTTCCGTAATGCAGCTCTACTAAAGAGCGCGTGAGGTGAAGTCCGATACCTGTTCCTATATTTGAGTTGTTCTGACTGTTGCGTATCTGGTAGAATCGCTCGAATATATGTTCTCGTTCAGTGGAAGCAATGCCGATACCACTGTCCGCAACTGTAAGCTCAACATATCGGCGCAGAGGTGCATTTTGGGGAAGGTGGGTATCCTCACCTGTGCTGAGGCTGATTTCCACTTGTCCGTTTTCAGGCGTGAACTTACAAGCATTCGACAGCAGGTTCAGGATGATCTTGTCAAAGTTCTTGGGATCTATCCACATTTCTATTTCAGGAGCAGAGGTGTGGAATTTTAAGTCGAGTTTCTTTACTCTTGTCTGTTGTTCGAAGGTTTCTAACAGGTTGCGGGTGAAACTAACTATTTCAGCTTTTTTAAATATGAGGGACATTTGTCCTTTATCTATTTTTCGGATATCCATTAATTGGTTTACCAATTGCAGGATGCGCTCGGCATTCCGTTGTATAGTATTGTAGAGCTTTCTGCATTCTGCATCCTTATCTTTTGCCATCAGTTGTTGCAAGGGACTGATGATAAGCGACATTGGAGTTCGTATTTCGTGGGAAATATTAATGAAGAACTGTAACTTTGCTTCGTTAATTTGTTCGGCATGAATGTGTTGCAACATCTTTTGATGCATACGGTAACGATGATGCACCTGCGTCACAATGAATCCGATGATTGATAATATTAATAAGACGTATATTAATTTAGCCCAACCTGATACCCACCATGCCGGATCTATCTGGATGATGATTTCTTTCTCTTCCGAGTAGGCTGTATAGTCTTTGGCTTTCATCCTGAAGTGATAAGTACCCGGTGCCAGATCACTGAAAGAAACTCTGTTGACGCCCGGAGCTAATGCCATCCAGGTTGCTCCATTCATGGAATAAAGATAGGTGATCCGTTCCGGATTATAAAATTCCATGGCTGAGAATTCGATGCTGAACGAGTTATCTCTATGACATAAACGGAATCGGCTGGCTTCCTGTACTGCTGTTTCTATAACTTCGTGGTTACCGGAACGTGTATCTTTCTTTACAGCTTTGTTATGGATGTAGAAGTCGGCAATTCTAACCTCGGGATTTTTGACTTCTGTAGTGATTTCTGCTGGTCGGAAAAAAGTGATACCATTGATACCTCCAAAGATGAGATATCCATCTTTATCTGTACAGGCTACATTTTTGCTGAATTCATTTCCTTGTAACCCATTGCCTGCATAGTAGTTGATAAAGGTACCTGTTTCCGGGTCCATGTTTGTGATACCGTAATTGGTGCTTATCCATAATCCATGTTGTTTATTGCCTTGAATGGCACAAATGGTATTATTGGGCAATCCATCGTGTGTAGTATAAGTTTTAGAGCTTCCACTTTTCCCGTCTATATGAATGAGCCCTTTGGTGGTACCTGCCCAGATGTCACCTTGTTCATCCTCGAAGAGGGTCAGTATGATACTGCCACTGAATATCCTGTTTTTCCCATAGGTTGAGGCGAAGTTCATTGTGGGTATGTCCAGACATCCTAAGCCATCGTAGGTGCCGATGTATAACTTATTGTTGCGGGTGTACAGCAATGAGGCTACCCAACGGTTGTGGAGTACATTGTAATTCTCCTGATATTCTTTTCCGCTTTCAAAAGTATCGCATCTGTTGACTTTTCCGGTTTTTAGATCGATGTAAAACACGCCTCCGCCCATAACGGCCACCCACAATCGTTCACCGTTCTTGTCTGATGTCAGATACGATATATTTTTCACTTCATTTTGATGATGGTCCTGTAATTTATAGTATCGGCACAGGCCGGTCTTGGGATCCATCTCTGCCAGTCCTTCCAAAGGTGAAGCCAGCCACAATCTGCCGTCTGCTGTCTGGTGGATGTGGTTAATTGTGGACGGCACGGAATTAGATGTTTCTTTGTGCTCAAAGTGCAGGGAAGGCTTATTCTTTCCTTTTATACCATATATACCGTCATTTGCCGTTCCGAGCCATAAAGTTCCTTCATTGTCTTTACATACTGCTTTTATACTGTTAGAACCTATTTTATTGGTTGTTACAGACTTGTAGCCCATGTACTTGAATTGGTTTGTTGTAGCCGGAAGAAGCATAACTCCTTTGCCATTGATACCCAGCCATAAGTTGCCAGCTCGGTCCTTTGTGATGGCGTGTACATCAGCTTTGCTGAAATCGAAAGTACTGAAACTGAACTCGCTTTCCTTTATCTTCTGTGTATGTATGTCATATACTTTTATGCCGTATCCTATGGTTCCGATATAGATTTTTCCTTGTCCGGCAGCATACATTGTATTGATAGGCAGGTTAGGAAGTACCGGACAGGAGATAGGGGTAAAAGAATCTTTCTGCTGGTCGTAGATGAATATTCCTTTATTTATGTTACTGGCATAGATATTTCCTTTTTCATCCAGACAAATAGAAGTGACAATATTCCAAGCATTCTCTTTTCCGATGAAATAGTGATAGGTTTGACCCGATCTGTCAATGCGGTATAACCCCTTGCCTTCTGTAGAAACCCACAGGTTTTCGTTGGGGTCTTCGAATAGATATGTTATGAAAAAGCTGGGAACTGGTAGTTGTGCCTCTTTGATAAGAGGTTCTGTTTCTCCTAATGTTAATGAGTAAATGCCATGACCGGAAGTACCAATTAATAACTCTCCATTCTTTCGCTCCAGGATCGTACTGATATGTGCGCTCATGTTGATTCCTGATTGGTACAGGATAGGGATTTCTTTAAAGAGGTCTGTTGCCGGGTCGTAAAGTTGTAGTCCGCGTTGTGTACCTACCAGGAAGTTCCCTTTGCTGTCTTCGAAAAGTATTCGTACATTGTTATCCACTAATGAACTGTCATTTCCTTCTTTGTGTTTGTACACACTGAACTTGGCGCCGTCGTAGCGATTAAGTCCGTCTTCGGTGGCTATCCAGATAACTCCGTCTTTGGCTTGATAGATCTGATTGATATTGCTGTTTGATAATTCACGGTCTACCGTAAATAGTTTTTCTGATTGACTGTATCCGTAGGTTGCAAAGAAAAGGAATAAGATGGATAATAGTGTTTTCATGATTACGTTGGGATTAGCAATTGTGATACAAAAGTAACTGAAAACATATATTCTCACAAACATAATATGGAGGAAAACCCCTTTATAAAAGGGGGATGTAACGTATAGCAAATGATGTGTTACATTTCGTGGGATAACTTGAGAGGGGATGAATAGTATTATAGAAAAAGAGGTTACCAGAATGGCAACCTCTTTCCCCTAAAAATACTAAAAAGGATTATTTCTTGAAGTAACGGTTGTACAGACCTTCAAAACCTTTACCGTGACGAGCTTCATCTTTTGCCATTTCATGAACAGTGTCATGGATAGCATCCAGATTCAGAGCTTTTGCACGAGTGGCAATACGTTTCTTGTCTTCGCAAGCGCCTGATTCAGCGTTCATTCTCTTTTCGAGGTTAGTTTTGGTATCCCATACACAGTCACCCAACAGTTCAGCGAACTTAGAAGCATGTTCGGCTTCTTCCCAAGCATAACGCTTGAAAGCTTCAGCTACTTCGGGATAACCTTCACGGTCAGCCTGACGGCTCATAGCCAAATACATACCTACTTCTGTACATTCACCCATGAAGTGGTTGTTCAGGTCTTTAATCATTTCGTCATCACAACCTTTAGCTACACCGATCACGTGTTCGTCAGCAAAAGACAGAGGACCGCCTTCTGTGGTTTCTACAACTTCTACGAACTTGCTTGCAGGAGCTTTACACAACGGGCATTTCTCAGGAGCGGCATCACCTTCATATACGTAACCGCATACAGTACATCTGAATTTTTTCATTTTCTTTTTGATTTAATTGAATTAGTTATTCGTTCGTTTTATAAAAACGTTAGTCTTCTTTACATTGTTTACAGATTCCTTTGTAATAATAATGGATTTCCTGCACTTCGTGTCCGTCCATATCCGTATCTACCACTTTTTTTATTGCATCGTCACACGGCAAGTCATAGATTCTTCCGCAACGTTTGCATAAAAAATGTGAATGTGGAGTGGTGTCGGCATCATAGCATGTGTTACGCTCATCGATGGTAAGCGTTTGTGCGGCTCCTTGTTCGCTCAAAATCTTCAGCGTGTTGTAGACTGTAGTTTTTGAGAGTGTCGGTATAGTAGGAGATAATGCCGTATAAATCTCATCTACCGTCGGATGTGTGCAGTGCTCCATAAGATATTTCATGATAGCAATACGCTGTACCGAGGGTTTAATGTTATGTCCTTGCAATCGTTCTACTACTACTTCCATATTTGCTTAATTCAAACTTGTAATAATTACATTTTTATTTCGCTTGCAAAGATAAAGACTTATTCGATTTTACCAAAAGATTTCCATTCTTTTTTCCTCCTTTTTATTAAATAGTGTGAATTGGCTGGTAAGGTATTTCTATCCAGAACTCGGAACCTTTACCTATTTCGGAAGAAACTCCGACGGTGGCATGCATCTTTTCGGCAATCATTTGGCAAATGGATAAGCCAAGGCCGGTACCTTGTTTGAAATTGTCCAGCTTTACAAAACGTTGGAAAATGGCTTTCTGCTTTTCGGGAGAAATTCCGCAACTGGTGTCCCGCACATAGAATCGCATGTTTCCGTCTTTGGGTGGATAGTAGCCGACGATGATACTTCCCTCGGTGGTGTACTTGATGGCATTGGAGAGATAATTGCCAAGTACTTGATTCAGACGATTCTTTTCTGTACGGATGTAACATTTCTTCATGCCAAACTCTGCAATACATTCCACATTTGCAGGCATTCTAAAATGGAAAGCATCTTCAAGTTTACGGATACAGCCGTTGATGTCTACTTCGGTATAACAGAAGTCCAGCAAACCGGCTTCTATCCTGGATAGGTCGAGTATATCGTTAATGAGTTGTAGCAACAGGCAGTTGTTGTCTTCAATAATCCGGATATATTCGTGGCTTTCAGGGGTATTAGCCGTTTCGGCAAGGATACTGGAAAAGCCCACGATAGCATTGAGCGGAGTGCGTATCTCATGACTCATATTAGCAAGAAAAGCAGATTTGAGACGGTCGGATTCTTCGGCACGTTCCTTGGCAAGAATCAGCTCCTTTTTATGCTTTTGGGATGAATATAATAGAAGATATATAGGATGAAAAATAAAGCGATAAATAGGGTTGTCATCCAGATATAAGTCTTATACTGCTGATAGAAAGTAGGAGGCTGGAAGAAGTAAATAGCGTCTTTGGGATATAAATTTTCTGATATCTTGCACCATTTCAGGTCGGCAAAGTTCAGATAAGTATGTGCAACTCCGCCATTCTGGTAAGGAATGGAAGAGGCTGTTTCTCCCGATAGGATGCGGCTGATTGTGGACATTACCGTATCCGTGAAATCGCGGATAGAAATATAATGCCCGCCAGCATAGAGATTTTCTTGCAGGTTTAAGTCAGCTAATGTAAATACGGGAACTTCCAGGAAACTGGGAAGTATCTTTTTGAGATGGTCCGACAGATAGTAATTCTTGTTATTTCCATATTGCCGGAGCCATGCGTAATAGATGACGCCGGTGGTTTTCCTGTAACTGGTAAGTGTATCCAGTAATTCTTCTGTACTTATTTGCTCTGAAGATAAAAGTTCCAGTTTCAGATCAGGAAAATCTTTTTGCATCACCGCACTCACGGCTTGGCGGGTAACTGTGCTGATATAGCGATTGTCGGAAATAAAAGCAATCCGGTTGACTTCCGGCTGAAGCTGTCTGATAAGTGTCAGAGTTTCCTTGATGTAGTAGGGTTGTTTCAGTACGGTGATATTATAGTTTTTGTTAAATTCTTCGATAGGGATACTGTTTACTTCTGTCAAAGGAGTTTTTGCTAATAATGTTTGCAGAGTAGAGGGAATCCGTTCGCGTGAATAGCAAAGTATGACAGGGATATTTTTCCAAGGACCGTCGAAAATGGGCGCACTGACCAACCATCCCGGATCTCCTACGATTATGACAACTTTAGGTGGTGTAGGAAATGTTTGCAGAAGATTATCTTGGGCTTGTTTGACTTCTTCTTCATTGGTAAGCACTGGGACTGCCAGAAAGTATTCACGTAATTCGATATTTCCTTCATAAGGGAACCGTTTTTGAAGTTCGTTCCGGAAACCGTGGATCCATGCTTCTTCTACATTGACGGAACTGAGGAATAATATATACTCTTTTTCTTTAGCGGAAACTGACAGGCACCCGATTAGAAGTATCAGGGAAAGTAACCATTTATGGACTGTACTAGGAGCTTTCATGAGTTTTGCATAACGTGTTTTAAAAATGCCGCTAAAAGTACTAATAATTTGGGATATACTGAGTGAAAGAAATGATAATTTTGTGTTTGTGGATAAATAAGCGTATTTTTGCCATCAAATATTATAAATGACATCCTTATGAATTACGGATATGTAAAGATAGCGGCGGCTGTGCCCCGTGTCAAGGTGGCGGACTGTAAGTTCAATGCCCGGGAGATTGAAAAGGAAATAATCATTGCCGAAGGGAAAGGCGTGCAGATTATTGCATTCCCCGAATTGTGTGTGACAGGATATACATGTGGCGATTTGTTTGCCCAGCAATTATTGCTTGAAGAAGCGGAAATGGGATTGATACAGATTGTAAGTAACACAAGGCAGTTGGATATTATAGCCATACTTGGCATGCCGATAGCGATGAACGGAGTATTGCTGAATGCCGCGGTCGTAGTTCAAAAAGGAAAGGTGTTGGGAGTAGTGCCCAAGACTTACCTCCCCAACTATAAGGAATTTTATGAGAAACGCTGGTTTACATCTGCTGTGGATGTGAGCGAAAGGAGCGTACGCCTTTGTGGACAGGTGGTTCCAATGGGAACTGACTTATTGTTCGAAACTGTGGATACAACGTTCGGCATTGAAATCTGTGAGGATTTGTGGGCACCTATTCCGCCCAGTTCTTCACTGGCATTGCAAGGTGCGGAAATTCTGTTTAATCTGTCGGCGGATAATGAAGGGATTGGTAAGCACAACTATTTGTGTTCTTTGATCAGCCAGCAGTCGGCTCGTTGCATTGCCGGTTATGTTTTCTGTTCGTGTGGGTTCGGTGAGTCTACTACGGATGTGGTATTTGCAGGGAACGGACTGATTTTCGAAAATGGCAGCCTAATAGCTCGCAGCAAGCGTTTCTCTTTCGAGGGACAGATGATTATCAGTGAAATAGATGTGGAACATTTGCGCACGGAACGTCGTGTTAATACAACTTTTTCCGCTTGTCGGGCGCATTGCGCGCCGGGAGAGGCGGTACGTGTTTCTACAGAATATGTAAATAGCAAAGAACTGAACCTGACGCGTAGTTTTGACCCTCATCCTTTTGTGCCGCAAGGAGTTGAGTTGAACGAGCGGTGCGAGGAAATATTCTCCATACAAGTTTCCGGTTTAGCTCAGCGTCTGGTACACACTGCTGCCAAGAGTGCGGTAGTCGGCATTTCCGGTGGCTTGGATTCTACATTGGCATTACTGGTGTGTGTCAAAACCTTCGATAAATTGGGATGGTCTCGTAAAGATATTATTGGTGTAACAATGCCGGGGTTTGGAACAACAGACCGCACGCATACGAATGCCGTAGATCTGATGAATTCTTTGGGAATCACTGTTCGTGAAGTCAGTATCAAGGAAGCCTGTATTCAGCATTTCAAAGATATAGACCATGATATCAATGTGCATGATGTAGTTTATGAAAATGCTCAGGCGCGCGAGCGTACGCAGATACTGATGGATATTGCCAACCAGACTTGGGGAATGGTAATTGGTACGGGCGATCTTTCGGAACTGGCATTGGGCTGGGCTACTTATAATGGAGATCATATGTCCATGTATGGTGTGAATGGAAGTGTGCCTAAGACTTTGGTTAAATATCTGGTGAAATGGGTAGCCGAGAATGATATGGACGAAGCTTCACGCATGACGCTGCTGGATATTGTGGATACTCCGATTAGTCCTGAATTGATTCCGGCAGATGAAAACGGTAATATCAAACAGATAACGGAAGATCTGGTAGGTCCTTATGAGCTGCATGATTTCTTCCTGTATTATTTCCTTCGTTGTGGTTTCCGTCCTTCCAAGATATTCTTCCTTGCAGCGCGTACATTTAAGGACGTGTATGATGAAGAGACAATCAAGAAATGGTTGCAGACATTCTTCCGCCGCTTTTTCAATCAACAATTTAAGCGCTCTTGTCTGCCGGACGGACCTAAAGTAGGTAGTATTTCCATCAGTCCGCGCGGGGATTGGCGTATGCCAAGCGATTCATCATCAGAGATGTGGCTTCGGGAAGTAGAGAGCCTTGCTTGATGCTATTAGTTTCAAGGCATGAAACTAGGAATGGAAAAGAATAAAACCGGAAGTTCCCTGTGCGGAACTTCCGGTTTTATTGTATAAGCTTGTTTGAAAGGAACTTATCTTTTATTTGAAGTCCGGTAATATTTACGGTAGATAGATTTAAACTCATCACTGTTCCGAAAAGTCTGAAGCCAGCTGTTGAGGCTGTCCAATAGAACAGGTGATTGTTTGCTGACTCCCCAGGAATAGAACTGGGTAAAGCTGATATCGGTATTGATATCTATCTGTGGAAGACTATCCGCCACGGCACGGGCGATGCTTTCATCGCATACGGCATAATCTATATCCCCATGAGCTACAAGTGATATCAGCTGTTCCGAACCGTATTTATCTATTTCCTTAATATATATAGTGTCACCAATTTCGTTTCCCAGATTACGAATACGGAGGATGGAAGGCGATCCTTTCACTACGTGCAGGGTTTTGCCTGCCAGGTCTAACTGACTTTTAACGAATAGAGAGTCAGTGGGAGATATGGCTTTGCGCTGTACGAGAACCTGTTTATTAAGTACAATCGGAGTAGTAAGGAGCAAAGAGTCTTTCAGTTCACTGGTGGCGAGAATACCATAAGCGATAACATCGAACTCGCCTGTTGCAAGTCCTTCCAGCCGTTTGTCAAAACTCATTTCGGGAGTGATGGCAGCTTTCCAGCCATGGTCACGGGCAAACGCTTCTATCAGTTCATAATGAAAGCCCGATAGCGTATCTCCGTCAACATAGAAACTGATGGAGTTATATTCTGTGGCAACACGGATTATTTTCTCGGCTGCAATTTCTGCATAGTCACGCGGATGCCCTTGCTGCTTCTCCTTTTTAAAAAAGAAGGTAGCAATGAAGGCAGCTATTATACCCATAGCAGCGTATTTCAGAATCTTGGCTTTCGGGATCTTCATGTGGAAAGAGTTTTAATCGTAGAAATTCCACGAAACACCTAGCTTAAGCAGGCTCGGGTTGATGGGGTAGTGCGGTACAAGGAAAGAATTACGCGTACCCATGCCTTGATTTACGTGAGAGTACATAGCGAATAGCCGCGTACGCTTCAGTTGCAGGTTTGCATAAATGTTCACTATAGGATAACCACCTATCTCTACCTGGTCATTTCCCGGTTGCAGGTGGAATTGTTGAACGGCAGGCGTATAGGCCGGCGCATTGTATTTGGTGAAATAGCGCACATCGGCTCCCAATTGCACCGTAAGAACTTTCTTTGCCAACTTGGTCAGAATGTATAAGTTGGAGTATAGTGAAAGTTGTGGCAATGGGAGAATTGTTTCATTGCTTGACTTTTGCCAGGTTACTTCGTTATCCAAATGGAAAATACCTGCACGGAAGTTCTGTTTCAGAGTTGCTGAAAGTATTTGTATATTACCGCTATACTGCTCGGGTACGGCTTTCTGGTTGAAATAGGTATAGTTCTTGATGTTTTCTACACCGGCACTAAGATTAGTACCCCAGCGGTCAATGTTTAATTCGCCTTCTACACGGGTACGGAATTCTTTCTCCATGTTGTCATTGTCCCAGAAGAAGTGGTTGGAGTGATAATGCCGCATATAGAAAGAGGGCAATGTATTCGTCACAAAACCTCGTGCGATAAGGTTTACCGTATCTTTTCCCAATCGGAAATTCAAATCCATATTACCATGTACACGGAATTGCCCCAGCGCTTTGTCCATAATACCTATTTCACCATCTATGGAATAGTGAAGGACTTTACCTTGTCGTTTGGCAAGTTCACCGCCCACAAATATTTCTTGTTCTGTAAAGCGGTCTACCGTCATGGAATCTGCATTCATCAGGTCATAACGGCTGAACTTATGAGAGATATAAGCGGTTAATCCTGCTTTGGCATATTTGTTGAAACCTTCCAACAGGGCTATGCCAAAGATGTTCTTTATGCTGAATGCTGTGGTGGAGTCCCGGCTGATACTTCCGTTTTTGTTGAAGTAAGTGTTTTCATACATACCCTCCGGTTCGTTGTATGATTGGAAACGATGGCGTGAGCGCTCCACTTTAAAAGTATGAATGAAACTTGTGACAGGGACGAATTCTTCAACGTAGTTGGTATCTTCTGCCAAGGCAGTGGCGTTGTTAAGGCTATCCAGACTCAGGCTTTTTCTCATTGCAAGCCTTTCTGCTGAAAGGCTGTCGGTGCCTAAACTGTCAGCACCTAAACTATCAATACCTAAGCTGTCTGTAATGGCAGTGTCGGGAATCATGGCAGTAGATGCTGCCGTGGGAGCGAAGTTCTGTTTAACATTATTGTTTTGGGCCACTTCTTTCAATACTCTCCGCTTGAATCCTAGCCGATAGCGTTGCGTAAGGTAAATATAGAAGTCTTTGTTACGGTTGGAAGTTTGTTCCAACTTCACAGGAATAGTGGTGGATTCGTATTCTTTCTTACCGTCAGCCATCGTATCGGGGCGGGTAATGTAGCCGTCATTAGCTATACCGCCGTTTTCATTCATCTTCATGAAGAAGTTGTTGTAGACGGCTTGCAGTTGGTAACGTTCGCCAATATAACTTCCGAATATGCCGGCATTGAAGTGCGAAGTAGACTGATTGGAGTAGTATCCACGTCCGTACAGGTAATCGAAATTGAAACCAAATGCCAACCGTTTGTTTACATTGACAGAAAAATAAGATTTGAATCGCTCTTCACCGTTTACTTTATTACCCGCTTTATAATAAGTCAGATTTGTATAAGGAACATTACTGTTAGTGAAGAATACCTGATCGGGACGAACAAAGAAACTGGAGAATGGCGTCATAAAAATAGTCGGTTCGGTGCTTTCACGATCAAAGAATATACGTGAAAGACGGGGAGAACCGAGATTACCCAGGAAATTATATTGTCCCGTCATACCGTCTACCAGATTTGTATTCTGGAAATTCAAGGAAAGAGTGTCGGCAGGAACGATGGTCCGGTTACCCAGAGTCTCGCTTAATTGCCACATATAGAGTTTAGGCGGAATACTTTGAACATCAGTGCTGGTATCTAGGCTATCTGGTTGTGTTGACGGGTCAACCTGATTCCCATAGCGGTCACGGTTATCCAATGTATTGAGTGTCCGCTGTGCCTGTGCCGCCAGCAATCCCAATACGAATAGAAATATATATGTCAGTAGAATGCGTCTCATAATTAGGCGCAAAGATACAATAAAAAATTATTCGCTTGCGGAATTCAGTCTTTTTTGCCTATTTTTACAAACGTACTTTTTATTTCTTTGATATAAATATGGTAACTTATAAAATAAGCCCTTGCAAAAAGAAACTATTGCAAGGGCTTATTGATTTATCGTGAGAGTCAATGGAATTATACCTCTTTAATCAATTCCATTCCTTTTTTAATCGCTTCCTCATTCATCGGTATCAAGTGATGATGACGTTCGGGCAATGTCTTCTTCAAGCCTTTGAGTACGCTATCCAGCGTAACCATCGGTTTCAGTTTCAGTAATCCACCCAGCACAATCATGTTGAATGCTTTGGCATTATTCATTTCATTGGCTGCATCCATTGCGTCAATACGATATACTTTGATATCCTTACGTGTCGGCGGGTTGATGATACCATATCCGTCGTAAATCAGGATACCGCCTGTCTTTACCTTACTTTCGAATTTTTCCAGTGAAGGCTGGTTCAGAATGATGGCGGCATCGTACTTGCTTAGGATAGGAGAGGAGATTTTCTCATCGCTTACGATCACCGTAACGTTGGCTGTACCGCCACGTTGTTCCGGTCCGTAAGCGGGCATCCAGCTCACTTCCTTATCTTCCATCAGTCCCGAGTATGCCAAAATCTTTCCCATAGACAATACTCCTTGTCCACCGAAGCCTGCTATAATGATTTCTTCTTTCATTGTTCTTAGTCTTTTAGCATGTGATTATTTGTCTTTCAAGTCACCCAGCGGATAGAACGGGAACATGTGCTCTTCCATCCATTTGTTAGATTGCGCAGGTGTCTGTTTCCAACCGGAGTTACAAGTAGAAACGATTTCTACCAGGTTGGAGCCTTTGCCTGCCATGGAGTTCTCGAATGCTTTCCGGATGGCTTTCTTTGCTTTGCGGATAGCACCGACTGTTTGTACACTCTGGCGGGTAACGTATGCGGTTCCTTCCAGTTGTGCGGCGATATCTGCCATCTTCAGCGGATAACCGTGCAAATGAACATCACGTCCGTAAGGACTGGTAGAAGTCTTCATGCCGACCAGGGTAGTAGGAGCCATCTGTCCACCCGTCATACCATAAATGGCGTTGTTGATGAAGATGATAGTAATGTTCTCACCGCGGTTCAGTGCATGGATTGTTTCTGCCGTACCGATACATGCCAAGTCACCGTCTCCCTGATAAGTGAATACCAGCCTGTCCGGCCACAGGCGCTTGATTGCAGTGGCAAGAGCGGGTGCACGTCCGTGTGCAGCTTCCTGCCAGTCAATATCCAGATAGTTATAGATAAACACGGCACATCCCACGGGGGAAATACCTACTGCTTTGTCTTCCATGCCCATTTCTTCGATTACTTCAGCTATCAGCTTGTGTACCACACCGTGGCTACATCCCGGACAGTAGTGCATGGGATTATCGTTCATCAGAGTAGGTTTCTTATAAACCAGATTCTCAGGCTTGATAATATCTTCTTTTGTCATAATCACTTCTCCTTATCTGTTGGTGAACCGTATAAAAAACTCCATCAGCTTAACGAATATTGCCGCGCCACAAACGTAGATGAACAGTTTGAAGTCATCCTTTGCAACAAAATATACGATGATAGCTGCCAAGGCAAGTATCATAAAGAGTATATTCAATACGCTTCTTATCTTATCAGGGTTCATTTCTCGATTAATTTTTCTTTCAGTGCACTTACAATCTCTTCCGGATCGGGTACGATACCGCCGAGACGTCCGAAGTGTTCTACTTTTATTTTACCATTCACAGCGAGGCGTACATCTTCAACCATCTGTCCCGCATTCAATTCGGTAACCAGCATGCCTTTCACTTTTTCGGCATAGGCTGTAATGGCTTTTGTGGGGAAGGGCCAAAGGGTAATGGGGCGCAGTATGCCGACTTTGATACCTTCTTCGCGTGCAAGTTCCATTGCTTTTTGTCCGATACGGGCCATTGAACCGAAGGCGATAATCAGGTAAGCGGCATCTTCACAATTGATTTCTTCGAAACGTACTTCGTTTTCTTCAATCAGTTTGTATTTAGCCTGGAAGCGGATGTTGTTCTTTTCCATCTCTTCCGGTTTCAATTCTAAAGAAGTAATGATATTGGGCTTGCGTCCGTTTACTCTGCCGGTAGTAGCCCACGGGCATTGCTCGATAACTTCTGCATCTGTGCGGCGGGGCTTTTGCGGAGGCAATACAACCTTTTCCATCATCTGGCCGATAACACCATCGGCAAGGATAATAGCCGGGTTACGATATTTGAAGGCAAGATCAAAGGCCAGTCCGACGAAATCAGCCATTTCCTGTACGGAAGCGGGAGCCAAAGTAATCAGACGGTAGTCACCGTGACCTCCACCCTTAACAGTCTGGAAGTAGTCTGCCTGGCTGGGTTGGATGGTTCCCAATCCGGGACCGCCACGCATTACGTTTATAATCAAACAGGGTAATTCGGCACCTGCCAGGTAGGAGATACCTTCCTGTTTCAGGCTGACACCGGGGCTGGACGATGAGGTTAATACCATCTTTCCACTTCCGGCACCGCCGTACACCATATTAATAGCTGCCACTTCACTTTCTGCCTGCAGCACTACCATGCCGGTAGTTTCCCAGGGTTTCAGTTCGGCAAGAGTTTCCAATACTTCCGATTGCGGAGTAATAGGATAACCGAAGTATCCATCAGCACCGCAACGGATAGCGGCGTGGGCGATGGCTTCGTTTCCTTTCATTAATACAACTTCTTCTGCCATATTCTACTGATTTACAGATTTATTCAACTTTTACTTTAAAAACAGAGATACATCCGTCCGGGCAAACCTGGGCGCACGACGCACAGCCGTTGCAGGTATCTTCCAATATTTGGTGGGCATAGTTATACCCTTTTACGTTCACCTCTTTGGTGAGGGCTATTACATGCAGAGGACAGGCTACCACGCATAGATTGCAGCCTTTGCACCGTTCGGTGTCCACTACGATTGCTCCTTTAATCTTTGCCATAATTTACGTTACTTTTATATGTTATTGATTATACATATCCTTATTGAAGAAATTCAGGATATCCATTGCCATACGATAGGCTTCACGGGCAGGGCTGTCGGGATTGAGGTCGATAGCATACTGGTAGTTGTTCAAAGCCAGTTGCCAGTTACCTTGTTTACGGTAGGCATTTCCCAGGAGATAGAAAGCTTCGTCCCGGTCGGTAGAGTCGGTGATCAGATATTCATCGAGCTGCCGGATAGCTTCTGCTACATCTCCTTGATTGATAAGCTCTTTGATAGTTTTCAGTTGCTCCATATCGTATTGAGTTCCGGATTATTGGAATACAAAGATAGTTTTTATTTAGAGACAACGAACAAGTATTCTGTGAAAAATAAGAAAAATGGGGAAATAAAAAGCCCGAAGTTGAATGAAATTCTGTCAGAATGTCACGACTTCGGGCGTATATGATATAAAATGTGGTTCCGCTACTTTACAAGTTTTCCATTTATATAGAGATTTTTGAACGTAACGTCTTTAGCTCCTTTTATGTCATTTCCATCTTTGGCAACATTATTAAAGTGGGAGTCTTCAACGCTGATATTGTACACATGATCATCGTCGTCGAGACCGATAATAAGGACACCAAGTTTGCTCTTTTCGCAGGTTACATTCTTTAGGTGAACGTTGCGGACAGTAGGAGTAAAACCGCGGTTGCAGTTCTCGCGGTTTTCGTATTGCAGGTTGATGCGCAGCACGGCTTCGCGACATTGCCCTACAGTGACATTACGCACGAACACATTTTCAATCAGTCCGCCGCGGCAGGTGCTGGTCTTGATGCGGATAACACGGTCGAGGTCCGGGCTATCCATCTTACAGTTTTCTACATACAGGTTACGGTATCCGCCGGAGATTTCGCTACCGATGACTACGCCTCCATGTCCTTTCTTCATGTAGCAACCGCGTACAATGATGTTCTCGCTGGGAACACCCCATTTGCGTCCGTCCTGGTTACGTCCGGACTTGATAGCAATACAGTCATCTCCGGTATCGAAGGTACAGTTCTCTATCAATACATTTTTGCAGGATTCAGGGTCGCAGCCATCGCCATTGGGACCGCGATTATAAACGTATACGCCGCGTACGGTAAGGCTTTCGCAGAATAGCGGATGAATAACCCAGAAAGGAGAATTCAATAAAGTTACATCTTCTATCAGCACTGTATTACATGAGTACAGGTTGATAAGTTGCGGACGTAATCCGTCTTCAGGTGTCATTACACGTTTATAAATAGGAGTGGAGGTTTCACCGTACATCAGCAGGCGTTCACGTCCTCCGTTGCGCTGTGCCACCATACCTTCTTTCCAGCCATAACGGGGAGCGCCACACATAGGCCACCAGGTTTCGTTGGAGCCTTGTCCGTCGATAGTCCCTTTACCGGTGATGGCGATATTTGTTTCACCGTATGCATAAATCAACGGGCGGGCATTATAGCAGTCTATTCCTTCCCAACGGGTGATAACTCCGGGAAAGTAGAGACTCGGATCGGTTGAAAATTTCAATACGGCTCCTTCTTCTACATGAAAGTTGACGTTGCTTTTCAGTGTGATGGGACCTGTGTAGAATGTACCTTTGGGAACTACAACCGTACCACCACCATTCAGGCAACATGTAACGATAGCTTGGTTGATTGCCTCATGACAGGGAGCATCCGGAGTGTCGGGGGTGGCGCCAAAGTCCGTAATGAGATACGTCTGTTTTGGGAAAGATGTTTTCTTGATTTGCTTTTCAATCTTTGCACTCTCTTTGAAAGCCTTATCGAAATCTATCGAGTTGGCGGTTGCCAATGTGGCCGAGAGAAGCAGGGAAATAATTCCGAGTACTTTTTTCATGCGTTTCCAGTTTTACTTTTAATGGTTATTAGATATGTGGGCAAAAGTACGGAAAGCGACTCTATTATAGGGAAGAGTTTTTGGCATAAAAGGTGTAAAAATTGATGTGTTTATACTTCTTTGCTCTGAAGAAGGTGTATAAACTAAACTAAAAAACACTTGCGGGTGTGTAAGCCTTCACTACTGCAAGTGTTGCCTTATACATCCGCAAGCGTTGCCTTACACTACTGCAAGTACCAGTTCCCGCACCTGCAAGTGTAATTTCAAGTTGAGATGATTATCTCACCGGTATCTTTTCAATACGTTTCTGATGACGTCCACCCTCAAACTGTGTGCTGAAGAATTCTCTCATAATCATATCAGCTTCTTCGGTGCTGATGAAGCGTCCCGGCATGACGAGTACGTTGGCATCATTATGCTGACGTGCCAGATGGGCAATTTCCGCTGTCCAGCAAAGTGCGGCACGAATGCCCTGATGTTTGTTCAGTGTCATGCTGATACCTTCACCACTTCCGCAGATAGCAATACCTGGGTAACACTCTCCGGCTTCAACGGCCAATGCCAAGGGATGAGCAAAA
The DNA here is from genome assembly GCF_036416795.1 of Bacteroides sp. MSB163. Classification (NCBI taxonomy): domain Bacteria; kingdom Pseudomonadati; phylum Bacteroidota; class Bacteroidia; order Bacteroidales; family Bacteroidaceae; genus Bacteroides; species Bacteroides maternus. The sequence goes on along the minus strand of NZ_CP143867.1, from coordinate 5,583,130 downwards.
TCTGCATAGTCGCAGCTCTCCGTTGTATAGGTTCCGAAGTCTTTGTATTCCCATCCTTTAGTTTCCAACCACCCCTTGACGTATTGTTTTAATTCAAATCCGGCGTGGTCGGAACAAATTCCAATTGTTTTCATTTTCTGTTGTAGTATGATTGATTTACAGGCTCTATAAGGATACCAGATGAAAAATATTTCGCCCCTACAAGCCTGTTACAACCTGTAGGGGCGAATAATTATTCGCCCGGTATGCACCAGGGCTTTTTATAACATTGCTTTTACTTGCTTATAAACATTCTCAGCAGTAAAACCTAACTTCTGATCCAGTACTTTGTAAGGAGCTGAGAAACCGAAAGATTCCAATCCCCAAATTTTGCCGTGAGCACCTACCAAACCTTGCAGGTTTACAGGCAGACCGGCTGTCAGACCGAAGACTTTGGCATCAGCTGGGATAACACCTTCCTGATATCCCGGAGCCTGGCTACGGAACAAACCTTCGGAAGGAGCAGATACGATACGTACTTTCACGCCGTCTTTGCGCAACAATTCGGTTCCTGCCACCAGCGTAGATACTTCTGAACCCGAGGCTACCAATATTACATCCGGGTTCTCATCAGAACCAGCTACGATGTAAGCACCCTTAGCAGCCTGAGAGTAGTCATTTCCAGCGGGCAGCATAGCGATATCCTGACGAGAGAAGATCAAACCGGTCGGAGTAGTAGTATTCTCCATAGCCAGTTTCCATGCAATTGTTGTTTCTTCTGCATCTGCCGGACGGAGAACCAACATAGAGTTGTGTCCTTTGTGGTTTTTCAGTTTTTCCATCAGACGGATCTGAGCTTCCTGTTCTACCGGTTCATGAGTAGGACCATCTTCGCCTACACGGAATGCATCGTGTGTCCAAATGAACTTCACGGGAACTTCCATCAGTGCAGCCATACGTACGGCAGGTTTCATATAGTCAGAGAATACGAAGAATGTTCCGCAAGCTGGGATTACACCGCCATGCAGCGCCATACCGATACAGCAGCAAGCCATAGTCAGTTCGGCAACACCAGCCTGGAAGAATGCACCGCTGAAATCACCTTTCTTGAAAGCATGCGTCTTTTTCAGGAAGCCGTCTGTCTTATCAGAGTTTGAAAGGTCGGCGGAAGCAACGATCATGTTTTCTACCTGAGTAGCAAGAGCGCCCAGTACGGTAGCTGATGCAGCACGTGTGGCAGCACCTGCTTTTTGCTCGATAGCTGCCCAGTTTACTTCAGGAGCTTTACCAGAGAAGAACAGGTCGAGTTTGGCAGCCTTTTCAGGATTAGCCTTTGCCCATTCTGATTTAGCTGCATATTTCTTAGCCATAATTTCCTTCAGTTCGGCGGCACGTTTTGCGTACAGTTCCTTCACTTCGGGGAAGATTATGAATGGATTCGTCGGATCACCACCCAGGTTCTTGATAGTATTTACATAAGCGTCACCACCCAGAGGAGCACCGTGAGTCGCACAGTTGGCTTCGTAGCTGCTGCCATCTGCCTTGCGTGCACCCTTACCCATTACGGTATGACCGATAATCAGGGTTGGACGTTCGTTTTCTGCTTTCGCTTCGTTCAAAGCGCCACGGATAGCATCGGGATCATTACCGTTGATCTTGATCACCTTCCAGCCCCAAGCTTCGTATTTCTTGGCAGTATCTTCGATGGTTACGTCTTTGGTTTCAGTAGAAAGCTGGATGTCATTGGCATCATAGAACATGATGAGGTTATCCAGCCCCAGTGCACCTGCGATACGGCCTGCACCCTGAGAAATTTCTTCCTGTACACCACCGTCCGAAATATAAGCGTAGATGGTTTGTTGCATCACTTCTTCGAAACGGGCTTTCATGAATTTAGCTGCGATAGCTGCACCCACTGCGAAAGTATGACCTTGGCCGAGCGGGCCGGAAGTGTTTTCAATACCACGCATGATGTCGCGTTCAGGGTGTCCCGGGGTAGGACTGTCCCATTGGCGAAACTCCTTCAATTCATCCAGTGTAAATTTGCCTGTCAATGCCAACTGAGAGTAGAGCATCGGTGACATGTGACCCGGGTCCAGGAAAAAGCGGTCACGACCTTCCCATGCAGGATTTTCGGGATCATACACCAGAAACTCAGAGAAGAGTACGTTCACAAAATCGGCACCGCCCATGGCACCGCCCGGGTGACCGGAATTAGCTTTCTCAACCATAGAAGCAGCGAGGATACGGATATTATCCGCTGCACGGTTCATAAGTTTGTTGTCGTTCATATTGATATTTATTTGATTTGAATACTATAATAAAGCTGGTTGAAGTGTCACATGTTAATTTTAACAGCGACAAAGATAACTCTTTATGCGTAATTCGCAACATAGAAAGAACCTCTTTTTTTGCGGCACTTCTACCTGCTTCTTGTTTAAAATACAATAAGCCTTTTCGACTGATTTACTGTAACTCTATAGTAACAATAGACTTGGCTGGTAGTTTTATCTTCAATACGCCTTTATTGATTTTTACCTCTTTGAACGGAGCTAATTTTATATTATTGGGGTTCTCAAAAGAGTTGTAATCCGTCAGGTTGGCAGAAGTTAGGATTTCACCAACGGCTTTCTTAGCCTTCACATCCGGCAGGTTGATAGTAACTTCCTGTGCATTGTCGGCATCGATATTAGACATTGAGATGTGAATTTTGCCGTCCTTGTCTTTAGAAGCTGTAGCACTTACCATAGGTACTTTACGATTGTCGCGCACATCCATGATCTCGCAGTTCAGATCGAGTGGGAGGTAAGTGGCATCTTGGTGTACATTGTACATCTTGAATACATAATAAGTGGGAGTCAGCACCATGTCTTTGCCTTTTGTCAGGATCATGGATTGCAATACATTTACTATCTGGGCAATATTAGCCATTTTCAGACGGTCGGTGTATTTGTGGAAGATATCGAAGCTAAGAGATGCGACGAAAGCGTCACGCAATGTATTTTGCTGGTAAAGGTGTCCGGGAATGGTGCCGGGTTCTTCGTCCCACCAGGTACCCCATTCGTCGAGCATAAGGGCTACGTTCTTTTTAGGATCATATTCGTCCATGATGGCGCAGTGCTTTTTGATAACGTCTTCTATCTCACGACACTTGCCCATTGTCCAGTAATAATCGTCTTTGTCGAACTTAGTGGCTGCTCCTTTACTTCCGCTCCAGCCGGTTACGGTGTAATAATGGAGAGAGAGTCCGTTCATACGTCCGCCTACACGGTCCATCAGGACTTTAGTCCAGTTATAATCGTAATCGCTGGCACCACTGGCTATCTTAAACAGATGGTTGCCGTCGTAGTTGCGGCAGTAGGTGGAGTAACGGCGATACAAATCAGCATAATATTCAGGACGCATGCTTCCGCCGCAGCCCCAACTTTCGTTACCTACACCGAGGTATTTCACTTTCCATGCTTTGTCACGACCGTTCTGGCGGCGGAGTCTTGCCATCGGAGAATCTCCTTCGGAAGTCATGTATTCTACCCATTTTGCCAGTTCTTCTACAGTACCACTACCTACGTTTCCGCTGATATAAGGTTCAGTACCCAGCATTTCGCAGAGGTTGAGGAACTCATGTGTACCGAAACTGTTGTCTTCAATTGTACCTCCCCAGTTATTGTTTACCATTTTGGGGCGATTCTCTTTCGGACCGATACCGTCCATCCAGTGATATTCATCGGCAAAACAGCCACCCGGCCAACGAAGTACGGGAACCTGAAGTTCTTTCAGTGCATTGAATACATCGGTACGATAACCTTTGATATTGGGGATATCCGAATTTTCTCCTACCCAAAGTCCACCATAGATGCAAGTACCGAGATGTTCGGCAAACTGGCCGTAGATTTCTTTGGGAATAACTTGTGTGCCTTGGTCGGCATGAAGCGTGATCGTTGCACTCTTTTGTGCGGACAGCGATACGGATGCAGCTAAAAGAACGCTGCTGAATAATAATTTGTTTCTCATAATGGTTATTAGTTATATGATGTTTGTAATGTTATTATTTGAGTAAGCGAACCTCATAAATGGCAGGTGTCCACTCTGTTCCGTCGGGGCTGAAGCGTATCGGATAGCTGCCTGCACTTAACTTTTGGGGTAAAGAATAACAGATCGTTATAAAACCCTCTTTATCAGGTTTGCTGATCGTAGGACTAACGGTCAGTTTTTCATTGTTAAGAAGGATGGCTACCTTGGTATAATCCTCTTTCCGTACAGTGATCATAAGCTGGGTGGCTTCTTCTTTTACTTTGAGGTTATAGCTGAACCAACCTTTGGCACGCCGGAAGTGACGGTCTTTATTGATTCCTGTTTCTGCCTGTTCATATAGAATGCCATGATCCGATTCAGGCTGTTGTTCACCAGGGAAAATGAGATCTACAGTCTGGTTGGCAAGTTCCATTGCTTTACGCTCGCTCAATGCCACTTCTTTGCGGATACTTTCTACTTCAGCTTCGGTTACCTGATGGAAATAAACAGCATAACGGGAATCGTGAAGGCGGAAGAAGGGAATCAATTTCAACGCTTCTTTCTGTGCCGGATAGACACTACCGGTATAGGTAAATGCAACCAGGTCGTCGTTTATCCTGCGGAGTGATTGAGGCAGAGACGTGGCGGAACCTATCAGCATCGGTATTTCTTGCAAGGAAATCTGTTTGCCATGGGCAATGTGTCCGCCACGGCTGTCATCTGCATAAAGCCCGTCCATATTCTCTGTCCCTGTGGGGCTGGCAAGTACGATAGGGCCATACATGAATGCATAGAAATTTTCCCGATCCGGTATTTGCTCCAAGGCAACCTGCATGGGCATATTCAGGGTGATTTCATCTCCGGCTTTCCATTTGCGGTGGATGGTCAGGTACTCTCCCGGTTGGGCGTTCGTTTCCTGTACTTTACCATTGACGGATACGCTGGCTCCTTTAGCCCAGGAGGGATAACGGAGTTTGAGGCTGAATGCTTTCTTCTTGCTCTTTTCCACGCGGAAGCGGATTTGCTCTTCGTCGGGGAAGCGGGTTTCCTGTACCAGGGTTACCTTTTTCTCTTGCCAGGTCAGACGGGAGGGGATGAAGAGGTTTACATACAGCGTATCTTTTGCATGGGCGTAAATAAACTCTCCGTATTTGGTGTGATTCTCCAAACCGGAACCGACGCAACACCACATGGATGTTTCCGGCTGCGAATAAACGCGGTAGTGTCCCGGACGCATAGGGGTGAAGTAAACAAATCCGCCCTTTGTAGGCTGTTGCGAGGCAAGAATATGGTTATATAAGGCACGTTCGTAATAATCGGCAAAACGAATGTCGGGAGAAGTCTGGTAAAGCATCTTCGTCAGGCGAAGCATGTTGTAGGTATTGCAGGTCTCCGGACCTTGCACATCATTGAGCATGGATGTGAAGTTGTCTGCCGGATGAAAGTGTTCACGTACACTGTTGCCGCCGATGCAGACGGAACGATGGTTTACCACGGTGTTCCAGAAGAAGCGGGCGGCGTGATCCCATTCGGAAGCATGATTCCAGTCTTTATCATTTTGTGCGAGGTCGGCGATACGCTTGTAGCCGATAACCTTTGGTATCTGTGTATTGGCATGCATGCCTGTCAGGCGATCTTCATCCTTCACAAGAGGGTCCAGAATCACTTTATGGGAGAAGCGGCGTGCCAGTTCCAGGTATTTCTTGTCACCTGTGATTTCGGCAACATCAGCGAAAGTTTCGTTCAGTCCTCCGTGTTCGCTGCGGAGCATGTCTTGCATTTGCTGGTCGGTGAGTCCGGCGGTGATGTCTATCATCCAGTCGGTGAGGGCCACTAACATCTGGCGGGCAAGGTCGCTTCCGGCGTAGAGGTAAGCGTCGCGCAGTCCGGCATAAGTCTTGTGTATATTGTATAGGGGTACCCATTTGCCATTGAGGTCGAAACCTCCGGCACGAATATTCCCGGCTTTAATTTCTTTCCAAAGTTGCAGGCTTCCGGGAGTGCCTCCGATGAATCCGGTGCCTACGGCTTGCTGTGCACGATGTAGTTCGTTCAGCATATAGTTCAGCCTATTGTATATGGCTGTGTCTCCGGTAGCGGCATACATCATGGAGAGTGCAGAAATGTAATGTCCGCCGATGTGTCCGTCCAGTCCGGTGTTTTCCCAGTTGGTATAACTTGGCGCTTTGGGCGTCAGTCCGGCTTCGCGCAGGAAAGGGGCGGTTAGGCGGTCGGGCTCCATGGCCATGATGTAGTGCAGGTCGGTCTGCTGGGCTTGCAGGAAGGGGCTTTCCAACAGCTTGACGTCTTGCAAAGGGAAATAGGAAACTTCTTGTTGGGTTTGAGCTTTCCCGGTCAGGAGAAAACAAAAAAGGAACAGGTAAGTAATAAGGATCGATTTCATATTATATTATATTTGAGGTATAGGGATTATTTGCTTACTGACGAAGGTGTTTCGTCAGAGCTGACGACGATGCTTCGTTAGGACGGGCAACGATGCCTTGCCTGAGCGGGCAACGGTGTTTTGCCTGATTCAATGCATTGTCCGAGCTTGTAGAACGAATGTATGGGGAGTTGCTTCGGTGCCAACAGCACCCACGTGGCAGCCGGAGCTTCTCCCTCTATTATTACATTCGTTTATTCCTTGAAGCAGGAATTACTTTTTGAATCTTACCGCCGCTTCTTCGATGGGCAGTGCTGCCTTGTAGTTTTCGATGTATGCGTTGAAGCCTGCCACATCTTCCGCTGTAGGCGCTATCTCAACACCCGCGTCTCCGCCAAACACTTGCTCGTCCAGGAAAGCGTCGAGAGGTTGCTTCTTCTGGTTGTTCACAAGGAATGAAGCCAGCAACGCAATACCCCAGGCACCACCTTCACCGGCAGTTTCCATTACGGAAATCGGTGAGTTTAATGCTGCTGCAAGTACTCTCTGACCCACATTCTTAGTCTTGAACAAGCCTCCGTGTCCTGTGATTCTGTCAACTTTCACCTTTTCTTCTTTGAAAAGAATGTCATTACCAATCTTGAGGACACCGACAGAAGCATACAAGTGCGTTCTCATGAAGTTCGCAAGGCTGAACTTGTCATTGGCCGAACGTACAAACATCGGTCTTCCATCTGCAAATCCTGTTACAGGTTCGCCTGAGATGTAATTGAATGAAATGAGACCTCCACAATCCGCATTGCCTGTCAGGGCATGGTTGTAGAGTTTTCCATATACTTCGTTCATATCTACAGGTATACCCAGCAGTTCCTGGTATTCTTTGAACAGGTTGATCCATGCGTTGAGGTCAGATGTACAGTTGTTGCAATGTACCATGGCTACGGGACTTCCATCGGGAGTAGTAACCATATCGATCATTTCGTAGGGCTTTGACAGATCTTTCTCCAATACAATCATGGAGAATGAAGATGTACCTGCCGATACGTTTCCTGTACGCTGCTTAACGGCATTGGTTGCAACCATACCGGTACCTGCATCTCCTTCGGGCGGGCAAACCGGTATTCCAGCTTTCAAATGGCCGGATACGTCGAGCATCTTAGCGCCTTCCGGTGTCAGGAAACCTGCATTTTCACCAGCCGGCAATGCCTTGGGAAGAATATCCAGCAATTTCCAGTCATATCCCTTCGGAGCGATTAACTCGTCGAACTTGGTCACCATTTCAGCGGAGTAGTTTTTGGTAACCGGGTCTATAGGGAGCATACCCGATGCATCGCCGATGCCCAATACTTTTTGACCTGTTATCTGCCAATGGATAAAACCTGCGAGCGTTGTCAGATAATTGATATCTTTCACGTGTTCTTCGTTGTCCAGAATGGCCTGATACAAATGAGAAATGCTCCAACGCAGAGGAATATTATAAACGAACAGCTCTGATAAAGCAGCCGCAGCCTGACCTGTATTGGTGTTTCTCCAAGTACGGAAGGGCACGAGAATCTCTTCTTTATCATTGAATGCCATATAACCATGCATCATGGCGCTGACACCGATTGCCGCCAAAGCTTCTATCTCTATGTCATACAGGCTCTTCACGTTTGAGCGAAGGTCGGCGTAACAATCTTGCAGTCCATACCAGATGGCCTCAACGCTATATGTCCAAAGTCCGTCAACCAACTGGTTCTCCCAGGTGTGACTTCCTTGAGCGATGGGCTTGTTTTCCTGGTCAATCAAAACAGCCTTGATTCGAGTGGAACCGAATTCTATGCCAAGAATGGCCTTGCCTGCTTCGATGGTTGATTTTGCGTCTGGTTTCATAATTAACAAAGCGCTTTGTTCAACATGTAATATACTTCATTCATGCGCAGTTCTTTCTTGAACTCGCTGATAGTTGTATTTTCATCGATAACTACCATTTCGATACCTGCCATTTCTGCATAATCTTCCCAATATTCTACGGTCAGATCATAAGAGAAACTGGTGTGGTGAGTACCGCCTGCCAGAATCCATGCAGCAGCACCTACTTCGAGGTTCGGCATCGGAATCCACAATGCGCTGGCAACAGGAAGTTTGGGCAGCGGTTTGCTCTTGATACATTCTACTTTATTCACGATGAGGCGGAAACGGTTACCCAGGTCAACGATAGTAGCGGCTACGCCTTCACCTTGTTTGCTGGTGAATACAAGACGTGCAGTTTCGCTATCGATACCAATGGCAAGACGGTGTACTTCCAGTTTCGGTTTTGCTTCAGCAATCAGCGGACAAACTTCCAGCATGTGTGCCTGGAGGATAGCGCTCTTTTCACCGTCGAAGTGCAGTGTGTAATCTTCCAGGAAGGAGCAGCCTTTCGGCATACCTTGGCTCATAAACCAAGTGGTACGATACAAAGCGGCAGTTTTCCAGTCACCTTCCGCACCGAAACCATACCCTTCTTCCATCAGACGTTGAGAAGCCAATCCCGGAATCTGATCAAAGTCACCAAGGTCGTTGAAGTTGGTAGTAAATGCTTTTGCACCTGTGTCTTTCAGGATACGACGGAGAGCGATTTCTGCTTTTGCAGAGTTCCAAACTTTGGTATAAGCTTCAGTTCCGGTCTTTTCCAGTTCAGGAGCATGGTCGTATTCTTTGAAGTAAGTATCTACCATTGCCTGTACATCTTTGTCTTCCACTGCATTGTAGTACTTCATCAGATCGTTTACCGGACAGTAGTCTACGTGGTAACCCAAAACTTGTTCAGCGGATACCTTGTCACCATCAGTAACAGCAACGTTGTTCATCTGGTCACCGAAGCGGATAATCAGCATATCCTGAGCGTCAGCCCATCCGGCGCAAACACGCATCCATGTTGCAATCTGGCCTTGTGCTTTTTCATCTTGCCAATGGCCTACCACTACCTTACGGTTTTTACGCATACGGGTTACAATGTGGCCGAATTCACGGTCACCGTGAGCTGACTGGTTCAAGTTCATGAAGTCCATATCCATGGTATCCCAAGGAATTTCTTTGTTGAACTGAGTATGGAAGTGCAGCAACGGCTTCTTCAGTTCCTGCAAACCGTGAATCCACATCTTGGCAGGAGAGAAAGTGTGCATCCAGGTGATAACACCGATACATTTCTCATCATTGTTAGCAGCTTTGAAAGCTTCAGTTACTTCTTTAGAAGAGTTTACCGTACCTTTATAAACCACCTTTACCGGCAATTTGCCGCTGGCGTTCAATCCGGCTACCATTTCATTACTGTGTGCGTCTACTGCGATAACTGCGTCACCTCCGTACAGGAGCTGTGCTCCGGTTACGAACCATACTTCATATTGATCAAATGCGTTCATAATTCTTTAATTTTTAGTTGTTAATTTTTAATTGTCGATTGTTTACTGTCCATAGTAAGCGTTAGGCCCATGCTTGCGGTTGAAATGCTTTTCTACCAACAGCGGATTCATGGTCAGTTTCGGATTGACGGCATAAGCAATGCTTGCCATCTTAGCCACTTGTTCCATTACCACTGCGTTGTGTACAGCATCGTGCGCATCTTTTCCCCAAGAGAAGGGACCGTGATTCTTTACCAGTACTCCCGGTGTGTGTACAGGGTTTAGCCCTTCAAAGCGCTTCACGATTACATTTCCGGTTTCCATTTCATACGCTCCTTCCACTTCTTCCTTTGTCATATCTGCCGTGCAAGGTATGGCATCGTGGAAGTAATCTGCGTGTGTCGTTCCGATATTCGGAATGTCACATCCGGCTTGCGCCCAGGCAGTAGCGTAAGTAGAGTGGGTGTGTACCACACCGCCGATTTCAGGGAAAGCCTTGTAGAGTACCACGTGGGTCGGAGTGTCTGAAGACGGTTTCAATCGCCCTTCCACTACCTTGCCATCGAGGTCAACCACCACCATGTCTTCCGCCTTCATATCGTCATAACTTACACCACTGGGTTTGATGACTACCAGCCCCGTTTCACGGTCGATAGCCGATACATTTCCCCAGGTGAAGATAACCAGTCCATGCTTCACCAGTTCAAGGTTGGCATGGAATACCTTTTCTTTCAGTTCTTCCAGCATAATTTATAATTTAAAATTCGGTGCCTTGCGGTATGCCTTCTCATTGAATTTGTATAAGGCAGCTCCGCGTTTGGAACCTGTTTTATCAATCTTATCTGTTTTTTCAATGTAGTCCATTTCGGCTATCCGTTTACGGAAGTTACGCTTGTCTATCTGTTCACCGTAAATAGCTTCGTAGAGGCTTTGCAGTTGAGACAGCGTGAATAACTTCGGTAACAGGTTGAAGCCGATGGGCTCTGTGGATGCTTTCTGTTGCATCAATTCCCGTGCTTGTTTCACCATTTGCGGATGGTCGAAGATCAAAGGCGGTAATTCATTGATGTTTACCCAGTAGGCATTATGCTGGTGCACCAGTTCGCGGTCGTACTCGTTGATGTTGATCAATGCATAGTAAGCAACAGAGATAACCCGTTCTCCCGGATCACGTTCCACTTCGCCGAACGACCCTACTTGCTCCATATATACATTTTCCAAACCGGTGAGTTCCGCCAGTACACGTTTGGCAGCATTATCCACACTTTCACCTTGTTGCACGAATCCACCCATCAGAGACCATTCACCCATTGCCGGCTGAAAATTTCGTTTCAGCAATAACAGGCTCAGTTCTCCTTCGTTGAAACCGAAGATGATGCAGTCGATACCAACGTAAAAGGTTGGATTTGAACTATAGTAATTACTCATCATATATTTTTAGTTACGAGCTGCATGCTACAAGCTACAAGTAGGTTGTGCTATCATACCCGGACGACACTCGTAACTTGTAGCCCGTAGCTTGTAACTGTTTTACCAGAAATAGATATAGAAAGCGGCAGTGATACCCAGGATAATAACCGTATGGATAATATCCCAATGGTTCCAACTGACGCGCGTTTCCGCTAATTGTTCTGGAGTTGAAGTACCAAATACCAAGCCTTGTATTTTCTCCGCACTTGGCGCTTTCGTAGCCAGGCTGACCAAGATAACTACGATGATACAGAATAAGAACATCCATCCACAGAAGAACAACCAGTTCATATCATAGAACAGATATTTGAATGTACCGCCTGCCACGTCGCCTGCGTTACTATAATATACTTTGGCTCCCAAACGAGTCAGACCAATAACCATACCGGCAATCAATCCCCACATACCACCTTGTGCAGAAGTACGCTTCCAGCAGATACCCAACAGGAAGGCTGCGGCGATACCCGGTGCCAATACAGACTGTACGTCTTGCAGGTAAGTATAAAGTACATCACCTACGCTACGCATGATAGGTATCCATAAAATACCCAGAATCACAATTACAACAGTTGCTGCTTGCCCGATACCCACCAATTTCTTTTCAGATGTTTTGGGCCTGAAGCGTTTGTAGAAGTCAATTGTAAACAACATAGCTGAGGAGTTGAAAAGAGACGCCAGTGAGCTCATCAAAGCTGCCAGGATACCGCAAACTACCAGACCTTTAACACCTGCCGGCAATAGTTTTGCTACCAATGTCGGGAAAGCTGCATCGGCATTTGCCACACCGTTGTCCAGCATCGGCAAGAAACCTTCACCACCGGCACCCAGATACTTCTGATGCAATGCAAAAGCAATCATACCCGGAATCAGGAATAAGAATACGGGTAACAGTTTCAGATAGGCACCGAAGATAGTACCGCGACGTGCTTCTTTCTGGTTCTTACCTGAAAGAACACGTTGCACGATGAATTGGTCGGTACACCAGTACCAGAAACCGATGATAGCTGATCCTATCAATGCTCCCAGCCAGGGGAAGTTAGGGTCACTATTGCTGCGGATTAATTCCGTCATAGTATTTCCTTGATCGTTTACGGTAACTGCACCACAAATTCTCATCATTTCGTCCCATCCACCTAATTCTTTGAAACCAAGAACGAGAATAATCAGTGAGCCCAATAACAAAATAGGTGTTTGCAATACAGAAGTATAAAGTACAGACTTCATACCACCAAAGATTGTATATAACGCAGTTATCAAAACCAGACCGATTGCTGCAATCCAGAAGAAATCAATTCCCCAAAGTTCTTTAATTCCGAATACTTGTTGGAAAACCAAACCACCGGCATATACCGTAACTGCTACCTTAGTCAATACGTAACTGATTAAAGAGATAACAGACAATATGGTACGTGATTGCGGATTATAACGACGTTCCAGGAATTCAGGCATCGTATATACCATACTTCTTGAATAGAAAGGCACGAATACCCATCCCAAAATAAGAATCATCCATCCCTGAATCTCCCAGTGTGCCATAGCCATACCACTGGAAGCTCCTGCGCCTGCCAAACCAATCAGGTGTTCCGAACCGATATTTGATGCAAAAATAGATGCACCAATCGCAATCCATGTAGCATCACGTCCACCCAAGAAATAATCTGCTGAGTCGTTCTGTTTTTGTCTGACAACCCAAACAATAATACCTATCAGAGCCAAAGCGAAGACTCCAATTACAATCCAATCTAATGCTTCCACAATACTTATGTTTAAAAGTTAACTATTATTTCTCTACTGAGAATTTAAAAATACATTCGCTGTTGTAAGTTTGTCCCGGCTCCAGTACAACGCTCGGCCATTCGGGCTTATTGGGACTGTCGGGATAGTGCTGTGTTTCCAGGCAAACGGAAGCACGTTGATTATAAGTGATACCTTTTTTGCCGGTTACGGTTCCATCCAGGAAATTGCCTGTATAAACCTGTATACCCGGTTCGTTGGTGTAAACTTCCAGTGTAATACCACTTACCGGTGATGTCATTTTTGCAGCTACCTGAGAGAGGTCGCCCTTTGTGTTCAGCACCCAATTGTGGTCATAACCGTTTCCATTCTTCAACTGTGCGAAATCGAAGTTTGTGATGTCTTGTCCTACAGTCTTGGGAGTAGTGAAGTCCATCGGAGTATCTTTCACGGTTACAATTTCTCCTGTAGTCATAAATGTGCTGTCTACTGGAGTGTAATTGTCTGCATTTACATATAAGATATGATCTGTTGCAGCATTTGCAGGATTACCGGATAAGTTGAAGTAGGAGTGGTTGGTCATGTTGATAACCGTTTTCTTATCTGTGGTAGCACTATACTTTATATCTATAGCGTTGTCATCAGTCAGTTTGAAAAGAACTTTAGCTGTTACGTTGCCTGGGAATTTTTCATCTCCGTCCGGTGAAATACGAGTCAGTTCCAAGGTAGTGTCGTCAATCGGATTGGCTTCATATACCTGATATTGCCAGCCTTTGGGACCACCATGCAAGCAATGCCCGAAGTTGTTTTGCGGTAATTGGATAGTGTCTCCGTCCAGTACGATTCTTCCCTGGTTGATGCGGTTTGCATAGCGGCCGATAGAAGCACCGAAGTCACTCGGAATGTTGACATAGTCGGCAATGCTGTCAAAGCCTAGAACAACGTCCTGCATATTCCCGTTTTTATCGGGAACCATAATAGAAACGATACGTCCTCCGAAGTTAGTGATGCATACTTCCATGCCCGACTTGTTCTTCAAGGTGTAAAGGTCTGTTTTGGCATTGTTCACTTCTGTTTGAAAATTCACCGGATTCAGACCGGACAAAGTCAACTTCTGAGCTGGCTTGTTATTGCACGCAGATAACATCAGTGCGGCAATTCCTGCAAGTAGAAAACTGTTTTTCATGGTTCTATTTTTAATGTAAATGAGATAATTATCTGATTTTGGGTGTAAAAGTAACACTTTATTTGAGTGTATTAGTAACACTTGTATATGTTATGTAACATAAAAGTAAAAAAATAGCCTTAGAAGTTGGATGTCCGAGGCTGTTTAAAAGCTCAGATTCCCCCCCCCTTCCTCTAAGTCCGTATCAACTCCTTATCAACTCTCTACCAAGTTCAAGTGTATAGATACGGAGCAGATATGGACTAGATACGGCTCAAATCCTATCCGGATGTTGACGGGAACTTATCTCATTTTTTCTTTTTACCCCAATATGTCTTGCTGTTGGTATATCCTGCATAGACAATCGTATGAGTTCTTGGGCTGACTTCCCAATCTGCTTCTCTTTGCAGGCATACCTCCACTCCATTGCTGAATGTGATACGCTGATTGTCTGTATCATAGTTCCATGTTGCACCTTTCCAAGAACCATCGGTTACTTTATGATCGGCAGAAAGTGTCATTGTATTGGATGTTTTCTGCTTTCCGTAAGAATAGGAGAGGTCTATATGTTCCCAACTCCCTGTCAGTTCATCTTCTGTTATAGGCAGTTGGGGCACGGCGCCATAACGTTCCGGCATTACTACCGGCCATCCCGTACTGGTCCATTTGATGGAACGTACATGCCCCATCATCACGGCATTGCTCGCATTGATACCCGGTATATCTTTGGGCAGACGTCCTTGCGAGGCATAATACCAATTCCCATTTCCATCGTCAAAAATAGCACAGTGAGCGATACCTACCCATCCGTTGCTGTTGCTGAACTTGTAGGGGTGTGTAACGATGGGGAGCATTTCGCCGCCGAATCTGGTGAGATCTGTTCCGTCAATGCCTAAGTAAGGCCCCAAAATGCTTTGAGAACGACACACGCGTGTGTTATAAGGTACATCCAATGCATCATAAGCCATGAACAGGTAATAATATCCAGTGTTTGGATTATAAATGATTTCCGGTCCTTCGGATGCCTGCCAGCGATTCCCAATTTGGCGGGTGACGAGTAGTTGCCCGTAAGGAGCTATATCTTCTTCCGTTCCCCAAGGCTTGGGCAATGTATTCAGTGGCTTTCCGGTGGCTGCATCTACTTCCAGCGCCGCTATGCCGCTATGCCATGAGCCGTAAACCAGATAGTGCTTGCCATCTTTGTCGATAATATAACTGGGGTCGATTGCATTCCATTTATAATAGCAATTTGTCCAGTCATCGGGCTTGACGTTGAAATTTAATTCTTTATCAGAGGCATTTGTGATGACGTATCCTTTGTCTTCCCAACCTCCATTATTGGCAGGGTCGGTGTTTTCCATCATGCCGATAAAGGCACGTTCGCCCCAAGTGTTCTCACCGTTGAGCAAGCCCGGGCATACGATGGAATAGTACATGCGGTAAAGCCCGTTTCTGACTTTCCGGACACAAGGTGCCCAATAACCAAAGGTATTTATGGCAGGCTGAACTTCATTCAACCCCATGGCTTTGCGTATTTCGTTCAATTTAGGAATCACCCAGCCGGGTAGTGAGTTCATGGTACCTCCCATGTATTCCCAATTCACGAGGTCTTTGGATCGACGGCAGTGAAAATGTCCGCCGTATTCATGCGCATTGCCATACGAGGCATCCGTCTGATACATATAATAATAACCGTCTTCAGCTAGTACTATACTGGGGTCATGTACATTGGCTAAATTCCATTGGCTTCTGTTGCTCCAGTCTGCAATGCTGGTATAATCATCAGGATAGGAAGGAGCTATGTATTTGTCCAATTCGGAAGTAATGCTGCGGGCTGCTGTTGTGAATGAAATTTCTGTTGAATAGACAGGACTTCCATTGGCTACAGTAGCAAAAGCCTTGGCATAGTATTTAGTTTCAGGCTCAAGTTCCGTTATGGTCAGGTTGAGTGACAGACCTGCGCTGCTCATTTCAACAGTCCGGTTGGAAATGGTCGGATTAGACTGGGTATCATAACAAATACCTTTCTTTAAGATAGCGGATGGGGTATTTGTTGTGATAGTCGCAATTATAGTTGCTCTATCTTCCGTAACATTTGACACAGATGGTGCCGAAATGGAAATAGTTGTCTCGTCTATGTCAGGCTCATTGCTTTCGCTGCTGCACGCTCCTGATAAAACTGAATAACTGAAGAGTAATAGGGTCCACTTGAAGAACTTCATAAGTAAATTGTTATTGGTAAATTAGTACTATAGAGAAACAAATTACGAGTTACAATTTAAAAGCGTTGCTTTTATAATTGTAACTCGTAATTAATATAGTTTTATTCAGTAGGGGTTTCTTCTGAAGG
This sequence comes from Bacteroides sp. MSB163, assembly GCF_036416795.1. Classification (NCBI taxonomy): domain Bacteria; kingdom Pseudomonadati; phylum Bacteroidota; class Bacteroidia; order Bacteroidales; family Bacteroidaceae; genus Bacteroides; species Bacteroides maternus. The sequence continues at coordinate 5,566,676 of NZ_CP143867.1, read as the reverse complement.
TGTTTCCGGTTCTGTTACTCCTACAGTCATTTCCATTTCAGGCGAATAAACTACTCCATTAGGGTAAAGAGTAGCAAAAGCCCGTACATAATATACAGTATTGTCTGCCAACTCAGTCAGAGTTGCTTCCATCTTTCCATTCTCAGGAAGAGTTTTCACTGTGGCACTGTAGATGGTAGGATTCTTGGAGGTATCATAGCAGAAACCATAGGTCATTACTCTGATAGTGCCTTCATCCAAATCTTTTTGACTGACCATTACATCAGAAGTTGCTATGGCAGTAGGGGCTGCAATCTCGGTCAGTACGGGAGCACCGAGTGAGAGTTCACCGTAATCGTTATCATCGTCGTCACAAGCGGTAAAACCGATTAGCAGTGAGCAACTCACCACTAGTATACTTAACCATTTATTAAGTTTCATATTTTCGGAGTTTTAATGAGTTTATTTTTTTATTGCATTTCCCAGCCGGGATTTTGTCCTAAGTTAGGCAATCTCTTGATTTCGGCATCCGGTATGGGGAAGTAGTAGTTCTTCGGACTGTTGAATGCACGTGATTGGTGCATTTCCGCCGGACCGTAATTGAACACCGTACTTTGCCCCGGAGTTACAGCTACACCGTAAAGGTTGTAAACCTGCTGGTAGTAGGGCAGATTCTTTTCGCTGGCGGCACTTTTGCTTTCGAATAACTTCCAGCGGCGCTCGTCGAAGAAACGATGGTCCTCGAAGCAAAGTTCGATGCGGCGTTCGTTGCGGATACGTTCGCGAAGCTGCGACTGGCTCATTCCACTGTAGGGTGGCATGCCTACACGGGCACGCACTTCGTTCACATATTGATAAGCATTGTCTGGACCTTCAGCTTCGTTGATGGCTTCGGCAGCATTCAGCAATACTTCGGCATAGCGGAAGATAGGACAGGCGTGTGTATAAGTAGTCGGACTCTTGAACGACATATTATTCAGGAACTTCTTAGTATAGTATCCGGTGAGTGTTCCACCGTGCAGTTCATGATAATCTTTGCCGGAACCATAAGTAACATCTACTTCACGTTCTTCATCTTGTTTTGCATCTCCCCAGATAGAACCGTGGTGCAGAATGGTTTGCTCCAAACGTGGGTCACGGTTGGCGTACGGATTCTGCGGATCGTAAGACGGATCTTTATCTATAGGAAGACCATTTTTAGTTTCATAGCTATCCACCAGGTTCTGTGTCGGATTGGTACGTCCGGTTGAGTTTACACTACCACTGAATCCGCAGGGAGCCAGGAACAGTTCAATTTCACGGGTTTGCCATTCTGAACGACTCAAGATATACTCGTTGTTCAGGTGAGGCGTGGAAACGAAACATTCATAATAGTTCTTGTCCGTATCATTATCTGCCGTAGTATACAGTCTGTACGGATTGCTCTGGGTTCTGTTTTTCGTGATGAAGTCTGTTGCAGCCGTTGCAGCTTCCCTCCATAGGGAAGCGTCATTGTTAGGATTGTGCAAAGGTGATGCTCTGTACAACAATGCTCTTGCTTTCAATGCATACGCTGCAGCACCGTTCACACGTCCCCAGTTCAGCTCTTCCTGTGCATACCGGAAAGGCAACACGTCTTTTATCTTATCACATTCGTCAGCAATCCATTTCAGTGCATCGGCGCAATTGGTGCGTGCCATGTTCATTTGTTCCGGATTGGTGTATTCGAAAATGATGGGCTCGCCGTTCTCATCTTCACCTACGATGGGGATATCGCCGAACCAACTGGCCTGGTCGAAGTGGAAGATGGCACGGAGCAGTCGGGCTTCAGCCATGTAACGGTCGTACAAACGGTTGTCGTCACCCTCCATTTCAGTATTCTTCACAACGCTTTCGCGGGCATACTTCAGAAAGTTGTTGGCGGCACGGATGCCTTTGAAGTTCTTTGGCCAGAAATCTTCTGCAAACGAATGTTTGGTTGCGGAATAAGCGTCTGTCAATACACTGTGATAGTAATGTACACTCCAGAAAGAGAGTGCATTATCCGTCATACAATCGCGTGATGCACCACGGAACTGGCCATCTGTATAACCTACGAACGCATCCGGTAGGTAGGTATATATATTTGCCAGATAGCCGCGGGTATTCTCAAATTTCTGGAACACCTGTTCCGCATCCAGGGTCAAGTCTACCTCTTTGTCTAAGAAGTCGCTGCAAGAGGTGAAATTTACAGCCAGCAGTGCGGCTGCCATATATTTGAATATCTTTTTCATATTTCTCTGTTTTTCATATTAGAAACCAATGTTTATACCGAATGTAAATGTCCGGGTTTTTGGATACCACCATACGTAGCTCATCGGCTTTTCCGGGTCACAACCATCGGGTACGCTGCTCCATGTGCAGAGGTTATATCCGCTGAAGTAGAGACGGCACTTGGTCAGGTTGGCCTTTGCAATCAACCGTTTGGGTAATGAATAACCTACTTCGACGTTGCGGAGTGACAAGAAGTTGCCGTTTACAATCCAAATGTCATTCTGATAAGTTCCCGTATCGCGGTCACTGTCGATGGCATTATAACTACCGTAAGTAGGACGAGGATAGGTTGCATTCACGTTGTGCGGATCAAGCGGATCGTCTGTATAGTAACCCCATGTTTTTACCACTTCGTGGGTACCTTGATTACCCCATCCTGACCAGGCAACAGCCGGAGACAAGAATACATCACGGTTCAGATAAGCGGTGAATACGGCACGGGCATCGAAACCTTTCCATTCGAAACCGAAGTTAAGGGTCGGAATCAACTCGGGGATAATGGTGTATGTATCCGGTATCATGTCGTTAGAGTCAATCTGGCGGTCGCCATTTAAATCTTTGAATACGGCTGTACCGAGTTTCTGTGCACCATTGGAGGCTGCATTATACGGATATTTTTCCGGATGGTCAATAGCATCCTGCTGGCTGGTTGCAATCAGGTTGGCGTCGCTGGCCCATTGAATGAATTTGTAACGGTTCCAACCGCCGACACCGTTGTTGAATGAGCTTTCGTATAGGCCGGCTACAGAAGTGTAGTCATAGATACGGTTGCCTGTTTTACGTTGCCATTCCACGTTAGGTTCTGTTTCGTCCATTTCGGTAATCTTATTCGTATTGTAGGTTAACATACCTTCAATATAGTAGTTGAAATCACCAATATGATGACGATGTCCGAGTGTAACTTCAAAACCTTTCGTTTCAGCTTTTCCGTATGAGTCTTTTGCTACGGAGATTCCTAAAAGAGAAGGTACACTGGTGCGAGTAACCAGAATGTTAGAACGCCATTCTTGGAAAGCATCTACCGAACCATAGATTTTTTTATTCCAGAAGTCGAAGTCCAACCCGATATTCAGCATGTCCGAGATTTCCCATTTGTTATTGGCGTTACCAGCCATTGTTTCCGCAAATCCGTTGATGTAAGAACCGGAATATCCAAAACCGTAACCGGTAGCGGAACCATACGTATTTTGATAAGCGTAACGACCTCCGCCTGTGGTGGATTGTCCGGCACGACCGTAAGAAGCGCGAAGTTTCAAGAGGTTGATATTTTTATTTTTCAGCCAAGGCTCTTCGGAAGCTACCCAACCTGCGGATGCACCGTAGAAAGTTCCCCAACGTTGGTCTTCCCTGAAATTATCACAACCCATGCGTGAGATGTTTCCAGAGAAGATATAACGGTTGGCGTAGTCGTAAGTTACTTGTCCGTTGTATGAAAGATAACGGTTGGAAGATGCATATCCGTTCGATTGGTTACGGTAAGCGCGAGCGAATGCGCGGGCTTCAACGGTGTGTTGACCGAATTTGTTGCTGTAACCTAAACCTCCCATCAAGTTCAGATTGTAGTAGAACTCACGCTGGTTAGGAGTCGGATCACTCAATGCGGAATACGTGGTGTACTGCGTATATTTGAATTGTGACGGATCGGTTACATCCATATTCATATAATCATAGTTATATGAATTTACACTGTTCCTTTGAGTGGATTCGAACGTTTCATAGGAGTCAAAACTAATGGTTGCATTCACTTTCAGACCTTTCAATATGGGGCTTAAATCACCGTTGACGTTCAATGTAGAATACAAATTACGACGACGGTTCTTTTCCTGACCCGAAGCGGCGAGGTAGCGACCTGCATTGTTAGCGGTACTGGAGGCGTAGATCTGACCATTCGGTGTGAATACCGGTTCCATCGGATTGGCTTCGACAACTCCAAATGTAGTTAAATTGAACACACCTTCTGTGGGCTGGGTAATGTTGTCGATACGTCCACCTAAGTCAAGAGATACGTTGAGGTGCTTGGTTACATCAATATCGATGTTCGAACGTAAGTTCCAGCGGTTCAATGTATGACCGGTGTTGTAGTTCTCGTTGTAATTAGTCCACTTGTCATTCCACATGCCTTCCTGACGGAGGTAAGAGAATGAAACATAATAGCGGGCACGTTCGTTACCACCACTGATTTGCAGGTTAGTCTTGTACATAGGAGCTGTTTCGCGATAAAGTTCGTCGGCCCAACTGGTATTGAAGTATCTGTATTGATCGATACCTTCCAGTGTTTCTCCGTTGCATACGCGGCGGTACATTTCAATCTGTTCGTCGGTGTACATGGGATCCTGACCATCCAAATATTTCACCCGGTTGCGTGTCAGAGCCATGTTATAAGAATTCTGGTTTTCCATTTTGTTACTCAACATCTGGAAACCTACCTCCTGCGTGAAGTCGATATTCGTCTTTCCCGCACTACCGCGTTTGGTAGTTACCAGGATTGCACCATTGGCACCGCGCATGCCGTAAATTGCAGTGGCGGCAGCATCTTTCAGGATGGTGATGTTCTCAATAGGGAACGCGTCGAGGAAAGAAAGGTCACGTTCCATATTATCCACCATAACCAGCGGGGCACGTGCACCGGTATTCATGGTACGGATACCACGGATATACATGGCTGTTTCCGTCCATCCCGGTTCACTGGACCATTCGTAAGTTTCCATACCGGTAACGGTAGAGGTGAATGCATTCTGAAGCACTGTGATAGGATGCTTTTGCAATTCTTCACCGGTTACTACAGAGGTTGATTCGGTAACCAGCTTTTTGGCTTTGCGCCCGAATGCCACAGGGGTGGTGTGGAGGTATTCGTCAAGGTCTGATTCCAGTTCAATCTTGAAACCTTCATTAAAGTCTACCGCTACTTGTGCATTTTTATATCCCACGCTGCTGATGCATATTTCATCCGACGCTCTTACATTCTTCAAACTGAAGTACCCGTTCTCGTCGGAGAGGACGATGCGGCTTTCTTCGGCTACATTCACCACGGCTCCGGCAATAGGATTGCCTTCCGTGTCCACAATACGGCCTTTCAACGTCTGTGTGTTCTGTGCCCAGACAGCGCCGGTGGCAAAGAGTAAAGTTACCAGCAGCAAGGCTTTGCCTGCTCCGGTCATTTTCTTTATGATATGATTCAAATTATACATATTCTATAGTTGATTTAAGGATTACCATTCCGGATTGTTTTCAATTCCTGTTTTCCAGTATTCACCTTCAGGGATAGGATAGAGGTACATCTTCTTTTGGAACACGCGTTTTTGGGCCACTTTGCGGGTGATGGTTCCATTGGCAGCTACATCGATACCGATGATATTGCGTCCCAATGCCTCTTCCGCTACATTCCAGCGGCGTACGTCCCATGCGCGATGTTCTTCGAATGCCAATTCTACCGTGCGTTCTTTGCGGATGAAGTTGCGCATCTTCTCTTTGGTGTTCAGATCTGTACGGTCGGCAACATTGCCGGTGATGCCTGCGCGATGCCGAATCAGGTCGAGTTGGTCGTATACTTCCTTACAAGGACCTTGCACTTCATTCAGTGCTTCGGCATAATTCAGCAGAATTTCCGCATAGCGGATGATAGTCCAGAGACGACGTGAATTACCGCTATGGTTTGCACTCAGGATGGTTTCCGGCATGTATTTGCGTACATAATAGCCGGTCGGGGTAGCGTTAGCATTTCCTACAGGATTATCACGCTGTCCCTTGACAACATTGATTACACCATTCCCCCAGGATACGCCATTATAAAGAATGGAAGCTGCCAGACGTCCGTCGCGATTAGCCCACATGTTGGCATCGCTGTAACCACTTGCGGCGTTGATGCTCGGATTAACCCCGTTATAAACTGGGGCTCCGGTTTCGTCGTACTCCTGAAAAGGAGAACTACCGTCAATCATGTCATACATGTCTATTAGGTTTTGGGACGGGCAGAGACCACCACTGCCTCCTTCACCTACCGGGACATCATAGCGAATGTTATTCCATGAGATGGTTCCATCATTGCGATAGAAAATCATTTCTTTATTGCTTTCTTCATATGGAGTCAATAACCAGGCATTGGTTAATGCTGTCTTTGAGTCCGTACCTTGCATCAACGAGTAGTTACCGCCGTAGGTTTCGATGAAACCTTTTGCTGCATCGGCTGCCTGTTGCCACGTGATGCTTGATTCGCTACTGTAGCGCGGGCTTGCCATATACAGCATAATACGGCTATAAAGCGCGCGAGCCATAGGTTGTCCGATACGTCCTGCAACATCTTGGTCTGAAGCGTCTTTATAAACCATCAGGCCTTCTTCACATTCGCTCAGTTCTTTTAGAACAAAGTCAACAACGTATTCCTTTATACTTGGACGGGTTGTATAATTACTCAATAAATCACCATTAGGGTCGAGTACCTCCGTTACTATAGGAATAGGACCGTAACGCAGGAAGAGTTCCCAATAGAACCAAGCACGCAAGAAACGCGCTTCAGAGATGATATAAGTTTTGTGTTTGATATACTCATCTTCTTTCAGGTCTATATTTTTGGGGACGCTTTCTATGCGCGTAAGTATCATGTTGCATTTGCGAATACCACGGTAATAATGTTCCCAAGTACCGCTTAGTTCGGATGCGCCACCGCTGCCGTAATAATTACCTATGTTGAATGTAGTACGCACGCCACCGGTCGCGTAACTGGTTTCTGCCAGGTCTGTAGCGGCATCCAGCCATGAATTATTGATGCGGCAGGCACCGTGGCGCAGAAAGTTGTAGGTATCGTAATGGAACTGTAACATCAGGTTCCAGTCGCTGAATACTTCTTCGCCCGTCAACTCATTACTGGGCTGCTTGTCAAGGAAGCCTCCAAACATATCTTCGCAGGAAGTAAGTGTGGCAGAGGCGATGCTCAGGGCAAATATGCCATATAATAATGTCTTCTTCATTTTATCAGAATTTAATGTTTACACCAAAGTTCACAGTCTTCATAATCGGATAGCGGTTGGAACCGTTACTTTCCGGGTCACACAGATCATCCAGATGATCCCAAGTGATGAGGTTGTTACCGTTTACGTAGAGGCGGCAGTCACTCATGCCTACTTTTTCTACCCATTTGGCAGGCAATGTATAGCTCAACTCAATGTTCTTCAGACGCATGAAAGCACCGTTCTTCAGGAAGAAGGAGTTCTGGCGCTGGTTGTGGTCACCGTAACTATCGTAGTGCAGCAATGGATATTTGGCACTTGCCAAATTCTCGGATTCCGATTTAGTAGGATTCCAACGATCCAGATGGTGTTCTTTCACTTTACCGCCACTGACGAAGGCATACATAGCTTCTGCATCATAATAACGGCTTACGTGATCGACGCCTTGGAACATTACGCTGAAACCGATACCTTTGTAATTGCATCCCAAGGTGAGTGCATATGTGTTTTCGGGCACATCGCTATAGCCGATGAATGTTTCGTCTCGTTCGTCAATAAAACCATCATTATTCATATCGCGATATTTCAAATCGCCTACCTGTACATTACCAAAGGTTGATGTCGGGAAATTAGGATCAGCCACGTCGGCGGCAGTTACGAAGCCGTCGCATACCAGTCCGTAGTACTGACCGATAGGATGACCTTCGCGCTTGCGATAGTCTGTTTTCAGTGCGGGCTCGTCCATGTTCTTAATTTCATTCTTGGCATGAGAGAATGTCAGGCCGACGTTGTATGAAAAGTCTTCGCCGATACGGTTGTTGTGCTTTAACTCAATCTCGAAACCGCTGTTTACGGTTTCACCCAAGTTACCGGCAGCCATTGTTACGCCTACCCATTCCGGGCGCGTCAGATAGTTGGTCAGGATATCGTTACGCTTTTCATAGAAAAGGTCGATGTTACCGTTCAGCAATCCGTTCCACAATCCGAACTCCAAACCGATATTGTACTTGTGGGCACGCTCCCAAGTAACGGCATAGTTAGGATATTGAGTTTCGTAGATGCCGGACTTACCACTGGTGCCGAAAATATAGTCATTGCTGATCTGGCTCCATTTCTCTTCATAGAGGAAGCGTTGTGCCACTCCGCCTACGGTATATACATCGTTACCTACCTGACCGTAAGAAGCACGCAACTTCAGATTGTTTAGCCACTCCTTAGTACTCTCCATGAAAGATTCATTACTGATGCGCCAACCTAAAGAGAAAGCGGGGAAGAAACCGAAACGTTTGCCTTTCATGAAGTTTTCTGAACCGTTGTAACCGAAGTTAACCTCTGCCAGATAACGATCGTCGTAGCCATAGGTGGCACGACCTACAAGACCTTGATAACGCTTGGCAAGATCAGCTCTGTAGCGATAGTCATTTTGATTGTAGAGCACCATAGCTGTTACATCATGTCTGCCGAACTTGCGAGCATAGTTGATTTGCGCTTCCATGTAAAGCTTATAGATTGTGTAAGAATCTTTGCTACCTGCTAATTCGCCATCAGCATCGAAGCGGTTGTAAGCATCGATATTTCCGAAATCATCGCGGTTGTTCAGCTCGTAAGTGGCGAAAGTGGCCTGGTAAAGGGTTTTGTCGTAGGAGTTATAGTCGAATGAAGCCATACCCTTTACGCTTAATCCTTCAGTCAGCCAGTCCATCTTGTAATCAAGGATGAAGTTGGTTTCATTGATGGTATTCGTAGCTTTATAATATCCGCCTTTGGCCAGGGATGCTACGATGTTTTTCTGATACTGTGAGCTACCGCCATAGATGGTTTCCTGTCTTTCACCGTTTTGTACTACTGTAGATACGGGGAAAAGCCATCCGGGGGTGTGGTTCATTTCATAGAATATCTGGCTATAATCAGATCTTTCAGTCGTATTGGAACCCTTACGTTCTTCAAAACGAGTACCGAAGTTGACAGAGAAAGTCAGATCTTTCGTCAGGAACAAGTCCATATTAGCGCGGAATGCATAACGACGGAAGCTTGGGCTTGAAGAATTGCCATATTTGTCATTACTCAAATTCTTAATCAACCCTTTTTGGTCGTATAGTTCACCGGAAGCATAATAGCGCATACGCTTTGTACCGCCACGTACACTGACGTTATAACGTTGTGCGGGAGAAGAACTCTTCAATACCTCATCATACCAGTCTACATTGGGATATAGCATTGCCTCTAAGCCGCTCAATTCGCCGGCAACCGATCTGCGATACATTTCCAGGTCGTTGGCGGAGAATTGTGAAGGAAGTCCGTCGTTGGCGAGGGCTTCTTCCAGCAGGCTGACAGACTGGTAAGAGTTCAGGTAAGTATCCGTGCGCGTTGGGCTTTGTATCTGCCAGTTGGCGGTCAGGCTTACTTCAGGTTTCTGTTCTCTACCACGTTTGGTCGTAATCAACATAACGCCGTTTGCGCCACGTACACCATAAACGGCTGTTGCCGAAGCATCTTTCAATACTGAAATAGTTTCAATATCGTCCGGGGCTATCTGTGAGAATTCACGTTCCACGCCATCTACCAATACAAGCGGTTGGGCATCACCGGCAAATGTAGCACGACCACGGATATAGATTTGTGTATCATCCGAACCGGGAGCGCCGGAAGTCTGTGATGTGATGACACCTGATATTTTACCGGCAATGGCTTGGGATACGTTGGCGGCAGGAGATTGGAGCAACTCCTTGGAAGATACTTGCGAGATAGCTCCCACAACACTTTCCTTTTTCTGTGCGCCATATCCTACTACCACAACTTCTTCCAGCATCTCTGAGTCTTCTTTCAATGTCACGACAAAAGAAGTCTTGCCTGCCGTGTTGATTTCTTGCGTCTGATAACCGACGAAAGAGATTTGCAATACGGCTTTGTCGCCTACTGTTAATTTGAAGTTTCCGTCAAAATCTGTTATAGTACCATTAGTAGTACCTTTTTCAACTACGCTGGCACCTATGACAGTTTCTCCGGTGACGTCTTTTATGACACCTGTAACTTGCTTTGACTGGGCGAACAGCATTTGTCCTGCCAGTAGGAAGACGAATGCCAGCAGCATACTCGCCAAGCGTGGGGCTGTTGATATTGTGATTGTTTTATTGTCCATAATATATTCTTGTTTATAGAGGTTATTACTTGAATAACGGAGTGTACAGATAGCAATTTGAATTATCCATCTTGAGATGAGCTCCATCCACGATAAGGAATGCCCGTACTGTCTGGTTTCCATCACCGCAGTCTGTCACAAAAGCTTCTTTATATATATTGCCATTTTTGCTGGTAGCTACCGCAGTAGTGGTTACCGTAGCACCGTTACGCTGGATGTCGATGACTACTGTGGCTCCTTCCATGTCGGTACGGAAAGCATCCCAGTCACCGTAACCCTCGCTGGTCCATGTACCCGAGGCATAACTGTCACCCCATCCGTAAAGATCGGAACGGATGACGAAGTATTCGGCATAACCATTGCCATTCCGCTCGGCATCGGTACAGAGGCAGAGATTCCAGTTGTTCCAGTTGCCGGTGCCATTGGTATGGTTCTCGAATTCGAGATGCAGATTCTGTCCGACGGGGATCTGGAAATAGTCTGAGAATTCCGTCCACCAGGCAGACGAACAGTCTTCGGCACCAATAGTAGTCTTTGTCAGTGGCACTGTGGTCAACGCTGCGGTTTCTTCAGTGTCGAATACTATGTGTGAGCCGTCCATTATAAAGAAGCCGCGGACTACTTGTGTACCGTCACCGCAAGTGGTGGTGAAAGTTTCTTTGTATACGTTGCCGTTGATGGCTTTGGCTACTGCCTCTACAGTTGCCGTTGCTCCGTTGCGTTGGACAGTTACAGTCACTTCTGCACCTTGCATGTCAGCACGGAATGCATCCCAGTCACCGTAGCCCTCATTAGTCCATGTACCTGAGGCATAACTGTCACCCCATCCGTAAAGGTCGGAGCGGATAACAAAGTATTCGGCATAACCATTGCCATCCCGCTCGGCATCGGTACAGAGACAGAAGCACCAGTTGTTCCAGTTGCCAGCACCGCTGGTGTAGTTGGTGAATTTGAATTTCATGTTGCCGTCGGCGGGCATCCTGAAATAATTGGAGAATACTGTCCACCAAGCTGCTGAATTATCTTCTGCACCTACAGTGATGATGGGGTCGCCCACAAGATATTCGAATGCTCCCTCTCCTATGTTCGGCATTTGGCATTGGCTGTCGGTAATTTGATTGCGGTAAATTGCGATATCATCTATCCACATTTCTTGAGTGGGAGTATCTGAACCATAACCTATATATATATAAGGTGTACTGGCCATGAACTGTACAATCTTTCCGAAGTCAAAGTTTGATTTCTCTACAGTTTTATCGATACGTTGTTTGCCATCCACATAGATGCTATAACCGTCATTGCGGATAGTAATGGCCATGTAGTGCCATTCTCCGGCAGGTAGCAGCAATGGATTTTTGGATACTTTGTTCGTTTCGGGGTTGTTGACCTCGTAATCACCATCCACACCTTCATACTTCAGCCAGCCGTTGGAGGTGAGAAACATGCGCTGTGTGCCGTTGCTGTTTTGGAAAGAAAAGAGGGCACCTGCCAAATCTGGCTCTAACTCTTCTTCCGTTTCTTCATCGATGCGGAGTGCCTGCTTCACCCAGAATGTCAGTGATACGCCATTCTGTACTTCCACATTATTTAGTGGATTGAACATACGGGCATAACCGTCAGGTAGGTGAAGAACTTTGCCATGTACATCGTCATCTTTAATCTCAGCTATGTCTCCGCCTTCGTAGGCATAATAGTTGAGGCTTTGAGGATCAAAATCTTTATCCTCAAAAGTAATCTTCGCGACTTGCTCTAATTTGGGATTTTTCTGATTTCCTGCCGGAGGATCCATTTGCCCCCAATCTTCGCAGGCCCAAAATGAAAGGACTGTAAATGCCACCAGAATGGGTACCGGCCATTTTCTTGTCTTCATAATACAGATATTAATGGTTTAACAATTAGTTATACTACATTCATATTTTAAGTAGTGATGCAAAAATACGCTCAAAAGGTGTTTCTGAGGTGGACAAATGAATTTTTGAGGTGGACAAATGAATATTTAAGTGTAGAAGTTACAATTAAAATTAGGCTTCAGTATATATCACGATACTTCAGGCTGATTGTGCTGTAAATAAAAGAAAACAGGAGAAGATTCAGGTAAGGAAGTCACCGAAAGGGTGTAGCCCTAACCACCAAAGGGTGTAGCCATATAGGGGAAAGGGTGTAGCCATCCCGACCTTAAGGCTACACCCTTTTAAACCATGCTCACAGGTACTTCTCAATGGGATAATGGCATGTTTGACAACAAGGGTTATATATGTTTTTATTCTAATAGTGTCAATATATTTGTCCCGTTCCGGCGGATTTGTAACTCGTTTCGCCGGAATGGCGTCCGGCGAAACTTGAGTAAACGGTTGAAGAAGGCGCTTCTTACGCTTTCTTTTCTTAAACATCACCTTTTCTTTGCTTTCACATCGCTTCTTCTTTGTTTCGGGATGCTTTGTTTTGGTATGCGTACAGACGTAGTGTACGTGCTTCACTATTGTAAAGCACGTGTATCACTACTGTGAGTCACGACGTTCACTATAGTAGTTATGTCTAAAACTTTGTATGTCAATAGAATATATATGTGTAGTTTGCGCAATGAACATAGGGGATTTACATTTACAATCCCTGCTTTTGATGGACAAAAGTAGGTGGAAAAACGCCTGAAATGAAAGGATGTAAAAACGAATGGTGTAGGCCAAAAAGAGGGTTAACGAAAAGGTAATCAATGATGTATCCCTGATGCAGGCAGAGTGTAGGCAAATCTGCCTACACTCTGCCTGCACTTACCTACACACCGCTCTATTGCTGATGAATAGGGCGATGCGGAAGGTGAGTGTAAGCGTGTAGGTAAAATAGTGATAAACTCAGTGTATAGACTTACTCTTCTTCATTCAGTAATGCGCTTGGTGTCGTATTAAACTGCTTGCTGAAACAGCGGGCGAAATACTTGGGGTCATTGAAACCAACCTCATATGCTATTTCTGCAATATTCATCTGTTTGCTCTCCCGGTTTTTGAGAATCAGTTCCCGGGCAGTGTTTAATCTGTAGTTACGTATGAATTGTCCCGCTGATTGCCCGATGAGGCTTTGAAGCTTTTTATTCAGCAGGCTTTTGCTGACTCCGACGGCCTCACTGAAATCACTCACTTCAAAGTAAGGGTTTTTATAGTGTTCTTTTATAGCTTCCATCACTTGGTTGATGAATTTCTTGTCACCGGATTCCTCCTCTATATTCAGTGCTTCCACGTCCATGTCCGTCTTGAACTTTCGTTGGTAGCGTCTGCGATTATCCAGGATGTTTTCGATACGGGTCAGTAACAGAGCTTCATCAAAAGGTTTTAGCAGATATTCGTCTACGCCCGTGCGGTAACTTTTCAGCCGGGTTTCCGGCGATGTTTTAGCAGTCAGCATCAGGAAAGGAATATGTGAGATACTAAATGTCTCTTTGACCCGTCGTGATAGTTCTATACCATCCATTACGGGCATCATCAGGTCGCTGATGATAAAATCTACAGACTGGTTGTTCAATACATCAAGGGCTTCTGCCCCGTTGGTAGCTTCGAGTACATTATAATAATCACGGAGAATGGAACGGATGTATCCTCTCATGTCTGCATTATCTTCCACTACAAGAATGGTCAGGGCCAGCCGTTCTTTGGGTAATTCATTCTTTTTCGTAGTTGCTGCCGGTGGTATATTGTTCTCAACGATCAGTTGGTCGCTTATGTTTTCTTCTTTTGGAAGTGGGAGTAGGATGCGGAAGGAGCAGCCGATAGTATGGTTATTACGAACGCAGATTTCTCCATCATGCATCTTCACGATGCGTTTGCAAAGATATAACCCGATTCCTGTACCCGTTTGGCTGTATACAGGATATTTCGCTTGCTTCTTGGATTGATAGAAACGGTTGAATATTTGTTCGGTGTCTTGCTCCTGAATACCTGTTCCCGTGTCACTGACGCAGAGATAAAGTTTTTCTTCTTTATCGTTTTTAGCCGGAAGGGTGGCTATATATATGGATATGCTTCCGCCATCCGGTGTAAATTTAATGGCATTGCTTAGCAGATTGGTAATAACCTTGTGCATCGCTTCTTCATCAAAGAAGATTTCGGAACTTTTCATGTGAAAATAGTGTTTTATTGAAATATTCCGTTCTCCGGCAAATACTTCAAAAGGAGTAAGCAATGAATGTATAAAACTCACAAAGTCACCTTTTGTCGCAACGATATTAAGCTTACCGGATTCTATTTTCCGGAAATCCATCAGTTGGTTGACAAGGGATAGCAGATATTTGGAGTTACGTTCCACGAAGTTTAACTGTTCTATTACCTGCGGATTATAACTTAGTTTTAGTGCACGCTCGATAGGACCGATAATTAAAGTTATCGGTGTCCGGAATTCATGCGTTATGTTAGTGAAGAAAGCTATCTTGTCTAATGTCAATTCTTGTACTTTGCGTGCCATACGGCTCAATTGTGCTTTTTGCCGGGTGATTTTCTCGTTTTGCAGTGTCAGCATCCTGTTCTGTCGGGAGAGTTCTTCTGTCTGGTTCTCTAATAATTGTTTTTGTTGTTCCAGTTGGTAGGTGCGTTCTTCCACGGTGCGGTGTAGTAGTTCCCGCTGCCGTTTGAAGTTTCGTATGCGCCATTGGTAAGTTTGCCAAGTGGCAAGTAGTGCCAAAACTACAAGAAGCAATATGAACCAAGTTGTTTTATAAAAATAGGGTAGGATGGTGACCTTTAGCTCTGCCATGTTCTCTGTCCCGTCTCCTCCGTCAGGTGTATATTTCACTTGCAGGGTATAGCTACCCGGACGCAAGTTGGTGTAGCTTGCAAACCGTCTGTTTCCGGGTGCCTGTACCCATTTGTCTTCAAAACCAAGTAGGCGGTAGCTATAAGTGGCTGTATTATCCGGTTCAAAATTCAAGGCGGAGAATTCCAACGAGAAGGACTTCTCTTTCTCATGGAGTTTTATTTCCTGAGTAACGGCTATGTCTTTGGGGAGATATTTATTACCGGGCAGGATATTTTCATTTCCGATTCTCAACCGCGTGAAGCGTATGTTGGCAGGTTGAGCAGTAACAACAGGCAGATTGCTATCGATGGCTGTCAGTCCTGCTACGCTGCCGAAATAGAGTGTACCGTCCGAAGAACGGTATGAGGCATTCCAATAGAATTGTGCATCCGGAAAGCCATCTTGTTTGGTGTAATTGGTGAAGCGGTTCTCGTTTGGGTGGAAGCAGGAAAGTCCGTTATTAGTTCCTATCCAGATACTTCCATTGATATCTTCTTCCAGACTTCGTACATTGTTGTTGATTAAACCTTGGTCCGTATTATAAGATATGAATTTTTCTTTGCCTTGCTTATCAATTATCCGTTTATATATGCCATATCCA
The DNA here is from genome assembly GCF_036416795.1 of Bacteroides sp. MSB163. Classification (NCBI taxonomy): domain Bacteria; kingdom Pseudomonadati; phylum Bacteroidota; class Bacteroidia; order Bacteroidales; family Bacteroidaceae; genus Bacteroides; species Bacteroides maternus. Next base: position 5,550,943 of record NZ_CP143867.1, on the reverse strand, counting down.
TTACTGCCCAACCATAATGTACCATCTTTAGCTTCGCAAAAACAACTGATTTTCTCTATCAGTCCCGATTGGGGATTATCGAGCTTATAGTTTAAGTGACGATGCTGGAATTCTCCTTCCTTTGACTGGGGAGATCGGGTGTTAAGATCTATGATGTAGACTCCTTCCGTAGAACCTACCCACAGTTTATTTTCTTTGTCGATAATGGCGCCGAGGCAACCACGGATGTTTTCTGCCATACGGTTAGCAAAAGGGGAAATGAACTTTTGAGTTGCCATATCATAGAAAAAGAGCCCTCGATTGGCGCCTATCCACATTCCATTATTGGTAGGGTCATAAACGAGTACTGCTATGAAGAATAATGGAAATCCGGTTTCAGGATGTGTGTATATTACTTGAAGGGGGCGATTCGGTGCTTTAGGATTCACTATGTTGATTCCGCCGCCCCAGGTGCCTACCCATAATCGGCCCTGGTTGTCATTGACAAGACTGCTTACTGAGTTATGACTTATCTCACCACGTTCCCATCTGTAATGAATAAACTGTTCACTTCCTTGTTTTTTCAGATTCAGTCCTCCCTCTACTGTGCCTACCCACAAACTGCCCTCCTTATCTTCATAAATGACATTTACCGGATTGTCGGACAGGCTTGCGGGATTTTCTTTATCATGTTGGTAATTGTGTATTACCAAGCGCTTCGGAGTCAGTTTATTAATTCCACCACTTTCAGTACCGAACCAAATGTGCTGCCCGTCTACTCTTATACAATTAATAAAGTTACTGTTCAACAGGCTGTTACCGGTTGAACTATGAGTAAAGCGTTCGAAGTTATCGGTAATAGGATTGTAGATGTTAGCTCCGCGCAAAGTTCCTGCAATCAACTGTTTATTATCAGTAATGGCAAGATTGGTCAGATAATTTTGCGATAAAGAATGAGGGTCACTTTGGATATTTTCGTAGAGTTTTCTTGTATTGTTGTTTTTGTTATAGCGAAACAGTCCTATGTGCGTAGCTATCCAGACTTCATTTTCTTTGGCTATCATATCCTTAAAATATATGCCAGGCCAAAAAGTTAGTTGCTCTGATATGGAACTTTTTTCTAACTGCCCTTGTGGTGTCGGGGAGATTTTATAGATAGTGCCATTAATGCCGGTCCATATCTTACCATCTTCGTCGATATCTTTTAATATAAGGTCAGGTTCAGATAGTTCGGGTAAATCTAATGTGGATAATGTATCGATGTCACCTTCGGCATTGAAGGATATTCGGTGAAGTGCATTGTCGCATTGCAGCCAGATGCAACCTTGCGAATCGAGAATGACGATATAGGTGGGTTGATTTATAAAGCGGGGCAAAAGTCCTTTAGGATCATTGGGCACTACAGATTGTAGAGTAGATAAGTCAATAATATCTGTGCCTCCTTCGGATACAATCCAAAGACGGTGGAATCTGTCTTCATATACATTGTGGATAAAGTTACTCTTGAGTTTGCAGTGAGGAGTATTGGGATTGAAATGAATGAATTCATAGCCATCATAACGTGACAGTCCGCCTCCGGCAGTGGATATCCATAGAAAACCATAGGTGTCTTTATAAATGTCGTCAATGGAATTATGAGGTAACCCGTCGTCCATGGTGATGTAAGAAACATTGTATCGGTCTGCAAAATGTTCTTGAGCCTGTAACGACATCGACATTATAAAACAGCTATATATAATAAGGTATATAAAGGAGTGACTTTTCATATTGTTTCGTATTACTATAGCAAAGTTAGAAGAATATCCGTTATTTCTAAAATACATAATGCGCTTTTTTACCGGAATTGTTTGATTGTCCACCTTAAATATCCGTTTGTCCACCTACCGACATGCGGCGGGGCGTATTTTTGCAACAGAATTTATTATTTGCTGATATTATGAGAAACTTACTACACGTAACTGTACTACTAATGGGCAGCCTGTTTGCCGGTTGCACTTCTTCTGTTTTTACCCCTACTGCTTCACCTAATCCGTGGGCAGATGATTACTCTTCACTATCTTCCATGGAGAATTACCAATCATGGGGAACCTACAATGTACACGATCCGTCGTGCCGCAAGATAGGCGATTATTACTATATGTATTCCACGGATGCTATCTTCCGGGAAAATCGTAAAGAAGCAAAAGAAAAGGGGGTGCCTTTGGGGGGTATTCAGATGCGTCGTTCCAAAGACCTTGTGAATTGGGAATTTCTGGGCTGGGCATTGCCCGAGATTCCGCAGGAAGCGGTGGAGTGGGTGCGCTCTCATACAGGAGGGCATGGGGCGACAAATATCTGGGCACCTTATATCATTCCCTATAATAATAAGTATAGGCTATACTATTGTGTGTCGGCTTTCGGGCGTAAAACATCCTATATCGGATTGGCAGAATCAGATTCGCCCGAAGGGCCTTGGACATTGGCAGGTTGTGTTGTTAAGACAGATGATACGACAGCCATGAATGCCATTGATCCCAGCATCACTGTAGACCCTTCAACCGGCAAGTGGTGGATGCATTACGGTTCATTTTTCGGTGGTCTGTATTGTGTGGAACTGAATCCGGAAACCGGTCTTCCTTTGGTAGAAGGAGATAGGGGACACTTGGTAGCTCGTCGTGCTAATTACAAGAAGGATAATCTGGAAGCTCCGGAAATTATCTATAATCCAGATTTGAAAGAATACTATCTGTTTGTATCCTATGATCCGTTGATGACAACCTACAATGTACGTGTGGGGCGTTCAGACAAAGCGGAAGGTCCGTTCATTGATTACTTCGGCAAAGAGTTGAAAGATACGACGAATAACTTTCCTATCTTGACAGCTCCTTATCGTTTCAAGAACCATCCGGGTTGGGCCGGCACAGCGCATTGTGCAGTATTCACTTCAGATGACGGACAATATTTCATGGCTCATCAGGGACGTTTGTCACCACAAAACCAGATGATGGATCTCCATGTGCGACAAGTCTTTTTTACTAAAGATGGATGGTCTGTCGTATCGCCTGAACGCTACGCAGGTACTAATCCTCGAGAGTTCTCTGCGGAGGATTTAGCGGGCGAGTGGGAAATTATCCGCGTACAGGAACCCCTGTATGAGCGCCAACTGGAAGCCGGACAGATATTGTGGGGCGAAGGCGAACTGCAAGATGAAGAATGGAATATGTCTCACCTTTTATATCTGGAGAAAGATGGAAAGTTAGGAGAGGATAAAGGAACCTGGGATTTTGCCAGAGAAGACCAATCCTTACAACTGACACTGGACGGAGAAGTGGTAAAGAATCTGATTGTGTTTGCCGGGCACGACTGGGAGAATGAAGCGGAAACTGTCCTCTTTACAGGGCTGGATAGCCGTGGGCGCTCCGTATGGGGAAAAAGAACTAAATAACCAATTATAATTTTATTTTAAAACCATGAAAAGATACACTGGATTATTAGCGACGCTAACCCTGACCGCAGGTATGGCGCTTCAGGCACAAACTAATGAGTTTGTGATACAAACCAAGAAATTGGGTGCAGAGATTCAGCCTACTATGTATGGGTTGTTCTTTGAGGATATCAACTATGCCGCTGACGGCGGACTTTATGCCGAGTTAGTGAAGAACCGTTCGTTTGAGTTCCCACAACATCTGATGGGATGGAAAACCTTTGGTAATGTAACGCTTCAAGATGACGGTCCTTTTGAAAGAAATCCGCACTATGTCCGTCTGGCCGACCCGGGCCATCCGCATAAGCATACGGGATTGGATAATGAAGGTTTCTTCGGTATCGGTGTAAAAGCAGGAGAGGAGTATCGCTTCTCTGTATGGGCACGTTTGCCCCAAGGCGGAACATCCGAAAAAATCCGTATTGAACTTGTAGATACCAAATCTATGGGTGAGCACCATGCTTTTGCTACTGAGACATTGACGATTGATTCGAAAGAATGGAAAAAGTATCAGGTTATCCTAAAACCGGGTGTAACTGATCCGAAGGCGACTCTTCGTATTTTCCTGGCATCAAAGGGTACGGTTGATTTGGAACATGTCTCTCTTTTCCCGGTCGATACCTGGAAAGGACATGAGAATGGTTTGCGTAAAGACCTTGCGCAAGCTTTAGCTGATATCAAGCCAGGTGTGTTCCGCTTCCCCGGCGGATGTATTGTAGAAGGAACAGATTTAGCTACACGCTATGACTGGAAGAAGTCTGTAGGTCCGGTAGAGAACCGCCCGTTGAATGAGAATCGTTGGGAATATACTTTCCCGCATCGTTTCTATCCCGATTATTTCCAAAGCTACGGATTGGGATTCTTTGAGTTCTTCCAGCTTTCGGAGGAAATAGGAGCAGAGCCGCTTCCTGTATTGAGTTGCGGCCTGTCTTGCCAGTTCCAGAATTCTGATGCAGAGGCACATGTGGCTGTTTGCGATTTGGATAGCTATGTGCAGGATGCTCTTGATCTGATTGAATTTGCCAATGGGGATGTGACCACGAAATGGGGAAAACTGCGTGCCGATATGGGACACCCTGCATCGTTTAACCTGAAATTCATTGGTATAGGTAATGAGCAATGGGGACCGGAATACCCGGAACATCTCGAACCATTTATCAAGGCTATTCGTAAAGCCTATCCGGATATCAAGATTATCGGAAGCTCCGGTCCGGACTCTGAAGGAAAACAGTTCGAATATCTATGGCCGGAAATGAAACGCCTGAAAGTTGATTTGGTGGATGAACATTTCTATCGTCCCGAAAACTGGTTCCTGAATGAGGGGGCACGTTATGATAACTATGACCGTAAAGGTCCGAAAGTGTTTGCAGGAGAATATGCTTGTCATGGTAAGGGGAAGAAATGGAACCATTTTAATGCCGCTCTGCTTGAAGCTGCATTTATGACCGGATTGGAGCGCAATGCAGATATTGTACACATGGCCACTTATGCTCCTTTGTTTGCTCATGTGGAAGGATGGCAATGGCGCCCGGATATGATTTGGTTTGATAATCTCAACTCTGTCCGTACTGTAAGTTACTATGTGCAGCAACTCTATGGGCATCACAAGGGCACTAATGTGCTTTCTTTGACGATGAATAAGAAGGTTGTAACAGGTGCCGAAGATCAGAATGGACTGTTTGCAAGTGCGGTCTATGATAAGGATAAGAATGAAATTATAGTAAAGGTGGCCAATACTTCCGATAAGGCCCAACCTCTGTCTTTGAAGTTTGAAGGATTGAAGAAACAGGATATACTGTCCGGTGGACGTTGCATCAAGCTTCGTTCGGCTGATCCTGACAAAGATAATACGATTGAGCAGCCGTCTGCCATTCAACCGCAGGAAACTCCGGTTTCAATGGATGGTCAGGTGTTGAATATAGAGTTGGAACCGAAGACATTTGCTGTTTATATCTTCGAAAAAGGATAAGGTTAATGGATTGGAAATTAGGTTAGCTAATTAGTTTTTTGAAAAAGGCTGAAAAGACAAGGGCGTCTCCCCGTGATGGGAAGACGCCCTTTTAAGATTGGATTGTTTTAGTTTTAAACTAATCTGCGAGCACCGTCACTGATGACTACATCATAAACTTTAGGGCTTCTGCCGAATTTCTCTTTGAACTTATCCTTGGCATTCTGGATGAATGTATCATACAACTCATCTTTCACCAAGTTGATAGTACAACCGCCGAAACCGCCGCCCATTACACGGGAACCTATTACGCCGCAATCAAATGCAATATCGTTCAGGAAGTCGAGTTCTTCGCAGCTAACTTCGTAGAGCTTGCTCATACCATGATGTGTTTCGTACATCTTCTGGCCTACAGTCTCGTAATCACCTTTTTCCAAAGCATCGCAAACGTCGAGTACGCGCTGGATTTCTTCGACTACGTATTCTGCACGCATGAAGTCTTCCTCGCTGATTTCAGCTTTTGACTCTTGTAGCATCTCCATGGTACAGTCGCGCAGGAATTCTACATGCGGATGTTTCTTCTGGATAGCGGCAACGGCAGCTTCGCAACTTTGGCGACGCTTGTTGTATGCTGAAGAAGCCAACTCATGCTTAACTACAGAGTCTACCAATACCAGACGATAGCCTTTCGGATCGAACGGGAAGTATTGATACTCCAGTGAACGGCAGTCCAGACGGATAAGGCTGCCTTTCTTGCCGAATACAGAAGCAAACTGGTCCATAATACCGCAGTTTACACCGCAATAATTATGTTCAGTTGCCTGACCTACTTTAGCCAGTTCAAACTTGTCTATCTTGTTGTCACCGAACAGATCGTTTAATGCATACGCATATGTACTTTCCAAAGCGGCAGATGAAGACATACCTGCACCCAAAGGTACATCACCGGAGAAAGCTGTATTGAAGCCCTTTACATCAACGCCACGCTTAATCATCTCACGGCATACACCGAAGATATATCTTGCCCAGCTTGCACGGGGAGCATCTTCTTCTTTCAAACCGAATTCCACATAATCCTTCAGATCAATAGAATAAGCTCTTACCATGTCAGTGCCATTCGGCTTAATTTCAGCAATCATGCCTTTATCGATTGCTCCGGGGAATACAAAACCACCGTTATAGTCTGTATGTTCACCAATGAGGTTGATGCGTCCCGGAGAAGCGTAAACTGCTCCTGTTGTTCCGTCAAAATGCTTGATGAAACGGCTTCTTACGTGTTCTATATCCATAATCTTTTTAAATTTATAAGTGAATAAATTAATTACCTATACCTTTTAATTGCGTTAATCCTCTACTGGGATATCTTTATTTACATTTTTGCAACCTACCAAGCCGTAGAACAGCAGATAAGCAAGAGCTGCGATAATCAGCCAGTAGCTGGCCATATAACCTACAGAGTCAGAGATGCTTTGTTGGATCAACGGCAATACACCACCACCAACAACCATCATCATAAAGATACCGGATGCTTGTGCTGTATATTTTCCTAATCCTTCTACTGCAAGGTTGAAGATACCACCCCACATTACAGAAGTACAAAGACCGCAGAGTACGAGGAACAATGCGCTGACGGGTACTTGTGCCATCATAAAGCCTTCACCTACAGTGTAACCGGGCATTGAAACTGTTACATCTTTCGGAGTGAAGATAGCAATCAATACAAAAACAATAGCAGTGGCAGATACAACGATTAACTGTGTACGGCTGGAAACTTTACCGCTGATAGCGCTACTTGCAGTACGTCCTACAAGCATCAGTAACCAGTAGATAGCAGCAATAGCACCACCGATAGCAGCGCCGTTCATCATAATTCCGGCACCCTTATCGCTTGCGTCGGCAAGATAGAAGTTCAGTGTACCCGGGATACCGATTTCGATACCTACATAGATGAAGATACCAACTACACCTAATACAGTGTGACGGAAGCTCCATGGACTGTGAGAGAATTTTTCTTTCTTCACTCCACCTTTCTGAAGGTGTGGTTCAGGAATAGCAACAAAAGAAATGATAATAAATGCAGCTACGAATACACCCATAGCGACAAAGAGGAGAGGAGCAACATCTGACATAGCTGTCTTGGAAGTTACTGTACCAATCAAAGCACCTACGAAAAGCGGAGTCAATGTACCGGACAAAGAATTAAGGGCTCCACCTGTTTGAATCAACTGGTTACCTTTGTTACCACCACCACCAAGGAGGTTCAGCATCGGGTTCACCACTGTGTTAAGCATACAAACACAGAAACCGCAGATGAATGCACCAAGCAGATAGATAACGAAATTTAATTTGATAACATATTCGCCGAATGCGAAAACTTCGGCATTTGCTCCGAATAAACTGGAAAGGTATTGTGTGAACAAGCCGAGGAAACCTACTGCCATTGCAATCAATGCAGTTTTCTTGTAACCGATCTTAACGAGCATATTACCGGCAGGAATTCCCATAAACAGATATGCCAGGAAGTTCATCATATTCCCCATCATACCTAAAGTGTTCGAACCCGCATATTCGTTTCTCCAAATCGTACCGAATGGTGCGGCAAGATTGGTAACGAAGGAAATCATCGCAAAAATGAAGAACATGGTAATAATAGCGACAAGATTACCGTTCTGTTTTTGTTGTGTCATGGTTTTTAATTAATTAAATTAGTTATAAAATTAGGTTAGTTATATTCATTCTTGTACACCGAACTTGTAAATGGTTACTTGTTGGTATTCATCGCCCGGGAGCAATACGGCCGATGGGAAATGTGGTTTGTTAGGTGTGTCGGGGAAACATTGTGCTTCAAAGCAAACAGCACTGCGTGCCGGGAAAGTAGCTCCGTGAGCACCTGCAAAGCCGCCTAGCCAGTTCCCTGTATAGAGTTGTACACCGTTCTCTGTGGTATACACTTCCATTGTACGTCCGCTTTCGGGTTCCGTATAAGTAGCGGCAAGGCTTAATTCACCACTCTCTGTCTTATTCAGTACGTAGCAGTGATCGTAACCTGCACCATTCACCAATTGTTGGAACTTATCATCAATACGTTCACCGATGGTATGCGGTGTACGGAAATCCATAGGAGTACCTTCTACCTTCAGGATTTCTCCTGTCGGAATGGACACTTCGTCAATGGGAGTATAATGATCAGCGTTGATAGTAATGATATGGTTCAGAACCGTAGGGGTGGGATTGGCAATACCTGCCAGATTGAAGAAGCCGTGGTTGGTGAGGTTGACAACAGTTGCCTTGTCTGTAGTAGCCCGGTATTCAATAACCAGTGCATTGGTTTCATCTTCCAGACGATAGGTCATTTCTACTTCCAGATTACCGGGAAAGCCCTCTTCGCCATCTGCGGATGTATAGTTGAATACAACAGTCGTCGGATCCGGTTGGACTGCATCCCACACTCTGGCGTGGAAACCTGTGGGTCCACCGTGCAAAGAATTTGGTCCGTTGTTGATTGTCAGATTGTGCTCTTCACCATAAAGAGTGAATTTTCCTTTGGCTATACGGTTTCCGTAGCGTCCGATAGTAGTGTTGAGGAAAGGTTCGGGGCTGTTGACTACATGGTCTATACTGTCATGTCCCAGAATTACGTTAGCATACTTCCCGTTTTTGTCGGGGACCATAATGGAAAGGATAGCGCATCCATAGTTAGTTACTGCAACTTCCATTCCCTGAGCATTTTTAAGAATAAATAAATCAGTCTTCTTGTTATTTATATCTTTTTGAAAGTCTTCCTTGTTCAAACCCGACAAGTTACTTTCCGTTGACACGGTGTTTATCATATCCATGGTATAAAATTAAATTTCTTGCAAATAAAAAGAAATTCTTCCGTACTCCCAAGGGTTTATCTTGAAATGTGAAGAACATTTTAGGAAAGTTTAGCGTTTAACATTTACGAGGCGAATTGATATTTTTTGTAAGTTTGTCGCGTTAATCTAAAAAAATGTAACATTTTTATTTAAAGCTCTAACAAAAACTACGAATGTATCCTTTGAAATTTGAGCCTATTCTGAAGCAGACGCTTTGGGGAGGCGACAAGATTATTGCTTTTAAGCAATTGAATGAAACGCTATCCGGAGTAGGCGAAAGCTGGGAAATCTCGGCTGTAGAAGACAACGAGTCTGTCGTCGCTAATGGACCTGACAAAGGCCTTACGCTCCCTGAGATGGTGGGAAAATACCGTCATGAACTTGTCGGTGAAGTGAATTACTCTCGTTTTGGCACAAAGTTTCCCTTGTTGATAAAATTCATTGATGCCAGGTTGGATTTATCCATCCAGGTACATCCGGGAGATGAGTTGGCGAGAAAACGCCACAATTCTTTCGGCAAGAATGAAATGTGGTATGTGGTATCGGCAGATAAGGGGGCAAAACTGATTTCCGGCTTTTCTGAGCAGATAACTCCGAAAGAATACAAGGAAAGGGTTTATAATGGAACCTTTGCTGAAGTGCTGCAAACGTGCGATGTAAAACCGGGGGATGTGTTCTATGTTCCTGCCGGTCGTGTGCATGGTATCGGTGCCGGTGCTTTTGTTGCTGAAATTCAGCAGACTTCGGATATCACTTATCGTATTTTCGATTACAACCGGAAAGACAAAGAAGGCAAATCTCGCGAGTTGCATACTACTCAGGCTACTGAAGCAATTAATTTTGCTGATGTGCAGGATGACTTCCGTACAGAATATGATCATTTGAAGAATGAACCGGTGGAATTGGTTGCCAGTCCTTACTTCACTACTTCTCTCTATGACATGACAGAAGAAATTACATGTGACTATTCTGAATTGGATTCATTTGTGATTTTCATTTGTGTGGAAGGCGCATGCCGTATCACGGACGACAGCCAGAATGAGATTGCTGTGCGTGCAGGTGAAACGATATTGCTGCCTGCGATTACGCAAGAAGTTACGATTGTTCCGGAAGACGGCGGCGTGAAGTTGCTCGAAACATATCTGTAATCATTGGAATTGAATCAATAAAAAGAGCCGCGTCTCTCAATGGAAGAACGCGGCTTTTTTTGCTTTATGGCGCCTGTTTATCTTCTGGTGGCAAACATGCTTCTGACCTTTCTCATCATCTTTACTCCCAGCATCAATCCGTCGAAGACAGCCATGCCCGTGTTGAAAGCGCGCATAATGGCGTTGCCCTTGTCGGCAGCGGGTGCAAGGGGTGCAAACAGTTCTCTTGCCGTATCCGTCATGATTTCTTTCTGTACATGCAATTTCTTCCGTAATTCTTTTTTTCGTAGCGCGATACTTTCCAGAGTCATGGAAGAGGAGTCAGGCATATTGTTCATGATGGTATCATTTTTCATTATCATTCTCAAAGAACAGTCCGGCAATGAAGTTCACCATTGGATTGATGATGAGTTTCTTGCGGAAAGTGATTACTAATAAAACGAGTAGAAGGTGGAAGCCGGCGATGATGCTGAAGCTTACCATAAGTCCGCCTACAAGCGGGTCTAATATATAAGCTAATGCAAATGACAAATAAAACAGTGCCACCATGCCAAGAATGATGACTACCGATAGTAGTACCAAGGCGGAAAGCAGGATTGAGAGTTTTTCGGTTATTTCCAGTTTGGTATATTCTTTTTGAAGTTTCAGATATTTCTTAAACTCAACGAATAATTGCTGGAGATTTTCAATACTTCTGTCGTCTGCGAACATCATAGTGGCTCTGTTTTTTTGTAGGTTTTGTTTTATTCGGCTCCTTCGCCTTTAATTTCTGCCGCGATTTCGTCTACCAGATTTTCCATCTCGCTACGGTTCAGACGAATTCCCTTTTTGCGGAGAATTTCCGCAATCTTATGGCGGGTGTCTTCTCCTTTTTCGGGAGCAAATAAAATACCAACGGCTGCGCCTACTGCTGCACCGTCCAGAAAAGCTACAAGTACATTTAATCCTTTCATAATTGTTCTCCTTTCTATTTATAGAGGTTTATACTACAAAACTAACATTTTTCTTTATAAAGTTGTTCGCTTAACTTCTTTTTTTTCGAAATATTTATTTTTCTGTTCCGGACTCGGTACTAATCCGAGAACTGTCCGGAATGTACTGGCTCCGTATCTGTTCCGTACTGGCTCCGTATCAGGTCCGTGCTAGCTCCGTATCAGGTCCGTACTAGCTCCGTAGCTACTCTAAGCGTATAGATACGGAGCAAGTACGGAGCAGGTACGGTTCAGGTAATGCCCGAGTACGGTTCGAACCTGGTTTTGTCTGTTAGAAAAGAAACGTGATTAGTTTAATTTAACTATAATGCTGCCCTTTGGATTGATTGTTCCACGTACATTTGTCCTATTATTCGGAATATTAGCTACATGGAGATAGGAAAGAGAAAGATATTTCTGATTATCGGGTTGATAGTGCTTGTGCTGGCAGCTTGTAGTAATGTTGACGGCGATTTGGATGATAAGTGGCAGTTGAGGCAATATCAATATGCTGACGGTTCTATTGAACGGCAAGATAGCATCTTTTATAATTTCCAGAAAGGTAGCTTTTCTGCTATTTGTTTGCTGAAAAATGGTCGCTATCAAACGTTTTTTGGAAATTATTCTTTGAAAGGAGATAAAATTTCTATTATTTTGCTGCCTCAAAGTATGGAAGACGAAAACTATTCATTCTATATGGGGTGGGAAAATGGAGAACGGACATTTACAATGGAAGATTTGACTTCTTCATCCCTTCATCTGGAATATGAGGGAGTTCGTTATATATTCCGCAGATATTAAGTATAGATTATAGAAATTACTAACAAAAACAATATGATTATGAAAAAATTAGCATTTTTAGGAATGGGATTGTGCATTGCATTTGCATTCTCTTCTTGTAAATCGAGTGAAAGCGCTTACAAAAAAGCATATGAAAAAGCAAAACAGCAAGAACTGGCAGAACCTCAGGTTACTGAACCGGTAGAAGTTTCTCCGGTAGTGAGTGCTCCGGTTGAAGCAAAGGTTGTGGAAAGTGTGCCTGTTGCAACTGCCGGTGTACGTCAGGAAAAAGTGGAAGTAATTTCTGGCGTGGGCGGTTTGAAAGATTACAGTGTGGTTTGTGGTAGCTTTAGTGTGAAGGCTAATGCCGAAAGCCTGAAAGATTTTCTGGATAAGGAAGGTTATAGCGCTGTGATTGCCTTTAATCCGGATGCAGCAATGTATCGTGTAATTGTGAGCACTTTTGCCGACAGAGCTTCTGCAGCTGATGCGCGCGATGCTTTCAAGTCTAAATACTCCAACCGTAAGGATTTCCAGAGTGCCTGGTTGCTGTATCGTCTCAAATAATATTAGATTTTATTTGATATTTGATTGATAGAAAGGAAAACTTCCCTTTCAAGATGAGAGTGTATTAAAAGAAATTTTGATACGCTCTTCTTTTTTGTGAGATGAACAAAGTCTCAATCAAGATTGATTATTCAACTGATTGAGACTTTAGGGGAAAGTTGATATTGTGTTAGGTCAATTGATTGTGATATGATTAAAGGACGATATCAAAGGCCTTGGTAGATCCGGCATAAATGCCACTGTTCCGGTAATCACAATTGATTGTTTTTGATTGTTTTCGCATCCGGATGTCTATGGTTATATTGGATTGCGTCTGTCCCGGATCTGCTATATGAAGTTGCATTTCATTTTGACCCTTTATTTTTACCATTAATGCACAGGCTTTATCTACCTTTACTGTGAGATCTTTGTATGTGAACTCTCCTGCGCAGTAAAATATCATTTGCAATAGATCTGATTTATTGCTTCTGACTGCTTGCAGATTTTCTGTGTTGGATAGAATTTCAATGTTTTTTTTCTTCTGATACTTTTTTACCTCATCGGCTGTTTGCATGCCAGGTACGATAATGTAAGCATAAGTTTCATCTGATGGTTGTTCGCCATGGTCAAGGCATATAGTGAAGACATCTTTTTGCACACTATCTTTGGGAGCAGTGTGATTGATATCATACCAGCTTCCTGTTTGCGGCTGGTTGGATACGAATAAATCTCCACCATTTGGGAATAAGTACCCTATTTTATTGTGAAGGATCCACTCAGGAGAAGTGTAGTTGAAATTGCCCTGTGCTATTTCAGTCTGTTTATTTTTGTGGCGTAATATAGCTTTTCCGGAAGTGGACAGGCACTGGTTTACGGTTGTATACACAGGATATTGAGACGTAGAGTGGATACCTGCTCCCAGACATACCACTTCCTCATCGAAGAAAAACCATGCTTTCCGTGCACTGGTATTGATGTCGGAGTATGAATCAGTGTATGAATAGACAGATGCTCCATAAAGGCTGTCGGACACTCCTCCGGCAAAAGTAGAAGTGCCGGGTGTTTGCCAGTCACTGGCTGCTAAAGGTATTTGGGGAACTTGTGGGGCTGTTATTCCTGGGATGCGAGTCCAGTTCCAGACCGGGAAGATATTGGCATATTCATTTCCTTCGGTAACTATGTTGGTACATCCATCGGACATGAAGTAGGTTTTCAGATTCTCTCCATTCCCATATTCGCAACGGGCTGTTCGTGTAGATACCATCCGGACATCAAAAGTGTAGGCAGGACGTATATGTAAGGTATAATCTCCACGGAAATAGTGGGTATGTCTGGGTGACAAAGCATAGTCAGCAGGCTGTTTTCCACTCAGGCGTGAGATGATTTCTTCGTATTCATTGGTGTGAGCCGGATCAAGTTCAATCATACGTTTGGCGAATAAGCCTGTATGGGATTTTTTAGTGACTCCAGGACGACTTACACCTCTTCCCAATACATCGAACAGCATATATTGTCCGCGCATGGTGGCATAATAAGTTTCACGCATGAATCTGCTCAGTAATGCCAGTTTATCCTGAGGAATTGCATATTGGGTTCCTTTGGTATACATGGCTATTTGGGTGACACCTTTCAGAATTTCGTCTCCATAGCCACCGATATAGAGTTGTGCACCATGCTGAAAGTAGCTGTTGTCGTGCTGAAAACCTTCTTTGGTGGTATATACTATGGGACTGTATGCGTTTTCGAGTGCAATTTTCAGGTCGGTTTCATTTTCAGAAAGACACGCCCGATAGATCCAGTGCAGTGCAATGTCGGTACGATTGGCGCCTGTCCATTTGGCAGGATGTCCGCCATCCTTCTCTATTCGTTCCAAAATCTTCTTTTCAAGTTCTGCCGGAAGCTGTTTCTCGCCTGTACGCATTTGTATCAGTATTATGCCCAGGCGTTGAGGTTCCGCTATTTGATTGTACCACCAATTGTGGCACCACGGGTTGCGTTCATGCCAGTATTCCAGCCCTTTTTGAATTTTAGTAAACAGATTTTCGTCTTTATAATACTTGTTTTGGGGATTGGTATAGGCGAAAGCAAAGTCGGAGAGACGGTCAATGTGTTTCATTGGCGGCCAGTTGGTTCGTTCGATACTGGCGTAATCCACATCTGTGAATGAGCCGTCAGCCTCGTTGTAGGTCTTTAAATCTTTATCAATGGAAGGGTTTTTGGCAAAGTCAAGCCTGATTTTCTGCATTAACGCTTCATACTCGTTATCGGGATCCGGAGTGTTTGGAGCAAAACTGGCCGAATAGGCTTTTGCTGACATCAGACTCCCTATGACAATTAATGTTATAAGCCGGATTGTGGTCTTCATATTATTTTCGGTTTAATGTATTATTTAAGTTGGGGCAAATATAGGTCGGTAAATTGATACCGACCTTATTATTTTATCTGTTTTATATGCTATAATTGTCCATTTGCGGCTCCATTCAGAAGCCGGAGTGTTCGTTCCGGTTTTCACGGTTATCGGTGCTCCGGCGTTGTTCACCTTGATAATGCCATGTTATTTCGTCGGCATATTTCTTTCCGTTCCGGTCTGTAATGACGGCTTGCAGCTTGTTTTCCCCATTTGCCAGTGTCACGTTGTCAATGATATAATGTACTGCCGTATATCCTTTCCGGATGTTGTCCAATGCTTTCCCGTTCAGGAAAACTTTCGGGGTGCCGAGGTTGGAATATACTGTGACACTGGTGGTTCGGGTTTCTCGCTGGTCGTTTCTCCTTTGAGTCAGATAGAGGACGGGATTTTTACTCCAGTTGGCTTTGTACCAGAAATAAGAATCCTTTAGGGTTTTACGGTCGAAGGTAACCAGGCCTTTCATGTTGCGTGCCGGTACCCCTCCGCGTTCCCACATCGGGCAGGCAAAGTCGAACATATTCCATACGTATGAGGCAATGATGTACGGGTGTTTTGCTATTACTGACCACTGATATTCAAGGGTTTTGGTCTGGAATGTTTCGGGATAAAACTCTTTAGTCCAGTTCAGCGATTCTCCCAGAAACTCAGTCTGATGTTGGAGGTTTGCATCGGCTCCGTACTCCGTCAGCATCAGTTTCATTTCGGGGTATTCCGTTTCCAAATGTTCTACCCAAGCATCAATATCCCGGATTTTCTTTTCATACCAGCCGAAATAGCGGTTCATGCCCTGGATGTCAGCTTGCATGTTTACCGGATGTTCGGCATGGCCATAGCCGTTCACGGCTACAGTGTATCGTCCGGGATCTTCCGTCTTAGCCAGGTCGTGCAGGGAGCGGGTAAGTTGTGTCGTATAGGCATGGGGGTGATAAACTTCATTGTGTAATCCCCAAACGTAGATGGAAGGGTGGTTGAAACTTTGACGGATCAATTCGCGCAGTTGGTTGTGCGCATTTTCCCACTCTTTGCCGGTAACGCGGTTTACGAATGGTATTTCAGCCCAAATGATCAGCCCCAAGCTGTCGCAACGTGAATAGAGGTACTCTGACTGCTGATAATGGGCGAAGCGAACGGTGGTGGCTCCAATATCCATGATGAAAGCCAGATCTGTATCGTGTTGCTCGTTGCTGAGAGCAGCACCGGTTTCCCACCAGTCCTGATGGCGGGCGACACCGTACATGGGATACTTTTTCCCGTTAAGGAAGAAACCTTTTCCGGCGATTATTTCATAGTTGCGCAGTCCCAGCGGTTGCGATATTTCATCAATTACTTTTCCATTCTGATACAGGCGGGAGGTGACCTTGTACAGATAAGGATCTTCCCGTCCCTGCCACAGGTGCGGTCGTTTTAGTTTGAAATGACTGGTACGTGCCTGCATTCCTTGGAATTGCAGGTCGAATGATTGGCGTTCAGCAGCAATCTGTTTGCCTGTGACGTCATAGATTACATTCTCCAAAATTACGGGAACGGGATATAGCCCGTTATTATCCAGTTTTACCTTTACCGAGATTTCTGCTGATTGCCGCGATACGTTCTTTTGTGAGATGTATACGCCCGATGAAGCATGATCGGTTACTGCAATGTTACAGCTATCAGTGATGATGAGCCATACCGGGCGATAGATACCGCCGTATATGCCGAACAGATTGTGATTGACAGGGACAACGTCAGGGCGTGCCGTGTTGTCCACCAGCACTTTGATTTCGTTTTCTTCACCGAATTTGATTTCGTTTTGGATTTCGCATGTAAAAGCGGAGTATCCTCCCTTATGGCTTCCGGTGAGTTTACCGTTGACGTATACCTCCGCACAACTCCCTACGCCTTCGAAGCGCAGGAAAAGGCGTTTTCCTTTCCAGGATTCGGGAAACAGACAGCTTTTCCGGTAACTGGCGCTTCCTTCATAAAAGGCTTTTGCCTTTATTTGCATATCCGTAGCATTCCAGGTGTGTGGAAGGGTAACTTCGGTAGAGAGTGAGTCTTTCTTGAAAAACCACTTGTCGTTGAAGGGCACGATGTCGCGTGCCTTCAGCGAAGTGATGCCACAAAGGCAAAATAATAAAAATATGAATACCGGTCTTCTCATAGTTATGGAACCATTTTATAAATCTGGTTGCCGGCCAGCAGGAACGCTCCTACACCATAGACCTCCGTCATTTCACGAGTCACTTTCTTGGGATCTGCACCAATGGGTTGTACATAACCCAGCTTGCCGTCTTTCTCCACTGCCTTGACGAGAGCTTGCCAACCTTTCTCGATGGCGGGCATCATGACTGTTTTGTCCAGTAACCCTTCATTGACACCATAGGCCAGTGCATAGACAATGAAGCCGGTGGCACTTGTTTCGGGTGAAGGATAAGAGTCGGGGTCCAGCAGACTTGCATGCCAATATCCGTCCTTGCCCTGCAACCGGACGATGCGGTTGGACAACGTGATGAAGAGATCCTGGTAGAATTGGCGGTGCATGTTATTTCGGGGTAGTGTCTGGAGAATTTCACAAAGTCCGCCTAACACCCAGCCATTACCGCGTCCCCAGAAAACTTTCTTACCATTGGCCTCTTTCTGTTTGAAGTAGCGGTGATCTCTGTAGAAAAGCTCTTCTTCTTTGTCAAAAAGGTAATCGTAAGTTGCTTTGTATTCCCGATTCATGAATTCGATATATTTCCAGTCATTCGTCAGCATATACATTTTGGCATATACGGGAGGAGCCATGAACAGTGCGTCACACCATGACCAGCGTTCCAGGCTTGCCATATTTCTGTAATCCAGTTCCAGCGTGCTGGCCGAAGGATGGTTGATGACGAATTCCGTGCGTGCCAGGGTAGGAAGCATCATATTGCGATCGTTATATTTCTGATACATTTCTAGGAAGACTTGTCCTACAGCGATGAAGTCTGCATGATACATGTACTTTCCCATTTGCCAGGCATTCCGCCGGCCTATTTTCAGGAGCCAATTGTAATATTGGCTGTCACCGTCTTCTTTTTCGGTCAATTCGGCCCAGTCTATCATTCCCATGTACAGTGCGGCATAGGTCCAGTTCAGGTCGTCATGTTCCGCACCTGTTGCCGGATTGGCTATTTGCCAGTCTGCCACACGTTTCATGATAGATTTTATTTCCGTTTTATTAAAATAGCTTTGTCCATAGGAACACAAGGCTGTAACGGACAGGATGGAATAGATAATTAAACGTTTCATTTTTACTTTTTTTTAGGTGAGTGCTTCACGATATTTATTGGTTTTACTTTCGGATGACTTTATTTCGAGTTTGATGACAAAAGGCTCGTTGAATTCATGTTTGGGCATACTTACATTATATTCATTGCGGGCTGTTTCGGTGACTTTTATGTTCTCTCCGTTCAGTAGGGAAGCCTTGATAATTTGGGTTCCCTTTGGAGTTTTGGCGGTCAGCTGTCCGGAGTAGGGACGATTGAATACCACCATGTAGACATGGTGGTTCTTGGCGGTGTAGTAACCCCAGTCCTGTTTCTCCCAGCCGGCGTAGCCACAGGCATAGATGCATTCACCGTTCCGGGTTGTCCATTTACCGATAACTTTGGCAAGTTCTTTTTCTTCTGCACGGAAGTCTCCGTCCGGTTGGGGGCCGAAGTTGACTACCATGTTACCTCCCATAGATACAGCGTGAACAATGCGTTCCAGTACCTCAACCGGATTCTTGATATAGCTCAATGACCAATCCTTGTGGTATCCCCATTGGTTTTCGGGGATGGTCATGCAGGCTTCCCAATCCCATTTCGTTACTTGCAGGTCCTTTACGGGATCGGGTAACCGGCGTTCGTAGGCCGATTCGTAGTCTCCCATCAGGTGTCCGTTGCTGTCGAAGTGTCTTTTGCCATAATCATCGGCGCGCAAACGACTGTTGACGGTTACGCCGGGGATGAGGTCTTTTAGCATACGTTCGGCATGCGCAGTCCACCAGCCGTTTTTCTTGATGCTTGCATCCCAGGTTCCGTCGAACCAGAAGTCTTTGACGGTGGGGTAGCGGGTGGCGAGTTCTTTCAGTTGATTGTCCGTGAACGTAAGAAAACGTTGGAAAGCTTTTTCATCTTCCTCGTTCTTAAGGTCGTATCGCCAGTCCGGATGGCTCCAGTCCATTACGGAGAAGTAGAAATGGACATCAATGCCTGCATCGTTATAGGCTTTTACCAGTTCTCCCAAGATATCTTTCTTGTAGGGCGTATTGGCTACCGTGTACTTGGTGAACTGACTTGGCCATAGGCAGAAGCCCTCATGGTGTTTGGTAGTGATTTTTACATATTTCACTCCCATTTCTTTTGCCATTTGTGCCCATCTTTTTGCATTGAATTTCTCAGGTTTCCATTGCTGCATCAGTTGTAGCCATTCATCAGCGGGAACTTTGGCCCACGACTTAAGCCACTCGGCGGCTCCGTTATATACTTTGCCTTCCCATTCGCCTCCTGGTATGGCGTATAGACCCCAGTGTATGAATGCTCCCAAGCGGTTTTCTCTGAATTTCTGCATAGACTGATCGAGACGTTTACCTAAGCGGTCGGCACCATAGTGCAGTTCTATTTCCATATCGGCAGGTAACGTCTTTTGTGCCTGCATGGAGGAAGTAAGTAAGAACAGGATTAGGAGTGTGGCGATTGCTGGATAATGTTTCTTCATAATGTTAGTAAAATTATTGATTTGTTAATCTTCCTGGATATTGATTTTATAGGTTTCTCCTTTTCTTGTATTGAATTCTATGATATTGCTGTCGGATACCTTGAATTTTACAGGTTTCTCTTTGCTGTCCGTTATATAGGCTTTCTTGCTACATTTCAACCGGCAGACTTCGCCCATATTGGAGTGAATGAGAATTAACCGGATATTGCTAGCCTTCCATGTAGCTGATACCTGAAAGTTGCCGCGTGCCATAAGTCCGCTGAAACTGCCATCTTCCCATTTGTCGGGGATAGCAGCCAGTGGGGCTATATATCCCTCGTGACTTTGCAATAACATCTCTGCAATGCCGGCAGTGGCTCCGAAATTGGCATCTATCTGGAAAGGTGGATGAGTGCCCCAAAGATTTTCCAACGTTTTGTAAGTTAGTATGTTCCGATACAATTCATAGGCTTTATTGCCATTCTTGGCCCTTGCCCATAAGTTCTGCCTGTGTGCCATGCCCCATCCGGTAGATTGGTCGCCTCGCTTTTGCAAAGTCACTTTGGCAGCTTCCAGCCATTCGGGGGTGTTTGAGTTGATGAGGGTGCCTGGATACATGGCGCATAGTTGGGATATGTGGCGGTGTTCATATTGTCCGATCTCTCCATATTCCTTCTCTTCGCGGAACTCCTTTATTTGCCCGGATGTTCCGATTTGTATGGCATCCAATTTATCGATCTGTTTTCTTATCGTTTCGAGGAAAGGATCCTTCTTATTCAGGATTCGCGCGGCTTCTAATAAGTCATGATAGGTTTCCAGAATCATGCTTTGGTCGAATATACATCCTTTGGTGCGATAATATGTTTGCTGGTGAACCTGCTCGGGCGAGAATGAGGGATCAACCAGGAGCGTACCATCTTGTTGAGGCTTCAATGTCTTGGACAGGAACTGCGCCATGCCCAGAAGGGTGGGATATATATGGTCTTTCAGGAGTTGCTTGTCGCGTGTGAAGTCATAATAATCCCAGAAAAGTTTGACTGTGAACCCTCCTGTTCCCGGTCCGGAATGGCCTCCGGGACCTGATATACCAAAGGCAGTAGCACCTGTACCGATTGTCCATCCGTTTTCTTCGGCTATGGGAGAGAGTGCCTGCGGGTTATTTTGAGTGATGTATTTTATGGCTTCCTGAACAGCTGCTTTACGGAATGCTTCATTATATTCCATATATGGAATAAATGATTCGGCCAGATTTGTATTGAAAGCCGGCCAGTAGTTCATCTGCACATTCACGTTATGCCAGTATCCCCCCGACCAGGGGGCATATTGATATTGATTCCAGGCACCTTGCAGATTAGCAGGAAGTGAACCCGGACGCGAGGAAGCTATCAGCAAATAGCGCCCATACTGAAAAAACAGTTCTTCCAGGTAAGGATCTTGTTTTCCGTTGCGATATTGGTATAGTAACTTATCAGTGGTAATGGAGGGAATATGGTCGGTTAAACTGAAATTTACACGGTTGAAAAGCCGCTGATAGTCGGCAATGTGTTCTTGACGAAGACGTTCGTATCCTTTCTTCGTAGCAGTATGGATACATTTGGCAACTTTGTCGTGGGGTAAGGCATTACCTTTGAATTTTTCGGCATTGGGCAATAGGAAAACATTGTCCTGCAACTGATATGAAGTTGCTACGGATATATATAGCACAACACTGTCAGCCTTGTTTATGCTAATTGTAGCCGGTTCGCCTTCTTTATCATTGCATGTGGTGGTTCCTCCATAATTCACTACCTTAATCTGACCTTCATACGCCAGATGAAAATATTGTATTTCACCCTCCAGCATTATCAAATCATTTTGTGAACGTATGTATCCGCTACGTCCGTTTTGCTCTTTGTCAAAAGGATGCAGATAGGGCAATACCGGACGTACTGTGAATGTCATCATGCCTGGTTGACTGGCTTTCAATTTCACGGCAATTACATTATCCGGATAGTTGGCAAAATATTCCCGTTGATATTCTACGCCTTCATGCTTGTAGCTGACTGTAGAAATGGCGTCATTCAGGCGTAAGGCTCGTTTGTAATCTTGCGCATAATTATGATGGATATCCAGATAGATTTCTGCAAAATTAGTGAAGCCACCTATGCCGTAAGCGCCTTTGTTGCCCATTGTTTTTTCTGCCAACTGGATACGTTCCGTATCAGTCCGTCCGAAAAGACATGCTCCTATAGCTCCGTTTCCTATCGGGAGTGACCATCTTTCCCAATCTTCATCGTACGGAAATCCTCTTGAGACGGTTTGACTGAAATCTCCTCCCCGGTTATAGGCCGGACGATTGTACCATAGTATATAGTCTTTAATTAACTCTCCACTTTGCATACTGGAGATGAGTAAAAACAAAAGAGTTGATAGGAAGAATCTTTTCATGTTTTTTATAGTTGATTTTACTGCAAAGGTAGAGAAACTTTTATCGTAAATATTCTCAATACGTTTTGTTTTAGGAATATCGGACAATATGTGCTATAGAATTGGATATTATTGATACCGTTTGAAACTATTAATGTGGAGAAAGTTATAATCTTTGATGTTTATTTGTCTTATATGAGCTTTTTTCATAAATTTGTTTTTGTGAAAATTAGTACCTTATGAATAGATCTAAATGCTATGCTACTTTTGTCCTGTTGTTATTGTGCACTCATGTATATGGACAATATTTTAAAAAATTAGACATGAAAGATGGCCTTTCCAATCTTTCAGTTTTAGCCATTTTCCAAGATACTTTGGGGCGCATGTGGTTTGGTACCAATGAAGGCGTTAATGTGTACGATGGTGAACGGCTTTCTACTTATAAATCTTATGATGTTATAGATAATGCACTCCGGAAAAAGATTTTTATTAATGGAGTGGTTGATCAGATTGTAGGGGATTCTCATGGAGATGTATTCCTGAAAACTGACGGTACATTGACTAAATATGATATAAGGAAAGAGAGTTATCAGGAACTGCATTCTGCCGGAATCAGTTCTATCGCTGTTTTTGACAATGAGATATGGTGTGCTGCGTATGACTCATTGTTCAGGTATGATTCTCAGTCTGACTCATTATGTTTTTATCGGAAGCTGAATACACCTACTATCTGGTGTATGGTTAAAAATGATGATCGGATATGGCTTGGAACAGCTAAGGGACTTTATGTGTTGGAAGAAGGGGAGATTAAGTGCTTGTTGCCGGGAATTGAAATATTTAAGTTGTTTGTAAGTAGCAGAGGAGAATTGTGGATTGCCTCCCGCATGAATGGATTGTACCGGATGGGACGAGATAGGGTTTTGAAAAAAGAGATATATTCTCCGGAACGTGTAGTGAGTGAGCAGATTCGCAGTTTCGTTGAAGATGATCAAAATAATATCTGGTTCGGTACATTTGACGGGTTGCAGATGTATAAGCCCAATTTGGATGTCTTTAGTGTATATCGGCCTAACTATCATCCGGGGTCATTGGCACATGAATCTGTTTTTTCTCTTTATAAAGATAGGCAGGGAACTATTTGGGTAGGTACTTATTATGGAGGTGTTAACTATTTTAATCAGGAAAAGGATTTGTTCCGGTATTATGTTTATGCCGAATCGAATGAGAATTGTTTGAATTACCCTATTATCGGTCAAATAGTGGAGGACAAGGATCGTAATCTTTGGATCTGTACAGATGGGGGAGGGGTGAATCATTTCGATCGGAAAAGGGAAACGTTTACCTATTATACTACTAAATCCGGTAAGAATTCAATCCTGCATGATAATGTGAAGACTATTTCGTATGATGAGAGCCGCGATCAGATATATATAGGTACTTATACAGGAGGGCTCAGCCGTTATGATAAGAATACTCATCAGTTTTATAATTACCTGGATGATTGCAAGCGTACGGGAAAGGGACCTGACCATATTATTTATTATTCGTTGTTTAAGGATGGTTGGTTGTATGTAACGGCACGGAATGGATTTTGGCGTATGCATCCAGATAAAGGAGAATTTCAATTGATCAGCAATAAAGATTTTTTTCAAACTTTTGAGATTGATTCTCAGGGATACGTTTGGTTAGCGGCGGATATGAATTTATATAAATTGTCTTTGCATGATTGGAGTAAATTGGAAATTGTTCAGTTTGATACTTTGGAGAACCGCAAAGTTCGGATAACGAAGATTATGGAAGCTACAGATGGGACCGTTTATTTTTCAACCATAGGTAATGGGGTATTCTCATATAGTTATGAAACAAAGAAGTGGGAACATTACACCGTCGAACAGAATAATCTGTTGAGTAATTTTTGCTATAATCTCGCAGAGTCTCCTTTAAATAATATATTGATAACTAATGATAAGGGGATTTCTATTTATTCTCCTTTCAATCATTCTATGTATTCGATAGAGCTAGGAGCTATTAAAGGGATGATTTCTGCGGTTGCAGATGGAGGGGGAATTTGCGTAGCAGATGATGATATGGTTTATATAGGTGGAGTGGATGGTATTATTTCGTTTTGTGAGCGGGATTTATATACGGAAAGTACGGAAAGCAGTAGCTCAGAACTTTATTTTTCAAATCTTTATATCAATAATATCAAGATATTTCCGGGGGATCGATACCATGTATTGGACAAATCGTTGCCGTTTGTACAACACATAGAGTTGGCATCAGACCAAAATAATTTGATGGTTGATTTTTCCAGCTCCAATTATATAGAATTGGAGAAAAGCATTTGGTATCAATATAAGTTGGAAGGATTTGATAAGGAGTGGTTTTTTACCAATCAGTTACGACTTATTTATACCAATCTTGCTCCGGGAAGCTATGTCTTGAAAGTGCGTGAGGCCAAAAATAGATTTGGAGATGAAAGAGGAAGGGAGATTGCACTTGCTATCACGATACATTATCCGTGGTATCGCACATTATGGGCTTATATGATATATTTTCTGGTAGTAGCAGGGGTCATTTGTGTTTTTCTAAGAGTAAGAAATGCCCGTAAAGCGTTGGCCCTTTCTTTGGCTAAAGAGAAGGATGAAAAAGAACGGATAGAAGAGGTTAATAAAATGAAACTTCGTTTCTTTACTAATATCTCTCATGAATTCCGTACTCCGTTGACTTTGATAATAGGGCAGATTGAAATGCTGATGCAGTCAGAGCAAATTTCATCTGTTATTTATCGCAGATTGAACAATGTACATAAGAATGCCATGCATTTGCGTATCCTGATTACCGAGTTATTGGACTTCAGAAAGCAAGATCAGGGATTCGTAAAATTGAAGGTGGAGTGTGTAGATGTAATTCCTTTTTTGGAAAATATAGGGCGATCGTTTACAGAGCTTGCCCGGAAAAGGAATATTGTATATTCTTTTGAGCATACAAAGGAGGAAATCGAGGTTTGGTTTGATCCTGTACAAATGCAGAAAGCTGTATTTAACCTCTTATCTAATGCCTTTAAATATACATCTGACGGTGGAAGCATTAAGGTTGTTGTCAAGAGACAACAGCAAAAGGTTGAAATAGCTGTGGTTGATACGGGATGTGGAATCCTTCAGGAAGATTTGCCCAAGATATTCGAACGATTCTATCAGGGAAGCGAAGGGACACAGAAGGGAAGAGACGTAGGGAGTGGCATAGGATTGGCTCTTACGAAAGGAATTGTCGAGGCCCACAAAGGTCATATCACTGTAGAGAGTGTGCTGAATGAAGGAAGCTGTTTCAAAATACACTTGCTTATGGGCAATAATCATTTCAGTCAGGAAGAACTGGAACATAAGAAGGCAGTGATGACCGTACCTGACTGGCAGGAAATGATTGCTGATGAAGCTGATTTATTACCGGAGGGAAAGTTGCAAGAAGCAAGTACAGAGGCAGAACAGGAAAAAGAAGAATCAGCGAAACCTCGTATACTTCTGGTAGAAGACGATGAAGGAGTATTGGACATGCTGGAGGGAATCTTCGCTCCCTCTTACACGGTGTACAAGGCTATTAACGGACAAATGGGATTTGAATTAGCACAGCAACTACAGCCGGATTTGGTAGTGAGTGATGTGATGATGCCGGTGATGTCAGGCAAGGAGATGTGCTTTAAAATTAAAAATTCTTTGGAGCTGGCATATATTCCGGTCATATTACTTACAGCACAATCTTCGGTGAATTATACGATTGAAGGGTATATGTTTGGGGCAGATGACTATATAACTAAGCCTTTTAATGTAAAATTATTGTTGGCACGTTGTAACAGTTTGCTGAAGAACAGGCAGTTGTTGTTAAAGAGATTGAGCAGATCAGAAAGCATAACTTTGCAGGAAGTGGGAGGTATCACTGCCGCAGACCAGAAATTGCTGGATACAGCTATAGCAGTTATAAGACAAAATTTCGATAATCCGGAATTTGATATGAATATGCTGGCTGCCGAATTAAATATGGGGCGGAGCAAGATGTTTGCTCGTTTGAAAGAAGTGGTGGGGTTAACTCCGAATGAATTTACATTAAAGTTGAAGTTGGAAGAAGCTCTGAGAATGTTGCAGGAAGAACCGCAATACAATATATCAGAGATATCCTACAAATTAGGATTTACTTCTCCACGCTATTTTAGTCGCTGTTTTAAATCCTTTTACGGGGTTGCCCCATTATTCTATAGGAAAGATAGCCCGAAGGATGAGGTTTAACAGGAGGACGAGGAATGAAAAAGAACTCTTAATAACTGAAAGAATGCTGCTAATTTTATCTGATTAGGAGCATTTTTTATTTGACAGGATTAGAAAATTGTGATTGTACGCATGGACTTTTAGAGAGATTATGTGTGAAAAATGTCCTAAGTGTGGCACTTTTTGTCTGCAATACAATTTGTGCCCCTCTATCTGATTTAAAGGGAGGATGCTTCTTCTCTAAATCCTGTTGATTTGCATAGTTTTTAATGTATGGCTTATTGTAGTACACTAAAAGCTACCAAAGTTATTCCTTATATTAACAATGTTAAGTAAATCACTTTTTATGAAAAACAAATTGTGGCTTTTTATTTTTGCTTTCTTGGCTGTATGTCCAGGGAGAAGCTTCGGAAATAGCAATCGCTCCGAAGCAGTGTCCGTGACACAGCAAGATAAGGAAAGAGTCGTGACGGGAGAGGTTATTGATGACCAGGGCCCGATTATTGGTGCTACTGTCAGGGTAAAGGGGACCCAAAACGGTAAAATTACGGATGTGGACGGAAAGTTCACATTAAGTGTCCCGATTGGCGCTACAATCGTGGTGTCCTATGTCGGTTACAATGATAAAGAAATCGTCTATAAAGGCGAAAGTAAGCTGAAGATCACCATGTCTGAAAGTTCTACACTGTTACAGGAGGTGCAGGTCGTTGCTTATGGTACTACTAAGAAAGTAACCGTTACTGGTGCTTTATCCTCAGTGAAATCTGATGAAATTATGAAATCTCCGGTGGGAAGTATTGCCAATGCGTTGAGCGGCAAAGTTCCCGGATTATCCAGCGTACAGAGTAGCGGTCAGCCGGGTGCCGATGATGCCACCTTATATGTACGCGGTGTAGGTTCTTTATCTACAGGGTTGTCTACTCCGTTGTGTCTGGTTGATGGAGTGGAACGTTCGTTCACCCAATTAGACCCGAATGAAGTTGAAGATATCACTGTACTGAAAGATGCGTCTGCTACGGCAGTGTTCGGTGTGCGTGGTGCTAATGGTGTAATCTTGGTGACTACTAAACGTGGACAAGCCGGTAAGGCTAAGATTTCTTTTTCTACCAGTGCAGGCCTTCAGATGCCTACTAATATTCCGGATTTTGCCAACAGTTACGATTATGCGACGACTTACAATGCAGCTCAAAGGCGTGATGGTGTAGCGGAAGATAAGCTGATGTTTACGGAGGAAATGTTGGAAGGATTTCGTACGTATAGTAATCCGATTCTTTATTCGGATACAGACTGGACGGATTTATTAATTAAAGATCTGGCATGGCAGTCACAACACAACTTGTCTATTTCGGGCGGTTCCGATCGGGTACGTTATTTTGCTTCATTAGGTGTGTTTACTCAGAAAGGGCAATTCGAAACATATCATGAAAACGACCGTGGTTTTAGTTACAATCGTTACAACTACCGTATTAATATGGATATTGATGTGACGAAGACTACCTCTATGAAGATCAATCTGGGGGGACGTCTGACTGACAAAACAGAACCCAATTATAATAACGGTACTTATACAGATCTTTCTTATTTATATGATAATATTTATAGTGCTGTACCTTTTTCTGGTGCTGGTATTGTAGATGGCAGATGGATAGGTGTAAACCAGCGGGTTTTTGGTTCTTTCGGTGTTATGAATGATGGTTTGGGCACCTATTATGGAAAAGGTTACTCTACCACGGGAGGGAATGTGATTAACTTCGACTTTTCTCTGGAACAGAAACTTGATATTGTAACAAAAGGGTTGAAAGCTCATGTAAAAGGAGCTTATAATAGTGGCGTGACCGACAAACGTCGCCGTGAAGGAAGAGCTGACAGATATGAAGCTTTTGTTTCGGAAAGCGGTGAGACCTTGGTGCGGAAAACACAAGAAGCGCAGACTTTAGGTTGGACACAAACTACCGGACAAAGTCGTGACTGGTACCTGGAAGCTGCATTGAATTATCAAAGAAATTTGGGGTTGCATCATGTATCCGCATTAGCTATGTACAATCAGAATATGAAATATTACTATTCAAGTTCTGGTGTTTATGCAGGTATACCACGTAGTTATGTGGGGTTTGTAGGACGTGTTACTTATGACTACAATACACGTTATCTGATAGATTTGAGTATTGGCTATAACGGATCGGAAAATTTTGCGGAAGGAAAACGTTTTGGTATGTTCCCGGCAGGTTCGGTAGGTTGGATTATTTCGGAAGAGAAATTCATGCAGCCGTTGAAACCCTATGTTAGTTATCTGAAATTGCGTGCATCTTATGGTATTGTGGGTAATGATAAAGTTTCTGACGGCTCCCGTTTTCTGTATCTTCCGGACTCTTATACGATATCTACCGGTAACTACGGTTTCGGCGCAACCTCCAATAATACTCTTGTAGGTTCTAAGGAATCCAAAGTAGGTAATCCGGATGTGACTTGGGAAACTGCCGCAAAACAGAACTATGGTGTCGACCTCCATTTCTTCGATAGCCGCTTGAAAACTTCATTTGATTACTTTATTGAACATCGTAAGGACATTCTGATTTCCCGTCAAATCAATCCCGGATATCTGGCTATCTCTCTGCCTATTGTGAATTTGGGTAAGGTGGATAATAAAGGTTTTGAAGTGACAGCACGCTGGGAGGATAAGATAGAGGAATTTGGCTATTATATCGGAACCAGCTGGTCTTATGCCAAAAATAAGATAATCTATAAGGATGAAATTCCTCAACCGTATGAGTGGATGCGCGAAACCGGACGTCCGGTAGGACAGCAATTTGGGTATGTATATGATGGTTTCTTTTCAGAGGAAGAGGCTGCAAATTATGAATCACTGAAAGGGAAAGAAAATGGTATACCCGATCATGGTACAGGTTTTTCTCCCATAGCCGGAGATGTGAAATATAAAGATTTGAACGGTGATGGTAAGATTGATGCGAACGATATTTCGGCCATTGGTTATCCCACATATCCGCTTCTGAACGGCAATGTACAATTAGGATTTTCTTGGAAAGGCTTTGATGTTAGTATGACCTGGGCAGGGGCATTCAAGACTTCAAGACTTGTGAGTCGTATTTATCGTACTCCGTTTGGTGAGACTGGTACGAACTCTCTTTTACAATATATGATTGATGATGCCTGGACACCAGAAAAGGGTAATAGTGCGAAAGCACCTGCCATTTCATTGAGTGGTAGTAAAACTAATAATTATAAGGATTCGGATTTATGGTTGCGTGATGCTTCTTATGTCCGCCTGAAAAATATAGAAGTTGGTTATTCCTTCCCGAAGGCTTTGTTGCAGAAAATGCGAATCAGTTCGTTACGTCTTTCTGTTACCGGGTATAACCTATTGACATTTAGTGGACTGGATTTCTGTGATCCGGAATCTAATCCGGATGGACGTGCCTATCCGTTGATTAAAATCGTGAATTTCGGTTTAAGAGTAGGATTTTAATAAATAGTAATTATGAAAAATATAAGAAATCATTTTCACATTATATTATTGGCTTTGGGCTTGTTGATGACAGTGGCGTGCGAGGATTTGGCTTTCGGGGATAAGTTCCTGCAGAAACCACCCAGTACGGATGTCACGATTGATACCGTATTTTCTACTGCGGAATATGCTAAGCGTGTACTATGGTACAGCTATCAGTATTTACCTTATGGACTGGAAACCAGTGGTTATTGGACTACCATGTGGTTGGGCACTCTTGAAGGATTGACTGATTTGAATAATGATAATGTAGGATACTCGGGTGTTCAGCGGGTTTATTACAATGGTAATTATAACTCCAGTACAGAGAATGCCCCGCGTGCGACCTATATGGCTACAAAAATTCGTTTTAATGAGAGTGAAACTCACATGTGGTCAGCTATTCGTAACGCTTGGTTACTTGTTGC
The DNA here is from genome assembly GCF_036416795.1 of Bacteroides sp. MSB163. Classification (NCBI taxonomy): domain Bacteria; kingdom Pseudomonadati; phylum Bacteroidota; class Bacteroidia; order Bacteroidales; family Bacteroidaceae; genus Bacteroides; species Bacteroides maternus. Next base: position 5,520,563 of record NZ_CP143867.1, on the reverse strand, counting down.
GAATATAGATAAGGTGCCTGACATGGATCAGGACGAGAAAGAACGTCTGAAGGCAGAAGCTAAAATGATTGTTGCGGTTTACTATGCGCATATGCTACGTCATTATGGTGGTCTTCCTATTGTAAATAAAGTGATTGCGGCAGATGATGAGATGCCGGCACGCGCTACTTTGGAGGAAACTGTGAATTATATTGTGGGACTTTTGGATGAGGCTATTGCCTGCCCCCAATTCCCTTGGAGGGTGACAGACGGAGATATTGCACAATGGGATGGTCGTATGACTAAAGCCGGTGCCTATGGATTGAAGGCAAGAGTCTTGTTGTTTGTTGCGAGTCCTTTGTTTAATAGTGATCAGCCTTATGCTGCCGGAGTGGCATCTGAGCAACATATGACCTGGTATGGTAATTACAGTCGCGATCGTTGGAAAAAAGCTGTAGATGCTTGTGAAGCCTTTTTTGCGGCATTGTCTCAGAATGGATATTATCGTTTGGTGCAGAAAGGAGATGTTTCTCCCAATGAATATCGTTATGCTTTCAGGAAAGCATATTTTGATCGTGGAACGACGGAAACATTGATTTCAGTACATCGGAATATATATAGTGCCAGTCTTAGTGCAGGAACATTAGTGTTATGGAATGCTATCAGATGGGGAGGTTATTGCCCTACTAAAGAATATTTCGATATGTTTCCGATGGCTGATGGTTCAGACTTTGATTGGAATAATCCTGAACATGCGGCAAACCCATTTATTAATCGTGATCCCCGTCTGAGCGAAACATTTATTTTGGATGGAGATATTTATCAGGGAAGAACGGCGGAACTTACTCAAGAAAAAACTGATGATAAAACGAATTATCCGGCAGGAAAAGATTGGGGACAGGGAGCAATGAATGCTTTAAGTCTGAAAAATGGATTGGCTTGCCGGAAATGGGGATTGGACCGTGGTACAGAACTCAGCGGACATGTCATTCAATGGCCTCATCTTCGTATTGCTGAACTTTATTTGAGCTATGCAGAAGCTTTGAATGAATATAATGGAGGTCCCAACAGTCTGGCATATCAATATGTGAATGATGTGCGGGCGCGTGTGGGGTTGGATGGGCTGAAAACCGGTATGACACAAGAACAATTTCGTGAAGCTATTCTTCGTGAGCGTGCTTGCGAATTTGGATACGAAGAAGTACGTTTCTTTGACCTGATCCGCTGGAAAATGGAAAATAAGTTTACTGCACCTTTACATGGATTGAGGGTATATAAAAATAAGAATGATGGATCTTACATTTGCGAACCTTATTCTTTGGCAGATACAGATAGAAATCGGGCTTGGTGGAATTCCGGTGGATTTTCTCCGATTTGGTACTTGAGTGCCTTCCCGCAGGATGAGGTAAATAAAGGATACGGATTGATACAGAATCCGGGTTGGGAGTAATGTTTCTGAAAATTAGAAATGAAAAAGATTATGAATAAAAGATTCAATATAGTTTTGGCTGGCATACTGTGTTCGCTTGGCATAATGGCTCAGGAAGACACATTGACAGTCCGTCAGAATAATGAGGTGATAGAACTGGGACGTACTATTACTTACGATGCGAAAGAGGTGACCGGTGCAGTGTCTGCTACTACGAATCTCTCACATAAGAACAGCATAAAACCATCTAATCAGTTATTTGGTACACTTCCCGGATTGATGGTCTTGCAGAATGCCGGTACGGTTTGGGAGAACGGGGCGACGATGTATGTACGTGGAATCGGTTCCTTGAATTCGAATAGCCCGCTTGTATTGGTAGATGGCTTTGAACGCTCGATTGATGAATTGAGTTCTGAAGAGATAGAATCGGTTAGTGTGCTGAAAGATGCAGTAGCTACCAGTTTATATGGTATTCGTGGTGCAAACGGGGTTGTTATAGTGAAGACTAAACGGGGGACGATAGGAGCGCCTAAAATTAATTTTTCTTACGAATTTAATATGGCTACGCCTAAACGTTTGCCTGATTTTGTAGATGGTTATATTTATGCGACAGCTTTAAATGAGGCTATGCGTAATGATGGTTTGAGCCCTCGCTATTCGGATTCAGAACTGAATGCATTTAAAGATCAGACCAATCCGAATTTCTATCCAAATATAGACTGGATAGATGAGTCATTGAGAGATGCGAGCTATGGGGATAATGTGAATTTTTCAGCTCAGGGAGGAAGTAAGTTTGTACGTTACTACACGATGCTGAACTTTTTGGATAATCGTGGAATATTAAAACCAACCTCAGATAACGATGGGTACTCTACACAACTGAAGTATACAAGGCTGAATATCCGTACAAATCTGGATGTCACAGTGTCTCCCACTACTACAGTACAGTTGAATTTGCTGGGTAACTTTACTGAACATAACCGTCCGGGTGAAAGTACGGATAACATCTTCTCTGCACTGTATCAAGTGCCTTCAGGTGCATTTCCTGTGAAGACAGACAGAGGAATATGGGGAGGTACTACTACTTATTCCAATAATCCCGTAGCACTTATTTCCGGAAGAGGATATGCTCGTTCCCAAACACGTGCCATGTACGCCGATATGAATTTGAAACAAGATTTGTCTGCTATACTTCCTGGTTGGTCGGCAGGTTTCAAGGCCGGTATAGATAATACAGCTTCTTATTGGGATAATAACACAAAAAATTTTGGTTATGAGTCGGCTGCCATTGATCTGGTAACCGGTGAAAAGAGTTATTCTACACTTCGTAATGAAGGAACATTGGCTTTTTCAAAAAGTGTAGGTTCAGTTTCCACTCATTTTAATCTGGAGCTCTATACTAATTACATTAAGCAATGGAATAAACATAGACTGAATGCAACTTTGCTTTACTCCATGGATAAGACTAAATTGAAAAGTCAGAATTCAGGGCGCGCATTTATGGATATAGTGGGTAGCGCACACTACTCTTATAATGATCGCTATTTGGTTGATTTTTCGTTATCCGGTTCTGCTTCCAGTATTCTTGATCCTGACGACCGTTGGGGAATTTTCCCAGCAATAGGTGCAGGTTGGATTCTGTCTAAAGAAGATTTTATGAAACGCGAATGGCTGAACTTGTTGAAAATCAGAGCTTCATATGGCGTGTCCGGTCGTGCAAATTACGGTGTAAATCTGTTCCAGGATATTTATGGTAGTGGAAATTCTTTTTATTTCCAGAATACTTCTAATGTGCCATCTTCTTCATCCGGTATGAAATTTACTCAGTTGGGAATAGACGGACTGACTTATGAGAAATCTCATAAATTGAATGTTGGTATTGACTTTAGAGCTTGGAACAGACTGACGTTGACATTGGATGCATTCTATGACCATCGTACGGATATTCTGGTGAGTAGCGGAGGTTCGGTATCTCAGATATTTGGTATGTCGGTACCTCAGATTAATAATGGTGTTGTGGATAACAGGGGCATTGAAGCATCTTTAGGTTGGGAAGACAAGATTGGTAATTTGAAATATCGTCTGGGCGGACAGTTTACTTTTGCCCGTAATAAAATTGTGAATCAAAATGAAGAGTATCGTCCGTATGACTATCTTAAACGTACGGGAGGCTCCATGAATCAGATTTTCGGTTATGAAGTAATAGGTATTTATAAATCTCAGGAGGAAATAGATAACCGTGGAGTTGAACAATTATTGGGTGATGTACGTCCGGGGGACTTGATGTTTAAAGACCAGAATGGCGATAATAAGATTGACTCTTATGATCAGGTAGCTCTAGGTTATAATTCAACTTGCCCTGAAATCTATTACTCGTTTGATCTTGGACTGGAATACAAGGGGATTGGAGTTTATGCATTGTTCCAGGGTGTGGGTAATTATAGCAAGCTGTTGAATACTGCAAGTATCTATCGCCCAATTGTGAACAATAATACGATTTCCACTTACTATTGGGAAAACCGCTGGAGTGAGTCGAATCCGAATGGAACTCTGCCACGCCTGACTTATTCAGGTTCAGACAATAACTACAATACCAACTCTTTGTGGGTAACTGATGCTTCTTATTTAAAATTAAGAACATTGGAGCTATATTATAATTTCTCGGCTAAGTTACTGAAGAGGACGGGCTTTCTGGCTGGCGTAAAGGTTTTTGCCCGTGCGCATGATTTGTTCTGTTTGGATGGAATTGATCTTCGTGATCCGGAATCCATCGGTACTGAGCATCCTACCATGACTCAATATGCCTTCGGATTTAATTTATCTTTCTAAAAAATGAATGGTATGAAACTAAAAAAAATATTTACAATACTTATTTCTGTCAGTTTGTTGACATCCTGTGATTTTATGGATTGCAATGAATCGGATTATTACTCTTTAGAGCAAATTCAGGGGAGCTATAGTCGTGTTAAGCAATTTGTGACGGATGTTTATGGCTATCTACCCTCAAACTTTTGCAATATTGATGGCGCTATGCTGGATGCCGCAACAGATGATGCGATTCATATTTATGAGTCATCAAATATAAAGCGTTTTGTGAATGGTACCTGGTCGCCTAATTATACAGTTGATGATCAATTTGCCAATTATTATAATGGTATCCATGATGCTAATTTTTATTTGGAGAATTTGACCGGATTGAAATTTGAAACATGGGAAAATACGAATGATTATGATAACTGGATGATCACTTATCCTAATTTTGAGTATGAGGTTCGTTTTTTGCGTGCTTACTTCTATTTTGAGCTGGTAAGACGTTACCAAAATATCCCTTTGATTACTACTGTGCTTACGCAAGAAGAAGCAAATGTAGCAGAACCGGCTTCGGCAGAAAAAATCTTTGATTTTATCATTTCGGAATGTACGGAACTGTCCACACTGCTTCCGGTGGATTATACTAAAATGCCCGGTAGTGAGTACGGGCGTGCCACAAAGGGAGCGGCTTTGGCTTTGAAAGCGCGTGCAGCATTGTATGTGGCCAGCCCTCTTTTTAACTCTAATAATGATAAAAATAAATGGGTGGCTGCGGCAGAAGCTGCTTATGAACTTATCGGGCAGAGTTCCACGTTGGGATATCAGTTGGATGGTAGCTTTTCGAATCTGTTTGGCGCAACCAATACGGCAAGTAGCGAAGTGATTTTGGTACGTCCTACAGGAACAAATACAAGCTTTGAATCAGCTAACTTTCCTATGGGAGTTACTGGTGGCAAGACTACTACTTGCCCAACAGAGAATCTGGCAAGTGCATTTGAAATGGCAACAGGCGAGGAGTTTGACTGGAATAATGAAGAAATGAGTAAAAATCCTTATGCAAACAGAGATCCTCGCTTTTATTTGACTCTCGTACATAACGGTATGTTGTGGCCAGCTTCCAATGCTGTGGAAATTAATGAAGGCGGTGCTAATGGATTACCTCTGACCAATGCTACTTCCACCGGTTATTATCTGCGTAAATATGTGGACAAGAGTATTAGTTTTGAAGCCGGCTCTTCTTCTGCCGCAACTCATCATAACTGGGTATTGTTCCGATATGCTGAGGTGTTGTTAAATTATGCCGAAGCTATGGTAAATGCTTATGGAGATATAAACAAAACTACCGATAAATGTGGTATGACTGCATTGGCCGCTGTGAATGCTGTTCGTGGCAGGACAGGCGTAAATATGCCTGCTATATCAGGCACTTTATTACCTGAGGAATTCTTGAAACGTGTGAAACATGAACGCAGAGTGGAATTAGCCTTTGAAGGGCATCGTTTTTGGGATCTTCGTCGTTGGAAAGAACTGGATGAATCCAAGGACATTTTTGGAGTGAAGATTACTAAGAGTAATGATGTTATAACCTATAAAAAGTTTACATTGGAGTCCCGGAAAATTAGTGATAAACTATATTTTTATCCTATAGCAAATACAGAGCTCTTTAAGAATAGCAATCTAAAACAGAATCCTGGCTGGGAATAAGTAGAATCTATACAAAGAAGGCCACACCGGTTGGATTGCGGGTGTGGCTTCTTTTGTAGGAGTCTTATTTGTTGAATATTAATAGATTAATTAATATGAAAAGTAAAAAGATATAAAATATTTAGAATGAAAGCATTTTACATTTTATGCATATCGGTATTAGTGTTGATTGCATGTAGCGGAGCAGAGAGTACAGAAATTGTAAAACATGGGTTTGAACGGGCGGAAGAACAACTGTCAAATCAGTTGCAGGCTGTGCCGCAGACTACCGATTATCCTCGTACGATAGGAAAAGACGGTAATCTTAGAGTGACTCATAAGAATGATTGGACAGAAGGATTTTATCCCGGATGTTTGTGGTATGTATATGAATATACAAATAAGGACAACTGGAAAGAGGCTGCAATAAGATGGACAGAGGCACTTGAACCTTTGAAGAAATTAACCAATCATCATGATATTGGTTTTCTGATGTATTGTAGCTTTGGAAATGCGTATCGTTTGACGGGAAATGAAGCCTATAAAGACGTGTTGGTTGAGGCTGCCCGTTCTTTGTGCACTCGTTTTAGTGAGAAAACCGGTAGTATCAAATCATGGAATTACCGGAAGTCCTGGAATGGCAGGGATGAATGGTTCTACCCGGTCATTATTGACAATATGATGAACTTGGAGTTATTGTATTTCGCAACTAAGGTTACGGGTGACTCCATTTATGCTCAAATAGCTAATCGTCATGCTGAAACTACAGCTAAAAACCAGTTCCGTGAGGATTATAGCAATTATCATGTTGTCAATTATGACGAAGAGACAGGTGAAGTACTGAATCAGGCTACTTGCCAAGGATTTTCGGATAATTCAGCATGGGCTCGCGGACAGGCTTGGGCCATTTATGGTTACACGATGGCTTATCGTGAGACTTACAGAAAAGACTTTTTGGAAATGGCGGTTCATACGGCGGATTTCTGGTTGAATCATCCTAACTTGCCGGAAGATGGAGTTCCTTATTGGGACTTTAATGCAGGGCAAGAAGGATATGTGCCTGACTGGAATTATGATTCCCAGAAATTTAAAGTGATGCCGCGTGACGCTTCGGCGGCGGCTATTGCCGCATCGGCTTTCCTGGAACTGGCAGACTATGTGGCAGATGGAGAGAAGTATAGTGCTGCAGCAGGTCATATATTGAAATCTCTTACCTCGCCTGCTTATCTGGCGGAACCGGGTACCAATTGCAACTTTATATTGATGCATAGCGTGGGAAGTATTCCGCATGGTGAAGAGATTGATGTTCCTCTGATATATGCAGATTACTATTATCTGGAAGCCTTGATGAGGTATAAAAACAGAATGAAATGAACGTTGTGATGGAGTTTTATAAATTGTTTTTGTAAAAAAGATGATAATCAGTCTTACATATTGGAAAAAAAAGTAATTTTGGAAAAGAAATGTATAACAAGATCTAATAGCATGTGGAAAAATATAGTAACTGTATTGGGAATGTGCATATTAAGTGCATATCCTGTGGTAAATGCCAATAATAAGGATACACATATACTTCCGTATTGGCAGGACATACAGACTGTTTCGGTGAACAGGGAAGAACCGCGCACAGCTTTTATGACGTATGATAGCCGTCAGTCTGCACTTAGCGGGGAATATGAGAATAGCAAATACTATAAATTGCTGAATGGAACATGGAAGTTCTACTACTCGGACTCGTATCGTAGTTTGCCGGGAGATGCTGTTCAGGCTGTAGCCGATATGAATGGTTGGAGTGATATCCAGGTTCCGGGAAATTGGGAAGCGCAAGGATACGGTACACCTATTTATACGAATCATGGATATGAATTCAAAGCGCTTAATCCGCAACCGCCACAATTGCCGGAAGATATACCTGTAGGTATTTATCGTCGGGAAATAACTGTGCCGGAAGACTGGATGTCACGAGATATCTATTTGCATATTGCGGGCGCTAAATCCGGGGTTTATGTGTATTTGAATGGAAATGAAGTTGGCTATAATGAAGATTCTAAAAATCCTGCGGAGTTTTTGATAAATAAATATCTCCGGAATGGTAAGAATACATTGGTCTTGAAGATTTTTCGCTGGAGTACGGGTTCCTATCTGGAGTGCCAGGATTTTTGGCGTCTGAGTGGAATTGAGCGTGATGTGTTTCTCTATTCTCAGCCCAAAGTAGCTGTAAAAGACTTTAGGGTGATCTCTACATTGGATGACAGCTATACTGATGGCATTTTCAAGTTGGCCGTTGATGTTCGTAATCATGCTCTTGCCGGTAAAAAGGTGCAGGTGCTTTATGAATTGATGGATAAAGTTTCCGGTAGGGTTGTAGTTAGTGGCGTAAGTGATTGTGAGGTAAAGAGCGCAGAAACTCAAACGGTTGCTTTTAATGCAAGTTTGCCCGGAGTAAAAACCTGGACTTCTGAAGCTCCTAATCTCTATAAATTGTTGATTACGTTGAAAGAAGGAAGTGAAGTGACGGAGATTATTCCTTTCAATGTCGGTTTCCGGCGTATTGAAATCAAGGCGATTGATCAAATAGCTAAAAATGGGAAACCGTATGTTGTATTACTTATTAATGGTCAGCCTTTGAAGTTGAAAGGTGTCAATATTCATGAGCATAATGAAGAAACGGGGCATTATGTAACGGAAGAACTGATGCGCAAGGATTTTGAATTGATGAAACGTAATAATTTGAACACGGTTCGTCTTTGTCATTATCCGCAAGACCGTCGGTTTTATGAATTGTGTGATGAGTACGGGTTCTATGTATACGATGAAGCCAATATTGAATCACATGGGATGTATTACGATTTGCGCAAAGGTGGATCATTGGGCAATAATCCGGAATGGTTGAAGCCACATATGTATCGTACTGCAAATATGTATGAACGGAACAAGAACTATCCTTCTGTTACATTCTGGTCTTTAGGCAATGAAGCTGGTAATGGCTACAATTTCTATCAGACATATTTATGGATAAAAGAGCGGGATAAGGAACTCATGGACAGACCTGTGAACTATGAACGTGCACAGTGGGAATGGAATACGGATATGTATGTACCCCAATATCCCAGCGCAGAATGGCTGAGGTATATTGGTGAAACCGGTTCCGACCGGCCGGTGGTTCCGTCGGAGTATTCTCATGCAATGGGAAATTCCAATGGTAATCTGTGGGATCAATGGAAAGAGATTTATAAATATCCTAATCTGCAAGGCGGATATATATGGGACTGGGTAGATCAGGGATTATTGAGAACAGATGAGGATGGACGTAAGTATTGGGCGTATGGGGGCGATTATGGTGTAAATATGCCGAGTGATGGTAATTTCTGTTGTAATGGACTTGTCGGTCCTGACCGTAAACCGCATCCTGCCATGGCGGAAGTGAAATATGTGCATCAAAATGTGATGTTTAGCGTTGTTGACGCAACTTCCGGTAAGTATCGGGTGTTCAACCGATTTTATTTTACTAATCTGAGAAAATATACCATTCAATATGAATTACGTGCTAATGGCATGGTTCTGAAAAAAGGGAAGTTATTATTGGATGTCGCTCCTCAGGCAGAAAAGGAATTTACTATTCCGGTGAAGAATGTGCAGGGAAAAGCTGGAGTAGAGTATTTTGTGCATTTCAGTGTAGTCACTACTCAGCCGGAACCTCTGATACCGGTTGGACACGAAATAGCATGTGAACAATTCAGACTGCCGGTGACAGTTGATAAAGCGGTATATAAAGCAGCGGGACCTACGTTGAGCTTTAAAGAAGAAGGAAATAAGCTGATTGTTTCTTCGTCTAAGGTTTATTTTGAGTTTAATCGTGCTTCCGGTCTGGTTACTTCATATAAGGTGGATGGAACAGAGTACTTTGATAAAGGATTTGGAATACAACCAAACTTCTGGCGGGCACCTAATGATAATGATTATGGGAATACAAATCCGAAACGTTTATTGATTTGGAAAACTTCAAGTCATAATTTTAACATCAGTAATGCTTCCATAAGCATGGAAGGAAAAAATGCGGTTTTGAGTGTAGTCTATAATTTACCGGCTGGCAACCAATATTTGATGGATTATAGCATATATCCGGATGGAATAGTAAATGTCAATATCAAATTTACTGCAACTGACAAGGAAGCTATACGAACTGAAGTTCAGGAAGATACTCATCTTGCCACTTATACTCCCGGTAAAAAGAAGGAGAATAAAGATCAGCTTGAAGTACCTCGTATTGGTGTGCGTTTCCGTATACCGCAAAGTATGAATGTAGTAGAATACTTTGGGCGTGGTCCTGAGGAAAATTACATTGATCGTAATGCAGGAAGTATGGTAGGACGTTACAAGACTACTGCTGATTTCATGTATGTAGATTATGTTCGTCCACAAGAAAACGGTCATCGTACGGATACACGCTGGGTGGCTTTGACTGATAAAAATGGTCGGGGCCTCTTGGTTCAGGCTAAGCAGACCATAGGCTTCAATGCTTTGAGAAATACCGTGGAGGATTTTGATTCGGAAGAATCATCGCATCCATATCAATGGAGGAATCGTTCTCCAGAGGAAATTAATCAGCATAATGTGGATGAAGCCAGAAATCTGATGCGGAAAATGACTCATATTAATGATATTGTTCCTCGGGGTTTTGTGGAGGTTTGTGTGGATATGAGGCAACAAGGAGTGGCTGGTTATGACAGTTGGGGAGCAAAAGTGCAGCCTGGCTATACGATACCGGCTAATCAAAATTATGAATGGGGATTTACATTTGTACCAGTGAGGGCAAAGGGTGATGTAGACAAGTCACTACGTTATAATTATTAATTTTGTAATGTTATGAATAACATATTCCTCTTATTAAGGGAATACAATAATAATTTATGTATGAAGAATTTTAAATTTTTATTGCTGAGCGCATGTATTGCGCTAGTTGCGTGCACAGCTAAAACATCGTCTGAACAACAAGTTTCAGACAAAGGGACAAAATGGAGTTGGGACAAGGGAACGATTGTTGTAGAAACTCCCGAGCGTCCGGCCGGACAAACAAGTGTAATAGGGCTGACGATACCTAAAATGGAAGTGGTTCGTGTGGGATTTGTAGGTTTAGGAATGCGTGGTCCCGGAGCTGTAGAACGTTTTACGTATATTCCGGGTATAGAAATCGTTGCTTTATGTGACTATGAAAAGGAACGGGCAGAGAAATGCCAGAAGTATTTACAGAGAGCTTCTATGCCTAAAGCTGCTGTATATTCTGGTGAAAAAGGATACGAAGAACTGTGTAAACGGGATGATATAGATCTGGTGTATATCGCCACAGATTGGCTGCATCATTTTCCTGTCGCTATGTGTGCGATGGAGAATAATAAAAATGTTGCCATCGAAGTTCCTTCTGCAATGGACTTGAAAGAGTGTTGGGCATTGGTAAATATGAGCGAGAAGACTCGCAAACATTGTATGATCCTTGAGAACTGCTGTTATGACTGGTTTGAGATGAATACTCTGAATATGGCGCAACAGGGTGTGTTTGGTGAGGTCGTTCGTGCCCAAGGAGCTTATATTCATAATCTGGAGCCTTTTTGGGATCATTACTGGAAGAATGGTGAAAATGACAAACTGGGTTGGCGTCTGGAGTATAATATGAAGCATAGGGGAGATGTATATGCCACTCATGGTCTTGGCCCTGTAGCACAAGCGTTGGATATACATCGTGGTGACCGTATGAAGACACTCGTTGCTATGGATACAAAATCGGTAGTAGGTAAGTCATTGGTAGAAGAAAGAACGGGGCAGCCTTGTGAGAACTTCCGTAATGGTGATCATACAACTACGCTGATTCGTACGGAAAATGGAAAGGTGATTGAGATTCAACATAATGTGATGACTCCGCAACCCTATAATCGTCTGTATCAGTTGACCGGTACCAAGGGATTTGCAAATAAATATCCGATAGCAGGTTATGCATTGGATGCAAAACAGCTGCATGCATCGGGAGTTGCACCTGAGGTAGATAACTTGAATTCCCATAGTTTTATGCCTAAAAAAGATATGGAAGCTTTAGTACAGAAATATCAGCATCCTATCTTGAAGAAATATGGTGAAATGGCAAAAGAAGTTGGCGGTCATGGCGGTATGGACTTCATCATGGATAGCCGTTTGGTGTATTGTCTGCAAAATGGACTTCCTCTAGATATGGATGTCTATGATTTGGCTGAATGGTGTTGTCTGGCCGAGTTAGGCGAATTGTCTATGGACAACAATTGTGCGGCCGTTGCTTTCCCGGACTTTACTCGTGGCGAATGGAATAAAGTGAAGGGGTATAAGCATGCTTATGCTTCTCCTGAAGATGAAAGTGTTGCCATGGAGAAAGCCAAAAACTTCACAGCAAAGCTTAAAGAGAAAGGTGCCTTAGAATGGGCGGGTGAAGCAGTTGAAGATAAAAAATAAACATAAGTAGCGATCAGGTAAAAGTAGCGCTAATTTTGAATCGAAAAAGGAACTTCAACGTTTGGAGTTCCTTTTTCGATTTATTGATTGTGAAAAGTGCTTATAAATGTATTAGGTAGTTTAAAAGAAGTTATAAAACGAAGCTCGGAAACTTTTGAGGATGAAAAAGTTTTTAATTTTGCGCACTATGTGTAAGTATAGATACCATATATGGAACAAAAATATATATTAAGCGCAATAGATGCTGCTCTGCAAGCCGGTGCAGACATTCTTTCCATCTATAATGACCCGGCATCGGACTTTGAAATAGAAAAAAAAGCGGATAACTCCCCTTTAACCATTGCGGATCGCAAGGCACATGAAACGATTACCGGTTTTCTGTGCGATACTCCTTTTCCCATTCTGAGTGAAGAAGGGAAACATTTACCCTATGCAGAACGCTGTGGATGGGATGCTTTGTGGATTGTAGATCCTCTGGACGGTACCAAGGAGTTTATTAAACGAAATGGGGAGTTTACTGTAAATATCGCATGGGTTAATCATTCAGTACCCGTAATGGGAGTTATTTATCTTCCTGTGAAACAGGAGCTTTATTTTGCAGAAGAAAGCATTGGGGCATACAAACTCTCCAATGTAACTTCTTGCGGAAATGCTTCACTGGATGAATTGATTGCATCCGCTACCCGTCTGCCTTCTGCTACCGAAAGAGGTGAATTTGTAATCGTGGCTTCCCGTTCGCATCTAACTCCGGAGACGGAGGCTTATATCGAAGAAATGAAGCGTCAACACTCGGAAGTAGAACTTATATCTAGTGGTAGTTCCATTAAAATCTGCCTTGTAGCCGAAGGAAAGGCGGATGTATATCCTCGTTTTGCACCTACCATGGAATGGGATACGGCAGCAGGACATGCTATTGCACGTGCTGCCGGATTGGAAGTTTATCAGGCTGGAAAAGAAGAGCCGCTTTGTTACAATAAAGAGAATTTACTGAATCCGTGGTTTGTGGTGGAACCTAAGCAAATGAAATAGTAACAAGATACAGTATAATGTATGACATTTGAGATAATATTTGTGCTATTGGCACTTTTGGGCATGGTGGTGGCATTGGCATTGGATAAAATGCGTCCCGGCATGGTGCTATTTTCCGTTGTAGTTTTGTTCTTATGTGCCGGCATCCTGACACCCAAAGAGATGCTGGAAGGTTTTAGTAATAAAGGAATGATTACCGTAGCTATGCTATTTTTGGTCAGTGAGGGTATTCGTCAGTCCGGGGCATTAGGACAGGTTATCAAAAAGTTGCTTCCTCAGGGCAAGACGACTGTGTTTAAAGCCCAATTTCGTATGCTTCCCACTATCTCCTTTATTTCTGCTTTTCTTAATAATACCCCTGTTGTTGTAATATTTGCTCCGATAATCAAGCGTTGGGCAGAGTCGGTAAAATTACCTGCTACCAAGTTTTTGATACCTCTTTCTTATGTGACTATTCTGGGGGGTATATGTACTCTTATCGGAACTTCTACTAACTTGGTAGTACACGGCATGATATTAGAAGCAGGTTATGAAGGATTTACTATGTTTGAATTAGGCAAAGTGGGTATTTTCATAGCTATAGCTGGAATTATTTATTTATTTCTATTTTCTTCTAAACTCTTGCCGGATGTTCGTACGGATGCTGTGAAGCAAGATGACGAACCGGAAGAAGATGTTGGTTTGCATCGGGTTGAGGCTGTACTTGGTCCTCGTTTTCCTGGTATTAACAAGAAGTTGGGAGAGTTTAATTTTCAGCGTCACTATGGAGCAGCTGTTAAGGAAATAAAGCGGAGCGGACAAAGTATTACTGAGAATCTGGATAATGAGGTTTTGCGTGAGGGTGATACATTAGTGGTGATGGCGGATGATTCTTTTGTTCAAACTTGGGGAGAGTCTTCCGTGTTCGTTTTGTTGGCCAATGGCAAAGATAACGAACCGGTTCCCGGAAAGGGGAAACGTTGGTTTGCCCTTTTATTACTGATATTGATGATTACCGGAGCTACGGTAGGCGAGCTGCCGGTTGTGAAGGAGGCATTCCCGAATATCAAGTTGGATATGTTTTTCTTTGTTTCTGTGACTACTATCATTATGGCATGGACTAAAATTTTTCCGGCCCGTAAGTACACTAAATACATTTCATGGGATATCCTGATAACAATTGCGTGTGCTTTTGCCATCAGTAAAGCAATGGTTAATTCCGGTGTGGCAGATGTAGTGGCAAGTTATATCATCGGTATGACTGAACATTACGGTCCTCAGGTGTTACTGGCAGCTGTATTTATCATTACGAACTTGTTTACCGAATTGATAACCAATAATGCCGCTGCTGCATTAGCTTTCCCATTGGCGCTCTCCATTTCTTCACAGATGGGTGTCAGCCCTATGCCTTTCTTTGTAGTGATCTGTATGGCTGCCTCTGCCAGTTTCTCTACACCTATCGGTTATCAGACAAATTTGATTGTGCAAGGTATTGGAAACTATAAGTTCACTGATTTTGTCCGTATCGGATTGCCGCTGAATATTATAGCTTTTTTGATATCCATATTCCTTATTCCATTAATTTGGCCCTTTTAATAATTAGATTATGACAGACAATAATATATATCCGATTTTTGATAGGATGTTGTCGAGAGAGGATAAAGAAGAACTTCTCGGTCAGCATAGTGTGATGATATGGTTTACCGGATTGAGCGGTTCCGGTAAAAGTACGATAGCTATTGCTTTGGAGCGCGAATTGCATAAGCGAGGTTTGCTCTGCCGCATTCTGGACGGAGATAATATCCGTAGCGGCATCAATAATAATTTGGGCTTTACTGAAGCTGATCGCGTAGAAAATATCCGCCGTATTGCAGAAGTCTCCAAACTTTTTATTGATTCAGGCATTATAACTATTGCCGCTTTTATCAGTCCTAACAATGATATCCGTGAAATGGCGGCTAATATTATCGGGCAGGAGGACTTCTATGAAGTGTATGTAAGTACCCCTTTGACTGAGTGTGAGCGTAGGGATGTAAAGGGGCTGTACGCAAAGGCACGCCGGGGAGAGATTAAAAATTTTACGGGGATTTCCGCTCCGTTTGAAGCACCCCTTCATCCGGCATTGACGTTAGATACCTCAAAGCTCAGTCTGGAAGAATCAGTCAACCAACTGCTCGACCTCATTTTACCAAAAATACAGATTAAAAAGTGATTATATAAAAAATGGAAGAATATAAATTAAGCCATCTGAAAGAACTCGAAGCAGAGTCTATTCATATCATCCGTGAAGTGGCAGCGGAATTTGAAAATCCGGTGATGCTTTATAGTATTGGAAAAGACTCTTCGGTAATGGTTCGCCTTGCCGAAAAAGCCTTTTATCCGGGTAAAGTACCCTTCCCGTTGATGCATATCGATTCGAAGTGGAAATTTAAGGAAATGATTCAATTCCGCGATGAGTATGCCAAAAAGCATGGCTGGAATCTGATCGTAGAAAGTAATATGGAAGCTTTTCATGCAGGTGTAGGACCGTTTACTCATGGAAGTAAAGTACACACAGACTTGATGAAAACTAAGGCTCTTCTGAGTGCTTTGGATAAATATAAATTTGACGCAGCTTTTGGGGGTGCCCGTCGTGACGAAGAGAAATCACGTGCGAAAGAACGTATTTTTTCTTTTCGTGATAAGTTCCACCAATGGGACCCGAAGAACCAACGTCCGGAATTGTGGGATATCTACAATGCCCGTGTGCATAAGGGAGAAAGCATTCGTGTGTTCCCGTTGAGTAACTGGACGGAGCTGGATATCTGGCAATACATTCGTTTGGAAAATATTCCTATTGTTCCGTTGTATTATGCCAAGGAGCGTCCGTGCGTAGAAATTGATGGTAATTTGATTATGGCAGATGATGACCGCCTGCCTGAAAAATATCGTGATCAGATAAAGATGAAAATGGTACGTTTCCGTACGTTGGGCTGTTGGCCGTTGACCGGTGCGGTAGAGAGCAATGCGGATACGATTGAGACAATTGTAGAGGAGATGATGACTACCACCAAGAGTGAGCGTACCACCCGTGTAATCGACTTTGATCAGGATGCCAGTATGGAGCAGAAAAAGCGTGAGGGATACTTTTAAGAATTAAGAATTAAAACCTGAGGATTGGAATTTTAAACCTGACCTTTAGAACTTTAATGCTTAGGTTTAAGAAGATAAAGGTGACAATTAAAAAGTAAAAAGTGATGGAGAATAACTCTAAACTAAATATCAAGGAGTTTCTGGATAAAGACGAGCAGAAAGACTTACTCCGCTTTCTGACTGCCGGTTCGGTGGATGATGGAAAATCTACGCTGATCGGGCGTTTGTTGTTTGATAGCAAGAAATTGTATGAAGACCAGTTAGATGCATTGGAACGTGATAGTAAGCGTATGGGAAATGCCGGTGATCACATTGATTACGCATTGCTGCTGGATGGTCTGAAAGCAGAACGTGAACAAGGTATCACGATTGATGTGGCATATCGATATTTCTCTACTAATAATCGTAAATTCATCATTGCTGATACTCCGGGACACGAGCAATATACGCGTAATATGATTACCGGCGGTTCAACGGCTAATCTGGCTATCATTCTTGTAGATGCCCGTACCGGTGTCATTACACAGACGCGTCGTCATTCTTTTCTGGTGTCTTTGTTGGGCATTAAGCATGTGGTGCTGGCTGTTAATAAAATGGACTTGGTAGGCTTCTCTGAGGAGCGCTTTAATGAAATCGTTAAAGAGTATAAACAGTTTATTGCACCATTGGGTATTCCTGATGTGACTTGTATTCCGCTCTCCGCTTTGGATGGCGATAATGTAGTGGAGAGGTCTGAACGCACTCCATGGTACTATGGCATTTCTTTGCTCGATTTCTTGGAGACTGTCCATATTGATAACGATCATAACCTGTCGGACTTCCGTTTTCCGGTACAGTACGTATTGCGCCCTAATCTTGATTTCCGTGGTTTTTGCGGTAAAGTTGCATCAGGGATCGTACGTAAAGGGGATGAAGTGATAGCGTTACCTTCAGGTAAAAAATCACGTGTTAAGAGCATTGTTACGTATGACGATGAACTGGATTACGCTTTTCCGCCTCAATCCGTGACTTTAACGCTGGAAGATGAGATTGACGTATCAAGAGGAGAAATGTTGGTACATCCTGATAATTTGCCGGTTGTAGATCGTAATTTTGAGGCCATGCTGGTGTGGATGGATGAAGAACCGATGGATCTCAATAAATCCTTCTTCATCAAGCAGACTACTAATTTGAGCCGTTCACGTATCAGTAATATTAAATATAAAGTTGATGTTAATACGATGGATCAGTTGTCCGTTGATAATGGACGATTGACGCCTGATGATCTGCCTATGCAGTTAAATCAGATAGCCCGTGTTGTTCTTACTACTGCCAAAGAATTATTCTTTGATCCTTATCAAGAAAATAAGGCAACAGGTGCATTCATTCTGATTGATCCGATTACCAATAATACCAGTGCTGTCGGTATGATTATCGATAGGGTAGAGGATAAGGATATACATTTTTCTGAAGATCTTCCGGTTTTGAACTTACCGAAGTTAGAAATAGCTCCCGAACACTATGAAGCTATAGAAAAAGCGGTGAAAGATCTGAAGCGCCAAGGTATTGAAGTGAAAATAATCAAATAATGTACCATAATTATGGGTTTACTGGAATTTAATAAACTCCCTATAAATACTTTGGTGGGAGCTGATTGGAAAACATTTAATGCTATTACGAAAGGACGGGAAATTGATGCGGCATACAAAGGCAAATACCGTTTGACTAAGGCGGTGTGTCGTCTGCTTTCTACACTGGCTCCTTTGCAGAACGCACGTTATGAGAAACGGTTGGCATCCCAGCCGTTAGAGCATGATCCGGTATTCATTCTTGGCCATTGGCGCAGCGGGACGACCTTTGTGCATAATGTCTTCTCATGTGACAAGCATTTTGGCTATAATACTACTTACCAAACTGTATTTCCGCATCTGATGATGTGGGGACAGCCTTTCTTCAAGAAGAACATGAGCTGGCTGATGCCTGATAAGCGTCCTACAGATAACATGGAACTTGCTGTAGATCTGCCACAGGAAGAAGAATTTGCACTTGCCAATATGATGCCTTATACCTATTATAACTTTTGGTTCCTCCCAAAGTATCAGCAGGAATATGCAGATAAATATTTGCTGTTCGATGATATAACGGAAAAGGAACTGAAGCTTTTTGAAGAAGTATTTATCAAGTTGATTAAGATATCATTGTGGAATACTAACGGAACACAGTTCTTGAGTAAGAATCCGCCCCATACGGGACGTGTGAAAGAGCTGGTCAAAATGTTCCCCAATGCTAAATTTATCTATCTGATGCGTAATCCTTATACGGTGTTCGAGAGTACCCGAAGTTTCTTCACGAATACAATCCAACCATTGAAGTTGCAGGACATCAGTAATGACGAAATTGAAAAGAATATTCTTTCTATTTATGCCAAACTGTATCATAAATACGAGGCTGATAAATCTTGTATTCCTGCCGGTAATCTGGTGGAAGTGAAGTTCGAAGATTTCGAAGCGGATGCTATGGGGATGACTGAGCAGATTTATCGTGACTTGTCTATTCCCGGATTTGCTGAAGCGCGCAATGATATAGAAAAGTATGTAGGTGGAAAGAAGGGATATAAGAAGAATAAATATAAATATGATGATCGCACCGTGCAATTGGTTCAGGATAATTGGAACTTTGCATTGGAGCAGTGGAAATATGAACTTTAATTAAAAAAAGCTAATGAGATGATGCAGAAGAAAATTTGTATGTACGGTTTGCTATCCGCTTTTTTATGTTGCGGAACGGCACTTGCACAGCAACAACATACTGTGGAGATGATTCCATTTGGCGATATGAACCAGTGGGTAGACCGACAGATTAAAGAGTCGAGCATTATCGGTGGCGCCATGAAGAATGTGTATGCTATCGGACCGACTGAAACTATTCGTGAGAATAAGGCCTATAAGAATATGGGCGGTTCGCCGTGGGCAACTTCCAATGTGATGGCACGTGTGGCCGGCATTACTAAAACCAACACTTCTGTGTTTCCGGAGAAGCGTGGAGATGGTTATTGTGCCCGTATGGATACCCGTATGGAGAGTGTGAAAGTTTTGGGAATTGTTGATATCACAGTGCTTGCTGCCGGATCAATGTTTTTGGGGGAAGTGCATGAGCCAATTAAAGGGACTAAGAATCCGCAGAAAATGCTGAATTCCGGTATTCCTTTTACCAAGAAACCCATTGCTGTACAGTTTGATTATAAGGTGAAGATGTCTGACAGAGAGAAGCGTATCCGCGCTACCGGCTTTAGCCGTATTACGGATGTGGACGGTAAAGACTTTCCGGAGGTAAATCTTTTCTTGCAGAAACGTTGGGAAGATAAGGATGGTAATATATTTGCCAAACGTGTGGGAACTATGGTGGTGCGCTATTACAATACTACTCCCGATTGGCGTGATAATGCCACTTATTCAATCATGTACGGTGACATAACTGGTGATCCAGCTTATAAGCCACACATGATGCGTCTTCAGGTAGAGGAACGTTATGCTATAAATAGTAAAGGTGAAAGTGTTCCTGTGAAGGAGGTAGCGTGGGGAACGGAAGAAGACGCACCTACTCATTTATTATTGCAATTTACTTCCAGTCATGGAGGAGCCTATATCGGTTCTCCGGGTAATTCGCTTTGGATTGATAATGTGAAATTGGTATATTGATTTATATTATTTAATTCAAAAAAATCCCCTTGTTACACAAACTTGTGTGACAGGGGGGAACTTTTTCCAACTAATGTTCTATTTCAGATAGACTTTGTAGGTTAATCCACCGCTGAAATATTTCATATTTTGCATTTCTATCTGCATGTGCACATGGTTGAATAGCAGGTAAGTGATGCCTAAGGCAAAATCTTTAGAATCATATTCCGCAATGGCTCTCAATTGTGGGTGGAAAGACGGGGAGTAAGTGATACCGGCCGCTATTCCGTTTAATTTATATTCCTTTCGCTTATTATATAAATAAGAAAGATGTATTCCGATTTCTTCTTTTCCTATTGGTAGATGCTTGGTTGCGGCAATATAGAATCGGCTATAGTATCCGTTTCCTTCTGTTGAACTTATTACACCACCACCGGAAGAAGTGAAAGGATCGGAGGTACCTAAAACCACAGCAGGCATGTATTTCCAAAATTGTCCTTCTTTCAAAGCCCGTAGCCGGACAGAAAAATATCTGTCTTGATTGGTAAATCCTGAATAACCATACGGCTTTAATCCCAGTGCTTCAGCTTTGAAAAGCGTACATGTATATGCTACTTCCAGCCAGGGAAAAAAGGTTATATTTAAATAATAATTATAGGTGTGATAGTACCAAGTGGGAGGTGTCAACTCTTTATTCATGAAGTTTCCGCCAATCATGAAAGTCTTGTCACGTTGCATTTCCGCAGAAGGGGCATGTAACAATCCGGTTGTGCCGTATGTCAATTGCGCAGAAAGCATGAAAGGAAAAAAAGCAAACCAAACGATAAGCAACAGTTTGAATTTCATAATTGAAAAACAGTTTCGGGTATTATGATTAACACATGTGTGTGGATTTGTATTTTAAAAAAGAAGGCGTCCGGAATTCTCAGACGCCTTCATCTTTAGAGATTTCTCAGTTTCCTGAGTGGATTATTCCAAAATTACTACACGGTTCAAATAGTTCTTACCGAACATGTTTGCAGTACCACCGAATCCAACGAGTTCAAGCTGATCTTTGCTTACACCTTCTTTGATCAATGCATCGTAAACAGCCTGAGCACGTTTTTCAGACAACTTCTGGTTCCAGGAAGCGCTACCCGTAGCCTTGTCAGCATAACCGGCGACTTTATACTTCTTATCCGGGTTAGCCTTCAGAATCTTAGCAGCCAACTGGATGTTAACCATACCGTAATCATCGATACGAGCGCTACCAATCTTGAAGAAGATGGCACGAGGACCGGCAACTTCAATTTCTTTCACTACTTCCTTAGTTACAGGCTTAGCGTTAGCCAAAGCGTTCTTAGCGTTAGCCAAGTCAGCCTGAGCCTGTGCCAGTTCGCTTCTGTATTTATTTACTTCTCGGTTGATAGCATCTTGATCAACAGCTGCATTAGAAACAAATTTCTTACCACCAAATGTGTAGATAGCACCGATATTTAAACGACCGGTGGATTCTGCTTTACGACAATCGCTTCCATTACCGAAGATGGAGGGAGTTACACCGAAACGACCTTCTAATGTGATTGCCAGCTTATTAGATACGTTATATCCCAATCCCAATCCGACAGTTGCGCCAAAGCGAGCTTTAACGCCATGTGAATTGAAATATGATTCGGGAGTTAACGTAATATCTGTTGTAGTTCCAGGAGTTAAATCAATATCTCCACCACCATTATAAACAACTACACCATCTACTGCCGTAGCGATGTTCATGGTAGGACCACCAAACAAGTATACATCCACTGCACGATTTACGTTCTTGTTACCAAAGAGGCTGTTCAGGTTCAGCATTGCATCCAGATTGATTTCTCCAAACTTTTTGCAATAGTTACTATAGCCGGTATTTTGTTTCTCCAGACTTTGCCATGCAGCACTTGCCACACCACGGATACCCCAAGTCGGAGTCAGATATTTACCAACCTGAACGTTGATGTTGAGAGTAGGTGAGTTAAGACCGTCATTGAAGACCGTCATTGCCCCCACACCGCCACCGATAAATATATTATCGCTTGCTTTCTGCTTCTCTTGTGCATCAACAGTGGCTGTATTTGCGCCCGCCAAGAGAAGAGATAATATTAAAAATCTATATTTCATTTTCTTTTTTTCAGGGTAAATAATACGTTTTTTTAAATAGGTTACTAAATGCCTATTCATTCTATTTATTTATTACCGATACCACCGCCAGCGTTTGCATCGTCACCATGACCGTGACCATGACCATGACCAATTTCTACACCTTCGGCAGTTGCTTTAATTTCGTTGTTAGCTACTACTAATTGTTCACCTTCCACTTCGTATGTTTCACCAGCAACTTTAGTGCTGAATTTCACACTATAAACATTAGATGTAGTTTGAATAGAGAAAGTAACGGATTTGGCAGCTTCCGTTAAAGTAAAAGTAACTGGTCTCAACTCTTTCTTTGCGCTAGTAGGAAGGGCATCAATTGTAGCACGAAGATTTTTCTTAGCTATCAACAGGTTTGCTTTTGCTTCTTCATCTTCACCTGCACGAGTTGTAGGACCTGTTAATGCTTCAACAGCTTTCAGAAGTTTTGTCTTTTGTTCAGCTGTATAAAATTCACCAAAAGGAACTTCTACATCAAGAGTATAAGGTGTATTAGCTTTAAACTCATCTGCGTAAGTTTTTGTTTCTTCGCCTTTGACAGGATCTTTTCCTTCCACGGGATTACCTTGTTCAGGTATTTGGACGGGATCTTCTACTGCTGACAAAACAAAACTAACGGGTATGATATTATAAGCACCCTTTACAGGAGCAGGTATATTTACAGTCTTTACTACTGTATTATATCCATCCTTTTTAGCCGTTACTGTAATATCTGCAGCAGTTTTATATTCGATAGTTTTGTTAAGGACATTTCCACTTGCATCTGTGAAAGTTACACCCTCCAAAGTATTTCCACTTGCTGATGTAGCACTCAAAGTTACAACAAATACTCCTTCTCCCAGATCTACTTCCGGTACAGTAATATTAATATCAGGAACATTTACGTTGAAATCTTCCTTTTCGCAACCAGCCAGTGTAAAACCAGCTACAATAGTTAAAGCCAATGCTCCTTTAGCATAAAGGCCATTCAAAAAACTTTTCTTTTTCATCTCAAATAAAATTAAAAATTTAGTAATTCCGATTTAATAAAATATGGGTTATATTGATTTCTTTTCAGTACATTGTCATCAGCCCTTGTATGAGGCATCAGATAATATTTTGATTCGTTTCCGGCATTATAACTTATCCCAGTCCCAAAACCTGTAGATACTCTTGGCATATATCCGTGTCGTTTATATCGATAAGGGGGAAGTGCAACGGATATTCTGAATCCTCCGTTTAATTTAGCCTTATCCGACTTTTCCGCATAAAAGCCCACCGCCGCATATCTGAAATATCTTATCATTTCTATTGTCACTCCTACATCTTTTAACAGATATTGCTCTGCTCGAAGTTTAAATTCCGTATTATACTTACTCCAATAAAAATTACTGCCTACAGACCAATACCATCTCGTTTCTCCGTTATATCGGAAAGAACTGAAATTATTGAAATATCCAATTCCTACCAATCCGAATTTCCCCTCCAAAGAGAAACGTTCATCTTTCAAAGGATGAAATATGCTTGCTTCCGCTCCATAACAATTGGTATCAAATACTCCAACTACTGTTTTAAACCATACATTGTGTGGCAATCGTACACTTTGGTCTAAAGTCAGATATCCCCACCGTATGTTTTTCATGGCACCGTTATATCCGTCGTTATATACCGGAAATATAACCTGTGCAGTCAATCTACTTCCTTTCCATAACGAAATCTCAATTGCCGGACTTACTTCCAGACACGCTTGATAGATTTGCGTTATGATAAGATTCTTAAAATAAAGCTGTGGATATACTAAAATGTCCACCTTAAACAAAGAACTATTCTTCCTCTCTATTTTCCTTGCTTTCTTCCACGCTCCACCTAAGTCATAACTAACATTCCAATCCTGACGGCTTGCTTCCGGAACACTATCACCGATTATCGGCTTATAATAGAGAGAAATCTGAGGCACATTATTGTCTAAAACAATTACTCGGCATGGCTTTTTATCCGGAACTGGGAGAGGTATCGTTTAATCTATTTCTATTTTATAATGCGCTGATAATCAAATGACAATTCATTATTTAT
Organism: Bacteroides sp. MSB163; assembly: GCF_036416795.1. Taxonomy (NCBI): domain Bacteria; kingdom Pseudomonadati; phylum Bacteroidota; class Bacteroidia; order Bacteroidales; family Bacteroidaceae; genus Bacteroides; species Bacteroides maternus. Next base: position 5,496,176 of record NZ_CP143867.1, on the reverse strand, counting down.
AAAAAGTAAAATATTGAGATATTTGCCGCTTTTCATATTATACAAAGCTTTATTGTTACCTGTTTGTTTCTTAATTCGTTTGTTGTATTTAATAATTATTTAATTATATATTTATCAAAAAAAATCATTGAAGGACTTCTTAATGTAAATAATTGATATTTCCTAATTATATTCTAATATTGCCACATAAATAATTTCATTACCAACCAGTAATTACTTGATTTCTTTATAACAAAAAAGGTGTCTAGCAATAGCTAAACACCTTTTCTATTTTATAGAATTTCTATTATATTATAAGAAATCTTATCTTATTCCAGGATTACGACTCGATTTAAATAGTTCTTACCGAACATGTTAGCAGTACCACCGAATCCAACGAGTTCAAGTTGATCCTTATCAACGCCTTCCTTAATCAATGCGTCGTAAACAGCCTGAGCGCGTTTTTCAGACAGCTTCTGGTTCCATGAAGCGCTACCCGTAGCCTTGTCAGCATAACCGGCAACTTTGTACTTCTTATCCGGATTAGCCTTCAGAATCTTAGCGGCCAACTGGATATTGACCACACCGTAATCATCGATACGGGCGCTACCAATCTTGAAGAAGATGGCACGAGGACCGGCAATTTCGATTTCTTTCATGACCTCCTTAGTCACAGGTTTAGAATTAGCCATGGCATTTTTAGCACTTGCTAGGTCAGCCTGAGCCTGAGCCAGTTCGCTTCTATACTTATTGATTTCATTGTTGATAGCATTCTGATCAACTTTTGCACCACAAGATATAAAGTTCTTACCGCCAAAAGTATAAGTAACACCTGCGGTCAGAGATACTGCACCATCCGTGTAGGCGCTGCTCTTATTCCCAAACATAGAAGGAGATACTTCACCTCTTGCCTCAATATTGATATCCAAATACTTGCTCACATTGAACTGTCCCATCAAACCTACAGAACCGTTAATCAAAGCATTTAATTTATCTTGCTCACCATAAGCCTTTGCAAAAGTCAATCCGGGACCTGCGAACACAGATAAAGTAAATAAGCGCTCCGGATTATATCCGCAAACAGAGTTAGACAGGTTATACATAGCATCTGCACGCAGAGTGAAATACTTCTTGTTCTTAACCTCAGCATAAACGCCTTTTATTTGTCCGCGCTCTGTATACAGTGTCGACCATAATCCGGCAACTTGTCCGCGAACTCCCCAGATAGGATTGAACAGTTTACCCACTGACACATGAATCAGTGGTGTGATGGCATGTCCGAAGCCATAATCAAAGTTGTCAGGATTAGCACATGCCTGAGCTCCTACACCAGCGCTTATAAAGATATTATCTTTAAATTTTTCGCTGTAGTATTTCTCTTTGGTCTGTGCAGTAGCTGTAAGAGCTAATCCCGCCAACATGATAGATACTATACCAAATTTACATTTCATTGTTTTTTCTATTTTAAAATGATTAACTCTATGCTTTTTCTGCCAGATTCTTTATTTCAACCGGAACTGGAAACATAATCCACCCGTGAAATATTTCATCTTTTGCAGTTCCACCTGTATATGCAGATGTTTTAAAAGCAAGTAAGTGGCTCCCAATGCAAAATCTTTTGAATCATACTCCGCAATCATTCTTAATTCAGGCACAAAAGTTGGATTATAACTAATACCCACCGCTATTCCATTCAGTTTATACTCTTTCCTTTTATTATATAAATAAGAAAGGTGTACTCCTATTTCTTCTTCTCCTATTGAAATATGCTTGGTGGCCGCTGCATAGAAACGACTATAATATCCGTTTCCTTCTGTAGAACCAATCGAGCCTCCTCCGGATGAAGTAAATGGATCTGATGTTCCGAAAACAATAGCTGGCATATACCTCCAGAATTGTCCTTCTTTCAAAGCCCGTAACCGGATAGAAAAATATCTATCCTGATTCGTGAATCCTGAATAGCCATAAGGCTTTAATCCTAAAGCTTCTGCCTTAAACAGGGTGCAAGTATAAGCAACTTCCATCCACGGCAGGATGGTAACATTCAAAAAATAATTGTACGTATGGTAGTACCACGTAGGAGGAGTTATCTCCTTATTCATAAAGTTTCCTCCCAGCATCACTGTCTTGTCCTTTTGCATCTCTGCCGAAGGAGCATGCAGTAAACCGGTAGTTCCATAAGTCAATTGAGCCGAAAGCATGGATGATACACTGATAAGCAGTGCCGCAATGAACATCCGTTTTATTCTCATTATGTATAATCCCATGCTTTAGGTTCAATTGCATTATTAAAAACAGGCTTATTCGAAATCGATAATACCACCGCCTGCATTCAAATCCTCACCATTGCCATGTCCATGAGTATGACCAATAGCATAATTTGCAGTCAGAGTTGTAGAGATAATCTTCTTAACTACTACTGTTACGTCTGTAGTTTTTTTGTTCTTATCAATTACATGAACAGTATATGATCTTCTTACTTGTTTTCTGACCATACTGAAGTCGTTAATTTGCTTGTATGCAGGAACTGAGATATCTACAGATAAAGCTGTTTTTGAGTAACTATTTTTCGGTGCAATGTTAGCATTGTCTTTCAGAATCATGTTTTTCAGCAACATTGTTACGTAAGATTTCGTTTCTGTATTCATGCCGGTCAAGGCAGCTTCAACAGCCAAGGCAGGAGTATTTCCATCATAAGCAGTTCCACCCATGTAGTTGCCTTTTACAGTAACTACAGCTGCTGCAGAGCCTGTATAGCAAGGCTTATTGATGATTTCAGCATCCAGCTTAACACTGTCTACAGGAACGATAGCTGATTCAAAACCGAAACGGAATTTAGAGAAGTGATTGATTTTACCAACGAAAGTGCCTGAAGTCATATCGTATTCAGCATAATTATTAGCATCAGCTGACCATACACCGGTTTTTTCGTTTTGATAAAGAACACCTAATACATAGTCAGGTTCTACAGTAACAGTAACCGGAGCCTGGAACTTAACTTCCAACGGCTGAGAGAATACGGTACCGCTGGGTTGTCCTTCGTAAGTACGTACAGCAGCGGTTGCCTTTTCAGTTTGTATATCGCGAGTCAGCTTGATTGCTTGAGCCTGGCCACCTACATAATAAACTTGCGTGTTAGCAGGTAATGTGATCTGGTCAGCAACAGTTTTAGTCTCTTGAGTCGTTTCACCTGTTGTTTCATCAATAACAGCTTCTGTAGATACAAGTTCTACTACGAGAGCCTCTTCTACTTTTACCACTGGAATATCAATTTTAGTAATATCCTCAATTCCTAGTTCCTCAGCAACTTTCTCGATATCTGCTTTTACTTCCGGTTCTTTAACATCTTCAACTTTCGTCGGCTCAGCTTTATCTACAGGTACTTCGATAGTCTGTTCACCACCCTTACTCGGATCTTCATCAGGGATATCACCGCTTTCAGCTTTCAAAACAACTTCAATGGAAGTCACAGAAGTAGCACCAGTTTCAACCAATTTCACAACTGTGGCTTTTGCTTGTGCAACATAACCTGCTTTTGAAACTGTAACAATAGCCAATGTTGTAGGAGTGATATGTTCAGCTGCTACTTCTATATTGAAATAACCACGATTATCAGTAGTGAGATCAGCTTTGAATTCACCAACTTCAACTTTTACAGTAGCGTCGGGCACAGCAGCATCTTTTTCATTGGTAACGAAGCCGCATACATAGTATTTAGACACCTTTGCAGCTTCCTCCTTTTGCATCAATACGGCAACTGTAGAAGTTACAATCTGGTCGCCTTCGCCTTCTTCTGCAGTAACAGGAGCTACGGTGATAGTAGCGTAAGCGTTTTTGTAACCCTCAGCTGTAAGAACAGCATAATAAGTGCCCGGTTGTACCCCTTCTACTGTGAATGTGTTGTTAACAACTACAATTGTACATCCTGGTATAACTACTGACGACAATTTTACAGCAGTGCTACTTTCATCAGTTGCAGTACCTTTTATGGTATATTTTACAGTTTTGTATGTCGGAGTATCATACCCTGGATACATAGCTACGTTAACTGTGTAGACAGCGGTTTTGCCATTTTCAATCTTTTCCACATAAACTGAAGTCGTGACAGTCTTGTAATCATCTTTAGTAACAGTCAGAACATTCAGCCCTTCTGTTGCATCTAAAGTATAAGTACCAGCAGCAGCAGTAGTACCGTTCACTTTGGCGCCAGACAACGGTTCTCCGGTAGAAGCATTAGAAACGACACCTGTAATTTTATATACCGGTTTCACTGTACTCGGTGCCTCTGTCGTTAATTCTTCTTTTTCGTAGCAGCTGGCGAACATGCCGCAGATTGCTACTAACATTAACGCTAATTTCACGTTAATACCAAACAAACTTTTCTTTTTCATCTCAATAAAATTAAAATTAATAAACTAATAATTCTGATTTAATAAAATATGGATTAAAACTATTTGATTGCATTATATTGTCGCCGGGTGACGAACGATAGCTTTTATAATAATATTGTTCGTTCCCTGCATTATACGCCATTCCCATGTTCTTGGAAGAGATAAAACGAGGAATATATCCTTTCCTCTTATATTTATAAGGTGGCAAGGCAATCTGAAAACGAAAGCCGCCGTTGGACTTTGCGCCTTGCGCTTTCATTGCGTAAAAGCCTATTGAAGCATAGCGGAAATGCCGGATAATATCTACTCGCACTCCTTTTTCACCCAATAAATACTGTTCAAGTTTCATAGTCGTCTCTACATTATATTGTGGCCAATAGAAATAACCTCCAACTGACCATGTCATTTTTTTCTGTGTTCCAAAGTGGCAGATAAATCCGTCCCAGTATGCCGCTCCTGTATATCCGATACGTCCTTCAATTCCAAATCTGTTATCACAGATTAAACGATGACTGATCTTCACATCTACTCCATAACGTTCGCTACTGAAATGCCCTACTGTAAGTGTTCCCCAGATATTATGGGGCAATCTTACTGTTTGTGATATGCCAATAAAACCAGGATGTATCTTATTATACATATCCGGATATCCGTCATTATAAATAGGTGCTTCCAGTTGTGCTGTCAGTCTCATCCCTTTCCAGAAAGAAACTTCTATTGCCGGTGCCAGATTGAACAGAACCTGATATATTTGCGTAATTACTAGGTTCTTCAATGATAATTCCGGATATATTACCACGTCCACTTTAAACAAAGAACTATTCTTCTTTTTTACTTTACCTGCTTTTTTCCAATTAGTACCCAGATTATAGCTTACATCCCAATCCTGCCGAGCCACCTCTGGCACACTATCGCCTATGATTGGCTTATAAAGCAAAGAAATTTGAGGCACATTATTATCCAGAACTACAATCCGGCATGGCTTTTTATCCGGAAATCAGGATAAAGAAATATCAGATAAATAAAATAGACAATTAGCTAGTATTTAGTGAATTGCATAATACTAAACAATATCATTACTTTCCGTTATTGTTTCTTTTTTAGACATTAATATTATATATTTGTTGCTGGTTTGTTACTATTTCTACATCATTGGAATAAATAGGCTTTCTTTTTATTTTTCTAATATTCAATAAATTAAATACAAATAGAAGTAACAGAACTGAATAAAACTCAAAAGCAGAATCATTTGAAACCTGTTTTTGTTACCGTGATGTTACTATAAAAATAAAGATGTATGCTATTTTCAATAGATAGAAGATGCTAAACAGAGATATGAAGGAAGAACTAAAAATAAAAGAGCCAATAAAGCTGAGAGTCAAACATCTCGCCAATGGCAATAAATCGATATATCTTGATATGTATATGAATGGGAAACGAAAATACGAGTTCCTGAAATTATATATTATACCTGAATATAATAAATCAGACAGGGTACGTAATAGTGAAACACTAAAATTAGCAAATGCCATTAAAGCCCAGAGAATTATTGAATTGCAAAATCAGAGTCATGGTTTTAAAATTAATAAAATGTCTCATATTAAACTGATTGATTATATACAGGGCGTAGCTGAGAAGAAGTCTGAGAATGAGGTGCGCAAAACGGTATTACATGCTGTAGTCTATCATCTTAGGCGTTATGATCCTAATGATACCCAACTAAGCCGGATAGACAAAGATTATATTTTGGGATTCTTGGATTATCTAAAAGCAGCAAAGCAAACTCATACCAAGAAAGAGAAACTTTTGCATGTTAATACTCAAGTCTATTATTATAAAATGCTGAGGTATTGTCTGAATTATGCAGTATCGGAAGAACTGATATCGGCTAACCCCATGAATAAAATGAAGAATGAAGAAAAGCCGCATAAGCATCGTACAGAAAGAGAATATCTTACTATTGACGAATTGAGAAAGTTGGCGCAAACTCCTTTTTACAATACTTTATTAAAAAAAGCTTTTCTCTTCAGCTGTTTTTGTGGGCTGAGACATTCTGATATCATAGCACTCACATGGGGAGATATAGAGATGGACGGGGAGGGTAATTCCCGGCTGCATATCATACAAAAGAAAACCAAGGAGGCCATTTCTTTACCTTTAAGCCCAGAAGCTATAAAACAGTTACCCAAGCGGGAAGATGCCAAGGATAGTGATATAATATTCAAAAAGTTAATAACGTTGGGAAGAACAAATGAAATTTTACCCAAATGGGCTGAACAGGCTGGGATTAAAAAACATATCACATTCCATACAGCCAGACATACCCACGCAACTATGTTGCTAACTTTAGGCGTCGATCTGTATACTGTTTCCAAATTACTTGGGCATACCAACATACAGACTACACAGATTTATGCCAAACTTGTTGATGAAAGCAAGAAAAAGGCAATTGACCTCATACCTAATATAACATAATTTATTTCATAAAAACAAAAGGATTATGATACAAATTGAAATACGTTTGTAGCATAGAATTTTCTTCATTCTCACTTTAAACCCTGAAAATCATTTCAGAAAATGCAGTATGATAGACACAGGCAAGCAACAGCAAAATGAAAGCAATTTATCCATTCTACCATTCTAATTGATAGATTATACTTGTTTTATATAACATGTGACATTTGCAAAATTTACCTTCCAACATATTTTATGAATAAATAGAGATTATATATTCCGTAACTATGCATATTATTGCAGATTTGCGTGCTATTTATACCAAAAAGGGTTACTACTTATAGACAAAAGGGTTACTACATATAGGCTATATCATTACTACTTACTGGCAAAAGGGTTACTACTTACTAGTAATAAACCTATTCATCTCGATATTTCACGTTTATTAACAAGATCTTTGCTCTAAAAAGGATGTAACTATTTCGATATACATCTAATAATCTGTGTTTTGCTATTTTTCAATTCTTTCTTTTCATCACCACATCCATTAGATTGAAAACAATGGATTCTCAGCTAACTAAAAATACAAAATGTCAAAAGGATTATTTACCTGCTTTTTGAAACTTTATACATAACAAAGTTAAAACCTCCTGAACTTAAAAAATCATATCGCATGTTTATAAAAAAGACCCATTGGCGAAATTAATGTTTTCTTCCTCGCGTCTGCAAAGACTCAAGACCGGGTTCTGTTCACATCTGTCCCATATCCTGGTCCGTACCTGACTAAAGCCAGGCCAACGACTAATCCCGCCAACGGGTAAAAGAGGTTATAAATTATCATTGTAAGTACGTGGAATGAACTTCAGAACTTTTAAGCAAATAATAATTCGTTTTTTATGAAACACATATATAATCAGAATTACGTTTAAAGGTCTATTTTTCATATAAATGTCGCATTTATTAGTCATTTATTAACCTCTTAATCATGCATTATAAGCTTATAGGCAAAGAATGTTAGCGTAATGAGAACAATTATGCAGAAAAAGCTACATTATTTTATTTTTTCATGTAAAATTCTTTGGTATTATTAAAAATGTGTCTATTTTTGCACCATATTTTGTGTCGTAAAGATATGAAAATTGAATAAATAAAATGAGGTATAGAAACTCTAACATGGGAAAGTGTCTAGCTACTAAAACAATAGCACAATGTGCGGCGCTCTTTTTATTCTGTTTGCTTCCTTTAAAGGGAATTTGCCAAACAGGAGAAAGTACGGTGAATACTTTAGTAGAGATGGGATTTGAAAATGTGGGGTGGACGGAAGATGGCAAAGAGCGTGTATACGTCTTGCAAAATTCCGCGTATCGTCTGAATGGAGTCGGCATTGGTAAGGCGGTAGACATTATTCAAAAAATGGGTTTACCGGATAAAAAGCCATGCCGAGTAATTGTTTTAGACAATAATGTGCCTCAGATTTCTCTCTATTATAAGCCGATAATCGGTGATAGTGTTCCGGAAGCAAGCCGTCAGGATTGGAACGTTAGTTATGATTTGGGTGGAACGTGGAAGGAAGCACGGAAAATAGGGAGGAAGAATAGCTCTTTGTTTAAGGTAGATGTGGTGGTATATCCGGAAGTTTCATTGAAGAATCTGATTATAACGCAGATTTATCAAGTGCTGTTTAATTTGTCACCGGCGATTGAGGTTTCATTTTGGAAAGGGATGAAGTTGACGGCGCAGGTTGTTGTTCCTGTTTATAATGACGGGTATGGACGAAGAGCCGGTAGAGTACATCCGGGCTTTTTAACATTGCAACAAACCGTTCGCTTGCCTTATAATATATGGCTTACCGGAACTTTGGGGATGTTTAATGCTGAACGCTATGGAGGAGACCTTCGACTACTACATACATTTAAGGATGAAAGGTTTTCAGTAGAAGGCCGGATTGGACTGACGGCTACACAACGATGGGATGGATTTGAATGGACCTATGGCACAAAAACAAGAATGACCTGGGCTTTAGGGGCGAATTTTTATTATCCGCATTATAATGTGCAGGCAAGTCTGAAAGTAGAACAATATCTGTTAGGAGAAAAAGGGGTGAGGTTCGACTTGATTCGTCACTTTCGTTATGCTTCAATAGGTTTCTACGCAATGAAAGCGGAGGGGGCAAGTGCTAACGGAGGATTCAGGTTCCAAGTGGCATTGCCGCCTTATAAATATAAGAGAAAAGGATATATTCCACGAGTTACTCCATCTAAAAATATGGGAATTGCCTACAATGCCGGCAATGAACAGTATTATTATAGAGGATATAGAGCGAACCCGGGGGAGAATATAATGCAGAATAATAGTTTTAACCCATATTTTATTAAATCAGAATTACTAAATTTTTAATTTTATTGAGATGAAAAAGAAAAGTTTATTCAGTGGTTTTAATGCTAAATTGGCATTAACCGTAGTAGCCTTATCTGGGGCTCTTTTAACCGGATGTTATAAGGATGAAGGCTTGGATGTAAATGGTCCTGCCGGTGAAGTTACACTCCCGGCTCCAGTTTATACGATTGCCGGTACAGTAGTTGATGCTGAAACCTTGGCTCCCATTGCAAGCGCTAACGTAGCCGGAGGTGTTACCGCAACTGTTAGCAATGGCGGATTTACAGCAAAAGTTACGGATCCCAAAGCTTATGAACTCACTGTTAGCGCAGCTAACTATGAAGATACAAAAGTTACAGTGAATGTTGTAAAGATTGAAGCTGGTCAGACCGCTGTATATCCTGCTTTTGTTGCTATGCAACCTAAGTATAAAGGCACTTATAAGCTTGCTGTGAAAGATACTGAACTAGGTAATCTGACTTTCGGTACAGATTATACGATTCAGACTGTATCTGGAACTGAAGTTACAGATGTCAATGCTGTTCTTGGTGGTGAGACTTATATAATCAAAATCACAAAAGAAGGCTATGTAACCAAATATGTAACTGCTGAGTTGCTGAAGCTTAGATCTTCTGAAAGCGGAAAGGATAAAACTATTATCGTTACTTTGACGAAAGCTCCCGTTGGTGTAGTAAAAATCTCTGGTGTATTGACTGTTAATGGCGTTCTATATAATGCTAAAGCTATTACTTTATATAATGAGGAAAAGTCAAAGGTACTTGGAGTTGACGAAGGCTATACTTATAATTTTGAGGTTCCCGCTGACTTGTTCACTGTTCTAACAAGAGCTGACTCAGAAAAGAAATCTGCAACATTTGTCTTTGAGATTGTAGGGCCGAATAATGAAACAATTACATTCAAGAAGAGAATAGAGATTCAAGACGATGGCACAAGTGATAGTGAAGTTGATTCACCGATCAACTATGCGGTAAATCTGGTTGATCCTGCTCAGACTAAAAAACTTGAAAAATTCTTTAAAACAGTCACTGTAGATATCTGCAATGATGATGAACCGGCCGGTTTACCATTTAACATTACTTATACGGATTATATCGGTACTGTAAAAGTAGAGGGTAATTATGAGACTAAGTTGAAAGAGGTAGGACTGACAGTTGGTAATCCAATTTATGAGCAAATTACAAGCTTGATGACTGCTAATGTAATCGCGGAATTCGGTAAAGAAGAAAAAACATTAAACTCAAAAACTGATTTCGATTACGTAATTCCTTATGATAATTGGCTGAAAACACTGGATGTTACTCGTGTATATAATCAGATAACTCGTGAAGTGGCAAGTATCACAGTTAATGATGTTCCGGTTGAAGGTACATTAACGAAATTGAATGGTGCTAACAATGTAGTAAAAGAAGCTAATGGTATTGAACTTAGCAACTATATTGTAGATACTGTATCTCATGCTCACAGTCACGGTCATGGTCATGGAAGTGGTAATGCCGGTGGTGGTATTGTAGTTCCTGAATAATCGTGAGATAGCAATCTATACAATTAAGTCGGAAGTATAAACGAATTGAAAAGAATGCAGATAAAACGATTTATAACAACGTGCATATTTTTATGCTGTGCGTTTGTACTTTCGGCTCAATTAACTTATGGTACTACAGGTTTGATGCATGCCCCTTCTGCAGAAATGCAGAAAGATAAGACAATAATGCTGGGTGCCAACTTTATGAACAAGGAGATAACTCCTCCTACGTGGTACTATCATACGTATAACTATTACCTGAACGTGACCTTTTTCCCCTGGCTGGAAGTGGCGTACACATGTACACTTTTCAAAGCGGAAGCACTGGGCTTGAAGCCTTACGGTTACTCAGGTTTTACGAATCAGGACAGATATTTCTCTGTCCGGCTGCGAGCTTTGAAAGAAGGGCAATTCTGGAAGTATATGCCGGCTGTGGTTCTGGGTACATCAGACCCGTTTACTTCTTCCGGAGGTGGTTCGATTGGTTCTACGGAAGGAAACGGATATTTCAGCCGTTTCTATATAGCCGCAACCAAGCATCTGCCGATAGGAATAGAAGAAATCGGAGTACACCTCTCTTATTTATATAATCAGAGAAAGGAGTACAAACTGAACGGAGTAGCGGCGGGTATCACTTACAATCCCAGTTTCGCACCGGATTTGAGGGTGATAGCGGAATATGATTCGAAGGATTTTGCGTTGGGTGCCACCTATTTGTTGTTCAACCATTTGCATTTACAGGTGGAATTACAACGAATGCAATATTTCACTGGTGGATTGATGTTCAGGTTCAACCTGAAATAAGAGAATGGTGAAGAATGAATAAGTAATAAAGAGTTAAATCTATTAAAAACTAAAAAACAATGAAAAGTAAATTAGTAATATTATCTTTACTGTTGTCGGGAGCAGCTGTTGTTGCCACTGCACAAACTAAGGAGAAGTACTACAGTGAGAGCTGGAAGGACAATATCTTTATTAGTGTGGGGGTGGGTGCACAGGCCGGTACAAATCCTGACAGCAAATTTGGTAAGACAGTGACTCCTCTGATCAATCTATCAGTGGGTAAGTACATTTCTCCTATATGGGGAGTTCGTGGACAAATCTACGGTTGGCAATCAAAGCAGGAAACTGCTTATCCATTTCTGGATTTGGATAATCGCAAGGAACGCAAAGAAAATTATGTAGGGTTGAACGCTGATGCTATGTTGAACCTTACCAACTTGATTTGTGGTTATAATCCAGATCGTTTATTTGAGTTGAGTGTATTCGCAGGTCCTTCGGTTAACATAGTGAAAAACTATGCAGATTGGCAATTGGGATATAAAACTGATGCAGGAGTAACGACTCCGAATGGAGATACGAAATATACTACAACGATTGATCCTGCAACTACTACACCTGTTAATCATGATTTACGTTGGTTGGTTGGTGCCAGTGTAGGTGTAGGAGCTAAATTTAATGTGAATAGATCTTTGGCTATCGATGTAGAAGCTCGCGGTCAGGTTACTCCGTCAATCTTGGGTGCTTATAGTAGCGCTAATACCGATGGTTATATTCATCTGACTGCAGGTGTTACTTATACTTTCGGTGGCAAGAAGTTCGTAGCTTGTGGCTCGAAAGTTGATCAGAATGCTATCAACAACGAAATCAATAAGTACAGAAGTGAGCTGGCACAAGCTCAGGCTGACCTGGCTAACGCTAAGAACGCTTTGGCTAACGCTAAGCCTGTAACTAAGGAAGTAGTGAAAGAAATTGAAGTTGCCGGTCCTCGTGCCATCTTCTTCAAGATTGGTAGCGCTCGTATCGATGATTACGGTATGGTTAACATCCAGTTGGCCGCTAAGATTCTGAAGGCTAACCCGGATAAGAAGTACAAAGTTGCCGGTTATGCTGACAAGGCTACGGGTAGCGCTTCCTGGAACCAGAAGTTGTCTGAAAAACGTGCTCAGGCTGTTTACGACGCATTGATTAAGGAAGGCGTTAATAAGGATCAGCTCGAACTCGTTGGATTCGGTGGTACTGCTAACATGTTCGGTAAGAACTATTTGAACCGAGTAGTAATTCTGGAATAAGATATAGGGCAAAGAGTTGTAAACTCTAAACAAGAGAGGGGGCTTAACATGAGTTAGGCCTCCTTTTTTGTTATTATGACAGCAGATGAGGCAAATATCAAATTTTAATCGTAATTTTGTAGCCCATTATGAGTAGAATATTAGCGATTGATTACGGTAAAAAGCGTACGGGGATAGCCGTCAGCGATACGTTGCAAATGATTGCTAACGGGTTGACAACTGTGCCTACACATGAACTGTTGACGTTCATCCTTGATTATGTAGGAAAAGAACCGGTGGAACGCATTCTTGTAGGGCTTCCTAAACAAATGAACAATGAAGCTTCGGAAAATATGAAGCGAATAGAGCCTTTTGTTCGTTCGTTGAAGAAAAAATTGCCGGCAATGCCTATTGAGTATGTTGACGAGCGTTTTACTTCTGTTTTGGCACATCGTACTATGCTGGAGGCTGGGCTGAAGAAAAAAGATCGACAGAATAAAGCTTTGGTAGATGAAATCAGTGCGACTATTATCCTACAAAGTTATTTGGAGAATAAACGTTTTGCCTTATAATAAGGTATATATACTTAATATATAATAGTGATTTAATAATTTGTAATTAGATAAACAATGATTTTACCCATTTACGTGTACGGGCAGCCCGTATTGAGAAAAGTGGCGGAAGATATTACTCCCGACTATCCTGGTTTGAAAGAGTTAATAGCGAATATGTTCGAAACGATGGACCATGCAGAAGGTGTGGGACTTGCTGCTCCACAAATTGGACTTCCTATTCGTGTTGTAGTAGTAGATTTGGATGTACTGTCTGAAGATTATCCGGAGTATAAGAATTTTCGGAAAGCATATATCAATCCTCATATCCTTGAAGTATCTGGTGAAGAAATATCTATGGAAGAAGGATGTTTGAGTCTTCCTGGTATCCATGAGTCTGTGAAACGCGGTAATAAAATTCATGTTACATATATGGATGAAGATATGGTGGAGCATGATGAGGTTGTTGAAGGTTATCTGGCGCGTGTGATGCAACATGAGTTTGACCATCTGGAGGGAAAGATGTTTATTGATCACTTGTCTCCCCTGCGTAAACAAATGATTAAGGGAAAACTGAATGCGATGTTGAAGGGCAAGGCTCATTGCACGTATAAAGTGAAAACTGTGAAATAAGCCAATCTTATAATATGGTATAAAAGGCTCAAAAAATATAAAAAGTCTTCCGCTAATCCTGCCAGGTAAATGAAAAACATTAAATTTGTTTCGTTTACAAGCATTTATAAGACAAGATGATAAAAAAGATACTGACGGCTTTCCTGTTGCTTCCAACGTTGCTGTGTGCGCAGATCAATACGGAGCGGGTGATGACAATCGCGCGTAACGCATTGTATTTTGAAGACTATGTGCTTTCTATCCAGTATTTCAACCAGGTAATTAACGCTAAGCCTTATTTATATGAGCCTTACTTTTTTCGTGGTTTGGCAAAGATTAATTTGGATGATTTCCAAGGTGCGGAAGCGGACTGTAATGCTGCTATCCAGCGTAATCCTTTTGTGGTGGGCGCTTATCAGATACGTGGATTGGCTCGTATCCGGCAGAATAATTATGACGGAGCCATAGAGGATTATAAGACAGCCTTGAGATATGATCCGGAAAATCTTGTCTTGTGGCATAATCTTTCTCTTTGCCACATGCAGAAGGAGGACTATGGAGCAGCTAAAGAGGATCTGGGGAAATTGTTGAAAATAGCGCCCAGATATACTCGTGCTTATCTGATGCGTGGTGAAGTATCACTGAAGCAGAAAGATACGATACAGGCCTTGAATGATTTTGAAAAGGCGATTGAAATGGATCGCTATGATCCCGATGGGTGGGGAGCACGTGCTATTGTCCGTCTGCAACAAGGAAAGTATGCGGATGCTGAAGCTGACTTGGATCATTCTATTCATTTGAGTGCAAAGAATGCGGGTAATTATATTAATCGTGCATTGGCTCGTTTTCATCAGAATAATTTGAGAGGTGCCATGAGTGATTATGATCTGGCATTGGATATTGATCCGAATAACTTCCTCGGACACTATAACCGTGGTTTGCTTCGTGCTCAGGTGGGTGATGATAACCGTGCAATAGAAGACTTTGATTTCGTTCTGCAGATAGAGCCGGATAATATGATGGCAACCTTTAACCGTGGTTTGCTACGTGCGCAGACCGGAAATTATCGTGGTGCAATCAGCGATTATTCGAAAGTGATTGATGAATACCCCAACTTTATGGCAGGATATTATCATCGTGCTGAAGCTCGTAAGAAGATCGGTGATCGTAAGGGGGCTGAACAGGATGAATTCAAACTCATGAAGATGCAGATTGACAAACGTAACGGAGTTACGGCAGATAATAAGGATGTCGCAGATAATAATGCTCAGGATGGTGAGGATAAGAGCAAGACGCGTAAGAAGTCCGATAAGAATATGGACAATTACCGGAAGATTGTGATTGCTGACGACTCTGAGCAGGATGAGAAGTATAAGAGTGATTACCGCGGACGTGTACAGGACCGGAATGTATCTGTCAAGATGGAACCGATGTATGCGCTGACCTATTATGAGAAATTAAGCGAGGTAAAACGTATCGTTCATTTCCATAAGTATATCGAGGAGTTGAATCATTCTAAATTGTTCCCGAAGCCTTTGCGCATCACCAATATGGAAGCTCCGTTGACGGAAGAACAAGTGAGATTCCATTTTGCTTTGGTCGACTCGCATACCTCGGATATTGTAACAGATGATAAAGATGCCAAGAAACGTTTCTTACGTGGGCTTGACTTCTATTTGGTTCAAGACTTTGCCAGCTCCATTGATGACTTTACGCAGGCGATTTTGCTGGATGATAAGTTCTTCCCGGCTTATTTCATGCGAGCATTGGTGCGCTACAAACAGCTGGAATATAAAAAAGCGGAAGCTGAGTTAACTGAAGGTGTTCCCGGAGCTTCTCCCGATAGTAAGAAACAACCAGAAGTAACGTCAATAGATTATGATATTGTGAAAAATGATTTGGATCATGTCATCCAATTGGCTCCTGATTTTGTTTATGGCTATTATAACCGTGCCAATGTATTATCAATGTTGAAAGATTACCGTGGAGCATTAGAGGATTATAATAAGGCTATTGAATTGAACAAAGACTTTGCTGAAGCTTATTTCAACCGTGGTTTGACTCATATCTTCCTGGGTAACAACAAGCAGGGAATTACAGATCTGAGTAAGGCGGGTGAATTGGGTATCGTATCGGCTTATAATATTATAAAGAGGTTTACCGATACGCGTGAATAACATTTTTTTGCTAAAAAATAAAATATCAAAAAAGAATTAGCTATTTTTGCGTTCTGAAAATTGAAATATACACAACATTATGATAAAGATAACATTTCCAGACGGCTCCGTACGTGAGTATAACGAAGGAGTAACGGGACTGCAGATTGCAGAAAGTATCAGTTCACGCCTGGCACAGGAAGTGCTGGCATGTGGCGTGAACGGTGAGATTTATGATTTGGGACGTCCTATCAATGAGGATGCTGAGTTTGTTCTCTATAAATGGGAAGATGAGCAGGGCAAACACGCTTTTTGGCATACCAGTGCTCACTTGCTGGCCGAAGCTTTACAGGAATTGTATCCGGGTATTCAGTTCGGTATTGGTCCTGCTATCGAAAACGGTTTCTATTATGATGTGGATCCGGGGGAAGCTGTCATTAAAGAATCTGACCTTCCGGTTATTGAAGCCAAGATGGCAGAATTAGTGGCGAAGAAGGAAGCTGTTGTAAGAGAAAGTATTTCAAAAACGGATGCATTGAAGAAATTCGGTGACCGTGGTGAGAACTATAAGTGTGAGTTGATCTCCGAATTGGAAGATGGTCGCATAACAACTTATACACAAGGTGCTTTCACGGATTTATGCCGTGGTCCACACTTGATGACTACCGCGCCGATCAAGGCTATTAAGTTGATGTCGGTGGCCGGTGCATATTGGCGTGGACATGAGGATCGTAAGATGATGACGCGTATTTATGGTATCACATTCCCGAAAAAGAAAATGTTGGATGAATATCTGGCTATGCTGGAAGAAGCCAAGAAGCGTGATCATCGTAAGATCGGCAAGGAAATGGATTTATTTATGTTCTCCGACACAGTGGGTAAAGGACTGCCGATGTGGTTGCCGAAGGGGACTGCGCTGCGCTTGCGTCTGCAGGAATTCTTGCGTCGTATCCAGGCACGTTACGATTATCAGGAGGTTATCACTCCCCCGATCGGTAACAAGTTGTTGTATATCACTTCCGGTCACTATGCAAAATATGGTAAAGATTCGTTCCAACCTATTCATACGCCCGAAGAAGGAGAGGAGTACTTCTTGAAACCGATGAATTGTCCTCATCACTGTATGATTTATAAGAATTCTCCGCGATCATATAAAGATTTGCCTTTGCGCTTGGCTGAGTTTGGTACAGTTTGTCGTTATGAGCAAAGTGGTGAATTACATGGATTAACGCGTGTACGTAGTTTTACGCAGGATGATGCACATATCTTCTGCCGTCCCGATCAGGTGAAGGATGAATTCTTGCGTGTGATGGATATTATTTCAATCGTATTCCGTTCCATGGACTTTGCCAATGTAGAGGCTCAGATTTCCTTGCGTGACAAAGTGAATCGTGAAAAATATATTGGTAGCGATGAAAACTGGGAAAGAGCTGAACAATCTATCATTGAGGCTTGTGAAGAAAAGGGCTTGACTGCCAGAATTGAGTATGGTGAAGCTGCTTTCTATGGTCCGAAGTTGGATTTTATGGTGAAAGATGCTATCGGCCGCCGTTGGCAGTTGGGTACCATTCAGGTGGACTATAACTTGCCGGAGCGTTTTGAATTGGAATATACAGGCGCTGATAATCAGAAACATCGTCCGGTAATGATACACCGTGCGCCGTTTGGTTCTATGGAGCGTTTTGTTGCTGTGCTTATTGAGCATACGGCTGGTAAATTCCCATTGTGGCTGACTCCTGAACAGGTGGCTATTCTGCCCATTAGCGAAAAATTCAATGACTACGCACAAGAAGTGAAGAAATTCTTGAAACAATACGATATTCGTGCAATTGTGGATGAGCGTAACGAGAAGATAGGACGTAAGATTCGCGATAACGAATTGAAGCGTATTCCTTACATGTTGATTGTGGGTGAAAAAGAAGCTGAGAATAGAGAAGTTTCTGTCCGCAAGCAAGGGGAAGGCGATAAGGGTACCATGAAATTTGAAGAATTTGCTAAAATTTTGAACGAAGAAGTTCAGAATATGATAAATAAATGGTAACTTTGCGCCCACTTATAAAAGCATAGCATATAGTGATGTTTTAAAGATAGCTTTTATCTAATTTAAAAAATAATAATTTGGGAGTAATAAATAAGAAACAAACTGGAAATAGAGGTTATTTAATGAAAAATGACAGCTTAAAAGGGCAATACCGGATTAATGAGCAAATCCGTGCCAAAGAAGTCCGCATAGTGGGCGATGAAGTAGAACCAAACGTATATCCGATAGCTCAGGCATTAAAGCTTGCCGAAGAGCGTGAGGTGGATCTCGTGGAAATCTCTCCAAACGCGCAACCCCCTGTTTGTCGAATCGTTGATTACTCTAAATTTCTTTATCAGCTGAAGAAGCGTCAGAAGGAACAGAAGGCAAAGCAGGTTAAAGTAAATGTGAAGGAGATTCGTTTCGGTCCACAAACCGATGATCACGATTACAACTTCAAGTTGAAACATGCCAGAGGATTCTTGGAAGATGGTGATAAGGTGAAAGCCTATGTATTCTTTAAAGGTCGTTCAATCTTGTTTAAAGAACAGGGAGAGGTACTATTGCTGCGATTTGCCAATGATTTGGAAGACTATGCGAAAGTAGACCAAATGCCGGTATTGGAAGGGAAAAGAATGACCATTCAGCTTTCTCCAAAAAAGAAAGAGGCACCAAAGAAGCCTGCAGCACCGAAATCCGCAGAAGGATCGAAAGCGGCTCCGGCTGAAACAGAAGAATAAAAAAGAAATGAGTAACGCCACAGGTATAGTGCGTTGCCATATAATTTAAATAATTTAAAAATAAGTAAGATGCCAAAGATGAAGACTAACTCCGGTTCTAAAAAGAGATTTACTCTTACCGGAACAGGTAAAATCAAAAGAAAGCACGCTTTTCACAGTCATATCTTGACTAAGAAAACTAAGAAGCAAAAAAGAAACTTGTGCCATTCAACTACGGTTGACGTGACAAACGTAAGCCAAGTTAAGGAACTCTTAGCAATGAAGTAAAAAGCGTACAAAGTATTTTAAAGTATTAACCGAATGCATTAGCTTTAAGTCCGTTGCGTGAAGTAATGGCGCTAACATTCAAAAATTAGTAAAACTATGCCAAGATCAGTAAATCACGTTGCTTCAAGAGCAAGAAGAAAGAAAATTTTGAAATTAACCAGAGGCTACTTTGGTGCAAGAAAGAACGTATGGACCGTTGCCAAGAATACTTGGGAGAAAGGTTTGACTTATGCGTTCCGTGACCGTAAGAACAAGAAAAGAAACTTCCGCGCTTTGTGGATTCAGCGTATCAATGCTGCAGCTCGTTTGGAAGGTATGTCTTATTCTAAGCTGATGGGTGCTTTGCACAAAGCAGGAATCGAAATCAACCGTAAAGTTTTGGCTGATTTAGCGATGAACCATCCGGAAGCTTTCAAGGCTATCGTAGCTAAAGCAAAAGCAGCTTAAGTTTATTTAGCAAATAGTTGACAAAGTGCTGATTACGAATGAGTAATCGGCACTTTTTGCTTATAGTAGGGGAGATATTATATAAAATGTCTTGTCAGAAGGAAACAAAATCATGTTTTTCCTTGTTTCTTTGACGGAAACTTACTACATTTGTTGTAGAAAATATAGCCGCATTGATTGGATCGGGAAACTCATCAAACTATTATGAAATACCGAGACAAGCTTCGCTTCTCAATGGCGGGCCACGCCCTTCGGGGTAACCTTTGAGTCAGTGGATTACAAAGAGGACGAGCGCTCAAATCATGTCATTCGGAGTTTCATCACATCATCGGTGCGGCTTTTTTATAAAGGGGAACGGCAATCTTGGTTGATTACCGTTCCTTTTTTCTTTTAATGCCACTTCGTTATCTTGGGAGTTATTACATAAAAAAAACATCCCATGAATTTATTTCGCTTCATGGGATATTTTTTTATGTAGAGAGAGTGATCTCTTGAAAGAATTAGTGATTTTGACGTAGGTCTTTTACTCTGACTGCTTTTCCTTCGCTTTGTGGCAAGGAACCTTTTTTCACTAGTTTCAGTTTGGGAGTCACTAATATCTCGTCTTTCAATTGACGTGTGATCTCTTTGCGTATCTTTTCCAATTCAATGTAATTATCAGTAGAAAGATCGCTGAGTTCTACTTCCACAATCATTTCATCCTGATTGTTTACTGTTTCCAGTGTGATAAGATAATTGCTGCCTAATTGTGGGAATTGTACCAATATCTTTTCTACTTGCATTGGGAAGATGTTAACTCCCTTAATGATGAACATATCATCGCTACGTCCTTTAATACGGTCAATGCGTAGGTGGGTGCGTCCACATGGACATTCTCCGGGAAGAATACGGGTGAGATCTCGGGTGCGATACCGTAGAAGCGGCATCATCTCGCGGTCGAGAGTGGTCAGTACTAACTCACCAATTTCTCCATCTGGAACTGGTTCTCCTGTTTCAGGATCAATAATTTCAACCAGATAGCAATCCTCCCAAAAGTGCATGCCGTTTTGTTCCTGACATTCAAAAGCAACTCCAGGGCCGTTCATTTCTGTCATACCAAAGCTGTTATAAGCTTTAACACTTAACATACGTTCGATCTTTTTCCGTTGTTCATCTGTATGAGGCTCAGCACCAATGACAAGTGTTTTTAAGCTGGTGCTTGTCGGATCTATGCCTTCTTCTTGAATGACTTCTGCCAGGCGAATAGCATAGCTGGGAATAGCATGAAGCGCAGTTGTTTTGAAATCAGTGATGAATTTAATCTGTCGCTTACTGTTTCCGGCAGCAGCAGGAACTGTCAGTGCTCCCAAACGTTCTGCTCCATATTGGAAACCTAATCCTCCGGTGAACATACCATATCCGGAACTATTCTGGAAAACATCCGTTTTGCGTATGCCTACCATATAGAGACAGCGTGCTACCAGGTTTGCCCAAGAGTCCAGATCGTGCTGAGAATGAACAATCAGAGTCGGAGTACCGGTTGTTCCGCTTGAAGAATGAATACGTACGCCATCTTCCTGCATATTGCCTGAAACTAGACCAAAAGGGTAGGTGGCACGCATATCAGCTTTAGTGGTAAATGGGATTTTTCGAATATCTTCGAGGCTTTGAATGCTATCAGCTGTGATATTATGTTCCTGGAACACTTTTTTGTAATACGGTGAATTAGCTGCAATATTTATTGTCTTTTTAAGCCGCCGAAGTTGCAATTCCTGCAACTTCTCACGGCTCATGGTCTCTATGTCTTCTTCCCAGTATTTGTTATTCATGGTAGTTTGTTTTGGAGGGTCTTTACATTAATTTTTCAGCAATTTCTTTTCCGGCAGCCAGTGCTTTGAAGTTCATCTCTACAATAGCCTCGCCTTTGCGTTCGAAGATTTCGCGGATGCTGGTTTGTATTTTCTCATAATCAATTCCCAGAAAGGGAATGGTAGCCCCAAGCAAAACAATATTTGCTACGCGAATAGAACCAATTTCTTTAGCCACCTTATCCACATTCAGAACGATTTTATGGGGTAATTTATCCAACTCTGCCCGCACATCAGCTTCTGCTGGATAGTTGGGGATATTAACGAACGGAGTTTCGTTAGTTACCAGCCAGCCTTCAGGACTTAAATAGGGGAGATAGCGTAGTCCTTCCATGGGCTCAAGTGAGATGATCAAATCGCATTTGCCTGAAGGAATAAGATCAGAGGCAATAGGTTGATCACTGATACGTAAATTGGATTGTACGTCACCGCCACGTTGGCTCATGCCATGTACTTCCGCTTGTTTCATATATAATCCGTCTTTAAGGGCGGCTTTACCGATTACTGTGGCGATAGAGAGGATGCCTTGTCCACCAACGCCGGAAAGTATGATATCTTTTTTCATGGTTTTACTTGTTTCGTTTTTTACGGGCTAAAGTTTGAATGCATTCTCTGCGTGGAATAATAACAGATACACCACGATATTCGATTTCTTCACGGATAATCTGTTTCATTTCTTCATAATTCTTTTTAAGGGGAACTACTACGCGAATGTGTTCAGGAGCTACACCGATACCAGCGCAGATTGCTTCGATACGTCCTGTGCCGGCGGAATCCTGGCCGCCTGTCATAGCGGTAGTTTCATTGTCTGAGATGACAATGGTAACATTAGCATTTTCATTGACACAGTCTAGAAGTCCTGTCATGCCGGAATGGGTAAAAGTTGAGTCTCCGATAACTGCCACTGCAGGGTGAAGACCACCATCAGAGGCGCCTTTTGCCATTGTAATGGATGCCCCCATGTCTACACATGAATTGATGGCATTGAATGGCGCATTGGCTCCTAAAGTATAACAACCGATATCACTGAATACCTTATGAGTTGGATATTCTTCTTTCAGTACTTGCGTCAGTACAGTATACATATCACGATGTCCACAACCTTCGCAAAGTGCAGGTGGACGCATTTCTACAAGAGAAGGTACTCCAAACTCTGATTTGTTTTCTTTTCCTACGGTGCGCGCTACCTTGTCCGGATTTAATTCACCGTCCTGTGGCAATGTGCCATCCAGACGTCCTTTTACTTTAACGCCAATGCCGAGATAACCTTTCAACTGTTTCTCAACGAAAGGTTGTCCATCTTCCAATACCAGAATCTCATCGCAGGCTTCTACCAGCTGTAGAAGTTGTTTCTTGGGTAATGGGTATTGCCCAATCTTTAATACAGGATATTCACAACCGTCAGGATAGTTTTCCATCAGATAGTTGTAGCCGATACCGCAAGCTATGATACCCATTTTTTTGTTAGGACCATCTATATACTTATTATATGGAGAATTTTCAGAGGCTTCAATGAATTCAGCCTGACGTTCCAACAAAACTTTGTAACGTTTGCGTGCATTACCTGGTAATAGGATAAATTGGCGTGGGTCTTCACTGAAAGATATTTCATTCTGGACTTGTTGAGCCTTTTGCTCTACACCTGAACGAGAGTGGGCGAGGCGGGTGACCATACGCAATAATATCGGTTCACCGATTTTTTCGGAGAATGCAAAGCCGTTATAAACCATGTCGTACGCTTCTTGCTGATTACTTGGTTCATACATGGGAATAAGTGAGAAATCACCGTAAAAGCGGCTGTCTTGTTCATTTTGTGAAGAGTGCATGCTGGGATCATCCGCTGCTATTACAATTAATCCACCTTTTACACCGGTAACGGCTGAATTGATAAAACAGTCGGCAGCTACATTCATACCTACATGTTTCATGCAGACTAATGCTCGTTTACCAACAAATGACATCCCCAAAGCGGCTTCCATTGCGGTCTTTTCGTTAGAAGACCAACGACTGTGAATATTTTGTTCAGTCGTAATGGGTGCCATTTGGATGTATTCTGTTATTTCCGTGGAAGGAGTGCCGGGGTAGGCGTAAACACCTGAGAGTCCGGCATCTAATGCAGCTTGTGCAATGGCTTCATCGCCAAGTAAGAGTTGCTTGCTCATATCTGATTGTTTTAATGTTAGTCATGGATTATTAATAAGAAAATAATCTGCGTTTTTCACTCGCAAATATAGCCTTTTGCTTTTATTTTATTACGATTTTACTTGAAAATCTTTCTTTCGTTTAAAGCATCCCAATATTTTCTAGCATTTTTCATATGATCAGTGTAATTGGAAGCAAAGTTATGGGTACCTGAAAGGTCCTCTTTGGCACACATATAAATATAATTGTGCTTTGCATAATTCAGCACAGCATCAATGCCGATGGTTGAAGGAATACGTATCGGTCCTGGTGGTAATCCGGTATTTAGATAAGTATTGTAGGGTGACTTTACATTCAGGTGCTCATTCGTAATTCTTCTTAGAGCGAAATCTTGAAGTGCGAATTTAATGGTGGGATCGGCCTGTAAGGGCATACCCTTATTTAAACGATTTATGTAGAGACCTGCAACCATGGGCTTTTCTTCATTGTTATTTGTTTCTTCTTCTACAATAGAGGCGAGTGTCGATACTTCTTCCGGTGTCATGCCTATGGTTGTGGCCTTGGCTAGTCGGTCCTGATTCCAAAATTTCTCATGTTCTTTCTTCATACGGTCAAAGAAATCCTGTACGCTCATATTCCAGTATACTTGATAAGTTTCGGGAATGAACAGGCTGGCCATTGTTTCCTTTGTATATCCCATTTTCTTTTGAAATAGCGAGTCGTTCATTATTACTGCAATTTCAGTAGAATCAATCATAAGTTGTTTGCCTACGCTGCGAGCAAGTCTATCTAAAGTACGTACATTGCTAATGGTCAGATTCATAGGCTCTTGATATCCTCTATATAAACGACTAAAGACGTGGTAAACACTCTCTCCTGGGCGGATGGCATAGCGTCCTGTGTGGATGTTTGAATTGTAGTCACGCCATTTAGCCATCCAGAGAAAGCCTGAAAAACTTTTCGGATGTCCCTGTTTTTTTACTTTGTTATATATGGAATCCGGCGTATCGTCTTTATCGATATAAATATAAGCTGTTTTGGAGGGATGAAACTGTGGATAGAATAAATAATAATAGAATGTTCCGGCACAAGCTGCACCAATAAGGAACAGGGCTATCAATCCTCCTATGAGAATTCCTTTTGTCTTCTTTTTCATCGGTTTTTACAGTTTTCTTTAGTCAGGCAAAGGTAAGAAGAATCTATGAAATAAAAAAAGAGATGCATAAGCATCTCCTTTCCTTTGAGCCGCTAGCCAGACTTGAACTGGCGACCTACGCGTTACGAAGTCTCTAATAGATTCCTACGTATATTGCTGATATTCATGTAAGTTCCTATAATTGTCTGAATTCTTTAAAACACAATCTGCTATACAATTGCCAGTTTGGCAGCAGAATTGAACTGTTAATAATCGGTTTTAGGTCATCGGTTTTTATCCCCTTATTGATTTCGGGGATCGTATTCCGCTTCCTTTCTTCTTTTTGCATCCTCATCTTTGAGGTACTTGTTTCTCATCTCTTTGATGTCGTTTGTCATTCCCCATACTTTGAAGAAGAGGATGATTTGCAGTACTCCGAATATTAGGAGTACGATAGTTAAAAAGTCAATCATATAGCTACTTCTTAATGTATACGATTTCTCCCAAATACAATTTTCCATTAGTTATTTGGTAATCGAAAGTTTTTGTACCCTCACCTTCATACGTGCCCGTAAACGTGTGTTCTGTTACGCTCCATGTTAGTCTACGTTTTCCAAATTCATCTATCACACCATCATCTGTAGCCCAAAAATAGCCTGAATGGTCTGCCTTGAGTTCAAGATTAAATACTTCTACTGTTGATTCTGTGTCTTCTACCCAAGCCCCAACAAGTCGGCTTTCATAATCGTTGTTATCATCGTCTGACGAACACGCTGTTAACAGCATCATTGGCAGCATTGCCATTAAAAATAAAATCTTCTTCATTATCTTACATATTTAATTTGTTCTTTAATTCGTTGTTGATTTGGATTTTTCTAATAGCCGTTTAGCTTTTTCTAATCTTGTAACATACTCCATTACATCATATTGGACGAAAGCCCATTTCCCGTCTTCATATCTAATGTTTTCATTAGTTTCAAGAGCCTGCATCACTTGATTGTATAACGATGAATTATCTTCGATTATCCTTCCGGCTCTGCGCTCATTTTCTTTCATAAATACACTTATGGCAAGTTTGAGAACACGAATTTCGTTTTCATAATCTTTCTTTTTTCTGTAAAGAATCATAAGTCTATTATACGGATGTGTGGCTGGAAGTTTTGGTATGATAGCTTTTTCATATACAGATATAGCTTCATTGATCATGCCTTCTTTTTCTAAATTTATACCCAATTTGATTAATCTTGTACTTTCGTTGAGATCTTCTTCTCGGTATAATTCTTCTTCTGCATCTTTTTCTTTTTGAAAAAGGCTGTCAAACTGCGATTCGCTTAAATGATTTAATTTATATTCAAGCTCATTTTCATCTTGGCATAAAATTTCTCTTGCTTTACTACCGTATGATGCGCTCACAATTCCGGCACATTCAAGTTGGTCCATAATACGCCCTGCTCGATTATAACCTATAGCAAATTTACGTTGAATTAATGAAGTGGAACCTTGTTGATGGATCACAACCAGACGGGCAGCATCTTCAAATAGCGGATCAAGTCTGATCATATCAACATTATTTGCAGAGAGGCGTTCTGTTTTTTCTTCCTCTTCTTCCTTTATAAATTCCTCTTCTTTTTTTGTATCTACTTTTTCTTCTGTATGTATAATTATCCTATTTATAGGCGTTTCCGTAATTTTGGTTTCATTATCGTTATCAATCTCATTATTTCTTTGAACTGTTTTCTTTTTCTCAACCGACGATAAATGTAAAGCAAATCCTATTATTATAAGAAATATAGATAGAGAGAAATGTACGCCACAGATAGGCAATATGACTGCAAGCGCATAGCATATAAACGAGAAAAGACATCCAGTATAATTTTTAATTTCATATCCAGAATCTGCATTATTTGATTGCGTTCTATGATTAGACATATTGTTGCCACTAACTTTTGTTCTTGAGTAGATACCAGTGCCGGGTATTCCTGTAGTGACATATGTGCCTCGCTTTCCAAAATTTACTTTTGCTCCTCGTGGACCGACCGACCAACTTGTACCGGATTTACTAATATTCATGTGTACTCCGGGAAGAATCTTTATCCTTTTCCTAAAATATACTCCCATAGTATTTAGATTTTATTTACAATAATATATCACTTACAATATGCTGTTTAACTATCCACAAGCTACGCACTTGAGTTATTTCTATGTCGAAGTCGTCATATTCAGATTCATTTAGAGAATGAGCAATCCAAAACTTTCGTGATAACTCCTGGTCTTTATATCGGCGTAGTATTTTGATATGTCCGTGATAATCCCCAGTAAATTTATCTTGTACAACTATTCCGAATACATTGCCAAATGGGATTTGAGTGGCTGCATCCACACTGAAACCATATTTCTTAAGAGCTACCCAACATCCGGAAGGATATGCAGGAGACATGGAGTTTCCCGCTATCTGTGCAATTGCTTCGCAATCCTTGCAGTCTGGCAGATACCAGTACCGTTTTATACTTTCTATTCCATTGATAAGTTTTATTTGTCCAGCGGCAAATTTGAAATCAACTTCAGGGAGTAGTTTTATTCCCTTTTCCAAAGCCAACTTTAACTCACTTTCGTTGTCTATAATTTGGGCTGATGATGAGCTTTCGGTAGAAGTTAACATATCTCCATTTCCGCCAACTAACCATCCTTTGTCTACATTGGGGAAAGTGGATATAATCTTATCTATGACAGCATCTCCTATCCCGTCTTTACGGCCGAACCAGTTTGATACTGTATTAGGTTTTTCTCCAACTGCGTTTGCAAATTTTTTGTTGCTTCCTCTTTCGTTTCCGAAATAATAGGATTTAATTTTGAATATTCTATCTCCAATGCTATTCATATTCACAAATATTGTGTGTATTTGTGTCGAAATCAAGTTGCGGATGATTTCGACTAAATTGTTTAACTATTCCCATTAAGGGACTATATAGGCGACTTAACTTCAAACCGCAACTTTGGAGTTGGTCGCTTTACTATTTGCTATGGAAAAGAAAGTTCCTGAAGGTTTCTCTACAGAATTTTTGGACAGTGATGAGGGTGAGAATTTATATTCTCAAATTCAATCTTCATTTACGAATTGTCATTTTTCTACCTCACATTCACCAAAGCTATCCTATTTAATAATTCAAGGTATCCTTCTATTTTATCGGTATGTTTCACACCGGATAAAAGTTTGAGTATTTCGTTTTTCCCGCTTTTTGTAATAGTTATGGATTTGGGATTTACAATACATTCAAGTAATCCTTTTACTACGGCATTGCATGTGATTATATCCGAAAATTGCGAAGTGTGAAATAAACACGCAACTCCATGATATAAAAACCTATATTCTAATCCTAATGGGTCTTTCTCTAACAGTAAGTAATGGTATATCATCCAATTAGTGTTTTCAGAAACAGCCATGTTTTTTTGTACCATGAATGATGCTCCAGTTGATATTTCATCAATCTTATCTCTTGTGCTTTTTATGTCAATTATCGTATATATGTTCCATCCTATCAAGGTTGTTACAAGCAATGATAGAACCCCAACCAATACGCCTTGATAGTCAAAGCCCAACTCTGCCTTGTGAGGGTATGCAACACAGATTGATACGATGCTTATTACTACTGCAATGCCACTCAATCCTAAAGCCCAATTCTCTTTCTTCTTCATATCATATTATAATAAGGTATAAGTTATTCTAATGGTTAAATAATGTTTATATACACGTTATTTGTGAATGATATATTGTATGTTCACAAATATTGTGTATATTCGCGTCATCAAACATTCAATGATACAAAGAAACGAAGAAAGTTTGAGTAACGCAATAGTATAAACATATTAAATCACACGGTTATGAGCACGAATTTTAGAAATCAAATGAAAGAGGTGATGTCACTTGCATGGTCTTTCGTGAAGAGAAACGGTTTTTCAATGAGTGAAGCACTGAAAGTTGCTTGGGCAAACTTAAAGCTGAAAGCTCAAATGAAAAGTAAGATTGTGAAGTTCTACTTTCAAAAAGTAGATGGTTCTGTACGTGAAGCCTATGGTACACTGAATGAAAGGCTGATGCCAACTATTACAGGTACTGATAAAAGAGCGAAGAATGACACTGTTCAAACTTACTATGATACCGAACGCCAAGAGTTCAGATGCTACAAAAAAGCTAACCTTTTAAAGATTGCATGATATGAGACAGTATAGGGTATGTGACAGCATAGATGCTTATGAGTTTGAAAAGTCTTTAGATAAGGCTTGTACTGAGCTTGATAGAGTAGACGGTATGTCAGAGGCAGAAGCTTGCACATACTGTAATACTGATACCAAAGAAGAAGCCTTGCAGAGTATTCAAGAAGAGATTGATTACATAGAGTTTCAACTTGACAGAATAGCGGTATGATAGAAATGATGATAACATTGGCAAGCCTGTACGCTGGCTATAGACTGTTCAGAAAGTCAGGTGATAAATTTTTCTATGAGGATTGATTGCACGATTATGCAACGCACGACAGTCCGTGTAGACGTAGAGAATATTCTACATGGGCACTATTGATTAGTTCTTTGACATTGTGGAACACTGCTATATCTTCTTCTTCACCCACGATATAGCTGAAATAATGCAAGATATAAAGGGCTTGTATGTCAGCATGTGACATTGATACATGACAGTTAGCTTTTGACTGGAATAAAAGATGAGTTAACTTACGACTCAGCAAATGTAAGGGCGCTACTTTGGGCGCGAAAACAATGGATAAGTAAAACCACAGCAAAACCGTCCATTAAGCAGTAAGCATACGGGTTGGGCGTCCGTACTGGTATTGATATAAAAGCCCGTCAGTTCTCGATTACTGGTACAACTGTCTAAAAGGTTGGCGGGCACAAACTAATACTTATTGTTTATGAAAGAAATCGAGTACATGAAATTCTTGGAAGATACGGTGAAAGAACTTTCACGTGAATTGAAAGCTACTACTGATTGTTTGGCGGCTTTGTCTATAAGACGTACAAGAGAAATGGATAGTTTAATGCTGCGTATTGATGATGCAGTTCACCAAAGTAAATGCACACTTGCTAAAGTAAAGGAGAAGTTGCTGTGAAAGTGATTATGTTTTCTTTTTCAGTGATCTTATTATTATGTATGACAGTGATACTATGTAATGCTGTCATCAAGGATAGTCCCATGTATGTGTCCGGTGTCATACTGACATCTATAATGTTTGTCTTATCTATTATACTCACTGTTTTGACATTTTCGGAGTTGAAAGAGGATTATTGACATAACTGTTTTTGTCGTGTTTTATTTTGTGTTTGTGTTGTACTGGTGTGCGGTCTGTGAAGATAGTGCACCTTTATTATTGGGGATAAGTGGCGGAATTGGTAGACGCACTCAATACCAGAGCGAGTTCAGTGAAAATCTGTATGCAAGTAATGTTGGACGCATCATGAAAGCAGACATCTCATCCCGGTTCGAGCCCGGGCTTGTCCACGAATTATTAATTTAAAATTAAATCTTATGGCAAAAGAATCAGAAGAAAGAAAAAAAGTCAAAGAGAAGCTGATAAAGAAAAATGATAAGCTACCTTTCTCTTTATCTCTTTATGTGAAAGTGTCCCGTATGGTTCAAGATTTGAATCGTTTGGCGAGAGCCAATCGGCTTGTAGAACCGGACGATGTACTTTATTCTATCCAACAAGAAGGAGCTCCTAAAGGAAAGTTTTATGTAGTAAGGAATTACTAATCATTAACTCACACGATTATGGATAGAGTATTTACAGAGCTCACACCCGAATGCGAGATTACAGCACGAATGTACGCACAAGGGTATGAGAAGAAAGAAATTGCAAATCTTAAATGCAGGGCTGTTTCAACGGTAAACAACCAATTGCAGAAGGCATTTGATGTTTTGCAGGTGAGGAATGGTCGGGAATTGGCAACCATGCTTTATGAACGGATAGCTGGTGTGAAATTCACAATGGATTTTTCACCTATCATTCGTACATCCGTTGCTTGTGGCTTATTATGTGTCTTTTCTTTGTCGCTTTACCACGAACAGAGCGATATGAGAAGGGCACGAAGAACAAGAGTTGAAACTATTGAAAGAGTAAGGAGGTTAGAATGAATGCAGAAGCAAAATTAAACACTCTCTATCGAATAGGTAGCAGAGTGTCTCTCAATAAAGAGCAAGCAAAAGAGTTTGTAGGCGGTCGTTATAGACTTGAAAAGCTGATAGCAGAAAAGAAAATACGGGCAGAAAAGACCGGAACCACGAAAATGTCTCCTTATGCAATCAATGCTTGTGATGTACTTCTCTATGCTATTGATTCTAAAGAACAAAGAATATAATTAACCCTTAAAATTTTACGATTATGAGTCTTATTAAAAAAAGTAATGAATTGGTAATCCCTACCACTGTAAAAATGATGATTTACGGCCAAGCTGGTATGGGAAAGAGTACGGTAGCATTGAGTGCTCCGAAACCTTTGTTATTGGACTTTGATAACGGTGTCAAGCGTATGAATATGGCGCATCTTGAAAATATAGATACTGTGCAGGTCACTTCTTGGAGTGATGTTCAACAGGTTTTGCAAGAAGACTTGTTCGCTTATCAAACTATTGTGGTAGACACTATCGGTAAGATGATGGATTTTATCATTACTTATAAATGTGGTAGCCGGCAGCCATCTATCAGGGATTGGAGTGGTATCAATGCTGAATTTTCTTGGATGACAAGAACACTTTCGAGCTTAAATAAGCATATTATTTTTGTCGCGCACCGTGACACAAGAAAAGAAGGTGATGATACGGTGTTCATTCCTGCTTTACGTGAGAAATCTTATAATTCCATTGTTACTGAACTGGATTTGCTCGGCTATCTTGAAATGAAAAGCGAAAGAGGCGTGCAAAGACGTACTATAACTTTTGACCCGACTTCAAGGAATGACGGTAAGAATACCTGCAATCTTCCTTCAGTAATGGAGGTTCCTACCATCCTTGACAAAAACGGTAATCCAACCGCAAAGAACGACTTTATCACTGCCAAGATAATCAATTCATATTTGGGTATGCTTGCAGCCAAGAAAGAGGCACAGGAAAAGTATGATAAGGTGATAGAGGAAATCAAAGAAAGTATCGAGTTTATAACTGATGCCAAGTCCGCTAATGAGTTCGCCTCTCATATTAATGAGTTTGAACACGTTGGTAGTTCTTTGATGATGGCTCGCAGTCTATTCGCTGCCAAAGTAAAATCTTTAGGGCTTACATACGATAAGGACGCTAAAACTTACAGTGATGCAGCAGCCTAAATATCGCTTTTATGCAACTATTCTTGACGCTTTTTGGAATTACCTCAATAGCGATATTATTTACAATCGCTATTGGGGCTTTTCAGAAAATCCGCCTCACACAGAAGAAGAGTTTCACGAACAACAGTTTCACGAACTGATAGACCGTATCAACCGTAAACCTTTCGACAGTGAAGCGGCAGACAAAGGAACGGCACTGAATGAAATCATTGATTGCATGATAGAGAAAAGAAAATCTGAAATCATGCAAATTGAACGTGTCCATAAAGTAGAGCGATTTGGTGCATGTGATGAAATGGGAAAACCTCTTTATTATGATGAAGAAGAAACGAAGGAAGTTATTGCACTGAAAGCTACCTATCACGAAAGAGAGTTTACTTTCCCTATTTCTCTTTGTCGGGAATTAACAGACTATTACAAAGGAGGTTTGACACAACAGAGAGTAGAAGCTATCCTGCCAACTGCCTACGGTAATGTTCTTGTTTATGGATTGATAGACTACCTTATGCCTACAACGGTGAATGATTTGAAAACAACCGGCAGTTATACTGTAGGAAAGTTTAAAGACCACCACCAGCACCTTGTCTATCCGTTCGCTCTTATGCAGAACGGTTCGGATGTACGGACATTTGAGTATAACATCGTAGAGTTCAACAAGGGCGGTTATGTGGTAGATACCTATACTGAAACATACGTTTTCAACCCAGAACGTGATATACCTATTCTCACCAATCATTGTGAGGAGTTTATCTGGTTCTTGGAGGAAAACAGAGAATTAATCACCGATAAGAAAATTTTTGGAGGAGAAAATTAATGGCAAATCAACTTACAGGAAAGATTCTCTATATCTATCCCACGCAACAGATACCATCTAAAGACGGTAACAAGACTATCGTCAAGAGAGGTATTGTAATAGACTGTACACGCTTTGACCCATACACGGGCGAGCGTGGTTTTGAAAACACTCCCATGCTGGAGTTCATCGGTGACAGATGCGCAGAGCTTGACAAATACCAAGCCGGGCAGATAGTCACCATCTCATTTGACGTGCAAGGCACGCGATACCGTAACAAGGATGGTGTAGAGCAGATATTTACCCGTGTGCAGCCTTATCGGATTGAGCTAAGACAAGCATCGCAGCAATCCGCACCAGTTCAACAACCGGCACCGCAGCCGACTTATCAGCAACCGCAGAACTTTCCGCCTCCTGTTGATGCGAATGGTAATGCAAAGGACGATTTGCCTTTTTAGCGTATGATGATAAATATATGTGCTCTATTAGTAATGGTAATATCATTGCTAATAGACTTTAAAGCAAAAAGAGAAGATAAGTACATTATATCTTCCATATATATGATAGTCGCTTGGTTGATGCTAATATATAATAAGTTACCATGATATACGACTTGAAGAATGAATACCAAGTACCCAAGTTCAAGGAGTATGTAAATAAGTTGTTCAAAGAACGTGCGGTAGTAGAAGTAAAAAAGAAGTTACCTAACCGCACGCTCGCTCAGAACTCTTATTTACATCTCCTTTTAGGGTATTTTGGAAGTGAATACGGTTGCAGCCTCGATGAAGCAAAAATTGACTTCTATAAGAGGACTTGCAACCGTGATTTGTTTGAACGCAAGACGGTCAACAAGAAAGGCAATGAAGTAACCTATTTGCGCAGTTCTGCCGAACTGACAACAGGTGAAATGACTCTAAGTATTGACCGCTTCCGTAATTGGAGTGCATCAGTGGCAGGAATTTATTTGCCGGCTGCAAATGAACATCAAATGCTGATATACGCCCAGCAGGAGATACAAAGAAATCAAGAATTTATTTAAAATAGAATTTTATGAAAAAGAGAAAATTTCCCAATGATGTAGCGAGATTTTTCAATCCAGAAAAATCTTTTAATCCCAATAATAGTGGTATTCACCAGAAAGAGAAAGGCTCTGTACGGAGTTCAATTCCTCTGTATAATGCAGGTGGAACAGCGAGAAAATTTATAGATGGTTTAGGTAACGTAACTTATAAATAGCTATGGTGGAAACAAGAAAAACAGAAATCAGGTATGTGACATCTGACCCGAAGAAGATGCTCAACATGTACCTTGCAAAACGTGTCCTCAAAACATGGGAGGAATCTTTCATTGATGAAGATACTGGTGAAACAGTAACCATCGAACGGAATGAAATTCTTTTCGACCGTGGCACGCTGATAGACCAAGACACTTTGGCGAAAATTCGTTTTAGTATGGAAGCGGACGGTATCAAGGAAGTGGAAGTCAGCAACCAGAATCGTTTGGCGTTCGAGAATGAGAACAAGTTCTTATATCCCTATCTTGCACAAGCACAAATAAGTGACAAGAAGTATAAGTTCTTACTGTATGCCACTGGGCTAGAGAATGCTTGCCTTATCTTGAAAGACTACATCGAACTCAATTACCAGTTCGGATTCACCCTGACAATGATAAAGGAGTTCGATTCCTGCGTGATTCTTACTGACAACTTGAAAGAACGCAAGGTAGATGACGCTTCGCTTGCCTATCTCAAAAATGAAATCACTATGGCAGAATACGTTGATAAGATGGACGATGAGACGGAAGATAGCGACGAAGAATCTAAACCGAATGAAAAGAAATTCTACCAGATTGAGACGAAAATCACATTCACGGATGGGGAGAATGAAGACGAAAGGGTTCAGACTTTTGTCGTGAACACCTTCAACGTTGACAGAGCGATGATGCTTATTACCCACTATCTCAAAAACAAAGAGGAAGAATGTGAGAAACAAGCCAAAGAAAAGGGACATGAGTTCAAAAAGAGAGAAATTCACACGGCTATTGAATCAGCCAAACCTATTCCGGTCGGGCGGTTTATTCCGAAAGAGTTTTCAATGGCTTATATGGAATAACTTTGTTAACCTGCCTGCTCGGTCTGTAAAGATGGGGCAGGCAAACATGGGGATGCGCAGTGGAGTGCTTTTGACTTTCGAAAGGTGCACATGGTAGAAAGTACGGTACGTGAGATATAAGGAGTAATTAACCTTAGAAGTAGCGCAAAAGGATATAGTCCTTAATTGGGTGTTCGAATCGCCCCATCTCCACATAAATGTGAGCCACACATAAATGGCAAGGGTTAGTGAATAATGGTTGCGCCCCGAAGAATGCGCTTCGGGGCTTTTAATTGGGAAAGATTATGAGAATAGACAAAATTAAGACAGTAGGTCAGCTTAGAAAGGTTATTGAGAATCTTTCCGATGACTACGAAATCGAGATGCGTGTCAGACGCAAATTGACGGATGAAGACATAATTAAGTTGCATAAAAAGTACGGTAAGATATATCCTTATCCATACGAAACAAGTTATTCAGAACTTGAATTTGATGATGTAGGTGTGTCTGACAAAGTATTATGCTTGGGAGTTGAACTAAAAGACGAATGATATGCCGTACTACATAAAACAAACTAAGGCTAAGAAGAAAGACAAGCCTTTACCTCTGTTTGATAAAGCGGGGGTAACAGTGAAAAAGAAG
This sequence comes from Bacteroides sp. MSB163, assembly GCF_036416795.1. NCBI lineage: Bacteria > Pseudomonadati > Bacteroidota > Bacteroidia > Bacteroidales > Bacteroidaceae > Bacteroides > Bacteroides maternus. Next base: position 5,460,615 of record NZ_CP143867.1, on the reverse strand, counting down.
CCGGATTTGAAAGCTAAACTCGACAAGGAGTTTTCCCTTTTCATCCGGCTTCGTGATTGTATGCCAAACGGTTTCTTCCGATGTATATCATGTGGACAGATAAAACCGTTCGGGCAAGCCGACTGTGGTCACTATTTCAGCCGCACACATCTGGCGACACGGTTTGATGAAAACAACTGCCATGCTGAATGCCGACACTGCAACAGATTTAAAGCCGACCATTTGGAAGGCTATCGGGTGAATCTAATTGCTAAAATCGGTCAACAGAAGTTTGATTTGCTGAAAGTGAAAGTTGCCAGTACTTCTAAAATATCTGATTTTGAGTATAAACAGCTAATCAAGTATTACAAGGCAGTTAATAAGAAATTACGAAAGGAGAAAGGGCTATGAGTTATGTATTACGAGATTACCAACAGAAAGCCTCTGATGCTGCCGTTTCTTTCTTCAATAACAAGGCGAAGAAAACAAATGCCATTATGGTGTTACCTACGGGATCGGGAAAGCAAAAAGCTATTCTTTTTTATTTTCATCTTTATTTTGATAATTAAACAAATCGGCAAATGAGTTCTTTATTTCATTCATTTCCTTTGAAGATTGTTTGGCTTGATATATTTGATAGATTGAAAAAATAAATGTTACGAATAAAGCAAATATAGATATATAGAAACTGATATCTGATTTGTTTAAATAAGCATTTACTAATTGATTTTTATTAGCTAGTTCATCTACAATTTTATTAATATCAGGCTGTATTTTTACATAACTAGAATCAAGTTTTGTTTTGATATTATTAAAACTATAGATTTGAGTACTTTCTAGTTTATCAAAAGGGTTTATAGTCTCATATTCAATAAGAATCATATTCAATTTGTCAATGAATGCAGAGTCCTTACTATTATTTTTGTATGTATCTACAAGTATATCATTTAAAATAAAAGAAAGACTTGTTTCGTTAGAGTAAAATTCTTTAGGTGATGTGAGTAGTTTACTTTCAAGAGTTCTGGAATTATATATGTGCTTTATGTTGTTTATATTTCCATTATTACGAATTACTTCTGTAATTGATGTTGCTATTTCTTTTTTATTAACAACTTTGTCTTTATTGATAACCGATATAATGGAAACAAAACTAGATAGAAGTGCTAAAGTTAAAGTTATATTGACAACCCAGGAAAAATTATTTCGTTTAGATGGACTTTTTTTATTGATTAAAAAGTTTTTTGCTTCTAAAATATCAGTGAATACCTTTCTTTCGTTTTCAGAAACTCTAACAACATATTCTTTTTCACCTTTTTCATTAATACGCTCTTTTATTTGGGGGCTATACATAAACATAGTAATAGATTTTAATGATATATTTTATGTGTTTTGGATTGGGGGCGTTGTGAAACGCTCTCTTTCTTATTCTTTGATTTTGAGTTCAAGCGGTGTACCACATTTAGGGCAAACTAAAGAACCTCCATTGCTTTGAACTTCTTCGGGTGATGCGAAAAGCTGCCAAATAGGTACATTTAAAGCTATAGAAATTTTTTCTAACGTTGGGTATGATGGCGATACTATCATACGAGAAAGACTTTCACGTGCTATACCTAACTTATCGGCAAGACTGGTTATCGTATAACCCTTTTCTTTGATGACTTCTTTTATTCTATGTTTCATAATCGTGTATTTAGTTTGTGCAAAAATACCCTTTTATAATAATGTGTGATATATATATGTCACTAATAAATGTTAATCGTGATAAAAATAATCACAAAATGTTTTGTGGCGTGATATAAATACCTTACGTTTGTGCCAGCATAGTAAACGAAGTAGTATAAACACATAAAATAAAGTAGTATGAGCACAACATTTAAAAGTCAGATGAAAGAGGTGATGCAAATGGCATGGTCTTTCGTAAAGAAGAACGGTTATTCAATGAGTGAAGCGTTAAAATGCGCATGGGCTAATTTTAAGCTGAAAGCAGCTTTGAAAGTGAAGATAGTAGAGTTTTACTTCAAAAAGACTGACGGCACGTTACGTCAAGCCTTTGGCACTCTCAAAGAGAATCTTATCGGTGAGATAAAGGGTACTGGCAGAAAGCCGAATGACAATCTGCAAGTGTACTGGGACACTGAAAAAGAAGAGTATAGATGTTTCAAAAAGTGTAACCTTATAAAGATAGCTTGATTATGAGAAAAGACCCCTATGGCAACTATATAACCTGCTTAACAGGTAAGCAGTTCTGCCAATTAAGAAGTATATCTGAAAAGGTGCAACCATATCTACCATTTACAGAAGTGGCATTTCTTGAGCTGATAAAAATAGCTTCTGCAATAATATTTAATAAAGGGTTTAACAACTCTCATTTATCGGTACGAAACGGATTGGTGCGTTTTAAAAACAAGTTCTACATGAATGGCTTAAAGATAAATACACATTGTTTGACAGATGAACAATACAAATATTTATGGCAATTTGATACGCCACGTATGGACGCTTTCATGACAAAGTATAAACCAATAGAACGTGATGTTTTTGTAATGACATTCAGAGCTTGTAAACGCTATATGATTACAGGCATGACTAAAGAATCAGAAGATACGCTAATTGAAAGGCTTATTTCAATATCAAATCTTATGAGATAACACGATTATCAAAAGGCAGCCTTCGCACGACTTTAAAGGCTGCCTTTATTATTCACTCTTAAATGAAATAATTATGGATGAAATTTGGAAAGACATTGAAGGGTATGAAGGATTGTACCAAGTATCGAATTTAGGTAGGGTAAAGTCTTTAGAAAGATACAGAAAAGGTAAACGTGGGGCATTAACATTTTGCAGAGAAAGAATACTGATAGATAGAGTTGGCAAAAATGGGTATTCTCAAATCTGCCTTTGTAAAAACAACATAAAGAAACTACTTCTTGTACACCGTTTGGTTGCAAAAGCTCACGTGCCAAATGACAGTAGTTTGCCTTGTGTTGACCATATAAATGGTATTCGCACCGATAACAAAGCAATTAACTTGCGATGGTGTACAACAAAAGAAAACTTGAATTTTGATTTAGCGCGTAAAAACATATCGCAATCAAATAGGGCAAGCGAAAAATGTAAAAAACATATAAAGTCATTACATAAGTCTTGTTGTAAAGAAATAGTAATAGTGTTTTCTGATGGCTCTATAAAAGAGTACAAATCGGCAAAGGCTGCCGAAAAAGATGGGTTTAATCATTCGCTTATAGCCGCTTGTTGTAGAGGCAAGCAAAAAACAACACGTGGTTGTAAGTGCTATTATAAAACTGATTATTATGGCAATAATACTTAGGGATTATCAAAAGGCTGCCTCTGATAAAGCGGTAGCCTTTTTCAAAGACAAGAATAAGAAAAGTAACGGTGTTATGGTACTGCCAACAGGGGCGGGTAAATCAATAGTAATTGCGGATATAGCACACAGACTAAATGACTATGTGCTTATTTTTTGTCCATCACGTGAAATACTCGAACAGAATTTCAAGAAACTCTGTTCATACGGTATTCTTGATTGCAGCATCTATTCTGCTTCTTTCAACTCAAAGGAGATAAACCGGATAACATTCGCAACAATCGGATCGGTAAAGAGCCATCCCGAACTGTTCATCCACTTCAAGAACATCATTGTTGATGAATGCCACCTTGTAAACCCCAAAGAGGGAATGTACAAAGATTTTTTTGATGCGGTGAAGTGTAAGGTTCTTGGATTAACAGCAACGCCATACCGTTTAAGCTCCAGCCGTGATTTCGGCTCCATGCTGAAATTCATTACAAGAACCAAGCCTCATGTCTTTTCAGAGGTCATTTACCATGTACAAGTATCAACTTTGCTTGATATGGGTTATTTGGCGAAGTTGAACTATTATCCTATGAATCCTTCAGGGTGGAACGAACTCAATTTGAAGGTAAATACCACCGGTGCTGACTACACGGATAAATCAGTCCAAAGGGAATATGAACGAATAGACTTTTACGGTTATCTCGTTCATATCGTCCAAAGGCTGATGAATCCCAAAGCAGGTGGTAAACGGAAAGGTATTTTAGTCTTTACTCGGTTCTTAAAAGAAGCTGAACGACTAACGATGTCAATACCTGGTTGTGCTATTGTATCCGGTGATACTCCAAAAGCCACTCGCGAAATGATTCTCCAACATTTCAAAACCGGTGAAATTCCGGTCGTTGCCAATGTCGGAGTATTAACTACTGGATTTGATTACCCGGAACTTGATACTGTTGTGATGGCACGTCCTACGATGTCACTCGCCATGTGGTATCAGATAGTCGGTCGAGCTATCCGTCCGCATCCTTCAAAGGAAGCAGGATGGATCGTTGACCTCTGCGGGAACATAAAGCGTTTCGGGGAAGTGTCGGACTTACGATTGTTTGATAGTGGCAATGGTAAATGGGCCGTTTTCTCCAAAGGTAAGCAATTAACTAACATAAGATTTTAATATGGTATTAAAGAGGAATAAGCATGGCACGAATAAGAACAATTAAACCGGAATTCTGGGAAGATGAGAAGATTGGTAAATTACCAATCCCGTGCCGCCTCTTCTTTATTGGTTGTTGGAACTTTGCCGATGATTTCGGAGTTATCAAAGGTAATGCTGCATTACTCAAATCTCAAATATTTCCTTACGATGAAAACTTACGAGTATCTGAAATAAAAAAGTGGATAGATTCCTTAGTGGATGCCCGGATGTTAGTACCTATTATTCATGCAGAAGAAAGCTACTACTTTATCCGCACATTCCGTAGTCATCAAGTCCTTGATAAGAGATACGATAAGTCTTATATCGGTAAGGGTATAGTAAAAGAGTTGATTAGTAAGGCTTTAAATGATAACGATGTGAACACTACGTCAACACCACGTGATAACGATGTGAACACTACGGAGGAAAAGGAAGAGGAAAAGGAAGATAAGAAAGAATCTCCTAACGGAGATAAGAAAGAAGCTGTGGCTTCTTCACCCGCTTTTTCAAATCCTGATTTTCTAAAATTCAATGATTGGTTGAAACGTAAAGCCCCTTTTTGTAGTAACCCTAAAAATTTCTCTTCTCAAATTACAGAAGCTGAGTTTCTAAAACTCAAAGAGAAATATACTGGTAAGCAGATAGCGGACATCATTGAACAGATAGAGAATCGAAAGGATTTACGTAAACGATATACTAACCTTTACAGGACGGTATTAAACTGGGCAAAAAAGGAATATGGAAGTTAACATTCAACTACGCGATGAAGATGCCGAGAGAATAGTTCTAGGCACTATTCTTCTTCAACGCAATGCGTTTGAAGAAGTGAGAGAGTTACTATCGGAAGAATCTTTCTACAATCCTTTCCATCAGGAGATATACAAGGCTATTCTTCAAGTGGTGTCATCTGGGAACAGGCCTGATATGATAACGGTCAAAGGAAAGCTTGTTGCCAATGGTGTGAAGTTTGAACTGGTGGAGTATATGAAAATTACTTCTAACAGTACTTTTGACTTGTATCAGTATGCAGCAAGACTTCATGACTTGACCATCAGGCGTAAGTTCTATGGAATAGGGCAATATCTTATCTCAAACTCTTATTCAGAATCAGAAGATATTCTTGATGTGACTAATTCTGTGAGTGATGAGCTTGCGTCTCTCTTCAAGTCAAGTAGCACCACAGTATCAACCATTAATGATGGGCTAGAGAATGTTTACAGCATGATAAATGAGAATCTTTCAGGAGCTAAAGATATCACTGGTACTCCAACTGGTTTTGAAAAAATAGATTCCAAATCAGGAGGATTACAAAAATCTGACTTGATAATCATTGCCGGTGAGACTTCGCAGGGCAAGACTTCTTTAGCTGTTTCTATCATGAGGAATGCAACAGATTTTGGTGCCAAGATTGCCATGTATTCTATGGAAATGAAGAAAGAGCAGATAACAGCTCGCATTCTTTCTATGGAGAGTGGTGTTCCTGCCAATCAGATCATGTACTCACGCTTGACAGATTCGCAGCTACAGGCGGTTGACAAAGGTATTGGCAAGGTGTCAGGCAAGGGTATCTACTTTGATGACCGAAGTACTTCCAATATTGACACTATCATTTCGTCCATTCGCTATATGAAGTTGAAATATGGCATTGATGGTGCTATAGTTGACTACTTGCAGATTCTCAATGTGAATATGAAGGGAGCAAATAAGGAACAGCAAATGGGTGATGTGGCAAGGCGGTTGAAGAACCTCGCCAAGGAACTTGATATTTGGATTATAGCCCTCTCACAATTGAATAGAGACACCATGAATCCGGTTCCTACATTGGCCCGGCTCCGTGACAGTGGACAAATAGCAGAAGCTGCCGATGTAGTTATTCTTATCTATCGTCCTGAAGTAACTAAGAAATCTTATCCAAGCGATTTCTCAAATGTGGAAACGAAAGGAACAGCAATGATTGATATTGCCAAAGGTCGAAATATTGGATTGCTACGGTTCATCTGTGGGTTCAATGCCGCTACGACTTGTTTTTATAATCTTGACTCCGTTCCATTATCAGGAAGCAGTGTTGCTGATGTGGAGGACGATAATCCATTTTAAACATGAGAGTTACCATTTATTGGGAAATAAGACATCTTGATCCCAAAGACATCCCCAGAATCAAAAAGAGAATTAGGGATAAGTTTAATATCCCAGACTATACTACCGTGAATGGCGAGACTCCCTGTGACATCAAAGATGAAGATATGGAACTTCTCAGAGAAACTGAACGCAGGGGATATATACAAATAAGAAATAAATATAAAGGAAGGAGGCAAAATAATGAGTAAACAGGTATTATCAATAGAGCAGATGAATCATTTGCAAAAACTTGGATTAGATACAAGTAATGCATCATTTGTGAAAATTGAATATGATGAACATGACGGAGAAAATAGGCATCTTATTTCAATATTAGTTGAGGAAAATCATTATCTGAACGATGATAGTATAAAGGATTCTGTCAACGTCTATACATTACAGGACATTTTAGACAAGCTGCCCCCTTCCATAAATTGGAACCCGTTAATCATCGTGGGCAATTCTGTTATGTATAGCGCAGGTTACGGCGAAGGTTACGATCATCCAATGAAGATTTTTAAGGAAAAATCGTTATTAGAATCAGCCTATAATATGCTTTGTTGGCTATACGAAAACGATTATCTGCCATTTAAAAACTAATTCAAATAATAAAAAATGAAGAAAAGAATAAGAAATAAAATGATGAAAAATCCTGAAAGGTATAAATTGCATCAGTATTTGAAATATGCTCACCAATGGGCAAGCACAGTTAGTTATAAGTGCCGTTTATATCTGATATTAGAGGATGGTAAAATAGTAAGAACTGATTAACTAATGATAAATAAGTTATGAACGGAGAACAAATAATACCGCCAATTACTGACCCATTGGGAAAGAGTTGGCAACAACCTCACAGAAGGTTTATTGAATTGGACGATACTCATGCTCTTATGAGCGAGCAGACTTTTAAAGGCCTTCCTGAATATAGCATGTCTAATCCATCAGGGGTATATGAGGGTAAAATGTGGAGGTCATATAGCCTACTTACCGAAAAATGGTACTTAAAATGGTATCAACTTGTGGAACAACCTTCTTATCACAAAGGATGCTGCATACATTCAAGACAAATACTTGTAGTTGAATAACCCTCAAATCAATAAAGTTATGAGTAAGATATTGAAGCAAGGTGAGATATATAACTATCCCAAAGGTACCAAGGTTAGAATCAAAGATAATGTACAATGCCATCAACAATACCATGATGGCGGTACTCTTATCTTTCAAGATAGGAAAGATGTAGACAAGGGTGAATATCGCATAGGCATTCAAGTAGAATTAGGAGTTTGTTTTGATATTCACCCAGATGATTATGAATTGATTAAAACTAAAAAGTTATGAAACAGACAGTAGAAGAAGCTGCAAGGGAATATGCAAATGAAAATTGCTGGATACCAGAAGAACTTCATGATTCAGAGATTCCCGATTATATAGAACATTTTGCCAAGCACTTTATGGCTGGTGCAGAATGGCAGGCTAAGCAATCTTCTTGGATAAGTGTAAAGGAACGGTTGCCAGAGGAGAGCGAATTTGTGCTTTGTCGAATGGTATCAAATGAAGCTATTGTTAGTGGATATATATTTGTTTCACCTGACGGGTTGCCATGTGTAGCAACTCTACCTAACTTTGAATTTGACGACTATGGTGGGTATGTGTGTGATATGTGGATGCCAATACCGAAGTTTAACTAATAACCGAATAGAAATGAGTGATTTTAATTTGAAAGAACGTGCACGAATGATAACAAGTTCCCTTTATTGGGGAGGTGCAAAAACATCTGAAGAATTAAGAAAATTGGATTGGTTAAAAACCACATCCGATTATGGAATATCAATGTATCTAAGGGAAGCTGAACGGTACGGATGGATTAAACATAAATGTGATGGTGATAAACCTGTCATTTACTCTGTAACCGCCAAAGGTCGGAAAGTAGCGAATGAAGGATATTGATAATTAGCATAAAACAATAATAGAAAGGAATATTATGAGAGCAATAAAATTTAGAGGTAAACGTGTGAACGGGGGTGAATGGGTTAAAAGCATGACCATTTCTCATGGTTCTATTAAACGAAAGATGTATGAACTATTTTTTGAAATCAGTCCTGATAAGTGGGTTGGTGTTATACCTGAAACTGTAGGTCAATTCATCGGTTTACTTGACAAGAATGGTAAAGAGATTTACGAAGGTGACATCATTCAGGATGGAAGTAACTCCGTTGGAGTAATTATGTGGTTTTCCACAGGTTGGGGAATTGCATCTTATTCCCACGGGTTTGATGGGCTAAAAAGCTATACAGCAATTGATAACTTTTATTCGGATGAAGTAAAAGAGTGGAGTGTTATAGGCAACGCGTTTGAAAACTCTGCATTAATAAACGGATAACAAATAAAATATGAGTAAAATTGATAGATTAATTCAGCTCGTCTCTGATGCAGACGAAGCATATAAACAATCAGTCATTAATATCCTGAATGAAATAACTCCAGGGTTGGACATGGAATCTAGGCAGGAAATTGCTAAGAAGATCTGCTGGGACAAACACGGAAGTGGGAGCCCCGATGAGATCATATTAATGTATGATGGTAGAGCTTTCGACAATCCAGCTTTAGTAGATATTCTCACTGAACGAATCCAGAAAACAAGAAAAGAAAATAAGGACCTGGAGCCGGATATTGATAAACGATATTGGTGTGAAACATGTGGTTCTCATTCACATGAAACAAACCCCGATACTGGGTATTGCTTCAATTGCAATACTGATAATTGGGAACCGGAAAATTATAGAGATGTAATGTGATTAAAAACAAGAAAGATATGAGTGAATTAATAAAAGAAGCTATTAAAGAAATCAATCATAGCTATGCAACTATAGTTGATGGCGAGTTGGTTTATCAAAGGAGTGCAATGCTTAATATGTTTCGTAAAGGTGCAGAATGGCAATCCGGACAATCTCCGTGGATTAGCGTAAAAGAACGATTGCCGGATGATAACGAGAATATTATTATCATGTGCGAGCATGGAGCGATATTTAATGGTATATACTGCAATAATGTGTGGTTCTGCATGGATGGTTATATAAATGATTCGTTTAATGGTAATCCTATTTATTCATCTATGGTAAGTATTCCGCCATTATGGAAGCCTGTTGCATGGATGCCGATACCTGAGTTTAACGAATAATTAATAAAGAAAAGAGGTAAATTAATATCAATACCCAATATTTAAAAGTTACCTTTTTCGATTAGAGAACATACTATCTATCCAGCGCACTACGTATACAATAATAACACCGGCTACAACCATGGCAAAAATACGAGCTAACATAATCAATTGTATTAAAGGTAACTTCTTAAATAGTGCACAAAGATATGGAAAAAGACGAATATCTATAGTTGAGATTAATTTTTAAAGTGATACTAAACAAAAAAGGCTATCTATCCCAGACAGCCAATCTTTTGTTAACCTTAATCTAATACTATGAAAAACACATTGCAAAGGTACTGATTTACAGGAATTATGCAAATTATCAGCCTTTGTTCAGCCATCTTATAACATGGTTTAGCAAGTAAACGTATATGTTAACTGTTAACATTGTGAATGTATAAAATTAACTGATAAACAATGAAGATAGATAAAAATGTTTGGACTGATGCAAAATGCGCAGCCTTTAGGGTAGAGTTCCTTACCAATTGTGAGGAACTCTTTTTATATGCGAAAGCCATTTATTCCGCTATTATGTGGAGTAGGGAAGTGAATGAAAAGAATAGGGTTATTCTGAAAAAGAATAAATCTGTAAAATAAGAAAGGAGAACCAAGCGCACGACCACTCAATCCTCCCTCACACGATTATGATGCAAATATACTATTTACTTTTAAAATAATCGTGTTATGGAACTGGATTTTAACAAAATAATTCGTCTTAAAAAAATCAGAATTGAGAAATCAGAACTTTCAGAAGAAGAAAATACCTTAGCTTCACCGATTTTGAGGGATAAAAGCCTTATTAGGGATATCTATAAAATCTTCGTTGAGTTATTGAATAGCAGGAGTCTTCCCCCTTGTATTGATAGTGTAACACAACGGAAGAAGTTCATTTTCATTATCCTGTACCTGTTTTCTCCAAGTTCGCTTGCCGGTGGAAAAATGGCAGCAGGGTTACGTGAGGAGATGTCAAAGGTGCTTGGGGTTCAGTCCAAGAGTACAATTTCCGACAATTGCGCGGATGTCGTGTTTCTGTATCAGAATTATGGGGATTTTAGTGGGGATATAGAGTATCTTTACACCGAAATTCTAAATCGGTTAAGAATCAAAGGGCTAATCAATTAATGAGCCGGAGTTTAGTGCTCCGGCTTTTCTCTATCACATAGGGCTTCTAAAGTTATGTGTACAATCTTCAATTACATCATAGTCTCCAATGAATAATCCTTCTACAAGACAGTTATAATCGGAAGGAGAACAACCATTCCAATATTTTTGTGGATTTCTAATATCTTCATCGCTGAAAAGATATGAATCTGCCCAAAATATAAAACCTGAACATGAAAGTTTAAATATTTGATAGCCATACCTATGGTGTCTAATTAATTCTTTCAGCCATATTTCAACATCCTTCTCCAAACATACATAAAAACAATTCTTTCTACTTGGCAAATTGGAGTAGTTTTGTAATCTGCACTCTTCAAACTTTGATTCTATTTCCTGTTTTTCCTTTTTGCATTTAGAGTATGTTCTATTAATGCCTTTTGTATTGTATGATTGATTAACTTGCAGTCTGTAATCCTCATATATACATATGTGATAAAATATTGCATTGTTTACTGTTTGTATCATAATTATTCTCCTTTCTCTATTTTAATTTTCTTTCCGCAGTGAGGACAAGTGATAGTGTTATCGTTCTTTTCTTCTCCTATCAATTCTGCTATAGATACATTCAAAGCATCCGCAATCTTTATGATATTATCAAGAGATGGTGACGATTTCCCGGTCACAATATTGCTAACTGCAACCTTTGAAATACCAACTTTTTCTGCAAGCCAAGCAGAAGTGACGTTTCGCTCGCTCATTATTTCTTTTATTCTCAAATCCATAAACTAAACTTTATTTCAATTATTCCGCAAAGTAATACAAACTTTATCATATAACCTAATATTGATAAAGTTTGATTTATTAAATATTATTAATTGATAAAGAGAACTATATCGAAAGTGTTGTTTTTAATAAAGTTTTCTTTATCTTTGCATTATCAGAAACGAAGTTATAACAATTAAAAGATATATAATTATGACACAAGAAACATTTAAACTGATAGACGCAGTTCAGAGTGAAAGTATAGAAGGCCAATGGGGCGTAGTACAAAACGTCAATACACGTGATTATTTTGGCACTAATGAAAGTATAAAACTTGATGGGCAATACTTGTATGTGTATCAAAAGAGAGATGGGTACTTCTGTTTTATAAGCAAGTTTAAGCCTACCTATACGTTGACTGTAGCAGATGACGAAGACATCAATATCTACAAGATTGATTAAGTTTAACCGGCAGGGCGAAAGCCCTGCGTAATATAGAAGATTATGAACGAGAAAGAAACACAAGTAGTTTTTTGTCAAAGAGTAAACGGCATCTATATGAAGCTAACAGGCGACTATAATAAAGACGATCATTATTTTGATAGTTGTTCTTTTTATCCGGCTGGTACATTGGCGGACAGACAAGGACAAGAGATAATAACAGATAAGTATATTATAAGAGGTAGATATAATGATTTCGTCAAAGAGTTTGATCACAATCCTACCGACCGAGAGATAAACAACGCTTTAGTTTTTAGGTTTGGTCTCAATTCAAGTTTTTTAATGTAATTAATCCAGTAGCCTTCTGGATATCACAATATACACGATTATGAAAGCGGATTTAGTTTTAGTTATCAGCCCTGAAGCCCCATTGATGAAGCAACTGGGTAAAGTGTTGGGTAAGATGGTAACCCCTTATGACTTCTCTACTATAGAGAGATGCGAAAAATACATCACAATACAGCATGATGAAACTGGGCTTGTAGTGGCTTATACGAGTGAAGAAAGATTGAATGTGAAACATTAAATATCGATTATTATGGGTGAAATAGCAGATAGTTTAATTAGTGGTGAATTTGATTGCATCACAGGTGAATATTTAGGTGAAGAAGTTGGCTATCCAAGAACGCACGCTTATGACAGACATGAATACATGCCACCAGTTGAAAAGAAGCCTACCAGCAAGGCGAATGTCTGTATAACTAACATGTGTAAGGACAGAGGTTTCAGTAACCGTGAAAAGATTGAATTAGTAGCCAAATTCTTGTATAGCAAAGGTTACAAACAATTGCCTAACCTATCCCATCAGTATAAAATCATTCACAGCCAGTACAAGAATGATTTTAAAAGGTTTTTGGTAGAACAAGTAAAGCAAAGAAAGGATGAATAATATATTCACAATATGCTATTCAGAAGAAGAAGCAAATGAAATAGGCCACTTCATTTTGAGTAGAGGATACGAGGGTGTTCAAAATGATAGCTATAGATATTGTCGTGAAGCGATTTGGTGGGCTTTCAAAGAAGCTAAAAGGCATCATTCAAATTGCATCTACGTTGGCGTTGCAGGTTGCCAAATGACTGTATCAAAATCAAAGCGAGGTCTTAGACGAAATGGTCTTAAATACATAGAGAAAAGGCGAATGTTTTATAAATTACTAAGTAAGTATTGATAAATGATTATGAACTCAATAAACAAAAACGGTTGCAGTGTATGCCAGTCCGGTAAAGAGAATTACACTACCTACAACACCAAGTTGAGAGGTAAGAGAGTGAGAATGCACCAGTACGACTATCGTACTGAAAGTGGTGAGCTATTCTCTTGTTGTGCGCCTACCTTAGAGGCATGCAGAGAAAGACGTGATATTTGGCTTAGTTCACGACAATAAACCGATTGTCGTGTATAACGATTGAAGATATTTCGTTATCTTTGGTTGTGGTAGTACCTTTGAGGTACTATCGCGGGGTAGAGCAGTGGTCAGCTCGCTACTTTGACTTGGTAGAGGTCCGGGGTTCGAATCCCTGTCCCGCAACAATGATTATTAACTTTTAAATTTACACGATTATGAACATTTTGACGCTTAGTATTAAGCAAAAGTATTTTGATGAAATCTTGGCCGGTAAGAAAACTCACGAATACCGTGAAATCAGGCCTACCAACGCAAAGAAGTATATCACCTACCTTTGTGGTGGTAAAGAATATCCGGCTGATGCAGAATTACCTGAAGAAGGTGAAGTTGAGTTGAAGCCAATTCAGTATGATGCCATCAAACTTCTTACAGGTGCTTATACAGGCAAACGCCCTTATATCGTTGTTGAGGTAAAGGCGGCAGAAGCGGTTATCCTTACTGATGAAAACGGTAACGATATTATTTACGAGCATCAAGGTGAAGAGTATTTAGCTGCTCAAATTGATTACACGTTGGGCAAGATATTAGAGAAACATATAGATTAATTGTTTTATTAAAAATTGATTTGCTGAGTCAGAAGAAGGATTAACAAAGTAGCCGGCCCCCGTCGGAACATGAATGGTGCAGGTGCAGGCGGTAGATTAGTAGCCAATCGTAGAGGTACGGCAAGTGCCACGCAGTTAGGATCACGTAGACAGCGTTATAGTGATCTTCGTGTTTCATTTGGATTGTCGGGTGGTTAGCTATGAGCAAAGTAGAGCAAGCGAACCGGTATATAGACCTCATTCGAGTAAAATCGAGTGAGGCTTTACTGTTTTTGTCCCTGGGTAAAGATTCGCTTGTTCTGCTTGATTTAATTTATCCAAAGTTTGATCGAATAGTTTGTGTATTCATGTATTTCGTTAAGGGTTTAGAGCACATAAACCGCTGGATAAACTGGACTAAAGCCAAATATCCAAAGATTGAGTTTGTACAAGTGCCTCATTGGAATCTTACCTACATTCTTAGAGGTGGCATGTACTGCGTACCTAATCCGAAAGTAAAGTTGCTGAAACTTGCTGATGTGGTAAAAGCTATGCAGCTTGCTCATGGTGTTTATTACACATTCTTGGGTATGAAAAAGGCTGATGGAATGAATAGGCGTTTGATGCTGAAAGGCTATGAAGCAAACAGTTACGAGAATAACGGTATGGTTTATCCTTTGGCTGACTGGACACAGAAAGATATTCTCGCTTATATGCGGCAACATAATTTGCCTGAACCGATTAGATATTCGTTGAAAGCAAGTTCAGGAGTTGGCTTCAACCTCGATTGTATGCTTTGGATGGAGAAGAATTACCCACAGGACTTACAGAGAATTTATAGAGTGTTTCCAATGGCTGAAAGAGTGCTTTGGGAGTATCATAATCAACAAAAGTAATAAGGAGGATTGCTGAGTTAGAAGAACTAAGAGTTTAAGGGATTTGGATAATCAACGTAGAAGAATCTTTTCTACATATCTGATGAATTCGCAACAACGTTCAAGAATGGAACGTGCTTATGGGAATGTTTCAAATAGAATGGTTAATTATACACGCTCAAAAGGTTTAATGAATAGTGGTAGTATGAAATATTATGATCGTAAAGTGTCTGCGAGAATCCGTCAAGGAAGAGGTGCGCAAGGTTTAAGCAATGGATAATATGGAACTATCAAAATACATAAAAAGTGAATCGGTGGAACTTAACCGTTCTACCATCCATTTTGCGGATTATAATCCCCGGAAACTTTCGGATGAATCTCGCAAAACATTAAAGCGTGGTATCAAGAAGTTTGGGTTAGTCGGGGGAATAGTCGTAAACAAGCGTACGGGGCTGACCGTGGTTAGCGGACACCAACGTTTATCTGTCATGGATGAATTACAGAAGTTCCCCGATAACGACTACCGTATTCGTGTCGATGTCATTGATGTGAATGAAAAGCAGGAAAAGGAGTTGAACATTCTAATGAACAACCCGAATGCACAAGGTATATGGGATTTTGACGCACTTGCCCGCATAGTTCCTGATATTGACTGGAAAGATGCAGGTCTGACCGATGCAGACTTAAACATGATTGGTGTTGACTACCTTCTACAAACAGAAGAAGAAAACTCCATCGCAGACGCTCTGTCTAACATGATGGAACCAGTAATCGAACAGAAAGAAGCCGATAAGGCCGCTAAGCAGTTGGAACGTGCTGAGAAGGTTGCCCACATGAAGGAAGTTAAGCAGCAGGTAAAGGAGAATGCACAGAAGCAAGCCGAGAATATGGATGCCTATGTGATGTTATCCTTTGATGCCTATGCAGCTAAAGCCGCCTTCTGTGAACGATTCGGCTATGAAGCGGATGTGAAATTCATTAAGGGAGAAGTTTTTGATGAACAAGTAGAAAGAATAGATTAATTATTGGGAGGAAAGCTGAGTTAGAAAGAAGAAAGTATTATCAATGACCGAAGAAGAATATTTAGCTTCTAAAGGGTATGGTAGTTCCGGATTTGGTGATGTTGCTTTGGCTAAAGGAAATTATCGTAACCAAGCAGGTAGGGCTATTCTTCAAAGGCAAAATAGTAAAGATGCAGAATACTCTAATAAAAGAGCTTCTCTCCGTTCTGAATATAAAAGCAAGTTGGCTTCCGGTGAAATTAAGAAGCCCAGTAGAGTTGAACAACTTCTCAAAATAGCAAGAGGGAACTCCGACAATGAAGCTGTAAGAGCCGCAAGGAGAGCTTTAGAAAAACGTGGAGTTAATTGGAAATCAAACGGGTTAATTGTAGGATAAAAAAGAAAGTGAGGTATTGAGTCAGAAGAAGAACAAAGACAGTTCAGCAATTGGAATCGCAATATAATAGATTGCGAGACAGTGATTATATGTTGGGAAGAAACGCTTTGCGAAATGAATTAAGAGTGCGCAACGCTTTCATTAATACAAGAAGCAGATTGGAAAAGGCATCTGCAAGTAGAGGCTTAAGCAACGGATAAGACTATGAGCAAAAGTGAATCTCAAAACAGAAAAGGTAAAGGAGGAAGAAAGCCCAAGTTTGATTACACAAGCGAGGACTTTCTTTCTCTCGTAGAGTCGTATGCCAAGAAGGGATTCACAGATAAGGAAATTGCTCATGCCGTTGGGTTATGTCCTCAAACTTTTTGTGAGAAGAAAGGTGAGTACCCTGAATTGAACGAAGTATTATCGCGTGCGCGTTGCGCTATAAACGCTCTTGTACGTGCTAAGTTCCTTGCTATGGCTCTTGGTGGTATTAAGACTAAGAATACCACTATCAGAAAGATTAAAGACAGGGATGGTAATCTGACAGGTGAGGAAGAAATTCAAACCGTGGAAGGTGAGTTGGCTCCAAGCCTGCAAGCGCAGTCTGTTTGGCTATACCATTATGATGAAGATTGGAGAAAGGTTGAACGCAAGCAAGATGAAGATGCCGATATTCCAACAGACATAGAACACGGTATCAACATTGATTCTTGGATTAAAGACAAGCTGAAATGATAGTACCTCAAGAAATTTATCACCCTCTGTACACCGATAAGGAAAAATTCATAATTCTTATCACCGGTGGGCGTGGTTCGGGAAAATCTTTCAACGCTTCCACTTTCATTGAGCGGTTGACCTTTGAAATGACGGAAGCCCAGAAGATTGTTCATCAGATACTATACACCCGTTACACTATGGTTTCCGCTGGCATGTCTATTATTCCCGAAATGATGGAGAAGATAGACCTCGATGGAACTACTAAGTATTTCAAGACCACCAAGACGGATATAGTCAACAAGATGACCAAAAGCCGTATCATGTTCCGGGGTATTAAAACTTCTTCAGGTAATCAGACAGCGAAATTGAAATCTATTCAAGGTATTACCACTTTCGTCTGTGATGAAGCAGAGGAATGGACGAATGAAGAAGAGTTCGACAAGATAATGCTCTCCATTCGTAAGAAAGGTATTCAGAACCGGATTATCATTATCATGAACCCCTGCGATTCTAATCATTTCATATACAAGAAATACATTGAGAACACTCACAAGCTTGTAGAGATTGACGGCGTGCAGGTACAAATCTCCACGCACCCGAATGTACTTCATATCCATACTACCTATCTTGATAACTTGGAGAATCTTTCTCCAGAGTTTCTGAAGGAGGTTGAAGATATGAAGGTGAGCAATCCCGAAAAGTATGCTCATGTGGTTATCGGTCGCTGGGCTGACGTGGCGGAAGGTGCGGTGTTCAAGAAGTGGGGTATTGTGAAAGAGTTCCCACGGGAATGCAAAAAGGTAGGAATAGGGCAGGATTTCGGATTTACTAATGATCCTTCCGCTGCTGTAAGATGTGGCATCATTGATAACCGTTTGTATGTTGATGAACTTTTCTATGAAACGGATATGCTTTCGTCGGCTATTGCCAACAGGTTAAAGCCTTTCTCTATGAAAGTGTTTGCTGATTCACAAGATCCTCGATTAATTCAAGAGATAAAGAACAGAGGCGTGAATATCTATCCGGTAGATAAGTTTCCCGGCTCAATCAAAGCGGGTATTGATAAGATTAAAGACATGGAGTTCTTTGTAACAGAACGCTCTTACAATCTTATTACTGAACTTCGGAAATATGTTTGGGACAAAGATAAGGATGGAAACTACATCAATGAGCCAGTAGATGAATATAATCATTTGATGGATGCCATTAGATATTATGTATTGGGTTGTTTGCTTGGACGCATTTTGAAACCGAAAGATTTAACAGGAATATTCACACACTAAAAATGTAAGCTATGCCATTAAGTTTAGAAGAAATATTAGCGTTGCCCGATATCGGGCAGAAGATAAGCTATTTGAAGAAGGGTAGAAAGACCGAACTTCCTGACCGTTGTAAACTTTGGGACGATTGGAATCCAGAACGCCATGAAATCATGGTGGATAAAGAGAAGTACCCGGACAGAAAAGTTCTTGAAAAGGAAGCCGAGAAAGTTTTCAATGAGAAGACTGGCAAGACCTACGAAATCGAAGCACAATACAAGACCGAACCGGTAAACCGTATCTCTATTCCTTTGGAGCAGGACATCGTGAACATTCAAACGGCTTTTACTGTCGGCACCGAGCCGTCAATGGATTGCACTCCAACAGATGATGACGAAAAGAAACTGTTGGATGCTGTCAAAGCTGTATTTAAGTCCAACAAAATCAAATATCAGAACAAGAAGATTGTCCGTGCCTGGCTTTCCGAACAGGAAGTAGCCGAGTATTGGTATGTTACCGATGATGATTCGTTCTGGGCGAAGTTCTGGAAGAAAGTAAAGACTTCCTTCGGTGGAACGGTAAAGCCCACCAAGAAGCTGAAATCGGTTATCTGGTCGCCCTTCCGTGGGGATAAGCTCTATCCGTTCTTCAATGATGAAGGCAAAATGATTGCATTCTCCCGTGAGTACAAGAAGAAGCTCATGGATGATTCAGAGGTCACTTGCTTTATGACAATCACGGATAAGGCGGTTTATCAGTGGGATTTGGCTAAGGGATATGAAGAAAGAACGTCTTTCGCTCATGGATTCCCAAAATTGCCGGTTATCTATGCCTACCGGCCAGAGGAATACTGCAAGAAGATTAAGACCTTTCGTGTACGGCTTGAGAAGCTATTATCCAACTATGCCGATTGCATCGATTATCACTTTTTCCCTTTGCTGAAACTGATTGGCGATGTAGAAGGCTTCATGGGTAAGATTAAGGATAGGATGGTTAAACTCACAGGGGAAGGTGCAGATGCCCAATATCTGACGTGGAACCAAGCAAATGATACCGTAAAATTTGAGGTAGGAACCCTCTTTGAGAAAGCATATTCTATGACAAATACACCGCAAATCAGTTTTGAAAAGTTGAGCGGCGCTGGAAATGCCTTGTCGGGAGTGGCTTTCGATTACGTGTTTCTTTCAACACATTTGCAAGTTCAAAATCATGCCGAGGTGATAGGTGAATTTTTACAACGAAGAGTCAATTTCCTTGTTTCTGCTTTAGGCTCTATCAATCCATCTGAATTTAACAAAGCATCTGAAACGATAGATATTAGTACAGAGGTTGTTCCGTATCGCCTTGATAATTTAGAAGATAAAGTCAATGTAGCTGTAAAGGCTGTGTCAGGTGGTGTATGGTCGCAACGACATGGGGTAATGTTTGCTGGAAATATTGACCGCATCGAAGAAGAAATTGCAGAGATAAAAGAAGAACAAGAAGAAAGGATAAACGCTGAGATGCAGAAGCAAAGCATAAAGAAAGGGGAGTGAAATCACTCCTCTTTGTATCTCCATTGATAGCCCTTGTGCTTTTTAATTTTTCCACTACAGCACATTGAAATGCCCGAATGGTGCGCACCAGTTGCGCGTGTCGCTTCATTCAAACTATCAAATGAATTTATAATTTTGCCGTCTTTTAATTGTAAAACAGCTCGTGAATTATGGTGGTTTTTGCCAGTCTTTTGCTTTCTACCAAGAACCCTATATGCGTGTAGTAAGTTTTCACCATCAGTAACCCATTCAAGATTGGCAACGCAATTATTGGTTTTATCACCGTCTATGTGGTTTACTTGTGGTAGGTTTTGCGGATTAGGTATAAAAGCATTTGCGACCAAGCGATGAACTTTAAATATGCGCTTTCTGCACCATATATTCAAATACCCCTTTTTGCTTTTTATGGGTATTAAAATGCATCCATCTCTAAACCAAGATCCTTTACCGTTCCAGCATTTCTTTGGCAAGGATTTTACCCTACCTAAATTTGATACTTGATAATCGCCTTCGTACCCTTCAATGTCTTTCCAAATTTCGTCCATACTTATTTTATTTAAGAGTGAATAATAAAGGCAGCCTTTAAAGTCGTGCAAAGACTGCCTTTGGATAATCGTGTTATCTCATAAGATTTGATATTGAAATAAGCCTTTCAATTAGCGTATCTTCTGATTCTTTAGTCATGCCTGTAATCATATAGCGTTTACAAGCTCTGAATGTCATTACAAAAACATCACGTTCTATTGGTTTATACTTTGTCATGAAAGCGTCCATACGTGGCGTATTAAATTGCCATAGATATTTGTATTGTTCATCTGTCAAACAATGTGTATTTATCTTTAAGCCATTCATGTAGAACTTGTTTTTAAAACGCACCAATCCGTTTCGTACCGATAAATCAGAGTTGTTAAACCCTTTATTAAATATTATTGCAGAAGCTATTTTTACCAGCTCAAGAAATGCCACTTCTGTAAATGGCAGATACGGTTGCATCTTTTCAGATATACTTTTTAATTGGCGGTATTGCTTACCTGTTAAGCAGGTTATATAGTTGCCATAGGGGTCTTTTCTCATAATCAAGCTATCTTTATAAGGTTGCACTTCTTGAAACATCTATACTCTTCTTTTTCAGTGTCCCAGTACACTTGCAAATTATCATTCAGTTTTCTGCCTGTACCTTTTACCTCACCGATAAGATTCTCTTTGAGAGTGCCAAAGGCTTGACGTAGCGTGCCATCGGTCTTTTTGAAATAAAACTCTACTACCTTTACTTTCAAAGCCGCTTTCAGCTTCAAATTAGCCCAAGCGCATTTCAACGCTTCACTCATTGAATAACCGTTCTTGCGAACAAAAGACCATGCCATTTGCATAACCTCTTTCATCTGACTTCTAAATTTTGTGCTCATACTCTTATATTTTATGCATTATATAATATATTCTATTTTTATATGTGCAAATATAGACTATATTATATAATCGGCAATAACATTACTGTTAATAAAATATAATATGATATATTTTTATAGATTGAAATTAGATTATAATATATAATGTGTATATTTGTGTTTGAAATCAAACTTATAATATATTATATATGGATTTACGAGTGAAGGAAGTATGCAAAGAGAAAGGAGTAACTCTTGCAGAGGTAGCATCTAAAATAGGTGTGGCTCAAGCAAGCCTTTCTAAAATGTTGGGAGGTAACCCTACTATTGGTACATTGGAAAAGATTGCCGATGCTTTGGGTGTTCCAGTAACTGAACTATTTGAAAAGTCAAACACTGGAGATATAGTAGGCTTCGTAAAAGTAGGCGATACTGTGCATGAAGTAAAGTCTGTGGAGGATGTGAAGAATTTAGCAGGAAAATTGTAATTTATGGAAATATGGAAACACAAAAAATACATCCGGATAAGATAACGAAACCTATTCAATTATTGGCAGCTTGGTTGGTTGGACTTATTTTAGTAAATGGTTCTTTTTTAACTGCAGCAAGTCAATTAACTGCTCCATGCTGGCTTCCTCCTTTGTTAGTGATTGCTTCTATATTGAATGTACCATTATTCCTTGCGAGTTTATTTTTACTACAGACAAAATTTCGTCCTGAGATGCAAGAAGATACATTCTATTCAAAATATTTAGAAAAACGGTATCAATCAATTGACATTGATGATAGTCAATTAGTTCATAAAGAGGATTTAGAAAAGACTGCAAGGTTGATAGTAGAAGAAGTAAATAAAAATAAAGGAGCTGATGAGACAAAGATTGTAGAAACAATTTTGCAAGAAAAGAATATAGAGTATATTAAAGTTAATATACAAAACTCAAGAGCACTTTCACAATTATTTTTATATCCAGAGAAATGGAATGAACTAGTTGATAAATGGAAAAATGACAAAGCATTTAATAATGATATTTTAAGATTGCGTCTAAATGGTGCTATTGATGGAAAAGAAGATGATTTATATTCAATTACATTAACTGATATTGGACGAGACATAGCGACATCTCTAAAAAATGAAGGAATTTTATGGAATCAGAAACATAAGAGGGATATTTAGTAATTAACATGATTGATTCAGTAGATGACAAGGTTACTACGGCCGTCTCTGCCGTTGGTGGTGGCATCTGGTCAAGACGTGAAGGTATTATGTTTGCCGGGAACGCGGACCGCATAGATGAAGAGCTGAAGGAGATTGAAGAGGAGGAAATGAACCAAAAGGCGGGAAAAGAAAAGAATGTTCCTTCTGCCGCCTAAATGTTATGTTACCATCATAGAGAGCGGGGCTTTGGGTTCCGCTTTTTTGTTGCTTAAATTCTGTAATATAGAATATTTTATCTAGAGTAATTTTATAATTCAAAATAATATCGTATATTTGCATCAAATGAAAGAGATATGAGAATAGTATCGCATAAGAAGCTAAAAGATTTCTACGAGACGAAAGGTTATGAAGATTCACGCATTGCCTTAGAACGTTGGTATGATATAGCGGAAAAAGCTGAATGGAAGAATCTATCAGACATTAAAGTGGATTTTCTTTCAGTTGATTATGTAGGTAACCAACACTATGTATTCAATATCAGAGGCAACAACTATCGGTTGGTTGTCGTTGTTAAGTTTACAATTGGGTACGTCTTCATTCGCTGGGTTGGTACTCATAAAGATTATGATAAAATAGATTGTTCAACCATTTAAGATATAGGATATGAATAAAGTAACGAAAGAACAATATGAATTTGCTTTGGCGAGAGTGGAAGAACTTCTGCCATTGGTTGATGACAATACGCCTTCAAATGATAAGAATGCGGTGGAACTCACAGTTATGTCCGACATTGTGATAGCATACGAAAAAGAACATTATCCGATAGAAAAACCGACCGTTGCGGAATTAATAGAGCTATCCCTTGAAGAGAAAGGAATGAGCCAGAGGCAACTTGCCGGTGAAATAGGAATAAGTCCTTCACGAGTTAATGATTATCTTTCTGGACGTTCGGAACCTACTTTGAAGATTGCAAGGCTACTTTGCCGGGTGTTGAATATTCCTCCGGCTGCGATGTTGGGTTTCTGAATGTAAAAAAATGCAATCATTTTGAAATGTTATTCATAAAAGTCTAATAGTTAAAATATAATAAATACAAAAGACCGCATGAATGAAATATATCGTTTAAGACCTGTCATTGATAAAACAATTGAAGAATTGACTGAGCCTTATTTATGGTTTTCAAGACCTACAGAGTATAATGATATAGAAGATGCTAATGTAATTGCTTTTTCGAATCAGAATGCTACTGTAAAAGACCTTTTTGAACTAATTTTTGAAAATTCAGAGGATTTAGGGAAGGAGTTAAGTCGATTAGGGATGTGCTGTTTTACAAAATACTTGCCAAAAGCGACAGAGTGGGGTCGCTTCCCTAAAGGTCACAATTCTATTTTTATTGAATATGATAAAAAAATACTTGAAGAATATTTTTGTACAAAATATTATTTGGGTAATTGTTTCAAAGAAGTACAATATAAAGAGCATCCTATTATTTTGGAATCAAGTGATGAAAATGGATATGATGTTCTTTGGGAAGAGACTGAAAATGGTAAATTTTATAAATCACTAAGAGGTGATATTGCCCGTGACCCCAAATTAATGGATGAATTTATAATACGGTTTATAACAACCATACACATCCGCTATAGAAGACAACATGAAAAAAGAATTATACTTCCATATAGAGTTATACAGAATGCACCTCAAGATGTACTTGGATATAAAATAAAGATACCTAAAGAATCAATCAGGAAGATTTATTATAATCGGAATACTGATGAGAGTTTTGTTAGCACATTAAAAGAAATGGGCTTTTTAACGGTGAAGAAATAGTTTTGATTGAAACTCTTTTTACATTAACTTTATCAGGCGTGATTTCATTCGGTTTCACGCCTTTTTTTATACTTATTTCCCACAATCGCCTGATTGTGGTTTTCTACCACTCCAATTATTTCCCTTTCATCCATTTACTGACTACTTTATATACCGTATTTACGACAATGGATTGATTGTCGTGAATGGGAAGCCTAAATATTTATCAATCATCTGTATTGGTGGTATTTTTACTTCCGCAAATTGAATTTCAAATTTTAATTCATACGGTATGACAATTTTAGAACAAATTTTGGCAGGACTACACCAGAAATTCACTGGGGTGGACACTGCTATCTTAACCCGAATTGCCACTAAGAAGGCAGAGGGTGTAACGGACGAGACAAAGGTAAACTCCATCGTGGAGGGTATCAGTTTTTCGGACGTGCTTAATTCCTATGGTGATTTCCGTGCCGGGGATGCTTCAAAAACGGCAGTGACTAACTACGAGAAGAAGCATAACCTTAAAGATGGTAAGCCAGTCGAGACTACCACTACTACCACAACCACCAAAGCGGAAGACAAGCCGGATGATATGGCTACCATCATTGCCAATGCAGTGAGTGCAGCCGTTAAACCGCTTTCTGACAAGCTCGCTCAGTTTGAAACGGAAAAGTCGCAAGCAACCCGGCAGGAGCAGATTATGGCAAAGGCAAAGGAGTATGGTATTCCCGAAAACTACGCCAAGAGGTGCGCCATCAAAGACGATGAGGACTTGGATACTTATTTCAAGGACTTGAAACAGGAGTTCGCAAATGACGGCTTCAAAGGCGTAACCCCTCCCGAATCAGCGGAAGCGAAGATTGAGAAAGAAGCTGAATCTATCGCCAAGATGATTGACGAGGGAACGAATGCTATTGTTGAACAAAACAAGAATTAATTATGTCAGCAGGATTTAAGTATGACTTGGTTCCGCCTGTTGAGCAAGAGGAACGTTACGATGTCCAGACAGGCATCCGTAGACGTGGCCCGTTCAAGCTCGACACGCAGAACCTTGTAGTGGGAAGTTTTCTTCCTGGATTTACACCGATTTGTGCGGACTTGAAAAACAAGTTCGCTTATGCGGTAATCAATGTGGAAGTAGTGGAAGCATACGCAACCGGTGATACTGCATTGTCCATTAAGGTAGCCAAGAACTCTTTGGCATACACGGGTATGTTCATCGGAAGCGGTACGAAAGGTGCGGAAGTAACGGCTATTGACAAGACCAACAAAGTGTATGATGTATTGACTATCAAGGCTGCTTTTGGTGAGGACATAGCCAGAGGTGTGGTACTCTTTGAGGCGGTTGCGGTTGATGGTTTGAAGCAGAAGCACGTGGCAAATTCGGCTCTGTACAACCGGACAAAGGTTGAGGATGGAATCACACTGGTTTCATTGCTTCGTACAGCCGCAGAAATTGAGCCTTCAAAATTGGTTATGCCGTTCTCCGAGAACGATAAAGCCAACACGAAGGGATGGTTTGAATTTAACGAGTAAGGAGGCAGGATATGTTTTTAACGATTCAAACATTATTCGATGATGCGAACATTGTTTCCGCTATCATTAGACGTGTGAACCAGACACGTAAAGACACAATCTATTGGCAGCAGTATCTTACTTTCCGTAGAGTAACTACTCGTGTGTTCAAAGATTATATCGGCTCTGTAACTGGGGTAATGGCCGGTTCTATCAATTCACGTTTTGGAGAGAAACCTATTCGTGAACGTAGAAATATTGGCTCCGGCTATGGTGAGATTGCCTATTTGGGTGATGCTTATCAGATGTCTATTGACCGTCTTTCTGAATTGCAGGATTTAATTGACAAGTTCAATGTAGCTAAAACGGCAGATCAAAAGGCCGCAATGGAAGAGATTGTAAACTTCCTGGCAGATGATTACCGTCAGATTACCCTTGCTGCTCACAAACGCATGGATATTATTGTTGGTGCCTTGTTGATGCTTGGTGAAGCCACCGTTTATAACAAGGATGCTGCAATTACTTCCGGTCAGACCAATAATAAACTGTTGGAAATTACCCTTCCGTTCAACTTTATCAAGCCGATAAGTGGCGATGTGATTGTAGACGGAAAGAATATGTTTATCTCTTATTTGAGAGAGAAACTTCATTCTTTGGCTCCTGACTTTGGTGTTTATGCCAAGATGATTATGACACGTGCATCTTTCAATAAGCATGTTCTTGGTTCATCCGAGTTTGGAGAGCAATATAAGATGATTCTCGGTACTAACGAAATGAAATTGAGTACAGGCTTGGTTTCCTCTTCTTTGGCTTCCGAAGTGTTCACCGGTATCGGCCTGCCGCGTATTGAAATCAAGGAAGATTACGTGAAAGACCAAACGGGAAAGAATGTGCAGATTTACGCGGACAATCGTATTACCCTGCTACCCTCTGACCAAATCGGTTATATGCGCCACCATACCCCGTATGAAGCGGCTGACCCGGTACAGGGACGTACTTATATCCCGTCAGAAGGTCAGATGCTTATCTCCAACTATCGCGACAAAAACGGTCGCTATATGGAATATACGGCAGAGTGGATTCCGCAGATTTCCAATCCGGATTTGATTACCAATATCGACTTGAGCGAGATTGCATCAATCCAATCAGCATAAGGAGGTGACTATGAAAATAAGGGTTATATCTGTTTTTCGCGACAAGTTCACCGGTAAGTATTATACTCCTGGTAAAGTGATTGAAGTCAGCGAGGAATCGCGTGTAATGGACATGGAGAGCCGCAGGCTTGCCGAACGGGTTGAGGTGAAAACTCCCGAAGTGAAGGCTCCCGAAGAAAAGAAAGAGGTTAAAATCTCCCTTTTTGAAAAAGAGTTTGATAAAAAGGTTTTGGTTGATGCTTTAAAGTCTATCGGCGTGCAGGCTTCCGGTAACATGAAAGAAGAAACTCTTTTGGGTAAGGTTGCAGAATTTGATGAAGAATCAACTGCCAAGCTGAAAGAAGCATTAGGAATTGAGTAAGGATAGGGTAGTTTACTCTACCCTTCCGTTGTCTAATTTTATAAATCAGAAAAGAAATGAAGAATTTTATTTTTGCCATGTGTGGTTTTTTGATGATGTCTTTGGTTTCGTTGAGCGTGCAGGCATCAAGTGTGAAATCTCCTAAGTGTGAGTACGTGAATCCATCTGTTGATGTTGGTTTGCCAGACATTCAGTGTATCACTTTTGAAGCATCTCCTGTTGATTGTGTTGTGCTGACCGTTCCGCAGCCAATATTTATGGTTGTGGATAGTCCAGTGAAGCAACCAGTGATTATTACGGCAATGCAAAGGAAACAGATTTCGGTTCCTAAATGCCCGTTCCGGTACGTCTATAAGTCGAAGTATTGCACACATTATAGTCATACAGCATATAGTAAACTGATTACACCATATTAAGATGACGGTAAACGAATACATATCACAGAAGTTTCAGACTTTCGGCATTCAGTTGTCGGAAGCTGAACTTTTGGATATGTGTCTGAACTCGAAGATAAGCGGAGAGGATGAGATGAATGAGGATTGTTACGGCCGTGTCTCTGTAGCGATTGTGATGTTCATCCCTTCTTTATTACTTCGTGCCACTTCAATCAGTGAAAGCGGTTTTTCTATGTCTTGGAACATTCAAGGTATTAAGGATTACTATTCATGGCTGTGCAAGCAGTACGGATTGAAAGACGAGTTGAGCAACAAACCTAAATGCACTTTCTTATGATATTCGTCCCACACATATTACAAGTAAAGGTAATCACTCCAATGGATAAGGATGAGTTCGGAAGACCTATTCCCGGCACCGGTGGTGAATGCTGGCAGGATGTATGTAAGTGCCGTTGTGATGATAACACTACCAAAGAGTTTACGTCTGATAACGGTTCTGTGTATCGTCCTAACTACCGTGTGGTGTGCGAGAAGAGAATCACTGTCAAGGCAGGGGATGAGGTCCGTTGCATGGATGGCGATAATTTGAGAGGGCAAGGCGAGGTTTATACGGTGAAGAATACGAACTACTTTGGATATTCGGAACTATGGATGTAGGATTTGATTTTTCAGATGTCGATTCCTTTTTCGATGAAGGAGAATGGGAGGTTGAGAAGAAAATGATTGATGAGGGCGATGAAGCCGTTAAGTACGCGGAAGAGCATGGCAATTATCAAGACCACACGCTCACTTTGAGAACGTCCAATGATTACGATGTTGATGAAAGCGGTTTAACTCTGAAAAACGAAGCGGAATACGCTTCATTCGTGGAATCTAAGGGGTTTGATGTTTTGAGTGGTGCCGCTTTATATGCAGAGAAACGATTAAAAGAAGAATTTGAATGATAGTAACTACCGACATAGGAAACATTCTCTATCGGGATTGCAAGGCTTTCAGGATAGATATAGTACCAGTAGGGGAAACCCTGACGGGCGAATTGAAGTCTGAAAGAATTGTCATTCACACGAAGAAACAACAACCGGAAACATATTGGAAGAAGTCCTTTGCCGAGGTAAATATCTGTGTGCCTAATTTGAGTGAGAATGAAGCGAACTCTATTCGTCTGAATGAGCTTGAAAGGCAAGCCAACAAGCTATTCGACGATGTGGTAAGCTCCTATGACGACACAGCCTATCGTTACTCAATCGAATCAATCGGTACGGAAGCAGACACAGCTTTGAAGTGTCACTATGTGAATGTGAGAATTTTATTTGAAGTATTAAATGTAATTTGAAAAATATGAAACCATTTATTGGAATTAAAAAAATTTGGTACGGTCCGGTTATTACTGCTACCGTTACTCCTACAACTCTGAAAACATGGTTAGCAGCCGCCACAGAAGTAAAGAACTCTCATCAGGACACTTGGGGATATACAGAAGATGATCCCACAACGACTGATTATGTCAATGAGTTGACTGGAAAAGTC
Source organism: Bacteroides sp. MSB163 (assembly GCF_036416795.1). Classification (NCBI taxonomy): domain Bacteria; kingdom Pseudomonadati; phylum Bacteroidota; class Bacteroidia; order Bacteroidales; family Bacteroidaceae; genus Bacteroides; species Bacteroides maternus. Next base: position 5,431,444 of record NZ_CP143867.1, on the reverse strand, counting down.
TACTATAAGGATGTTACAGCCAAGGGAGCAAAGACTATAGCGTTCACTATGGGCGAATATGCTTTTGAAGACAAGAAGGAATTACAGGGAGGTGAACTTGTAAAGGATGGACAAACTGTAGTAGGTTGGAAAGAGCCGGAAGTCGCTGAAGTAATCAACAAGGCTGTTGTCGGTATGACTAAGACAGGTAATTATATCGTGTTTACCAATGCAGCTGTAATCGGCAAGGGAAATTTTGTTGAGAAGAATATCGGGTTAGGGGTTTCAGCTATTGCGATGGAAAATTCTACAGTCGGAGTTGCTGGTGAGTACTGGTTTGATGGAGAAAAGGTAGATGTACCTGAGGCTTAACCTAGGTAAAGAGCAATATTTTTAGGATGGCGGTGGGTGATTGCTCACCGCCTTTTTAGTTTATGGAAAAGAACGCATCAAAAATAATAAATGCAGCCGTTTTAGGGAAAGACTTTGAAACGGTGTTTGTAAATGGTAATGTTTATGTGATTTATCCCCCTACGATTCATAAGATAGCAGGGGCGGGATATTATCTCTGTGACTTGAAAGAGGCTGTAACGGTCATGGATATGCTTCGTTCATTGAAAGATGTAGAAATGGCTTCTCGTGCGCTATCGTGGCTTATTCAGGGTGATGAGAACCTATGTGAGGAACTGTCGGCTGGAACATTTGATGAGGTCGTGGAAGCATTGGCGACCGGGCTTTCGATGGTTTCCGCTGAAAATTTTTACAAGCTGTCAGTTTTAGCCAAGAACGTAGCAACGCTGACAGCAAAGGAACGGTCGTAGGAAATAACTGCTTGCTTGGGCAGATTGCATCGTTCATGGAATCTCTGCATCTGTCTTATGATGAAGTGGTATATAAGATACCGTACAGGAATATGGTAATCATGCAAAAAGACAAACTTCATACTGTATATGGAGAGGTTATGGAAGAAGTGTCAGAAGAAGAGTTTTTTAAAACAAAAGGTAAGAACCCATTAAAATAATTATATATGGCAAAGCTCGTGTTTCGTGTGCAGGCCGATTATGAAGAGGTCGTTAAACTCCGCAATGAGATTGCAAAATTGAAGCAAGAACTAAAGAGTATGGATAGCACGCAGTCACCTGCTGCTTTCAAGGCTCTGAATACCCAGTTATCTGCATCCACACAGCGGATGGATGAATTGGTAAATGAAGCCGCCAAAGCCGGGGCGATGATGGAGGGCAGCTTCAAAAAGAAAATCTTCGATGCATCTCAATCAGTAAATGAGTTTACAGAAAAAATCATTGCTCAAAAGGCAGTGGTTAAGGATATTGAAGCGGATATAAAACGTTTGGGAGATGCTTATCGCATCGCCTTGAAACGTAACCCTACATCGGCAAACAGTAAGTTGGAAGAATATAATGCTGCCCGAAAGGTTTTAGATGAAGAAAAAGCTGCTCTTTTCGGATTGACTCAGCAGCAGGCGGAAGCCCGACTTTCTGTAAAAAGACTCCGTGATGAATATGCTCTATACAAGGATGATGCGAAAGAGGTAGTAGAAACTAACGAAGGCATCGCTATCTCTTGGAAGAAAGCATTGGCAGTTATTGGTGGTGCTGGCGTACTGAAAGCGTTAGGTTCTGAAATCATCCGTGTGCGTGGTGAGTTTCAAGCGGCCGATACTGCCATTCAAACGTTGTTAGGTAGCAAGGAGAAAGCCGATGCGCTCATGGCGCAAGTACGTGAATATGCGAAGATTTCACCGCTGGAATTTTCCGATGTTACTTCCGCTACACAGATGATGTTAGGGTTTAATATCGAAGCCGAAAGAGTGCCACGTTATTTACAAGCTATTGGTGATGTTTCTATGGGGAATACACAGAAATTCGACTCTCTTACTTTGGCTTTTTCCCAGATGTCAGCAGCAGGCAAGTTGATGGGGCAGGACTTGAACCAAATGATAAATGCCGGATTCAATCCACTTCAAATAATGTCTGAAAAGACAGGGAAGTCTATTGCCACACTCAAAGATGAGATGTCTAAGGGGGCTATTTCCGCAGAAATGGTACAACAGGCGTTTATTGACGCCACTTCCGCAGGCGGTCGGTTCTATAATATGTCCGAGAATGCTTCAAAGGAGATAAACGGTCAGCTATCTATGATGCAGGATGCTTTGGATTCTGTGTTTAACGAACTAGGGCAGAAGTCAGAAGGGGTAATTATGGATGGTATTCAAATGACTACTTCGCTGATTGAAAACTATGAGGCAGTCGGAAAGGTATTGGCCGGACTGGTGGTCACTTATGGAACATATCGCACTGCTGTGATGCTTACCACCATCGCCACAAGCAAACATACGATAGCCGAGGTAGCCCTTACTAATGCTCGTATATTGGCTCGAAAGGCGCAGTTAGCTTTAAACGCTGCTATGCTTACCAATCCTTATGTTTTATTAGCTACTGCGGTTGTAGGTCTTGGTGCGGCTATGTGGGCTTTCTACGATTCGGCAACAGAAGCAGAAAAGGCACAGAGAAGATTTAACGAACAGCAAGAAGAAGCTAAAAAACGAGAGGAAGAGCACAAGCAGAAGATTGATTCCCTCATACAAAGTTCTCGTGATATAGCATTGTCGGATTTACAAAGAGGTCAAAGTTTAGCGGAGTTAAGAAAAGAATACCCTAAGATATTTGCTCAATACGACATCGAAACCATTAAGTTAGCTGATATACTCAAACTAAAACAACAGATAGCGGAAGAGGATACGAAACGTGCCGGAGAAGAACAAACAAAGAGATTCACAGAGTTAAATAAGCAAATAGCGGCAGAAGAATTTAATATAACAATGAAGCAAGGAACACAAGCTGCACGTGAATCTAAGAAAAAACTTGAAAAATTATATGCAGACAGGGATGTCATGCTGCAAGAAAAAGGTAAAGGTATCTCAGAACAGTTCATATCCACTCTTAAAGATGTTGATATTAGTAAGTTTGACCGCTACATCTCTGATTTAGAAAAGCGTATCAAAGGTAAAGGGGAGAATGGGAAGATAAAGATTAAGTTGCCTATTGACACAAAAGGCTCTCTATCAGATGAAGCAATATATGACGTTAAGGATATAAAGACACTTATAGAAACTACGAAAGCTGCTAAAAAGACAAAAGAAGAAGCTGCAAAAGCTGAAAAGAAATCTTCCGCAGAATGGTTGGCAAGTTACAAAAAAGCGTATGAAGATGCTGATAAAGCATATAAGGACTTTTTGAGTTCCAAGACAGTAATGTCTGATGCTGATAGGGATAAAGAACTTAAAAAATTGAAAGGTTTGCGTGATTCGGCAGAAGCTACTTACAAAGCAAAGGGAGGTTCTGTGTCATCCGATAAAAAACAGGAGAATCAAGCCGAGAAACTTCGTAAGCAGACCGATAAATATAATGTCCTCCTTGATAAACAAGCATTGGAACAAAAACGTTTTGCCGAGGATTTACAAATAAAAGTTGATGAAGCCCGAATCAAGGCAATGGATGAAGGTGCTGCCAAGACCATTGCCGAAATGGAGCTCAACTTTGAAAAAGAGATGCAGGCTATCGACCGGCAGAAAGAGGATACTCTGCGGAAAAAGATTGAGGATGCCCGTGCTACATGGGAGACTAGCCCAGATAAAAAAAAGGGAGAGACTTTTAATGCAAGTGGGATTACATTATCTATTTCGGAAAACGATGTCTTCGATAATTTATATAAAAGTGGAATAGCTTCTTTCGAGAAGAATTTGAAAGAGTATCAAAATAAACAGGATAATGCTTGGAATGAGTATTATATCAAGTATGGAGAGTATCAGGAAAAACGCAAAGCTATCATGGATAAATATGATAAGCAGATTGCGGATGCAGAAGAGGGGAGTGTTGAAAAATCCACTTTTATTGCCCAGAGAAAAGAAGATCTTGATAGCCTGGATGATGAATTGATGAAAAACTCAGAATTATGGGGAAGATTTTTCACGGATTTCTCTAATCGTTCTTCATCGTCAATAAGGAATATAATAGAGGATATTCAAGAGCTTATTGATTATATGAATGGGATAGAGGGAACTAAAATTCCCGATTTGTTTAAGGATAATGAAAAGACTGTGAAAGCTATAAATGATGCTATGGCTAATCCTTCTTCCTTAAATAAATTTACATCAAGTCTTTCTTCTCAAATAGCCAAATTCAAAAAGATGCTTGATAAGTATAATCCATTCAAGATGATTCAGGATGGCTTTAAGAATAATGATTATGAAAGCACATCTAAAGGATTTGGTAGTATAGCATCTGCTGTAAAAGAGCTGGATGGTGTTCTTGGAGATTTGGGGGTTAAATCAGAAAGTACAGCTGGAAAGGTTACCTCTGTTTTAAGTAGTACAGCTTCTTATGCGGCAACTGGCGCATCTATTGGTGGACCTTGGGGAGCTGTTATTGGTGGAGCAATAGGCATGGCATCAGGATTAATCGGTGTCCTTGGTGCTGATTATTCTGCCTATAATAAAATGAAAGAAGAATATGGGGCACTTATTGATGTTTGGGACACGCTTATTAGTAAAAAGCAGAAATATATAGATATATCTTATGGCGATGAAGCGCGTAAGGCTGGGCAAGAAGTTCTGGACTTATTGAATAAGAAGGCTCAAAGCAGCGTTGCACTTGGGATAGAGAGACTTAATGCAGGGGCGAGTGCAGGTTCTCATTCCATTGGCGTTCGTCAGAGAAAAGGGATGTCAAGCCAGGGCTGGGATGAACTTCGTAAAGCGGCACAGTCTATTGGATTCAATTATAACTCGGTTGCTGACGGTCGTATGACTGGACTATTTTCTCTTACAGCGGAACAATTGGAACGTCTACAGGAAGAAGCACCTACGTTCTGGGCGAAGTTGGACGATGACGTACAAGGATATTTGCAAAACATTATTGACTGTTCTGATGAGATAGAGGATATGAAGACAAAACTTCAGGAAACAATGACCGGAGTTTCTTTCGATTCTTTCTATGACAGTTTTGTTTCAACCCTTTCCGATATGGGTAAGAGTAGTAAAGATATGGCCGATGATTTTGGAGAATACCTAAAGAACGCTATTTTAGAAAATCTTGTGGCAAATAAGTACCGTGCCAAAATCGAAGCTTTATATAATGATTGGGCTGCAAAATCAGATAGTGATGGAGACGGTGTTTTTGATTTAACTGCTAAAGAATCGGCAGAATTGAAAGATGCCCAAAAGGCGTTAGCTGAGCAAATTATAGCTGAACGTGATGCAATGGCTGATGCTTTTGGATGGAGTTCCCAAGAGTCTACTTCTCAATCTTCGACTTCCAGAGGATTTGGTACCGAAATGACACACGAGGACGCTGGAGAGCTAAGTGGTCGGTTTACAGCTTTACAGATTGCAGGTGAAGAGATAAAAACTCAGAATATCGCTCAAACTCAATCTCTTAATCTGTTAACTGCAAGAGCAGATGCTATCCTTTCCATGAATACAGAAACGAGGAACATCGCTGATGATACGAGGAATTTGATAGCACAATCCTATCTTGAATTGGTACAGATTTCGGAGAATACAGGTAATTCGGCTAAATACTTAAAAGATATCAAAGCAGATATAGCAGAAGTGAAGAAGAATACATCAAAATTATAAGCTATGACAGATTTACTGATTAATGAAAAAGATGCGTTTGCCACATGGGGTGTGAGAATGGGAGAGGGGTTTCTTGATGTTATTGGGGCATCCGCTCCCATGAAGGATTTTATTGAGAACAAAAGCCGACTTGAACATGGGAAACGGGTAATAATCAATGATCCTAAAGTCGATGAGAGGGAAATAACTCTTTCGTTTACTATCGAGGGTAGTTCTCAGTCCGATTATCAATCAAAGAAAAAGGCTTTCTTCGATGAACTTTATAAAGGCAAGGTTGATATTCAAGTCCCAGCTAATGGTAGCGAGATTTACCGTCTTATTTATACTGGCAAGAGTGTTACTTATGCGCAGAGTTTAGATAGGACTTTTGGCAAGATTTCAAGTAAGTTTTCGGAGCCGAATCCGGTAAACCGAACTTAATTCACGACATTGGTTTTATTGTCGTGCATGTGAATGCCTGATTTTAGGCATTCTTTTTTTTATGTCCGAACTTTGGAGATGTTATGATAGTAGACATCAAAGACATATCCGGTAACGTTCTTCTTGTAACCACTCCCAATGAAGGTTGCAAGCGGAAGTTTACGCTCAAAAAAGAGGATTACATACTTCTGAAATTCTCTTTGGAGAATCCCATATATTTCAAGTTAGGCTCATATGTTGAATGCGATTTTGGGTTATTCGAGGTATGCGACCTTCAGAGTCCTACCTTCAACACCGATAACGCAGGCTATGATTATGAACTAAGACTTGATGCTCACTACTGGAAATGGAAAAATAAAATCTTCAAATATACCCCGGAGACATCTGGGCAGGAAGCGTCCTGGAGTCTGACAGCTCCACTCAACGTACAAGCAAGTATAGTCCTGAGAAACTTGAAAGCTCTTGGTTATACTTACAAAGGACAGGATTTTGATTTTTCCATTGACAGTACGGTCGAGAACAAGTCTCTGTTAATGACTTATGATAACACCAATATCTTAGATGCCTGTTTTGAAATGGCGAAGAAATGGGATTGCGAGTGCTGGGTGACAGACAATATTATCCACTTCGGTAAATGCGAGTTTGGCGACTACGTGAATATGGAAATCGCTAAGAACGTGGGGGAAATGTCACGCTCCGAATCCCAGTCAACCTATGCCACCCGTATCTATGCTTTCGGCTCGACAAGGAACATTCCTGCCAACTACCGTCCCGTTGACGAAGCGGTGGTGATAAATGGTGTGGTGCAAAAAAGATTGATGCTACCCGAAGGAACTTTGTACATAGACGCTTATTCAGATATGAGTACTGAAGAAGCCATTGAACAGGTGGTTGTCTTTGATGATATTTATCCTCGAAGGGTGGGCACCATGTTGGATGTCACCACTCACGAATATATCGATAAGATAGAAAATGGGGACGGTACAACAACCGAAAAGAAGTGGAACGCCTATCGTTTCAAGGACACGGGGATAATTTTTTCAGAAGAATATAGATTACCGGGAGAGGATTTGAAGATAATATTTCAGTCCGGTAAGCTAAACGGAATGATGTTTGTCGTGACATTCAATCCATGCGACAAGGAAGGTGGAGAAAGACCTATCCCGGAGAAGAATGAGGATGGTTCTTGGAATCCGTTAGCACAAGTGTGGGAGATAGTAAGGAATGAAGACTATGGCAGACCGTTGCCCGATGAGGTGCTCATCCCCGAAGACGGCGATACCTACGTTTTGTCAGGTTGGGATTCAACCAAAATAACAGAATTAGGACTTGTATCCGCTGCCGAACGGGAACTGAAGGAAGAGGCTGAAAAGTACATTGCCAAATCTAAGATAGACCCGAACACCTACAACTGCACGATGATGTCCGATAACGCATACAGCGAGGATGGAATGCATAATCTCTACGGTATCGGTCAAAGGGTGAACCTCATAAACAAAGCCTATTTCGAAAACGGAAGGCTGTCGAGGGTTATCGGGTTCGAATTCAACCTTGATAAGCCTTATGATTCCCCCGTATATACTGTCGGGGAAACTGCCGCCTATTCCCGCATCGGGGAACTAGAGGACAAGGTGGAAAATCTCACTCTTGAAGGGCAGGTTTATACAGGTGGAAGCGGTAGTGGTGTATATGTGATAAGAAGGAATGACTCCACTCCTGCAACTGACAGCAATGTGTTCTCGGCATTGCGTTCGTTATCAATGTTCCTCCGTAAAGACAAAGTAGATAGTACAGATTATCTATTACGTCTTTTTGGAGGTGCTGTCGTCGAGAATGGCTTAATCGTCCGTCTTCCGAAGCAAAACACCCCGGCCTCTTTAATGTCTTGTTTGCTTGAAGAGGATGAAGATACGCTTATCGAAGAGGATGAGGACGCTTTGATGGAGATTGCTCCGGTGGAAGCAACGGATTTATCATTTGGTGGTCTTAGTAATGTCAACTCCTCTGTAGACAGTGCTCCGGTTGGCTCACTTTCCGTTAAGGGAAAAAATGAGTGGAGTTATGCCGCTCCGACATTATATGCTGGAGTTATTGATGCGGATAATATGTTAGTTCCCGTCTATGATAGAAGAATCCAGCAGATGGTGTTTATCCCTATCTCAGCTATTCGTGGCGGTGTTACTCCACCTACAACGGGATTTCCTTATACATTCTCTTTCGCATTAGGTTAATATAAAAAATAAGATGATATGGCAAATTTGAATATACCTATAAAAAATACCGGTGATACATTGTCAGCGGATGAGTTTAATCAGGTGGTTTCCGCTGTTAACAGCAAAGTGGACGCTGTATCAGGCAAAGGGCTGTCAACGAATGACTATACAACTCAAGACAAGCAAAATCTGTCTCAGCTCTTGACGCGTGTTGATAATCTTGAAAACTCCGCAGGCGGGTCAGGTGGGATACTTATATCTGACGTGGAAAGCAAAGTTGGTTCTTACAGATTTGGAGTTACTGAACATGATATATATGCTTGTTCAGTGTCACTGATAGTTCCTCCTACCTCTGTTGGAGAAGAAAAGGAATATATTGTAAGTGACTCACCGCTGGGAAATAATATGTATTTGACAGCGAAAAACATAACCGTGAAAGATTCTGCCGGTAAGTTCTATCCGGGAGCGATTGAAGTCAAACAGATGTATGTGACGGAAGACTTTGAGACAAAGTTATCCGTGATATGCAAATCTGCAATACCGGCCGGTTCAACCTTGATGCTGACCCTCGAATATCTTAAACTTGCAGGAGAGATTATCGAATTTAGTATTGTTCTTCCTTCTGGTGTTAGTGCGGATTCTGTGAACTTGAGTTTTGCACCTCTTAAATATGACAAGCATTTTGCATTTACCTATACGGCCGATGACTCTGTAGAGGGAGCTTATGCACGAATTTGGCGTCGTATCAATCAAAAATGGATTGATGACAGCGAGTTTTTCCATCTTGGCAACACACCGACAACCGGTTATACACCAGAATATCCGTTGGTGTATACTGATGGCTGCGGCAATGATCGCCGTTTCGGTTTTAGCGTTGCATTATGGCCAACTTTGGGAAACGAATATAATCCTAACGGTCTTATAGGAGATGGGACAAATAAAAATAGCATATATATAACTTGGCCTGAACTTGACTTAATGAAAGACTGGGGTGTTTCTATGCTTTACCACAATGTTGATGAGCGTATATATGACAAGACTAATCCGGCAGATATTGTAAAAGGGTTTAAAGCCGATTATGATAAGGTTTTGGATAAACTGAATCGTCGAATGAAAGTAATGGGACTCCCTGACGGTAATACCGCTTATGTTACTGCGGCGGATGAGTCTCCATTGGTTGACTTCTACCGTAGCTCATTACATCATCTGGAAAAGATATATCTGAAATCAACTGGTTCATTATACAAAAAAAGGACTTACGGCGGAACCAATTCTTCCGTTAATGATGTAAAGCTGGAAGAACTGGCTGAACAACATACAAGCGATAACCCCTACTGGGTGGGTATAACGACACACCGCGTAGACCTTTCCCGAATAGAGTTATTAGAAACTATCTATTCACTATACGGGAAAGGTGGTGACGATAGCCTTTGGGTTGCTTCCTGGGATGAGATATACGAGTATATACAGATGCGGTTAAACTCAGTCATTAAGAAGATAGTAAGCAATAATACTGTCACATGGAAGATATTGGTTCCATTTTCTAAGAACTATTATTTTAAGGACTTGTCATTCCTTGTATCCGGAATAACCTCTGTGGATGCATTAACGGTTTCCGACAAGATATTCGGATATAGCTATGCGGCTCATGGTTCAGGAATGCTTGTAAATGTGAATTTCAACGAGTTGCTCCTGGAATGTGCCGAGAAGTATACGGTTAAATTTGAAAGTACATTGTCAGAGGAAGATAAAACGGATGCCTACTATTTCGTGAATCAGTTGAAGGATACTTTGAAGGCTCCATTTGCTGCAAGATTATCAGTTAATGAGGCCGCTCCGGTGCTCAATTCGATATCAATCAATGATGGCGTAACGGTGACTTACAACCAATTGGTTTCTATAACTCTCAATATGCCTGGCGGACTTACTCATTATAAAGTTGGTGAGACTGCCGACTTATCCGGTGCAAGCTGGATTGTCGGCACATCGAAAATTTTTTCTTATCAACTTTCATCCGGTTATGCATCCAAGACTGTATACGTGCAGGTTAAAAACAGTTTTGGCGAGTCTGAAATCAAGTCTTCATCTATCTTATATTCCGAACGTCCGGCCGTATCTTATACAGTAACGGGAAAGGCGAATAACACTACATACGGTACTGTGACGCCTGCCGTTCAAGATGTTGCCGAGGGAGGACAGGCAAGCGTTAACGCGCAGGCTAATGATGGCTATGTTATCGGTAGTTGGAGTGGCGCGGATACGAGTACCGGTGTAGGGACTAATACCGGGACAGCGACCGTTAATAATGTGCAGAGTAATAAAACAATAACTTGCAACTTCCAGAAAGAAGGCGGCAGCGGTACTGCTGGAAAGACTATCGTTTCATTCGCTCAACTTGGCAATAATATATCTTATGATACGGTCAATGGCGAGATCATAAATAATATGTCGATTGTTCAAGGAGCAAGTTATACGACTAATCTGTTGAAGGATACTTCCGGAAATGAGGTGGGTAATTATTTAAAGGCCAAGAATGATTATCCCGGTGAATACGGTGTGGATATATCTACGATAAATACCGGTGTTCGCCAGCCGACAGTAGACGATAGCGGGCCGTATCCGGCAAAATATATCGGTCGATATAATTGTGGCGACAGGGTGGCTTCCGGTATTAAGGCGATGTTGAGATTCCAAGCATTTACCGCGGGAACATATAAAGTCAGAATATTACCCTCTTGTAGCACGGCTATTCAAGAAGACCAGTTCTCATCAATATTTTATTCTGCAAATAATGTTGAGACCAATATATCATTTAGTCCACTGAATAACATGACTCAATTTGTCGAGATTGACAATGTAACAGTTGGTAGCGATGGGCTATTGGATGTATATCTCTGGAATACCTTGGGCGTGAATTATGTGCCAGGAGTAAATCTGATTGAAATAATAAAATTATCGTAATAGATTAAAATGGCAATATTAAGCACTGCGAAAGTTGTTGGTATGCTTGCTTCCGCCAAGAAGACGGGCAGGCAGGTGATGAATGCGGCCGGTGAATGGGTGGCAGAAGCGGTAGAAGACTTCATGTCCGGGTTTGTAGGTTACGGGTGGAAAATCTGGGAGTATGTAAAGGGCAAATGGATGCTTGAAATTGATTCCATCCGGGTGCGTGAACAGTTTATCGTGTTCGAGATGCTGGTAAGCAAGATGCGGGCGATAATCGGTTCTCTGGGTATATCTCAGGCATGTGGTAAGATCGCTACTGTTACTCTCTCCGAAGACGGCACTGAATACCTCGTCACCTTGGAGGATGAGACCATGAGCTTTGTCGCTCATGACTTCATGCGATGTCAGACTTACTCCGGAACTAAACAAACATTCTACCATGTTGAGATTGCGTCCGTTGTGGATGATGTAATTCATGTTTTGGTGTCAGAATTCGATAAGGATGAAGAGGGCAATGTGAACAATCCTCCAGAGGTTGGGAACGATATCGTACAGTTTGGTAATTCGGTAGACAAAAACCGACAGTCGGCTATCTATATCCACGCTGATGAGAGTGGCCAGCCTGCTATTGATATCATGTTCGACATTGATAGTAAGGACTGGACTGGTAAAGTTAAAACCCGTCTTGGCGGTGATATTCCCGGTGGAGATGGTGCTCGTGGATTTTACTGCGAAAACGGCATGATTAAGGGTACGGATTCCAGCGGACATACGGTTTATTGTATTCATCCTGACGGATCAGCTGAATTTGGTGACGGTTCCGCTCAATTCAACCGTGACAAGTCGGGTTATCTTGCAGGGGGTGCCATATCGTGGCGATGGGATGCAGACAAGAAAAAGTATGTGTGCACGATGGGAGATGTGATCCTTGGCTGGGATAATCTTTCCCCTGAAGTCAAGGAAAACCTGAAAGGTGCAGACGGAAAGGATGCGGTTCTATTGCAGATTGAATTCTATATGAACAATATCCGGATTAATGATATCCCGTGTGACATACATAGTGTTCCTGTTTCTGGAAATGCTATTACAGCTAGGTTGTATCGTATTAGTGGAAGTACTAAGGAAGATTATGCTCCTGACAGATGGCGTGTGTCTTATTTAAAGGAAGGTGTTGAAGTACTTTCCAGTCAACCTTTAGAATCGCTTAACTTTATAAATATATCCCTCGACATATCATCGGCATATGACAGTATTGCGGTGAAGACCTATGAAAAGTCAATTCCTGATTATGTGTTGCTCACTGAGGGTTCAATCTCCAAAGTTATGTCAAATGTACCTGATTGGCTTGTAGGATGGGATACCAATAAAGTGCAGATAGGCAGCGAGTATATGATATCTCCGAAGCTGTTTACGGGGAAGAATGCCGGAACAGCCGAGGAACCGATTTTGACCGGCATAGTCCAGGGGGATAAGTGCATTACAATTGATGGAGTTGAACGATCCGGTATCTTCGCTTTGGTGGATAATGAAGTCATTTTTGAGCTTGATCCTGAAAACAGGAAGTATAAATTCAATGGTGAGGTAAATGCGACAAGTGGAGTCTTCAAGAATATAAAGTCCCCCAATGATTCTTTTAGAATTAAAGAAAATGGAGAAATAGAGATAGTAGGTAAGATTTCCACTTCCTCGAATGGTACTCGTATAGAAATAGACCCGATTACTAATAGTCTCAAAATGTACACTCAAGACGGTATAGAAGTTGGGAGCTTGAGCTTTTTTGAAAGCGAATGGAATGGTATTGTTAATTATCTTCCACGACTTAGGCTGCGTAGATATGTAGATAATGTGTTATATAATGAAACTTCAATAGACAGTGGAACAATCTTTTGTTCTCAAAAAGTAGGTTCTGATGATTATTCCTGTTATTTGATTCCTTCTAACGGTTTGACATTTTACAAGAATAACGAGCAGACCAAGCATTATTCAAAATCGTAATAAATTAAAATCCCGTCCTACCATCACTGGCCGGGCGGGATAACGACAAAATACTAAGACCTTAACGGTCAATGCAATAGCAAAGGTAGTATTAATATTTAAAATAGAGTGTAGAATGAAAGGAATAGATGAATTATTTATTGTAGCCTGGATGCTTTTCGGTATCCTGTTGACGCCACTTTTCTTTATAGCTTTCGATTTGTGGGCTGGAATCAGAAAAGCCAAACAACGTAGTGAGAAGATTTCGAGCGACGGATGGAAACGTACAGTGAATAAGGTTGCGAGATATTACAATGCTTTGCTTGCGTTGGTCGTAGTTGATTGTATGCAGATGGCTGGTGTCTGGTATCTGGATAATTACTATGATTACCATATACCTATTTTCCCGTTTATTACTTTGCTGGGAGCTTTCGGAGTGGCAGCCATAGAGGTTAAATCCATCTATGAGAAAGCAGATGAGAAGGAACGCAAAGAGATGAAACAAGTAGCTGCATTGGCTACCGAGATAGCGAAGCACAAGGCTGATCCAACAGAGATAGCACAGGCGGTAGTGGAATATATGAATAAAAGTAAGGGGGAAGAGAAATGAGAGTGTTGGTTGACAATGGGCACGGTGAGAATACTCCGGGCAAACGTTCACCGGACGGAAGATTGAGAGAGTGGGCCTATACAAGAGAAATTGCCGATATGGTTATTTTCGGCTTACGTAAAAAAGATATTGATGCTGAACGTATCGTAAAAGAAGATACGGATGTTCCTTTGTCTGAGCGATGCAGGCGGGCGAATGACATCTATAAAGAGACAGGAAAAAAAGCTATACTTGTTTCTATCCATTGCAATGCGGCTGGTTCCGGTGCTAGTTGGATGAAAGCAAAAGGATGGAGCGTATTTGTATCAAATAACGCTTCAAGTAATAGTAAAAGGTTAGCTGAATGCCTGGGACAAATAGCCGAATGTATTCCAGTTCCCGTCCGTAAACCAATGCCCAACCAATTGTACTGGCAGCAGAACCTTGCCATTTGCCGGGACACGAATTGTCCGGCTGTACTCACTGAGAATTTCTTTCAGGATAACAAGGAAGATGTAGAATACCTTTTGTCCCAGGAAGGTAAACAGACGGTTGCGCAGATACATATTGATGGTATCGTTAAATATCTGAGCTTATGAAAAAGTTGCCTTGGATATTAGTTATATTGCTGGCAGTGGTTTGTGTGGTTGCCTGGTTCCGTCCGCACGAACCTTTGCCGGCAGAAATACGTACCGAGACAAAGGTAAAGACTGTTGTAGAGGTTGATACATTGCTTATATCGCCACCTATGGCGCCTCTGTTGGTTTTCCGGTTAACAGATACTATGCGTATCGGCGATACGGTAGTTTATCGTGAGCAGGCTTATTACGAGGATAGTCTTTACCGAGTATGGGTGAGCGGATATCGGCCGAGGTTAGATAGTTTGATGGTATTTCCAAAGACTGTGTATCAGACAGTGACAAATGATATTTACCACACCATTAAGCCTAAGAAGAAACGTTGGGGATTAGGGTTGCAGGCTGGTTACGGTTATCCGTGCGGAATGTATGCGGGGATTGGCGTTATCTACAACCTTTTTCAGTGGTAGTACGTTATTGAAGGAGTATGCAGAAGTGCCTGTAGAGGTTGAAAAGAAGCTAACCAAGTGGCAGGCGATGAAGATAGAGATGGGGGGCTTTCGGGATAATCATTGCATTTGTATTGTTGGTTGCTGGATTATTGATATATAGAAAATAAAGGAATCTTGATTGTCATTCTATTGTATGGCAATCAGAATTTCGAAAAAATGATGAGTTAATGTTTTTCCTTTCAATGAATTGTTTTATATTTGTGGCATTATTAATCTATAAATATATGAATCAAGATAATACAAAGTTTAGCCATCCATCCAAAATAGAAAGTGATTATGAGAATCTTATGAGTGGATTTAATAATTCTTTTCTTTTCAATACAGGCCCTGTTTTATCTCATGGGAAGTATGTGCAGTTATCAGCTTATGAAGAAAAAAAAATTGGAGAAGCTGTAACGACAGGAAGAAATTCTGTTGTTTTAACTAAATAATATTATTATGGCCAGTTGGAGTGAAATCTTAAATGAAGCAAATGCTTCTGCAGATCCAATATCTTTCCTGAATCAAAAGAGAACTACTCTTTTAAATTCTATCCATACATATACAGGTAGGAATGTTATTACCTATTACTCATCTTGGTTGACAAAGCCACAAGCTCCTGATATTGACATTAATGATTCTGATAAAAATGCATTTATGCAGGCTATTTATAAGATGGACAAATCTAAGGGGTTAGATTTGATTTTACACACCCCTGGAGGTGGTATTGCGGCAACAGAAAGCATTGTTGATTATTTGCATTCAATATTTGATGGTGATATAAGAGCTATTGTACCCCAGATAGCGATGTCTGCTGGTACAATGATGGCTTTGTCGTGTTCTTCCATTATGATGGGTAAGCATTCCAATTTAGGTCCAGTTGATCCTCAAAACCGCGGTATTTCTTGTCAAGAAGCATTGGAGGAATTTGAGACAGCCAAACAGGAAGTTTTAGATAATCCTTCATCTTTGGGGCTATGGCAAGTACTCATATCTAAATACACACCAACCTTTCTTATTTCATGTAAGAACGCAATAGATTGGTCTAAGGCATTAGCAAATACATGGATTACGAATAACCCTAATATCGAATTAAAAAATGTACAACAGATAATAAAACTATTTGTAGAACATAATGAAAGTAAATCACATGATAGGCATATTTCAAAAGAAAAATGCAGGGAAGTGGGATTGAATATCATTGACATGGAAAGAGATCAAAAATTACAAGATTTGATATTAAGCCTACATCATTGTTATATGATTTTTTTCGATAAGACGATAGTTGTTAAAATTGTTGAAAACCAATTGGGGGCTGCATATCTGCGAACTTATACTGAAAATCCTAAGCAATAGCGATGTTACATATTTTTTATTATTGCCCTGGCTTCTGTCGGGGCTTTTTCTTTGCCTTCTCTCTGATATCATCTATCTTTGCAGCAAAAACATTATGGCATACAATTATGACGAAGATAGTGTGAAGGCTATTATACAATGGGCTGAGACTGCTCAACTTCCTAAAGAAGTAGTATTAAGTGAAGCTGAACATATTACTGATACCAGTATTTATGTTAGAGCCAATATCAACGACATTAAACAGCATTACCCGGATGGGTTTTACAATCCGGCCATTACGCGACTGTACAGGCTGAAGGAATTTGTAGAAGGGACGGCTGAATAGTTGTCCCTTCCTATGTTATCTAACATATCTTTTAAGTGATAACATGTTTAGTTATTTTCTATTTTTACACAGTAATATAAAAATAATATATCATGGCAGAATATAGTAGAGAACAGAGGAATCAATTGAGTAGAGCAATTGCTAATAGTGAGGCAGGAAGTAGGCAGTTGAAAAAAATTGTAGATAATAGGGGAGTAACTAATCTAAATTCAATGATATTGGGAAGTAATATAATTCAGGGTGTATTTACTTTGCCTATTGAAAATTGCCTAGATAAGGCCATTGTTAATAATGGTGCTGCACTTGCACATGCGCGAAAGATGAAGACTAAAAAACATAATACTGAAGGTGGCCACTTAAATGTAACCATGACTCCAGAATATTTTATGAGTGTAGGTAATAGGCCTCACCTTCATCGAAAAGTTGGACAAAACGAGTTGTTTATGATTGTATCTCATGGTATTACACTTCAAGGACGTCTGCCAATGTTTGCTAACCAAACTCCTCTAACTTTAGCTACAAATATTTTTAGGGGTAAATGGCTTCCTGCAGGTTATATGGGAGAAATATATTTGAATGGCTGTTCTACTGGTTCTGATATAGAGGGAGAATCTTTTGTTAATATGTTTGCATCTGAGTTACGGAGATTATCTGATAATGCTGTAGATGCAGAAAAATTGGGAACTTTTACAGTCAAAGGCAATAAGGGACCTAATATAATAATAGATAGTGGTATGGGGATGGATGAATTTGTCGGTTCATCTGCAGTGATTGTTAAAGATACGGATGGGAAAATAAGACCTAATTTGAATTATGATCCACACGATTCGAAGCATTATTTTACTCATCAAGGTACGGCTTATTTACGTGGATCAGATGCAAAAACAGTTGTGACATCTAATATGCCCAAAGGGCAAAAATTTATTGGAGGATTATTTGATGGCTTGTCGTATTAAGGAAATAGTCATTAAATTGTGAGTTGGAACTCATACAGAATCTTGTAACATGCTCATATAAACTGTTTGGAATGTCTTGACAATCTTTTTGTTCAAGTCAATGTGCTCCATGTAGTCTTGGGCAGGACTTGGAAATCCAGCTCGAATCCCTTCATCTGCATAGTGTAGTGGCAGACTTGAGGAAATGTCAATCTTATGTGTTTCTATGTTCTTTCATCGTGGCAAATAAGCAAATAAATATTGTATATAGTTGCCTGTATTTGTATTTTTTAGGTTAAATGAAGAAGGCAGCCATAAGACTGCCTTCTGATACCAAGCTCATCAGCACGCATCTACATCTCTTGCTTGGTCTTCATGTGCTATTACTAATGAGCTTTTAAAAAGTTTAGTCCTGACACAAAAAAAATGAGAAATCCCCATAGTAACCCAACTACGGGGATAGTATCTGAACCACAATTACCCTTTCATCATCATAATATCTGCTCTCATTTCGATGTAGTCTTTATATTTTTCGGGGTTGTTCACGTAATCGATCACCCGATTGATTGCTATTTCAGCTTGCTTTTGTTTGACTTTTGTATAGAACCTAATAATTCCTTTGCTTTTGTCCGAATGCCCTAGACAGTAGTCTATCACACCGTCTGGTATGCCAAGTTCTGATGCAAATTGAGCAAAAGTTTTGCGAGCGGAATAGAAGCATAGTGTTTGCTTGATTCCTAAACGGTCTTTCAGCTCTCTCATGCAAAGGTTTATATACTTCTGTAGATTAGAATACGTGTAAGAATACCCTAAATCCAGCATGCCTTTTTTATTAATATACTTATTTATTATAGCTCTTGCTTCTGGATGTATCGGTATTGTAATATTTGCTTTTCCTGTCTTTGCATGTAGTGTCTTAGTTCTTTCGAAAGAAAGAATGTCTGATGATAGATTTACTGATAATAGGTCTTTCAGATTTATTCCGCATAAATAGAAAGATAGTAGAAGCATGTCTTTTCCTAAACTAATCCTCTTCCCTTCTAATTCGGTATTTCGTATTCTTTGAAACTCCTCTATTGTTAGATCGCACTCCTTGGGTTCGGCAGTTGGGATTTTGGTATAAGCAAAGGGATGTACATCTTGTTTAAGAATGCCGGCTTTGATTAATTCGTTGATTCTTGCTTTCAAATGGGTAAGCCTTAATCCGATATTTCCATTTGCATAGCCTTTTCTCATCATCCACTTTTTGAAGTGTTCAATCATTATGGTATTAATGGCAGGAATAGGTACGTCTCCTTCAGCAATAGTAAAGATGCGTATTGTTTCCTCATTCATTCTTGCATAACTTTCTCTTCCTTCTTCTTTGAATTCACCAACTCGTTTTTTCCAATATTCTAAGAATGAAATATGGGATGGACGTTCTTTAGAAATAATTATTTGTTTGATCTGCATAGCAGAGAGATACTCAATGTTTTCTATGGAGTCAAATTTCTCTTTATATTGTGAGAATACAAACTCTAATCGTTTGTTCATTACACTTGCATCTTTGCGATATGCGACCTTTCCGTTTTCGAATTCTGCAATATCATTCAATAGGAAAGTCGTTTTGATGTAAGCCCGCTTTTTCTTTTGTGAGATACAGACTAATATTGGTAGTCTGCCATCCTGTTCCTTAATGGAACTTAAAACTGTTAATCTGATTGTTGCCATAAGCTGAATAATCAAACACAATCCTACTATACAACTTTAGCCATATATATTTGCAGAAATGTGCTTTTTTTTATTCAGGTGAGACTTTTTTAAAAGAAAAACGCTGATTAATGTATTTATAATCAGCGTCTTAAAGGAGAGCCGCTAGCCAGACTTGAACTGGCGACCTACGCGTTACGAATGCGTTGCTCTACCAACTGAGCTATAGCGGCAGTGACTTTTCATTTACGGGGTGCAAAATTACACCTTTCTTTGAAATTACGAAAAGAAAAAGGTTTTTTTTTGAAAAAATCTTTCTTAAAATGATTTTCTATATTTGCTCTGTCATTTTTCTTTCTAAAAAAATTGTTTTATCAATATAAAAAATACATCTTTGCAAATCTTACTGTCAACCTAAAATCTGACAATAAATATGAATTTGAAGATATATTATAAGAATCTTTCATCCCGTATTGCCTCCAAGTGGACTATATTGGCTATTGATATTTGTTTGATAATGATTTCCATGCTTTTAGCATGTATCCTTCAGTTCGGGGTGTCTTCTATAGTATATAAGATGTCATTGTATGTATGGATGATTTTTTTCTCTTTGTTTTGTAATCTGTGTTTCTTTTCGGTCTTTCATACATATGTTGGAGTTATTCGTTTTTCTTCGTTTGTGGATATCTATAGAGTGTTTATATCTCTTACATTGAGCTATGGAGTACTGGGGGTAGGAAATTTTTGCTGGTCAACTTTTGGTTTGGGAGAAACATTACCCGGTGGAATAATTTTTATAGCATATATTCTTAACTTCATATTCATGGCATGTCTGCGCATTTTGGTGAAAATGTTACATGAAGTTTTGTCTTTTGATATTCGGCATTGTGTGAATGTGTTTATTTATGGCTTTCGTGGAACTGGAGTGAATATAGCAAAATCTATGCGTGTAAGTAGGAATAATCATTATCGTGTATGTGGCTTTATTTCTGATGAGCCGTGGATGATAGGCAAACACACTATGGGATGTAGGGTATATGCTAATGATAAGATGTTATTTGAACACTTAAAAAGGAAGAATGTACGTACGATTATTGCTTCACCTGATAAATTGGTGGATTTGGAACAGTCTGGTATAGTAGCGCAAATGTTAGCTCAGGATATCCATGTGATGACAGTGCCTCCCTTGAGCGATTGTTTGGATGATGGAATTATAAAAGATATCCATATAGAAGATTGGCTTCGTCGTGAACCAATTCAGGTTGATATCCGTAAGATAGCGGCTTATGTTGAGGGACATCGAATATTGATAACCGGTGCTGCTGGTACTGTAGGGCAGGGAATCGTTCGTCAGTTGGCGGCGCTAAATCCATATCAGTTGATATTGGTTGATCAGGCTGAATCTCCTTTGTACGATATTCAATTGGAACTGTCTGACCATTGGAAAAATCTCGAAGTACGGGTTTTAGTAGCAGATGTTACAAATTATACTCGTATGGAGGCTATTTTCAGAGAGTGTATGCCGCAGTTAGTCTTTCATGCTGCAGCATATAAACACGTTGCCATGCTTGAAGATTATGCTTCTGAAGCTATACAGGTGAATATTTTAGGAACAAAAACTGTAGCGGATTTGTCTGTAAAATACAAAATTAAAAAATGTATGATAATTTCTACTGATCATGCTTTCTGTCCGGTGCATGCTATGGGGTATAGTAAATGTTTGGCTGAAATGTATGTACAGGGATTATCTCGCAAAGTAGTGCAGGAAAATAGTCTTACTAAATTGTTTGTAGTTCGCTTCAGTGATGTATATCCTGATGCCCCTCGCAGTTTAATGACTGTATCGGAAGCTTGTCAGTTGATATTGGAAACGGGGAATTTGGGTGAGAATGGTGAAATCTATGTGTTTGAAGATGATGCAGTAGAAGATACACTGCCTACCAGCTATGAAAAAATAAAGAAAAGCAAAGGATATTTCATTGATTATACTATGATTTGCGAGCAGATTAATACTTTAACGGAAAATAATTGCATGCAGGATTCAGCGGTAATAATTAACAAAATGAAAAAAATAATCTCATATTTTTCTGAGTCTTGTGTGGATGCCTGAACGGCTGAATGGAGTTTTTAATTCTTTTTCCGAAATTTCAATGTAAAATAAATGGGCGTTCTGAAATAATGTGCTACCTTTGTGCCCGATTTATATTTAACTGTAGGAATTTTAAAGATTAATCAAATATCTTATGCGTAGATTAATAGCACTATTCTTTTCAATCTTCATCCTCGTAGGGGGTGTTATGGCCCAGCAAATGTCGGATGATCAGGTGGTTCAATATGTGAAAGAAGCACAGAGAACTGGCAAATCGCAAAAGCAAATGACTACTGAGCTATTGCGTAGAGGAGTAACCAAAGAACAGGTTGCTCGTATACAAAAAAAATATGCCGAGCATAGTACTGCTGCAGATGGAGTGGAAAACAAACCCTCTCAACTTCGTGAACGTACTTCTTTAATGACAGACGGGAAAGCTATTAGAGGTACTTCTTATGAAGAAGCAGAATTAGAAGAACAGAAAGAAATAATTGATTTAAAACGTGATGCGAAAGCTACTCCTGAAGCACCGGGAAGCAATATTTTTGGTCATAGTTTATTTTCTAGTAGAAACCTTTCTTTTGAGCCGAGTGCAAATTTGGCTACTCCGGTTAATTACCGTTTAGGCCCAGGTGATGAGGTAATTATAGATATCTGGGGGGCTTCGGAAAATACAATTCGTCAGACGATTTCTCCGGAAGGGACTATTTTAGTCCGTGGTTTAGGTCCCGTTCATCTTAGTGGTATGACTGTAAAAGAGGCGAATTCTTTTTTGCAACGTGAGTTTTCTAAAATCTATTCTGGAATTTCAGGAACTGAGCCCAACTCTGAGATAAAATTGACATTGGGTGACATTCGTACGATACAAATTAATATTATGGGGGAGGTTTCTGTACCGGGAACTTATACCTTATCTGCATTTTCCACTGTATTTCATGCTTTATATCGTGCTGGTGGTGTGAACCGTATCGGTAGTTTACGTAGTATTAAAGTAGTACGTGATGGTAAAACCTTTGCTGATCTGGATGTTTACGACTTTATAATGAAAGGTAAAATGAAGGATGATATACGCCTTCAGGAAGGTGACGTTATCATTGTAGATCCTTATCAGTCTTTGGTTGAGATTGTGGGTAAAGTTAAAAGGCCGATGTTTTATGAGATGAAACCTACAGAGACTGTTGCTACCATATTAAATTATGCAGGTGGTTTTACTGGTGATGCTTATAAAAAAGCCATTCGCCTTGTGCGTAAGAGCGGACGTGAACATCAGGTCTTTAATGTAGATGAAATGGATTATTCTGTTTTCCGTTTGGATGATGGAGATATGATTACAATAGATGCTGTACTGGATCGTTTCGAAAATCGCGTAGAAGTTCGTGGTGCTGTTTATCGTGCCGGTTTATATCAACTAGACGGTACAGTGAATACGGTGAAGCAGTTAATAAAGAAAGCTGAAGGATTGCGTGGAGATGCTTTCCTGAATAGAGTAATTATAGACAGAGAGCATGAAGACTTGTCTCATGAAATCATTGCTATTGATTTAGGAGGATTATTAAACGGGACGATTGCTGATATTCCTTTGCAGAAAAATGATATCCTGTATATTCCAAGTATTACTGATTTGAAAGAAGAAGAAACGGTTGCAATTTATGGTGAAGTTGCTAATCCGGGTACTTTCCTTTTTTCTAAGAATATGACTATTGAAGATTTACTTGTTCAGGCGGGTGGTTTGTTAGAAGAAGCTGCAACAACAAGAGTTGAAGTAACTCGTCGTATTAAAGATCCTAAGAGCACTTCATTCAGTAGTGTTTTGGGCAAAACATTTACTTTTGATATAAAAGATGGTTTTATTGTTGGAGGAAATGCTGAAAACTTCTATTTAGAACCTTTTGATGCTGTTTATATTCGTAAAAGCCCTGCTTATCGCAAACAACAGAATGTGGTTGTTGCGGGTGAAGTACTTTTCTCTGGTAGTTATTCTCTATTGAAAAAGAATGAGCGTTTGTCTGACTTGGTTAGCAAGGCTGGTGGTGTAACTCCGGATGCTTATGTAAAAGGAGCTCGGTTAATCCGTAAATTGTCCGATGAGGAAAGGCGTCGTCAGAATGACGCTATCCGTATGGCTCAGAATGGTGAGGGTAAGGATTCCATATCTATACAGAAATTAAATCTGTCAGAGACCTATACTGTAGGTATTGATCTGGAGAAAGCTTTAGCTAATCCAAAGTCTGATTTTGATTTGGTTTTGCGTGAGGGAGATGTACTGTATATTCCGGAATATGTGAATACTGTAAAAATCAGTGGTTCGGTCATGTATCCTAATACCGTAGTGTATCAGAAGGGAAAGAATCTGAAATTCTACATTAATCAAGCGGGGGGGTATGGCAATATGGCAAAGAAGAAGAAAGTTTATGTAGTTTACATGAATGGTACGGTATCTCGTCTGAAGGCAAGAAATGCCAGTGCTATAGAACCGGGATGTGAAATTATTGTTCCCAGCAAGGCTGAAAAGAAACATATGGCGATGGCTGAAATTTTGGGTATTAGTAGTACAACTGCTACAATTGCAGCAATGGTAGCAACTATGGCTAACGCTTTTAAGTAATTTGGATTATGGGTGAAGAAAACAAACTGAATACACTTCCTCAACAACCAGAGGAACAGGAAATAGACTTGATTGAACTTGCCAAGAAAGTTTGGGCAGAGCGAAAATTGGTTTTTAAAGCGTGTGGATATGCTGCGTTAGTAGGATTGATTGTTGCATTTAGCATTCCCAGAGAATATTCCACTAGCGTAACGTTAGCCCCAGAAAGCACTGGGAAAACTTCAGGAGGTAGCATGGGGGCTTTGGCTGCTATGGCTGGAATCAATATGGGTTCTTCTGTTGGAGAGGATGCTCTTTATCCGGATCTTTATCCGGATATCGTAAGTTCTACTCCGTTTCTGACTGAGTTGTTTGATGTAAGGGTCAAAGATGATAAAGAAAAGGTAGATACTACGCTGTATGTTTACTTGGACGAACATCAGCGTGCTCCTTGGTGGGGCGCTATTATTTCTGCTCCTTTTAAAGTTTTGGGTTGGACCATCTCTTTATTTAAGGATGATGAAGTAGAAGGAACTGGCACACTGGATCCTTTTAGATTAACAAAAGACGAAGCAGACATTGCCGAAGCGCTAAGTAAACGTATTGCTGTCTCTGTTGATAAGAAGACAGGTGTTACTACCTTGACGGTAACAATGCAGGATCCTTTAATTTCTGCTTCATTAACCGATACAGTAATGCACCGTCTTCAGAATTATATAACTGAATATCGGACTAATAAAGCTCGTCATGATTTGGCTTTTACCGAGAAATTATATACAGAAGCAAAAGCTAATTATACGGATGCCCAAAGTAAGTATGCATCTTTTGTAGATGCCAATCAAAATATTATTTTGTTAAGTTACCGTGCTGAGCAGGAGCGTTTGCAGAATGAGATGAGTTTAGCATATAATGTATATACTCAAGTAGCCCAACAGTTACAGATGGCAAAAGCTAAAGTACAAGAAATTACTCCGGTATATACTGTTGTTCAGCCAGCGACGGTTCCTTTGCGTCCGTCTAAGCCTAGCAAGCCCATGATTCTGATAGGTTTCGTATTTTTGGCTGGTGTCGGTAGTGTTGGATGGATATTGTTTATAAAGGATTTATTAAAAGGATGGAAAAAGCAAACAACGATATGATGATGGATGAAAATTCGCGTAGCTGGTATGTATTGTACACAGCGCCAAGATTGGAACGTAAATTGATGCAACACCTTACTGTTGCCGGATATAAGACTTATTGTCCTATGCAAACAATTTATGTGAACTGGAATGGAAAGGCAAAGGAAATTATTGTTCCTTTTTTCTCCGGTTGTGTTTTTGTAGAGGGAGATCTTAAGGATATGACCCCTGTTGTAGCTTCTCAAAAAGCGGCATTTTTAGTGAATACTGATGGCAAAGAGCTTACCATAGTATCTGATAAGGCAAACCTTCCAGGAAAGTTTGCCCAATTATTGAAGTAATGATGAAGTTGATTTCAGAAGAACTGTTGGATAGTGTGTCCCATGAAGCACGAGAGAATTCTCGTTTGCGTATGAATTATAATTTTCATGAATCATTGGATGCACCTATTCATCGCTTGCTTAATGCATTAGAGCCGGGAACGTATCTTCCTCCTCATCGTCACACTGATAAAGAGGAGACTTATGTAGTATTACGTGGAAGTCTGTTGACTTTCTTTTATGATGATTTAGGTAATGTCATAGAAAAAGTTAACCTAAATCCATCGGTTGGAGTTTATGGGGTGGAGATTTCTTCCGCTACTTGGCATAGTATTATTGCTTTAGAGCCAGGCACTGTGATTTTTGAAATCAAAAGTGGCCCTTATAAACCACTTCCTCCCGAAGATATTGCGCCATGGGCGCCTGCACCCTCCGACTTGGAAGGTGCGGCTGTGTTTATGAAACGAATGTTGGAGGTCTAATTAGCACCTTCAAACATTCGGCTTCGTGCCAGCATGCATGCACCTACAATGCCGGCTTTATCTTTTAACTTGGATGTTGTGATAACTGAGTCTTTATTCACGAGGTTTAAGGAGTATTTTCGTACTGATGTTTTTATAGGTTGCGTAATGTAGTCTCCGGTTAGAGATAATGTTCCCCCGATTATTACTAACTCGGGATTAAAGATATTTATAAGACCGGCAATTTGTTTACCTAATTTTTGCCCGATTTCTTCAACAATTTCAATGCATAGCACATCTTCTTTGTTTACTGCTGCTATAATCTCATCTAATGTCAATGGGTTTTCCATATTAATCCGTTCGGATAAAATAGAATTTTCTCCTTTCTTTATTCGTTCCAGCAGAGTACGGTGTAATGCTGAGCCGGAAGCTTCTGTTTCCAGACAGCCTTTCTTTCCACAGTGGCAGATGATTTCATTATCAAATGTGCTGATATGCCCAAATTCTCCTGAGAATCCAGATTTTCCTTTGTAGATTTTTCCATCTATAATAATTCCGATTCCTAATCCCCAGCTGACATTTACGAAAATAATATCCTTTTCTCCTTTAACGCATCCTTGCATATATTCTCCGTAGGTCATTGCTCGTGTATCATTGTCGATTGTGACAGTATATCCTAGTCTTTCACTTAATACATCTGCAAGAGGACGTTCCTCAAAATTGAACTGGCTGAAACTATATCCGGATTCTGGGTTTACCCGACCTGATACATTGACATTGATATTAAGAATCTTTTCAGTGTCAATTGAAAGTTTCTTGATGAAATTGAGAATAAGACTACAAAGCTCGTTCATTCCTTCCAAAGAGTTCTCAAAATTATAAGGAATATCCATTTTGAGATCTACCATATCTCCTTTGAAATTGATTAATCCGATGTTGATGGAGAATTTTTTTATATCTACTCCAATAAAGTAACCGGATTGAGGATTCAAGCCGTATAGATGCGGGTGGCGTCCTCCACTTGTTTCCAGTTTCCCATAATCATTTATATAACCTTCATCGAACATTTCACCTATTAATTTAGTGACAGTAGGGATACTCAGATCTAACTCTTTAGAGAGATCAGGAATTGTAGAACTACCATTATATATATAATAGGTGATAATCCTTTTTTTTATAAGGGCGTTTTTAGACCCCATTTCTATTTCTTTTAGGAATTGCTGATACATACTCTTTGTTAATTTCATTATTGTCAACAAAGATACTTAATAATTTTATTAACATCAACCTTTCTGTGTGAAAAAGAATATTATTTCTTCTTTTTATCTAGTTGATAATTGCTGAACTCTCCTTTTTCTTATTTCTTTTTTGTCTTTAGTTAGCGTTTCTTTTCTTTTTTCTCGTTATTATCAATTAATAATATGACTGTATTTAATTAAATGTATAGGATAATGAGAATTTAATAATAAAATTATTTATTATCTATTGTTTATTTAATAAATATATCTATATTTGCACTGTGTTATAAGTATAATAACCTCTATAATAATAAAGGTTAAACTTAGAATTCAATAGGTTAACATATATATTATACAGAAGAAAGCTATGAAAACAAGCAGTCGCAGAGATTTTCTGAAAAAGGCCGCACTGGCAGGAGCTTCCGCCTTAGTAGCTCCTGGATTGCTGGCAACTGAAGAGAAAGAAGTGATATCTTTCTCTTCATCGCCCGGTGGTGAGACTGATGAATTTATTATTCCTAAGAATAATGGATTGAAAATAACAGGAACCTTCTTAGATGAGATTTCTCATGATATTCCTCATCAGAATTGGAGTGAAAGAGAGTGGGAGCAGGATTTTCGTCACATGAAAAATATTGGGATTGATACTGTTATTATGATTCGTTCCGGTTATTGCAAGTTTATTACTTATCCTTCTAAATATTTGCTTGGTAAAGGATGCTATATGCCATCTTTCGACTTAGTCGATATGTATCTCCGTTTGGCGGAGAAATATCAGATGAAATTTTATTTCGGTTTGTATGATTCTGGGAAGTATTGGGATACGGGTGATTTATCTTGGGAGATTGAAGATAATAAATACGTTATTGATGAAGTTTGGAAGCAATACGGTGAAAAATACAAGAGTTTTGGCGGGTGGTATATCAGTGGTGAGATCAGCCGTAAGACTAAAGGGGCTATTGATGCTTTCAGGGCAATGGGAAAACAATGCAAGGATGTCTCTGCAGGTCTTCCTACTTTTATTTCTCCTTGGATTGACGGAAAAAAGGCTGTGATGGGAACTGACAAGTTAACTAAAGAAGATGCAGTTTCAGTTCAGGAACATGAAAGAGAGTGGAATGAGATTTTTGATGGGATTCACGAAGTAGTTGATGCTTGTGCTTTTCAGGATGGGCACATTGACTATGATGAATTGGATGCTTTTTTTACAGTGAATAAAAAGCTGGCGGATAAATATGGTATGAAATGTTGGACGAATGCAGAAACATTTGACCGTGATATGCCAATCAACTTCTTACCGATAAAGTTTGATAAACTCCGGATGAAGTTGGAAGCTGCAAAACGGGCTGACTATGATAAGGCCATAACTTTTGAATTCTCTCACTTTATGAGTCCACAATCAGCTTACTTACAGGCGGGACACTTGTATGATAGATATAAAGAATACTTTAATATAAAATAAATATGAAGTCGACAATTAATTTTGGTTATTTAGTTTTCCTTTCGGTAGTAGCGGCTTTGGGCGGTTTTCTGTTTGGATATGATACTGCCGTAATTTCCGGTACCATTGCGCAGGTAACAGAACAGTTCGGGTTGGATGCTTTGCAACAAGGATGGTATGTAGGATGTGCATTGATCGGTTCTATCGTTGGGGTGCTTTTTGCCGGTATTTTGAGTGATAGGTTTGGGCGAAAATCTACTATGATCCTTTCAGCTGTTTTATTCTCTACATCGGCTATTGGTTGTGCCGTATCTGCAGACTTTAATCAACTGGTTATCTATCGGATTATAGGTGGTGTTGGGATAGGGGTTGTTTCTATCATTTCTCCACTTTATATTTCAGAAGTGGCTGTAGCGCAATATCGCGGACGTTTGGTTTCTCTGTATCAATTGGCGGTTACAATCGGTTTCTTAGGAGCTTATCTCGTTAATTACCAGCTTTTAGGCTATTCTATGAGTAATCCGGATGCTGGTACAGGATGGTGGAACCTAGTATTTGTATCGGAGGTGTGGAGAGGTATGTTAGGTATGGAAGCATTGCCTGCAATCATGTTTTTCATTATAATCTTTTTCATACCTGAGAGTCCTCGCTGGCTGATACTGAAAGGGAAAGAAGAAAAAGCTACAAATATTTTTGAGAGAATTTACACCTCTTCTAAGGAAGCTTTATTTCAATTGACAGAGACTAAGTCTGTATTATCATCCGAGTCTAAATCGGAATGGAAGCTCTTGTTGCAACCTGGTATAAGGAAAGCTGTTATTATCGGTGTATGTATTGCTATGTTGGGACAGTTTATGGGTGTGAATGCCGTTTTATATTATGGACCTTCTATTTTTGAAAATGCAGGTTTATCCGGAGGTGATTCTTTATTCTATCAGGTTTTAGTGGGATTGGTGAATACATTGACTACTGTATTGGCTCTTGTTATTATTGATAAAATAGGACGTAAAAAGTTGGTTTATTATGGCGTATCAGGTATGGTAATTTCTTTAATACTGATTGCAACTTACTTTATTTATGGTGAGTCCTGGGGTATCTCCAGCATTTTCCTTTTAGTATTTTTCCTTTTCTATGTATTTTGTTGTGCCGTGTCTATATGTGCTGTGGTATTTGTGCTTCTTTCTGAAATGTATCCGACCCGGGTACGCGGGCTTGCCATGTCTATTGCCGGCTTTGCTTTATGGATAGGTACATACTTGATTGGACAGTTAACCCCCTGGATGCTCCAGAATCTTACCCCCGCCGGAACATTCATTCTGTTCGCAATCATGTGTGTACCCTATATGCTGATTGTTTGGAAACTTGTTCCCGAGACCACAGGAAAGTCTTTGGAAGAGATTGAACGCCATTGGATGAAAAAATAAAAATTGACCTTAATATTATATATAATGAAGATTAGAAATTATTTATTGAGTAGCTGTCTTATAGCAGCATTGTGTTCGTGCGGTACTTCTCAAAAGGAGAACCTGAACCTCACCCTATCGAAAGACACGCTATTCGATAAGGTAAAAGGAGCTTGGGCCGGACAAATCTTAGGATGTACCTATGGGGGGGCAACAGAGTTTCAGTATTTGTCAACCATAATTCCTGATTCTGTGGTTATGCCATGGGGAAATGGGGAAATTAAGAAATGGTTTGATGGTGGAGGTGGTCTTTATGATGATGTTTACGTAGATCTGACATTTGTAGAGACTTTTGAAAGGTGTGGATTGGATGCTCCTGTCGATTCTTTTGCGGCAGCATTCTTAGCTAAAGAATATCCATTGTGTCATGCAAACCAGCAGGCTCGTTATAACCTGTTGCAAGGTTTGTCTCCCCATGCCAGTGGATATTGGAAAAACAATCCTCATGCCAATTGCTTGGATTTTCAGATTGAAGCTGACTTTGCAGGTATTATGTCGCCGGGTATGGTGAATAGTGCAGTGGATTTTTGTGACCGTATCGGACATATCATGGCTTACGGTGATGGATGGTATGGCGGAGTATACGTAGCTGCCATGTATTCTTTGGCTTATGTAAGCGATGATATTGAATACATCGTGACGGAAGGTTTGAAAGCGATCCCCCAGCAAAGTCGCTTCTATGCATGCATGACTGATGTTATAAACTGGCACAAGCAATATCCGGATGATTGGAAAAAGTGCTGGGAAGAGATTGAGAAAAAATGGGGAACTAATGATATTGCCTGCCCAGATGGTGTTGAAGTACCTTTTAATATTGAAACCTATGTAAACGGGGCCTATATCATTTTGGGATTGCTTTACGGTCAGGGCGACTTTGAAAAAACAATTGATATTTCTACACGTGCAGGACAAGATTCCGATTGTAATCCGGCTTCTTCCGGAGGCATTTTGGGGACCATGCTTGGTTATAATCGCCTTCCGGAGAAATATAAGGTCGAAATAGCAATTGTTGAAGATATGCCTTTCAATAATACTGTGAGCTTTAATAAAGGTTCTGAGTTGAGTTATGGACAGGCTTTGCAGATGATAGAAAGAGAAGGTGGAAAAGTTGGTGAGAATGAAGTTAAGATCAACTTTCAGAAACCAGTTCCTGCAAAATTGGAAATCAGCTTTGAAGGTTTAAAACTTGATAAGAAGGTGACTGTGGATAATTGGATTGCTAACTTTCCGACTGTAGAGTTCGACGGTATAGGAACTGTTATTAAAGGGGAACTCAAGGGTGATAATGTTCCTGAAGATTATGTTGCAGAATTAGAGGTCTATTTTAATGATAAACTAGTAGAAATCTGCAAGTTACCGTTGAAGTATAACCATCGCAAACATGAGCTGTTTTTTAATTACGAACAGCCTTACGGAAAATACAAAGTGACTTGCAAATGGACTAATCCAGTGAAAGGAGCAGATATTTGGGTAAGAGACGTCATTACTTATACAACAGATAAATAGGTATAAATATATTGAGGAACTGGTTTATATGCATGCCGGATAAAAAACGTTTCCAGTTTCTCATCTAAAAAATTAATGGAATTATGGATTTGAAGAAATTAGCGGATCAGTATAAGGATGAACTGTTGGATAATGTTCTTCCTTTCTGGTTAGAGCACTCCCAGGATCACGAGCATGGTGGGTATTTTACCTGTCTGGACCGGAAAGGGAATGTTTTTGACACAGACAAATTTATTTGGTTACAGGGTCGTGAAGTATGGTTGTTTTCAATGCTTTATAATAAGGTAGAGAAACGCCAGGAATGGTTGGACTGTGCTATTCAGGGAGGTGAGTTTCTGAAAAAATATGGTCATGATGGAAATTATAACTGGTATTTTTCTCTTGATCGTACAGGACGTCCCTTGGTGGAACCTTATAACATTTTCTCATATACCTTTGCTGTAATGGCATTTGGACAACTCAGCCTGGCTACGGGAAACCAAGAGTATGCGGATATAGCGATGAAGACTTTCGATATTGTACTATCGAAGACCAACAATCCTAAGGGAAAATGGAATAAACTTTATCCGGGTACACGTGAGTTGAAGAATTTTGCTTTGCCGATGATCCTATGTAATTTGGCTATGGAAATAGAGCATTTGCTGGATAAGGGTTGTCTGGAAAAGACGATGGAAGTATGCATCCATGAAGTTATGGAAGTTTTTTATCGTCCGGAACTTGGAGGCATTATTGTAGAGAATGTTCTGGCAAATGGAGAACTTTCCGATTCTTTCGAAGGACGCCAGGTTACTCCGGGCCATGATATTGAGGCAATGTGGTTCATTATGGATCTTGGGAAACGTCTGAACCGTCCGGATTTGATTGAAAAGGCGAAGAATATAACTTTGACGATGCTTGATTATGGTTGGGACAAAGAATTTGGCGGTATCTATTATTTCATGGATCGTAAAGGATGTCCACCCCAACAATTAGAATGGGATCAGAAATTGTGGTGGGTTCATATTGAAACTCTGATTTCATTGCTCAAAGGTTATCAACTGACCGGAGATAAGCAATGTCTCGATTGGTTTGAAAAGGTACATGAATATACATGGAGCCATTTCAAAGATAATGAATATCCGGAATGGTATGGTTATCTGAATAGAAGAGGTGAGGTGTTATTGCCCCTGAAAGGTGGAAAGTGGAAAGGTTGTTTCCATGTTCCCAGAGGACTTTACCAGTGCTGGCAAATTTTAGAAGATATAACTAAGGTCGTATGAAACGAGAATAACAATTCCTAATTTTAAATTTTGGTAATATGAAAAACAAGTATCTTTGTTTGCTATTTTTATTGTTCTCTCTAGTAAGTATGAGTGCACATGCTCAGATAAAGGTAGAGGGTAATGTGTTTGATGAGAATGACACTCCGTTGATTGGTGTATCAGTTGTTGCCGAAGGAGGGACAAATGGTGCTATTACTGATTTAAATGGTCATTTTTCACTTATGGTATCTAATGCGAATTCGCATTTGACTTTCTCTTATGTAGGTTACATCACTCAGAAAGTGCAGTTGAAAGGAAGAAAACTTCTGAAGATCATTCTGAGGGAAGATGCTAATTTGTTGGATGAAGTTGTAGTAGTAGGCTACGGTACACAGAAGAAAATAAATGTGACCGGCGCTATTGCACAAGTGGATAACAAGGAACTGAAGATGGCACCAAGCGGAAGTCTTTCCGGTATGCTGGCCGGCCGTTTGCCCGGTTTGATTTCCAAACAGAGCAGTGGACAGCCAGGTGCCGATGGTGCTAACTTGTACATCCGTGGTAATGGTGCCGGAGATGGTAGCCCATTGATTGTAATTGATGGTGTTATTACTGATTACTTTCCATCATTTTCTCCTGATGAAGTAGAATCTATCACTATTTTGAAAGATGCGACTGCAGCTGCTGTTTATGGTGTGCGTGCTGCTGCTGGTGTAATCTTGATTACGACGAAGCGTGGTGCTGTTCAGAAGCCTACCGTAACGTATAACGGATCACTTACATTGAGTCAGAATACTGATTTTCCGAAGTTCCTGAATGGACCGGATTATGCTTATTGGTATAATAAGGCTCAACTCTTGGATGGAGTTGCAGAGGAAAACCTGAGATTCTCACCTGAAGAAATAGACCGTATTACTAATCCGGGAGAGAATGAGCACATTTATGGAAATACAGACTGGTTTGATTTGTTATTCCGTAATACAGCTCCTACTTATACGAATAATGTTTCAGTTTCCGGTGGTACGGAAAAAATTAAGTTCTTTGCTTCAGTCGGTGCATACAATCAGGAGGGTATTATTAAACGTACTTCTTATGATAAGTATAATTTCCGCTCTAATATGGATGCAAAGATTACTGATAACTTTGATTTGTCTCTTGACTTGTCGGGTTATGTTTCTGAGCAAGATGAGCCAGGGGCTTCTGCAGGGGTTGGTTCTTATGCTTCTATTTTCCAGCAAGCGTTGTTATCGTATCCTTACTTGAAGCCTTATACGGCTGATGGAATGCCTATAGCCAGTATAAATACGGCTGGTAATGGAAATAACAATCCTATTGCGGCAAGAGATTTGTCTGGTAATAATAATGTTAAGAAGACATATTTCCAAGGCAATATTGCTATGAAATATCAGCTGCCTTTTGTGAAAGGACTATCTGTTAAGTTGAATGCTTCTTATCTGAAGAATTATACTATGCAGAAGAAGTACTTCTTGACTTATGATGTATACGGTTGGAATCAGACTACCCGGCAAGGTAATGTAGAGACTGGTCGAATTGCTAATAAAGTTTCTTTGAATCAGTGGTTCACGGAAAGTGAGGGTTATACGATTCAACCTGCTCTTGAGTACTCAAATAAATTTGGTAAACATGCCGTATCCGGATTATTCTTATATGAATTTTCCAGAACAGACGAGTCCAGTATGTCTGCCGGTAGAACGGATTTTCCTATAACTGATATCATGGATTTGAACTATGGTCTTGAGGTGAATAAAGACTTGGTAAAAGGCGGACACAGTCAGGCTAAACGTGCCGGCTATGTAATTCGTCTGAACTATTCTTATGATGATAAGTATTTGTTGGAGTTCACCAGTAGAATTGATGCTTCTACAGCACTTCCCAAAAAGTACAGATGGGGTGTATTCCCAGGTGTTTCAGTAGGATGGAGACTTTCTCAAGAAGATTTCTTTAAGGAAGCCGTTCCTTTTATGGAAAACCTGAAGATTCGCGCATCTGTAGGACGTTTAGGTAGCGATCGTGCCATTAGCAATACGATGACTTATTTCTCTACAGCCACTTTATCGGCTGATCCGACAGTATTATTCGGTACCAGTCCTCAGAAATATTTGGGATTGAGCAGCCCGGTAAATCCTTTTTTGAAGTGGCAGTTGACTGATACTTATAATGTTGGTATCGAATCTAGTATGTGGAATGGTTTATTGGGTGTTGAATTAGATGTGTTCTATATGAAGACCACCCGTTCATTGGAGTCTCAGTCAGCAAACTTCCCACCATCGTTGGGATCTTACTATCCAACGTATATCAATTATGGTTCTCATGATAACCGTGGTTTTGAGCTCGTATTGTCTCATAATAATCAGATAAGAGATTTTACTTATCGCGTAAGAGGTAATCTTTCTTGGGCTCGTAACAAAGTGTTGAAAATGACAGAAGATGCCAATGTGCCTGATTATAAACGTGCTACTGGTGGCCCGATGGGAAGATACTGGGGATTTGTTGCAGATGGTTTATTCCAGTCGGAAGAAGAAATAGCCCATAGCGCTGTTTTCGGTCCGACATTACCCGGTGATATCAAACTGAAAGATATTAATGGTGATGGTAAGATTACCTGGGATCAGGATATGGTTCCAATTGGTCGTAGCAATACACCGGAAATGATGTTTGGTTTGAATCTGGGTGCTGAATGGAAAGGTTTTGATTTCAATATGTTGTTGCAAGGTGCCGCTCTGTTTGATGTAAATTTATGCGGATTGTATAGTAGTGGAATTCGTGATGATACATTCTATACACGTCCTTTCTATGCTGATGGAAATACTCCTTATTATTTGGTGGAAGGTGCTTGGCGTCCCGATCATACCGATGCTAAATATCCTCGTTTAGGAATTGAGTCAAGATCAAATGGTGGAAAATTCTCTTCCTGGTGGGTAGTAGATGGTTCTTATGTACGTCTGAAATCTATTCAGTTGGGATATACCATACCAAAGAAATGGAGTAAAAAGGCTGGCTTTGAAAGAATTCGTGCTTATGTAGCCGGTGGTAACCTGTTTACTTTATCTCATCTGGAGCATATGGATCCTGAAATGCCAAGTGTAAATCAGGGATACTATCCTCAACAGCGTACGTATGAATTTGGATTAAATGTAACTTTCTAAAAAACTAATACAATGAAATCAGTAAATAAGATATTAACAGTATTTGCTTCTGCTTGCTTCACGCTGAGTAGTTGTGATATTGATCCTGTTCTGACAAGTAGTTATCCTGACGATATCACTTGGTCAAATGAAACGAATCTGCAATTGTATATTAATGGCTTTTATTCTTTGATCGGAGGATATTATTCAATCACTGATGATGCATGTGCTGATCTTTTGAAAGCCAACAATCCGGCTGCCAATACTAATTTGTTTGTATTCGGTTCTACTCCTATTACTTCTGCCAGTAATCTTTTTGACAACTGGAATAATAGGCATTCCTGGCAATTGACTTGTTGCCGTGCCTTGGAAGGATTGGAAAAACATCGTGAAAATTTTACCGATGATGTTGCCAAACGTGCAGAGGCGGAATTTCGTTTTTTCCGTGCAGTGGCTAATTTTGATTTGGCGAAGCGGTATGGAGCCAGTTTTATTCTGTACAAGCAGTTACCTGAACTTGGACAAAAGGAGCATGCGCGTTGTACGCCGGATGAATGTTGGGATTTCATAGCAGAGGACTTGGACTTTGCAGCTAAAAATTTGCCTCTGAGAGGTACTGTAGAGGCCGGTAAGTTGACAAGTGGTGCGGCTTATGGAATGAAAGCTCGTGCTATGCTCTATGCTGAGCGTTGGAAAGATGCTTCCGATGCAGCTGCCGAATTGAAAAAGCAAGGGTATGAACTGTATGAGGATTATGGAAAGTTGTTTCTGAATAGAAGAGCGAAACCGGTTGCAAATAATGAAAGTGTCATAGAGTTTGGCTATGTTTACGAGACGTTGGATTATTCTTTTGATTATTTCAATTGTCCGCCCAGTGATGGTGGTTATGCTGAAATCAGTCCGACAGAGACGTTGGTATCGGCTTATCAGATGGCTGATGGTAAAGAGTTTGACTGGAACAATCCTGAAATGGCTGCCAACCCTTATGAAGGCCGTGAACCACGTTTCTATGCTTCCATACTTTATAACGGTTGTCAATGGAAAGGAGAAACACTTTACACATACGAAGGTAGTGTGGATGGCTATGGTTTAGGTGGTGGTACTACTTGCACAGGTTACTATATGCGTAAGTTGTTTGATCCGGAAATTAGTAAGAGCCAAATGCGTAGAACTGACTTGACCTTCTATTACATGCGTTATGCTGAAGTCTTATTGATCTATGCGGAAGCAATGGCAATGCAAGATAAACTTACTGAAGCATTGGAAGCATTGAATGAAGTAAGAGACAGAGTTGATTTGCCGGCAGTATCAGCCAGTACAAAAACTGAATTCATGAAACTTCTTCGCCACGAAAGAATGGTAGAGTTAGCTTTTGAAGGACATCGTTTTTGGGATCTCCGTCGTTGGGGACTGGCAACTACAGTTCTGAATGGTACTCACATGGAAGGAGTGAAGCCGACAAAAGTAGGTGACGGATATGAATACGATGTTGTGGATTGTGATGCTGGTAAAACGCGTGTTTATCTGGAAAAATACAACCGTTTTCCTATTCCTATTGCAGAAATTCAGCAGAACTCTGCTTGTGAACAGTTTGACGAATGGAAATAATTAAAAAATGAAGCTATGAAAATACTTAATAGAATTGCAGCAACAGCGTGTTTGTTTGGGGCAGTGCTCTTGGTTTCCTGTGAGTCTCCTGACTTGAGCACAGCACATGAAAGCCAAGTGAATGGTCTACTTAATGTAACCATTCAGATACCTGATAATCCGACGGAGTTTTATGCTACCAAGAAAGGCCCTTATGAAGAGGGAGAAGAAATTACGGTGAAAGTGCCTACCACGGATGAAGACCCGCTCGATGTAAGCCGTCTGATTTGTACCGTAAGTGTGGAGCATAATTGTTATGTTGTTCCGGGAGTTGAGGGTGAAATGGATTTCACTGAACCTTATAAAATAACAGTAATCGATGCATTGGGAAATCGTCATAACAACACGATTCGTGTGGTACCGACACCGCCTAAAACCAAGTTTTCCAAAGTGTGGGAAAAGAACTGTACCGATCTGGGATTGGCAAGCCGCAATAATACAGGCTTAGCAATATACGGTCAATATCTGGCAGTTCAGGAATATAATGGTCCTATTTATCTGTATGACATGAAGACGGGAGCAGCGGTTAAGACTATAGATGCAGCAAGATCGTTTATGATGAAGGCTCGTACGGATGATGCCGGTCACTTGATTACTTCCCGTGAAAATATTTACGGTGCAGGTTTCATGGTCTTCTATTATTCTGAAGCAGATCAGGAACATAAGTTGTTGCTTGACTATACTGCCGGTGATGGTTGCCCGGGGGATTTGGGATATAACATGAGCGTGGCAGGTGATGTAACCAGCGGTACAGCTTATATTTATGGTACAGGTCCTAATGATATGACTATTTATTATTGGAAATTACAGGATGGTCAGTTAGTAACTCCTGCCAATCAGCCTAATAAATTGCGTTACGGACCGGCCGGAAGTTCTTGGACTGCCGCACCTGCTATACAGCGTGTTTCATTGGCCGACGATTCGGATCATTACATCAGTTACACGAAGTGGGTAAACGGAAACAGTGATGAGGCTTTGAAGAGTCGCTTCAATATCTTTACGACATCCATGGAAGTTACAGCTTTGAATGCGGATGCTCACGAATACCGCTTGCTTGGCTTCAATGTATTTAAGGTGGAAAATGATACCTATTTGGCACTCAATGACCAAGGTGCTGACCAATGGGCCGGTGGTGGTGCTACCCTCAAGGTATTCGACATTACCAATACCTCTAAGATGGAACTGGGACCGGACGATGACGGATATGGTGACTTCTGTGTATTTACAAGCGATATGTCCGCATGGGGTCAGAATTACTTTAGCTGGGGGGACGTTGCTGTCTACAAAGAAGCAACCTCAACCGGATATGATGTGTACATTGCAACCTCTGTTGTTGGCTTTGATTTATCACAGTCTATTGTAAGAATGTATAAGATGAGTTATTTCTGTCAATAATACACATTGATTAATTCAAATCGGGAGTGCCGCTAATCCGGCGGCACTCTTTTTTAAAACTAATGCCTTATGAAAACAACTGCTATATTGGTAAGTCTGTTCTGTTTTATTTTGGCTTCCTGTGGAAGTGATGATCATAACGGAGGAGGAAACGGTCAGGATGGTGACTATAACCTGCAAGAAGAGATACGTAAAATATTGAATAGCACGAAAGCTACTAAAAATATTAACCCTTTCGATGAATTGGGGTGCGAAATTTATCGTACTGGTCCTACCAGTGCCGAAGAACCTACCAAAGCCACTATTGACTATGATTTAGGTGATGACTATAAAGAAGGAGTGGGAAGTTTTAAGCTGAAATACAGTTTTTCCGGTAAGCCTATGACTTCAAACCCTGAGTATGTCTATTTCGAAGAAACATGGGGAGATTATCGCCCCGACCTGTCTTTCTATCCTTTGGGACTTTCCATTTGGGTGAAAGGTCAAAAAGCTAACAAAGGTGTTTTCCGCTTCATCATTATGGAAGATGAGAAGCAGTTCAGCGCCGACAAACCACATGACAGTACACGTAAGAGATGGCAATATTATGCTTTTGAAGACGAAGAAATATTATCCAAAGAAGGCTGGAACCGTCTGGTTATGCCCTACAGTGCGTTCAAATTGTATAAAAAGGGGCAGGGGACTACGGCTGACGGCTTATTGCTAAACCGTTTTGAAGGATTCAGGATTGAAATCGTAAATACAAAACATGAAGTCTGCACCGGCGAGGTAAGTATCGACGCATTGGAGCAATTGACCTCTTATGAACTGAAAAGCGGAAAGCCTAAGTTCTCCAGTATTTTTGTACAATTGAATACCGCTTATGTCAATGAAGACTGGGATAAACAGTTTCAGGATAGCCGTGCCATCGGCATTGACACTTGGATTATTCAGTATGCGGAGCAGTTTACAGACGGAGAAAACACCAGTATTTCGTTCTATAAGAATACCAACATGCCTTGGATTACCGAGAAGTATGACTTTGTCGACCAAATGTTCGAGGCTGCCGAGCGCAATGGCATAAAACTGATTGTAGGTCTTTATCCCGGTGATTACAGTAAAACGAATACGGCATCACCGGAGAAATATAATCTCAATTTAGAGAGAAATAAGATGGTGTTCGATGAGCTGTATGAGCAATTTGGCAATCACCCTTGCCTTGAAGGCTGGTATATAACAGAAGAATTTCATGATGGTTCTTATCCTGTAGGCTGGCAGCAAGAACCCTCTTTATCCATGTTGGCTAAATATCTTGAAGGAGTGGCCTCTTATATCAAGACAAAATCGGATAAGCCCGTTTCTATTGCTCCTGCTTTAT
Organism: Bacteroides sp. MSB163; assembly: GCF_036416795.1. Lineage (NCBI taxonomy): Bacteria > Pseudomonadati > Bacteroidota > Bacteroidia > Bacteroidales > Bacteroidaceae > Bacteroides > Bacteroides maternus. Next base: position 5,391,284 of record NZ_CP143867.1, on the reverse strand, counting down.
GGCGAGGTATGCCAGCTGATCTTTGTGGCCAATGGTTCGGACGGATTTTCGCCCAGACGCCCAATATTGATTATTTATACATTCAGGATCTTGGCGGACGCTGCTTGGTGGATGTGGATGTAGACCTGCCCAATTGGTTTGCTGAGATTAAAAAAGCATGTGATGCCAACGGCGTACATTTTGGTGTTGATATAGAATCATTCCAGAGTTGCTGGTGTCCGAATGTCCCTTATCGGGAAAAGAACTGGAGTGAACTAAAGGAGCAATTATTCGTAGCTGGGTTGTTTACCGAATATATCACGAATTTCAGTTGGGTTACTTTTAAGAAGGGTACAAACAATTATACAAGTTATAAAAAGTATCTGGAAGACAATGGACTTTTGTAAATAATGAAGACTCTAATACCCGAAGGTGTAGTGGTAAACAGAAAAGGGCTACACCATAAGGGCGAAAGGGTGTAGCTATCCGAACAAAAGGGTGTAGCCTTAACACTGAAAGGGTGTAGCCCGTTTAAATAACCGCTACGACTATGTGTGAACGGGATAAGTAGACGGGATTTTTTATTCGGATATAAATAACGATTTTATGGATGTGTATATTTGTTATTGATAGAATAGGATGAAAAATGCAATCTTTATAGCAGGAATGCTTCTTAGCACCTTCGTCATGAGGGCCGGAGATATTTCGAAGTATGTGTTGGATAATTATCTGATTTCCGTGGGGCAGTCGGGGAGTGTAGTGGGGCGGATATATCCCACACCCTCCAATGTTCGTTTGTTGAGTGATACTTCTTCTCTCTTCCGGATTGATCTTAAAGAGAAATCAATCTGTCTGAAAAAGAATAGAGCGTTATCAGCTGGGCAGACGAGTTACAGATACGGCATAACTCTTTTGATTGACGGGCAGCAGTGTGAGTTTGAATTATTGAAAGACGGCTTCAGTAAGAACAGAGTGGTGGCTCATCGGGGTGCTTGGAGACAGAAAGGGGTGTTGCAAAATTCAGTTCGTTCTTTTCAGAATGCGGTAGAATTGGGATGTCAGGGATCTGAATTGGATGTTTGGTTAACTGCTGACAATAAAGTTGTTCTTTCTCATGATCCGCATGTATATGGATTGGAAGTTGAAAATATCACTTCATTGCAGTTATTTCAACAAACGATTCATGAGAAAGACCCGGTACCTTCACTTCAGGAGCTCTTGATAGCTGCAAGGGCGCAGAATAGTACCCATCCTATTATTGAAATAAAAGATTCCCAGAAAGGGTTGGAACGTACGTTGCAGTTGACAGACTCTGTGGTGAATATTGTTCATCGCATGAAAATGCAGGGGTATGTGGAATATATCAGTTTCAATTATGAGGTATTGAAACATATCCGCGAACTGGACCCTACAGCCAGAACTCTTTACTTATGGGAAGGTAAGAAGGAACTGAAGGACCTTGTGAACGACCGCATCTCAGGAATTGATTATTCTTACTATGCATACAGGCAAGATAAGAATCTGACTCAAAAAGCCAGGGAAGCCGGTTTGCTTACCAATGTCTGGACGGTGAATAATGCGGAAGAGCTGCAACAATATTATTTATTGGGAGTAGACTATATTACTACAGATGAACCTGAATTATTATTGAAGATTATAGATAGTTTAAAATAAAAGATATGATGTGTAAGAAAATAGCTTTATGCTTAATGGTATTATTCAATGCTCTTACGGTTTTGGGCCAGAAAGAAGTATTGAAGTTCAATCGTGACGGTAAGTTTAAGATTGTACAGTTTACGGATGTTCATTATAAATATGATGATCAGGCGAATTCACAAATATCTCTGGATCGTATTAACGAAGTATTGGATGCCGAACGTCCTGATTTCGTCATGTTTACGGGAGATGTGGTCGTTTCCAATGAAGTTTTCAAAGGGCTGGACATTGTTTTGGAGCCTTGCATTAGACGCAATATTCCGTTTGGAGTGGTATTTGGCAATCATGATGATGAGTATGATCGCACCCGGGTGGAATTGTATGATTATCTCTCGCAAAAGAAAAACAGTATGATGCCTGCCCGTGGGGGCGAAGTCGCTTCCGATTATGTTTTGACGGTGAAGTCGTCAAAGGATAAGAATAAAAATGCGGCTCTTCTATATTGCATCGATTCTCATGCATACACGCAGATAAAGTCAGTACCCGGATATGACTGGATTAAGTTTGATCAGATTGCCTGGTACAGAAATCAAAGCAAGGAATTTACGAAGCAGAATAATGATATCCCTCTTCCTGCATTGGCTTTCTTCCACATTCCCATACCCGAATACAAAGATGCTGTGATGGAAGATAAGAACAGATTGTTTGGAGTGAGAGGTGAAGGAGTTGCTTGCCCTACCACTAATTCAGGTCTGTTTACTTCTATCAAGGAGTGCGGAGATGTTATGGGGACATTTGTCGGTCACGATCATAACAATGATTATGCAGTTATGTATAAGGAGGTGTTATTGGCCTACGGGCGTTATACAGGTGGAAATACGGTGTACAATAATTTGGCTAACGGTGCCCGTGTAATCATATTGCAGGAGGGAGAACGCAAGTTCGATTCCTATATTCGTCTGGCTGGTGGCGAGATTGAATCACGGATTTCTTATCCGGGTAGTTTTAACTAATTCTAATTTAAAAAGATGATTATGAAACGTACTTTTTTACTTCTTTTTTCTTTGTTCAGTCTGGTAAGTTTGCAGGCAGAGAATAAAGTGAGCTTAACTTTAATACCTCCGGGAAAGATCACCAATAAGGTCGATCTGGATATCCGCGGTGGTATTGTGAACGAAAGTGCTTCACAACAGACTTATCAGGTAGCTTTGTATTGGAATAAAGAGAATAAGGATGCACTGTTATACGAAACGGTTGTGACAATCCCTGCCGGAAAGGCCGAAACGGTTAAGGTGGTTATACCTACCAAGGACCGGGTGGGGAAGAATAAAGTGATCTTCAAAGTGGCTAATGAAGGCAAGGCCTATCGGAAGACAAAAGATATAGAAGTGATTGAATCGGACATTCGCTCTATCCAACAGATATCCGGTGCCTGGACGGGCATCTATCACTGGAGCGAAATCGAAGGAAAACATTGGAATCAGGATATCAAGAAGATGACCGATGATCAATGGAGAGAGTTAATCCGTTCCATGAATAAGCTGGAAATGAATATGGTGGTCATTCAGGAAGTTTTCCGCAATGAAGAATATGTAGGCAAACATACTACCAATGTGGATAACTATGTAGGTAAAGCCTTCTATCCTTCCAAACTGTATCCCGGTCGTATGGAACTTACAGCCAAAGATCCGATTGAGGCCATCCTGACGGAAGCCGATAAACAGGGCATGAACGTACTGATGGGAGTGGGTATGTTTGCTTGGTTCGACTTTACCCCCGAATCTTTGGAATGGCACAAGCGGGTGGCTAAAGAACTGTGGGATATGTATGGTCACCATGAATCCTTTTATGCTTTCTATGTGTCCGAAGAGAGTGGCGGTGGTCTGGATAACTGGGAACAACGCCCCGAAATGCGTAAAAAGAGAAAAGACGATATTGTGAATTTCTTCAAAGAGTTTAAGGCTTACTGTAACGGATTTGCACCGGACAAACCGATCATGTTGGCTACCAACAGTTTTGAAGTTCCCAACGGAATGGATACGTATCCGGCACTCATGGAACATCTGGATATCTTGTGTCCATTCGGATTTGCCCGTATGCCGGATGGTGATCTGACCGGTAAGGAAGCGGCTAACATGTTGCAGAAAGTTTGTGATGAGGCTAAAGCTCATTTGTGGTTCGACCTGGAAGTATTTCTGTTCAATCCGGATAACTCCCTCTATCCCCGTCCGGTAGAAGAAATCATCCGTGACCTGAACCTGTTTGATAACTTCGAGAAGATTCTTTGCTATCAGTTCCCGGGTGTATTCAATGATCCGAAGATGTCTATCCGTGTGGGCGAAGCACGCACTATCGACTTGTTCAACGGATACATGAAATACCTGAAAGAATTGAAAGCTAAAAATAAGAAACGTAAATAAGGAAAATGATGAAACGTTATTGTCTATATCTGTTTATCCTGATAGGGATAAGTTGTTCTGCGGAACTGAAAGCTCAAAGAAACGGAACTGTTTACAAAGGGAATGATCCTGCCGTGCGGTATACCGGCAGAACATTGGTCTCTTCCGATGGTTCGGTAGCTTTCGACTGGGTAGGTACTTATCTGGAAACCCGTTTTACTGGTGGAAGGCTGTCAGTGAAAGTTTCTGAAACAGGAACGAGTTATTATAATGTATTTGTTGATGGCAACCTGCATAAAGTCGTGAAAGTATGCGGAACGGATACATTGATCCATCTGGTATCGGGCATAGATAAGCGCATTCATAGTTTGAAGATACAGAAACGTTCCGAAGGTGAATTCGGCAAGACAACTATCCATCAGTTTGTCTTGTCCGGTTCGGGACGCCTGGCGGAAGAGCCGGCAGTACGCACACGGCATATCGAGTTTATCGGAAACTCGCTTACCTGCGGATATGGCACAGACGGGAAACATCGCGATGAGCCTTTCCTGGTGGAGACGGAAAATTGTAATCTCACATTTGCCTCTATGGTAGCCCGTTATTATGATGCGGACTATACACTGATTGCCCATTCCGGTAGAGGAGCCGCTCGCAATTATGGTGATTCGGTACGCGTGTCGAAGGTTACGATGAAAGACCGGATGCTGAATACCTTTGACGAAGACCTTACTCATAAATGGAATTTTAAGGGATATCTTCCGGATCTGGTAGTTATCAATTTAGGTTCCAATGATTTCTCAACGGAGCCCCATCCTTACAAAAGCGAATTCACCAAAGCATACAAACAGATCCTTGCACAACTGCGTGAGCATTATGGAGATATTCCCATATTGTGCATTTACCCTGTAGCTATGCAAGCTCCTGTATTCAGTTATTATGAAGCGATAATAAACGAAGTGAATGATCCGAAAGTCTTTCTACTGAAACTGGATAAGAACCTCTATAACCGGACTACCGACCTGGGGGCTGCATGGCATCCCGGATATTCGGGACATAAGAAGATGGCGATGTGGATAATTCCTTATATCTCAACGATTATGGGCTGGGATCTGACGGATAAAGTGATTGAGTAAAGCCCGAAAGTAAAAACAAGAAATGAGTATGTCGAAAAGAAATCTAATATGGCTCCTGATGGCTTTCTTCTTTATAGCCGATCTGGCTGCCGCCGTTCATAAAGGAAATAAAGAAGTTGTTCTGTCCGAGCAGAGCCTGCGTGATAAAGTGAAGGGCGCATGGGCGGGGCAGACCCTGGGATGCAGTTACGGGGGACCTACTGAGTTTAAATTCTTGGGAACTATCATTCAGGATTATATTCCCATTCCCTGGGATAAGCATACGGTCAAGAATTGGTATGATACCTTTCCCGGTTTGTATGATGATGTTTATGTGGATCTGACTTTTGTGGAAGTCTTCGAAAGATGCGGGCTGGATGCTCCGATTGATTCTTTTGCGACGGCTTTCGGGCGGACAGAATATCCATTGTGGCATGCCAACCAGGTAGCCCGCTACAATCTGTTGCAGGGGATGAAAGCACCCCAGAGTGGTTACTGGAAGAATAACCCTCATGCACATTGCATCGACTTCCAGATTGAAGCGGATTTTGCCGGGATTATGTCACCGGGAATGCCTAATCAGGCCGCTGAAATCTGCGATAGGGTGGGGCATATCATGTCCTATGGTGAAGGATGGTATGGCGGAGTTTATGTGGCAGCCATGTACTCTCTGGCTTATGTCAGCAATGATATAGAATATATCGTAAAAGAAGCGTTGAAGGTGATACCGGAAGAAAGCGATTTCCACAAATGTATGTCGGACGTAATTCGCTGGCACAGGAAATATCCGAAAGACTGGAAACGAACCTGGTTCGAGTTGCAGAACAAGTGGAGCGAAGAAATCAGTTGTCCCGAAGGCATTCATAACTCCTTTAATATCGGTACGAAGATAAACGGTGCTTATATACTCCTGGGCTTGCTTTACGGACAGGGGGACTTCACAAAGACCATAGATATCGCCACGCGTGCCGGTCAGGACTCTGACTGTAATCCGGCTTCAGCCGCAGGCATCCTGGGAACCATGATAGGATACAGCAACATCCCCGAATCCTGGAAAGAAGCTTTGTATGAAGTAGAAGACATACCTTTCTCCCATACGGATATCAGTCTGAATAAAGCCTATGACATGACGTACAGACATGCCAGCGAGATGTTGCAGAAACATGGAAACGGGAAGGCAGGAACAGACTTCATAATCAGACGGGAGAACATCAGACCTGTTGCTTTGGAAGTAGCTTTTGAGAATCTGAAAGTGAGCGATAAACTTACAATAGAGAAATCCATAGATGATGTAAATCCCTTCTCTTTCGAAGGAACCGGACTGGTTGTAAAAGGATACGTGGCAGGTGGGCTTCCGGCGGACTATACGGCGGAGATGGATGTATATATCGATGGACAGTTCTATGAAACCACCGCCTTGCCCCAATATATCAATCACCGGAAGTGTGAATTGTTCTTCTGCTATGACCGTCCTGTAGGGAAGCACACTGTAACTTTTAAATGGAAAAATCCCGTATCGAACGGGAAAATATGGATAACCGAAGTAATAATCTATACAACGAAATAAATATGAAAAATATACTATCCCTAATCAGTATTTCTTCTCTGCTGCTTGTGTTGGCGGCTTGCGGGAGTAAGCAGGCCCCCACAGCAGAGGAGATAGTAGCGAAAGCACGTGCGGTAAAGACTTTGAATGCTTACGACGAGATGAGCTGTGTGGTGTACGAAATGAAAGGACTTCCCGAGTCACCGCAAACCTCGATAGACCGTTTTATCAGTGATGACTGTGTGGAGGGAACGGGAAGCTTCGAGCTTAAATACTCTTTTTCCGGCAATGCGTCCGGAACCGAATCCGTATATATCCAGCAGAGTGGGGGAGACTATCGCAGTGATTTGTCTTTCCATCCGCTGGGACTTTCCATCTGGGTGAAAGGTAATAAGAATAATAAAGGTACCTTCCGTTTCATGCTTATTCAGGATGTGGATCAGTTTACGCAGGATGCGCTTCATGACAAAGATCGCTGGCAGTTCTTCGAGTATGTGGATAAGGATGTACTGACCAAGGAAGAATGGACACGTGTAGTGATGCCTTATGAGGCCTTTACTTTTGTCAAAGGGCGTGATCTGAGCGAAAACAAACTGGTTTTGAACCGTCTTGAAGGTTATCGTCTTGAAATCACGAACGATGATAACAGCGCATGTACAGGTGAGGTTTGCATCGACAATCTGGAGCAGCTGACCTCTTATACTCCTGAATTCAAGGGAACTCCCAAGTTCTCCAGTGTTTTCATTCAGCTGAATGGCGTCTATAAAGAGACCGACTGGGACGTAGAATTCAAAGCAAGCCGTGAAGTGGGCATTGACACTTGGATTATCCAGTATGCCGAAGGTTTCAATGACCGCACGAATGAGAAATCTTCTTTCTATTCGCCGACAAATCTGCCGTGGGTGACCAAGCAATATGATATCATGAACCGAATGTTCGATGCTGCCGAGCGTAACGGGATGAAGCTGATTGTCGGACTATATCCCGGTGATTACAGCAAGGAAGATACTACAAAACCGGAACAATATGAATTTCTGGTGGAGCGTAATAAACAAGTATTCGATGAACTGTTTGCCCTTTGGGGGAATCATCCCAGCCTGGCGGGATGGTACATAACCGAAGAATTTCATGACGGCTCGTATCCGGTAGGCTGGCAGCAGGAACCCGCCTTGTCTATGCTGGCTAATTATTTGCAGACAGTGGCGGCTTATGTGAAGTCGAAGTCTCCGAAAGAAGTCTGCATAGCTCCTGCTTTGTGGAGGGGAATGCCTGCTGATCTCTGCGGAAAATGGTTTGGTAAGATATTTGCCCAGACTCCCGATATAGATGTACTTTATCTTCAGGATATAGGCGGACGTTGTCTGGTAGATTTTGATGTGGACCTGCCCAACTGGTTTGCCGAAATAAAGAAAGCCTGCGATGCTAACGGAGTGATTTTCGGAGTAGATATAGAGTCGTTCAAAGAGTGCTGGTGTCCGAGAATTACCATGCGGACCAAACCCTGGATCGAGCTGGAGGAACAGCTGAGAGTAGCCGGAATGTTTACCGATCATATCACGAATTTCAGTTGGGCCACCTTCAAGCCGGGAACAGATACCTATGAAGGGTATAAGAAATATCTTGAAAGAAAATAAGCAATCATACTAAAAGCAAAGTTTCACTTGGGGAAACTCTTTGTTCCAAGCGGTGAAACTCTCAGTATTGCCTAATGAAACTGAAAGAAACCAATGGTATGCTCAATCAGTAAACGGGAAATACTTGATTATGAATAAGTTTTTAGAAGAAATGTTTTGTCACGGCGATACATACATTTATTTATTATAAATATAGTACCATGAAGAAAATTATAGTAATTGGCAGTTCCAATATAGATATGGTGGTGAAGACCTCTCATCTGCCGGTTCCCGGTGAAACCATTCTGGGTGGTGAATTCTTTATGAACCAGGGTGGTAAAGGAGCCAATCAGGCAGTTGCAGTGAAAAGGTTGGGTGGTAATCTGATCTTTGTAGCGAAGTTGGGGAATGATATACTGGGACAGCAGTCAGTGGATTATTTCAAGAAAGAGGGAATAGATACAAAATATATCACTCTTGATGAAAACTCTGCTTCCGGAGTTGCTTTGATCAGTGTGGATGATCACGCAGAGAATAGTATAGTGGTGGCTTCCGGAGCCAATATGCTGCTGAACGAGCAGGATGTGGATAAAGTTGTGGAGGAAATGTGCGAAGGAGACATCTTGTTGATGCAACTGGAAATTCCGATTCAAACGGTGGAATATGCTGCCAGGAAAGCTTTTGAAAAAGGGGTGAAGGTAGTCTTGAATCCGGCCCCTGCACGGAGTCTTCCGGAAGAGTTATTCAGATACCTGTTTATGATTACTCCCAACCGGATTGAAGCCGAAATGCTCACCGGTATAAAGATTGTGAATGATGCTGATGCGGAACGGGTTGCAAAAGAAATCAGCGCGATGGGAGTACAGAATATAATTGTAACTTTGGGTTCGAAGGGCTGCTTGGTGAGAGAAGGCGATACTTCGTATTGTGTGGATGCTTTTAAAGTGGAACCTGTTGATACAACGGCTGCCGGCGATACTTTCAACGGTGCTTTATGTGTGGGACTGGCAGAAGGCATGAACTTGAGGCAATCTGCTGTAATGGCTTCTAAAGTTTCATCTGTTGCCGTGACAAGAATGGGAGCGCAGTCTTCTATTCCGTATCGTAAAGAACTGGACCTGAATGAATAAATTAACCTCTAAAAATACCGATTATGTTTATAGTTGAAAGCTACGGATTGGCAGTGGCGTTGTGTTGGGTTACGATGCTTTGCTGGGGATCGTGGGGAAATACTCAGAAGTTGGCAGCCAAGACCTGGCGCTACGAGTTGTTCTATTGGGATTACGTGATTGGCATCGTTCTTTTCTCTCTGATCTGGGGATTGACTTTAGGTAGTACGGGAGAGGCCGGGAGAGGATTTATACAGGACTTGTTGCAAGTGAGTCCGGAGAACTTTTGGAGCGCTTTCTTGGGTGGTGTGATATTCAATGCTTCTAATATTCTGCTATCGGCTTCTATGTCATTGGCAGGGATGTCGGTTGCTTTTCCTGTAGGGGTGGGGCTGGCATTGGTGCTGGGTGTATTTGTCAATTATTTCAGTGTTCCGAAGGGAGATCCCGTCATTCTTTTCCTGGGAGTTTTCCTGATTGTACTGGCTATTATTTTTAATGGAATAGCATCCGGAAAAGTTTCCAAAACGTCCGGTCAGAGCACTCGTAAGAAAGGTATCCTGGTTGCTGTATGCGCCGGTATCCTGATGGCGTTCTTTTATCGTTTTGTGGCGGCAGCTATGGACCTGGAAAATCTGGAAGCACCCACGGCAGGCATGATGACTCCTTATTCGGCTTTGTTCGTGTTTGCAATAGGTATCTTTATCAGTAATTTCCTGTTCAATACACTGGTGATGAAGAAACCTTTTATGGGAGAACCTGTGTCCTACGACCAGTATTTCAAAGGAAACTTCAATACGCATCTGGTGGGTGTGTTGGGCGGTATAATCTGGGCATTGGGAACTGCTTGCAGCTATATCGCTGCCGGAAAAGCCGGTGCGGCTATTTCCTATGCGCTGGGGCAAGGGGCAACGATGGTAGCCGCCTTGTGGGGACTCTTCATCTGGAAAGAGTTTAAGGGGGCTTCAAGGTCTACCAATCTGTTACTTACGCTGATGCTTATTCTTTTTATCTCCGGTCTGGTACTGATTATAGTGTCCGGAGGAAGTTGATAACTTAATATAGATTTATAAATGTGTACTATGAAGAAGAAATTTCAAATGATAGGATTTGCTCTGTCAGTTTTATTAGTTGCGTTACCGGTAGTTACGGTGGGTGCGGATAATGCCGCTTCCGACAAACAGAAAAAAGAGAAAACCACCGAGTCGGCTTTGGGTGTGAAACCTGTTACAGGTAGCTGGATCAACCTGGCATACAAGGATGTACGTAATAAATATACGAATCCTCAGAGCTTTGATAATATGGACCCGAAATTGTGGGAAGCTAAAGTACGTGAATTGTCGGCTATGGGTATCGAATATCTGGTACTCATGGAGGTTGCCAATGAAGGAAAATCTTATTATCCTTCGCAAATAATGCCTTGGTGGTATAATAAGGATAAGAAAAGTCCTGTGGATGCTATTCTGGATGAAGCAGCCAAACATAATATGAAGATTTTCATGAGTAGTGGCTGGGCAAAGGATCAGGATGATAATCTGCTTGATCCGGCAATTAAGGAACGGCAGCTCCGGATCATGGAAGAGTTGGCATCTCTTTATAAAAACCACAAAGCCTTTTATGGCTGGTATTTACCGGTAGAAGATTGCCTTTGTCCTATTTTTGCGGAGCATGCGGTGCAGTCGGTAAATACCTTATCAGAGAAGGCTAAAAAATTGGCTCCGGGCAAGAAAACCCTGATCTCTCCTTATGGAATCGGATTGTCAGAATTTGATAATCCGGAATATGAGAAGCAAATGCAGAAACTGAAAGTGGATATTATTGCCTATCAGGATGAAGTGGGGTGTGTACGCGATCAGTTCACACTTCCCCGTCTGAAGAAGAACTGGCAGAGATTGCGTGATATTCATAACCGCCTGAATATTGAAATGTGGGCAAATTGTGAGACTTTCACTTGGGAAGAGGGTACCAATGACCGTACTTCTGCCTTGATTCCGGCAGCCTATCCGAGGCTGCTGTCCCAGCAGGTTGCAGCATCTGCGGCGGGGGTTGATAAGATCATTTCATTTATGTTCTACGGTATCATTGAGAATCCTGAGTCAAAGTATCAGTTGGGACAACCTGTCTGGTCGAACAAAGTTTATGCTGACTATATGGACTGGAAGAACGGAAAGGAATATTGGAAACTGATGGAAGCAGCATTTATGGAGAAATTAGTCAATGGAGCGGCTCCGGAAATGATGCTTGGAAAGGCCGGTTTGCAACCGTTACTGGATGGTAAGGTTGCTGAAGAGGACAGTAAGGATGCCCGCTGGGTGAAGTTCGAGGCCGGCTATCATGAATTTGTAGTGGATCTGCAAAAGAAAACCCGTGTTCAGAAAGCTATGTTGCGTATGCTGAATTATAATCCGGAAAAAATAGGTATGCCGATGAAGACATATCTGTATACTTCAATAGACGGTAAAGAGTATAATCTGTCTTCCATAAAAGACGCCCCTTATTTCCCGAACAACAAGCATGATGCCTGGATTGAAAGCATATTGTTTGACCAGCTGGATGAAAATGTACGCTATGTAAAGGTCGCTTTTGAAGCTCCGCAACAGGTATATATAGATGAGTTGTTTATTAATCCGGTCCTGAAATAAAAAGCAAAATATTATGAAAACTGGGAAAAACGTAATTATTGCATTGGCTCTTTGGGCAAACTTGTGGTTTGTTTCCTCTTGTAATAACGGGCCGAAGCGTGAAGTCTGGTTGGATGAAGTTTATAAGGACTCCTGTTTTGTGCAGGATTGGGGAATACCGCAGATAAATCAGTCTGTGGTATGGACTCCGCTTACGGTAAATGGTGTTGTGTATGAGCGGGGTATCGGAGCTCATTCCATCAGCCGTATGCTGTATGATTTGGGGGGTAAAGCCGTTTCAGTAAGTGGCTTGGTTGGAGCGGATGATAACAACCTGTATGCCGGTAAATTGCAGTTCAAGATAATCGGAGATAAAAAAGAACTTTGGAAAAGCGGTGTGATGCGGAAGGGCGATCCCGTAAAAGAGTTCAATGTCAGCCTCTCCGGCATTGATAAAGTGTTGCTATTGGTTGAAGAATGTGGCGATGGCATTATGTACGACCATGCTGACTGGTTGAATGTGAAGTTTGTGACTCGTGGAGAGATTACCCCGATACCTGCCTGGCCGAAGCCTGTGGCTAAGGAGAAGTACATTCTGACACCGGAAGCTCCGGAAACTCCACGGATTAATAATCCTCTGGTATATGGCGCCCGTCCGGGAAATCCGTTCCTGATGACGATTATGGCAAGTGGTAACCGGCCAATGACTTTTGAAGCGTCAGGACTCCCTGCCGGACTGAAATTAGATACTTCCACCGGCTTTATTACGGGAAAAACCGAACTTAGAGGAGATTTCAAAGTGCTTCTGAAAGCCATGAACGAAAAAGGTGTAGCCGAAAAAGAAATTACCTTGAAAATAGGAGACCGGATTGCTCTGACTCCTCCGATGGGATGGAACAGTTGGAATTGCTGGGGACTTTCTGTAGATGATGAGAAAGTGCGCGAGGCTGCCCGCATGATGAATGAAAAGTTGCATGCATACGGATGGACGTATGTGAATATTGATGACGGCTGGGAAGCTGCCGAACGTACCAAGCAGGGAGAATTGCTTTCCAATGAGAAATTCCCTGATTTTAAAGGCTTGGCTGATTATATTCATTCTCTGGGATTGAAATTCGGTATTTATTCTTCACCGGGACCGACAACATGTGGTGATTATCTGGGCAGTTATCAGCATGAGGAAATAGATGCACGGACCTGGGGCAGATGGGGAGTAGATTATCTCAAATATGATCATTGCGGATATCATGCGGTTCAGAAGGATTCAGAAGAGAAAACAATCCGCGAACCCTATATTGTTATGCGTGATGCATTGGATAAAGTGGATCGGGACATTGTCTATTGTGTGGGATATGGTGCTCCCAATGTCTGGAATTGGGCAAGGGAGGCAGGAGGTGAGCTGTGGCGCACCACCCGTGACATTACTGATGAATGGAATGTGGTGACAGCCATCGGTTGTTTTCAGGATGTTTGTGCTCAGGCTACTGCACCGGGGAACTATAATGATCCCGATATGCTGGTGGTAGGAAAACTGGGTAAGGCTTGGAGAGAGAAGGTTCATGAATCGGCTCTGACTCCTGATGAACAATATTCCCATATTTCTCTATGGTGCATTCTTTCCGCTCCGCTGTTGATCGGTTGTGATATGTCCGATATAGATGATTTTACGTTGAGTTTACTGACAAATAATGAAGTGATTGCTGTGAATCAGGACCCGTTGGCAGCACCGGCCACAAAATTGCTGACTGATAATGGGCAGATATGGTATAAGAAACTATATGATGGATCGTATGCAGTAGGATTCTTCCAGATAGATCCTTATTTTATCTTGTGGGATCAGGATGAGGCTGAAGCTATCCAGATGAAGACGTATGATTTCGAATTAGCTCTCAAGCAACTGGGAATTACTGGCAAAGTATCTGTTCGCGATCTGTGGCGGCAAAAAGATTTGGGGGAATATAATGGGGAGTTCCGGACACAGGTTCCCTATCATGGAGTTTCTTTTGTGAAGATAACTCCTGTGGAGTAAATTGTGTGTATCTTAGAAAAAACCTCCTTTCTAATCTTGTCATGGGGATTGAGAAAGGAGGTTTTGTATTTTATGAATTAGCTGATTGGTTAATTAGCCAACTCCGGATTAGCCGCTATTGCTTCTCTCGGAATCTGAATTGTATAGCGTTGGTCATCCTGTTCCAGCACATAGGTTCCTCCTTTGAGAACTTTCTCGATGCGTGGGCGGGTTGTACGGCGCAGGTCAAACCAACGGTGTCCTTCGAAAGCGAGTTCACGTTTACGTTCGTTCAGGATTTCCTCTATCAATGCCTCTTTAGCCATGGCATTGACGGCGGTAGCTTTGGCTGCGTATGCCTCCGGTGTATAGCGTTTCTCCATTAACTCCAACAAACGGGTGCGTGCCTGAGGCAGTTTGTCCGATTGTGCAGCCGCTTCTGCTGAGTTCAGATACATTTCGCCTACACGGAAAGAACAACGGAAATCATCTTTTCCACTCTTCTGGCTAAAACGGTAGCCGTTCTTGTCAGCCGGTTTGAAGTAAGCATCCAGACGCAAATCCCCCTCTCCGTATGAAGCTGCCAAATCTTCGGACAGAACAGCCGCCTGCGTATAGTTGGAGGACATGCCGCGTTCCAAAGCCGTAATATTCTCTACGGACTGGTAGTTGTTTGGCAAAATGAACGCTTCGTCATTGAAATCTTCCAGTGTATTCTTTTCGGCAAGAACAGATTCGGCTGCTTTATACGCATCGTTCCATTGCCCCATATACAAATGTACACGGGCACGGAGGGCTTTTACGGATAAGGTGGTGAAACGATAAGAAAACTTCTGTTCCCAGGATTCCTTATTAATCAGTTTTTCTGCATCATTGATATCCGAAAGTACAGCCTCGTAAATCTGTGCGACTGTATTTTTCTTCAGAATTTCGTTGATATCGCTGTTCAGTTTCAGTGGCACTGCTTTCGTTTCTAACGCTCCCGGACAGGTATAAGGCTGTCCGTAGAGATTTACCAACAGGAAATGCATGTAGGCACGGAGCAGATAACATTCACCGATTAATTGGTCGATGTCCGCTTCGCTTCCTTCATTAATTGAATTCCGTTCTTCTATGGTATAGTTTGCGGTGAACATGATACTATAAAAGTTCTTCCATTCAAAGGAAGTAGTCTGTCCCGGTGCGCTGAAGTCATCCCAACACTCAATTTTTCCGTAACGGTCCAGCTCCCAACTATCATTTTTTACATACAGTTCATCAGAACGGAAGCAGGCGAGTCCTCTGGCATCGGGAACATTTTTATAAGCTGTGGCAATCAGCGCTCTGTACTCAGCTAAGGTCTGAGGTATCACTTTTCCCGTAGGCTGGATATCCAACATATCGCAAGCAGTCAGCAATACTACACTGCTCATCAATAACATGATATATATCTTTCTCATTGTTGTTACTCTCTATAAAATTAAAAAATCAGGTTCAGGCTTAAGGTCACGGACTTGGGAGCCGGTGTTGCATAAGCATTGGACATGGTTTCCGGATCGAGATAGTTTTTGTAGCTTGAGCCGAATACCAATAAGTTGCGTCCTTCTATGGCAACTGTGGCGGAAGTCATTCCCAACATGCGGCTGAAGTTAGTAGGCAATGTATAGCCCAGCCGAATATTTTGCAGTCTCACATAGTTCAGGTCTCTGATCCAAATATCCAGGTTACGGTATATTTCATTCTGATTTGAATACCACATATATTCGTCCAGACGTTCGTTCTGACTCAGCAGAACCGGGAAGATCGTTTCCGTATTTTCCGGAGTCCAACGATTCAGGATATCACGGTTCGTGTTACGTCCTTTGTCGAAATCAACGATAGAGTAGGTGGGTTGACTGCGTACCTTTCCACCGAAGTCGAAGCTGAAGTTGACACCCAGTTCAAAAGCCTTGTAGGTGAAAGTATTATTGAAACCACCTGTATAAGGGCAGTCAGCAGTACCGGCATACGTGTAAAGTTCACGACGCTCGCGGGCTGTCAGGTCGGTTGCTCCGAATCCCCATTCCTGAAGTTTAAAGAATTCCATGGCCGATACGGCTTTTCCGTCTTTGTCCTGGAACACCGGATAACCTTCTTCATCCAGCCCGGCTGTTTTCAAGGCAAACAAGGCTCCTACGGGATAACCTTCACGTCCCGGTTCCAAGGCATCTTCGCGCAGTGCTTCTTTCAGTACCTTATTGTTGTTGTATGCGAAGTTGAAGTTAGTGGTCCACATAAAATTCTTGGTGTGGACATTGCGTGTGCTGAGAGCGACCTCGACACCTTGATTTCGCATGCTGGCCCAGTTGACGGTCAGCATTTCGAAACCTGTTTCCAGAGGTAACATCTGGGTTCCGATCAAATCTACACCTTTTCTGTAGTAGTAGTCTACACTCAGGTTGATAGCCTGATTCAATACAGCAAAATCAAATCCTGCATTTACAGAATGGGTTTTCTCCCAACGCAGTTTTTTTGTTCGGTGCGCCGGAAACGTCAATCATATCTTCTGAACCTCCCGGCAGGATATTCTCAATTCTGTAATTTCCCAAAAGGAAAGGAGAGGTGTTTTTATCTATGTTTCCCTGCAAACCATAGGATGCACGGACTACCAGATTATCTATCCATTTGGCACTTGCCATAAAAGGTTCTTGGGAAATACGCCACAAACCACTGACTGAATATAAGGGCAGATAGCGGTACTTTTTGTCTACACCGAAAAGGTCGGAACCATCGAAACGGATACTTCCTCCCAATGTATAGCGGTTCAATAAAGAATAAGACAGGGTTGAGAAAGCGGACACGTATGCGTTCTCCACATGACCCTTTTCATGTAACTTGAATGCCTGGCTCTCTTCCGGGAAGATAATAGGCTTTGTTGTCAATGTTTTACGGTCAAATCCATAACCGGCACTGTATAGCTTTTCTTCCCATGTCTTCCGGATTTCCGTTCCTACCATTGCTTCGAACTCATGGATGTCGTTGTAGGTATCGCGATATTCTCCCATCGCTTTCCAGGTGAGTTGGGACAATGAATTTTCGTTGGCCTTATGGAATCCTCCCGCAGGTAGGTAAGTTACACCATTGCTGCGGTGATTCTTTTTTTCCTTACGCATGGCAAAAGATTCTTCATCGGCAATCTTCTCGATGGATGTTTTATCAAGTTGTAAACCGAGCTGGGTGGTAAACTTGAATCGGTCGTCAAAACGTAACTCTGCATCAAAGATAGATGAGAGCCCATTGATAGTGGTTTCGTTGGTGGTGTTTTTTAGTTCTTCAAAAGGGTTGAATCCAAAGTCCATATCCACATCATTCTCCACATCAATGTCGTAGTTGTAATTACCGTTTTCGTTGTATGGCGTGAAGTAAGGGTTAGCCAGACGAGAGTAGAATATCGGATTGGTTAAACCATCCGAATCTGGCAGATAACTTGAATTCTTACGGCGGTTGGCAAACATAGAGGCACCTACTTTCAGAATGCTGTTCACTTTATAGCTGGTCTTCATCACTAAGTTCAGACGTTCGGCAGATACATTCGGAATGTTACCATTCTCTTTCATATATCCGAAAGAAGTATAGTAAGTTGCCTTTTCACTACCACCGGAAAGAGACAGGTTATACTCTTGTGTGAATGCGTCGCGGAAGAGAATATCACTCCAGTCTGTGTTTGTTGCCTTCAGTTTATTTATTGCGCTTTGAGCATTGGATGACAAGGCGTTCCAGCCTCCGTCTTTGAAATTGCTGAGTTCTCCCAACCCGGAGATAATGCGGTATACCTCGCCTTTGGTTTCCCTGTAAGGATAGCCGGCTGCCAGTAAGTCAAGTTCCAGACCTACCTTCTCTTCTGAGTTCAACAGGTTCAAACGGTCTATATTCAACTTCGGAGAATAGGTCAGTTTAGTGGAGAAGTTAATAACCGGTTTGCCCACTTTACCTTTCTTGGTAGTAATCACGATTACACCATTGGCAGCACGGGCACCGTAAATGGCAGTTGCGGCAGCGTCTTTCAGAACGGTGATATTATCGATGTCGGCAGGATTCAGACCGGCAATAGCGGTTTGACCTATGTTATCGATGTCTTTCAATACTTCCATATTAGGAATGTTCGTTCCTTCCAATGGAATACCGTCCAGCACCCACAAAGGGTCTTGCGTACCATTCAGAGAGGATGTACCGCGAATACGGATTTTGGCAGGAGCGCCCGGAGTACCGGAAATGTTGCTCACGGAAAGTCCGGCAATCTGTCCGGCCAATGCCTGGTCTATGCTCTTGGTTGCACCCATCATCTGGTCCGAGATATCGATCTTCGATACGGCGGCCGTTAACTTGCGGCGTTCTACAGTCTGATATCCCGTCACAACTACCGCATCGAGCATGTGGGCGGAAGGTTGCAGGGTGATGTCATATTTATTCTTGCCCGGTACGAGCTTTACTTCCAGTACATCATAGCCGACATAACTACAATAAAAACGGGTAACTCCCTCCGGAATGGAGATGGAAAATTGACCGTCAATATTAGTAATGACACCAATGGTGGACTGATTATTCCCAACTTTCTTCAAATCACCGGCTGTCACATAGACAGAAGCGCCGATGAGAGGCAAATTATCCTCAGAAGAGATGACTACACCCTCTACCTGCCGGTTTGCGGCAAGGGCGTATGTGAACGTTCCTATTAGTAATAGGAATGCGACAGATAAGCGTCTTTTCATCCGTTAAAATAATAAAATTAATACTTAAATTGAAAACTGGTTTAAATTCCTAATGCCGTGTTGATACGGAGAATCATGTCTTTATAATGATATTTGGTTGCCACATCTGATATTCCCAGGCGGCTTTGAAGCAGATCCTTGATCCGCAACAATTCGCCCCGTTTCACGGAAATGGCATCTGAGATGCGGTTCAGTTGTGAGCCGTAGAAATTCAATTCGCGGCGGGCACCCATCCGGTCTGCATCCAACGAGCGATGAGCATGTTCATCACAACTGCAAAGCGGTAACTGGTTATCCAGCAGGAAATGATTGTCCATTAACTTCTTGTTGATTTTTACTCCTTCGCTTTCGGCAGCGGCCGTAATCAAGGCATCCAGGAAGTTTTTCTGCAAGGTGCGTGTCATGACGTCAGGCAATGCTCCCCGTTCCGTTGTGGCAAAAATGCTACGATGTAAACCATCCATCAGTTCTACGGCAGTAAAAGCCTTTTTACCATTTACCGCTTCGTTTTCAAGCATACGTACCAGGCGGTTGTTGGATAAAAGATCCCACAGGATATAGGACTGGGCATTCTTCAATATCTGCGTCGGTGCATTTTCTACAACACCCAGCGGAGTGTTACGAAGCAGATAGGTATATTCACCTACTTCTGTGTCGAATAACCACTTCGGATAAGTCAGCACTTCATCCAGTAAGAACTTCAGGGCAGCTTGTTGCTTTTCTTTTTCTACAAAAGTATAAGTCTTCTGTCCGTCACCCACAGTTGTATTTTCTATATAGATACCACCGATGTTGGCGAGTACATGGTACAGATAATTATTCCATTGATTGATTACGGCATAGTATAAGCGGGAAGCTTCTTCATAAGTCTGTCCTTTTTCTCCGGTCGTCGTCCATTTTATAATTTCGGGAACGATCCGCTTCAGGTTTGCAATACCATATTGGGAAGAACGTACGGTGTCATCACCCAGATCTTCGTTCTGTGCACGGGGATCTACGGCATCGCGTACATCCTGCGCTTCGCTGTATTTATACAGGCGGTCGGTATGGCGGCTCAGGAAATCATAAAGTAAATCCTTTTCTTCTTCCGGATTTTCTTTTCCATACCAACGGTAACCGTATTCGATGGCGAAGATATCGTAAGGACCGATATGCGGTGAAAGAGCGGTTATTCCGTCACCGGGTTGTGCCACGTAGTTGAAACGGGCATAATCCATGATGGAAGAAGAGGTCGAATTCATCCGGTCGGTGAATGACTTGGAGCGCAAGGAATCGGTGGGGAATGCCCATGATCCCATCATATTGTGGCGTAACCCTAAAGAGTGACCTACTTCGTGGCAGGCTACAAAACGCATGGCGTCTCCCATCAGTTCATCGGACAGCTTGATGCCGCGGGCTTCCGGGCGTACAGTACCTGTTTGTACGGTGATCCATTCCTGAAGCATATTTAGTACATTGTGCCACCACATAATGTCCGCTTCCAGGATTTCCCCTGATCGGGGGTCCAGAATAGACGGCCCCATAGCGTTTGCTTTGGTGGAGGCTGCATAGGTCAGTACGGAGTAATTCACATCATCCATATCTACCGTCATGCTGTCGGTGATTTCTTTGGCGATAATGGCATTCTTGAATCCGGCACGTTCAAATGCCACCTGCCAGTCTTCAATACCTTGTTTGATATACTTGCGCCAACGATACGGAGTAGAGTTTTCTATATAAAATACAATCGGCTTGGCCGGCTCCACCAATTCGCCCCGCAGATACCGTTCGCGGTCTTCCGGTTTAGGCTCCAGACGCCAGCGGGTAATGAACTGTTGCTTGCTGACCCGTTGTTGTCCGTCGCTGTAACTGAGCAAAGGATTGGTAAAATACCCTACACGGGCATTATCCAGTCTACCGGTCATAGGTGTTTCCGGCAGTAACATCAGTGAAGAACTGACTTCAACGGTTACGTAGACGGAAGTCGTTCCTTCGGTCACTTTCGTTGTCAGCTCGGACGTGGCCACCACATTATTCTCGAATGCTTTGATGGAAAGGATACGTGAAAGGTTTTTGATGGAAGACGTTCCCAGGTTGATATTGGTAAATACGTTGTTGATACTCGTCTCTGTTCCATCATAAATATCATTCACCTTGATAACCATCGTCGTAGAGTCATTATTGAATGCCTCAATCTTGAAGCCGGCTATCAATGGTGAGATGTAGTTGTCACGTACTGACTGGCTGATTGCGTCTCCGGCAGGAGCGAGGGGGAGAGGGCGGCTTTGGCGGATAAGCAACTTATTCGTCGCCTTATCCTGTTCGAAGCGTACCATTTGGTTTTCATAATTCGTACCACGGTTCACTCCGGCCTCGTTCAGTTCGGAAGGAACGCGTTGGAGCTTGTTCACTACCAACATATCCCTGCCCAGTAAGTCCACCGGTACCTCAAAATAATAATCGTTCTTTTTCTGGTACACATTGAACATACCACGGTGAATGATGCTACCGTCTCCGGTCAGTTTCTCGTACTCGTTTTTGGATTTAACACTGTCGTTTGGTTCACTCTTCTTTTTCTTTCGGAACCATCCCATAGAATCGGGTGTGGAATCTACAGCGTATGCCATAACAGGTTCACATATCAAGGTGCCTGTAGCCACTGTAGTTAGCAGAATTGTTTTTAGTCTCATCAGTTATATCAATTATCATCAGGTTACCTATTCTACTCATAGAATTAAGTGTCGGCAAAGATAGTAAAACTATACTATGCTACCAGATGAATGGGATTAGTTTTGACGTTTTTTCTTTTATAACGCAAAAAATCTTTCAATTATAAAAAAAACAGTATCGTTTAAAACGGAAAAGAAATGAGGTAAATGATTTTAGCCTATGTATTCAATCTCTTAGACGCAGATGACACGGATGAGACGGATTTAAAGGCTGCGCTGTCACATCAATAAATAAAAAATCTGCGTCATCCGTGTCATCCGCGTCTAAAAAATAAATCATCACTTCATTCAAAACCCGTATAGACATGAATCCATTTTCAGTTTAAAGTCAGTTTAGTCAAACAAACTCTTGAACTTCTTGAAAATCTTTTCCTTAATCGAAGTATTGGGCTTGAAGTTATCCGAGCTTTCCATTTCTTCAAGTGCTTTTTTCTCGTCTTTGTTAAGCGCTTCCGGTACATATACGCTGACATTTACCAATAAATCTCCCGTACCGTATCCGTTTACACTTGGCAGACCTTTTCCGCGTAGGCGGAGCACTTTACCCGGCTGTGTACCCGATTCGATCTTGACCTTCACCTTTCCGTCAATGGTTGGTATTTCTACCGCACCGCCTAAAGCGGCTGTCGGGAAGCTGAGAAGCAGGTTGTAAATCAAGTCATTTTCGTCGCGAATCAGATCTTTGTCCTGTTCCTCTTCTACAAGAATCAGCAAGTCGCCCGGAACACCGTTGTGTTTTCCGGCATTTCCTTTTCCGCTCATAGAAAGCTGCATACCTTCCATTACGCCTTTAGGAATATTTACGCTTACCACTTCTTCGCCGTAAACGATACCTTCTCCGGCACATACTTTACATTTATTCTTGATGATTTTGCCTTCACCGCCACAAGTCGGACAGGTAGTACGTGTCTGCATCGTGCCAAGAATTGTCTGTTGGTTACGGATTACCGTACCGCTACCTTTACAGGTCGAGCAGGTTTCCGAACCGCCGTTACCCTCAGCCCCTGAACCGTGACAGTGATCACATGCAACGTACTTTTTCAGTTTGAACTTCTTTTCTACTCCGGTAGAAATCTCTTTCAGATTCAGTTTCACTTTTACGCGCAAATCCGAACCGCGGAAACGCGGGCGTTGTGAACTTCCGCCTCCGAAACCGCTGAATCCGCCTCCGAAGCCACCGCCATGTCCACCGAAAATATCTCCGAACATAGAGAAGATATCATCCATAGACATGCCACCGCTAAAACCGCCGAACGGTCCACCATTTCCGGCAGCACCACTCATTCCGGCATGACCGAACTGGTCATAACGGGCACGCTTGTCCGCATTGCTTAGTACATCGTAGGCTTCTGCCGCTTCTTTGAATTTTTCTTCCGCCACTTTGTCACCTGGGTTCTTGTCAGGATGATATTGAATGGCTTTTTTGCGGTAGGCTTTCTTAATTTCTTCTACCGATGCTGTCTTTTCGACTTCCAGTACTTCGTAGTAATCTCTTTTTTCCATATATATTATGTTATTCTCCTACCACCACTTTGGCATGGCGGATTACTTTGTCGTTTAGCGTGTAGCCGGTCTGTACGCAATCCAGGATTTTCCCTTTCAGGGATTTGTCCGGTGCAGGGATAACGGCGATTGCTTCGTGAAAATCGGTGTCAAGAGGTTTGTCTTTGGTCTCAATCACCTTCACGCCGTCCTGTCCCAATACAGACATGAACTTATTATAAATCAATTCCACTCCTTCTTTCACGGCTGCTACGTCTGTGGCAGTTTCCATGTTTTTCAGGGCGCGTTCGAAGTCGTCTACAATAGGAAGAATGCTGCTGATGGTTTTTTCGGCACCGTTCAGAATCAGCTCGGCCTTTTCCTTCATGGTGCGTTTGCGATAGTTGTCAAACTCGGCGGAGAGGCGCAGATATTTATCTTTTTGGTCTTCTATCGTTTTGTTAGCCTCTTCCAGCTCGTTGGCAAGTCTTTCTTCTTCTGTCAGAGGAGTTTCCTCCTGCGTTTCTTCTTCACGAACTTCTTCATTATTCTCCGCGGCTTCTTCCTGAGCAGCTTCGGACATTAACTCTTCTTCGTTGATGTTTTCTTTTTCTTTCGGGTCCATATTTCTATTCTTATTATACTTATAAAAAGGATTTGTTTTCATTGCTGTCAAGGGTTTAAGTTAGTATATCGCTCTACTAACAAAAACTTTGCCAAATAGGCAACATTTGTCTAAAACGCCGCAAAGGTAATACTTTTATGTCAGATTGACAGCGCATTTCTACGAGTATTCATGGAAAAATGCCTATCTTTGCACCCTGTGGTGAATAAAAAAGCGACTCATTCGTATAAATTGTAAATCGATAAATAGTAAATAAATCAATGATTACAGTCTCTAATGTTTCCGTACAGTTTGGAAAAAGGGTGTTATTTAATGATGTAAACCTGAAGTTTACAAGTGGAAACTGCTATGGTATTATCGGTGCCAATGGTGCCGGAAAATCTACCTTCTTGCGTGCTATATCCGGTGATTTGGACCCTACGACCGGTTCTATTATGTTAGGTCCGGGTGAACGCCTCTCCGTATTAAGTCAGGACCACTTTAAGTGGGATGCACTTACGGTAATGGATACCGTGATGATGGGGCATACTGTTTTGTGGGATATCATGAAACAGCGCGAAGTGCTTTATGCCAAAGAAGATTTCACGGATGAGGACGGTTTGAAGGTTTCCGAATTGGAAGAAAGATTTGCGGAACTGGACGGCTGGAATGCAGAAAGCGATGCGGCGGCTTTGTTGAGCGGTCTGGGCATTAAAGAAGATAAGCATTATGTGCTGATGGGTGACCTCAGCGGCAAGGAGAAGGTACGTGTGATGCTGGCACAGGCTTTGTTTGGTAATCCGGATAACTTATTGCTGGATGAGCCTACCAATGACCTGGATATGGAAACCGTGATGTGGCTGGAAGATTATCTGGCTAATTTTGAACATACGGTGTTGGTTGTGAGTCACGACCGTCACTTCCTCGACTCTGTCTGCACGCACACAGTAGACATCGACTATGGTAAGATTAACCTGTTTGCCGGTAACTATAGTTTCTGGTATGAATCAAGCCAGTTAGCCCTCCGCCAGCAACAGAACCAGAAGGCTAAGGCAGAAGAGAAGAAGAAAGAGTTGGAAGAATTTATTCGCCGTTTCAGTGCCAATGTGGCGAAGAGCAAGCAGACTACCAGCCGTAAGAAGATGTTGGAGAAACTGAATGTGGAAGAAATCAAGCCTTCTTCGCGTAAGTATCCGGGCATTATCTTTACTCCCGAGCGTGAACCGGGTAACCAGATTCTGGAAGTTTCCGGACTGACCAAGACTTTGGAAGACGGTACTGTGCTTTTCCGCGATGTAAACTTCAATATAGAGAAAGGGGATAAGGTGGTGTTCCTTTCCCGCGATCCCCGTGCCATGACTTCATTGTTTGAGATTATAAATGAAGAAATGAAGCCGGATGCAGGAACTTTCAGTTGGGGTGTCACTATTACTACGGCATATTTGCCGCTGGATAATACCCGGTATTTCAATACGGATCTGAATCTGGTGGACTGGTTGAGCCAGTTTGGTGAGGGAAATGAAGTTTATATGAAGAGCTTCCTGGGTCGTATGCTGTTTTCCGGTGAAGAGGTTTTGAAGAAAGCAAGTGTGCTGTCGGGAGGTGAAAAGATGCGTTGTATGATTGCCCGTATGCAGTTGCGTAATGCCAACTGTCTGATTTTAGATACTCCTACCAATCATCTTGATTTGGAGTCCATCCAGGCATTCAATAATAACTTGAAGACGTATAGAGGTAATATCCTGTTCTCTTCTCATGACCACGAGTTCATACAGACCGTTGCCAATCGTATTATCGAGCTGACTCCGAATGGTATTATTGATAAGATGATGGAATATGACGAATACATCACTTCTGACCATATTAAGGAATTAAGAGCTAAAATGTACAATTAAGCTACGAGTGACGAGCTACAAGCTACGAGTTGCTGCGCTATAATGCCGAAAGGTACTTGTAGCTCGTAGCTCGTAGCTCGTAGTTTATCGCTTGTCACTTATAAATCAGCTTATTCCTTCCGTCTTCTCCGAACAGGCTATCCCCCAAAGTCGTAATCTTGTTTCCTGTAGCTACTACATAACGCAAGTTGTCACATCCCATAAACGCGCCATATTCGATGGCAGTCACTCCGGCTGGCAATTCAAGCGTACCGCACAAGCGACCGCATCCGCTGAATGCACGTTGTCCGATACTTTTCAAACCTTTGGGAAGCTGGATGCGCAACAGATATTTTTTCTGGGTAAAAGTATATTCGGGAATAACCGTAGTGTTACTTTTGCTCAGATCAACAGCCACAAGATTGGGCATATAATCACGTATTACGGTGAAGTCAGCTTCGTCCAGTTTCCCTTCTACGGTCAGGAAATTCACATCTTTCGGTTGCAAGCCCGCAGCCACTAATTCACTGGCGAGACTTCCCATTAAGCCTACCTGTACGAAAGCTTCTACAGGTTCTCCTTCTATCACGGCAAAGGTTTCCCAATGCTTCTTGCCACGGTAGGAGTCGCTGCTACCCAACGGAACGAAAATGGCCGTTATGCTATCCGCCAAAGCGGCCGGTAATAGGTTGGGAGCAGTCTTTTTTCTCAACTGGCATATTTTCAGATTTTCGCAACCCTTGAAGGCCGCGTCTTCTATGTTCTTGATTTTCTCTGAAAGAATAATTTTCTGGAGAGTTGCTTTTCCGGTGAAAGTACTGTCGCTGGTCTGCTGGCAGAATGCATAAGCCGGTACACAGTTGGGCGGATAAATATAGAAACGGTCGGGGTAAGTGCCGCTTTTGCCTGCGTATGTACTGATGGATGCGTTGGAGATATCCAGCACTTTCAGATTCTTGAATTCATCGCGCAGATGTTTGAAGTCAATGGCATTTAGTTTTCCGGTCAATGTAAGATGGGTGACGCTGTTGGCTTCATCCTCAGTGAGCATGGATACCAGAGTGCCAGGCTTGGCTACAAAAAAAGTTTTATTATTAGCTGGTGTACCTGCATTTTGTGCAACTGCTGCGTAAGTACATGCAGCCAGCATTATAGTGGCTAATGTTCGTTTTAGTTTCATGACAGTAATAGATATGTTTAGACAAATATACGCTTTTTGTAGGAATTTGCTTTCTATTTTTAATTTTATAGGTATTTTTGCCGGGGTATTAACATATAGAAACTAAGGATATGGAATCAATGAACGAAGATATAAATATTGCCCCGCAAGAGTCGAAACTTGTCATTTATCTGGTTGTTGCGGCAAAAGTTATCGTTTATATACTTTTGATGCTGGGATTTGCCGGAGTATTGGGAACTGTTTGCATCAAAGCGGTCTCTTTTTTTAAGATAGATGGAATTTTGAAAGAAGTTGTCATGCAAAGTAGTTTTCTGGCGGGAACTTTCCTGGCGGCCTGGGTTCTGCTGAAGAATTGGGACCACCTTCCGATTACAGACTTGGGCTTATCCTTGAAAGGGCGGGCTAAAGACATCTTTTGGGGTACATTCGTTGCTTTGGCTATCTATGCTGTCGGATTTGGAATATTATATGGGTTGGGAGAGGTTGAAATTGCTGCCGTACACTTTAGCGCATACGATTTTCTGCTGTCTTGGATATTAATGTTGCTGGTTGCTCTTGCAGAAGAGATTGCCTTTCGCGGTTTTGTCCTGGGGCATTTGCTGACCGCAGGTGTCAATCGTTTTGTGGCATTGTTTCTTTCGTCTGCATTGTTTTCCCTGATGCATATTTTTAATCCTAACTTTTCTCTGATCGCTTTTCTGAATATATTGTTGGCGGGGATTATGATAGGTTCTACCTACATATATACGCGTAATTTGTGGTTTCCTATCGCTCTTCATCTTTTCTGGAATTGGCTGCAAGGTCCGATTCTTGGTTTCGAAGTAAGCGGAGGACGATTAGGCGGTACTTTATTGTCTTTAGAATTACCGGAAGAGAATATCATCAACGGCGGTGCATTCGGTTTCGAAGGTTCCATCCTGTGCACCGCGTTGATGATTATTGTTATTGTGATTATTCTGAAATCAGCTTCAAGGCAATCCGCTTGCGATCCATATCCACACTCAGCACCCTGACCCGGACATGCTGGTGAATAGAGACAATCTCATTCGGGTCTGAAACGAAACGGTCGGCCAGCTGCGAAAGATGGATCAGACCATTCTCTTTTATACCTATGTCGACAAATGCGCCAAAGTTGGTGATATTGCCTACGATGCCGGGGAGTTCCATACCTTCGTGCAGGTCGTTGATGGTGCGTACATTCTTGTCGAACTCGAAAATCTTTATCGGACCTCTCGGGTCGCGTCCGGGTTTTTCCAATTCTTGCAGAATATCTTTCAGTGTCGGCATACCCACGGTAGGAGTGAGGTATTTCTCCGGTTTTATTTTCAGGCGGAGCTCCTTGCTGGCGATAAGTTCTGCTACGCTGCATCCCAGGTCTTTTGCCATCTGCTCTACGATGCAATAACTCTCAGGGTGTACGGCCGTATTATCCAAGGGGTTTTCAGCCTGTGGAATACGAAGGAAACCGGCGCATTGCTCAAATGCTTTGGCTCCCATACGCGGTACTTTCATCAGTTGCTTGCGGGAGGTAAATGCACCGTTTTCCGCACGGTAGTTCACGATGTTTTGTGCCAGCTGAGGGCCTAGACCGGAAATATACGTCAGCAGGTGGCTACTTGCCGTATTCAGATTTACACCAACCAGATTTACGCAGCTTTCTACGGTCAGATCCAGTGATTTTTTTAATTTCGTCTGATCCACATCATGCTGGTATTGTCCCACGCCAATGGACTTCGGATCTATTTTCACTAATTCCGCCAATGGGTCCATCAGGCGGCGGGCGATAGATACGGCTCCACGTACCGTGACATCGTATTCGGGAAACTCATCCCGGGCGATTTTGGATGCGGAATAAATCGAAGCACCCTGTTCGCTCACCACAAATACCTGAATATCCTGTCTGAAAGTTTGGTGTTTCAGAAATTCTTCGGTTTCACGGCTTGCGGTTCCGTTGCCTACGGCGATGGCTTCTATCTGATAAGCTTCCACCATCTTTTGTATTTTGGATACAGCCTCTGCGGTTTTGTGCACCGGAGCATGCGGATAGATGTTCTCATTGTGGAGCAGATTGCCTTGTGCGTCCAGGCATATTACCTTGCAGCCTGTACGGAAGCCCGGATCAATGCCCATTACCCGTTTTTGCCCCAGTGGGGAGGCGAGCAATAGCTGGCGCAGGTTCTGGACGAATACCCGGATGGCTTCTTCATCGGCCTGCTCCTTACTTTGTGCGGCAAACTCAGTTTCGATGGACGATTTCAACAGGCGTTTGTAGGCATCCTGTACGGCCTCCGCCACTTGTTCTCCGCAAGCGTTGTTGCTACGGACAAAGCGGCGTTCCAGACGTTCTACACATTCCTCGTCATCAGGACTTATGCTGACTTTCAGCAGACCTTCGGCTTCGGCACGACGGATGGCAAGCAACTGGTGCGAGGTACATTTCTTCAGTGGTTTGCTGAATTCGAAATAATCCCGGTATTTATCTGCTTCGGTTTCTTTTCCTTTCACTACCTTGGCGGTGATGACGGCTTGCCGGGAGAAGGCGAAACGCACGGTGTTGCGTGCCTGTTCGTCTTCACTGACCTGTTCGGCAATGATGTCCCGTGCCCCTTTCAATGCGTCTTCGGCATCTTTCACTTCTCCTTTGACGTATGCTTCCGCACGTTTCTCGGGGTTGGGTTCCCGTTGCAGCATCAGCAATGTCGCCAGTGGTTCCAGTCCTTTCTGGCGGGCTACTTCCGCACGTGTGCGGCGTTTGGGTTTATAAGGTAGGTAGATGTCTTCAAGAATGGTGCTGTCCCATGTTTCATCAATACGTTTTTGCAGTTCGGGAGTCATTTTCCCCTGCTCGTTGATGGTGTTGATGATAGTCTCTTTCCGTTTGGCTGTTTCGTTCAGCTTCTCATAGTGTGTTTTGATGGCTTCAATTTGCACTTCATCCAGTCCGCCGGTAGCTTCTTTGCGGTAGCGACTGATGAAGGGAATGGTAGCTCCGTCTTCCAATAAATCAAGTGTATGGCCGATTTGCTTCTCGGAAATGCCGAGGGCGGCGGAAATCATGCGATGGAATAACTGTATCATGTTGAGTTGTTTTTGAATAATGAGGGCCAAAGATACAAAAAAAGAATAAAAGATATCTCTGTAGCCGAAAAACATATTATTTGTCTATCCGGAGTTTATGCACACTTTTACCTACACGCTTACACTCACCTTCTGCATCGCCCTGTTCATCGGCAATAGAGTGGAGTGTAGGTAAGTGTAGGAAGAGTGTAGGCAAATTTACCTACACTCCACCTATATCAGAGATATATCTTTGATTATCTTTCCGTTACCCCTCTTTTTTGCCTACACTATTCGTTTTTACACCCTTTCATTTCAGGCGTTTTTCCTCCTACTTTTGTCCATCCAAAGCAGGGATTGTAAGTGTCAATCCCTTATGTCCATTGCGCAAACTACGCATGTATACTCTGTTGACATAGAGTGTTTTAGATGTGACCACGATTGTAAACATCGTGACTCACAGTAGTGATATACATGCTTTACAACCGTGAAGCACGTGCATTACAACTGTAAGCACATCTAAATGCAGCATTCTAAAACAAAGGAGAAAGGATCTGAATCCAAAGAAAAAGCTATGTAATAACAAGTAAAAGGGCATGTAATTCATAAGGAAGTAGGTACAAAGCGTTCATCAACAGACTATTGTAGCAGTGTATTTCAGCAGATAAACGTTTATAAGGCTATTGAGGTAAATAATGATTTAACTATGCATTTTTTTTAATAGACCTTTCTTACTTCTTCAATTTTAGTAATTGTATTCTTCGGTAATATCTATTAATGTCTGCATTAATAGCTTTATGTTTATTATTATTGTTTATAGATATTCCTTTTTTGCACAAGAAATGTGTAATCACAGTCAATCTGTTTTTCCATAGATGTACACAGGAGATTCGTTGTGTATAGCTCTATTAAATTTGTTTTTTACCATACTTCTATGATTTTTAATGTCTGAATTAGTGATGGAAAAATATTTTCAAGCTACGAAGATTAGTGTAAAAAAGAAAGAGTGAGTAAGAATCTTAGAATAATATTGATTATATATACTGATTTACGACGATTAATTGGCTGATATATAATTTATTGGAGTAAGAATGGATAGGTGTTCAAAAAACGTTCGTTTAATGGGCGCAAAGGTAAAAGGTATTTTTTGAATGACCAAAATGTTTGATAAAAATATTTTCTCAGACCCTCTTTTTTAATGTAAGTATCTCATGTGTAAGATTTTACATTCTGAAAAAATATCATTAATATCTATTCAACTTAATGTTTTTATAAGAGACATTTTCTTTACAAATATTGGTGTCCATTAAACGAACGATTAAAAGACAACTAATCTTCTTTAATCACCCGTTTATAGCTTTTGACTCCAGAAGCTCCACATAGATGTTTCACAGCTTCTTTTTCCGCGATGGTAGGAAGTTCTGAAATGAAATGAATGCAGCATAAGTTATTTAAAATAATCGCATTACATAACTTGACCGGTAGGTATTTCACTACTCCGGTGTCCCTAAAAAATATCCTTACGCAAAGTTGCTTTGCGAAAATATCATGACTGAAAGTACTCACTCTCAGCTTTCAACTTTCAACTCTCAAAATCTCCATTGGTTTGCTGTTCGTGTCTCTTATAGTCGTGAACTGACTCTTAAGTCTATTCTTGATAAGGAGAACATAGAGAGCTTTATTCCTATGTGCTATGGAATGGTGATGAAAGGTGGTAAGCGTGTCCGTAGATTGGTGCCCGCCATACATAATCTTGTCTTCGTTCATTCTACGCGCAAACGTATTGATGCTTTGAAGGACGAGCTTGAGGGAACGATGCCTATACGTTTCATTATGAATCGTGAACATTGCCGTCCGGTAGTTATTCCTGATGCGCAGATGCGCAGTTTTATTCTGGTAGCGGGTAGTCACGATGAGCCAATTCTTTATATGGAAGCAGCCGAACTGAATTTGGTAAAAGGTCAGAAGGTTCGTATCACTGATGGTGTTTTCAAAGGTGTAATCGGTGAGTTTGTCCGTATTCGCCATGACCGCCGTGTGGTAGTCAATATTGAAGGTGTCATGGCTGTAGCTACTACCTTTATCCCGCCTTCGCTTGTTGAGCCGTTAACTGTTGATTGACATTACCGTTGATAATAATCGTTAGTTGATACATAGTATTGTGTCCTCTTAAGTCTTTCGAAGTATCTTCTCTTTTTGAAATAAAACATTTAATAATATGAATTCTAATTCTTCATCATTATTTTCCTTAGCCCATGATCTTCTAACCTACGGGCTTGATGGAAGTCCCATTTATGCGGACCAATTTACACGTTTGAACCGTGATGTTTACGAACGGGCTATCGAACTTTACAACATTCATGGAGCTACGGCCGAAGAGGAGGCTGAACTTTGCCTTGGTTTGTTAGTGGCTTTCGCTGCAACGATTTATGATAATGGCTGCAAACAGGAATATATTCAGAATGTTCTGGATCGTAGCTGGGAGGTGCTTCCGAAGCTTTCTGCGTCATTGCTGAAGGTGCGTTTGTTAACTTATTGTTATGGGGAGTTCTATGATGAGAGTTTAGCAAAGGAGGCTCATGAAATTATCAATACTTGGGATAAGGCAGGGTTGAGCCTGGAGCAGGCGGAGATTGCAGAGGAGTTGAAGGGATTTGAGGAGAATCAGTATCCGTTTGAGGAGGTAGAAGAATAAATAATCTACATATAGGTATTTTAAGTTCATAGTACATGTGATTGCAAGGGCTATTGCTGTGAATGAAAAGGTGCATTTGTCTGCTGTTTTGTGGTACGCTTACCTATGAATTATTATAAATATGCAAATGAAAAAGAAATTAGCAATAATAGGTGGAAGTTATTTGCAATTACCTGCAGTATTGAAGGCAAAAGAATTGGGGTATGAAGTCCACTGTTTTGCATGGCGAGATGGAGCGGTTTGTGAAGCTTACGCTGATTATTTTTATCCAATTTCAATAGTTGAAAAGGAGGAGATATTGAAGGAATGTATGCGTATCGGTATCGATGGTATCACTTCCATAGCCAGTGATGTAGCAGTGCTTACGGTGAATTATGTAGCATCTCGTATGGGATTAATTAGTAATCCGGATGAATATTCAGAGATTACAACCAATAAATATTTGATGCGTGAGTGCTTTACAATGAATAAGATTCCTTCACCCCGCTATACTATAGCATCTAAAGACGATGCTTATAACATTAAGGGGTTTAATTTTCCGCTTATTGTGAAGCCTACTGACCGTTCCGGAAGTCGTGGTGTTGAAAAAGTGCTTGATCCTGTACAGCTTGGAAAGGCTATTTCTCGTGCACAGAAAGATTCTTTCAATGGTGCTGCTATTATCGAAGAATATGTTACAGGGTGTGAGATAAGTGTTGAGTCTATTTCTTATGAGGGATGTCATTATATTCTTCAAATCACCGACAAGGTGACTACGGGAGCACCTTATTTTGTGGAGTTGGAACATCATCAGCCGTCTGCGCTTTCTCCGCTTGTTCAAGAGCAAGTAAAAGATATTGTTTTACGTGCTTTGGATGCACTTCATGTAAGGTACGGTGCGTCACATTCAGAATTAAAGATTACTGAAGATGGTGATATCCGTGTCATTGAGATTGGCGCTCGTATGGGAGGTGATTTTATCGGCTCTACACTTGTTCGCCTTTCTACAGGGTATGACTTTTTAGAAGGAGTTATCAAAGTAGCGATGGGTGAATTTGTCGAGCCCCAAATTACAGAGCATAACTACTCTGGTGTTTATTTTCTCTGTAAAGAAACGGAAAGTCTCAAAGCGATCATTGAAAATAAAGCAGACTATCCTGAGATAGTAGAAGCGGAAATCACAGATCAGACATTGCGTAATATTGAATGCAGTGGGGATCGGAGCGGGTATTTTATATATAGGAGTAATACAAAATTTGTTATTTAAAATGAGAAGAATTGCGATAATCGGTTCTGCGGCTTTTGGACAGCAAATAGTGGACACTATTGAAAATGATTCAATAGAATCTTTTGAGATTGCGGGCTATTTTGATGATTTTGCTGTAGTAGGTTCTAAAATCAAAGGTTATCCGATTTTGGGTAAAATAGATAGTATTGTTGAGCTGTATCATCAAGATAGATTTGATTGTGTATTTATAGCGATTGGGTATAAGCATTTTGCTTTTAAAGAAACAGTATACAACAAGATTAAGAATAGAATACCTCTTGCGAATATTATTTGTAAAACGGCTTTTATACATCCAACATCTAAAATTGGAGAAGGTGTGCTGATAGCAAGTTTTGCAATAGTTAATAAGAATGCGACAATAGAAGATGATGTGTGTATAACTTTAAGATCCATTGTTAATCATGATTGCTTAGTTGATAAACATACATTCTTTTCAACTAGTGTTTCAACTGCGGGTAATGTTAAAATCGGAAAAAGGTGCTTTATAGGTATAGGCTGTATTCTTTCTGATGGAATTTCGGTTGCTGATGACGTATGGCTCTCACCAGGAGTAGTGTTGGGAAAAGATATAAATTCTTCCGGTCACTATATTGGTTATTCCATGAAAGTTACTAAGTTGTAAAACACGGTAATTGGTCTTTATATTTGGAAGGTGAATATTATTTTTAGATTAAAACGATATTAAAAAAGTGGAATTATGAATATACAAGATTTTATAGAAAAATTTGCTGAAGCAGTAGAAGTGGATTCTGCCGAGGATTTGAATGAAAATACAAAGTTTAGAGAATTGGATGAGTGGAGTTCTTTGGCGGTTCTTTCTGTTATAGCTATGCTGGATGAAGAATACGATACTCAGATAGAGAATGCGGATTTTAAGAAATTGCAAACAATAAGTGATATTGTTCAATTTATTGAGTGTCAGAAATAATTATGGCATTTTTGGAATATTACGGGGTTGGTATATCTGCATTGTCAGCGGCAGTTCCCCGAACTGTTATTAATAACTATGAATATACTCAATATTTTCCCAAAGAACAAGTCAAAGAGGTAGTTGATAAGGTGGGAATTTATGAACGTCGTTTTGCTGATGAGAACACATGCTCTTCTGATTTATGCTTTGTTGCGGCTGAAAAACTGATAGCAGATAATAATATCAATCGCGAAGAGATAGATTTGCTGGTTTTTTTGTCACAAACTCCTGACTATAGGATGCCTGCAACATCTATTTTATTGCAAGACAGATTGGGTTTATCTCACTCGACCATTGCTTTTGATATTACTTTGGGATGCTCAGGATTTATATATGGTTTGAGTGTTATTTATGCATTAATGCAGCAAAAGGGGCTTAGAAAAGCTTTATTTCTTGATGGGGAGACTCGTTCGAAAGTTTATTCTCCTAAAGATAGACGTTCCGCATTTTTGTTTGGTGATGGTGGCGTTGCTGCTTTAATAGAACGGGATGAAAAATTTGGAAAAAGTTGTTTTTCATTGAATTCGGATGGGAGTCGTGGAAATTTGATCATGATTAAAGGCGGAGGATACCGTAATCCTAGTTCTATTGAGACACTGAAGGAGAAAGTCGTAGATGAATATGGAAATATTCGTAATGAT
This sequence comes from Bacteroides sp. MSB163, assembly GCF_036416795.1. Lineage (NCBI taxonomy): Bacteria > Pseudomonadati > Bacteroidota > Bacteroidia > Bacteroidales > Bacteroidaceae > Bacteroides > Bacteroides maternus. The sequence goes on along the minus strand of NZ_CP143867.1, from coordinate 5,356,036 downwards.
GAACAGGGATATATGCAAGGAGCTGATGTTTTTAATTTTGTGATTCGCGAAATACCCAAAGATATTAAAAGGATTTTTGAGTATTCAGGTACTGAGGCCGCTTCGTTGGATTACTATATATTTCATCAAGCAAATAACTTTATCAATTCTTATCTTGCCAAAAAGCTGAAGTTAGATATTTCGAAGATTCCTTCAACAATATCTAAATATGGTAACACTTCCTCAGTGAGTGTTCCTTTGACTATTGTAAGTGAATTGCAAGGGAAGTTTGATACCCCTAAAAAGTTACTTTTAAGTGCTTTTGGTGTTGGTATGACATGGGCTACAGGCATTATAACATTGGATGGTTGTAAAATCAGTGAAATAGTGGAGGTGTAAAAATGTATAATCCATTTTCTCTATCTGGAAAAAAGATTATTATTACTGGTGCATCTTCTGGTATAGGCCGGCAATGTGCGATTGACTGTAGTAAAATGGGGGCTACAGTCATTCTTGTTGCTCGAAATGAAAAGCGGCTGAAGGAGACACAGAAAGAGATGCAACAATCAGAAAGGCATTCTTATTACTCAATTGATTTGGGACAACCGGATAGGATAAAAGAATTAGTGGAAACTATAGTTATAACTCATGGTAAGCTAGATGGTTTTATTCATGCTGCCGGGATAGAGAAAACTCTTCCAGTGAAGTTGTTGTCTATAGATGATTATGAAACTTTATTTCGTGTAAACACTTTGAGCGCTTTTGAGTTTATTCGCTGCTTTAGTAATAAGAAATTTTTCAATGATAATGGACGTATAGTTTTGCTTTCTTCTATAACTTCTATTATTGGGCGTGGAGGAGTAGCCGCTTATGCTGCTTCAAAGGGGGCTATGGTAAGTGCTGTTCGCTCTATGGCATTGGAACTTGCAAGAAAAGGTATTTGTATAAATTGTGTTTCACCTGGTACAATTCTCACTCCCATGATGCAGGATTTCTTGTCGACTCTTTCTGAAGAAGATTATAAGAAACGTATTGACGGTTTTCCATTAGGGTTGGGTGAAGTGACTGATGTGTCACAGCTATGTCTTTTTCTTCTTTCGAATGCATCACGTTGGATTACGGGGCAAAATATAGTAATAGACGGAGGATATACTTCTCGGTAATTGATAGGCATTAATAGTTGGAATAGTAAATTCCTATAAATCTTATGGCTATCGTTTCAAGATTTCTTCAAAAGGAATAAAAATCGAAAATCAATAATTATTAGTTTATGATTCCATTTAATAAGCCTTTCCTTACAGGCAAGGAAGCTCATTACATGTATCAAGCAGTTTACACAGGTAAACTTTCTGGTAATGGTGTGTTTACTAAAAAGTGTCAGGCATTTTTTGAAGAACGCTATGGTTTCAAAAAAGCATTGATGGCAACATCTTGTACCGATGCTTTGGAAATGGCTGCTATTCTTTGTGATATAAAATCTGGTGATGAGGTAATTGTGCCAAGCTATACTTTTGTATCGTCGGCACTAGCTTTTGTACGTCAGGGTGCTAGTATTGTATTTGCAGACTGTTGTTCGGATAATCCGAATATTGATGCAGATAAGATTGAAGCTTTGATTACAGAGAGGACAAAAGTGATTGTTCCTGTTCACTATGCTGGTGTAGCTTGTGATATGGATAAAATTATGGAAGTTGCAGAGAAGTATAATTTGCTCGTAGTGGAAGATGCCGCACAAGCCATAGATTCTTTTTATAAAGGACGTCCGTTGGGAAGCATCGGTCACTTGGCAGCTTTTTCGTTTCATGAAACGAAAAATATAATTTCCGGTGAAGGAGGTTTGCTTGTTATTAACGATGAGCAATTCATCCGTCGTGCGGAAATTATTTGGGAGAAGGGTACTAACCGTTCTGAATTCTTTCGTGGTGAGGTGAATAAATATGGTTGGGTGGACATAGGTTCTTCTTTTCTGCCTTCAGAAACTGTTTCTGCATTTCTTTATGCGCAACTTGAGAATTTGGATATGATTCAAGATCGCCGCAAAGCTATTTGGGAACAATATTATGAAGGATTGAAGCACCTTGAAGATAAAGGTTTTGTTCATCTGCCGAATCTGCCGGAATATGCAACTAATAATGCTCACATGTTCTATTTGGTATGCCGATCGCTTGAGGAACGCACTACGCTTATAAAATACCTGAAGGATAATGGTGTACTGTCTGTTTTTCACTATTTAAGTTTGCATCTTAGTGGCTATTACAAAGCAAATTATACAGAAATTCCCAACTTGCCGTTCTGTGATCGTTTTGCAGATTGTCTGTTACGTTTACCTATGTTCTATGAGTTGAAGGATGAGGAGATTAAGATAGTTGTTGATTTGATTGATGAGTTTTATAAATCAAGAGGGTAACGACGAATGATTGATTCGAAAAGGATAGCAAAGAATACCGGTTTTCTCTATATCAGAATGCTGCTTATCATGGCAGTAACCCTTTATACATCGAGAGTTATTCTCAATGCTTTGGGGGCTGATGATTATGGTTTGTATAATTTGGTAGGGGGAATAGTCAGTATGCTTGCATTCTTAAATGGCACATTAGCTACTGCCACTTCCCGTTTTCTTACTTTTGATATTGGCATTGGTGATTTTAAGAGATTAAAGCAGACATTCAGTACTTCTTTCTTTTCTCATTTCGCATTAGGCTGCATCGTGGTGCTGCTGATGGAAACGGTTGGTTTGTGGTTTATTCTTAATAAGGCAATTATACCGGTCGAACGTCTTGAGGCTACATTGTGGGTATTTCATATTTCAGTAGCTACTGTCTTGGTTACATTTACGCAAGTTCCTTATACTTCGTTGATTATGGCGCATGAGCAAATGAAAGCGTTTGCTTATATCAGTTTACTTGAGGCTTTATTAAAGTTGGCTATAGCTTTTTTAATAGTAATATCGCCTATTGATCAATTGGTATTTTATACCATATTGATGTTTGCAACTCAATTTTCAATAGCGATGATTTATCGTTATTATTGTTACAGGCGTTGGGATGAATCACATATCACAAAAGACTTTAGTATCTCAACACTGAAAGAGATGATGAAATTCTCTGGGTGGAACATTATATCTCATTGTGCTGAGACTCTTCGTGTGCAAGGTTTGGTGATGCTTTTCGGTATGTTTTTTCAGCCTGTTGTGGTTGCGGCACAAGCTGTTGCTACTCAGTTATCACACGGTATTACGCAATTTACAAATAATTTCCGGACTGCTATTAATCCGCAGATTATTAAACTATATGCAGCAAGGCAATATGATGAGTCAAGAAAGTTAACTCTCGAGTCTTCTATTTATGTTTTTGAGTTGTTTTTGCTTATTGGAATTCCAGTTCTTCTTCTTACTGAACCTATTATGAAATTATGGTTAAAAGAAGTTCCGGAATATGCCGTTGCATTCTCTCAGTGTATAATCGTTTCTGCTATGATGGGAACATATAGTAGTGCATTTTATACTCCGCTTACTGCTGCAGGCAAATTGAAAGGGAATTCGTTAGCGGCTCTTTTTGTTTGTGGTGGACAATTTATATTAGCTTACATGCTATTAAAATGTGGTTTTAGTGTGATGTGGGTTCAGTATAGTTACATTGGTGTTTCCTTTCTATTCGCTTTTATTATAAAACCGTATCTTTTGGTGAAGGAGATGGGATATAAAGTCTCTGAATTTGCAAGATGTTTTCGTAAGAGTTTTTTTGTTTTAATACTTTCATCGGTTATTCCTTTTGTAGTTGCTCAGTATGTGGATAGGAGTAGTTTCTTGGGCTTTACTACCATAGTTTTTATCAGTGTGCTGAATGTGCTTGTTGTCGCTTGGATGTTTTTGTCTAGAGGTATGAAAGAAAGAGTGTTATTAGTAATAAAGTCAAAGTTTGCATAAGTCTAATTGAATAAGGGTAAGTTATATGAAAACATATATCTTTTTAAATAATTCCATCCGACAAATGGGAGGAGCGCAGATGTATATTCGTAATAAGATGCTGGCATTGGAGAAGGAAGGTTGGCATGTAGAAGTCTTTTATTTTTTAGAAGGAAAAATTCTTATTCCTGAATTGAAAAAATTTAAAGATAATCGTATTGAAAATTTGCGTTTCCCTATATTTTCATTAAGTGAAAATGCAAGAAAACAAGTACTGAATATAATTTCTAATCGTGTTACAAAATCAGATGATGTAGTAATTGAATCGGTAACTTTTGGATTTAGACATTGGGGTGAACTGATTGCCGAGCATCTTTCCGGATTAAATCTTTTATTTTTTGTTAATGAGACTTATCCCAAACTTTCTAAAGCTGAGGAAGATTACCTTCTTTGGAAACAAAAAAGAGGGGAATACTTAAATCATATAAGCGTTAAGAAAAAAGCTTCGATAAGAGTTGCTTCTGAACATAACGATAAGTATGAATTTATTATGACACCATATAATAATGTTGTATCTTCGGAAAGTATTAATTTTGAATTTGATAAATCATTACCTGTAATTACTAGTATAGGTCGCTTAGAAAAAAATTACATTCTAAAAATGGTCTTGGAAGTAATTAAATTTGCAGAGGAAAATGATACTAAAGTAAATTTATTCTTTATTGGTGGAGCCTCTGAAAAAGGCTATATTGATAATATTAAAGCAGAACTATCCAAAACAAATATGGTAATACCACATTTCTTTGGATATTTATTTCCTATTCCAGTGAATGTTCTGGATGTTACAGATGTTGTGATAGCGGTATCAGGATCCGTCTTAGTAGGAGCTTCAAGAAATATTCCGACAATATCAATAGATGTGAATGATTCCTATCCTTTGGGAGTTTTTGGACATACGACACATAGTCGTTTATTTAGGAGTAATGAGCCTATTGTGCCAACATCAAAAATTCTCAAGGATATAATATTGGATAATAAATATAAAGAGGCGGTTAATTATATAGACCCGGATGTTGATGTAATAAATCGGCATAATTCAGATCTGATAAATAAACTTTTAAATAATAATAAAGTTTATTACAATGTTATGGTAATAAGTTCCTTTAAAGATAAGCTGAGTTATTACATGAAGAGTAGTTTAAGGAATATCATCGGTGATGCTAAGATAGAAAAAATTAGAAGAAGAATATTTGGATAGTATAAAGTTTGTTCTTTGTGGATAAAGAGAATGTTTATCCCTAATGAAATACTTATTCAATGATTTTGTTATATGCTTTTGTCTAAAAATAGTAATTCTATAATTGTAACGTTACTGTTATTGTTATATCCAATACTATATACTTATGGTTGGGGATTTTTTAGTTTTGGTTTTATCCCTACTATTCTATTAATGATAAGTTACTGGATATTCAATAGACATCTGTATTTGCAATATCCCAAAGTCCTTTTTCTATATATAAGTTATTTTTTGATAGCAAGGGTTCTTTGTGCTACTTCCTTATCTACCCTCATTGCACCAAGTACCACATCAATGATGGTTGTACTTGGCTTTTTTTTATTTTGTTTAAGAAATGCAGATATAAAGCTATTTCTCAGGTGTTATCGTATTATAGCTTTTACATGTATCATTTTTTTCTTTTTTCAGGAATTAATGTATTACACTATAGGTTATCGTTTTTCAGGTATATTAACTGTTTTCCCTTTAACATTAGGAGGTGTAGATGGAATAGATGCGAGTGTGTGGGAAATGGCTAGAATGAGTGCAGAACGTTCTTCTTCTTTTTTTAGTGAACCTGCTCATTTTGTGCAATTTTTATTGCCACTATTGATATTGGAGTTTTTGTTCGTATCAAAAAAGAGAGCATATTTAAGAGGATCGGTTATTGCCATAACCTTACTCGCATTACAATCCGGTAATGCTTTAATAGGGCTTGCTGTGTTTTCTGTTTTTTTTCTATGCTTTTTATATTCAAAATTTAATCATGCGATATTTTTAGGGAGTTTATTATTGATTTTAGCATTAGGTATATTTGCTACGAGGGCAATGTTGAATACTGAACAAGGAGAAAAACTGTTGGGACGTCAAGAACAATTAAACAGTGATCAGATAGGTTCTTCAGGTTTCCTTCGTATTTGGAGAGGGTATTTTGTCTATTCATCTTTAAGTCTTAAAGAGCAAATCTTAGGGGTTAATAATAAAGAGGTCTTGAAAAAACGAATAAAGAAATCATCGGTAAATTGGTCATTTAAAGATGAAAATGATTTGTATTTCAATACTGTACAGAGCTTTTTATTATATACAGGTGTTGTGGGCTTATTTCTTTTCTTACTTTTTATTATTTGGATTTGGAAGGAGAATAATTTAGCTGGTCGATGTATTTTAATAACCTTTTGTGCCTTGTGTTGTATTGCCAGCCTTTTCTTTACACATACAATGTTGTTATATTTAATCCTTTCTATATTGATGAAACGTGAGAATGTTAAATGTGAAATGATTAGAATAAAAATTTAATATGAATACATTTCGGAAATCTTATTCTGTTTTGTTAGTAACAGTTCATTATGGAGCTAATTTTGGATCTGCTTTGCAAACTTATGCAACGGTGAAAGTTTTTAATAAGTTAGGCGGTGAAGTTACTACACTTAATTATATACGTAGAAGCGCAACATGGCCTTCTTATTTTAAAGATGCTTTGCAGTCTCTGCCTCGTATGTTACGTAGGTTAGGTTTTATTCCGAAGAAGATACTTAATGATTATTTTCTTTTCGGAGGATTCTTGAAAAAATATTGCAATCTGACTCAAAGGTATACTTCATTAGAGCAAATTAGAAAGAACTTACCCAATGCAGATATTTATGTAACAGGTAGTGATCAGGTATGGAATAGTACATATAATGGTGGGATAGATCAAGTTTATTATTGGTCTTTTCTCCCTTCTGGTACTCGGAAAATTTCATTTTCATCATCTATAGGTAAAGAGGATTTACCTTCTGGTGAATTTGAGGAAATGAAAGAGCAGTTAGATTCTTATTCGGCATTGTCTGTACGTGAAAAGAGTGCAAAGTGCTTATTGGAAAAAATGGGTTTTGTGGATGTAGAACATTTGCTTGATCCTACATTTCTCTTGTCAAAAGAAGAATGGAGGAGTTTGATAAAGAAACGGTTGTATAGAGACGAATATATATTGATTTATATACCTTATAACATAACTTCTAAAGAGATAATTTATACTACTGCAAAAAAAATAGCATCAAAGTACAATTTGAAAATTCTTACCTTTTCAAAAGATTACCGTTCTGAGAAGAATGCAGATAAAACATTTTTTTTTACTTCCCCTGAGGATTTTTTGTCTTTAATGTACTATGCGAAATTTGTTATAACTAACTCTTTTCATGGAACTGCATTTTCGATTAATTTGAATAAACAGTTTTGGGTGTATGAGCCATCTAAGTTTTCGACTCGTATATTAAGTATCTTGGAATTGGTAGGTTTGAAAAACCGTTTGCTGAACGATGTAATTTTAGATGATAATGTTGAATCAATAATCAATTTTAATGATGTGAACGTGATACTTCAGGCTGAGAGAAAGAAAGCTATGAGTTTTTTACAAAAGTCTATTTGAGTTGTATGTATTTAGTGTCAGGAAATAAGTCTGAATGTTGTGGTTGTACAGCTTGTCAGCAAGTTTGTAAAGAACAAGTTATAACCATGCAAGTGGATAATGAGGGTTTTCTTTATCCTGTAAAGGATATTGATAAATGTACTAACTGCGGCCTGTGTGAGAGAGTCTGTGCTTTTGTGCAGCCTACTTATAATCATGAACAGCCAAATGTGTATGCTGCTTATATAAAGGATCAAAAAGAAAGGCAAAAAAGTTCAAGTGGAGCTTTATTTTATACGATAGCTAAATTCGTTATTAATTCAGGCGGTGTTGTTTTTGGAGCAGCATTGGATAAAAAACTGAGTGTGATTCATCAGTCCGCACAAACAATTGAAGAGTTAACCCCACTTCGAGGATCTAAATATGTTCAAAGTAGTTTAGGAGATACCTTTAATATTATAAAATCATTACTTAAGTCGGGGCGTTTAGTGTATTTTACAGGTACCCCTTGTCAAGTTGCTGGACTTAAGGCTTTTTTGCGGAAGGAATATTCTAATCTTCTTACATCTGATTTAGTTTGTCATGGAGTACCTAGTCAGAAGCTTTTCAATCTTCATTTGAAATATTTGGAAGAACAGTATAATGGTAAAATTATTGATTATCAATTTAGGGATAATAAGAGATGGAAAGGAAGTGAAATTACTACTTATATAAAAGAAGAACAAATATTTAAGCGTGTTTTGCCAAGTTATGATTTGTCCCCTTATTTGTATTCTTTTATGTATTCTCTAACTTACCGTTATTCTTGCTATCATTGTCCTTTTGCAAAAATACCTAGGCAAGGAGATATTACTTTGGCTGATTTTTGGGGAGTACGTAAATATTATCCTCATATAAACGCATCAAAGGGAGTTTCTTTGGTTTTGGTTAATACAGGTTTGGGAAGGCAAATTTGGGAAAATGTAGAAAAAGAAGTCATGAGTATTAAGTCTGATGTGATATCAGCTTCAAAATACAATAAGAATTTAGTAACAGCTTCTCTTATGCCCGCCGTTAGAAATGGTATATATGAACGTATAGATAATGAAGGATATGTCGTTATTGCAAATAGTGTGTTTCGTACTCCTTTTTATTGGCGTATAAGAATTCGGATATTTATAGGAAGTTTGTTGAATGACAAGGTTAAGCAGTTGATGCTAAATCTGCTCGCTAAATATAAAAAATAAAAATTAGTTATTATTTGCTGTCAGTATGAAAAAAGTAATGCTCGTTTTCGGAACTCGTCCCGAAGCAATCAAAATGGCTCCTCTTGTAAAAGAGTTCCAAAAACATCCTGAGATATTCCAGACAATTGTATGTGTAACAGGACAACATCGGGAAATGTTAGACCAGGTTTTAAACATATTTGAAATAAAGCCTGATTATGATTTAAATATAATGAAGCAAGGACAGGATTTATATGATGTAACGGCTAAAGTATTGACTGGTATGAGGGATGTATTGAAAGATGCTCGACCGGATATTGTATTGGTACATGGAGATACAACAACGTCAACATCATCTGCATTAGCTGCTTTTTACCAAAAAATCTCTGTCGGTCATGTGGAAGCTGGACTTCGTACGCATAATATTTATAGTCCGTGGCCTGAAGAGATGAATCGTTTGATTACAGGACGTATTGCTAATTATCATTTCTCTCCGACACAACTTAGTCGGTGCAATTTATTAAATGAAGGGGTACGTGAAGATGCTATTATTGTGACTGGTAATACTGTAATAGATGCTCTTTATATGGTTATTGCTAAAATAAGAAAAGATAAATTGTTAAATAGCGAATTGAAGGAGATTCTTAAGAATGCAGGATATGATACCAATAGATTAATTAAGAATAAAAAGATGGTATTGATAACTGGACATAGACGAGAAAATTTTGGTGATGGTTTTATTTCAATGTGCTGTGCAATAAAGTCACTAACAGAGAAGTATCCCGATGTCGACTTTGTTTATCCTATGCATTTGAATCCTAACGTGCGTCGACCTATTCATGAAGTATTTGGGGAGAATCTTTCTGAATTGGATAATATGTTTTTCATAGAACCATTAGAGTATCTATCGTTTGTATATTTGATGGAAAAGGCTACAATAGTATTGACTGATAGTGGTGGTATACAGGAGGAAGCGCCAGGACTTGGAAAACCGGTTCTCGTAATGCGTGATACAACGGAACGTCCAGAGGCTCTTGATGCAGGAACTGTAAAACTGGTGGGGACTGATTATGAAAAAATCGTTAATAATGTATCGCTTCTTATAGAAGATTCATGTGCCTATGAACAAATGAGTAAAGCGGTCAATCCTTATGGAGATGGTAAGGCATGCTTTAGAATAGTGGAATATTTGAAACAGTAATATGAAATCATTTTTATTAATAGACTCTTCTTATCCTATCAATACAAGGAATATTCGTTTTCTTAATTCACTCAAGAAATATTTTCCAAATGCTTCTGTTGAATTTATTGGGTGGAATAGAAAGGGACGTGAAATTCTTGAAGAAGATAGGAAAATGCCTATCTATAATGAGATCTCGGAATTGGGAAATCGTAAGGCTAAACTTTTAGGACTTTGGGGCTTTTATAAATTTATTCGGAAATATAACAAACAGATGAAGCCGCAAGTTTTAATAGCATCTCATTGGGATAACTTACTATTAACCGTTTTATTAGCTAATCAGAATCAAAGAATTATATATGAAAACCTAGATATTCCGACTTCTACAAATAAATGGGTATTAAAGGTTCTTCACTTGATCGAAAAATGGTGTTTGAGGAAAGTAGATTTAATGACTGTTGCTTCACGTTTTTATGTCCCTTTATATTCAGATTACCGTGGAAAAGTTATTATAATAGAGAATAAATTGCCTAATGATGTACCTCGGATAACAGATTATCATTTATGTACTAATTCTCAGGCAAGTAATAAGGTTTTGAATATAGTGTTTCTGGGTAATATTAGGTATGTAGAAATTCTTAATAATTTGATAGAAGCAATACGTGACGATTCTTCTTTGTTTCTCCATATATATGGAGACGGGCCTTTTTATGATGAATTGCAATCTTTTGCAAAGGATGTCGCTAATGTGAGGTTGTATGGTAGATACAGTTATGGAGATATAACTCAAATATATTCTCAGGCAGATTTAATTTGGGCTGTTTATCCTGCTGATGATTATAATGTAAAATATGCCATCTCTAATAAGTTTCATGAATCACTTTACTATGCAGTTCCGGCAATTTATGCGTCAGGAACAGAACTGGCAAGTTTTGTAAGTCAAAATAGAATAGGCTTTGAGGTTGATTGTTATAGTGTTCAAGAAATAAGAAATTTATTTAATAAAATAACAAAAGAAAATTTGTTGGAAATTCATGGTGAATTATTGCATCAAAGAATACAAGAGAAAAAATGGGATGAAGAATTTATGCCATTTATAGATTATTGTAAAAATAATTAAATGTCTAAGATGCTAAACAAAAATAGAAAATTTCTTTTTCTTTCTCCCAAACCTCCTTATCCACTTAATGATGGGGGGAAAATTCGCTCATATCAGTCTTTATATTTTTTATCTAAGATTGGTTTAGTAGATGTTTTATATGTATCGGAAGAGAAAGATAACTTAGTAGTTGAGAGGGGGATAAAGTCTATAGCCAATAAAATCTATCCTTATTATATATCTAAATGGCGTAGATTGATAAATATGTTTTTAGGTTTGTTTGGTAAAAGGCCATTAAGAAATAGAATGCTTTATGTGTCGATAATTCAGAAATGGATTAATGATAATATAGAGAATTATGATGCTATATATTGCCAGACGCTTCGAATGGTTGATTATGTCATAGGGAAAAGTAATGCAGATATATATGTAGACTTTGTTGACGCAGTTTCAATGAATTATGAGAAAGCAGCTAAAAATTCTTCTTTATTACACTCTGTCTTTTATCGAATTGATTATAAGAGATTGTGCTGGTATGAAAAATTTGTCTTGGAAAATGTAAAACATTCTTCTATTATTTCAAATGTGGATAAAGAGTACATCGCTTCTAGAATGAAAGCTCCTATAAATTTATGTGTTATAGGTAATATGGTTCAATCTACGGGTAAGCAGGTTCGGCCGGCTGAAAATGAAAATATGATTTTGTTTGTTGGAAGAATGGATTATGAACCTAATGTTATAGCTGTTATAAATTTTGTAAGAAATATATTTCCTTATATAAAATCTTATTTCCCATTGGTAAAGTTTTATATAGTTGGAGCATTTCCGTGTTCTCGTGTTTTAAAACTTGCTGATAAAGATGTTATTGTGACGGGATTTGTTGATGATATTTATGATTTTTACGCAAAAGCAACAATTGTTGTAGCTCCTATGCTCACAGGAGCTGGTATTCAAAATAAAATCATTCAAGCAATGGAATTGGGATGTTGTGTTGTTACAACTACTATTGGAGCTGAAGGATTAGATATACAGAATGAAGAATTAGTGATAGCAAAAGATGCCAATGATATGATGAAAAAAATTCATTATTTGTTAGAAAATCCTTGTGAAAGGGCAAAAATAGGTGAAAAGGCAGTGGCTTATATTGAGAAAACAGTTAGCGAGTCTATAATTTTTAATGATTTTATGAATTTTGTAAATAACTGATAAATGAACAATTTTGAACCTTGGTATAAAGAAAAAATTTCCCTCATCTTCTCTGAAATCTTTGGTGGTATCTTTTCCCTTTCTTTTTTGAAAGCCATCTTTTCTTCCTTTGCCTATTTCTTACACGAACAGGTGATATGGCGAAAGAAGATTCACCATAAAGGAGATTATCGTATTCATGCACGTGCCTCTTTACGCAATGCTCAAAATATTTATTTGGGTGAAAATGTTCGTATTACAATGGATTGCTGTATATGGGCAGAACAGCATTCTAAAATAGTGTTTGGCGATAATGTACTGGTCGGTCCAGGAGTAAAGATGTTTTGTGGAAATCACGGTACAAAGCTTTGTAATACTCCGATGGTGTATCAGGAACGTCGTGAGAAAGATATCGTTATTGGCAATGATGTATGGATTGGTGCCAATTCTATTCTTGTTTCTGGTGCAAAGATAAATGATGGAGCTATTGTTGCGGCTGGTTCGGTGGTGACAAAAGAAGTACCAAAGAATGCTATAGTAGCTGGATCACCAGCTAAAGTTATCAAATACCGTTCTTAATAATAAATATCATTTCTCTCTATTTTTTTATGAATTTATTAACCTTCGACATTGAAGACTGGTATAATTGCGACTTTATCTCAGGTGATTTCAATTGGGATAAACATGAAGTGCGTATATATCAGGGAGTAGACCGTATTCTCACAGAATTAGAGAAACGGAATCAAAAAGGAACATTTTTTTGCCTTGGCTGGATTGCGGAAAGACATCCAGATGTGATTCGTTCTATTCAAAAGCAGGGGCATCATATAGGTTGTCATTCCTATCAGCATGAGTTGTCTTTCCGTTTTGATGAGAAGGCATTTAAAGCAGATACATTGAAGGCGAAATGCCTGATAGAAGATGTGACGGGAGAGGAAGTGAATGCATTTCGTGCTCCGGGTTTTTCTATTACCAAGAATAATACTTGGGCGCTTTATTGTTTGGCAGAGATGGGATTCAGATATGATTGTTCGATGTTTCCTGCTCCTCATGATTATGGTGGTATGCCAAGTTATGGAGAAGGTGTTCCGAAACGTATTGATGTTGGTGATGGAAGGATTATTAAAGAGTTTCCTATAAATATCCATCGGATAATGGGCAAACATATTGTTTTTTCCGGTGGTGGTTTCTTCCGTTTGTTTCCTTACTGGTTAATTAATCATTGGGGAAGACATAGTGATTACATGATGACTTATTTTCATCCGAGAGATTTTGATGAAGGACAACCTGTCATGAAAAACTTACCTGCCGTACGTCGTTTTAAAAGTTATGTGGGTATAAAAGGTGCGTTTACTAAGTTTCAACGACTATTGGATCACTATGAATTCTATAATGTGGAACAGGCGGATGAACTGATAAATTGGGATACTATTCCTGTAATACAATTAGATAGTTTAAAATAAGAGAATCATGAATATATTAATTACAGGTATTCACGGTTTTGTGGGCTCCAATCTTGTTCTTGCCTTAAAAGGACATCATTCCCTTTATGGTCTTGATATTATCGCCCCTGAAAAGGAGGGAGTAGTAAAAACTTTTGCTTGGAAAGATATTGAAACGACTTCTTTTCCGATGCAGCTGTTACCCAAGTTTGATGCTATCATTCATTTGGCAGGCAAAGCGCATGATACAAAGAATCAGTCTGCTTCTCAGGTCTATTTTGATATCAATACAGGGCTGACACAGAAGATATTTGATTTCTTTTTAGAATCATCTGCGAAGAAGTTTATCTTTTTCAGCTCTGTGAAAGCTGCTGCAGACAGTGTAGTGGGGGATATGCTGACAGAAGATGTGATACCGACTCCGGTTGGTCCTTATGGAGAAAGTAAGATTGCAGCTGAAGAATATATTCTTAGTAAGTTGAGAAGTGAACATGGAGAATTAAAAGTTGCTATGCAGCGCGATAAACAGGTGTATATACTTCGTCCTTGTATGATTCACGGTCCTGGTAATAAGGGTAATCTGAACTTGCTTTATAATGTGGTAAAGAAAGGTATCCCCTGGCCTTTAGGCGATTTTGAGAACAAGCGTTCTTTTACTTCTATAGATAATCTTTGCTATGTAGTGGAAGGTTTGTTGACAAAAGACGTAGCGAGTGGTATTTATCACATGGGTGATGATGAAGCCTTGTCTACGAATGAACTGATAGCCCTTATGTGTAAAGCTATGGGTAAGGAGCCTCACATCTGGAAAATGAACAGAAAAATGATGGAAGGTTGCGCAGGGCTTGGTACGCTGCTTCATTTGCCTTTGAATACAGAACGGCTGAGAAAACTGACTGAGAATTATGTGGTAAGTAATGAGAAGATAAAATCTGCTCTTGGCATTGACCGGATGCCCGTCCGTGCGGCGGATGGAATAATGAAAACAATACGGAGTTTCTAACCTATTTATAAATTGTAAATCGTGTATTATATCATTATATTAGTTCTGCTCTTTGTAGCAGAACTTTTTTATTTTAGAGTGGCCGATAAGTGTAATATCATTGATAAGCCCAATGAGCGTAGTTCTCATTCACGGATAACTTTGCGTGGTGGCGGTATAATCTTCTATTTTGGAGCTTTGGCCTATTTCCTGAGTAACCATTGGGAGTATCCATGGTTTATGTTGGCATTGACTCTGATCACTTTTATCAGTTTTGTAGATGATATCCGTTCTACTTCCCAAGGCCTGAGGTTGGTGTTTCACTTTACTGCTATGGCTCTAATGTTTTACCAATGGGGCTTGTTTTCGCTTTCTTGGTGGTGGATCATTATAGCTTTGATTATTTGTACGGGTATCATTAATGCTTATAACTTTATGGATGGCATCAATGGCATCACGGGTGGTTATTCATTGGTTATCCTTGGTGCATTAGCATATATCAATTCTGAGATCACTACGTTCGTAGAACCGGTTTTGATCAATACCGTTCTTTGTTCCGTCTTGGTCTTTTGTTTCTTCAATTTTCGTAAGAAAGCGAAGTGTTTTGCGGGTGATGTCGGTTCTGTGAGTATCGCTTTTATTCTCCTTTTTCTGATAGGGAGACTTATAATTAAAACAGAAGATTTCAGTTGGATAATCCTGTTATCCGTTTATGGTGTCGATAGTGTCCTGACTATTATTCATCGCCTGATGCTTCATGAGAACATCGGTTTGCCCCACCGAAAACACATGTATCAATTGATGGCAAACGAGTTGAAAATACCTCATGTTGGGGTATCATTAATTTATATGGCGGCACAGGCTTTGGTCATATTGGGTTATTTCTGTTTCGTGGGATATGGTTATTGGTATTTGTTGGGGATAATTGTATTATTGAGTGGCATTTATGTGTTGTTTATGAGAAGGTATTTTCATTTGCATATTCAAAAGAGAAAATAAAAATGAGTCTTCGGCTTTAGGAAGCAATGCGATGAATATCTGATAAAAACATTCTTTTTTTAAATAATAACGGGCGGTAAGGCGGTAGTTTGATGAACTATCTCTTACCGCCCGTTTCTTTTTTATAGTTTAAAATTCTACAACTTTATTTCTATCCTTATAACTTTATTGTATATTTGCCAAAACAATTCTATATTCACTGAATGGGCTTATTTAGGAAAATAATATATAGTTTTTTTCTTTTCTTACTGGTATCCATTTTGGGGCTTTCATCAGTTTTTGCAGTGACTGGGGAACACCCGGTACTGATTATCAGTTCGTATAATCCGGATGCTCGTCAGACTTCCGGAAATATATACGATTTCATGGAAGAGTTTGAGCGTCTGGGTGGAAAAGCTCCGATAGCTTTGGAAAACATGAACTGCAAAAGTTTCTCCGAGTCGCCACAGTGGAAATCGAAAATGGCGGAGATACTGGATAAGTATGAGGGAAAGCATGCGCCTGTATTACTTGTTTTAATTGGTCAGGAGGCATGGGCTGCCTATCTGTCACAAGCAGACTCTATACGCGGAAAGTTCCCGGTACTGACTTCATTGGCAAGCCGCAATGCCATTATTCTTCCGGATGATTCTGTAAATCTGAAAACATGGATGCCTGATGCAGTGGATTTCTTTAATGACTTTACTGATTCTTCTGTCAAAGCCGGTTTTGTTTACGAATATGATGTGGAAGCCAATATCAATCTGATAAAACACTTATATCCGAATACTAAGAATATAGCTTTTGTTTCTGATAACAGTTATGGAGGCGTTTCCTTGCAAGCCCATGTAGTAGCGGAGATGAAGAAACATCCGGAGTTAAATCTGATTCTACTGGATGGACGTACAAATACGATTTATACCATCAGTGATAAACTTCATGAATTGCCCCCGAATACAGCTTTGTTGATGGGTACCTGGCGTGTGGATATGTACGACGGATATTTTATGCGTAATGCAACTTATACCATGATGGAAGCTGCGGGTGATGTACCTACATTTTCCATTAGTTCTGTCGGTATCGGTTATTGGGCTATAGGTGGAGTGACACCCTCTTATCGGCCATTGGGCAAGGATATGGCGTATCAGGCAGTCCGTTTGCTGCAAGGAGCTGACAGTGATCGTATAGAAGTAGAAGTCATTCCTAATAAAGTGATGATGGATAGTAAGATTGTGAAGGAAAAGCGTCTGGATCTGTCTTTTATTCATCAGCCGATAGAAATGGTGAATGAGAATCCATCATTCTACGAACAATATAAATATCATATCTGGACTGTTGCAACCATTTTAGTCGTGTTATCTGCGGGGTTGTTTGTTTCATTGTACTTCTATTACCATACCAAAAAGCTGAAAGATGAACTGCAAGAGTCGGAGAGCGCTTTGAGAGATGCGAAAGACCGTGCAGAAGAGTCCAGCCGTCTGAAGAGTGCCTTCCTCGCAAATATGAGTCATGAAATCCGTACTCCGCTGAATGCAATTGTGGGATTCTCGGATGTATTGGCTTCCGGGGGAAGTTCGGAAGATGAACAGCAGGGGTATGTTGATATCATCAAAACCAATTCTGATTTGCTGCTTCGCCTGATAAATGATATTCTGGATGTTTCCCGTCTGGAGGCGGACCGGGTTACGTTTACATTTGAGGAATGTGATGTAGTGCCGTTGTGCCAACGCGTTTTGGCTTCTGTCAGTCAGGCTCGCAAGTCGGAAAATGAGTTTATCTTTGAGTGCGACCGTGAAAGTATGGATATGCGCACTGACACTCAGCGTCTGCAACAGGTTATCATAAATCTGCTTTCCAATGCCGATAAGTTTACCCGGAACGGTAAGATTACTTTGGGACTGAAAGTGGATGAGAAGCAAAGAGAAGTCCTGTTTTCTGTCTCGGATACGGGTACAGGTATTCCTTTGGAAAAACAGAAGCTTGTATTTGAGCGATTTGAAAAGCTGAACGAGTACGTACAGGGCACAGGATTGGGACTTTCCATCTGTAAGTTGACCGTAGAGAAGTGGGGAGGAGAGATCTGGGTGGATCCGGGATATACGGATGGGGCAAGATTTGTATTTACACATCCATTAGACATCGAACAACCAAAGAAATAACTAATAACTATGAAGAGAGTTTCCTTTTTTTTAGGGTGGATATTCCTCCTGGTAGTAGCTGTATCAGCTCAGGATAAGATCGTAAAGCTGAAAATAGTAGAGACCAGTGATATACATGGGAACTATTATCCTTATGATTTCATACTTCGCCATGAGGCTGGAGGAAGTTTGGCGCGCATACATGCTTTTGTGCAGAAAGAGCGTGAAGTTTATAAAGATAATCTGCTTCTATTAGATAACGGGGATATTCTGCAAGGCCAGCCTTGTGCCTATTATTACAATTATATTGACACTATTTCTCCGCATCTGGCAGCTGAAGTGTTGAACTATATGCAGTATAATACCGGCAATATGGGTAATCATGATGTGGAGACCGGGCGTGCCGTGTTCGACCGTTGGGCAAGAGACTGCAAGTTTCCCATTTTAGGCGCTAATATTATTGATACGGCTACGGGAAAGACTCATTTCAAACCTTATGAAGTTTTGGAGCGAGATGGCGTGAAGATCGTAGTGTTGGGTATGATTACTCCTGCTATTCCTATATGGTTGTCGGAGAACTTATGGAAAGGACTGCGCTTTGATGATATGGAAGAAACGGCTCGCAAATGGATGAAGATTATCCGGGAAAAAGAGAAACCTGATCTGGTGATCGGTATTTTCCATGCCGGACAGGATGCATTGCTGATGGGCGGTAAGTTTCGTGAAAATGCTTCTGTAGAAGTAGCTCGTAACGTTCCCGGATTCGATATCGTCCTGATGGGGCACGATCATGCCCGTGAATTGAAGAAGATTAAAAATATAGCCGGAGATTCTGTTTTGATTATGGATCCCGCAAGCAAGGGAATTGTTGTGGCAAACGCAGATGTTACTTTGAAACTTCGAAAAGGAAAAGTCATAGAGAAGCATATTGACGGCGCTTTGACGGATATGAAAGATTATGCTGCAAGTGAGGATTTCATGAAGCATTTTGCTCCCCAGCTTAATGCGGTGCAGGATTTCGTATCCAAGAAAATAGGCAGCTTCACAGAAACCATTTCCACGCGTCCTGCCTATTTCGGTTCTTCTGCCTTTATTGACCTGATTCATTTGTTGCAACTTGAAATAACAAATGCTGATATATCACTTGCTGCGCCCCTGTCGTATGATACGGAAATTAACAAGGGGGATGTGTTTGTGAGCGATATGTTCAATTTATATAAGTATGAGAACATGCTCTATACCATGAAATTGTCCGGTAAGGAAGTGAAGGATGCGCTGGAAATGTCATATAACTTGTGGACGAATCAGATGAAATCTGCTGATGACCATCTGTTATTGTTCCGCAAACAACGTCGTGAAGGCGCAACGGATCGTGCTTCTTTCCAGAATTTTAGTTTTAACTTCGATTCGGCAGCCGGCATCATATATACGGTAGATGTAACAAAGCCGAAAGGGGAGAAGGTTACTATTATCAGCATGGCTGGCGGCACTCCTTTTTCTATGGACAAGATGTATAAAGTAGCACTGAATTCATACCGTGGTAATGGTGGTGGAGAATTGTTGACTAAGGGAGCCGGGATTCCTCAAGATGAATTGAAAGGGCGTATCTTGTTCTCTACAGATAAAGATCTGCGTTATTACTTGATGCAGTATATAGAGAAAAAGGGAGTGATTGAACCGCATGCGTTAGGGCAATGGAAATTTATTCCCGAAGAATGGGTGGAGCCTGCCGTCAAAAGGGATTATGAATACTTGTTTGGAAAAGTGGAAAAATAATCGCTATCTTTGCAGTCGCAAATTTTAAAAAGGTGGTAGGAACGTGAACAAAGAGATGAAAAGAATTATAGGAGCTGTGTGCTTGTTGGTGCTGTTTGTGGCATATCAGACAAGTATTACAGCTTTTACTCATGTTCACTATGTCAATGGAGTGATCATTACGCACTCCCATCCGTTTCACGGTAAACATACACACTCCAAATCCGAACTTCTCGTTATTGGTCGTTTGTCAACTTTCCAGGCCCCGGAGGTTGATGTATATGAAGATTTGCACCCCATGCGAATACTTCTGGCAGTGCTGGAAGCTGAACAGGTGTCGCCTTTGGTAAAAGGAGGGGGAGAGCAGACAATTTCTCTTCGTGCTCCGCCGGCGCTCGCGGCGTAAATGATAATTTATTTAAATTATCATTTCTCTTTCCTCTTTTAATTTTATCAATACATACATTTTTTGAGCGCAAATTAATGAAAAAACATATACTTGCGCTGGTGCTTACGGTAGTTTGCATCAGCCTCTATGCTGTGAATCCTATAAAGGAAGGCAACATGATTTCCGGTCACGTGATTGTGAAAGGAACAGAAGAAAATATACCTTATGCAACTATATTGATTAAAGAAAACGGTCAGGGAACAGTCTCAAATGAAGAAGGCCAATTCGAATTTCGCAAGCTTCCTGCCGGAAAATATACGCTTCGTGTATCAGCTGTAGGTTATAAGACGCAGGAAAAAGAAGTAACTGTCAGTAAGGATTTTACCGCAGTTGTGCACTTCCCGATGGTGGAGGAAAGTTTCATGACTGATGAAGTGGTTGTATCTGCCAATCGCAATGAAGTGAGCCGGAAGAATGCCCCGGTTGTGGTGAATGTGATGAGTGCCAAACTTTTTGAGATGGTGAACTCCACCGACTTGGCAAAGACTCTGAATTACCAGTCCGGCTTGCGTGTAGAGAACAATTGTCAGAATTGTGGTTTTCCCCAGGTGCGTATCAATGGGCTGGAAGGTCCGTATTCTCAGATTCTGATTAATAGTCGTCCGATTATTAGTGCCCTTAGCGGCGTGTATGGACTGGAGCAAATTCCTGTAAATATGATAGAGCGGGTAGAAGTTGTACGTGGTGGTGGGTCTGCCCTGTTCGGAGCGAATGCAGTGGGAGGTACCATCAATATTATCACCAAAGACCCTATCAGTAATTCCTTCCAAGTTTCCAGTATGTTTTCGTGCATGGACGGACAGTCGTGGGAACAATATATGGGCGGTAATGTCTCCTTGGTTGCTAAAGATAATTCCTATGGTATTGCCTTGTATGAAAGCTATCGTAACCGTAACCCCTATGACCGTGACGATGACGGCTTCTCCGAACTTGGTAAGCTGAATATGAATACCTTTGGTTTCCGTGCCTACTATCGTCCTACACACTTCAGTCGCATCAATTTGGAATATCATACAACCAACGAGTTCCGGCGCGGTGGCAATAAGTTTGATTTGCAGCCCCATGAGTCCGACATCACAGAACAGACCAAGCACATCATCAATAGTGGAGGTGCCAGCTACGATCTGTTCTGGCGTGAATATAAGCATAAAATATCTCTTTACGGCTCTGTGCAGCATACAGACAGAAACAGTTACTATGGGGCTCAGCAAGACTTGAATGCTTATGGTAAGACTGATGATCTGACTTGGGTTGCCGGTGGTATGTATGTTGGTAATATGAATAACTGTTTCTTTGCTCCGGCCACTTTTACCGGTGGATTGGAATATCAGAATAACTCCCTGCATGATGTCATGACCGGTTATCACCGTGATATGAAGCAGGATGTACGTATTGCCAGTGCTTTTGTTCAGAATGAATGGAAGATGAGTCAGCTTACCATGCTGGTAGGTGCCCGCCTCGACAAGCATAATCTGATAGACAAACTAATTTTCAGTCCGCGCGTCAATTTCCTCTATAAGCCGGCTGAAGATTTTCAGGCTCGTCTGACGTATTCTACCGGTTTCCGTGCACCACAGGCTTATGATGAAGACTTGCACGTGACCGCTGTAGGCGGTGAGGGCGTTCAGATTAAGCTGGCTGACAATCTGCGTGAAGAGCGCTCTAATAGTTACAGCGGTTCTATAGATTGGAGTACATACCTCGGACACTGGCAGGCAAACGTTCTGTTGGAAGGTTTCTACACAGATCTGCGCCATGTATTCGTGTTGGAAGATATCGGTAAAGATGAGAACGGTGACAAGATAAAAGAACGTCGCAATGGTAGTGGCGCACGTGTATACGGTGTCAATCTGGATGCAAAGCTGGCTCATGGCAAAGAGGCGCAGTTCCAGTTAGGTTTCACGGCACAGCGTAGCCGCTATACGAAAGCTGAAGTTTGGACCGAGGTAGATGATGAAGAGTTGACCACCAAACGTATGATGCGTACACCGGATTACTACGGTTATTTTACTTTCTCTTCTGCGCCGTTGAAGAACTTTGATTTCTCTTTGTCCGGTATTTATACCGGTAAGATGATCGTTCCTCACTATGCACCGGTAGATGCTCCTGAAGGAGCTTTCTGTAATATCGAGAAAGACCGTATGGAGGATACTCCCGATTTCTTCGATCTCAATCTGAAGTTGAATTACACTTTTGTGTTGCGTGACCATATCAAGTTGCAACTCAATGCCGGTGTACAAAATATCTTTAATAGTTTCCAAAAAGACCTGGATAAAGGGGAGTTCCGTGACTCCGGTTACTTCTACGGACCTACACAGCCGAGAACGTTCTTTATCGGTTTTAAGATTATGAATTAGATTAAGGTCTAAATTTAATATTGCGGGGGCTTCCGAAATTATTGCAAGGGCTTATGAATTTATTGTAAGAGCATAATTTCAGAAGCCCTTTCTTATACTAATGTTCCTTTTTTCTTTTTTTTAGGAGATTTCGGACGGTTTTCAGCGAAATATTGCTTATGTTTGCCGCGTAATTTAAGAAAGGGAGATGAAAAATATAAAGAACGTAGACATAGCAACTATTCGCCGTTTTCCGGCAATGGATTTTATCGGGAATGATTTTGCCATATTCGACAATATAGGAGATATTCCCTTGTTTGGTTACCCTACGCGTCTGAATGCGTCTTGCCTGACACTTTGCCTGAAAGGGCATTGCCGGATACGCATCAATCTGAAAGAGCATGAACTAACCGCAGGTGTTCTGGTGGTCACACTACCCGAGCAGATCTTGCAGCAAGTGGAGCGTTCGGATGATTTTACCGGAGTTTTCATTGTAGTATCCGGACAGTTCATTGATGATGTACTTCCTACGGTGCAGCAGTTGTTCCCTTTGTTTTTCATGATTAAGGAACAGCCTTGTGTACACCTTAAACCGGAAGAGATGGATGCCATTCAGGAATATTATTCTTTCCTTCAGAAGAAAGTAAAACTGAAGGACAACCCTTTCCGTAAAGAGATTACACAAGGATTGATTCTTTCTTTGTTTTATGAGATATACGGTATCTATCAGGGTAATGAACCTGCGGTCAGAAAAACGAAAACCCGGAAAGAAGATCTCTTTGAACGTTTTATTCGTTCGATTTCCGAATCATATAAAGTAGAACGAAGTGTAGCTTATTATGCCGACAAGATGTTCCTCACAGCCAAGCATCTTTCTACGGCTGTAAAAGAAGTGAGCGGAAAGACTGCCGGTGAATGGATTGACAGTCTCGTTATTCTGGAAGCCAAAGCTCTGCTGAAATCTTCTGAAATGAGTATTCAGGAGATTTCAGACGAGCTTCATTTTGCCAATCAGTCTTTCTTTGGCAAGTATTTCAAGCATCACACAGGTATGTCTCCGAAAGAATATCGTAAGCAATAGTACACAGTGTCGGAATATTCTTTATTTTTGCAGCTATCAAATACCCTCAAAAATAAGAAAGCATGGAAAAAAGAGAAATTGATCTTACTGTATCCTGCTATGGAAAAGTAAAGGATGTGGAGTATGATGTTGTTATACTTCCCTGGGGTGCTACGGAACCCCATAATCTGCATCTTCCGTATCTTACTGATTGTATTCTGCCTCATGATATAGCCGTAGATGCCGCTGCTTTGGCACTGGAGCATTCAGGTGTGCGCTGTATGGTGATGCCTCCCGTACCTTTTGGCGCTCATAATCCCGGACAGCGTGAACTTCCTTTCTGCATACACACCCGCTACTCTACCCAGCAGGCCATTCTGGAAGATATTGTAGCTTCCCTGTATGCTCAGGGGATGCGTAAATTGATTATTATCAGCGGGCATGGAGGCAATAACTTCAAAGGCATGATACGTGACCTTGCTTTTGTCTATCCGGATTTCCTGATTATAGCCACTGACTGGTTCAGTATTGTTTCTCCCAAAGGCTACTTTGAAGCTGAAATAGACGATCATGCCGGTGAATCGGAAACTTCTGTGATGATGCATTACCATCCGGAATTAGTGAATCTGGATGAAGCAGGCGATGGAAAATCCAAGCCGTTTGCCATTCCTTCGCTGAATGAGAAGGTGGGCTGGGCACCTCGTCATTGGGATAAAGCTACGATAGATAGTGGGGTAGGGAATCCCAGGAAAGCTTCAGCAGAAAAAGGAGCATATTATGTAAAACCAGTAATAGAAAAGCTCGCCCAACTCTTTACGGAAGTTGGGCAAGGTGAGCTCTACTAAGCAAAATGAAAAGCTTACTTATCTACTGACATTAGCCATTTGCCATCTCTTTTTACCATTGATTGCGTACCATCCTGCGTTTCTCCGTTTCCGTAGGTTTGCTTAATCTTTACTGTTGCGCTGTTTCCATCTTCCGATATTTCTTCTGATATGATCTCTATGCTTTTCAGTCCGTCCTTTTTTTCATATTCTTTGGAAACTTTCTCTTTCAGCATGGACACAAGCCCGTCCTTTTGCTCTTTCATTTTTTCCGCACCTACGCTTTCATCAAATGCAAGTCCGTCTACAAACTTTTCATAGTCACCTTTGATGAGATAATTACCATACTTTTTCATAGCATCTCCCGGGCCACTTGAAGAGCAAGCTGTCATTAAAAACATAGTCATAACCATCAGACTAAAATAAAATACCTTTTTCATACGCTTTTTTTTAAAGTGATTAATGTGTATTTAAAAATTGTATATCAAACAGAGACGCTTGCTCTGTGCAATATCGTTGGGCAGGAGATAATCTCCTCTGAATCCGGGAATATTTACGTGGCTGACACGCCCTTCAGGTAAATCTATTCCCTCTTTTCTGTATACAAAGTCTATCAACTCCGTGCAATACATCTTGGTGGTGTCTGCCAAGTCATAATCATGATCGAATAATACATGGCTCTCATAAAGATGTTCCGCGTGAGTTGCTGCCCGGTATCTGGCTACCGAATCCCCTGATACACGCATGATAGCTCCGTTAACAGCTTTTCTTTTCTCAAAGAACACTTCTAAGGTTTCCATTTTTACACGGTCAGGGTCGTCCTTAAAATCCGGTTCACCAGGTACGGCATGTATCACATACCATTGTCCGGCTTTCTTTTTCAGGATGCCGGTATGCGAATAAGCGCCTTCCCGGTCTGCAGCCAACACCACTCTGCTGGTAATCCCTGTTCCTCTTCTGAAAGCGATATCTCCATCCCGGAATAGTTCTTGTGGTAGCTCTACCGGAGGTGTCTCTTTATCTGAACTTCCCTGGCATCCGATCAGTACAAGGGTAAGAAACAATATTGTTTTCAGTAGTGATACGTGTGTCTTCATTTCCATCCGTACAAATATATAAATTAATTTGCATCATTACATGTTTTTTAAATGATTTTTGTAGTGTAAACGAAAAAAGAGGCAACAACCTTACTCAGTTGTTACCTCTTTTTTAATTTATACCCTAAAAACTAATCTCTTTTACCTATAAAAACTAATTCTATTTCTTTTCTGATGGCGCAAAGGTAGAGAGTTTCAGGGAAAAATGATTTGATATAAATCAAAAACTGAATATTCTTATCGTATTTCTTACAATATCCCTGCGCGTACACGGCTCAGAGTTTCAGGTGTCATTAGCAAGTAAGATGCGATATGTGACAATGGTGCCCGCTTGATGACTTCCGGATGGGTGTGCATCAGCATATTGTAGCGTTCGCGGGCTGTCTCGAAACGCCATGAGTCGGCTTTCACCTGGGATACGATGAGTGAGTATTCCAGTATCTTGCGATAGAACATATTTATTTCCCAGGAGATTTCGGTCAATCTCATGAATTTGTCGTAGGGGAGAAGGTAGACTGTACAAGGCTCCAGGGCCTCTGCCATCAGGCGGGTCGGTTCTTGTTTCAGAGTGCTTTCGATGCAGATGATGACACAACCCTCGTAGGAAAAGTGTTCAGTGACGTCCTTACCGTTTTTATAATAGAATTGGCGCATCATGCCTTTTCCAACAAATACCATGTGGTGGCAGACTTGTCCCTCCTTGAATAAGAGTTCACCCTTTTCCAGCTCTTTGCGGATCAGAATATCTTCTATCAGTTTTCTACCTTCAGGTGCCATGCCCGGATAACGGGAGTTCACAGTGGCATTAACTGTCTCTTTTAATAATGTATCCATAATTGTTCGCTGGTTTCTGTAACTGTTTCCGGGGACAAAGGTATAAAAGATTTGATTTATATCAAATCTTATTAAGTGATTAGCGGTTAGTAATCACTTAACAAACCCTTTAGTCGTCCACTTCATACTGTACCAGCGTTTTACGAAGATGGCTCCACGGATGTTCTCGTCCAGCAAGAAGGCGACCCACATACCACAGATGCCCCACTCCAGAGGGATACCGATGATGTAGCCCAAGCCGACGGCAACGCTCCACTGAACAACCAGACCGACATAGAAGGGGTAGGTGACATCCCCGGCGGCACGCAAGGCGTTTGTTGCGAAAATATTGATGGGACGTCCGATTTCAAGAATGACATCGATGATGAGGATGGTGGTTCCGAGCCGGATGATTTCTTCATTGGTAGTAAGCCAATGGAAGATCGTGTTTCCGAATATAGCAAGGATGGTGGAGAGTATAACGGTGATCATGACGGATTTCTTCATAACATATTTACCCATGAGGAAAGCGGCATGAGGTTTCTTTTCTCCGATGAGATGCCCGATGCAAATGGCACCCCCCTGCGCCATGGAGATGCTGAACAGATAGGCAAACATGATGATGTTGACACAATAGGTGCGTGTGGCAAGCGCTTCTACGCCCAGCATATTGATGAAGAAGGTAATCACTACTTGCGAAGAACTGTAAGAAAGTTGTTCGCCGGCGGAGGGAAGGCCGATTTTCATCAGGTTCTTTAGCTCTATCCATGGGAACGGGCGGAAATAGGCAACGGGGAAGCGGTGGATATGTTTGCGAAACAGGATAATGAATAAAAGTATCATAGATACACCCCGACTGAAAGCAGTAGAGATGGCAGCTCCTTCTACGCCGAGCTCGGGAAAACCAAAGCGACCGAAGATGAGTGAGTAATTACCTATTATATTTAGGATATTGACAACAACGGTTACTAACATCGGATAAATGGCTTTGTTGGCACTGCGCAGGGAGGCGGAAAGCGTTAATGAAATGGCTTGGAAGAAGGCAAACGCGCCTACAATACGCATATAGTCCATGCCATCAGTCATCAGTTCGGAAGTCAGTCCCATCAGGTGCAGGATAGGTCCGGTACCAAAGAAAAGGAGCAGGCTGATGGATAGGCCTACCACTATGTTCACAAGGATTGAAACACCGACCACTTGCACTACTTTCTTTTGCAGGCGGGCACCGAGATATTGGGAGCAAAGGACGGAAGTACCGAGATTGATGACCTCGAACACGAGAAAAGTGAGCATGATAATCTGATTGACCACCCCCACAGCGGCAACACTACTATCGGAGTGGCGGCTCAACATAATAGTATCCACAGCGCCCAGCATCATAATGAGCAGGGTTTCTATGAAAATAGGGGCGGCAAGCTTGGCTAGCCGCTTTTTTAAACTTTCCTGATGTATCATTTCGTATGTGTTTGAGACACGGTGATGAAAAATCGCGCAAAGGTACGCAAAGGGAAGGATAGGAGAATTGATATGAGTCAATTTTCAGGGGCACCGCATCAAAATTAATTCGTTTCTGTGTAGAAATGAGGTAAATGATTTTAGCCTATGTATTCAATCTCTTAGACGCAGATGACACGGATGACACGGATTTAAAGGCTGCGCTGTCACATCAATAAATAAAAAATCTGCGTCATCCGTGTCATCCGCGTCTAAAAAATAAATCATCACTTCATTCAAAACCCTCCAGAAAAGAAATAAATGGAACTTTCAATTTGAACACAAATTCTTTCACTCTTTCATTTTTTTTCTATGCCTTTGCTTTTGACTTTTAACAGATTACATCTTTTTGTGAAAAAAGTCAGAAAAAAATATGATGAAAAGATTTGCATAGTCCAAAAGTTTCCCATACATTTGCACCGCATTTGAGAAACAATGCAGGTTTAAGGAAGTGTGGGTGAGTGGCTGAAACCACCAGTTTGCTAAACTGACGTACGGGTAACTGTACCGGGGGTTCGAATCCCCCCGCTTCCGCAAACAGCCGGTGGATTCGTCTAACGGTTAGGACACATGCCTCTCACGCATGTAATACGAGTTCGATTCTCGTATCCACTACGGTAAAAAAGCATAATGCACTCTTAGCTCAGCTGGTAGAGCAATTGACTCTTAATCAATGGGTCCAGGGTTCGAGTCCCTGAGGGTGTACAAAGTATAGAAGCGGTTATCAAATAATGATGACCGTTTTTTTTATGCAATTAATTCTCATTCTCCGGGAATACTTCCTATCTTTGCACTCCGAAATCAATTAAAAGCGTAAACACATTGGATTGGTTATACAGTTTATTCGTTGAACATTCCGCTCTACAGGCGGTTGTAGTACTCTCGTTAATCTCCGCTATTGGCTTGGGACTGGGAAAAATACACATCTGCGGCATATCGTTAGGCGTGACGTTTGTATTTTTTGCAGGGATCATTGCCGGACATTTCGGGCTGTCCATTGACCCGCAGATGTTGAACTATGCTGAGAGTTTCGGCTTAGTGATATTCGTGTATGCACTGGGATTGCAGGTCGGTCCGGGTTTTTTCAGTTCGTTCAGGACGGGTGGTGTGCAACTGAATATGCTGGCAGTGGGCGTGGTGCTGATCGGTACGGTGATGACGGTGCTGGGTAGCTATGGACTGGGAGTTTCCCTGCCGGACATGGTGGGTATCCTCTGTGGTGCCACAACCAATACCCCTGCGCTGGGTGCCGCACAGCAAACCTTGAAACAGATGGGTATTGAAGCAAATACGCCGGCTTTGGGGTGTGCGGTGGCATATCCATTGGGCGTAGTGGGAGTGATTCTCGGTATCCTGCTGATACGCAAAATGCTGGTACGTAAGGAAGATCTGGAAGTCAAAGAGAAAGACAATGTGAATAAGCCGTATATCGTTGCATTTCAGGTGCACAATCCGGCAATTTTTAATATGAGCATAAAGGATATAGCGCAATTGAGCTATCCTAAATTCGTGATATCACGTTTGTGGCGAGACGGGAATGTGAGTATCCCTACTTCCGAGAAGGTGATTAAAGAAGGTGACCGTCTGCTGGTCATCACTTCCGAGAAGAATGCGCCTGCCTTGACAGTGCTGTTCGGTGAACAGGAAAATACGGACTGGAACAAGGAAGATATCGACTGGAATGCTATCGACAGCCAGTTGATTTCGCAACGTATCGTGGTGACACGTCCTGAACTGAACGGAAAGAAACTGGGTTCGCTGCATCTGCGCAATCATTACGGCATCAATATCAGTCGCGTATATCGCAGTGGCGTGCAGTTGCTGGCTACGGCGGAACTAACTTTGCAGTTGGGTGACCGGCTGACGGTAATAGGTGAGGCGGCTGCCGTACAAAATGTGGAAAAAGTATTGGGCAATGCTGTCAAGAGCCTCAAAGAACCTAATCTGGTTGCTGTATTCGTGGGCATCGTCCTTGGCCTTGCATTGGGAGCAATACCTATCGTTATCCCCGGTGTCAGCACTCCCGTGAAGTTGGGACTTGCAGGAGGCCCGATTATCGTAGGCATTCTTATCGGTACTTTCGGTCCGAGAATGCACATGGTGACCTACACAACCCGCAGTGCCAATCTGATGCTTCGTGCCTTGGGCTTGTCGCTCTATCTGGCTTGTCTGGGATTGGATGCGGGTGCCCATTTCTTCGATACGGTGTTCCGTCCGGAAGGTTTGTTGTGGATAGCTATCGGCTGTGCGCTGACTGTGCTTCCTGTACTGATAATGGGAATCATTGCTTTCCGTTGGATGAAGATAGATTTCGGTTCGGTGGCAGGGATGCTGTGCGGTAGTATGGCGAATCCGATGGCATTGAATTATGTAAATGATACCATTCCCGGTGATAATCCTTCAGTTTCTTATGCTACGGTTTATCCCTTGTGCATGTTTCTGCGTGTGATTATCGCCCAAGTGCTGTTGATGTTCTTTTTAAGTTGATAGTGAAGAGTTGGGAATGTAGAGTTGAGGATTGGGAATGCAAAGTAGAGGATTAGGAACGTAGAGTTGAGGTTTGGAATGAAGACACAAGCCCATATGTAATTTGTAAATTGTAATTTGTAATTAGATATCATGAGTAATATTACCCCTGAAAGCATCATGAGCGACTTGCGTTATTTGCAGTTGCTGTCACGCAGTTTCCCTACAATTGCGGATGCCAGTACAGAAATAATCAATTTGGAAGCTATTTTGAATCTCCCGAAGGGGACAGAACACTTCCTGACCGATATTCATGGTGAATATGAAGCCTTTCAGCATGTGTTGAAAAACGCTTCGGGAGCCGTGAAGCGAAAAGTGAATGAAATCTTCGGGCATACCCTGCGCGAAAGCGAGAAGAAAGAGATATGTACGCTGATTTACTATCCCGAAGAGAAGCTGCAACTGATTAAAGAACAGGAGGCTGACCTGGACGACTGGTATCTGATCACATTGAACCAACTGGTGAAAGTTTGCCAGAATGTATCTTCCAAATATACACGTTCAAAGGTACGCAAGGCACTTCCGGCAGAATTTTCGTATATCATTCAGGAATTGCTGCATGAGTCGAGTGTAGAGCCTAATAAGCATGCCTATATCAATGTGATTATCAGCACTATCATCTCTACCAAGCGTTCAGATGATTTCATCATCGCGATGTGTAATCTCATCCAGCGACTGACGATTGATTCCTTGCACATCGTAGGAGATATCTACGACCGTGGTCCGGGAGCGCATATCATTATGGATACACTCTGCGATTATCATAACTTCGATATCCAGTGGGGAAACCACGACATTCTTTGGATGGGAGCAGCCTCAGGTAATGATGCCTGTATTGCCAATGTGATCCGTATGTCGATGCGTTACGCTAATCTGGCGACATTGGAAGACGGGTATGGCATCAACTTGCTGCCGCTTGCCACGTTTGCCATGGATACCTATGCGGATGATCCCTGTACAATCTTTGCACCGAAGATGAACTTCGCAGATGGTAACTATAACGAGAAGACTTTACGGTTGATTACCCAGATGCATAAAGCCATTACGGTGATACAGTTCAAACTGGAAGCGGAGATTATAGATCGTCGTCCTGAGTTTGGCATGCAGAACCGAAAGTTGCTGGAAAAGATTGATTTCGAGAAAGGCGTCTTTGTGTACGAAGGAAAGGAATATCCGCTTCGCGACACCAACTTCCCGACGATTGATCCGGCTGATCCGTATCGCCTGTCAGATGAAGAACGGGAGTTGATTGATAAGATTCATGCTTCGTTCATGAACAGTGAAAAGCTGAAGAAGCACATGCGTTGTTTATTTACGTATGGAGGTATGTATCTGATTTGTAATAGTAACCTGTTGTATCATGCTTCGATGCCTCTGAATGAAGATGGCAGTTTCAAGCGTGTCCGCATCGGAAAGAAAGAATATTGGGGCAAGAAATTATTGTGTAAAACGGATCAGCTGATACGTACAGCTTATTTTGATGAAGACGGTACGGAGGAGAAGAGTTTTGCGCTGGATTATGTGTGGTATATGTGGTGTGGCCCAAATGCTCCATCGTTTGACAAGGATAAGATGGCAACGTTTGAACGTTATTTCATCGGAGATAAAGAACTGTCTAAGGAGACCAAAGGATATTATTATACTTTGCGTAACCGTGCGGATATTTGCGAGCGTATTCTTGCGGAATTTGAGGTTACAGGTCCTCATTCACACATCATTAACGGACATGTGCCTGTGAAGATTATCAAAGGTGAGAAGCCGATAAAAGCAGACGGTAAACTGCTGGTGATTGACGGTGGATTCTCCAAAGCA
This sequence comes from Bacteroides sp. MSB163, assembly GCF_036416795.1. NCBI lineage: Bacteria > Pseudomonadati > Bacteroidota > Bacteroidia > Bacteroidales > Bacteroidaceae > Bacteroides > Bacteroides maternus. The sequence continues at coordinate 5,324,117 of NZ_CP143867.1, read as the reverse complement.
TATCAGCCGGAAACCGGAATTGCCGGATATACGCTGGTATATCATTCGCATGGCTTACAGCTAGTGCAACATGAACCGTTCCAAAGCCGTCAGAAAGCAATAGAAGAGGGACAGGATATCAAATCCAATACTTTCGTCGTTGAGTTCAATTCACAACGCATGATGGTGAAAGATACCGATAAGGGAAAAGTACTGGTAACGCAGATACAGGACCTGAAGAAGTTGCTGGTAGCGTATAGGACGGGATTTATAAAGGAAAAGTGATTTAGTATTTAAACACCACCACTCCTCCTTCCAGGATCATTCCTTTATCGTAAGTAACCCCCTTGTTGTAGTAGCGGCTGCCACCGTAACCACCGGTGACAAATATACCGAGGCGGTCTGTTAAGCGATATTCCAGATTGACACGTGCCTGGAGGGCGTAGAGGCGTGCGGGGAAACCGTAATCTTTATTCTTGAAGTTTTCGATGTGCTGGAAGCCCAGGTCACCGCTGATGAACAACTGCTTGTACAAAGGTAATTCGAGGCCGGCACGATAGAAGAGGGAGGCGGAAAACTTATCGCTGAAATCCAGATAGTGCGTACCACCGCCTAAGATGGTATAGAACAACTTGTTCTTGAAACGGGCACCTACATTTAGCTTTGTAGTGTTTCCTCCGAAAAGCATTAGCTGTACTTTTGTATCCGGATTGGCATTTACCAGACCTAACTGGAAGCCATCGAAGTTCTCCTTATAGTAATTGAATAATCCGATTTGCAATCCTTTTCCGCTTTTTGCCATGTTCATGGGGGCAAGTTGCGCACCGGTAAAACTTCCGCCTATCACGTTACCGAGTCCGGATATTTGCATACCGTGCATGTTTTCTCCTGTGATGTTGCCCAAGCCGCTGATTTGTATGCCTCGCAGACTTTGGCCTACAATATTCAGAAGCCCGGAAGTGGTGATGCCATTGAAGCTCTCACCCGCAATATTGGCTAATCCTGCCAAGTGCACACCCGAAGAGTTCTCACCGCTAATGTTCAGCAGACCACCTATGATAACACCACTGGTGTTGTCTCCTGTTATATTGGTGAGCCCCGAAAAAATGACACCTTGTGCATGATTTCCTGTGATACCGACTAAACCGGATATGGATACGCCACTGAGATTATTCCCATTCACGTTACTGATACCGGCAATCTGGACGCCTCGCATACTGCCTCCTACTAAGTTGGCAAGTCCTGTGATTTGTACACCGTTCATGTCACGCAGCACCACTCCGCCCAGTAGATTGATACCCACACCGTTCAGGCGGTTCATGGAGGAAAAAAGACCGAGGTTTAGGCAGGTACTGCCGACAGTGTCAGTCGGCTGCGTAGACATGTTCTTCCACAAGGATAGGTTGATGCCGACAGGCTCTCTGTCTTTCTTTGTTGTTGACGGACTGTCAGTGGTCTGTGCAGGAAGTGTACCCGCAACCATCAGTAATGCAATAATGAATGGAAATAATCGTCTCATTGGTTTCAATCTTTAATTTCGTCCGGCCAGGGGGCTAATTTGCCGGTGGCACGAAGTGTAGGACGCTGCGCATCTACCGACCGGAGATAGTTACTTAATTTCTGTGCTAATTTCTTTACGATACGTGGATTCTTTATAGCCACGTCGTTTTTCTCGCTGATATCTTCCGGAATATTAAACAGTTCACGTTTACCGTCCGCAAAGTAATATACAAGTTTCCAGTCACCGGAGCGGATGGAGCAGGTGGCTCCAATACCCGGGCCCGAAGGTCCCCAACTATGGGGATAGTGCCAATAGATAGCACGATCCTTGATTTTGCCCTTTCCTGTCAACAACGGCATAAAACTGATACCATCCCGTTGTTGCACGGTAGTGTACTTCTGGACACCTGCTATCTCAAGAATAGTCGGATAGAAATCTTCAATCATCAGATAATCTCCACATTTCGTATCCGGAGCTACTACACCGGGCCAGCTCACGATCATCGGTTCGCGTACACCGCCCTCGTAAGCGGAACCTTTTCCGCTGTTAAGCGGGTAATTCTGTGTATGCAGTTCTCCGGCACGGGTATGTGCAGCCAGGCCGCCATTATCGGACATGAAAAGAATGACTGTATTTTCTGTCAGATGGTTGCGTTCCAGATAGTCCATCAAATCTCCCAGACTTTTATCCATCCCTTCAATGAGGGTGGCATAGGCGGCCTCTACGGGTGGAAGTCCTTTATCCAGATATTTCTGATAAAAGCGATAGTCCGGTTGTATAGGCGTATGAATGGCATAATGAGCCATATATAAGAAGAATGGTTCATCCTTTTGTTGTGCACTATCCAAAGCCTTCATCGCTTCCAGTGTAAGTGCTTCGCTGAGGAAGGTATCCGTACCATGATATTTTTCCAATCCCGGAACTGCTGCCAACGGACTTTTCCCGTCCGGCTTATTACCGAAATTATTCTTGCCGTAGTAACTGGCCGGTGAACCGGCAGCGTGTCCGGCTATGTTTACTTCAAAGCCCATCGTCAGCGGATCAGCTCCAGGAGTATCATTTGCTCCAAAGTGGGCTTTACCGCAATGAATGGTCTGATATCCGTTCTCTTTAAGCACTTGTGCAAGCGTAGTGACTTGTGTAGTGCGTTCGATTCCCGCTTCCTGACAAATACCATTCACATTCCATTCCGGATAGATCATCACAGAGTCCGGTTGTTCATGCGTTGTATTTTTGCGTAATGTCCAACTTGTCACACGATGCCGCGCGGCATTCATCCCTGTAAAAAGACTGACCCGGGTGGGGGAGCTGATACTACAAGCGTATGCTTGTGTGAACATCTTCCCTTGTGCCGCCAGACGTTCCATGTTCGGCGTGTGGTAAGTGTTGTTGTAATGCGTTCGTTGAGTCCAGAAAGGCAGCGAAGTATCCTGCCATCCCATGTCGTCAACCAAAAACAGAACTATGTTCGGACGTTGCTTTTCTTTCGGCGCTCCCTTTTCCGGAGATGCCGCAATCGCTTCTCCTGCCATACCGCACATGGGTAATATGGCAGCAGATAGTAATAATTCGTTTTTCATTTGAGATGATACTTTATAAAGGTTAGTGTTTTTTCCCTATCCTTTCGCCTCTTGGTACAAGAACCGTTTGATGGAGCGTTTGGGCGTTTTCTCAAATTCTTCAGGATAGATTTTCATTTTGAGTATCTGGCTGTACGCCGGAAGCTCTGCGTTTAACGCAACGCGATTTTCTTCCATCACACGTTCGATGTCCGTAGTGGTCAGACCATGTGCAAAAGCATCGTCAAAGTCAGGATATACCAGTCCGACAAGCTTTTCATTTTGCTGTACGATAATGCTTTCGGCAACATACGGCAGGTTGTTCAACTTGTCTTCTATTTCTTCGGGGTAGATATTCTGTCCGCTGGCACCGAGCAACATGTTCTTGCTGCGTCCCTTGATGGTTACATTGCCCTCGGCATCCATCAGCGCAAGGTCACCGGTGTGCAACCAACCGTCTGCATCAATAGCTTCACGGGTAGCTTCTTCATTTTTATAGTATCCCAGCATGACGTTAGGTCCGCGGCATACGATTTCTCCCGCTATGTTTTCCGGATCAGGAGAAAGGATTTTCACTTCTATACGGGGGACGGCCTTACCGCAGGAACCCGGTTTGAAGCGTGACCAGTCTTCGTAACAGATGATCGGTCCGCATTCCGTCATTCCGTAACCTACCGTGTAGGGGAATTCTATCATGCGTAGGAACTGTTCTACTTCCTGGTTGAAAGCGGCACCCCCTACGATGACTTCCGCAAAACGTCCACCGAAGGCACTGACTACTCCTTCGCGTACGGTTGTCTTGATTTTATCGTTGATAATGGGGACTTTAAGCAATAACTTCATAGTCGGCGTTTCCAGTTTCGGAAGCACGTTTTTCTTGATAATCTTTTCAATGATAAGTGGCACAGCTACTACAAGGTGCGGCTTCACTTCCGAGAATGCCTGGAAGATAATCTTCGGACTTGGCATACGGGTGAGGAAGTATATCTGACATCCTGCGGCGAACTCGTACAGGAATTCGAATGCCAGCCCATACATGTGTGCCATCGGTAGCATGGAGATAATCTTATCTCCGGCCTTCAGTGGCAATACCTCAAATGCAAATGCTGTATTCGACCACAGACTGCGATAGGGCAGCATTACGCCTTTAGAATAACTCGTCGTACCGGAAGTATAGTTGATTACTGCCAGTTCTTCAGGCTGATCCTTGTGATATTCGATGTGTTCCTTGCGGAAATTCTTGGGATATTTCTTGCCGAACAACTCATTCAGATGTTCGCGGGCATAATCCAGTTTTTCCGTACGGGATATCAGGATAGAGAAATCCGTCATCAGGATGATGCCTTCCAGAATGGTCATGGCGGCTTCGTTCAGATTCTCCCATACCTGGTCGCCCACAAACAGTAATTTGGCTTCGGAATGGTTTACGATATTATGTATATTATCCGCTTTAAATTCGTGCAGGATGGGAACTGCAACAGCCCCGTAGGTCAGTGTAGCGAGGAAAGTAACTCCCCAGTGTGAACTGTTACGTCCGCAGATGGCAATTTTATCTCCTTTCTTGATGCCGCTTGCTTCGAAGATTAAGTGTACTTTCTCTATTTTGCGGGCTACGTCTTTGTATTGCAGGGTAGCCCCATTATAATCGGTCAGGGCATCCAGGTCCCAATTCTGTTTAATGCTGTTCTCAATATAGGCGATAAAACTTTGTTCCATGATATTATATATTGCACATTTAGTTGAAAATTGTGCAAATATAAGGCTTTATAGAAAGAATGCAAATTTTTAACTGAAAAAAGCGGGGGGATATGTACAATTTAGCTTGGGCAGATGAAGCTCACCACAGAGTAACACAGGGTTCCACAGAGTTTAATCAATTTGAGCTCAAGGAAAACAAACTCTGTGGAACTCTGTGTTACTCTGTGGTGAATTTAATGCATTACCGCCCTAAGTACCAGTTGTACATGCGTTGTACGCCTTCTTTGATCTCCACTTTGTGTTGCCAGCCCAGAGCGTGCAGTTTTGAGGGGTCAGTCAGTTTGCGCATGGTTCCGTCCGGTTTGGTGCTGTCGAAAGTCAGCTGACCTTGGTAACCCACGGTGGAAACTATCAGTTCGGCCAGTTCGCGGATAGAGATTTCTTTGCCTGTACCTATATTGATATGGCAGTTACGGATGTCTTTATCACCTTGTTTGTAGGTGTCTTTGAAGTCTACATGCTCCATTACGAAGACGCTGGCATCTGCCATTTCTTCGCTCCAGAGAAATTCGCGAAGAGGTGTGCCTGTGCCCCATAATTTCACTTCGCTGTCGCTGATGCCGTATTTGGCAAGGATGGCAAGGATATCTTCCTTACTGCTGTTGCCGTCGATGCCTTCTACCGGACGCTGGTTCAGGTCTTTGCATATTGCATCCCAGTCGCCTTGCTTCAGGCAATGAGCCAGATGTATCTTACGAATCATGGCAGGGAGCACATGGCTGCGTTCCAGATCGAAGTTGTCATTCGGACCATAGAGGTTGGTAGGCATTACGGCGATGTAATTCGTGCCATATTGCAGGTTGAAGCTCTCGCACATTTTCAGGCCGGCAATCTTGGCGATGGCGTACGGTTCGTTGGTATATTCCAGCGGAGAGGTGAGGAGCACTTCTTCTTTCATGGGTTGTTCGGCATCACGCGGATAGATGCAGGTGCTTCCCAGAAAGAGGAGTTTCTTCACATTGTGGCGAAAACTTTCACCGATGACGTTTTGCTGTATTTGCAGGTTTTTGTAGATGAAGTCGGCACGGTAAATGCTGTTTGCCATGATGCCGCCTACGAAAGCAGCGGCAAGGAATACATATTCCGGTTGTTCTTCATCAAAGAATTTACGTACGGAAACGGCATCCAGCAAGTCGAGTTCTTTATGGGTTTTGCCAATGAGATTGGTATATCCTTTATCTTGCAGGTTTTTCCAGATGGCGGAGCCTACCAGACCACGGTGTCCGGCTACGTAGATTTTGGCGTTCTTGTCTAACATTATAGTTCTATTTTTTATATATTATTTTTCAAGTGATCTCAGATATAGCTTCTTCACAAACTTCATATCGTGTGCTGCCATGATTTTCACCAATTCTTCAAAACTGGTTTGTCTCGGATTCCACCCTAAAAGAGTTTTGGCCTTTGTCGGATTACCTAACAGCTGTTCCACTTCGGCAGGGCGGAAATATTTAGGATCTATTTCTACAAGCGTTTTTCCCGTTTGCATATTGATACCTTTTTCTTCTACACCTTCACCTTCCCATCGCAGTTCGATGCCTACTTCCTTGAAGGCAAGCGTAGCAAATTCGCGGACCGTATGCATTTCGCCTGTGGCGATTACGAAGTCTTCCGGTGTATCGTGCTGAAGAATCAGCCACATACATTCTACATAATCTTTTGCATATCCCCAGTCGCGGCGAGCATCCAGATTACCCAGATACAGTTTGTCCTGGAAACCTTGGGCTATGCGGGCGGCGGCCAGCGTAATCTTACGGGTTACGAATGTTTCTCCTCTGCGTTCGCTTTCGTGATTGAAGAGGATACCGTTTACGGCAAACATACCATAACTTTCGCGGTAGTTCTTTGTAATCCAGAAGCCGTATTGTTTGGCTACTCCGTATGGGCTGCGGGGATAGAAAGGAGTTGTTTCCGATTGGGGGACTTCCTGTACTTTACCGTAAAGCTCTGAAGTGGAGGCCTGGTAAATCTTTGTCTTTTTCTCCATGCCGAGGATGCGGACAGCTTCGAGCATACGCAGCGTGCCGATGGCATCTGCCTCTGCGGTGTATTCCGGTACGTCGAAAGACACTTTTACATGGCTTTGCGCAGCGAGGTTATAGATTTCGTCCGGCTGTACCTGTTGGATGATGCGGATCAGCGAGCTGCTATCCGTCATGTCACCGTAATGCAGGTTAATGGTGCGCTTTTGCTTCATATCGCGTACCCATTCGTCGAAGTACAGATGTTCGATGCGCCCTGTATTGAATGAAGAAGAACGACGGAGAATACCGTGTACTTCATATCCTTTCTGTAATAAGAATTCGGCGAGAAACGAACCGTCCTGGCCTGTTATTCCGGAGATTAAAGCTGTTTTCATATTGTAAGCTTCTTTATTGATTATTTTTTGCGGGGCAAAATTCGTTATTTTTTACGAGAATACAAAACTTATTGGCTTGTCACTTATATATCTTATCTACCACCAGTGCAATTGCCCCATCTCCCGTTACATTGCATGCAGTACCGAAGCTATCCATTGCAATGTAGAGTGCAATCATCAGTGCCTGTGCCGATTCATCGAAACCGAGCATGGATTGCAGAATACCCAAAGATGCCATGATGGCACCACCGGGCACTCCCGGAGCAGCCACCATCGTGATGCCCAGCATAAAAATGAAACCGGCAAATAAAGGGAAATCAAAAGGTATACCTTGCATCATCATCAGAGCAAGAGCGCATGCTACGATTTTCAGCGTGCTGCCGGATAAGTGTATCGTGGCGCAAAGAGGGATAACAAACCCTGCAATATCGGGTGACACACCATTCTTCTTTGTCTGTTCCAGGGTAACAGGAATGGTGGCGGCGGATGATTGTGTACCTAAAGCCGTGAAATAAGCGGGTAGCATCCGCCCCAACAGCTTAAAAGGATTTTTACGGACAAACAGCGCAGCGATGCAATATTGAAATAACAGCAGGAAGATGTGCAGCAGGAAGATTACGCCGATAATCTTTATGAATACCATTAAGATGGAGAATACCTGTCCCGAATGCGTCATATTAAGGAATATACCGAATATATAAATAGGGAGGAGCGGTAGGATCACTGCACTGATCATACGGACAATGATATCCTGAAAATCACGTGCTGCATTCTTAAGTGTATCGTTTTTCAGTTGGGCAAGTCCCAACCCTAAAGTGAACGCCAGTACCAGTGCCGTCATTACATTCATGAGCGGTGGAATGGCGACTGAGAAAAACGGCAATATCCCTTGTGCTTCGCTGACCTCTTCCAACGGGGCACCGGACTCTATCAGATGAGGATATATGGTTACTCCTGTAAAGTAAGAGAGGAAACCGGAAAACAGGGTTGCCCCATAGGCTATCAGTGCGGTAATCAACAGCAGTTTCCCGGCGCCTTTACCGATATCGGCGATAGCTACGGTAACCAGTCCCACAATAATCAGTGGTATGGAGAAATTCAGAAATTCGCTGAAGATACCGTTGAATGTAACGAACAGGCGTACCAATTCTCCGGGAAGAAAATTACCAAAAAGAATACCTAATGCGATGGCTATAATGATACGCGGCAATAATCCGATATGTAGTTTTTTCATAAAACTGAATTTAAGTTTCTCCATTGGAATAGAGTTATGTTTGCAAAAGTACGATTTTTATTCGAAATTCATACGAACAAATGCCCTTGACATATTGTTTCCATTTCAATGAAACAATAACAAAAAATGCAAGTTATGACAGAAAAAAGACAAAAGACAGACATCGGCTTAATCGGACTTGCCGTGATGGGGGAGAATTTAGCTTTGAATATGGCGGACAAGGGATGGCATGTGTCCGTGTTTAACCGTACTGTTCCGGGAGTGGAAGAAGGTGTGGTAGAACGCTTTATCAACGGTCGTGCCAAAGGGAAAAATATTGAAGGATACACTGAAATTCCTGACTTTGTAGAGTCCATTTCCGCCCCGCGCAAAATCATGATGATGGTGCGTGCCGGCAGTGCCGTAGATGAACTGATGGAACAGCTCTTTCCGCATCTCTCTCCGGGAGATATCTTGATAGATGGAGGCAACTCAAACTATGAAGATACCAACCGCCGTGTGGCATTGGCCGAATTGAAAGGTTTCCGCTTTGTCGGTGCCGGTGTTTCGGGTGGTGAAGAAGGAGCGTTGAACGGTGCTTCTATTATGCCGGGCGGTTCCGTTACTGCCTGGGATGAAGTAAAGCCCATCCTGCAAAGTATTGCTGCACGTGCTGCCGATGGTACTCCTTGCTGTGACTGGATTGGTCCGGCCGGCTCGGGACATTTCGTTAAAATGATACATAATGGTATTGAATACGGTGATATGCAGTTGATTGCCGAAGCCTACTGGGTGATGAAGAATCTTCTGCAACTGAATAATGAAGACATGGCTTCCGTCTTTGCCCACTGGAATGAGGGTAAGTTACGTAGCTATCTGATAGAAATCACAGCCAATATCCTTCGGCATAAGGATAAGGCGGGCGGTTACCTGATTGACAAGATACTGGACACTGCCGGGCAGAAAGGCACCGGTAAGTGGTCCGTTATCAATGCAATGGAATTGGGTATGCCCCTGGGACTGATTGCAACGGCTGTTTTTGAGCGTAGTCTTTCAGCGCAGAAGAATCTGCGTGAGGCAGCTTCCAAACAATTCATTTGCCAGCGTTCACAAGTGGTCTATAATAAGCCGGAACTGGTGAAAGATATTTATTCCGCTTTGTATGCTTCTAAACTGGTATCTTATGCACAAGGTTTCGCCGTGTTGCAAAAGGCGTCCGAATCTTTCGGCTGGGATCTCGATCTGGCATCCATTGCCCGTATGTGGCGCGGAGGCTGCATCATCCGCAGTATATTCCTGAATGATATAGCTGCTGCTTTTGAAGCACAGCAGAAGCCGAAGCATTTGCTGCTCGCTCCTTATTTCCGGGAAGAAATCAAAGAGTTGCTCTCCGGTTGGAAGCACCTTGTAGCCCATGCGATGAAAGAGGAACTGCCTGTTCCGGCTTTCTCTTCCGCATTGAACTATTTCTATTCGCTGGTATCTGCGAAGCTCCCTGCTAATATGATTCAGGCTCAGCGTGACTATTTCGGTGCACATACCTTTGAGCGTACCGATGAACTCCGCGGACAGTTCTTCCATGAAAACTGGACCGGACATGGCGGAGATACAAAATCAGGTACCTATAATGTATAAAATGAAGCCCTGGTAATAAAATTATAAAGCAAGAGCTAATGAATTTATTACAAGGGCTAATTTGCAGAAGCTAATCAAAAAAAACAAGATTCTATGAGTAAATTTGTAATGATCATATTCGGCGCTTCGGGCGACTTGACGAAACGCAAGCTGATGCCGGCACTCTATTCGCTCTACAAGGATAATCGTTTGCCCGAAGGATTTGCCGTTCTCGGTATCGGCCGTACCGACTACGCAGATGAAACTTATCGCGACTATATCCTGAACGAGCTGGAACATTTTGTCACACCGGCCGAAGTGGGAATGAAAGAGTTCTGCACTCATTTGCACTACCTTAGTATGGACCCTGCCATAGAAGAAGGTTACGGAACCCTGGACAGCCGTTTGCAGGAAATCACCGGTGAAAAGAAGCCGGACAATTTACTGTTTTATCTCGCTACGCCCCCCTCACTTTATGGCGTCATCCCTCTACATCTGAAAACAGCCGGATTGAATCGTAAACATACCCGCATCATTGTCGAAAAGCCTTTCGGCTACGACCTGAAGTCGGCACAAGATTTAAACCATATCTATGCTTCCGTTTTCGAAGAATCTCAGATTTATCGCATCGACCACTTCCTCGGCAAGGAGACGGCACAAAATATCCTTGCTTTCCGTTTTGCCAATGGCATCTTTGAACCGTTGTGGAATCGTAATTACATCGATTATGTAGAGGTTACCGCTGTCGAGAATCTCGGTATCGAACAGCGTGGCGGCTTCTATGACGGTACAGGCGCATTGCGAGACATGGTACAGAACCACCTTATCCAACTGGTGGCCCTCACTGCCATGGAGCCTCCCGCTGTCTTCACCGCTGATAATTTCCGTAACGAAGTGGTAAAAGTTTACGAGTCACTGAAACCTCTGACAGATGAAGATTTGAATGAACATATAGTCCGCGGACAATATACCGCTTCCGGTTCTAAAAAGGGCTACCGTGAAGAGAAGAACGTTCCCGCCGACTCGCGCACTGAAACTTACATCGCCATGAAGATCGGTATTGATAACTGGCGTTGGAGCGGCGTACCTTTCTACATCCGCACAGGAAAGCAGATGCCTACCAAGGTAACGGAAATCGTAGTACATTTCCGTGAAACGCCCCATCAGATGTTTCATTGCCATGGCGGACACTGTCCGCGGGCTAACAAACTAATCCTCCGCCTGCAACCCAACGAAGGTATTGTGCTGAAATTCGGCATGAAAGTTCCCGGACCGGGATTCGATGTGAAGCAAGTGATGATGGACTTCAGTTACGACCAACTGGGCGGACGTGCCACGGGCGATGCTTATGCCCGTCTGATTGAAGACTGCATTCAGGGCGACCCGACTCTCTTTACCCGCAGTGATGCTGTCGAAGCCTCCTGGCGTTTCTTTGATCCTGTACTACGTTATTGGAATGAATACCCAGATGCGCCTCTCTACGGTTATCCTGTCGGAACCTGGGGGCCACTGGAAAGTGAAGCTATGATGCACGAACATGGTGCCGACTGGACCAATCCGTGTAAGAACCTTACGAACACTGATCAATATTGTGAGCTATGAAAACTTATATCTATAGTACAGCTGCTGAAACGGCACGAGCTCTCATCAAGCACCTTATTAGTTTGATGGAGGAAGAGCCGCAGAAGATTTTTCACATTGCATTCAGTGGAGGCAGCACGCCCTCGCTTATGTTCGATTTGTGGGCAGAAGAATTCAAGGATGCCACTCCGTGGAGCCGTATGCGTATTTATTGGGTGGATGAACGGTGTGTACCTGCCGAAGACTCGGAGAGTAACTATGGCAATATGCGTCGGCTGTTGCTGGATGAAGTGGGAATGCCTGAGGAATATATTTTTCCTATTGACGGCAGCAACGATCCCGATGATGAAGCGAATAGCTATTCTCGCATAGTGCGTTGCAATGCGCCACTCTGGCATGGCTTTCCGGCTCTTGATATTGTTCTGCTGGGGGCGGGAGAAGACGGGCATACCTCGTCCATTTTCCCCGGTCAGGAGTATTTGCTTTCATCTTTCCATCCTTATGAGGTAAGCGTTAATCCCTACAATGGGCAGAAGCGCATAGCCATGACCGGCTGTTTGCTTTTTAATGCCAAGCAGCTGATTTTCTTTGTGACAGGCAGAAACAAGTCCAACGTTGTGCGCGATATTCTGGATTCGGGTGATACCGGTCCGGCTGCCTATGTGGCACACCATGCCTGGAATGTGGAAGTGTTTATGGATGAGCTGGCGAAACCTCAACCCATCCATGAGAGTGATTTATAAAAAAAGAGAGTGATTCATCATCAATTGGACGTTCCGCTTTCCAGAATGCTGACGATGGAGAACAGCGTGAAACAGATGCCGCCTAATCCTGCCAATACGCGTGCGGGAACAAAGTAGACATCATTCAGCGTTGTCATTTCAAACAGAAACGCAGAGAGGAAAAGACAAGTAAGCGCGGTGAGCACCGGAATGAGCGGAATCCGGTTCGCCAGCTTAAAGACGTTCCGCCAAATAACAGCCAGCAGAATTACTTTGCTGGATATACTGTAACAAACTAAACCCAGACCTATCATAATGTATCCGGTGGAAGACTTGCCCGGGTCGGCATTCGTCAGCACCCAAAGTCCCCACAGGATACTCAGTGTACCCATCACCAATACGAGGGCAGGCCACCATTTCCGTTCGGCACCACTATAAGAGTTACGTATCTGCCGGACAATGGTAGCAACCAGTGCAACTAGGCTCGTACAGATACATGCCAGTCCGGCCATTACGTGTCCGGCCACATAGTAAGCGGTGTGGATATCGCTTTGTCCCAATAACCAGAATGCCCAAACCCATGTGATGACGGCGAAAACAACAGCCAGAATGATGAGTATGTCCGCCTGTGCCGAAGAGAATGACTTGGCAGGTACGGCATGGTCAGTCTTTTTGGAATTTTGCGTGATGAAGGTGAAGCGGGTGGAAGAGGTGGCGGTGGTGGATACACATGCAGTGATGAAAGCTACTCCGCAGATGACATGTCCCGCAACGAAATGGGCCACTGTACTGCCATCATTAATGTACGTCATTCCACCGATGAAGCACACCACGGCAGCCAGATAACCGATGATGGGCAGGGCATATTTTGCCGCCGTACTATACGTGTGGATAATCTGCCGGATGATGGTACCTGCCGTAGCGAACAGCGCGATACATATCATTCCTAAAGAGAAGACCACGGGGCCCGCAACGAATCGGTTCGTGTCCGTCCCCATGTCGAGCACAAAGGCTCCATAGCCGAAACAAAAAAGGGCCATCAGCAATGGGATAGCCCTGAAAAGGATACTAATACCGTAATTCATAACTGTTATCGTTTTTAAGTTTCCCCTTCCAACAGTATTCCTTACGGTTTGTTTTCGGTTTTAATATTTGTTCACCACAGATTTATTTCTCAACGATGGCATTCATCATTTTGACAATTTGTATTTTTAGTTGACTGAGGATGTACTATTTCTGTCCGGAGGTCAATAGGATTGGAAGCGTGCAAACGAAAATGAATAAACGTCAGATAGTTAATGCGGTATCAAAATACTTACATTTATTCTGGATGAAATAAACGCACTGATAAGTGGGAAATATAATATCAATAAGTCAAATTCCGATATGTAGTAACCCTTTTGTTGGTATGTAGTAACCTTTTTGCCCATATGTAGTAACCATATCAGTCATAAGTAGTAACCCTTTTCTGCATAAAAAGCAGTTAAAACTGCAAGTATATACTGAAATAGCGCATTGTTATAATCATTTTATTCATAGAATATGCTGGAATGTAAATATTTGAAATATAGCATGTCACTAAAAATACAGAAATACTACCATGATGAGTGCATATTAACTGTTTTGCTGTTATTATGATGTTTTGTTTTCTAATCTTTTCAATTTCCTTTGGTCTCATGTCTGAGAAATTTGAATATGTATCTATTCATTTTAAGAACTTTGCAATGTGATTGTTTGTTTATACTGCAAATTAACTAACAACTTAACATGAATCAATTATGCGAAAAGTGAATGTTCTTTATAGTATGGTATTCATGATTGCACTCTTTGGAGTATCTGTAAATCATTTGAATGCTTGTACCCGTGTAGTCTATCAGGGGGATAATAATATGATAATAACCGGTCGTACTATGGATTGGAAAGAAGATACCCGTAGTAATATCTGGATTTTCCCGCGAGGTATGGAACGCAACGGAGAGGTAGGGAAGAACCCGATGCGTTGGAAATCTAAATACGGCAGTGTGATAACTTCGGCTTATGACATCTGTAGCACTGACGGTATGAATGAAAAAGGACTCGTTGCCAATCTGTTGTGGCTGGCAGAATCATCCTATCCCCAGTGGAACGGTGAGAGGCCGGCTTTGTCCATAGCCGCCTGGGTGCAATACATGCTTGATAATTTTGCAACGGTGGATGAGGCTGTTGCCGAGATAGAAAAGAATACTTTCGATGTGGTGTCGGATATGATGCCCGACGGTACGCGTATGGCTACCCTTCATCTTTCCATTTCGGACGCTACGGGTGATAATGCTATTTTTGAGTATGTAGACGGAAAGTTGGATATTCATCATAGCAAAGCATATCAGGTAATGACAAACTCACCTGTGTTTGATCAGCAATTGGCGCTTGATGATTATTGGAAGAATATTGGAGGAACCACTTTCTTACCTGGTACCAATCGTGCTGCCGACCGTTTTGTGAGAGCTTCTTTCTATATAAATGCTATTCCTAAAACAGAAGATACCCGTACAGCCTTGGCGAGTGTATTCAGCGTGATACGCAATACTTCCGTTCCGTTCGGCATCAGCACTCCTGATCAGCCGAATATTTCTTCAACCCGATGGAGGACGGTTTCCGATCAGAAGGATAAAGTTTATTACTTTGAGTCTACTTTATATCCCAATGTATTTTGGATTGACTTTAAGGATGTAGATTTCTCGGAGAAAGCGCCTGTCAAGAAGTTGAATCTTCTTTCCGGTAAAACGTATGCGGGAAATACTGCCAAAGAGTTTGTCGCTACAAAACCTTTCCAGTTCTTAGGAATCAAATAGTATGGATTTTACGCTCATAAAAAAATGAAATGCACCCTGACTACGCTTAGAAAGGGTGCATCTCTGCAAAACAAACAAACAGTTTCAACCTTTTATGACCGAAACTGAGATATACTATATATACTACGAATATATCTTTGGTTTTCTAACCAAAAACCTTGTATCTGCAAAGGAAGCTAATTTTGAAAGAAATGTCCCTAATTCTTTTTTACTTGTTATAAATAAAAGTCTCCGGGTGTATAAATAAAAATCTAAATCATTTGGATATTAGATATTTATATATCTTGTGATTTTGGGCGGATGGTAAATAAAAAAGCACTTCCTGTCGTTCGCTCACGGAGGAAGTGCTTCACACAAAAACTAAACTAGACTTAACTAAACTATTCTATTGGGGGAAGTTTCACAACTTCCTTTATCTGTTCGATGCAAAGGTAAAAAAACATTTTTTAATATGCAATAGGAAATTATATTTTGTCGACAGATTCGGATATTTTATCGACAAATGAATGTTATTTCTTAGCTCCTTTTATCCAGGAAGGTTTGAAATACCTGTTTATAACTATCGCTGACAGGGATATACGTTTTATCAAACACAATTCGTCCCCGATCAATAACTCTTATTTTTTCTTTCTGTACAATATAAGATCTGTGAACCCGCATGAAACGGGATGTCGGTAATAATTCCTCCATTGATTTCATACTCATAAGCGATAAAATAGGCCGGGCTGTATCTTCTGTATAAATCTTAACATAATCCTTTAGACCTTCTACATAAAGTATCTTTTTTAGTTCTATTTGTACCAGTTTATAGTCACTTTTTACAAATATACTTTCTATTTCTTCTTTAGGCTGTTGCAAGAGTTCAAACCATTGTACGGCTTTATTAGCTGCCTGCAAAAAATCCACGTAAGAAATAGGTTTTAGCAGATAATCCAAAGCATTTACCTTATAACCATCAATGGCGTATTGCTCAAAAGCGGTACTAAAGACAATACGGGTATGTGCATCTACCATTTTGGAGAATTCCAAACCGTTAAGTTCGGGCATCTGTATATCAAGGAAAAGCAAATCCATTTGCTTATCCGGCAGTTCCTTCATAGCCTGTACGGCGCTGGAATACTTTCCTTTCAATGTCAGGAACGGAGTTTTGTTGACGTAGCTTTCCAGTAAATCTAAAGCTAAAGGTTCGTCATCTACTATGGCACAAGTCAGATTCATACTTACTACTTAATACTTAAAACTGATTTATATTCTTTCCCATCGTCGCTTACTCCTTGGTTCCATTCATATTGGCCGGGATAAGTTAATTCCAGGCGTTTCCGCACTTGCTCCAGTCCTATGCCACTTCCACTTTTGTCAGTCTGGCTTTTGGGGTGGTAGCTGTTGGTAATTTCGCAGCATACCTGACCGGGGCTTTCACTGAAATGGATGTGGATAAAACTGGGTTCGGTGGGAGAGATGCCATGTTTGAAGGCATTCTCTATGAGGGAGATGAAAATGAGCGGGGCTATTTCCGTACGACTATCAGTTGGAACATCTATTTGTGTCTCTACGGTTACGTTTGCGGAGAGGCGGATGCGCATCAGTTCAATGTAGTTGCGGATGAAATCCATCTCTTTACCAAGAGAGACAAAATTCTGTTGATTGTCGTAGAGGACGTGACGCAGCAGGCGACTTAATTCCTGAACAGCAGCTTGTGCTTTATCGCTGTCGAAGGCGATAAGAGCATAGATGTTGTTCAGGGTGTTGAGCAGGAAGTGCGGGTTCAGTTGATTACGCAGGTTTTTCAGTTCCGCTTCCGTACGGCTTTTCTCGGCTTCCCGGCGTGCGGCTTCTACTTTTACCCAACGGCCACTCATACGGATGGCAGCGGCCAGTCCTACGGTGAGAACCATTGAGAAGACATCTCGCAGGATGAAGATCCAACTAGGAGGTCCGGGACGTTTATGAGCTTCGGGTTTCACGTACGTATGGAAGATGAAATCTTGCCAAAAGTGTACGCCGACAGCTGTACAAAGTATGAGCAGGAGATTCAGTAATACATATTGCTTGATGCGTCCCTCAAATAAGAAACGAGGGATGAAAAAACAGTAGTTTATGTAGAACATGATCAGGAATGATACCGGAACCGCACTGCCATGACGGAAATAGTCTACCCAGCTTACCGTAAATCCGCTACGATTCATCAGCAGAAACGGGAAAGCGAAAACGATTCCCCATCCGATGATATGGATGAGAACTTCTACAATCCGGCGAGTTTGGGAGTCTTGCATAATCATATTACAAAAATAATAATTTTAATGAAGAATGAGGAATTTCCATACAAATATGACTGCGCAGCATAATTCTTCATTCTTTATTTTTCATTCTTCATTTACTCGTATCTTATTGCCTCTATCGGGTCCAGATCCGCCGCCTTCTTAGCCGGATACCAGCCGAAGAATACACCGGTGATTGTACAAACTGCGAAGGAGAGGAATACACTCCATGCCTGGATGTAGATAGGCCAGTGGGCTACGTTCTTTACAATGAATGAGGCTCCGCAGCCAATGACGACTCCGATGAT
Source organism: Bacteroides sp. MSB163 (assembly GCF_036416795.1). Classification (NCBI taxonomy): domain Bacteria; kingdom Pseudomonadati; phylum Bacteroidota; class Bacteroidia; order Bacteroidales; family Bacteroidaceae; genus Bacteroides; species Bacteroides maternus. The sequence goes on along the minus strand of NZ_CP143867.1, from coordinate 5,306,437 downwards.
ACCACCTGTGATACTGATAAGGATGGCCTCGATCAGGAATTGCGAGAGAATATCCACCCCACGGGCACCGACAGACATACGCAGACCGATTTCACGGGTACGTTCCGTCACGCTGACGTACATGATGTTCATGATACCGATACCACCTACTACCAGGGAGATGCCGGCGATACATGCCAGGAGTGTTGTCATCAGATCGGTAGTGGAGTTCAGCATGGTGCTGAGTTCCTGCTGACTGCGAATGGTGAAGTCGTCGTCATCACTCTCTTTCAACTTATGGTTACGGCGCAGGATGGTGGTGATTTCATCCATTGCATAATCCGTCATATCCTCGGAGAGGGCAGAGGCGAAGACACCTTGCAAGTATGTGACGGCAAGCATACGTTTCATTACCGTGGTATAAGGTGCCAGTACGATTTCGTCCTGGTCCATACCCATGGAGTTGTAGCCTTTGGCTTTAAGTACACCCACTACGCGCAGGGGCACCTGGTTGAAACGGATGATATGTCCGATAGGGTCCTGTCCGTCCGGGAAGAGATTGTCCACAATGGTTTTACCAATGATGCAGACTTTGGCGGCACTCAGAATGTCCGCTTCGGTAAACATCTCGCCACTCTCCACGCTCAACTGACGGATTTCGAGATATTCGGTGCCTACACCATTTACAGAGGCAGGATAGTTATTATTTCCTGCAATGAGTTGTCCGCTGGACGATACATTGGGGCTGACGGCTGCCAGGAAGTTGGTTTCATCCCGCAGGGCTTCGTAATCGGTCAGCTTCAGTGTCTGCATGGACGAGGCATCCTGACGGACACCGCCACGCATATCACCGCCCGGATGAATCATAATCATATTCGAACCCATTTCCGCGATCTGTGCCTGAATACTTTTCTTCGAGCCTTGCCCGATGGCGAGCATGGTGATGACGGACGCCACACCGATGATGATACCCAGCATGGTGAGGAAGGCGCGAAGCTTATTGTTGGCAAGGGCGCGGAGGGCTATTTTGAAAAGGTTTGTTCCGTTCATTGTTTTTTTAGTTACGGGCTACAAGCTACAAGCTACGAGTGCTTGGCAGCATGGCAGCGCAGCTACTTGTAACTCGTAGCTGGTAGCTTGTAGCTGGTTTATCAATCTTCATCACTTTTTGGCAGCGCTGCCAGAGCTTCTGCTGCTGAGAGGATTTTCGGGTTCACCGTATCTTCCGTCACATGCCCGTCGCGCAGACGGATATTCCGGCTACTGTACTGAGCTATTTCGGGATTGTGGGTGACAAATATAATAGTACGTCCTTCGGCATGCAGTTTCTGGAAGAGAACCAATATCTCAAAAGAAGTACGTGTATCCAGATTACCTGTTGCTTCATCGGCAAGGATTACCGCAGGGTTGTTCACCAGGGCACGGGCGATGGCTACACGCTGCATCTGTCCACCGGACATCTGGTTCGACTTATGTTCCAGGCGGTCGCCGAGCCCCACGGCTTGCAGGGCTTCGATGGCGCGTTGCCTGCGTTCGGCTGCTGAGACGGAGGCGTTGTACATCAGGGGCAATTCCACATTCTCTACGGCAGTGGTCTTTGCCAGCAGATTGTAGCTTTGGAAGACAAAGCCGATCTTCCGGTTCCGCAGGATGGCGCGTTGAGGTTTGCTCATGGCGCGTACGGATATGCCATCCAGCAGATATTCGCCGCTGGTGGGAGTATCGAGGCAGCCCAGGGTGTTCAGCAGCGTTGACTTACCGGAGCCGGACGTACCCATGATAGTCACGAACTCCCCTTCAGTGATGGAGAAGGAGACGCCACGCAGGGCATGGACCGTTTCTTCGCCCACCTGAAAGTCGCGCCGGATATTTTGTAATTCTATAACTGTTTTGCTCATTGTTTCGGAATTGTTTCGTTGAATAAATGATAATTTAGCGAAATGAAGAATGCAGCATGAAGAATTTGGCTGCGCTATGCAAGCATGCCGCAAGGTAATTCTTCATTCTTAGTTCTTCATTAAATTATCATTTACTATTCTTTTTCTTATTATTTCCCGGAGGGCCCGGCATGAAAGGACTTCTTTCGCCATCTCCCTGTCCTTCGGCTATAGTGGTTTCGGCACCTGTGCTAATCACCGCATCGGATACTATCTGTGTACCTTCGTTGATACCGCCTGTAATTTCGGTGACGATTCCGTTAGAGATACCTATGCTGACCGGATGTGCAGTGAATGTGTCACCTTCACGAGTCCAGACTTTATGTTCACCTTCGCAATCTTTAACCACTGCATTCGCTCCTACCAGTGGAACGGCAGGCGTAAAGCGCAGCGCTTTTGCCGGAACGCTCAGTACTCCTTGTTTATCCAGCGTGTAGATAGTGATGTTTGCCGTCAGTCTCGGTTTCAGCTTCAAGTCCGGATTGTGGGCGGAGATGACTACTTCATAAGTAACTACCGTAGTGGTGGAAGTGGTGCTGCTTGAACTGCTTGTGGCTCCCAGGCGAATCTGTGTCACTTTTCCTTCAAACACATCATTCGGATAAGCGTCTACCGTGAAACTTACACGCTGTCCTTCTTCTACATCGCCTATATCGGCTTCATCTACGTCAGCTACTACCTGCATCTGTGTCAGGTCGGCAGCGATGGTGAAGAGGGTCGGGGTTTCGAAGCCGGAAGCTACTGTCTGTCCCTCTTCCACGTCGCGGCTGATGACAACGCCATCGATAGGAGAGGTGATGGTTGCATAGGACAGATTGCGCTCTGCTTTGGCCAAAGATGCTTTACAGCTGTCGAAGGCGCTCTTTGCTTTCTGGTAGTTATAAAGACTTTGCTCGTAATCCGTATCACTGATGAGTTGTTTCTCATGCAATCCTTTGTTACGCTCGTAATTCTTCTGCTGATATTCATATTCGGCTTTGGCACCGTTGTAAGTAGCCTTTTGCGATGCTAATTCGCTTTGCAGGGTTACTTTGTCCATTTCGGCAATGAGCTGCCCCTTGGTTACTACTGAGTTATAGTCTGCGTACAGCCTATCGATGATACCGCTGACCTGTGTACCTACTTCCACTTCGGTCACTGGTTCGATAGTGCCTGTGGCCGTCACGGAATTGGAGATGTTAGCGCGGTCTACGGTGGCCGTCTCATATACCACCTTCCGCTTTTTGGCTTGTCCGCCAAATGTCCAAATAGCTATGCCGGCTACAATAATGACTCCGACCGCTAAGCTGATAATTTTCTTTTTACTCATACCTTATGTTTCTTATCTCGTTGAATGATATATTATATGTCTGAATTAATTTTTACATTGTACCTTGTTCCCGAATCAGTCGTTACCTTTGCCTATCTCAGTCGTTACCTTTGCCTGGTTACTCTAAAAGGATTGATAATCAGGGGTTTGAGATGATATGAATTGCTGAGAAATATATTGATATACAGGCTCGTTTACGTCATACGGTTACAACTGTATGCCTTCGCCCTGGTAGAAGCGGAGCAACTGCGCATTCAGTATTGCCATGTACTTGGCTTGCAGTGTTTCCTGCTGTGCGTTGAGCAGATTATTCTTCTCAGTCAGCAGTTCCACGGTATTCTTCATGCCTAGGTTGAATTGTTCCTGAATCAGATCGTAACTGGTCTGCGTGCTGCGCAATTTCTCGGCAGCGGCAACATATTGCTGCTGTGCACTGTTGGCATCCAGCCAGAGGCTTTCTATGGTCTTGTATAAAGTCTTCTGCTGATCCAGCAAGTCCAGTTCACTGGTCTGCTTTTGCAGACGGGCCTTTTGCACGGCACTCTTGGTCTGACGGTTGGTGAAGATGGGGATACTTACGGTCAGTCCCAGTGAGTTGTTCCAATTATTCTTTACCTGTTCGGAGAAGGAAAAGTCGTTGCCGTTGGCATTCGTTGTACCGATACCTGCGCTGAGGCTTAATGTCGGAATATATCCCGCTTTAGCGATGCTGATGTCAAGGTCGGATGCCTTCACATTCAGTTTGCCCGACTCTATCTCCGGGCGGAAAGTGAGGGCGGCTTGATACACATCCGTCTTGGTGGGTAGGGGTATCAATACATTCTCATCTCCCAGGGAGGGCAGATAGAGGTTCATTTCCTTTTCACCATCCAGTTCAAGTAGTTGTTTCAGTTGTAGTTTGTAGTCCTGAAGGGTGGCTTGTGCCGTCACTAACTGATATTTATCTGTGCTGACCTGCGCATCCAGTTGCGCAAGGTCGCTCTTGGCGATGCTTCCGGCTTCCAACAATTGCTGCCCGCGGTCACGTTCGGCCTGGCTGACGGCAAGTGTATTTTCGTTCACTTTCACAGCTTCGGCGGCATAGAGTATCTGCACGTATATCTGCGCGATACTTTCCTCGATGGAATTTTCACTCTCGGCAACGTTGAGCTCGGCGATGCGATTGTTTAGTTGCTGTTGCTTGATGGTGTTCAGACGCTTGCTACCGTTGTAAAGGGTCCAGTTGGCATCAATGCCATAACTGCCGTTGTACGAGGTTTTACTGCTACTGCTGGTGATGTTGTCGCCACTGATGATGGTACCGCTTTCACTGTTCGGGCGGTTCACAATGCGCTGGCTGATATTTGCCGAGAGGCTGGGAAAAAGGGCGGCCTTGGCCGTTTTTACATCTACTTCTGCGCTTTCCGCACTGATACGGTTACGCTTCAGGGTGATGTTGTGTTGCAAGGCATAGTCGATGCAAGTCTGCAAATCCCACTCGGCGGGAAGTGCTGTGCCAGCTTCGGGAGCGGCATCGGATGCCGTTAACTCTTGCGATGCAATGGGAGCGGCGTCCTGTGCCCTCAGTGTCGTGCTTCCGACACAGGCGCTTGCTACGCAGAGTGTTATCACTGTCAATCTTCTTACGTTTCTCATATCTTCGTTATGCTATATTGTTTAACGCTTGCGAAGATATGGTGTCGGAAAATGCCCTGCAAAAGAGATAGACGGTTCTGAATTTTTAGTCGTCGGAATGCTTTTTTATGTCGATGACTAACTTTTTGCCCTTTTATTTGTTATTTAATATATAAAAGTTTTATATTTGTAATGATTATAAATTTTCTATTATGAAGAATACAGTCCTGAAAATCTGGCGTTTTTACGTCGATGGTTTCCGAGGTATGACACTTGGGAGAACTTTATGGTTCATTATTCTGGTGAAACTCTTCATCATGTTCTTCATATTGCGCCTTTTCTTCTTTCCTAATTATCTGAATACGCCGGCCGTAGGCGGAGATAAAGAAGAGTATGTGGGCAGGGAGCTCATTCATCGTGCTATTGGTGATCCGCCTTGAGTAAAGCAATAACTCCTTTAACTTCTGAGTAAAGCAACTAACAATTAATAACTATAACTCGATTTCTTATGCTTGAACACATCGACACTTCTCTGATTGACTGGTCGAGGGCACAATTTGCACTGACCGCTATTTATCATTGGATTTTTGTGCCGCTCACACTGGGGCTGGCAGTCATCATGGGTATCATGGAGACTATGTATTATCGTACGGGTGATGAGTTTTGGAAACGCACCGCCAAGTTTTGGATGAAACTATTCGGTATCAACTTTGCCATAGGCGTGGCGACGGGACTGATTCTGGAGTTTGAGTTCGGAACCAACTGGAGCAATTACAGTTGGTTTGTGGGCGATATCTTCGGGGCACCGCTTGCTATCGAAGGCATTCTGGCCTTCTTTATGGAGGCTACTTTCATTGCGGTCATGTTCTTTGGCTGGGACAAGGTGAGCAAGAAGTTTCACCTGGCATCTACCTGGCTGACGGGACTTGGTGCTACGATTTCGGCCTGGTGGATACTTGTGGCAAATGCATGGATGCAAAATCCGGTGGGGATGGAGTTCAATCCGGATACAGTGAGAAATGAGATGGTGGACTTTTGGGCAGTGGCATTGTCGCCTACGGCGGTGAATAAGTTTTTCCATACGGTGTTGTCCGGCTGGGTGCTGGGTGCCGTGTTTGTGGTAGGTGTGGCGTGCTGGTTTCTGCTGAAGAAGCGGAATAGGAAGTTCGCATTGTCCAGCATAAAGATAGCTGCTTGGGTAGGTTTGGTTTCGGCCCTGCTCTCTGCATGGACAGGAGACGGTTCGGGCTATCAGGTGGCACAGACGCAGCCGATGAAGTTGGCTGCCATGGAAGGATATTATGAGGGGCAGCAGGGGGCCGGATTGGTTGCCATCGGTATGCTGAATCCTGAAAAAAAGACTTATAATGACGGACAGGATCCTTTCCTGTTCAGAATAGAGATACCAAAGATGCTTTCGTTACTGGCGGAAAGGAAGTTGGATGGATTCGTACCCGGTATCACGGATCTTATTGAGGGTGGCTATCAGTTGAAGGATGGAACGCAGGCACTTTCTGCCGAGGAGAAGATAGAACGCGGGAAAACAGCGATTGGTGCGCTGGCTGCTTATCGTGCTGCACAGGCTGCGGATAACGATGCCGAAGCTGTGGAAGCTGCCAAGGTGTTGAAGGAAAATGTAGCTTATTTTGGTTATGGATATATTAAGGATGTAAATGACCTGGTGCCCAATGTGCCACTGACATTCTATGCATTTCGCGTGATGGTGATGTTGGGCGGATACTTTATATTATTCTTTATAGTTGTATTGTTCCTGGCATACAAGCGGGATTTGTCAAAAATGAAATGGATGCACTGGGTAGCTCTGTTGACTATTCCATTGGGCTATCTGGCCGGACAAGCCGGATGGGTGGTTGCCGAATGTGGGCGTCAGCCATGGGCCATACAGGATATGCTGCCTGTAAATGCAGCTATCTCAAAGTTGGATGTCGGCTCCGTGCAGACAACATTCTTCATCTTCCTGGTATTGTTTACCGTCATGCTGATAGCCGAAATCGGTATCTTGCTGAAAGCGATAAAGAAAGGACCGGAAATTGAGGATTGATTAAGACTTAATCTTTAATACTTAATACTTAAATTATATGACCTACGTTTTTCTACAACAATATTGGTGGTTCGTGGTATCATTGCTGGGAGCCCTTCTTGTATTCCTGCTGTTTGTGCAGGGTGGTAATTCGCTTATTTTCTGTCTGGGCAAGACGGAAGAGCACAAGAAAATGATGATTAACTCTACCGGGCGGAAGTGGGAGTTTACGTTCACTACGCTGGTAACGTTTGGTGGTGCGTTCTTTGCATCTTTCCCATTGTTTTATAGCACGAGTTTTGGTGGTGCGTACTGGCTTTGGATGATTATTCTGTTCAGCTTTGTGTTGCAGGCTGTCAGCTATGAGTTCCAGAGCAAGGCGGGAAATCTGCTGGGAAAGAATACATACCGTACATTCTTGGTGATTAATGGAGTAATAGGTCCGGTGTTGCTGGGCGGTGCGGTGGCTACGTTTTTCACCGGTTCGGAGTTTTATATCGCTAAGGGGAATATGACGAATACGGTGATGCCGGTTATCAGTCATTGGGCAAATGGTTGGCATGGTCTGGATGCGTTGACTAATCCATGGAATGTAGTGCTTGGGTTGGCGGTGTTCTTTCTGGCTCGTATTCTGGGGGCTCTTTACTTTATTAATAATATTGATGATAAAGATCTGGTGGCACGTAGCCGCCGTTCGTTGATAGGTAATTCCGTGTTGTTCCTGGTGTTCTTCCTGTCGTTTGTTATCCGTACGCTGTTGGCAGATGGATATGCGGTGAATCCGGAGACGGGCGAAGTCTTTATGGAACCGTATAAGTATCTGACGAACTTTATCGAAATGCCGCTGGTATTGGTGCTGTTCCTGATAGGAGTGGTACTGGTGTTGTTCGGTATAGGAAAGAGTTTGTTGAAGACAAAGTTTGATAAAGGTATCTGGTTTACGGGCATAGGTACAGTGTTGGCAGTACTTGCATTGTTGCTGGTTGCAGGATATAATAATACGGCTTATTATCCTTCTACCAATGATTTGCAGAGTTCACTGACGTTGGCAAACAGTTGCTCCAGCCAGTTTACACTGAGGGTAATGTTCTATGTTTCCTTCCTGGTTCCGTTTGTTCTTGCGTATATCTTCTATGCTTGGAGAAGTATTGATATACATAAGATTAGTGAAAAGGAAATGAAAGATGGAGGACATGCGTATTAGATAGTTACGAGTTACGGGCTACAAGCTACGAGTAGCTGCGCTGTCACACTGAAAAGTACTCGTAGCTTGTAGCCTGTAACTATTTATAATGTACCTGTTGCATCCCGATCAGCCTGTCGTATCTTTCTCCAAAGGCCCGGTGGTAAACAAGGATCAGATATTCATTCTCTGTCTCATAGAAATTCCCCTCTGCCTGTGCAGTACTTCCTGCGGTGGTGCCGGGAGCCACATATAAGTATTGATAATTATACGCTCCCTGTTTCAGTAATTGCGTGCATTCATAAGCATGCGTTTCTGCATTATACTTCAACCGACTCTCTTCATTAAAATTATCATAAGTAAAAGCTCCTTGCAGATAGAAGTTCCCTTCAGTTAGCGGGTTCTCCCATAGCAGAGAGAAATGAACGAAGAAGTAATCTGCTTCAGTAGCATTATCTACCGCCTCGTCATATCGTATTACGAAGCGTCCGTTCTGATCTTGATCGTAACTGTAGTTTAGTAAGCGAGGCTCGTCCGGGCGGAGTGTGACATGATAGTAAGGAGCATGATAGCGAATACTCTCCACACCTTGCGAAGCATAGCGGGTACTCACCATTTCAAAACGCCGGTACTCGTTTCCCGCAGGAAATATCAAGGCCCGGTTATGTTCGTAACGTAGCTGATCGGGACCAATATAGGAAGGATGCAGATTCGTTACCCGGTTATCCGTACGATTATCCTGTAAGACGTGTACTTTGACTTCATTCTGCGGATTGCGGATAGGATATCCTTTATACTGAATGCTAAAACTCACCTGCTGGTGCGTTTTATTCCGGTCTATCTCAGTGTCACTGCTGACTTGTGCCGATACGTTCACCTCCTTTTGCAATACCCGGAAGCAGGTAGTGAAAGCCGGCTTATTCTTTCCCTCAGCATCGTCATAAACCGTCAGACGGTAGTTACCCGAAAGTTTCAGTTGTACCTGGTCGTTAGGAAGTGTCAGACGGTAATGCGTGTAGGGCAGGGTAGTATTGACGGAAATATCGTGATCTTCTATCGGATTGTCATTGAAACCATCCAGATATTCTGTTTCGGAAAGATCCGAAGGTGTCCAGTCCGCATTGCAGTGCGTGAGGATGTACTGGTAGCGGTGGTAATCGTGAGTCAGGTGGTCGAAAGATATTTCTACAGTTTCATTCTCTCCCAGCCGGATGACGGCAGGAGACATATAATCATTGTTGGCAATGACCTGCACCGTATGTATATGCTGATTATAAACTTCCGTACGCTGGGCATGCACCCCGCAACAGATGATACAAATCAAGAATAGCGACAAGACTTTTTTCATTCCTTACCATATTAAGCATACAAATATACACAGATTATTTCTTTTTCCTCTTCTCACTTTTCTGCTTCTTGACTTCTTTCTTTTCTACCGGAGGGAATTTGGGAACCAATTTCATCAATCTCAGGATTTGCGATTGTCTCCGCAGAATGTAAGCTGACGGATGCGCCGAATCAAAACGTATCGGATTGGGGAGTGTTGCCGCTATCAATGCACATTGTCCCGCAGTCAGTTTGGCGGCAGTGGTATGGAACTTATATTTGGCGGTAGCTTCTGCTCCATAAATACCTTGTCCCATTTCGATGGAGTTGAGATAAACTTCCATAATCCGTTCTTTCGACCAGCATAGTTCTATCAACCAGGTGAAATAAACCTCGAATCCCTTTCGTACCCATGAGGATTGCGGCCAAAGGAATACATTCTTTGCGGTCTGTTGGCTAATAGTACTGGCACCCCGTTTCCGTTTGCGGGTTTCATTCTCTTTCATGGCTTTTTTTATCTCTTCGAAATCGAAGCCGTTGTGGGTGGCAAAGCGATTATCTTCCGAAGCGATAACTGCCATCGGCAAATGAGGGGAGATCTTATCGAAAGAAACCCAAGTATGATGCCATACCGGCTTTTCGCCTTTGAAGAGTTGCTGGGTGCTGCGGATTACCATGAGGGGAGTGGTGTAAACAGGGATAAAGCGATACAGCACCACTGCCAGAATAGTGGAAATAAAGAAAAAGAGTATCAGGTTGCGGACTATCCGCAAGACTTTCTTTATACTCATTGTCGTGATTTTTAATGTTAAAAAGCTACGAGTTACAAAAAGCTACAAGCTATAAGTGCCTTTCGGACTGATAGCGTGGCAACTTGTAGCTTGTAGCTTTTTGTAACTTGTAGCTTATAGAGCTTACTTGCCTGCTTCTGCATTCTTAATCATCTGCTCGCTGGCGTACATGTAAATATCTACGCGGCGATTCTGGCTGGCTGACATGCTGTCGTCATACTGATTGTAGCCTACGCCTTCCACCTTCTTGAACTGTGAAGGAGACACACCGCAATCTTGCAGATAATTCTCTACGGTATATGCACGGTCTTTTGAAACCTTCATGTTAGCTTCATACGTACCTACTTTATCCGTATGGCCTACGATTGCAATATCTGTTGTAGGGTCTTCTTTCAATATCTGGGCCAGTTCACGCAGAGAAGACTTGGAAGTATTGCTCAATGTAGATGAATTGAAACCAAACAGGATACCTGATTCAAAAGTCACCTTTACAGCGGCTAGACCATTGGTATCTGTTACTTTCTCTACCTGTGCGCCTTCAATTTTGGCAGCTTCGGCGGCCTTCTTATCCATCTTATGACCGATGGCAACACCTGCACCCGTACCTACTGCTGCACCTACCGCTGCACCGATAGCCGCACCCTTACCTTTACCGATCAATCCACCGATAATGGCACCGGCAGCAGCGCCCGATCCACCACCTATCACACCACCTTTGGCAGTGTTATTCATTGTGCTGCAACTTCCCAATAATATAGCACCGCTCAATAGCAGTACACTAATCTTAATCTTTTTCATACTTTATTCTTTTAAAATGTTACTATGTTTATAATGCAAAGTTAGTTATATAACAATTATATTGTTATTATGTTTAGGGATTTTGTTCTGCATTTTTAGAGTATTTTTCTCTTTATCAATATAAACCACGAGGTAAGGATAATTCCTTTGGCGATAGTTGTTGCACTTACAGCCCACCATATGGCGTCTACGCCCATTCCCATGTGTACCAGGAACAGTGCTACGGGAATACGCATATAGTTAGCAGCTATGGGGGAATAAGCTTGGGCGGCCAATTAAAGCGATTGGAAGAAGATTACGATCTGGTAAAGAAAAAACGACCTATACTTTCCAAAGAGAATTCGCAAACAGTTCGCTACGATGTTTCTGACCTCTTTTTACGTTTTTGGTTCAGATACTTCATTAAATATCAAAATTATATTGAGATACAGAACTACGAACGCTTGGCTGATATTATCAAAAAGGATTATCCTACGTTCTCCGGTTTGGCACTTGAAATGTATTTCCGTCAGCAGATGATAGAAAGTAGGGAGTTTGCGGAGATTGGTTCATGGTGGCAAGGGAAAAATAATAAAGACCAGGATGAGATTGATATCGTAGGTCTGTACGCTGAAGAGAAGAAAGCTTTAGTAGCCGAAGTAAAACTACAATCCAAAAACTTTAAACCAGATTTATTTACACTTAAGGTAGAGGCTTTGCGGAAAAAAGTTTTATTTAAGTATGAAATAGAAAGTCGTTTGTTCTCGATGGATGATATGTGATCCGAAGTGACAGATTTAATGGAGATTGAATTTGTTGTCAAAAATAAAAAAAGCCCCTGTAAGTCAGAGGCTTTTTTCTGTGATCCAGCTGGGGCTCGAACCCAGGACCCCAACATTAAAAGTGTTGTGCTCTACCTGCTGAGCTACTGAATCAATCCTTTATTGCTGTTAAGCGGGCGCAAAGATAGAGACATTTTTTGAAAATGCAAAAGAATATCTCTTTTTTTGTTATCTTTGCCCAATATTCATCGAATGGGAATAGCATATACATTATTAATATAATACACTTAAAAACTTTATGGCAACAGTTGACGATAAAAAGATTATCTTTTCTATGGTAGGGTTGAACAAGACCATTCAGCAGAACAACAAGCAGGTGCTGAAGAACATCTACCTTTCGTTCTTTTATGGTGCAAAGATTGGCATCATCGGTCTGAATGGCTCCGGTAAATCTACCTTGCTGAAGATTATCGCCGGGTTGGACAAGTCTTATCAGGGCGAAGTGGTGTTTTCACCGGGTTACTCAGTGGGCTATCTGGCTCAGGAACCTTATCTGGATCCTACGAAAACCGTAAAAGAAATTGTAATGGAAGGCGTACAACCTATTGTGGATGCACTCGCTGAGTACGAAGAGATTAACCAGAAATTCGCTCTGCCGGAGTATTACGAGGATGCGGACAAGATGGATAAGCTTTTTGCTCGTCAAGGAGAACTTCAGGATATCATCGATGCAACTGATGCCTGGAATCTCGACAGTAAACTGGAACGCGCTATGGATGCTCTTCGTTGTCCGCCCGAAGATCAGCTTGTAGAACATCTTTCGGGAGGTGAACGTCGCCGTGTGGCTCTTTGTCGCCTGCTGTTGCAGAAACCCGATGTGCTGTTGCTGGACGAACCTACCAACCATCTTGACGCTGAATCCATCGACTGGTTGGAACAACATTTGCAGCAATACGAGGGTACGGTGATTGCCGTAACCCACGATCGTTACTTCCTCGACCATGTGGCAGGCTGGATTCTTGAACTCGACCGTGGCGAAGGTATCCCCTGGAAAGGTAACTATTCCAGCTGGTTGGAGCAAAAGACCAAGCGCATGGAAATGGAAGAGAAGACCGCCAGCAAGCGCTGCAAGACGTTGGAACGTGAGTTGGAGTGGGTGCGTATGGCTCCTAAAGCACGTCAGGCGAAAGGTAAGGCGCGTTTGAATTCTTACGATAAATTGATGAATGAAGATATCAAGGAGAAAGAAGAAAAACTTGAAATCTTTATCCCTAATGGTCCGCGTCTTGGAAATAAGGTTATTGAAGCGAAACATGTGGCAAAGGCCTATGGTGATAAACTTCTGTTTGATGATCTCAACTTCATGCTTCCACCCAACGGCATTGTGGGTGTAATCGGTCCTAACGGTGCGGGTAAAACAACACTGTTCCGGTTGATTATGGGGCTGGAAACGGTAGATAAAGGTGAGTTTGAAGTAGGAGAGACCGTAAAGGTAGCTTATGTCGACCAGCAACATAGCGATATCGACCCGAACAAGAGCGTATATCAGGTTATTTCCGGTGGCACGGAGCTGATTCGTATGGGTGGACGTGATATCAATGCACGTGCCTACCTGTCACGTTTCAACTTCTCCGGTGGAGATCAGGAGAAGCTCTGCGGTGTACTTTCGGGTGGTGAACGTAACCGTCTGCATCTTGCTATGGCTCTGAAAGAAGAGGGCAACGTGTTGTTACTGGACGAACCTACCAACGACATTGACGTGAACACACTTCGCGCTCTTGAAGAAGGTCTTGAAGATTTCGCCGGATGTGCTGTAATTATCAGTCACGACCGTTGGTTCCTCGATCGTATTTGCACCCATATACTTGCGTTCGAAGGTGACTCCAATGTCTTCTATTTCGAAGGCTCTTATTCAGAATATGAGGAAAATAAACAGAAACGTTTAGGGAAAGAAGAACCTACCCGTGTACGTTATAGAAAGCTGATGAATGACTGATAGCAGTGAGAATCTGATAGTATAACTAATATTTTCATGACAAATAGAAAGCTCTACAAAAAACTTGTAGGGCTTTTTTGTTATAAAAAGTTTCAATAACTCCTATATACCCTAAAATTTTGTAGCAGAAATGTAATACAAATCTAAATCTTATTAATTATATTTGCGTCTTAAAACAGTATTTAATACTTAATTAACATTCGTAATTAACACATTTAATTAACAAAAAACAGAAGTATGAAAAAACATCTAATTCATTTCCTGTTGGTGGCTGTGCTGTCCGTATGCAGTGCTGCGGCATTTGCCCAGACTACAGTGAGGGGGCAGCTTGTTGACTCGGAAACAGGCGAACCGTTAGTGGGCGCTGCTGTTATGGTAGAAGGCACTTCACAAGGAACTGTGACTGACATTGATGGTTATTTTAAGCAAGATGTTGCTCAAGGTGGGACATTGGTGTTCAAGTATGTAGGTTTTAAAGACCTCAAGAAGAAAATAACACAGAAGGGCGCTTCTGTTGATTTGGGTGCTATTCAAATGGAGCCGGATGCAGTGGTGTTGAAGGACGTGGTGATAACTTCGTCTGTGGCAGTAGCCCGTAAGACTCCGGTGGCAGTATCTACTGTTAATCCTGTGTCTATTGAAGATAAGATTGGTTCTCAGGAATTACCACAGCTCTTGAAGTCGACGCCAGGTGTTTATGCCTCCAATGAAGGTGGTGGTTATGGTGACTCTAACGTAAAGATTCGTGGCTTTAAGTCGGAGTATGTGGCTATGATGATTAATGGTGTGCCTATGAACGGAATGGAGAACCAAAAAGTGTATATGAGTAACTGGGGTGGTCTGATTGACGTGGCTAGCAGTATTCAAATACAGCGCGGACTCGGCGCCAGCAAGGTTTCTACTCCTTCGGTGGGTGGTTCGCAAAATATTATCACCAAGACCACTGATGCCAAGATGGGTGGATTTATTTCTTATGGCATGGGTAACGACGGTTATAATAAGGTGATGTTTAGCGTATCTTCAGGTCTTACAAAAGATGGCTGGGCCTTTACTTTATTAGGTGCCAGGGATTCGCGCGACGGTTATATTCAAGGTACAGAATCTGAAGCCTACACTTGGTTTATGAGTGTGGCAAAGCGTTTCAACGATAATCATCAGCTTTCATTCACCGCTTTTGGCGCTCCTCAGTGGCATAATCAGCGTAATATGGCGAATGGGTTGAACATTAAGGAATATCAACGTGTGAAACAATGGATGGGTGAAGAGAGCCCCTATCGTTATAACTCTACTTTTGGTTATCGTAATGGTCAAGTGATGAATTCTTCACGCAACGAGTATCACAAGCCTCAGATGTCGCTCAACCACTTGTGGCAGATTGACCATAAGTCAAGTCTCAGTACGGCTGCTTATATGTCTATCGGTACGGGTGCAGGTTATAGTGGTACAGGTGTGACGGGTTACAGCAGCTCTTGGTATGGTACGGGTAATGATGGTACAGTGAATACTCAGTTCCGTTGTCCTGACGGTACTTTCGATTACGATGCTGTGGATAAACTCAATGCTGATAACTATACTAATCCGGTGAACGTAAGCGGTATGCCCAACTATAATGGTTCGTTGATGATTATGAACAAAGCTTCGAACGACCACTTCTGGACAGGCTTGATTTCTACTTATACTACCAAGCTTGGTGATTACTTTGATTTCTATGGTGGTATTGACTTCCGTTACTATAAAGGATTGCACAAGAATGTGATTACTGACCTTTTCGGAGGACAGTATTATGTGGATTCTTATAACCGTAAAACTGTATTGGCTGAGAATAGCCTAAACGGTGGAAATGCTGCTTGGGTGAATCAAAAGTTAGGTGTGGGTGATGTGATTCGCCGTGACTATGATGGTTTTGTGATGTATGAAGGTGGCTTTGCCCAGTTGGAATATAATAAAGATAAAGTGAGTGCTTTTGTATCGGGTGGTCTTACTAATACCAGCTATTGGCGTAAAGACCGTTTCTACTATAGTGGCGACAAGCAGGTATCTTCGAAGAAACATTATTTGGGTGGAAACCTGAAAGCGGGTTTGAACTATAATCTCGATGAATATAATAATGTATTCTTCAATACCGGATTCATCAGTCGCGCTCCTATTTTTGATAATACTTTTATCAATTCTCAGAGTTCGCACGAACGCAATCCTGACGCTAAGAACGAGAAGGTTTATTCTTTTGAATTAGGTTATGGATATCGTAGTCATTATTTTACAGCTAATGTGAATGCTTACTATACCATGTGGAAAGACAAAGCTTTGTATGATACCGGATCTTATGAAGATGCGAATGGAGCTTCTCAGCGTTGGACAATGAACATGAGCGGTGCGCAGGCAAACCACATGGGTATAGAGCTTGACTTCATAGCTAAACCTTTCCGTTGGATGGAAGTTAACGGTATGTTCTCTTGGGGAGACTGGCGCTGGAATGGTACGGCAAAGGGCTTCATGATGAATACTGAAGGACAGATAATGGCGAACAGCCGTGGTGAGATTGCTACAGACATGAACAATGTGGATCAGTACAAGTATACTATCAAAATGGACAATGTGCAGGTAGGCGGTTCTGCTCAAACCACAGCCGCTTTAGGATTGACATTCCGTCCTATGAAAGGTTTACGTCTCAATGCCGACTGGAATTTCTTTGCGCGTAACTATGCTGACTATGATATTGATGCGAGCCAGGCTACCCAGAAAGATGCTTATGTGGTGGAGAAACCTTGGGAGATTCCTTCGTGGAGTACATTCGATGTTAGTGCGGGATATACCTTTGATTTGGGTAAGATACGTGCTACATTGAGCGGCAATGTAAACAACCTGTTCAATCAGGAGTATATAGCCGATGCCCGCGATGGAAGCAATCACGATTGGGAAACTGCCACACGCGTGATTTATGGTTGGGGACGTACTTATAGTGTAAGACTGAAGTTTAATTTCTAAGTGAACATATTTATGAAGAAACATATATTATTAGGAATCGCATTGGCTTCACTGTTTACGCTCGGAGCCTGCGACTACAACGAGGATAATTTTCCCGGATTTGATGAGAAAGCAACCATCACAGATGTTCGTACGGATACTCTCGTGCTGACGGATGCCTATTATGGCAAAATAGCCTCTATGCCAAAGAACCAGGGGTTGGCTCTCTCCAAGGATCCGGAGAACCAAACCTATCTTACGGCATTGAATCAGTTAGGTAAGACCAAGATGTTTACCGATATGGTAGCTCCTGAGGACTATCTGCCCGCATTTGTAGATTCGCTTTATGCTTATCTATCTGATAACTCCAAAGTTTTGGTGCGCTATAATGTCGGTAAAGAGCAGCCCGAATATCTCTCCAAGATAAACGAGGCCGAGAATTTTGACCTTACTTCCGCTAATTACGCCACAGTATGGGGCGAGAGTATGGTGGTAAAATACCTCACTCCCTCTACACTGAAGAAAATTCCCGCTTTGCTGAAAGAAGGTGTCAAGAGTCCCAAGGAGGGTGATGTACGTCAAGTAAATTATGCTTGGTCGGAAACCGAACCTAGTACAGGCGGTGGAGAATTGCCTGAAACAATTGATAAAATATCGGATGCTTTGGCTGAAGCAGGGGATTATAAGGTACAGGGTACTGTAATAGCAACCTATGCACGCGGATTTTTGTTGAGCGATGACAGTGGACAAATATTGGTTTATCTTAATGTGAAGCCAAATTACACGGTGGGCGATATCGTGACCGTAGAAGGAACTACTAGTAAATATGCTAATGTGATGCAGTTTGGTAATACTTCCGTGGTGACAAGATCAGGTCGTGCTGATTCATTCAGCTATCCGGAACCTAAAGAATATACAGGAGCACAATTGGATGCTTATGTAGGAAAGGTTGATGGATTTCACTATGCGAAAATTGTAGGCGAATTGATCATTGATGGTAATTATATAAACTTGAATGTGGCTGGAGCTACCAAACAGGGGGCTATTTCATATCCGTTTGATGGTGTGGTTGACAAGAGTTTACATGGAAAACAGGTGGAAGTAATTGGCTATCTGATTGGTGCGACCAGTCGTTATAATGTTATGGCAACGTCGGTTGAACCGGTAGATGCAGCGAGCACTTTCTCTCCGGTAGGAGAGGTTGCACTTGCCAAACCGGGCGAATATGCTGTAAAAGGACAAGTTATAGCCAAGTATCAGCGTGGATTCTTGTTGAGTGACGGTTCTGGAACAATTTTGGTATTTGACAAAAACGGATTTGATTTCGTGCCAGGGGATATTGTAAAGGTATCTGGTGCTGTTACTAATTATGCTGGATTTAATCAATTTGGAACAACACCGGTATGTGAAAAATTGGCAGATGGTACTGCTAAAGCTCCTACCGCTTTAAGTTTGGATGCTACTGCAATGGAAGAGTATCTTACTGCGCCTTTTATTGCTTATGTGGAATATACTGGCAAACTGAGTGTTTCAGGTACTTATTATAATGTAATCATTTCAGGTACGGATAAGTGTCAGGGAAGTATTCAATATCCTATTGATGGAGTTGTTGATGAATCACTTAACGGTAAGCAAGTGACAGTAGAAGGTTATACATTAGGCGTAAGTGGTGGTAAGTATATTAATACTATGGCGGTCAAAGTGAGCGAAGCCACTACTACTAAGGCTATTTCTCGTGCTGTTACCCGTGCTTCGGACGTGAAGCCCAATGCTGCCGCTCTCTATCGGTATGATGGTTCGGCTTGGACGGTGTACGAAGAAAGTGCAAGTATTGGCATCAGCGTAATGCAACCTGCTGATTATGTTGCTACTGGTTCGGACTATTTGAGCAATGCCGATGCTGTATTGCCTATTTATCTAAAGAATGCATTCCCCTATGCGCAAAGTGGTGATACCAAAGCAGTGGCT
This sequence comes from Bacteroides sp. MSB163, assembly GCF_036416795.1. Classification (NCBI taxonomy): domain Bacteria; kingdom Pseudomonadati; phylum Bacteroidota; class Bacteroidia; order Bacteroidales; family Bacteroidaceae; genus Bacteroides; species Bacteroides maternus. The sequence continues at coordinate 5,287,770 of NZ_CP143867.1, read as the reverse complement.
TATTTCGGTAATAAGGATTATGCTGTGATGGCTGATGAATATGGTTTCGATGGTACTGCATGGGTGAAGAAGAACACTGAAACGGAAACTGCTGAAATGGCGTTCTTGAAGACTTCTGGAAGTTGGGCGGAAGCCAAGGAGTATTACAGCAATGACTTTGCTGGCGTAGTTCACAACGGTGCTCATAAGGTGAATGTGAAGCTTGATGATATGGATTATGTATGGAGTGATGGCGCAGGTTATACCCGCATTAAGGCAAGCGGATATTATCAACGTAACCGTGATACGGAGGCTTGGCTTGTTACCGGTGAGATAGACCTGACCGAGGCTATTGCTCCGCAGGTGGTGTTCATGGCTTCAGCTGATTATCTGTATGGAGGTAAGATTGAGAATGCGGTGTCTGTACACGTGTCCGATAATTATATTCCTGCTGATTCTGAAAAGATGGATGAAATTGTTGCGGCATTGCAGGCTGCAACATGGAGTGAACCGCTGTCTTTCGAATGGCCTACAAGCTCTAAAGAAATTGAAATGCATTCTTCTATGGCCGACTATGTGGGCAAGAAGGTATATGTGGCATTCCGCTATGTAAGTACTAACGAACCTGGATTTGCTCCTACGTTCTATATGAGTAATTTTGTGGTGAAGGAATAATTTCTGAGAGAATACTATAGGCAATGTGGTAATGAACCTTGGATGGTCATTACCACATTTGCTTTCTTAATACTATTAAATCAAAAAGAGAAACAAAGATGAAACAACTATCTTACCTATTTCTTTTGCTGGCTGGTCTTTGGTTGGCAGGTTGTGATGATTCTTCAGACGCTTCGCTCATTCCTGAGATAATACCTACTGAGCAAGGTTCTGACACTTACGTGATGAAAGGCTACGAGTCGGCTGGTAATGGCTTCAACGTTTATAAACCTGAGGCTATCGGTACTCCTTTCTATATTAAGTCCAAGGCTTTTACAGGTCGTAACTATGCGTTTGCTCCTGTCAGTGGTGAATCGCTCGAAGGGCTTACCACCATTCCAGCTGCCAATGCTTTCAGCGAAAATGCCGAAGTGAAACCTGCCACTTGCTATTGGGTGCGTTTCAACCGTTACAACCATTATCAAATGGGAAAGCTTCGCGTGGCCTATATTAACGGCAACGAAGTGGGCATAGAGTATGTGGCCGCTGATGATGTGGACGTGAACAATGCCAATGTTGCTAACGGTAATAAGGCTGACAATCTTGAAGTTCCCGCTCTCAATACTGCCAATCAGTATATCGAATATTATGCTAGTGTATCCGATGAAGAGGGTGCCAAGCAGGTACTTAACTTCTCTTTAGAGTATATTGCTTCTAAGAAGCATTCGGCTTGGGTAGCATTCGAATTTGATCCCATTACTTCGCAAGACAATGTTAAACGTACCAACGAGTGGGAACAAGACGATCCTAATATAGACAACAGCGTGGAGGTGACCGAATCCATGCACAAGAGTGACGGCTATGACAAAGGACACATCTGTGCCAGCGAAGACCGTGTTTACAGTACGAGCGCTAATAAGCAGACGTTCTATTATAGTAACATTTCACCACAGATAGGAAGTTTTAATCAGAAGTATTGGGCAGCCCTGGAGAAGCAGGTGCAGACTTGGGGGCGTTCTACCGGCAACGGCGTGTATGATAAGCTTTATGTGGTGAAAGGCGGTACTACCGACCGTTTACTCACTAACTTCACTGGTGTGAAGAAAGCCAATGATGGACTTTATCCCACTACAAATGCCGAGGGGCTGACTCCTGGTGGTCTGATTTGTCCCAGTTATTACTACATGGCTTTGTTGAGTGAGAAGGCAGGCGTTTATCATGCTATCGCTTTTTTTGTTCCTCATTCAGAGTTATTGCCAGATAATCCCGGAAAAAATGAGTTTATGGTTTATGCAATTTCCATTGAAAGTTTGGAGTATGAGACAGGCATTGATTTTTTCTGTAACTTGCCCAATGAGATAGAGAAGAAAGTTGAAGCTGTTTACAATGCCGAAGACTGGGTTTGGTAAAAGACAAGATATAATAAAAATAGAAGAGGTTGTGTCAAACGTTTTGATACAACCTCTTTTTTAGATTCCCTTTTTCTTTGTTGCCACTGTTCCTTCTTCGCCTCAAAACACGGGTACTCTTTTGTTTGTTCCATCGGCTCCACTTTCCCGTTTCCATTTGAAATTACTTTCTTTGCCATTACTATCATAGGATAGGGGGTAGAAGTTCTCAAGAATATAAGTACCGGAACGATCATGAATTTAAAGTGGTCGTATTTATAAGTATATAGTTGCTTCCTATCATGGAAATTCTGTTTACTCCAAATGGTAACTTGGTTCACCCCATATGGTAACTCCATTTACATACCGAGGTAAAGGTCGTTACATACCGAGGTAAAGAGCGTTACAATAGGAGGTAAAGGTCGTTACATACTGGAGTAAATGCTTTTACATTGGCATGTAAATAGATTGTAAATACTATCTATTGATAATCAAAGTGTTATCTAAATATCTGAACAGTACTACTTCATTTCTGAGTGATAATACAAAAAAGTGACTGTTTAAAGTATAACGAGTTAAAGGACCTCTAATGTGACGATGAGCCTGTGTTCTTTCGTTATGGGAGCACTGCTTTGCAGGTGGTGCAGCCACCTTGGTGGTTGTAAGCGCGTACCAGATAGAAGCCGTGCGCCAGATTCCGGACGGGCAGGGTGAAATGATTGTCGGTGCTTCCTGTATTGGGAGCGTTGTATGAGGCGATGACTTGTCCGCTGACGCTGACAATCTCCACACGGGCAAGGGTAAGGTTGGCAGAAGTTACTAAAGTGAGGTAGCCGCTGCGCGGATCGCCTGTTAGGCGGATAGAAGGGCGGGAAATTGTCGGAGCTTCGATACCTGTGCTGCCGTTCCCCAGATTCAGGAAGGTGACGATGGGGTTGTGGTCGGAGCAGCGGTACATATTGTCTTTCTGTACGCCGCTTTGGTCGACGTCCATTTTCTGTGGTTCGTCGGCGTTGATGCGGAAGGGACGGGCGTCGGTTACTTGCTTTTCAAGAGTACTTGTGCCCAGACTGTGATCCAGATAGCCTACTGCGTAACTGCCATTGCTGAAGTAAGCATAACTGTACTGATTGGGGGCATAGGAGGTGAGCAAATTGACCAGGCCACCGTCTTCGAGGGTACGGATTGGGTCTTCGCAGGTATAGGCGTTCAAGTCGCCTACTATCAGGACGTCTGGATCATTGTAGGTTTTCGTGATTTCTTTGATGAACTTCAGGGTGGCTTCGGCTTCCTGCACGCGGCGGGGATTATAAGCACCTTGACCGTCACCTTTATCTTTGTATTGCTCCGGAACATTGCTGCCTGATTTTGATTTCCAGTGATTGCAGCAGAGGATGAAACGCTCCTGATTGCTGTTCAGTTGGAAACCTTGGGCGGTTTTGCGTTCCGGCAGGTAATTGTCGGCGAGTTTGTTCAGACTGATGGCGCCCACGAGGGTAACTGCATCGCTATTGTAGATGAAACAGGCCATGTCCTGCACGTTGTCTTTATAATAGCGTGTCTTGTATTTCTGCGTGTTGCAGTTCCGGTTCAGGAGCTGGCAGAGTTCTTCCAGTCCGGCGGCTCCTTCTACTTCCATAAAGGCGTAGATGTCGGCTTGCAGTGCTTGCAGGGCGAGGGCTACTTTGGGCAGCTTGATGCTATAGGTGCTTACGTTTTTGCCGAAGTGTTCCAGGTTGAAGCTGACCACTTTCAGGTTGTACGTTTCCGGGGTGTCGCAGGAGGTGGGGCGTTCGTTACCTTTGAATTCGGGTTTCCGGGTCAGGGTGATGGTGTATGTGCCGTTGCTGTAGCTGGCTTTTCCGGTCAGTCCTTCTATGGTTTGCCCGATGCGGCAGGTTCCGTCTGCATCGACGATGGGGAAGGAACCTTGCTTTACGGTGAGTTGGTTTTTCTGGTTCTCCAGGTTCTTCTGATTGAACATATCCACACCCGGTTCGAATTTTTCGGTAGGAGTCCATAGCTGGCCGTTGGAAAAGGTCAGTGTGCCATACGTGTAGCTGTAGTTGTTTGTCAGCGTCAAGGTGTTTGTAATGGTCACTTCTTTCCCGTTCAGGGCACTTGTTTTGAAGTCGTCGGGGAAAATAACAGGTTGCTGGGCAAACAGTGATATAGGGATCAGATTAAGAAGTAGAAGTAGCGGTTTTTTCATAGGTAGTTTCATTAGATGGTTGTTTCTCATTTCTTTATTTTCATTTCCATCAGCACCGGATTATGGTCGCTGCACAGGTCCAGATCGGGCGAGTAGTAACGGTATCCTTGGATGCCGGGCGAATGGAATATGTAGTCGATGCGCAACAGGCGTTTGAAGTAGCGGTAGGTATACATGTAGCCGCGACCGCTGGTGCGGAAGCCGTCTTTGAGGACATCGGACAGTTCGGCGTAGGTGTAGGAGGATGGCAGGGAGTTGAAGTCACCGCAGGCCAGTATGGGGTAGGGGCTGGCAACTACCAGTTGGCGGATGCTGTCCGTTTGTTCGGCGCGTTTCACGAAGTTATCGTGCAGGGAAGTGATGGCGCCTTGCACGACTTCTGCTTCACGACGGGTGTCGTTACTGTTGGCAAGTCCACGTTCCCATTTCCGGCGGTTCTGGCTGACGCTGGTGGTCTGTAAGTGGTTGTTGAGCAGACGGACGGTGTCGCGTCCCAGGATAATGTCGCACTGCATGCTACAGTTGGCGCTTTGCTGGTAGGAAATGAACTGGGGATTGACGAGCGGGTAGCGGCTGAACACGGCGATAGGAAGTACTCCGCGGATAGAATCCTCGGTAGGGATCAAGGCGTAGCGCCAGTGGGAAAATACGTTACGGATGCTGTCCATCGGGAAGTATTTGTTGTCGCCACATTCCTGGAAGCAGAGGACGTCGACTTCCTGTTCTTTCATGTAGCGAGCGATTTCCTTGCAGGAGTAGCCTGTAATCTCTCCTCCGAAATTGCCAACGTTGTAGGTGGCTATTTTCAGGTATCCGTCGGCATAATTGCTGCTGTAGTGGCCTTCGGGAATCTTCTTGGTGAAGCTGAATTGGAAGATGGCAAGGATATATCCGTAGTTAAAAACTAATGCTACAAGGGGAACGAATGCCCAGCGCTTGCGGGCGAATGCCCAACAGATGGCGACTAACAGATTGCACAGCAATAGTGCGGGCAATGCTAATCCTAGTACGGGCATGTACCTTGAATTGGCGGGGTCGAAGTTCCCGGAGAATGCAGCAATCATCGTGACAAGGGCCAATACGATGCTCAGGAGGACTGGAATGCTGCGGAATAAACTTTTGATTTCTGATTTTCCCATGTTGTGATAAAGCTACAAGCTACGAGTTACAAGCTACGAGGGGCTGCGCTATCATACCGAAGTCATTTGTAACTCGTAGCTTGTAGCTTATTTTATTACATTTACCGGTTTTCCGTCAATATATGCTTTTAAGTTGCTGATAAGAATATGTACCAGCCTTTGGCGGGCTTCAAAGTTGGCCCATGCGATGTGAGGGGTGATGAAGCAATTCCGGGCGGTGAGTAACGGATTGTCGGCACGGGGTGGTTCTTCGGAAAGAACATCCAGTCCGGCGGCGTAGATTATGCCGGCATTCAGGGCATTGGCAAGATCTTGTTCGTTGATGAGCGGACCGCGTCCGGTATTGATGAGGATGGAGGTGGGTTTCATCAAGGAGAGGCGGTTGGCGTTGACCAGTTCACGGGTACTGTCGTTCAGCGGGCAGTGCAGGCTGACGATGTCACATTCGTGGAACAATTGGTCGAGTTCCGCTTTACGGATTTCGGGAGGAAGTTGGAGGCGCGATTTGGAAGTGTAGGCCCATACCTTCATACCGAAGCCGATGGCTATACGGGCGGTGTTGTAGCCGGTCTGTCCCAGTCCTACGATACCGATTTTTTTTCCGAGCAGCTCAATGAGTGGAGTGTCGTAGAAGCAGAAGTCGGGATTCTTGCTCCAGTTTCCCTTGCTGACTTCTTCGGAATAATGGCGTACTTGCTGGGTGATGTTCAGGATATGGGCAAATACCATTTGTCCGACAGAGGGGGTACTGTATGCAGGGATATTGGTGATGATGATGCCGCGTTCGCGGGCGGCGTTGATGTCTACCACGTTGTAGCCTGTAGCCATCACGCCGATGTATTTCAGATCGGGCAGGGCAGCCATTGTCTCGCTGTTGATCACTACCTTATTGGTAAGGATGGCTTCTGCACCGGCAGCACGTTCAAGAACTTCGCCGGGAGCGGTGCGATCATAGATCGTGCACTCGCCTAACTCTTTCAGCTTATCCCAGCACAGATCACCGGGATTCGTGGTGTAACCGTCTAATACTACAATTCTCATTTTGTATATATTTAAAGTGAGTACGCAAATTTAGGGAAAAGATTTGAGATTACGATTTTCTGAACTTATCCTCACCCCACAACGCTTTCATCCGTTCCGCATGTTTCTGCTCGGCAACATTGTCCTGTGCTTCCCACAGACGGCGGTCTTTCAGCTCGTCGGGCAGAAATTGTTGCTTGACGAAGTGACCGGGATAATCGTGCGCATACTTATAATTGTCTCCATAACCCAACTGTTTCATCAGTTTGGTAGGTGCATTGCGCAGGTGCAGGGGTACGGGCAGATTACCGGTCTGGCGTACAAGCTCCAGGGCATTGTTGATGGCCATGTAGGCGGAGTTGCTCTTCGGGCTTGTGGCAAGATAAACGGTGGCTTCAGCCAGAGGGATACGTCCTTCGGGCCAACCCACTTTCATTACGGCGTCGAAACACGCATTGGCAATCAGCAAGGCGTTCGGGTTTGCCAGTCCCACGTCTTCCGAAGCGGAAATGACAAGACGGCGGGCGATGAATGCGGGATCTTCTCCGGCTTCCACCATGCGGGCCAGCCAATAGATGGCACCGTCGGGATCACTGCCACGGATGGATTTGATGAAGGCGGAAATGATATCATAATGCATCTCTCCGTCTTTGTCGTAGGCAAGCGGATTCTGTTGCAGGCGTTCTGTCACCATCTCATCGGTAATGACGACGGGATCTCCGGCTTCGGAAGAAACAACGAGATCCAGAATGTTGAGCAATTTGCGGGCGTCTCCACCACTGTAGCGAAGCATGGCGGTGGTTTCTTTCAGCTCGATGGTACGCTCTTTCAGTATATGATCGGTGGTAATGGCACGTTGCAACAGTTCCAGTAAATCATCTTTTTCCAAAGATTTCAGCACATAGAGTTGGCAGCGTGACAGCAGCGGACGGATTACCTCAAAAGACGGATTCTCCGTGGTGGCGCCTATCAGCGTCACTGTGCCTTGTTCCACAGCTCCGAGCAGTGAGTCTTGCTGTGACTTGCTGAAACGGTGTATTTCATCAATGAACAGGATGGGACTGCCTTGCGAGAAGAAACGGTTGCTCTTCGCGCGGTCTATCACTTCGCGCACATCTTTCACTCCACTGGTCACAGCGCTCAGTGTGTAGAACGGAGTTTCCAGTTTGTTAGCGATAATCTGTGCCAGAGTGGTTTTGCCTACACCCGGAGGACCCCATAGTATGAACGAAGAAATACGTCCTGCGTCAATCATCTTGCGCAGCACCGCACTCGGTCCTACTAAGTGTTTTTGACCGATGTACTCGTCTAAGGTTTTAGGGCGAAGCCTTTCTGCTAATGGAGTCATTTTAATTACGAATTATAAATTACGAATTGCGAATTACAAATTAATCGTTTGTAATTCGCAATTCGTAATTTCTAAAATATCATTAATATCATGAAGCGTATGCCATCTTTCTTTACTCCCGGTATATCGGTGTAGGTGAGGCGGCGTACATATTCGATATGCAACAGCTTGAATATGTTGTAGATACCTACACTGGCTTCCAAGTAGGGAGTGCTGCCCATTACGTGGCTGGTGGGGACACCGTCGCGCATGGGGAAAAGGAACAACTCGCTGTTATGGCTCTTGTACGGATTGTTTTTGTCCGTCAGGGTGCCGTACATACCACGGATGCGGAAAGTTTCGCGCCATTTCAGCTTCTTGATAAGCGGGATGCGGTTGAACAGCTTTCCGTTCATGTCGTAGGTCAGGGCGAGAGAGGCGTAACGGTCGTTCAGGAACTCCATGTTGTTGATCAGGCTGAATGACTCGTTGTGCTGGGTGATGTATGACAGATTCGCCATGGGCAGGTTTAGCAAGGGGAACGGTACAGTGTTCCACTGCGCGCCGGCACGGGCGGTAATATCCAGTTTACCCCACGAACCGAACCAGAAACGTTTACGGATACTGGCTTCTGTAAGGTTGAAGTTGTACTCACCGCCTAACACGCCTTTCAGACCGAGAGTATGGGAGAGGGAGAAGATCGGAGCATCCAGCGATACGGGCACACGGCGCTGCTTCGTGTTGACATACGTCTCACCCGGTGCGTAACGCAGGGTGACACCGAGTTCGGTGGTGGTGATGTCCTTGATGAAGGTATTCGTATCATCCCATATTCCGGCGATGTTACCGTCGTTTTTCCAGTATTGCAATACACCTCCGGCAGGCTGGTCGTTGCGGTGGCGCGCCATGGCTTTGATGGAGAAACCGGTATTGGTTTCCAGTTCGTAGGTCAGGGTAGCGTCGCGCATGTACGACATCTGGTCTACTTTGGTCCACTTCCAGCCCACAAACATATTATCCTTGTCCGTTGAGAGGTATTTATCCATGGGGGACATGACGTCGTAACTGTAATCGAAAGCCAGGTAGTGCTTGGGGAATTCCCACAATACATATTCGCGCTTGTTGAACGAGTAGGCTGCCTGACCTTTATAGAACCATTTCTTGTCCTTCGTACCGTAGGCCGCATATCCGCTGAAGCTCCAGTGCGGATCGAGGTTACCGGTGGTCATACCACTGAGACGGAAACGTGTACCATTCACGTAATTGCTTGTGATGGTGGTATTGATAGGCCCGAAGTCGAACTTGCTGGGGTGTTTCTTGGTGCCCGTTTCCACGAAGTTCTCAATCAGGGCTTTCGCACCGAAGATGACATATTTGAATCCGGGAATTTGCTCAATACGGTTCATGAAGACGTCCATGTTACTCTCTTTCTTTGTGAGGGGAACCTGACGCACACTCGCCCAATATTCATCACTCTTGTTGAGCATGTTGGCTTCTTTGATGACGTTGCCTTTCAGGCGGAAGAGACGAGGTTCAATGTCTTCAAAGTTGTAATTAGAGTATTTGGTAGTACGCTGCACTTCAAGTCCTTGTATACCTTTTACGAATTGCAGTTCTACGGTCATGTCATCGTCCGTAAGTACCCAGTTTCCGTCCGGCATCTGCTCGAATTGCTGCACTATGTCGAGGTTGTCCACAAAGTTCACACCGGTCTTTTTGGGCAGGTTCATGGTGCACTTCTTGACGGCATAAGTAGAATCCTTCACTACATAGAGATGTCCCGTGAAACCGAAATCCTGTGAGTTTTGCGGCACGAAGGTGAGGTGCACACACTCCTGACGGTCCACCATGATGGTGTCCATGAGGTAGTATTTATAGAAACTGATGGCCCCACGACCGATGGGGCTGACGAAGCGGCGTTGCAGGAGCCGGATGTCATCGTCGTAGATATTGACATCGGAGAAGACATCGGTCAGGATGGTTCCCAACATGTCTCCCGTATTGAAAAATTCCTCGATACCGCTGGAGTTCATACCCTCGATGATGGTCTTTTCGCTTTTGGGACTTTTGCGGTAGATGGTTCTCGAAGACGTCTCCTTGATGGAGATGGGGAGGATCATCTTGTTGGTCTTGGGCGATACTTCCACCTGGTCTTTAAAGAATGAGAATTTCTTGTAGATGCCCTTTTCCATCTTTTCGGGGGTGACGTCATTCATGGACATCTTCATCTTTTCGTATTTCTGATACTGGTAGAAGTCGTTGGCTTCCAGTTTCAGTTCTTTCTTGTTCTCGATCACTTTCCTCATAAAATCCACGGCGGGATTGTTCTTACGGGAGTATTTCTCTTTCTGGGGCTTCACCACAACTTCGGAGAGCATGACGTCGGCAGGTGCCAGTTTCACGTTCAGTACTTTGGTGGTGGGCTTCAGGGTAACTTTCTTGGTCACGTATCCGATGGCGGAGAATGATAATTCATTCCAGCCTTTACGGGTTTCCACTGTGTATTCGCCTTCGGCATTGGTGATGGCACCCACGCCTTTTCCCTCGTATTGAACGGTGATGTACATTAATGGTTCATTGGTGAGGGAGTCAGTCACGACACCTTTAATCTGTGCGGATGCGCTGTGTGCGACGAATAATGACAGCAGAAAAAGGATGAGAACTATATATTGTTGTTTCATATTTAAGTCAGTATGAGGCCGCAAAGTTAACAAAATACAGCTAAATAAGAAGTAAATATAATCTAAAGAAATAAGAGGAATGTTTATATCTGCTTTAACTTTCATATGATTTGTGCTATATTTGTCGCGTAAAATTCACAATATGCTGTCCATACTCATTCCGGTGTATAATATAAATTGCGTCTCGTTGGTTCGGAAATTATATGAGATGGCCCTGCTGACGGAGTTTCCTTTCGAAATTTTGGTGGCGGACGATGCGTCGTGCCGGAAAGTGAGGGAAGAAAACCGTGTGTTGAACCGATTGGACGGATGTCGTGTGCTGGAACTGGAGACGAATCATGGTCCCGCATTTATCCGCAATTATTTGGGTGAACAGGCGCGTTATCCTTATTTGCTTTTTCTGGATACGGACACAAGTCCGGTAGGTGAGGACTTTCTTTCTTTATACCTCAAAAATGCGCGCGAACAGGTAGTCTGTGGTGGTTTTTGTTATCCGGAGGAGGGGGACTCCTTTCTGCGCAATAAATACGGAGCGCAGGTGGAAGCGCAACCGGTTGCCGAACGTCGCAAGCATCTTTATCAGCGATTTATAAGTATGAACTTTTTTATTCCGAGAGAGCTTTTTCTGCGTGTCCGTTTTGACGAAACGTTTCATTTGGGATATGAGGATACCGCTTTCGGAAAGAGGCTGGAAGATGCGGGTATACCAGTGTTGCATATTGAAAATCCAGTCTGGCATCTGGTGGAGGAAGATGCGGCTTCTTTTTTGGTGAAAACACGCCGTTCTGTGAAAAACCTCTTGGGCTGTGAACAGGAATTGCTTCCATACGTCCGCTTATTGCGCTGGTACAATAGTTTAAAGCGGTTTCATGCTGTTGCACTAACCGCTTTCCTATTTCGTATATCTGAGAGTCTTTTGGAAAAGAACCTGACAGGAAAACACCCCTCTTTACGGCTTTTCGCTTTCTATAAGTTAGGTTATTTCTGTTGGTTATCTGTTTATAGGAGTTGACTCCTATAACTCCCTTTAACTCCTAATTCAGTAATGCTCCTTTAATTCTCCGTTAATCAACGTCTGTACGATACGTTCCGCTGTACGTCCATCCCAACGGTCGGGCAGGGTAGTATGTTTCCATTCGCCGAGCATTAGTTTTTCCAGAGCATTGGCAAGAGCCACGGAATCTTCATTCACTAACTCATTGGTACCTACACGCCAGGTTTCGGGGTGCTCAGCGTAGGAGTTGAGCGTGATGCAGGGGACATCGAGGAAGGTAGCTTCCTCGGCAATGTTTCCGGAGTCCGTTACAATGCCTTTTGCATGGTTGATGAGGTAACCGAAATGCAGATAACTTTGAGGCGGCAGGATGTGCAGATTAGGCGCGGGGATGTCCAGCGATTTGATGGCTTTTTGCACATAAGGGTGCAAGGGCGCAATGATGGGCATGCCTTCGGATTTCTCAATCAAGGTTTGTATCAACGATTTGAGCACATGTTTCTTGGTCAGCAGGTCGTGCCGGTTGAGGGTCAGCAACAGGTAACCGCGCTTTTCCAGCCCTATGGTGGAGAACCATACAGGTTGCAACAGACGGTGACGGTTGTAGCGGACGGTATCTATCAATATATTACCTACATAATGGATGTATTCGGGAATCATGCCTTCCTGGTTCAGGTTACGGTTGGCTACCATGCCTGCGGTAAACAGATAGTCGGAAATGGCATCTACGATGGTGCGGTTTACTTCGCGGGGCATATTCATATCGAACGAACGGGTTCCGGCAATGAGGTGCGCGACTTTCAGACCGCGCTTTTTGGCAACGATGGAACAGCTCATGGTAGCGGTAAGATCGTCTACAACGAGTACTACCTGCGCGGGATGATTGTTCAGTTCCTTCTCGAAAGCAAGCATGATGGCGGCTGCCACTTCCGAATGGTCGTGTCCGGTGACTCCCAGATAACCGTCCGGTCGCCTCATGTCCAGGTCGGAAAACAAGGAGGCATCCAGACTGGTATCATCCTGTCGCCCGGTGTAGACGAGACGGTATGAAATCTTCTTTCCAGCTTCCTGCGCGGCTTTGATGGCCCGGGTGATGGGAGCTATTTTCATGAAGTTGGGGCGTGCGCCCGATACGATTGTTATTTTCATTGCATATAAATTGATGAGACAAAAATACGTTTTCTTAGGGAAATTATTCGTTACTTTGCCCATAATTTTAATGAATACCGATTATAAATCATTAAACATTTAACGTTAATCATTGATTATCATGCCTACATTTGTTCAAATTCTCGATTTTATAGGTACGTTCGCTTTTGCCATCAGCGGTATCCGTCTGGCATCGGCAAAGCGGTTCGACTGGTTTGGGGCGTACGTGGTAGGTTTCGTGACGGCTATCGGCGGCGGTACCATCCGTGATGTGTTGCTGGGAGTGACGCCGGGGTGGATGACTGATCCTATCTATCTGATTTGTACGGGACTGGCTTTACTTTGGGTCATTCTTTTCGGAAAGCATCTCATTCACTTGCATAATACGTTTTTCATCTTCGACAGTATCGGTCTGGCACTGTTTACGGTGGTCGGTGTAGGGAAGAGCATTGCATTGGGATATCCGTTCTGGGTAGCCATCATTATGGGTAGCATTACGGGTGCTGCGGGTGGAGTGATCCGTGATGTGTTTATCAATGAGATACCGCTGATTTTCCGAAAAGAGATTTATGCGATGGCATGTGTGGTAGGCGGTACGGTCTACTGGTTGTGCGATCTGCTGGGAATGCAGTCCTATGCTTGTCAGGTGGTGGGCGGAGTATCGGTGTTTGTGACGCGCATTCTGGCGGTGAAGTATAATATCTGTCTGCCGATTCTTACGGGAGGCGGAGAAGAGGAGGAAGGCAAGGAGTAATGAGAGAAAGAACTACAAGTTACAAGCTACAAGTGCTTTTCAGCGTCATAGCGCAGCAACTTGTAGCTCGTAGCTTGTAACTCGTAGCTTAGAACAGTGCGTCTTTCGTGTTGAATAATTTTCTTTCATTCAGTTTCACTACTTTGCCGTATTTCTCCAGTTTCTTCAGATCAATATCTTTCGGGTTACCCATGATGCCGATGCAGTAAGGTTTCCCCTTAATATTCTCTTCGTAGAACTTCACGATATCGTCAAAAGTCAATGCGTCAACCTTTGGCAGATTCTCCTTGGCAGGGTCTGCATTGTAACCTATGCGCTGCAATTCTCTCATGTTCTCCGCTTTATCGCGGAAAGAAGGATGAGTTGTCAGCATCTCCTGGCGTATGTAACTTTTGATGTTATCGATACGGTCTGCATTCTTAGGCATATCCGTTACCAATCCCATGAAGACATCCAGCGCGTCATTGGCTTTGTCGTTCTGCGTACCGATGTTACCAAACAGGTAAGTGGGGTTACCGGGCAATGCAGGAGTGCCTATGTAGGCTCCGGCTGAGTAAGCCATAGAACGTTTTTCACGGATTTCAGTCATTACCAAACCGTTGAAACCACCGGAGAAATATTGATTGAACGCATCGCGTATTGCATCATCTTTCTTATCATATTTTGCCATCGGCAGGTAGAAATAAATTTGTGCCTGTTCCGCATCCGTGTTAGGCAGGAAGTAAATGGTATTTTCCGTTACTGAAACCATCGGCTTGTCTTGCGGAGATGTAGATGGCTTTTCGTTGGCAACCAGCGGCAGATTCTTGCTGAGGACGTCGTAAGCATTATCGAAAGGCATTGTTCCGCAATAGAAGATTTCGGCTTCATAGTTGGATGCGCGGTTGATATCACCTGTCAGTTCGGAGATCTGCAATTCGTAGATTTCCTTATCTGTCAGTTCGTCAATATAGGATGACTTATCCTGGAAGATCATGTATTGGAGGAGTGCGTTGGATAAGGTGTTTACATTCTCCTTACGTTGTTGGCGGCTACCCAGCATGGAGCCTTTGATACGGCTTAACTGTTTTTCGTCCAGTTTCGGCATCAGGATCTGGCGGGCAAGAAGCTGACAAGCTTGTGGCAAGGTTTCTTCGTAGCCTTCCATGGTGATGTAGAGGTAGTTTTGATTGGCGCTTACGCGGCAAGTTGCATTCAGCCTACTAAGTTCCTCTTTCAGTTGTTGCGGCTCATAAGTACCCATGATACCGGCGTTGTTCATCAAGTCCGCTGCAATGCCCAGTTTCGGGAAATCACGTACTCCGACACCATAACGGAGTGTGAGGCTGAATACGTTGTTTTCCGGATTCTGCGAATAATACATCTTGGAGCGGTCATTCAGTTGTTTGCTCTGTATCTCGCTGAAGTCGAGGAATTTCTCTTCCACTTGTCCGATAGGCATATTCTTGAACTGTGTAGCATACAAAGATTGTTTGCCTACAGGCGGTTCGATAGGTTTGTAACCCGGTTTCTTGATTTTTGCATTCTTATCCAGCTTGCCTTTTTCAATGTAGATGGCCAGGTAATCGTTGGTCAGGTATTGTTTGGCAACACGCTTGATATCCTCTGTGGTAATAGCCATTACCTCATCTTTGTAGTTGAGAACTTGCCCCAGGTCTTCTTCACTGATAAAGGCCTGCATCAGCATGAGGGCTTTGGAAGTATTCGATTCCATCATCAGGTCGAAGTCACGACACATGTTGTTCTTGATTGCATTGATCTGCCATTCTTCGAATTGTCCGTTGGCGATTTTCTCGATAGCTTTCAGTGCTTTCTTTTCAGCACTCTTGTTCGATTCGAAACGACGTTGATTTTCATCGTACAGTGGGGTGCAACGTACGATATTGCGGCCTTGTTCGCGGCGGGTGTCTGCATAGGCATAACCATTGGTCAGTTCACCATCGATGGTCAATTTGTCCAACGTACCGGTGCTGCTGCTGTTGCTCAGCAAAGACATGGCGATTTCCAGAGGCTTTTCATCGGGATGTCCGGAAGGTACACCTTTATATACGAGGCATACATTGGGATAATAACCGATTTTAGCATTATACTGCTTGCGACCTTTGATTTCAAGGTCAGGATAAGTTTTACGTTCGGGAGTAGCCTTAGCCGGTAAACGACCGAAAGTGGCGTTGATACGTCCGCTGATTTGCTTGGCATTGACGTTACCCACAAGAATGAGTACCATGTTTTCGGGAGTATACCATTCGTTGTAGTATTCGATCAGTTTGCTCAGACGAGGGTTCTTCAGGTGTTCCGGCAGACCGATGATGGGCCGTGCATACGGATGTCCTTCATAGGCGACACTCGAAATGAATTCTTGCTGTACGCTTCCCGGATTATCTTTATACATATTATATTCTTCGTATACACTTTCCAGCTCAGTCTGAAAGGTACGGAATACCGGGTTGATAAGACGCTGTGAGTAGATTTCCAACCATTTATTGATCTGGTAGGGAGGGAATGAGTTGTGATAGTAAGTTACATCGAAGCTGGTTCCGGCGTTCAGTCTCTTTCCACCCATGCTTTCTATCAGGTTCATGAACTCGTTGGATACACTAACCTTTCCGGCTTCTATGGTCAGCTCGTTGATCTCTTTAGCGATTGCTTCTTTCTTAACGGGATCAGCTTCGTCGGCCATTTCATCGTACTTGGCAATGATTTTATCATAAAGAGGCTTTTCGGTAGCCCAGTCCAGTGCACCGATTTTGTCGGTACCCTTAAACATCACGTGTTCCAGGTAGTGTGCCAATCCTGTGTACTCTGCCGGATCGTTCACTGAGCCTGTTCGGCAGGCCACAATACCGTACACATCCGATTTCGTGTTGTCTTCCCATATATATACAGAAAGGCCGTTCTTCAGCTTGAAAGCTTTCAATCCTTGACCGAATGACGGCAAAGCGATAGCCATGATAGCCAGAAGAGTGATTGATTTAATAATTCGTCTCATAAAATAAAGTGTTTTTAAATAAAGTGTTTTTGCTATATGTAGGCAAAACTATAAAAAAATCACAAACAGTTTACGAAATCTTCGGAAAAAGATACGCTTTTTACAAAAATCACCACCAGAAAACTCTCAAAAAGGGGGTGAAAACTGATAATTGATAGTTTTTGCCCTAAATAAAAACAAAACTCGGTCCTTGGAAACTCCAAAACTTCCCTATACTTGCAATCGTGAATTTAAAATAATTATTAACTATTTAAAAGAGCAAAGTATGAATACCTACAGTTTTAGGAAGGATTTGATTAGTGTGCAAGAAGAACTGCTTCGCTTTGCATATAAGTTGACAGCCGATAAAGAGGAGGCGAATGATTTATTGCAGGAAACCTCACTCAAGGCATTGGACAACGAAGACAAGTACATGCCCGATACCAATTTCAAAGGGTGGATGTACACCATTATGCGGAATATCTTTATTAATAACTACCGCAGAATCGTTCGCGAACAAACTTTCGTGGACCAGACAGATAACCTTTATCACTTAAACCTGCCGCAAAACTCCGGTTTTGCAAATGCCGAAGGATCTTATGATTTAAAAGAAATGCATCGCATCGTGAATTCGTTACCCCGCGATTATAAAGTTCCTTTTTCCATGCATGTCTCCGGTTTCAAGTATCGTGAAATAGCTGACCGTCTCGGATTGCCTTTAGGAACTGTAAAAAGCCGTATCTTCTTTACCCGCCAACGGCTACAACAAGAACTGAAAGACTTTGTTTGAAAACAAACAGTGCAGACTGAAGACTGACAAACTTAATATTTATAGCCCAGGGCAATGCTCTGGGCATGTTTTTTGTGATGGGATTGGTTCCTTTCTTTCGTGTTATGAACTAAATGATAAATAATCTTTTAGACGCGGATGACACGGATAATATACCGAATGGTGCTAATCACTTATCACTAAACCCTAATCACTTTTATTCCTTTCTTTCCCGGTATGAATATAATTTTAGGCGCATAATCCGCGCCTAAATCATTATCAGCATTTAGCTCATTACTGTACCATAATGCCCCCCCTCCATCCTTTCCGATAAATTATCGTCTGAATCATAGAGGAATGAAATGATGAGAAATGTTATAAAATGAAAAATAAGTTTCAATGTGGTATTAAACATATCTTTTATTCTAAATAATTCAAATATAAGTTTGACTATATGTCAGAATAAACCTTTATATTTGTACTTGTTAAGTTAACCGAGTAATTCATATATGTTAAACCGCTAACTGTTGACTGCGATGAAAAAGGAAATTAAATTCAGTCTTGTTTACCGTGATATGTGGCAATCTTCCGGTAAATATCAACCCCGTGTAGATCAATTGGTACGTATCGCTCCGTTGATTATTGAAATGGGGTGTTTTGCCCGTGTGGAAACGAACGGGGGAGCTTTTGAGCAAGTGAATCTGTTGTACGGTGAGAATCCTAACAAAGCCGTACGCGCTTTTACCAAACCTTTCAATGAAGTGGGTATACAAACGCATATGCTGGACCGTGGTCTGAACGCTTTGCGCATGTATCCTGTGCCTGCCGATGTACGCCGTCTGATGTATCGTGTGAAGCATGCGCAAGGGGGGGATATCACCCGCATCTTCTGTGGACTGAACGAGACGCGGAATATAATTCCTTCTATTGAATATGCATTGGAGGCAGGGATGATACCGCAGGCAACTCTTTGTATCACACACTCGCCTGTGCATACGGTGGAATATTATGCCCATGTTGCCGACCAACTGATTGAAGCGGGAGCACCCGAAATCTGTCTGAAAGATATGGCAGGCATCGGTCGTCCGGGTATGCTGGGACGGTTGACGAAGACGATTAAGGAAAGGCATCCCGAAGTGATTATCCAGTATCACGGTCATAGCGGACCAGGGTTGTCGATGGCTTCTATCCTGGAAGTTTGCGAGAATGGCGCCGACATCATTGATGTGGCTATGGAACCGATGTCCTGGGGTAAAGTACATCCGGACGTAATCTCCGTACAAGCTATGCTGAAAGATAAGGGCTTCCAGGTGCCTGATATCAATATGAAAGCATATATGAAGGCACGTGCCATGACACAGGAATTTATAGATGACTTCCTGGGCTATTTCATGGATCCGACCAATAAACACATGTCCTCTTTGCTGTTGAAGTGTGGTCTTCCGGGTGGTATGATGGGCTCCATGATGGCCGATCTGAAAGGAGTGCATTCAGGTATAAACATGATATTAAGAGGGAAGAATGAACCGGAACTCAGCATTGATGACCTGCTGGTGATGCTCTTTGATGAGGTGGAATACGTATGGCCTAAACTGGGGTATCCTCCGTTGGTGACACCGTTCAGCCAGTATGTGAAGAATGTGGCATTAATGAATCTTATGCAGTTGGTGAAAGGTGAAGAGCGTTGGACGATGATAGATAATCATACGTGGGATATGATTCTCGGTAAGAGCGGACGTCTGCCGGGCGAGCTGGCTCCTGAAATTGTGGAATTGGCGAAATCAAAAGGATATGAATTTGTGGATACTGATCCGCAATTGAACTACCCGGATGTTTTGGATGAATATCGGAAAGAAATGGACGAGAACGGTTGGGGGTATGGAGATGATGAAGAAGAACTCTTTGAACTTGCCATGCACGACCGTCAGTATCGTGATTACAAGTCCGGCACAGCCAAGAAGCGTTTCGAGGATGAGTTGCAACGTGCCAAAGATGCGTCTATGGTGAAGAACGGATACTCGGAAGAAGAAATCCGGAAGCTGAAACGTGCCAAGGCCGATCCGATTATTGCACTAGATAAAGGACAGGTGTTGTGGGAAGTATCTGTGGAAGGTCCTTCTGTGGCTCCGTTCATAGGGCGTAAATACCAGCATGATGAAGTGTTCTGTTACCTTTCAACCCCGTGGGGAGAATACGAAAAGATATTGACCGGATTTACCGGACGCGTTGTAGAGATATGCGCCAAACAAGGCGATACCGTGAATAAGGGCGATGTGATTGCCTATATTCAAAGAAGTGATATCTTTGCGTAATAAGTGATTAATGGTTAGTGATTAGCAGGCTGCACTATGATACCGCAGGAGCTAATCACTAGCCGTTAATCATTTATTAACCCACTTCTTTATCGTCTCCTTCAGTACCTCTTGGGTGAAAGGTTTGGTCAGGAAATCATTACAACCTGCTTCGAGTGCTGCTTTGCGGTCATGATCGTAGGCAAAAGCAGTCAGGGCAACAATGGGAACGTCCGGTGACAGTTCACGAATGACCTTCGTTGCATCCAGTCCGCCAAGATTGGGCATTTTCATATCCATGAGGATGATGTCCGGGTTTATTTCTACGAACATGTTGACAGCTTCCATACCATCTTTGGCACGTTCCAGATGGTATTCTTTACTAAGAATAGCTTTGGTCAGGATGTAATTGCTGTCCGTGTCTTCGGCTATCAGAACAGTTTTCATCTTTGTGCTTTTAGTGGCTGGAATTGGTGTGCTTTCTGCATTTGCAGTTATTATACTTTGCTCTTCGGCTGTCAGTTCGCTGCTTTCAAGTGCGCTTTTAAGCATTTCCTTTTCTTTCTCCTTGGCTGTATTGGCAGGCAGGGTAAAGGTGAAAGTAGTACCTTTACCCAGCTCGGAAGTTACGGAAATTGTTCCACCCAGACGTTCAATAATGGTCTTGCAAATGGCTAATCCCAAGCCTGTTCCTTGTGCGAAGTTATTGGCTTTCACAAAGCGTTCAAATACTTTTCCTATCTTTTCGGGAGCGATACCCGTACCGGTATCGGTCACATGAAATACTATTTTTTCTCCCTTTTGGTGATATCCGTAACTGATGCTGCCTTTGGTCGTGAATTTGAACGCATTGCCTATCAGATTTGAAATGACCTGGAAGATGCGGTTCTTGTCCGAGTCGATGTGGAGTTCTTCGTCTGAAGGTTCAAAAATCAGCTCGACACCTTCCGGGCAGCGAAATACGTGGGCGTCATGTATTTCCTTGCACAGCGGATGCAGGCGGACCGTGGCGACACTGAATTCTACAATGCCGGCTTCTATCTTCGAGAGGTCGAGAATCTCATTGATGAGTTGCAACAGGCGCTCGTTGTTTGCCTCTACTATGTTATAATAACTTTTGCGTTCTTC
Source organism: Bacteroides sp. MSB163 (assembly GCF_036416795.1). Classification (NCBI taxonomy): domain Bacteria; kingdom Pseudomonadati; phylum Bacteroidota; class Bacteroidia; order Bacteroidales; family Bacteroidaceae; genus Bacteroides; species Bacteroides maternus. Next base: position 5,267,317 of record NZ_CP143867.1, on the reverse strand, counting down.
GGTATCGTCGCTTTCAGCAATGATGCGTGAAAAACCGACGATGGCGTTGAGCGGTGTACGTATCTCGTGGCTCATATTGGCGAGGAATGCCGATTTGAGTTGGTCGGAAGTTTCGGCTTTCTCTTTGGCGACCATCAGTTCACGTCTCATCAGTTCCATGTCGGTGATGTCCCATTCGATGCTTAATAAAATGGGAGGGAAGTCGCTACTTTCTATTTTCATCTTCCGCTTGTCGAGGAAGAGGGAATTGCCGTTACCATCGCGTTCTTCCGCCACCCAATGCATTTCCTCTCCGGTGGCGGTTACTTCAATATCCTGTTTCCTCTTTTCTTCCGCTATTTCAGGACAATAAAAATCATAGTCATCTTTTCCCAGGGCTTCCTGCATGGTGATGTCCCGATTGTATGACTCACGATTGCGGTAGATATATTTATAGCCGTTTTTAATGTCTTTCACGACAACACCGGCGGGTAGGTTCTCAATAATTTTATCCAAAACTTGATTTAATTGCTTGATTTCCTGTTCTTGACGGATGCGTTGTGTTATGTCCCTGCCGAATGTCCAGATCGTTCCTATTCCTTCGTCGCTGGTGACCCAATAAGAATTTCCTTCAATGGCAAGCACTTCGGGACGAAGTGGTAACGGGTTATGGACGATGTAACCTTGATTGGATTCTCCCCGCTTGACGCTGGCGGCAAATTCTGCCCATGTTTTCTGGTTACGGCCATACGATTGGAGGTCGTATATCTTCATTTGAGTAATGTCATCCGTATTGCTTATGTTGTGCCGATCTTTAAAACAACGGTTGGCGAATATGAGCGTACCATCTTCCCGGGCTGAGTAGATATCTTCTGTTGAATTGTTTATGGCGTGGGTAAGCAGGTTGATGTCATTGCGGCGGCGTTGTATATCTGTGATGTTTTGTATATAACCTTCCATAGTGGTGTTACCGTCTCTATGGCGTTCGCGTGCAAAGGCTTTGAGGCGGATGTAGAAGATTTGGCCCTGATAAAGAATACGATAATCCACGCTGTTCTCCATATCACCTTGCAGATTTTGTTCCAACCAGTTATTGAAGGTTTCCCTGTCTTCCGGAAGTATATATTTCAGGTATATGTCTACGTTGATATGTTGTGGCTCTTCGGTACACATGATATCGGTATGACCAACATAGCTGAAAGTACGTGTGTCGGACTCGTATTGCCAACTGCCGATAAGAGCGGCTTTCTGAATCTCGTAGAGTTCCCGGTTGTTCCTTTCCAATTCCAGTTTTCGTTGGCTGCGCTCCGTAATGTCCCGGTATTGGCATAATACCAGGGCACCGTACGGCTGCATGATACACTTAAAGAAATAGGTATCGTCCTTCAAACAGAGTTCGTAATTGCGGGTCGACTTTGTTCTGTGCGACAAGACTTTCTTGAATTCCGGATAAAACTCGCTATATGTTCTGGACGGCAGTATCGCCAGCAAGTTCTTTCCGAGTAGTTTTTCTTCTTTCAGAAACCAGAGATCCACGTTGTGGATGGCTATATCTACGCACACTCCATCCTTGTCCATGAGTATCAATGTATCTGACGTCATATTCAGGAGTTTCTCGGAATTGTTCGTGTCTTTCAGAATGTTTTTCATTGTCTTTCTTTGTTTTTAGATTTATTGGTAGGCGGCTTGTTAGCCTGCCCTTCGTGCTTTTTCCCAGGCTCCGCTTTTATTGCCTTTACGTTTGCTCAAGTAGCGGAATCCTCTTATCACGTTTACGTTCATGAAGAGGAAGTAGTATGGAATAAAGAGTATCTTGTTCTTTATGTGCCTTCGGGAGAGAACATAGCCCCAGATTCCCATCAGATAAAACAGAATTTGTAACCCCAGGATAATAGCATAGAATAGTGGCTGGGCAGTGGTGAAAAGCAATACTACGTTGAGGGGAAGCAGCAGGAATAACAGGATGGGAGTGATGGACCACCGCAGGACACGATGAGACACATATTGGAAGTTGAGCAGGCCGTAGCGGAAAGGGTTCAGTAATGGACGCAGTCTCCAGATGGATTGCAAACCTCCGGCTGCGATGCGTACTTTGCGTTTTTCCTCTTCCTGCATATCAGCAGAACCATTTTCGGTGGCATAGGCGGCAGCGCAGTAAGCGATGGTGTAACCCCGCATGACGATGCGAAGGGAGAGAATGAAGTCGTCGAGCAATGTATCTGTCTGCATATCCTCGAACAGTTCGCTGCGGACGGCAAACAATTCTCCGGCAGCGCCTACAGCCGAGTAGAGGCGTGAATCGAGGGCTTTCAGCTTAGACTCATATTTCCAGTAAATGCCTTCCCCACCGGATGCGGCATTATCCTTTGCCTGCATGGCTATACGTTTTTCGCCTGCCACGCAGCCCACTTTGGGATTGACAAAGGCATGAACAATTTCACGTAAGGCTTCCCGGTTCAGATGTGTATTGGCATCGGTGAATACGACAAGGGGAGTTTTTACAAACTTCATACCCCGGTTGAGTGCAGCGGTTTTTCCCTGGCGTACGGGTTGGTGGAGTACAGTGGCTTGTGGCCAGCGTGCAAGGCGTTCGTTGGTATGGTCGTTACTGCCGTCCGTAACCCAGAATATCTGTAGTTTCTCTGCGGGATAATCCAACTCCAGGCAGTTCTGCATCTTCTCATTCACAACATCTTCTTCGTTGTAAGCAGCGATGAACAGGGTCAGTTCCGGCAAATCCCCGTCGGGGGGCATGGGGTAATGTACCAGTTTACGGAAAGTTTCTTTAATTTTGACCAAAATGTACAATACAATTCCATATCCTATATAAGTGTAGAATACAATAAACAGGCTTATCCAGAATACTATCTCGAAAGTTCTCATTATGTGATGTTCTCAGTTTTGTTTAAGGTAAACAAGATAATAAAGCCCAAAAATATGGATAATCTTTTACTGATGCAAGAGAATCGGTAAAAATAGTTGCTGGTTGTGAGTTCTAAATTGTCCGTTATGGGGTATTTTTTACATTGCATATACAAGACGGAAACAAATCATTCATTCATTAAAATGCTTCTGTCATGTTGAAGTAGAACAATGTTTGATTGTTAACTGTATTTTTACCCAAGTCGAGACGCACGTTCATGCGGGGTTGCACCTCGATGCGTAATCCTATGCCATAATTGGGCAGTACACCTTCTATTTTGCCCATAGTGGGCCCCATGAAACCACAACCTGCCCATCCCACAAAACCTACATGGTTGAGCATGCGTTTCACCCAGGTACTTTTGTCGGTGTTTATCATCTGGCGATATTCTGCCATGACTACATGGGAGGATTTATCACGATACTGTCCCATATAATAACCGCGCAGGTCGAAAGGAGTTCCTGTAAGGACGTATTGCGTCAACGGCACGTCACCGAATACATTTTTACTCTGGGCCGTCCAGGCGAGTACCCTGCGTTTACCCAGGCTCTTATACTGGCGGTAATCTATCTCCAGACGATAGAAATTGTCATCGCTTCCGAGAAATTTAGTGTACATCATTCCACGAAAATCAAGGTACATACCACGATATGCATTGGCAGGGATGTCACGACTATCGTAAGTCAGCAGGAAGCCGACGCCGGAGTTGAAGTTAGTATATCCTTTGCTGGTTCCGCCCGCCGCTTTGTAGGAAGGCTCGTTTACCAGATGCTTGGCAGGTTCCGTGATGTCGTCATAGTTGATGTCTATCTGCGGACCGGCAAATATATTACTGTTGCCCAGTCGGAACAGGAACCAGGGGTTGAACTGTATGCCGCTGTAACGATATTGGCTGGTGGTGTCGCTGCGGACATAATTTTTATTCGTATTATAACCTAATCCATAGAAGTTGTCTTCCGTATTCTTGTAAGCAAACTTTCCGAAGATGCGGAAGCGGTCGCCTTTGAAGAAGAGCTGGGGTTTGGAGAAGAGGTTGATGCCGCCATTGAACAGGAAAGCAATAGCTACGGGGACTACAGAACGCAACTGTGTGGTGTCACTGGGATTCATCCGGAACGTCATCAGGGCGCTTCCGCCAAGTACGGCACCAAAGTCGGGGGTGTAACTGGGGCCACCCAGAATGTTATAATGCAGATTTCGCTTTGCTACCTTTTGTTTTCGTAATTCACGTTTGGTCAATGCCGGAGTCGTGTCATTGCTGGTAGCCAAGTTTATCATTTCCTGAGCGGAAAGAACTGTTACTGAAAACAGTAACGTCACAATACCTATTATATATTTCTTCATATCATACGAATGAGGGTGCAAAGAAAACTAATTTATTTGGATAAGTTTTCAACTCAATTGACAATAAATCTAAAGAATTTACTAAAAGTTTCAAAAAAGCAATTAAATTTGCATCACCTCATGAGGTAAACAAAACCTATCCGGTCCGTATCTGCTCCGTGCCTTCTCCGTACCTGCTCCGTGTCTATACATACGGAGATAGTACGGACTTGGTACGGAGCAGATACGGACTTGCTACGAGCCTGTCTTGGTCCGGATGTATTGAGAGGCAGATTTCTTGTTTGCGAAACTTGAATAAATAACATAAAACTATTATTTCATGAATAAACGAATTTTATCAGTTTTTGTTTTCAGTGCCGCTTTGTTTTCTATGCAGGCACAGGACGGGAAGGGTGGTATCAGCGAAACCATGCTGCATCAGATTAAACAGAGCTATCAGGGATCTATTGCCGATAAAGCCTTGCGTAATGCTATTGGCAACAACGACATCCGCAAACTGGCCCTCAACCAGGAAAATCTGACAGGTATGGATACTCATTTCTCCGTGAAAGTAAACTCCAAAGGAATTACAGACCAGAAATCTTCCGGCCGTTGCTGGCTTTTCACTGGGCTGAACGTGATGCGTGCCAAGACTATTGCCCAATATGGCTTCCAGTCTTTTGAATTTTCAGAGATTTATCCTTTCTTCTGGGACCAGTTGGAGAAAGCGAACCTTTTCCTCCAAGGTGTAATCGACACAAGCAAAAGTCCGATGACCGACAAGACCGTGGAATGGCTTTTCCAGCATCCGTTGAGTGATGGAGGAACGTTTACGGGGGTTGCCGATATCGTCAGCAAATATGGTCTGGTGCCTAAAGAGGCGATGCCGGAAACGAACAGCAGCGATAATACGGCGCGCATGGCAAACCTCATTTCCCTGAAACTGAAAGAATACGGATTACAGTTGCGTGACCTTGCTTCCAAAGGAGCAAAACCTGCCGCACTGGATAAAGAAAAAACAACGATGCTCGGCACCATCTATCGCATGCTGGTGTTGAATCTTGGAGTTCCGCCCACGGAATTTGACTATGTACGCAAAGATGCCAAAGGCAATCCCGCAGAAACAGAACATCATACCCCGATGTCCTTCCTGAAAAAGTATGGTGACGAAAACCTGCTGACCAACTACGTGATGGTGATGAATGACCCCACCCGCGAGTACTACAAATGCTATGAGATAGACTATGACCGCCACCGCTACGACGGCAAGAACTGGACATACGTTAATCTGCCTGTAGAGGACATCAAGGAAATGGCCATCGCCTCCCTGAAAGACAGTACCATGATGTATTTTTCCTGCGATGTGGGCAAGTTCCTGAACTCAGAGCGTGGACTGCTCGATGTGAAAAACTATGATTACGAATCATTGATGGGCACCACTTTCGGCATGGATAAGAAACAGCGTATCCAAACCTTTTCCAGTGGCTCCAGCCATGCAATGACCCTCATGGCAGTGGACTTGAATCAGGACGGACAGCCTGTGAAGTGGATGGTGGAGAACAGTTGGGGTCCCGCAAGCGGTTACCAGGGACACCTGATTATGACTGACGAATGGTTCAACGAATATATGTTCCGTCTGGTGTTGGAAACCAAATATGTGCCTGCCAAAGTGATGGATATATTCAAGCAGAAGCCTATCCGTCTGCCGGCATGGGATCCGATGTTTGCGGAAGAAAATTAGAAATAATTATTGGAAGGGCTAATAAAATTATTGCAAGGGCAAATCGAATTATTGCAGTGGTATACTATTTTAGCCCCTTTTCAGTAGCCCTATTATTGTCGTGCTCGTTAACGAAAGGAATTGCGGAAATTTATCCGTAATTCCTTTCTTTTTTACTCTTTATTCACGTTCTTTTTTGCTACTTTTGCGGCAAATTAATGAAACCATTATTTTATATAAACGCATGGCAAATGTAATTAAGTTACGTAAAGGCCTTGACATCAACCTGAAAGGTAAAGCTGCTCAGGAGTTAAAGTCTGTGAAAGAGCCGGGATTCTACGCATTGGTTCCCGAGGATTTCACGGGTATCACTCCGAAAGTGGTGGTCAAAGAACAGGAATATGTGATGGCCGGAGGACCCTTGTTTATCGACAAGAATCATCCTGAATTGAAATTTGTTTCGCCCGTAAGCGGCGTAGTGACAAGCGTGGAGCGCGGTGCACGCCGCAAAGTGCTGAACATTGTCGTTGAAGCTGCTGCTGAGCAAGACTATGAAGAATTCGGTAAGAAAGACGTGAATGCCCTGAACGGTGAGTCAGTGAAAGCTGCATTGCTGGAAGCAGGTATGTTCGCTTTCATCCGTCAGCGTCCCTACGACGTGATTGCTGACCCTACGATGTATCCGAAAGCCATCTTCATTTCAGCCTTCGACAGTAACCCGCTGGCACCCGATTTCGAGTTCGCCCTGAAAGGCGAGGAAGCAAACTTCCAGACAGGACTTGACGCTCTTGCCAAGATGGCAAAGACGTATCTGAGTATTAGTGTGAAACAAAAGGCAGCAGCGTTGACGCAAGCCAAGAATGTGACGATTACCGCATTTGACGGACCGAACCCGGCCGGAAATGTAGGCGTACAGATTAACCACATTTCCCCTATCGTGAAGGGTGAAACCGTGTGGACAATCGGTGCGGAAGCAGTCATCTTCATCGGTCGTCTGTTCAACACTGGTCGTGTGGACATGACGCGTAAGGTAGCTGTGACAGGTTCCGAAGTGTTGAAACCTGCATACTGCAAACTGAAAGTAGGCGCCCTGCTGACAAACGTATTCAGTGGAAACGTGACCACAGGCAGAGACTTGCGCTACATCAGCGGTAATGTACTTACAGGTAAACAGGTAAGCCCGAACGGCTTCCTCGGCGCTTTCGACAGTCAGCTGACAGTAATTCCCGAAGGTGACGACATCCATGAAATGGCAGGTTGGATTATGCCGCGTTTTGATCAGTTCAGCGTAAATCATTCCTATTTTAGCTGGTTGATGGGCAAGAACAAGGAGTATGTACTCGATGCACGTGTCAAAGGCGGCGAACGCCACATGATTATGTCCAACGAGTACGACAAGGTATTCCCAATGGACATCTTCCCCGAATATCTGGTGAAGGCTATCATTGCAGGCGATATCGACCGCATGGAGGCCCTGGGTATCTACGAAGTAGCTCCCGAGGATTTTGCCCTTTGCGAATTTGTATGCTCTTCAAAGGTAGAAGTTCAACGTATTGTTCGTGCCGGGCTCGACATGCTTCGTGCTGAAATGGCGTAATTCAATTAAAAATTAAGAATTAAAAATTAAAAATGAAAGCGTTAAGAAATTATCTCGACAAGATAAAGCCGAACTTTGAAGAGGGCGGTAAATACCACGCATTCCAGTCTGTGTTCGACGGATTCGAGACATTCCTGTTCGTCCCCAACAGGACTTCGAAATCGGGAACGCACATTCACGACGCTATCGACAGCAAACGCATTATGTCGATGGTGGTTATTGCGTTGATACCGGCGTTGTTGTTCGGTATGTATAACGTGGGTTATCAGCATTTCCATGCTACCGGTGCTACTGGTAGCTTTATCGAATTGTTTGCCTACGGTTTCCTGGCTGTATTGCCAAAAATCATTGTATCTTATGTAGTAGGTTTGGGTATTGAGTTCGTAGTGGCTCAGTGGAAGAAAGAAGAAATCCAGGAAGGTTTCCTTGTTTCCGGTATCCTTATCCCTATGATTGTTCCGGTGGACTGTCCGCTGTGGATTCTGGCAGTGGCTACTGCATTCTCTGTAATCTTTGCTAAGGAAGTGTTCGGTGGTACGGGTATGAACGTATTCAACGTTGCCTTGATTACCCGTGCATTCCTGTTCTTCGCATATCCCACCAAGATGTCCGGTGATGCCGTATGGGTATCGGGTGATTCTATCTTCGGCATGGGACAGGCTGTTGACGGATTGACCGTAGCTACTCCTTTGGGTGAAGCTGCCACTACAGGTGCCGTTCCGCCTTTCTCCTGGGATATGGTGACGGGGCTGATACCGGGTTCTATTGGTGAGACGAGTGTAATTGCCATTGCCCTCGGTGCTATCCTGTTGCTGGTAACGGGCATTGCAAGCTGGAAGACGATGTTCTCCGTATTCGTAGGTGGTGCATTCATGGCTTGGGTGTTCAATACAGTTGGTCCTGACACTCCGATGGCTCAGATGCCTTGGTACGAACACCTCGTGCTGGGTGGTTTCTGTTTTGGTGCCGTGTTCATGGCTACCGACCCCGTAACTTCGGCACGTACCGAGACGGGTAAGTATATCTTCGGTTTCCTGATTGGCGTCATGGCCATCGTGATCCGTGTACTGAACCCCGGTTACCCCGAAGGTATGATGCTCGCCATCCTGCTGATGAATATCTTTGCTCCGCTGATTGACTACTGTGTAGTACAGGGCAACATCAGCCGCCGCGAGAAACGTGCAATCAAGTCTAACAATTAAAATACCCGAAGAAAATGAATACCAATAGTAATAGTTATACTATCATTTATGCTTCGGTAATGGTTGTTATCGTTGCATTCTTGCTGGCATTCGTTAGTTCCTCACTGAGAAGCATTCAGGATAAAAACGTGGAACTGGATACGAAGAAGCAAATCCTTGCTGCATTGAACATTAAGAATGTTGCGGATGCCGAGGCTGAATATAATAAATATGTAAAGGGAGACATGCTGATGAACGTGGACGGTACATTGACCGAAAACACAGGCGCATTTGCTACCGGTTACGAAAAAGAAGCTAAAGAACACCAACGCCTGCACGTATTCGTGGCAGAAGTGGACGGAGAAACGAAATATGTATTCCCTGTTTATGGTGCCGGTCTTTGGGGCGCCATCTGGGGTTATGTTGCACTGAACAGTGATAAGGATACCGTTTACGGTGTTTATTTCTCTCATGCCAGTGAAACTCCGGGTCTGGGTGCTGAAATCGCAGGTCAACACTTCCAGGATGAATTCTTGGGCAAGAAGACACTGGATAACGGCGAAGTTGCCCTCGGTGTTGTGAAAAACGGCAAGGTAGAGAAACCTGATTTCCAGGTGGACGGTATCTCCGGCGGTACGATTACTTCTGTAGGTGTGGATGCTATGCTGAAAACTTGTCTGAATAGTTACAAGAGTTTTTTAACCAATAATGATGAGGAATAAGGATATGGGACAGTTATTTTCAAAGAAAAACAGAGAAGTATTCTCTAATCCGCTAGGCATGGACAACCCCGTTACCGTACAGGTGCTGGGTATCTGTTCTGCACTGGCTGTAACTGCCAAGCTGGAACCCGCCATCGTAATGGGGCTTTCGGTAACAGTGATTACGGCTTTTGCCAATGTGGTGATTTCGTTGCTGCGCAAGACTATCCCCAACCGTATCCGTATCATCGTTCAGTTGGTTGTGGTAGCCGCCCTGGTAACCATTGTGAGTGAAATCCTGAAAGCGTTTGCTTACGACGTAAGCGTACAGCTTTCCGTTTATGTAGGTTTGATTATTACAAACTGTATCCTGATGGGACGTCTGGAAGCATTTGCTATGCAGAACGGTCCCTGGGAATCCTGCCTTGATGGTATAGGTAATGGGTTGGGATATGCCAAGATTTTGATTATCGTAGCTTTCTTCCGTGAGTTGTTGGGTTCCGGTACGTTGCTCGGCTTCAACATCCTGAACCACGAATGGTTAACGAATATAGGTTATGTGAACAACGGCTTGATGCTGATGCCGCCGATGGCGTTGATTATCTGCGCTTGTATCATCTGGTATCAGCGTGCACGTCACAAAGAGTTGCAAGAAAAGTAATATAAATGAAGAATGAAGAATGATGAATGAAGAATTGGCGGCACTATGGCGCTGCATAGAAATTCTTAATTCTTAATTCTTAATTCTTAATTCAAAGAATTATGGAACATTTAATAAGTTTATTTGTCCGCTCCATCTTTGTGGACAACATGATATTTGCGTTCTTCCTGGGTATGTGCTCTTACTTGGCTGTATCCAAGAACGTGAAGACTGCCGTAGGACTGGGTATCGCCGTTACTTTCGTATTGGTGGTTACGCTTCCGGTCAACTATTTGTTGCAGACCAAGGTGCTGGCTGCTAACGCTATCATTGAAGGCGTTGACCTCAGCTTCCTCAGTTTTATTCTTTTCATTGCCGTAATTGCAGGTATCGTGCAGTTGGTGGAGATGGTGGTAGAGCGTTTCAGCCCGTCGCTGTATGCTTCACTGGGTATCTTCCTGCCGTTGATTGCTGTAAACTGTGCCATCATGGGTGCTTCGCTCTTCATGCAGCAACGCATCAATGTAGGTGAGAGCGATCCGAAATATATCGGTGATATATGGGATGCTATCTCTTACGCACTGGGTTCCGGTATCGGTTGGTTGCTCGCCATCGTAGGTTTGGCGGCTATCCGCGAGAAGATGGCTTACTCTGACGTTCCTGCTCCGCTGAAAGGCTTGGGCATCACGTTTATTACAGTAGGCTTGATGGCAATGGCATTCATGTGTTTCTCTGGTTTGAACATCTAATAAAGAAAGGAATAAAACAATGGATATAAATTTAATATTAGCGAGCATTGGAGTATTCCTGGTGGTTATTCTGCTGCTTGTCGTTATCCTGTTGGTTGCCAAGAATTTCCTGGTACCCTCGGGTAATGTAAAACTGACTATCAATGGCGACAATGTGCTGGACGTAGAGTCCGGTTCCACGTTGCTGAATACGTTGTCCGTGAACGGTATATTCCTTTCTTCCGCTTGTGGTGGTAAGGGTTCTTGCGGACAGTGTAAATGCCAGGTGCTGGATGGTGGTGGCGAAATCCTGCCGTCCGAAGTTCCTCACTTCAGCCGTAAACAGGTACAAGACCATTGGCGTCTGGGTTGCCAGGTGAAAGTGAAGAGCGACATGGGCATCAAGATTGACGAGTCTGTGCTCGGTGTAAAAGAGTGGGAGTGCGAGGTTATCTCCAACAAGAACGTGGCTACGTTCATCAAAGAGTTCATCGTGGCGTTGCCTAAGGGTGAACACATGGACTTCATCCCGGGTTCTTATGCACAGATCAAGATACCTAAATATTCAATGGACTATAACAAGGATATTGATAAGAGTCTGATTGGTGACGAGTACTTGCCCGCATGGGAGAAATTCGGTTTGTTTACATTGAAGTGTAACAATGACGAAGAAACCATCCGTGCATATTCTATGGCTAACTATCCGGCAGAGGGCGACCGTATCATGTTGACGGTACGTATCGCAACCCCGCCGTTCAAGCCGAAAGATCAGGGACAAGGTTTCATGGATGTGCCTGCGGGTATCGCTTCTTCTTATATCTTCACGCTGAAACCGGGTGACAAGGTAATAATGAGTGGTCCTTACGGAGACTTCCATCCGATATTTGATTCTAAGAAGGAAATGATGTGGATTGGTGGTGGTGCCGGTATGGCTCCGTTGCGTGCACAAATCATGCACTTGACGAAGACACTGCACACTACAGACCGCAAGATGACTTACTTCTACGGTGCACGTGCATTGAACGAGGTATTCTATCTGGAAGACTTCCTGCAAATCGAGAAGGATTTCCCGAACTTTACGTTCCATCTTGCATTGGACCGTCCGGATCCTGCAGCAGATGCAGCCGGCGTGAAGTATACTCCAGGCTTCGTTCACCAGGTGATTTACGAAACTTATCTGAAAGACCACGAAGCTCCTGAAGATATTGAATACTACATGTGTGGGCCTGGTCCGATGTCGAAAGCTGTTGAGAAGATGCTCGACGATCTCGGTGTTCCGGCTCAGAACCTGATGTTTGATAACTTCGGCGGATAAGTTGAAACTTCAAAGTTTATAAATGACTTCGATATTTTAGAAAACTCCTGCATGGCTACGGCTACGCAGGAGTTTTTTTGTTATCTTTTGATAAGATAAACTGTATTCCGGCATAACTTTTTCATGTAAGCATGAAAGTTCTACACTCAAATTACATTATCTTTGGCTCGTCATAGAAAAAATCATTATGGAAATTCAAGATATACTCAGAAATCTGCAAATAGAACAACTCACCCCAATGCAAGAGGCAACGCGGGAGGCTTATCGTGAAAACAAAGATTTAGTATTGCTTTCGCCTACAGGTTCGGGCAAGACACTGGCTTTTCTTCTTCCATTGGTGCAATCGCTGAAGGCAGAAATGCAAGGAGTGCAGGCTATTGTTTTGGTACCTTCGCGCGAACTGGCGTTGCAGATTGAAACAGTTTTCAAATCTATGGGAACTCCATTTAAGGCAATGAGCTGTTACGGTGGTCGTCCCGCTATGGAGGAGCACCGGACAATGAAGGGCATTAATCCTTCAGTTGTCATCGGCACACCGGGACGAATGAACGATCACTTGCGGAAAGAGAATTTCAATGCGAGCAGCGTCACTACACTGGTGATAGACGAGTTCGATAAATGCCTTGAATTCGGTTTCCATGATGAAATGGCGGAAGTTATCGGGCAGTTGCCTTCCCTAAAAAAACGTGTGCTGCTTTCTGCTACTGATGCTGAAGAAATTCCCCAGTTCACCGGTGTAAGAGACGCTGATAACTCTCAACGTTCAACTCTCAACGTTCAACTTGTCAAGCTTGACTTCCTCGATCCGGAAGCTCTTGCTCCACGCCTGAGACTTCATAAAGTCCTTTCTCCCGGGAAAGATAAACTGGAAACTTTGTATAATCTGCTTTGCACACTCGGACATCATTCAACCCTTGTTTTCTGTAACTATCGCGAAAGTGTGGAACGGGTAACAGCATATTTACAATCAAAGAAATTTCTTTGTGATATGTTTCATGGCGGCATGGAACAGCCCGACCGCGAACGTGCACTTTATAAATTCCGCAATGGCAGTTGTGCTGTACTGATTTCTACCGACCTTGCTGCCCGCGGACTGGATATTCCTGGCATTGAGAACGTAGTTCACTACCATCTTCCTATCAATGAAGAAGCCTGTACGCACCGCAACGGACGTACGGCTCGTTGGGAAGCTGACGGAAATTCCTATCTCATCCTGCACAATGAAGAACGGGTTCCTGAATACATTCCCGAAGATATTGAAATCTTTGAGTTTCCGGAAGTACTGCCGAAGCCGGCCAAGTCCCGATGGGCTACCTTATATATAGGTAAAGGAAAGAAAGATAAGCTGAACAAAATCGATATTGTCGGCTTCTTATATAAGAAAGGTGGACTGGGGCGTGAAGATGTGGGACAAGTGGATGTGAAAGAACACTATGCTTTCGTAGCTGTGCGCCGTAGTAAAATGAAACAGTTGCTCACGTTGATACAAGGTGAGAAAATTAAAGGAGTAAAGACGATAATTGAGGAAGCTAAGTAAGTTTTCTTATAAATATTCACTTTTTTTGCGTCTAAACTTCTGAATATAAAGTAATAAAATCGTATTACTATTAGATTCTTCTAAAAGTCCGTTCTTGATAAGTATGGATAACAAAATGGTGCATATATCCTGTATAAACCATAAAAAAGTAAGCTAAATGCGCTGTTAAAATAGAATTTCATTATGAAAGGTTTGTTTTAAAGAAATATTTCCGTAATTTCGCAAGGTCTAAAGACACTAATGAACGAAATTGTATAACCAAAACAAACTTCAAATGAAAAAGCATAATTTCAATGCAGGACCTTCTATTCTTCCTCGTGAGGTGATTGAGGATACGGCAAAAGCTATTCTTGATTTCAACGGCTCAGGCCTCTCACTGATGGAAATCAGCCACCGTGCTAAGGACTTCCAACCTGTTGTGGACGAAGCCGTAGCACTATTCAAAGAATTACTCAATATCCCCGAAGGGTATTCGGTACTGTTCTTGGGCGGTGGTGCCAGTTTGGAATTCTGCATGGTCCCCTTCAACTTCCTCGAAAAGAAAGCGGCTTACCTGAATACAGGTGTATGGGCTAAGAAAGCCATGAAAGAAGCCAAAGCTTTCGGTGAAGTAGTTGAAGTCGCTTCTTCCGCAGAGTCTACTTATACTTATATTCCTAAGGATTATACAGTGCCTGCTGATGCTGATTATTTCCACATCACGACCAATAACACTATTTATGGTACTGAACTTAAAGAAGACCTGGATGTAAACGTTCCGATGATTGCCGATATGTCTTCCGATATTTTCTCCCGTCCTATCGACGTGTCTAAATATATCTGTATCTATGGCGGTGCACAGAAGAATCTGGCTCCTTCAGGCGTAACCTTCGTTATCGTGAAGAATGACGCTTTGGGTAAGGTATCCCGCTATATTCCTACGATGCTGAACTATCAGACACATATTGACAGCGGTTCTATGTTCAACACTCCTCCGGTTGTTCCCATCTATGCTGCATTGCAGACTTTGCGTTGGATCAAGGCACAGGGTGGTGTGAAAGAAATGGAACGCCGTGCCATAGAAAAGGCAGATATGCTGTATGCTGAAATCGACCGTAACAAGATGTTCGTAGGTACAGCCGCACAGGAAGACCGTTCACGCATGAATATCTGCTTCGTGATGGCTCCTGAATACAAAGAACTGGAAGCTGACTTCATGAAGTTTGCTACAGAAAGAGGTATGGTAGGTATCAAGGGACACCGTTCAGTGGGTGGTTTCCGTGCATCTTGCTACAATGCTATGCCGAAGGAAAGCGTACAGGCTTTGATTGACTGCATGCAGGAATTTGAGAAACTTCATTAATAATATTTTATTCACCACAGAGTACACAGAGGTCACAGAGGATAATTAATAAAAACTCTGTGTATTCTGTGTCCTCTGTGGTGAGTCTTTTTTTAATATCATAAGAATCATGAAAGTATTAATTGCAACCGACAAACCGTTTGCTAAAGTAGCTGTAGACGGTATTCGCAAAGAAATTGAAGCAGCAGGTTATGAACTTGCCTTGTTGGAGAAATATACAGAGAAAGCCCAGTTGCTGGACGCAGTGAAGGATGCCAATGCTATCATTATCCGTAGCGACATTATAGATGCCGCAGTATTGGACGCTGCAAAAGAACTGAAGATTGTAGTACGTGCAGGTGCAGGTTACGATAATGTAGACCTGGAAGCTGCCACTGCTCATGGTGTGTGCGTAATGAACACCCCGGGACAGAACTCTAATGCCGTAGCCGAACTTGCTTTCGGTATGATGGTGATGGCTGTCCGCAATATGTATAACGGTACTTCCGGTACGGAATTGAAGGGTAAGAAACTGGGTATTCACGCTTATGGTAATGTAGGTCGCAACGTGGCTCGCATAGCCAAGGGTTTCGGTATGGAAATCTTTGCTTTCGATGCTTTCTGTCCGAAAGAAGTGATTGAGAAAGACGGCGTGAAAGCTGTTGACTCTGCTGATGAGCTTTATTCTGCTTGTGACGTAGTTTCATTGCACATTCCGGCTACTGCTGAAACGAAGAATTCTATCAACTATGCTTTGGTAAATAAAATGCCGAAGGGTGGTGTATTGGTAAATACTGCACGTAAGGAAGTTATCAACGAAGCAGAACTGATTCAGCTGATGGAAGAACGCGGTGACCTGAAATACATGACTGATATCATGCCCGCAGCTCACGAAACATTTGCTGCCAAGTTCGTAGGCCGTTATTTCTCTACACCGAAGAAGATGGGTGCACAGACTGCTGAAGCTAACATCAATGCCGGTATTGCTGCCGCACAACAGATTGTTGGTTTCCTGAAAGACGGTTGCGAGAAATTCCGTGTTAATAAGAAATAAGAATGAATAGTAAAACTGCCTATAAATTTGCAGCTGTCTATCTGACGATAGGTGCTGGTGTTTTTGCACTAAGCAGTATATTCAGAAAAGAACTTTCAGATTTCGCCCTCGGCTTTTGCGAGGGCGTATCTGTTGTGTTGATATTAGGCAGCGCAATCTATTTGATAGTGCATTTCATGAAAAAGAGATCTCAATAATCCATTAAAAACACACCTTGACTTATGGCAATAATTAAACCGTTTAAAGGTATCCGTCCACCGCAGGAGCTGGTGGAGCAGGTGGCTTCCCGCCCGTATGATGTGCTGAACTCAGCAGAAGCACGTGAAGAGGCAAAAGGAAACGAAAAATCGTTGTATCATATCATTAAACCCGAAATAGACTTTCCCGTAGGTACCGACGAACACGATGAATGTGTTTATCAGAAAGCTGCCGAAAACTTCCAGATGTTTCAGGACAAAGGCTGGCTGGTACAGGATGATAAAGAAAACTACTACGTCTATGCGCAGACCATGAATGGGAAAACGCAATACGGTTTAGTAGTAGGTGCCTATGTACCTGATTATATGAACGGCGTCATCAAGAAACATGAGCTGACCCGTCGCGATAAGGAAGAAGACCGTATGAAGCATGTTCGTGTGAATAATGCCAATATCGAACCGGTATTCTTTGCATATCCTGACAATGCTACTCTGGATGCTATTATCGCTCATTATACAGCCGAAAAGCCGGTATATGATTTCATTGCTCCTGGTGATGGCTTTGGTCATACTTTCTGGATTATTGATAAGCAGGAAGACATTGATGCCATTACGAAGGAATTTGCTAAGATGCCCGCTCTTTATATTGCCGACGGACACCATCGTAGTGCCGCCGCCGCTTTGGTAGGAGCCGAAAAAGCTAAGCAGAATCCGAATCATACCGGTGACGAAGAATACAACTACTTCATGGCAGTTTGTTTCCCCGCCAACCAACTGACTATTATTGATTACAACCGTGTTGTAAAAGACTTGAATGGCTTGACACCTGAACAATTCCTGACTGCTGTCAGCAAGAATTTTACGGTAGAAGAAAAAGGCACTGAAATCTATAAACCTGCCGGTTTGCATAATTTCTCTCTTTATCTGGATGGCAAGTGGTACAGTCTGACCGCTAAACCGGGTACTTACAATGATAATGATCCGATTGGTGTACTGGATGTTACTATTTCTTCCAACCTGATTCTGGATGAAGTTCTCGGTATCAAAGATCTGCGTTCGGATAAACGTATTGATTTTGTTGGAGGTATCCGTGGTCTGGGTGAGTTGAAGAAACGTGTGGATAGTGGTGAAATGAAAGTGGCTTTGGCACTTTATCCTGTCAGCATGAAGCAATTGATGGATATTGCAGATACGGGCAATATCATGCCGCCTAAGACAACGTGGTTTGAACCGAAACTACGTTCGGGATTGGTGATTCATAAGCTGGATTAAAATATGAAATAAAAAAGTGAAGCGAGGATGTTCCTGCAAAGGATATCCTCGCTTTTTCTTTAAGGGTGATGCTTATTAAAATATCGTTTCCTCATCCAGCGGTCAAAGATAAGGAACAGAGGCATTGCGATAAGTATCAGTAAATAGAATGAGGGAATTTGGATCTTTTCCGTTTCCAGTATTTCGGGGCGGATGAAGGCTTCTCTGATTGTATTACCGAAATAAATCACTAATCCGGCAATGCAGCATCCTATTAAGAATATGGAAGCGGCTATCGTAGCAAACAGCGTTCTTCGTTCCGATTTCTTTTCGCGTAAGCGTATGGCTTCTTCCACCTTCCTCATGGTCTGGTAGGCGAAATTGGAAGGTAGACGAAATCCGTTTTCCTCTTTTATGGCTTTTTTCAGCCCTTTGTCTTTTTGTTCTTCGTTCATACTTCCTCTTGTTTTATGAGTACATATATCTTTTTGCGTACGCGATGCAATTTTACTTTTGCATTGCTTTCCGTCAGGCCCAGAATCAGGGCAGTTTCATTCAATGACTTTTCTTCGTAGTAGAACAAGGTAATCAAGGCACGTTCGTCTGAGTTAAGTTTTTCTATGGCTCTGTTTAATCTGATAATCATTTCCTCACTTTCATCATTAAGCGTTTCATCTACTTGTTGGTCGGAAATGTTGGCGAGCAACGTATCGTCCATGGCAAAGGTATCGAATTTTTTCTTACGGGTTGCCGAAATCGCCGTATTATAAGCAATGGAATAAATCCATGTTGAGAATGAGCTTTCGGCTTTGAAAGAGGAGAGATGTTGGAACGCTTTCAGAAAAACGTCTTGCGTCAACTCCTCGGCATCTTCCTGGTTACAGATGATACGGGCAATCAGGGAAAAGACCTGTTGACCGTGTTGATTCAGGAAGTATTCGTATAGAGCAGTTTCTCCTCTCAGTATGCGTTGGATAATATGTGTTTCGTTATTCTCCATTCTGCCTTTTAGACGTAACTCTTTGTAGGAGGTTACATTATTTCTGAGAAATATTTTTTTTGATGAAATGTGTAACCTTACACAAGACACTGCGTCTAAAGTGTACAAAGGAACAAAAATACTAATTTAAAACGAAACGAATATGATGGATTTTATCATGGTGCCTACGATTTTGGCAATTATTACTTTGGGGATTTACAAACTGTTTGAACTGTTCGTATGTAAAAAGGAGCGCTTGATGCTTATTGAAAAGATGGGAGATAAGTATCAACCGGATGTGGCTTGTATGCCGAAACTTTATGGTAACTTTTCTTTTTCAGCATTGAAATTAGGATGTCTGCTGGTGGGTATGGGCTTAGGATTGTTGATAGGATTTGTAATTTGCACTTCGGCAATTCCCGGATATTTAGATAAGGATGTGGATAACTGGCGTGTTTATCGTGAGACAGTATCTTTGGTCTATGGAGCTTGTGTACTTTCATTGGGAGGTATCGGGCTTATCGCGGCCTTTATTGCAGAGTTGAAGCTTAGTAAAAAATGATCGCTGAATTTTAGGGATTTTCTTATGATGAAAAAGAGTTGTCAGTCATTTGCAACTTTTTTTGTATTGAGGGAGAACTTTAAGGACTATCTGTGTGTTACTATGTTAGTAATAACCTAAACCAGATAACGATATGGATAAAAAAGATGAAAAGACTCTTCAAGAGAAGAGCAAGATACAAAAAGATGCTGAAGAAACATTGCCTGGACGACAATTGGGTTTATATTCCAAGGTCGATAAGAAGGAAGTGCGCAATATGGTTTCGGAGATAAATCCTGATAAGAATAGTTTTGGCAGCAGAGGATAGTTTCGGCTTTATTAACTACCTTTGGATAAGATAAGCTGCATTTCGGCATAACTTTTTCATACAAGCATAAAGGTTCTGCGCTCAATTTGCATTATCTTTGCAAAACATTAGCCTTTCAGCTATATTGTAATGTATAAAAATTGTAGAACAATGAAGACGAAAAAACGTAGGGATGCCCTGTCGGCATTCAAGGAAGCGAACCGCTTGATAGAGATGGAACGCAATGGTGGACGTTGGATTGCAAAAGATCGTCCGCATAAGAACAAGAAAAAGTATTGTCGTAAAGATAGTAAGAAAGAGTTGTCACGTATGATCGATGGCAGCTCTTTTGTTTTATATCACTCTTTTTGCTAACTTCGTCCTCTCTAAAATAAAAAACTATGTTTCGTAAACTTGTAGCAATAGAACCCGTAAGTCTGATTCCGTCAGCAGAAAAAGCACTGCATTCGTATGCAGAAAAGGTAGTGATGTTCCCTGATGTTCCGGCAGGGGATGATGAAATAGTAGCCCGTATCGGAGATGCCGATGCTGTGCTATTGAGTTATACTTCACAAATAAACAGGAGTGTGCTTGAGAAGTGCCCGGATATAAAGTATATCGGTATGTGCTGCTCGCTGTATTCACCGGAGAGTGCCAATGTAGACATTCGTTATGCGAACGAGCGGGGGATTACTGTAACCGGTATCCGGGATTATGGGGATGAAGGTGTGGTGGAATATGTAGTCAGCGAACTGGTGCGTTGCTTGCATGGATTTGGTCAGGAATCCTGGGAAGAAATGCCCCGGGAGATCACAGGGCTGAAAGTAGGTGTCATAGGATTGGGTAAATCCGGTGGTATGATTGCCGATGCACTGAAATTTTTGGGGGCGGATATTGCTTATTTTGCCCGTAGTGAAAAAGAGGATGCGGCTGCCAAAGGATATCGTTTCTTACCCTTGGGAGAACTTCTTTCTCAGAGTGAAGTCGTTTTTTGTTGTCTCAATAAGAATACAGTCCTGTTGCATGAGGCTGAGTTCGAACAACTCGGAAATAAAAAGATATTGTTCAATACCGGGCTGTCTCCGGCATGGGACGAACCCGCGTTCGTTAAGTGGCTGAAAGGTGATAACCTTTGTTTTTGTGATACACTGGGAGCTTTGGGTGGAGCACATCTTTTAAGCCATCCGCATGTCCGCTGTATGCAGGTATCTACAGGCCGTACCCGTCAGGCGTTTGACCGCCTGAGCGAGAAAGTACTGGCCAATATAGAAGCATATAACCGATAATGTAATCAGAAGAATACAATCGGTGATGTTATGTTAAGCAGGGTGTTCACAACAGACCACCCTGCAATTTCAGCAGTGGCGCTGTACACATCAATTACGGCATGCACCTGATTGTTCTTTATTTCCACTCTTTGAGTGTCTCCCACGAATCCGGGAGTGGATTGTATGGACATTTCCATATTCTCCGGGCCGATGGAGGCCAGTGAAGCAGCAACGGCTACATTGACTTTGGTTGGGAACATGGCTATGGCTTCAGTAGCATTTCCTGAGAAGACAACACGTTGATCCGTTTGCAATGCCTCATCATATACAGCTGTTCCCTTCAAGGCATCAGGACCTTTTTCATTAAAGAATTTAGCTTTTGCATTTCCCATTAAAGAAGCTGTCCGCAGAACATCGAAACCGCCCGTAGCACCGGAAACGATGTATACACGCGTACCGTTCGCTTTGGCAGTCTCCATCACTTCCTGATAGAAAGCAGTGTCTGCCAGAGCACCGATAGACAAGGTGACGATGGAAGTACCGTTCTTTAGGGCGGGTAACGCGAACTCTTTCATGGCAGCAGGAGAGGCTGCTTCTACCAGATAATCCGGTTTCAGTGCCAGTAAATCTTCCGGGGTTGTACATGCTACGCAGGATTTCTCGTGCTGCTGCATTTTACTAACTATACGTTCAGCTTTTTCTGCTGTACGTGAGTAAACTCCAACTAAATCATATTCCGGCAACAAGCCATTAACAACTGCATCCGAAACTATTCCGGCCAGTCGTCCACATCCGACAATAACTAATTTTTTCATGGAGCAAAGATACCGCTTATTCATATAATCTCCAAAAACGCATGATGAGCTTATTCTGTATTTGGGTGGATAGCATAAATGTTGTACTTTTGTGGGAAAGAAGAATCATTTATAACTTATGGGACGAAAAGAAGAATATAAATTGCAAAATGAGCAGTACCTGGAGGCTTTGCGTGCAGGGAATGATATCCGGGAACTGCCTTGCGGAATTCTATATCGGGTATTGGAAGAAGGGAATGGCGGCAATACTCCCCGTTTGAATAGCGTTGTAACTGTGCATTATAAAGGCACTTTGATAAATGGCCACGAGTTCGATAACTCTTGGAAACGGAATTACCCTGAGGCTTTTCGTCTGAATGAAGTCATTGAAGGCTGGCAGATAGCCCTGCAACGAATGCATGTAGGAGATCATTGGATTGTTTATATTCCTTATGCAATGGGATATGGTACACGTAGCAGTGGTCCTATTCCGGCTTTCTCTACTTTGGTGTTTGACGTCCAGCTATTGGGAATTGCGTAAATACGGACTAATTATGAAAATACTGATTATCAACGGAAGTCCCCGTAAGCAAGGACATATTTCGAAAATGCTGCAATTGATGGAAACGGAAGCCCGGGCGAATGGTGACGAAGTTACTGTGATTAGAGTGGCTGACCTGCAAATCCGTTCCTGCATCGGCTGTATGAGTTGCCGTGAGAAACTGAAATGTTGTTTGCCTGAGGATGATGCACAACGTGTGCTGAAGCAGATAGAAGAAGCGCAAGCACTGATAATCGGTGCTCCCTGCTATTGGGGAAACCTGCCGGGACAACTGAAAGTGATGTTCGACCGCATCGTTTACGGAATGATGGGAGAGACCTCACGAGGTATTCCCATCGGCCTGCATAAAGGTAAAAAGGCAGTTATCGTAAGCACTTGCACTACTCCATATCCTTTCAATATATTCTTTAATCAGACAAGGGGAGTAGTAAAGGCGCTGAAAGAAATCCTGAAATGGAGCGGCTTTAAAGTTTTTTCAACCATCGAGAAAGGCGGAACGAAACAACATCCCGGACTGACGGAAAGAGTAATGAAACGTTGTTGCGGAGTGATACATAAACTCTGATACGGAGACACATTTTTTTCTAATCATTTCTTCTTGCAAATACATTCGACTGTTTGCTGTATATTTTTGCGTGCAACTTCCGGTCTCATAGATTCTTCTAACGATATGAATGGAGGGTTAACAGAGAAGACCCCTTCAAACCCGGCCTGTTGTAATTCATCCGAATCTTCTATATTGCCGGCTAACAGGATTACCGGAATATCTTGTTTCCGGGCTTCAGCAAGTATGCCGGAAGGAACTTTTCCCATCAATGTTTGCCGGTCAGCTTTTCCTTCTCCGGTAATGATCAAGTCAGCGTTTTTTATTTTATTACTGAAGTCAAGAGCTTCCAGCATCAGTTGTATGCCGGGTTTCAGTTCCGCATTCAGGAAAGCCAGCAGACTACCGCCCATACCTCCGGCGGCACCGGCTCCGGGATGATTGGAAATATCTTTTCCCGTCGTATGACGGATGACTTCTGCAAAGTTTTGCAGTCCTGCATCCAATGCCTCCACCATTTCCCGGTCTGCTCCTTTCTGAGGCGCAAAGACATAAGCCGCTCCTTCGGGACCATAGAATGGATTTTGTACATCGCAGGCAACAGTAAATCGGCAACTGTTTAAAGCCGGATGGACACAAGTGCTGTCTATATGCGCTACTTTTATTAATGCTTCTCCACGGCCTGTCCCTATTTCTTTACCCTTCTTGTCTGAAAAATGAAAGCCTAATGCCTGAAGCATTCCTAACCCGGCATCATTGGTTGCACTGCCACCGATGCCAATGGTAAAGTTGCGGCAACCACGCTCCAAAGCATCACGAATGATTTCTCCCGTGCCGTAAGTGGTAGTCAGCATCGGGTTTCTTTTTTCCGGAGGAACTAGAGGCAATCCGCTGATGCTCGCCATTTCTATGAAAGCTGTTTTCCCATTTTCGGAAATGCCGTAATAAGTATTGTGCCACTTCATCAATGGATCGTGGGCGGAAATCGGAATTTCCTGACCGTTGGTTGCCATAATCAGCACATCCAGCATTCCTTCGCCTCCATCGGCTATGGGCAGGCAGATAACTTCACATTCCGGGTATACGGAACGAATACCCTCGGCAGCTGCTTTTCCAGCTTCTGCCGAGGGTAAACATCCTTTAAAGGAGTCAATAGCTATGACTACTTTCTTCATATATTTAGATTTCCTCTATATCTTCTATATCTTCCAGTTTGGCTTCGGCTTTTGCTTCTATCTTTGTCAGTTTCTTGGTGTTGTTGGCAATGACGGCCAATGCGCGATACAACTCGGCAAGCAGGCGTGCGAACACTACAATCAAGAAGCCGTATATAGGCATCAGGAAGAACATGCCGGAGGGTATCGGCAGTATGTATTTGATTTCATTGGCAGCAAAGATTGTAATAACCACCGAACATAGTGTGCCGATGACACCGATATAAAGTCCCAGCCATTCACCCATCGTCTGTGTCAGGTGCGATACAACGGGAATGGCAATGAATTCATTTTCTTCCTGGATAGCTTCTTTCAGTTTGTTTTTCCGGTTCATCCAGAGCAGATAGCTTCCCCATGCTCCTGCGCAAAGGATAATGAACAGCAGAATGAAAGCAAGGATTAATTTCCCTTCGGCATATTTAAAGAAGTCCATCTCGATGACCTTTGCCAGTATAAAGATAGGAAACAGCAAGTTCAATACGGCAAAGATGACATAGAGCCAGCGGAAGGGTTCGCGGAAGAAACGACCATTGTCGATGTAACCCAGCAGAGGGTCGAGAAAGGTAAACAGCTTGTTGTTCATAGCGATAAATGTTACTTATGGAAGGACCTTGCATGCTAAGATTATCAGTATGAGGTCCTGATACATACTCATAATCAGACTTTTTTCTATGGAATGCGTCGTACTTTTGACAAATTTACGAAAAAAACTTCTAAAATCTGCCTGTTTCGTCTGAAAAAGAGAGAGGATTAGAAACTATTTTCTCATAACAAGAAGAATACTTATCTTTGCAGCATGAGTGAAGATACCTACAAAACCATAAGCGCCCCTTCCGAAGGGATTTACACTGAGAAGCGCAGCAAGTTCATTGCTATCGCTTTGCCCGTGCGTACTGTCGATGAGGTAAAATCGCATCTGGAAGTTTATCAGAAGAAATATTATGATGCCCGCCACGTCTGCTACGCCTATATGCTAGGGCCCGAACGTAAAGATTTCCGCGCCAATGATAACGGAGAACCTTCCGGTACGGCAGGAAAGCCGATCCTGGGACAGATAAACTCCAATGAACTGACGGATATACTGATAATCGTTGTCCGTTATTTTGGCGGCATAAAGTTGGGAACAAGCGGACTGATTGTTGCTTATAAAGCTGCTGCCGCCGAGGCGATAGCTGTTGCCGAAGTGATAGAGAAAACGGTGGACGAAGCGGTGACCTTCTTGTTTGAATATCCCTTTATGAATGATGTAATGCGTATCGTAAAGGAAGAAGAACCGGAAATTCTGGAACAGTCGTATGATATGGATTGCCGTATGACACTTCGCATCCGGAAGTCGATGATGCCGAAGTTGAGGGCGCGTCTGGAAAAAGTAGAGACATTACGCTTCGGGGAAGTGTAATGTCTCCGGCTTCCTGGTGATCCGGTACGTTTATTTCAAAGACAAATCATTATAGTGGATTTTCCGGTGTGTACCATCGCAAAAGGGTTGTTTATAGGACTTACCGCACCGGCATAAGGCAATTCTACCTGTTCGTATTTCTGCTTTTCCTTCTCTGTCTATCAGTTTAAAATTGCCTTCTACAATGAAAGGTCCATTCGGTGTAGCTGTGATGGCTACTATATTCTTTTCATTTTCCATGCTATAGGGAGTTAAATGTTTGATGTTTTAAGTAGAACGTTTCTACATGAAAATAGTTTGTCTATTCACTTTCTTTTGGAGGGATTTCCTTATCTTTAAATAAAATAAGCTGCATTTCGGCATAACTTTTTCATGCCAGCATGAAAGTTCTGCCTTCGATTTGCATTATCTTTGCACACTCGTTAATTAGGAAAAAAACAATTTATTATGGCATTTGAAGCTACAAAACGTGAGTTGGGCGAACTCTACACATTCTTTCGCCTTCTGGCAGACGGAAAGGTTTCACTGGGTACACCGCAAGCCCGGAAGGATGAAACGAAGTGCTGGCCTGTTGCGCTGATACAGAGGGAGGAACATGACGGTACGCGTCGTTATTATATAGAGCAGGGCAATGTCCGCATTGTCAGTGGTGTGATAGAGAAGGAGGGGACATTTGTTGCAGCCGATAAGGAGGAACAAGTCATCCCCCGTGAAGATTTTGGCGGAGCGGCCGAGTTTATTCTTGAGTTACTGAAGACTACCAGCGGTACTGACGCCATTGAAGTTCCCGAAGAACTGGAGGCATTTCTGGATGCGGTCAATATCTACGACCTGGAAGCGAAGACGGAAGACCGTACGGATTTCTCAGTAGCTTTCTGGCATGCCGAGGCTCCGTTGACGGGATTCAATGTTCGTTGTCGTCTCAGCTCAATGAATCCGTTGCTTGATGGCGGACGTACGGCAAATCTGAAACTGGAACAGTCGGGCGTTAAATTTGCTACGCCTACGGTGAATAAGGTGAATGCTTTGCCGGAGTCTCCTACGGAAGTGACTGAGCGTATGCTGATGATTGAACGTCTGGGCGGAGTACTGAAATATTCCGATGTAGCCGACCGTGTATTCCGTTGTAATTTGCTGATGATTGATTTGCATTTTCCTCGTATGCTGGCTGAAATGGTGCGTATGATGCATCTCGACGGCATAGCCCGTATCAGTGAACTGACGGAACGCGTCAAAGAGATAAATCCCTTGAAGATAAAAGATGAGCTGATAAACAAGCATGGTTTCTATGAGTTTAAGATGAAGCAGTTCTTGTTGGCACTTGCCCTTGGTATGCGTCCGGCAAAGATTTATAATGGTACGGACTCTGCCGTTGAAGGTATTTTGCTGGTGGATGCAGAAGGAGAAGTGCTTTGTTATCATAAGTCGGAGCGCCGGACATTTGCCGACTTCCTTTTCCTGAATACCCGTTTGGAGAAAGGCTCGGTAGACAAGGACAAGTACGGCTTTCTGGAAAAAGAGAACGGCGTGTATTATTTCAGACTGAATGTAAAGGTTGGATTGACAAAAAAATAAAGAGTATGAATGAAGTTTTAAAAGCCATCAAGTCGCGTCGCAGTGTACGCGCTTATATGGAACAACAGATTTCACAAGAAGATCTGAATGCTATTTTGGAAGCGGCAACCTATGCTCCAAGTGGTATGAATTATCAGACGTGGCATTTCACAGCCATTCAAAATGCCACGGTGCTGGAAGAACTGAATAAGAAGATCAAAGGCGCTTTTGCCAAGAGTGAAGAGCCTCGTTTGCAGGAGCGTGGACACAGCCAGACCTATTGCTGTTATTATCATGCGCCTACGCTTGTCATCGTATCCAATGAACCGATGCAGTGGTGGGCAGCTATGGATTGTGCCTGTGCTATGCAGAATATCTTCCTTGCTGCAAAATCTCTCGGAATAGGTTCCTGCTGGATCAATCAATTGGGGCAGACTTATGATGATCCTGAGGTACGTGCTTTCCTGACGGAGTTGGGTATTCCCGAAAATCATCGTGTGTACGGTTGCGCTGCTTTAGGTTATGCGGCAGCTGCTCCGGTTAAGGAAAGGCAGCTTGCGGAAGGCACTGTGACTATTATTAAGTAATACCGGACCTGCTTTTCAGGAGCTATCAACCTGATAAAATTCATCTCTATATTTCCAGATTTGTTTCATGGCTTGGAACTCTCAGTTTCACACCGAGAAACAGGCAGTTTCATCCTTTGAAACAGGAAATGAAGAATAAGGATGAAAAAGGGATCATGCGGAAGAAATTTTTTTCTTCCCGTTTATAAATAGAAAAAGTCCGCAGGGGAGGCGGCAGTCAGGTAATTAATGAATTATACATGAAGCAATTTTGTATAATCCGCCACCTCGCCCTTTGGACTTCCTCTTTTCACAAAGAGGGCTGAAATGAAATTATATCCGGATCTTTATCTCTGCATGTCAATGATGCCGCTGTCCGTATCGCTATTGTTCAATCCCTTGTTTCCGGCTTTGTGTTTGCGGCCGAACTCAAACGTATAGCCTACACGGAGTATGAACATCTGCCCCGTCTCCTTCACAAAAGTTTCCGAACGGAAGGGAGCCACTTCACTGATACGTTCTTTTCCCACCTTATAATTATTGGTGAAAGGAAACAGAACACCAATCCCTGCCTGAAAGTTCTGCTTGGCATACATTGCCATAAATGCCGTCTGATTTTCATTCTTCTTGATGGTCTCACCGAAGAAGTTGTTCTGCACCTTCCTGAATTGCCCGAGCAAAGAGAAACCTTTGTATTGCAGTTGCGCCATCACACTGTAGTAAAATTCATCGTATGTGTGGCTGTATTCCAAACCTTCCGACCAACTGCGGGTGTATCCTCCCGAAGCATAAAGAGTCAGGAAATCTTTCAGTCCGAACAGCGTTGCCCCGTTTGTGCCGATCATCAGTTCCGCATTCAGACTTTGAAACGAGCGTTGGTTTTCATCTTTCAGTATCAGTTTCCCATCCTCGACGAAGATACTTTCCATGATGGGACTGTCGTAATACTGATGGCGCAGGCTCAGATTGGCATTGAACTGTTTCTTAGAATAACTGTAGGACAAGGAATTTGTGAACTGCTGGTATGTTTTCAGTAACGGGTTACCACGGACAATCTGTATGGTATCAATAGCCTGTTCCACATCCGTCAGCGAACCGAGCGACGGTATAGCGGGACTGATGTTGAACCGGTAGCGCAGGAAACCCGCTTTCTTCAAATTATAACTCAATCGTACGGTAGGCGTGAAAGTATAGTAAGTATGGTCTTCGTCACTTTCTTTGAACCAGGCGCGCGTCATGCCCACGCTGCCTGCATAACTGAAGTCCTTTACCTTGCCCTGCACCTCAAAGAAAGCGGAGGTCTGTGCCTGATCCATCTTCGAAGTTGTGGGGTTGGAACCTTTGTACTCATTTTCCGTCCTCATCTGATAGTGGCGGGCACCGCCGCTTAGTTTTATATCCTTGAAACTCTTTTCATAAATGGCCTCACCGATGATGGAGCGTTTGTCACCGTCTACCAGTGTCTGAATATCTGCCAGTGGTGTATTCTCGTTTTTGTACTCCTTATATTTCCGGTTGTTTTTGGTATGGATGAGCGTTCCCGTCACATTCATCTGAATGCTCTGCTGATGGGGCAGGGTATGTTGGAAGTAAAGGTCGAGTGCCGGAGAATAGCTGGATGAATGGTTGTTGACGTACGAATAAATAGATTTCGTATCGTCTACCGCCCACATTTTGTTCAGTTCATTCTGATAGGGAGTGTTGTTGAGGTTATTGCGAAAGATGGCGTTGAATACATACTTGTCCGCTTTTGTCAGATTGTAAGTCAGATTCAGGTTGTTGATGAAACTGAGTGCTGGAGATTCATCTTCGATACCTTTCTTGATGCGGTCGATGGTACGGTCGCTCAGATAGAACGTTTCGTGAGATTCGAGGCGGCTGTGGTATTTGCCATTCTTGTTGAAGTAGTCGATGCCCCATTCGGAGTTCTTGTAGTTGAACTTCGCACTCAGGAAATTCTCTCCCCACAGGGTATGGGGCGAGTCGGAAAGCTGGAAGTTTACCACACCACCTGTTTCGCGGCGACGCAGGATAATATTGACTACAGCACCCAGTTCGTTGTCACCGTATTGCTTGCCTGGGTCTTCGATGAACTCCACGCGTAGCACGTCTTTGGCTCTGACGGCGGCTATTTCCTTGTCCGTCACTTTGATGCCGTTGATACGGGTTTGTACGGCTCCGCCACCGCTGACGCTCATGCTGTTGGTGAAATTGTCCACTTGCAGGCGGGCGATGCCAAGGTTGTTCAGCAGGTCGTAGGCACCGAACGAGCGTTTTAGCTGGCTCTCGGTGGGCAGGATAATCTGACGGTCCACGCGTTGAAGCACGTTGCTGGCGGATACGGTCACTTCACCCAGGCTTACGGCATTTTCCTGCAACTGTACATCGCCCAGGTCGAGGTTGTTGTTCAGTTTCAGTAGGATGACTTCACTTTGATAGCCGATAAAAGTAATGGCCAGGCGGTAATTGCCCGCCTTGATTTTATTGAGAGTGAACTTGCCTTGTGCGTCCGAAGTCACTCCGGTCACCAAGGTAGAGTCCGTGGTCCATAGCGATACATTGGCGGCTATGATGGCTTCTTGCGAAGTATCTGTAACACGTCCTTTGATTGTAAGGTTCTGTGCCTGCGCACTGAGTGCGGAGAGGACAAACAGTAGTAAAAATAGTTTTGTTTTCATATTTGTTCCTGTTAGTAGGTTACTAATCAATTAGGGATACAAATTTCACTCCTCCTCATCAGGGAAGATCTTATATATTGTATTTCAATCGTTTATACTTTCTTCGTTGAGGCGGCGAAAGTTAGGCTTGTACGGCGGAATTCAGTTCGTACATCAGAGTAAAAACTTTGACTATGATGAGTACGAAGAGGAGTCCGAAAGTAATCCATAATGCTGTCTTTGCGTATCTCTTCATGAACTGCTGTTTTTAAGTTTATTATATCGTTCTGTTATTTCATCTATGCTGATGCCGAGCAGGTCCATAATGTTGAACAGGTCGGCAAGCTGGTTTTCAAAGAATTCTTTCTTCTGTATCTTCATTACTTTCTTCATGGCATCCTTTGAAAGATAGAAGCCCATGCCCCGTTCGGGATAGATGATGTCCTCCGCTTGCAGGTATTCGTAGGCCTTCAGCACGGTGCGCGAGTTCACGGCAAGCTGCGTGGAAAGTTCCCTGACCGAGACTACCCGTTCGCCCGCCGTCCACTCACGGGTGAGTATCTTGCTGAAACAGAAGTCTACAATCTGTTGGTATATCGGTTTGTTGGTCTTGAAGTCCATAGCTTACAGTTGTTTTTCTTTGAGTAGGAAGTAACTCGATATCCATGTGCCGATGGTGAACAAAGCCGGGGTGGCGTAATTGCAAAAGGCAATGACAGCTTCTCCCGTACTGCTCATGGGAAAATTATATATAGGATAGGCTATGATATTGGACAGCCAGTAGCCTTTGGTATCAGCAGGGCTGCATAAGTATGTAAATGCGCCAAGACTAAGCAGGGCACTGAGGCAGAGGCATAACATGATGAAGGAGCTTATCAGTTTCTGGCGTTTGAAGGCTATGCATCCGATAAAGAATATGCCTTGTAGCAGACTGTACGTCAGCATCTGGTCCTTTTGAATGATATAAGGTTCTATCTGGCTCCCGAAATATTGCAGATAGTTGATTCCTGATAGATTGAATATTCCTTTAAGAACTGCTATTAGCAAGATGCAGAATAACGGGATTATAAGTATGTATTTCATCCACAAGTGCAGGAACTTCTCAAAAACGGAAGCGGGCATCAACAAGTATAGAGTGGAGGTTTGTTTGGTGATATTCATCTCCAACAGGCAGGGGGCAATGCAGAGGAACCACAGTACGTAGCGACTAAGGGAGAGAGCCTGTGTATGTTTTATGTAATAGCTTGAGCCCTTGTTGATGTCATACATCATGCAGAGAAGACAAATGCCCAGCACAATGCCGGCACTCCAAAGCAAGTGTTTGCCGGTTTCCAGTTTCTTGTACTGTTCCAGCAGGAAGAAACGTTTTAGGTTGAAGGTTGCATTCATAATTTCTTGTTGTTATTTTATAAATGATAATTTAGCGAAATGAAGAACTAAGAATGAAGAATTACCTTGCGGCATGCTTGCATAGCGCAGCCAAATTCTTCATTCTTCATTAAATTATCATTTTTATCTTTTCCGGCACTTGCAGCATTGCTTTATACAGCAATTCGATATCCGGTGTATTCTCTTCCTCCTCCTCATTAGGCAGCACGGAGAAATATCCGGGCAATTCCTGTTCGCTGTAAATACTGTTTTCGGGCAGACTGTCTGTCCGGGCAAAGAGGAGGCGCTGGCTGATTTCGTCCAACGAACGGTTCAGCAAGATTTCGCTTTCGCCGAGGATGATGAGGTGATCCAGCAGGTTCTCGAAGTCGTGTGCCTGATGAGTGGAGATGAGGAGCGTACTGTCATCATCTATGCTGCGGCTGATGATACGTTTCAGAGCTTGTCGGGATGTGATGTCCAGTCCGTTTGTAGGCTCGTCGAGTATCAGGAGCGGGGTATGCAGTGCAAAGGCATATGCCAGCATCGCCTTTTTCTGCTGACCATAAGAAACTGCGGATAACTTCTGCTTCCTGTCAATCTTCAGTTCTTCAAGATTCTGTTCAAACTCTTTGTAGTTGAAGTGAGGATAGAAAGCGGAATGCCGTGTGGCAAAAGCGGAAATGCTTTCGGAAGGCATCTGCATTTCTTCGGGCAGAAAGAAGTAACGGCTCAATAAGGCGGGTTCTCTTTTTGCCGGATTCATCCCATCAATGCTGCACTCTCCTTTCCAAGGAAAAAGTAGTCCGCAAAGGAGATGTATCAGTGTGGTTTTACCTACGCCGTTCTCTCCCAGAAGTCCGTATATTCCGTTGCCTATTTCCAAAGATATATCATTGAAAATAGGGTGGTTAGACTTGTAGCCATAGCTGATGTTTTCTATCTTTATCATAGTTTCTTAAGTGTTGCACTGATGTACAACACTGCAAACGTAAAGGAAGCGAAGGAGAAAAGCAAGGAAGGGGGAGGATTATTAATATATTTTAGCAGTTGGTGGCGACTATAGAATCAGCCACACCGCCATCATGTGGCATGCCGAACCTCCCAATACGAAGAAATGAAAAACAGAATGCATATAGCGCTGCCGGAAAGAGTAGAACACCGCCCCGGTGATGTAGCAGATGCCTTCACCGATCATCCAATAACAAGTTCCTGCGGCAACGGCATATAGCGGTTTGAAGGCAACCAGTACGGACAGCCCCATAACGATGAAGCAGATTGTTTCCACATTGCTATGTTCCTCCATTTTGCGGAAACTCACGATGGTGCCGATAATGGCACATAACCAGATAAAACCGAATAATCCCCATCCCCAAACGCCTTCATCCCGTAGTGCTATCAACGTAACGGGCGAGTAACTGCCTGCAATGTGCCAATAAATAGCTGCATGGTCCCAGTTCCGCAACCGTTTCTTCCAGGGATTATGGTATTTCAGCGCATGGTAGAGGGTGGAGGCGACGTAAGAGCCGAGCATGCCGAAGAGATAGAGCCAGATGCCGAGTACAGCCCAGAAGTTTCCGCTCTGATAGCCTTTTACGAGAAATATCGTGCCGACAATAATCCCCATCAGGATGCCTGCGGCGTGCGAGAGGGTATTTATTCTCTCTTCGGCTTTCGTATAGAAAAGTCCG
The DNA here is from genome assembly GCF_036416795.1 of Bacteroides sp. MSB163. NCBI lineage: Bacteria > Pseudomonadati > Bacteroidota > Bacteroidia > Bacteroidales > Bacteroidaceae > Bacteroides > Bacteroides maternus. The sequence continues at coordinate 5,234,406 of NZ_CP143867.1, read as the reverse complement.
TTTTGTTTCTTTTTCCGGGTGATGCTCATTTATAAAAGTGCGATGTTTATACCTCCTCTGCTTTTACCATTTCCCATCCGCTGAATTGCATCACGATACAGTGCAACTGCGTGCCCTGTGCCAGTTGTTGTACCCTTGGCCCTTGGGCATAACCGTGTATCTGATCTACGGCATCCAGCCACTGTTGTCCACCTTTACTTTCATAGTCTTTTGCCGGCAGATACTTCAGTTCCAGGATATAGCTGTGAGCCACTTCGGGGTAACGTTGCAGGTCGGGCATGAGGAACATGTCGCAGAAGCCGTGGTTCAGTTCCACTTCAGGGGCGGTGAGGTAGTAAGCGCTGATACTGAGGTAGGCGGTGAAGAAACCTTGGATGTTTCGTTCACCTTCGATGAGACTGCGCACGGAGGAGTGATTCTTGTAGGCGCAGGCAATAAATTCGAGTGACTGCCGCCAGTTACCATGGTATGCCATATCTTTATAGATGGTACGCAGGTTGCTCAGGTCGATGTACTTTTCGCTTTGATAACCTTCGAGCAGGTATTCGTAATATTGCTTGCGCACATTATTGTTGGGGATGCTCAGCACCAGCTGGTCTCCGTCTGTTCCGGTGATGGTGAGCATGCCGTAGTAGAAGAGCAGGCTGGGGAATATCTCCGCCTTGGCGATTTGCTCGGCGGGAAAGGAGGTGGCGAGGTTGGTGATAATCTGCCCTTCCTCGGTGATACGGCGCAGTACCCCCTTGCGGTCGCCGTCCAACTTGTCCAGTTGAATGAGTTTCTTCATCTTGTTGTAGTCGGTGCGGGTGTTGGGGTCAATCATCTGTTCGGGTGAAGTGCCATAATTCATGTAGTTGCGGAGGTAATAGAACACCATGTCGCAATTGAACATCTTCGGGTCGCGTTCCAGACTCGCTTTGGCGAAGCAGTAGTTGTCGTACCAGGGCTTCATTTCCGTAATCATGGTATCCACGTCACCGTTGTGCTCTCCGGCATCTTTATAATATTGCAGAATCGCACGTACATCTGTTTCGCTGAATCCCAGCATCATGTTGAATATGGGTTCGGTACTGATGTTCCATCCGATGTTGAATCCACTGCTCAAGTCATCCAGCGTAACGGGGCTGACACCTATCATGAAGATGCGCTCGAACATACCTTTGAACTTCTTGAAGACTTCGCGATAGAACCCGCTGGCGTGGGTGATGGCATGATAAACGCCTTCGCCTTCTTCGTTGAGCACTACGTTGGTGAAATTGTCGTATTCGTCGATGATGAGGTAGAGGCGGGCACCCGTCTCTTTGGCTTTCATGTCCAGATAGTTCAGTTTATTCCTGAAGCCGGATTGTTCCTTCATTTCCCGGACAAACCCGGGATAGTAGTATGATTCATAAATGGAAGCGAAGTTATCCACACACATGCTGCAATAATCGTTGAAGTTCTGCGCCAGTCCTTCTCCTTGTCCGCCTATGCGCGAGAAATCCATGTACAGCACCTGAAAGGCTCCTTGCAGCGGCGTAGGTCGGCTGCCTATCCACAGGTTTCCGAAGCGGGCGGCGAACTTTTCCTTTTGGGCAAGGTCGTAGTAAGCCCGCAACATGCCCAGAAAGATGCTTTTGCCGAAGCGGCGGGGGCGGATGAGGAACAGATAATTGGGCTGCCGCTCCAGCAGGGGCAGGTACATGGTTTTGTCCACATAATATTGGTTTTGTTCCACCACTTCCACGAAGCTGGATACACCGTAGGGTATTCTCTTTATCTCTTCCATATCATTCTCTGTGTGTTATCGTTTCAATATGAGGCGTTATTTTTATCACTCGACACTGCCTATACCGCGCGACATCGCAAAAGTACTTTATTCTTCCCGAAAGAACAAAGGAAGCGGGCGGAAAGTTGTTGCCCTATAACTTGCCATGGCCTGTAAAATGAAAAAAAATATAGCGGAGGTGTCTCCGCTATAAAAAGGCTGTATGCCCTAACCATACAGCCCTGTATCGATTGTTTATACAGCTCTGTATCGACTGTTTATACAGCCCTGTATTGACTGTTTATACAGCTCTGTATCGATTGCCTATACAAATTTCCGGTCATCCCAGTGGATTTTCGTCCAGTCCTCCTCCTCCGGTGTTTCCGCTGTCGCCTCCTCCTGAGGGAGCTTCGCCCAGGTAGATGGTTTGCGAAACGCTTCGTGGCGTCTTGAGCAAGGTCTTGCCGTTGGTGCTGTATTGAGTGGTGACGGTGAGCGTGTACTCTCCGTTCTCCAGTTCGGCGGGGATGATGAAGACGAGCTTTGAGGGATCGTTCACCGCCCAGAGGTCTTCGGTGACTTTGGTGACTACGCCCGAGGCGGATGTCAGCGTGATGCCCACGGCTGGGTCGGTGCCCGCTATTTTCAGTTTCGAGCCGGTCAGGGTGAAGTTGCGTCCCGCGGTGGCGGTGGCGTTGGTGGCGCGGGTGGCGGTGTCCTGCGTGCCTGCCACGAACATGGTGCTTCCCTTTTCGCCGATGATGTTGACACCGGTGGCTCGGATGGCTTCACGCATGTCAGCGCCTTGGGTGAAGGCGACGTAGACCGAGTTGCGTTCCGGGTTCCACGCCTTGTTCAGCACCACGCCGGTGAATTGGGCTACGGCGTGATACAGACCCATATTGACGTTGTAGCCGCTGAGGGCCATTTTCTTTACCACCCGTTGCTCCAGATTGATGACTGCTTCCACAACCTCTCGTTCCAGACCCGGGTTTATTGCCATGATTTCGGAGATGACGCGCTGTTTGTCAGCGGTGCCGGCGGAAACGAGGGCTAGGATGCGGTCGTTCTTGTCGTCAACGGTGACGGAGTTGTCTGCCAGCTGGGCATTCAAGGTATACTTGATGTCGTTTGTTGCCATAATTTAAATGTTTTTTTAAAGTTGATGAATAATTATTTAGTGAAAACCTCCGCGACCCAGCGGTTAAGGACTGTCTTGCGGAGGTTTTCGGGGGCTATGCTTAGTTAGAATTTGGGAGTGCCCCAAGTTGAATAATCCTTGATATCTTCGGAATTTGACATTATGCAGCCTTTGAAGCAATTTGCCGTAGTCCAATTGCCCGAACCTTTCGCATAGCTCCACAGTGCGGGGGCGGTACCTGAATTGTTATGCAGATTGACTTGGTAGAAGCAATTCCTAAAGTCCATGTCTTTATCTATGAAGCGGTTTAATTTATCCTGTTCGGCCGCGGTGGAATCGACGAATATATTTGGATTGAACATCATATAGGTACACCCATAGAAGCAACAGTTGAAGTTTGTAGCTTCTGTGTTCTTCGCGAAAAACCCTTCCGGAATTGCCTTTAATCCGGTACACCCATAGAAGCAATAGCTGAAGTTTGTAGCCGCTGTGTTATTTGCGAAAAGCCCTCCCGGAATTGCCTGTAATGCGCTACACGACTGGAAGCAATTTCTGAAGTCTGTGGCCGCTTTGTTCTTTTCGAAAAGATTTCCCGGGATTGCGGTTAATCCATTACAATTAGCGAAGCAATAGTTGAAGCTTGTAGCCTCTGCGTTGTTCGCGAAAAGCCCTTCCGGGATTGTCTGTAATGCGGTACAGTCATAGAAGCAATAGTTGAAGCTTTTAATAGCTGTGTTGTTCGCAAAAAGATCTGTCGAAATTGTGGTTAATGCGGTACAGCCATAGAAGCATCGAATAATGTTTATATTTGCGTTGTTCGCGAAAAGTCTTGCCTCGATTGTGGTTAAAGCGATACAATCGGCGAAGCATTGATCAAAATTTGTAGCCGCTGTGTTGTTCGCGAAAAGTGATTCCGGTATTGTGGTTAATGCGTTACAGCTACTGAAGCAATTGCTAAAGTTTGTGGCTGCTGTGTTGCTTGCGAAAAGCTCTTTAGGAATGCTTCCTAATAGAATGCAATTATAGAAGCAATTGCTGAAGTCTGTAGCCGCTGTGTTCTTTTCGAAAAGAGTTCCCGGGATTGCGGTTAATCCTTTACAATTAGCGAAGCAATAGGTGAAGTTTGTAGCCTCTGTGTTTTTTGCGAAAAGCTCGCTAGGAATCTCTTTTAATAGATCGCAATTAGCGAAGCAACTGTTGAAGTTTTTAGCCGCTGTGTTGCTTGCGAAAAGCCCTCCTGGAATTGTCTGTAATGCTTTACAATAAGCGAAGCAACCGCTGAAGTCTGTAGCCGCTGTGTTCTTTTCGAAAAGATTTCCCGGGATTGTGGTTAATTTTTGGCAACTGTAAAACGCTTTGCTCAAAGATGAGCAATTCATATTGAGCAATGGCGTTTCAAGGCTCACCAGTTTATTCGGGTTGTAAGAGCCGGCTCTTTGGTAAAAATTCAGCTCCGGTATTTGCTGTTTGTCCGCCGTCGCATCCGAGCCGATGGTGATGGTGTATGTGCCCGCTACGGCGTACGTGTACTCGAATTTGTCACCCGCTGCAAGCGTCGTGCCTTTGGGCACTGTGACAACGGGTGTACCGTCACCCCAACTTACCATGATAGCCGCGGGAGTATTGCCGAAGTCGGGGAAGGGAATGCTGAATCCCAAATCGCCATTTTCTACTTTCACGGTGAACTGCATTGTATCAACTGGAACCGTGGGGATGAGTGTGTACGATGCGGGATTCGTTTTCTCTTCAGTGGTAGTGGCGCTGCCGTAGCCCGCGAAGTTGTAGTGGGTGGGCTTTTCTTCCAGGATTGTCTTATACGCGGTGGCCATTGCGAGCTCGGTGATGGCAGGCAGGAATATTTTGATGTCCGGGTGCGTTCCGGTTATGATGCCGGTCCCTAAGCTTATACCGCCGGTTCCGTTGGCCGCTTTTGTGCCTTCGAATATGAGGGCTGTCATTGCCGTGCACCCTTCAAAGGCGCTGTTTCCTACGCTCTGTATATCGGCGTGCAGGAACATTTCGGTTATCGAGGTGCAATTTTTAAAGGAGCTGTTTCCTATTCTTTTTATGCTTTTGGAGATACTGGCGCGGGTGGCGGGTGCTACATCGGCGGGCATCGGGTTGTTCTGGATGACTGTGGTCAGTGCCGTGCAGCCTTCAAAGGCATTGTCGCCAATGGCTTCCGCAGCGTCGGGCAGTATGACTTTTTCTAGCTTTGCGCAGCCTGAAAAGCCTGTCACGTCGGTTATGCCGCTGATGCCGGACAGGTCGATGGCGGTGATTTTCTCAGCCTTGGTGGCTTTCAAGAAAGTGGCCAGGGCGGTGATGTCGTCGGCGTTTACCGCACCCGTCACGGCCAGTTCGGTTTGTTCTGGGGTCGGGGTTATATTGTTCAAGGCGTTTCCCAAACTTCCCGCCGTAGCGGGTGGCAGGCTGATGGTTTTGCCGAGCGTTAGCGTGGGTTCTAAGGTATAGCACAGACCGGCTTCCAACGTGACGCCGGTTCCGGTTGTCAAATCGCCGGTGTAGGTATTGCCGCTTTCCGTGTTTACGGTGACGGTGAGTTGGTCGTTGCTCAGATCGCATGGAGGTATCATCATGTAGGCTTTCAGCGGCTCTGCGGAGGCGGAGGGGGTATGGTTAGTGATGTCGAGGCTGAGGCTTGACACCGGGGCGGATTCCGTATCCGCTCCGACGGTTAACCCGTCTATTGACGAGCCGGCGAGCAATGCGTACATCCGGGAGCTCAGTTCGCTTTTGGCGGCAGCGAGGCTCACGCGGGTGATTTTCTCTGTAGAAGGCATGTTTTTGAGGCTGAAGCGTATCATTGCGGCCTCGTGGCTGAATGTGAGTTTATCATACGAGCCCGCTGTCGCTGCTCGTCCCACCATAAGGTCGAAGCCTTTGAGATGCGCCATGGGCTTGGTGCAGTCTTGTGTCTGGCCTGAGAAGGAGGTGTAGACGATTGGATCCGCAGCGTCGTTGTTGTAGTTGCAGTTATCGGCGGGATACATGGCAAAGTAGAGGCTCTTTGCATCAATGGTTCCTTCGAAGCTGATACTCGTTCCGTCCTGGCTGAGACTGCTTGGCAGGCTATTGAAATCTACCGAGTAACCCAGCTCATTTGCATTGACGCCGAATACTTTAATCCTCTCCACCGGTGCACCGTCTGTACTTCCCCCTTCCCACTTCACAGCTATGTTGTCTATACCGGCTATTCCCAGCTTGTCTTCATAGTCGGTGCGCGTCTGTGAGGCCGCGCCTTGTGTTGCCCGGATGGTCATGGTTATCTTCTCACCCGGTTTGGGTTCGTTGTACTCTTCCTTCAGTTCATTTTGGCAGGCTACTGTTGCCAGTGCCGCGGCCATCAGAACGATGCTTTGATGAAATCTTCTTGTTTTCATGCTGCTCGTTTTTTAGTTATTTTTCGATGGTGAGGATGTCGTTAATCAGGTCTTCCAGCTCGCTTGAAGATGCGTTGCGGCTGCCGCGCGAACGTCCGTAGCTGCGGGAAGACGTGCCTATAGAGCCTCCGTTGCCGAATCCTCCTAAGTTGCCGCTTCCTGCAATTACACATGATGTTCCTTCTGTCTCCATCTGTATCACCTCTATTTGGGGAGCCAGATACTTTTCCTTTACTTGGTTTTTCATACTTATACTTTTTTTTAAGTTGATAATATATTCTCTACTATATCAGCGGTTACTATTGCTTCACATTCATATCCGACGGTGTTTGTTCCTCATCCGGGGCGAGCAGGTTGCGTACTTCGGTATCCAGGTCTACGCCTACCGGCAATTGCAGTTTACACCGCAGCCGGTACCGGTTTTTCAATACGGTGGAGCGGCTGACTCCCAGCAGATGGGCTATCTCTTCGTTATTCTGCTTCAAGAGGATGAGCATACAGAGCAACTCATCGACGCGGGTAATCCGCGGGGATATGGTGCGAAGGCGGTGTATAGCATTGGGATACAGTGATGTAAAGTGGTTGCGGAAATTGACTTCCACTTCAGCAGTGGTGAGTCGCGACTGAAAGCAGGCTGTCTGTGAAGAATGTGGACTTTCCGGATCGGAGAGTGACTGCTGTTCAGCTTGCTGTTCTATCTGCTGTTTCAGCGGACAGGTCAACGGATGTTTTTGGACTTCCTCTTCTATTTTGGAAAGCCGCATTTGGGTATGTCGTATGACGTTACGTTCAATGAAAGCGTAACGAATGAGGAATGTTACACCGAATAATAAAATGAGGAGGAGTCCTCCGATAATTTCGTTTGTTAGATTCATTGGTTTGTTTTGTCTATAGTCCGGCGTAAACGATGTATTTCGTTAAAGCCACTCAAATGTAAGAAATCAGAGTCGAATAAACCTAAAAAACGGTATGGACAAAACTAAGGACAAATATAAAAACCCTTGTATATGAGAGGTATACAAGGGGATGCGTTTTCGCATAAAAAAGGAAAGGGGAGGAAAAAGCTTTATTCCGGCAGCAGTAAGGCACGTACTTCAGAGTCAAGATCACACCCTTCGGGCAGGCCTAACTTGGTGCGCAGGCGGTATCGGTTTTTCAATACACTGCTACGGGTGATGCCCAATGTGCGGGATATTTCTTCGTTGTTTTGCTTCAATACGATAAGCATACAGAACAATTCTTCGGTACGGGTGATGCGCGGACAGATGGAACGCAAGCTATGCAGTACGGTGGGATAGAGCGAAGCGAAGGCGGTGCGGAACTGTTCTTCTTCTCTGTTGGTGAGCAGGTAAGGTTGCAGGCTCTCCATTACGTGCTCTAAGTCGCAGGTTTTGTCGTGCGTGGCTTGTATGTCGACCAATTGACGGAGGAGTTCTTCGTTGCGGTTGTTCAGCTCTTGCCTGGAAGCTATGAGTTGTTGCAGGCGTTGGCTCTGTTCGTGCAATTGCTGCTGTGAGAAAAGTTTCTCCCGTTCTTTCAGGCGAAGACGCATCCATAACCAGCCGCCTATGCCGACTCCTATAGCGAGCAGGAAGAGTCCGGTGAAGATAAATGTTTGCAAGCGACTGCTCTTCAGCTCTACTTCGGCGGAGAGCAAACGGTTCTCTTTCTCTTTCTGTTCTGTCTGATAACGGATATCGGCTTCTACTACCGCTTCGCGGGTCTTCTGTTCCAGGTAGACTTGTAAAAGCGGTTCGCGCAAGCGGGTGAGGTGGGCGATGACGGCATTGTCTTCCCGATGTATGTAATGGCTCATCAGTGTGTCAAGGAAGTGGTAGCTGTCCGTAGAGTTATACTTTTTGATGGCAAGTATTGTTTTTCGGGCTTCGGCATCGCGTCCCAAGCGGAATAAAGCGATGGCACGCAGTGCTTCAACATTGTAATCGGATGCGGTGGGGGTGTTGGATCCGTAATACCTTTCTATATCTTCCAATCCTTTTGCCGATTCGTATGGCAAGATCATTATCCGGTCGATTGCTTTGTAAAAATGCGTCTGGGCCGTTTGCTTGATTTCGGAAAGAAGAAAACAAGAATCCGCCGTCGCCAGCAGTTTCAATCGCTCTTCCCGCCGGTAGCCCGGAAGTTTTTGTACAATGCTCCATTTGGTCAGATGATATGCTCCTTTGTCTTTCAGGTTGGTATTGGTGTTTTCCTGCCAGGCGAAAACTTTGTCAATGTAATATTGAGCCTGTGGATACATCCCCCATTTGTAATATAGATTGCTCAGTTCATGATAGCAACGTGCGCAAAATACACTGTCCTGCAACCTCAGACCGATTTCCAGTCCCTGATATTGTAATTGCACGGCTTCTTGAAACCGGTTTTGCCGGGAGTATATATTTCCGAGCAGACTCATGGCCCAATTGATACCCGGTATGTAGCGGTCTTTGCGTCCTTCAGAGATGGCATGTTTCAACAGGCGTTCCATATCATCTTTGCGGTGGGGAAGCGCATAATATACGCTGGCGGCAAAGGAGCAATCGCGGAAGGTGTTTTCTGCTGTCTTCCGATAGACGGGTAAAGCGTGGGCACTGTCCATTACAGCTTCTGCCCGCTCTTTTTGTCCGGCAAGTCCTCGCAGATAGCCCTCGAATATCATCATGTCGCGGCGACAGCATTCGTCGAGTAATGCAGGCGGGTTGGTGCGGAGTCGGTGGAACCATTCGGCGCCTTGGTCGGTACGGTTCGTGAAGTAGAAGATGTTGTTCACGTTGTTCATGGCACCTACGGCACGGGTACGGATGCCTTCATGCGCAAGGGTATCACCGGGCGTGGGCACCAAATCCATTATTTGCCGTGAAATGGCAATCGCTTTATCATATTGCTGCATGAATTGGTAGCAGCGGGAGCGTGTATAGAGATAATTGGCTTGGGTGGCGGGCAAGTCTTTGTAGCCGGGCATCCGCTCTGTTTCGTCTAGCATCTCCAGCACACGCGGGAAGTTTTTCTCGTTGAAATAAGAGTTGATGTAGTACTGGCGGGCAAGGAAATATTCAGGAGTTCCCGGTTGGGTGTGAGCCATGAAATTTTCAGCTTCGATGCGCAGTGAGTCGGTTTGCATGATCCGATCGTTACAGCGTACTTTCAGCGAATCGCTGAGGGCTTTTATTTCGGTGTCCTTTGGAGAAAGGCGAGAAGTACAACTGCTGAAGCAACTGGCATATAGCAATAGGAAGAAGATTAATTTCATGAGCGAGATATTTGTTGGTCTGTATTGACTGTTGTGCGAATATAAAGAATATATTAGAATTAGGTAAACATGAGGAAATATATTCTTTATTAAGAATCAAACGCCCGTTTTCGAAATCCGGAAACGGGCGTTTGCAGGAATTGGTATTATTTTTTTGTCTTTTATTCAAAACATCCGTAGCACGTCGGCAACAACTTACGGTCGCCCAGCGTGTTATCCACACGTGCCACGTTTATCCAGAACTTGTTTTCGCGTACACTTTCTATCGGATAAGCCGCCTTTTCCCTTGTATAGCTATGTTCCCAGTTACTGGCAACTACCTCATATTCGGGATGCGGGGCATTTATCAGAACGTTATCTTCCTTATCCGCTTTTCCTTCTTTCACTTCCTGTATTTCTTCCCATATGGTCAGCATCACATTTACGAAGTTATCCAGTTCGGCAAGGCTTTCGCTTTCTGTCGGCTCTATCATGAGTGTGCCGTGAACAGGGAAGGAGAGAGTAGGAGCATGATAACCATAATCCATCAGTCGTTTGGCGATATCATTTTCGCTGATACCCGTCTCTTCGTGTACCTTGCGGCATTCCAATATCATTTCATGACCAACAAAGCCAGTGGCACCACGATATACGATACCATACGTATCTTTCAGACAGGCTGCCAGATAGTTGGCGCTGAGGATAGCTATTTTTGTAGCACGTGTCAATCCTTCCGTACCCATCATGCGGATATATCCGTAAGTGATAGGCAGAATACCGGCGCTACCGAACGGAGCGGCAGACACTGTGTTGACGGGAGTACCGAACAGCGGATGTCCCGGCAGGAACGGAACCAGATGTTCCGTAACGCAAATAGGACCTACGCCCGGACCACCGCCGCCATGAGGCGAAGCGAACGTCTTATGCAGGTTCAAGTGGCAAACGTCCGCACCGATAAAGCCGGGATTCGTCAGGCCAACCTGGGCATTCATATTGGCACCGTCCATATATACCTGTGCACCGCAATCATGGATGATGCGGCAGATTTCTACGATTTCCGTCTCAAAAATACCGTGTGTAGAAGGATAGGTAATCATCAGTGCGGCAAGGTCGTCTTTGTTTTCTTCCGCCTTGGCACGAAGGTCGTTCATATCCACATTGCCCTGTGCGTCGCAAGCGCAAGTCACGGTAGTGAAACCTGCCTGGATGGCAGATGCCGGATTTGTGCCGTGGGCGGAAGCAGGAATCAACACTTTGTTGCGGTGTCCCTGACCGATGTTTTCCAGATAAGCGCGGATAACACGTAGTCCTGTATATTCACCTGCCGCACCGGAGTTCGGTTGCAGACTGACTCCTGCAAAGCCTGTGATGACTTTCAGTTCTTCGCTGAGATTGTTTATCAATTCACGATAACCCTCTGCCTGGTCCTCGGGAACAAGCGGATGCATGCACATAAATTCCGGACGGCTGAGAGGCAGCATTTCCGCCGCAGCGTTCAGTTTCATGGTGCAGGAACCGAGGGAAATCATGGAGTGGGCGAGGGAGATATCCTTACGGTCAAGGCGCTTGATATAACGCATCATCTCCGTTTCCGTATGATATTTATTGAACACTTCATGTGTCAGATAAGCACTCTGGCGTTTCAGAGTCTTATTAATAGTATTGCTTACGGGAATATCATCCACTTTGGTGTAGTCTTTTCCTGCGGCAATGGCAAAGATGGAAAGCAATACATTGGCAGCGGATACGTCAGTTGTTTCGTCAATACTCATACCTACGTCTCCATTATCAAAGTAGCGCAGATTGACTTCCTTGCTCAATGCGATGGTACGTACCTGTTGGGCAGATACACTGTCGGGCAACACAAAGCGCAGGGTGTCGAAGTATTGGTCATTCACTTGTTTGTATCCCAGTTTCTTGATACACTTTTCCAGATATGCGGCGATGCTGTGGATACGTTCTGCAATGGCGTGAATACCTTCCGGACCGTGGTACACGGCATAAAAGCCCGCCATGGTTGCCAGCAAAGCCTGTGCGGTACAGATATTTGAAGTAGCCTTTTCCCGTTTGATATGTTGCTCGCGGGTTTGCAGTGCCATACGGTAACAGAGTTTTCCGTATTTATCTTTTGACCAACCGATGATACGTCCCGGAATATTACGTTTGTATTCGTCGCGCGTAGCGAAGTACCCGGCTGACGGTCCGCCATAGAACATCGGTGTACCGAGGCGTTGGGTGGTACCGAATACAATATCAGCTCCCCATTCTCCGGGAGGGGTGAGCAGGGCAAGGCTCAGGATATCGGCGGCAACGGCTACTTTGCAGTTGGCAGCATGGGCTTTTTCTACAAAGGCACGGTAATCTTCTGCGTTTCCGCTCGCATTCGGATATTGCAGTATACAGGCAAAAATATCCGGTGTCAGCTCCAGTTCGGAATATTTACCTGTGCGTATCTGAATACCTTGCGGGATAGCACGTGTAGTCATTACGGCCAGTGTCTGTGGGAAAATGCTCTCGTCCACAAACACTACGTTTGCACCGGACTTCTGCATATCGCGCGGACGCAGGGCGTACATCATACTTACGGCTTCGGCAGCAGCCGTAGCTTCATCCAACAGAGAACAGTTGGCAAGTGGCATACCCGTCAGGTCGCATACTGCGGTCTGGAAGTTCATCAACGCTTCGAGGCGTCCTTGCGAAACTTCTGTCTGATAGGGCGTATAAGAGGTATACCATACCGGATTCTCGAATACATTCCGTTGAATAACGGCGGGGGTAATGGTGTTATACCAGCCGAGGCCGATATACGTTGTGTAAAGTTTGTTTTTGCACGCCAACCGGGTGATGTGTTGTCCGAACTCATATTCAGTCATAGGCGCGGGCAATGCCAACGGTTCTTTCAGACGAATGTTTGCAGGGATGGTTTTGTCTATCAACTCATCCAGACTGCCGACTCCTATTTTCCGGAGCATTTTCTCTTCGTCTTTTTCGCTGATGCCGATGTGGCGGCAAGCTAATAGGTCGCTTTTCATGATAGTATCTGTTTTTAAAGTTTATCTGAAGAATGGATTTTCCGCCTTTTCAATACCGATAGTGGTCGGGGCGCCATGTCCGGGATAGACAATCGTTTCATTGGGCAGTATGAACAGGCGGCTACAAATGTGCTCTTTCAGTTCGTCGAAATTACCACCGGTAAGGTCGGCACGTCCGATGCTGCCCTGGAAAAGTACGTCACCGGAGAACATGCAATGATCTGCGGCACAGTAGTAAACAAGGCTACCCGGTGAATGTCCCGGTACGTGGATAGCTTCCAACGTAGTGTTACCGAAGTTGATGATATCTCCGTCATGAAGATAGTGTCCTATCGGTGCGGGCAGTTCGTTCCAATGAAAACCGAACATGCGGCTTTGTTTCGGAGCTTCGTCAATCCAGAATTCATCGGCTTTGTTGGCTTCCACCGGCAGACCGAATTCTTTGACCATGAAAGCATTTCCAAAGATATGGTCCAGATGCAGGTGCGTATTAAGGAGGTGCTTTACGTTCAGGCCATTTTTGTGAATGAAGTTCTTCAACGCTTGTTTTTCCTCCTCATAGTAGCAACCGGGATCTATCACGGCAGCTTCAAGAGTGTCGTCCCACAAAACATAACAGTTTACAGGGAACATATTAAACTCAAACCTTTTTATTTTCATGATAGGTATATGTTAGTCATTATTTCTGTGATTAAGGCGTCACGTAAACCACTTTCTTCGTTTCAAAGAATTCTTCTTCGAAATAGTCTTTCAGATCATACATCATGGTCTTATTCTTAAAAGGCATGGCTTCATTTGCCAGCTCACCACCTTTCAGGCAGATCAGTCCGTTGGGCATAGCATTGTGTTGCTCGGAAGCGATGTTTTTGCGGATGATTTTCAGCAAGTCGGTCAACGGCATCACGGCACGGCTTACAACGAAATCGAAGAGTTGCTTTTCCTCCTCAGCACGTGCATGGCGGAAAGTCACGTTTTTCAGTCCGATGCTGTTGGCTACTTCCGTTGCTACACGTACTTTCTTCCCGATGCTGTCAACAAGATGGAACTTCACCTCGGGGAATAAGATGGCAAGGGGAATACCCGGAAAACCACCGCCCGTTCCAAGATCCATGATGCGGGTGCCGGGAGTAAAGCGAATCACTTTAGCTATACCCAATGAATGGAGTACGTGGTGTTCGTACAGGTTTTCGATGTCTTTACGTGATATGACGTTTATTTTTGCATTCCAGTCCGTATAGAGATCATAGAGGGACGCAAATTGCTGCTTCTGCGCCTCTGTGAGGTCTGGGAAGTACTTTAGAATGATTTCCATGTGAATAATTTATGAATTATTAGTTCTCGTTTCTTATTTCGTTCAATGCCATAGTATCATCACTCAGCAGATGTGACATGATCTCATAAGGCAAGGTAATTTCTACCGGGCCCATCACATAAGGAGCAATTTCATAAATGTTATAATAGAAGGTGATACCTTTGGGGCTTAGGTAGAAGTTCTCAGTCGGTTCCAGGTCTCCTGTACTTGTATAGCCCATATCCTCCACTTCCTGGCGTGTAGTAACTTTATTGTCTGCCATGAGCTGGTTCCATAATAAATCGGTGAGAGCTTCCTGATATTCTCCTACAAAAATATCATCCAGACGTATCGGGCTCAAGGTGCGCAGGTCCATATTCAGGAAAGTAGACATATAAATACCATGTGCGCCTCCGGTATATTCATTGTAGTCGATGCGATAAACCAGCAGATGTTTTTTATAATACTGCACGTGGCTTTCAATACCTTTATAATAAGAATACCAAGCTAATATTGAAGCAGAGTCCTCCTTTTCAGCTTCATCTTTGGCATACATCGGTTCCAAATCTTTCAGGTAATCCTTGATATAGGTTTCCTTGTAAAGCTTTACCGCCTCTTCAGGTTTCAGAGTCATGTATTTATCTCCGAAACAGGCTGAAAGGAAATAGGTGTTCAGACTGTCTTTCAGCTTTTCGTCGGACGACTGATTAGCGTATGCAAAGTTGATGATGATGTTGCAGCCGGGCTTCGCAGTGTCTCCGAAGAGGTGGGCTACTTCATTTACCTGTATACTGTCGAACTCCAGCGCACCCGCGCTTTTGTTCACGGTGTTACCGCAAGAAAATAAAAAGCCACTTGCCGCAAGTAGAATGACAAGTAGGCTGACATATTGCTTTTTCATTTGGACTTTCTTCGTTAAATTCAACATTTCGATATCAGTTCGTTATCGACAAATATAGAACATATTAACGAATAGAACATATAAAAAATGAAAAAAGATAGGTATGAATGCTTTTATCTGGCTATCTTTGCACCGGATATGAAGAGACTTCGTTACATATTGGCAGTTTTATTGTCTCTGGTGGTTGTTTATGCAGGGGCAGGAGTTTCTATTGTCCATTATTGTTGTGCCCGCTGCGAGACAGCGCAAGCATGTTGCACCAATGGCTGTGCCAAATGCCATAAATCTCATAAAACTTCTCATAAACCGGAAAAATCTTGCAAAGACGAAGGCTGTACGGCTACTTTTTATAAAGTGGATTTGGTGAAATATTCATGTGAAAGTCCTGTTATAACCGTACCTGTCATTCAACTTTTCTGCGAAGTATTGCCGGAATTCCAATACTCCTTGCCTACGAGGGAATTGAAAGAGGTGTCGTATGCCGTACCTCCGCATCCTGATAGTTCGAGGCAGTATCTGGCCTTATATTCTGTTCTCATTATTTAAAATCAATTGGTGTGCAGGAGAAGTGTTTTTCTTCCTGCCCGGTTCTATCCAAAGCTATATCTGAACTGTGTCTGGTCCGTATTTGTCCGTATCTAAGAGTACGGAGATGATATGGAGGCAATAGGGAGATAGTACGGACGAAATGGAAGATTCTTTGCACGTTCTCTTTTAAAAAATTGATAGCTGGATGGTCTTGCAACCTTGTTGCACGACATATATCCTATTTTTGTACCCTTAATAAATGAATTCAGATATATGAAATATATATTCTTATTAATTTCACTTTTTACTTTTAATTTTTTGCAGGCGCAAGTAACAGGTGTCGTAAAAGATGCTGCCGGAGAACCTATTCCGGGAGCGAATGTGTTTTGGATGAATACAACCAATGGAGTAACTACCAATGAAGACGGTAACTTTTCCATTCATAAACCTGCTCGTAGCCACATGCTTGTGGTTAGTTTTATTGGTTTTGAGAATGACACGATACATGTAGACAAAGGAAACCAACAACTTGATATTGTTCTCCGTGAAGGAGTGGAACTGAGTGAAGTAAATGTAGTGACCCGCAAACTGGGAACTATGAAACTGCGTACCAGTGTGATGAATGAAGATATGATCAGTAGTGCCGAACTGACACGTGCGGCTTGCTGTAATCTGGGAGAGAGCTTTGTGACGAATCCTTCCGTGGATGTCAGCTACTCGGATGCAGCTACGGGAGCCAAACAAATTAAGCTGTTAGGACTTTCCGGTACGTATGTGCAGATGATGACCGAGAATATCCCCAATTTCCGGGGAGCGGCAGCTCCTTATGGTTTAGGATACGTACCCGGGCCGTGGATGCAGAGTATACAGGTCAGCAAAGGAAGTTCGTCCGTGAAAAATGGATATGAGTCCATAACCGGACAGATCAATGTAGAATTCAAGAAGCCTCAATTGCCGGAAGCGGATTGGGTGTCGGCAAATCTCTTTGCCAGTAGTACGAACCGCTACGAAGCCAATGCGGATGCTACGGTAAAATTGTCGAAGCGGTGGAGCACTTCTTTGTTGGCACATTATGAGAATGAGACGAAATCTCATGACTCTAATGATGATGGTTTTGTGGATATACCTCGTGTGGAGCAATATAATGTCTGGAACCGATGGGCATATATGGGTGACCACTATGTATTCCAGGCAGGTATAAAGGCGTTGCATGAAACTCGAAACAGCGGTCAGATTGCACATGGAAATACTCCTTCGCATGACCTGTATGAAATAGGTATCAAAACAAATCGTTACGAAGCGTTCACGAAGAATGCTTATATCTTCGACAAAGAGAAGAATACGAATCTTGCTTTGATTTTACAGGGAACGTTGCATAATCAGGATGCCAATTACGGGCGTAAACTGTATGATGTGGATCAGAGTAATTTTTATGCTTCGCTGCTGTTTGAAACGGAGCTCAGCAAACAGCATAGCCTGTCTGCCGGATTAAGTTTCAACTATGACGGCTACGATCTGAACTATCGGCTGACGAATCAGGCAGAAGAAGGGCTGACGAAGAAATTTGTGAAGGAGTCTGTTCCGGGAGCTTATGTCCAATATACATTCAATCTGAACGATCAGTTGATGCTGATGGGGGGTATTCGGGGAGATTACAGTAGTGAATACGGCTTTTTTGTGACACCGCGTGCCCACGTCAAGTATAATCCGAATGAATATCTGCACTTCCGCGTGTCTGCCGGCAAGGGATATCGTACGAATCATGTATTGGCGGAGAATAACTATCTTCTGGCAAGTAGCCGCAAGATGAAGATTGCTTCTCATTTGGATCAGGAGGAAGCGTGGAATTACGGTGCGAGTGTTTCGACTTATATTCCCCTTTTCGGTAAGACGCTGAATGTGAATACAGAATATTACTATACGGATTTTCTGAAACAGGTAGTAGTGGATATGGACAGCAATCCGCATGAAGTGGCTTTTTACAATCTGGATGGGCGTTCTTATTCGCACGTATTCCAGGTAGAAGCCAATTATCCGTTGTTTAAAGGCTTCACTCTGACGGCAGCTTACCGTCTGACGGATGCGAAAACTACCTATAATGGTAAATTGATGGAGAAGCCGCTTACTGGTAAGTATAAAGGCTTGTTGACCGCTTCTTATCAGACTCCTCTGGGCTTGTGGCAATTTGATGCTACCTTACAGTTGAATGGTGGTGGAAGAATGCCCGATCCTTACGAACTATCCGACGGAAGTCTTTCGTGGGAACGTCGCTACGGTAGTTTCCAGCAACTCAGTGCACAGGTGACGCGCTATTTCCGTCGCTGGTCTGTTTATATCGGTGGTGAGAACCTGACGAACTTTAAGCAGAAGAATCCGATAATCGATGCGTCTAATCCGTGGGGAGAAAACTTTGATGCCACTATGGTGTGGGGGCCGATGCATGGGGCGAAAGCGTATATCGGGCTGAGATTTAATCTGGCAAGAAACTAGTAGCTCGTAACTTAAATATTATTAACCAATAAATAAGGAGGTATTTATGAAAACAAAGAGAATGATGGCTGCCCTTGTAGTAGCTTTATTGAGTGTAACGGCGGTAATGGCGAAAGACATCCGTACTGCTGTCTTTAAAGTTTCACAGATGCATTGCGAGAATTGCGAAAAGAAAGTGAAGAGCAACATTAAATTTGAGAAAGGAGTAAAAGAATTCTCTACAGACTTGAAAACCAAAACAGTTTCTATCACATACGATGCTGAAAAGACAAATGTGGACAAACTGAAAGCCGGTTTCAAGAAGTTCAACTATGAAGCCGAATTCGTGAAGGAGACGAAGCAAGAGGATAAGAAGTAGTCGAACAAACGGCCTGTAGAGATTGTTTATAACACTGGGTAGAACACAAATTTCGCGAATTATACGAATCTCCTTCGCGCTTGTAGCGAAACCTGCATTTGTGTGATTCGTGTAATTTGTGTTCTGTTGTTTTCAGAACTTCTAAAAAACAATATTTATATGGGTAATTTAAAAAAACAGACGTTTCCCGTGCTGAACATGCATTGTGCGGGATGCGCCAATAACGTAGAAAAGACAGTTCGCAAGTTGGTGGGCGTTGCAGATGCTTCGGTCAACTTTGCTTCCAATACACTGTCTGTCTCCTATGAGACGGACAAACTGACACCCGGAGAAATTCGTGCTGCCGTACTGGCTGCAGGCTATGACCTCATCATTGAGGAAGAGCATGTTGAAGAACGTCAGGAAGAAGAACAACAGAAACGCTATCGCCGCCTGAAAACGCGGGTGATAGGAGCGTGGATTTTTGCTGTTCCCCTGTTGTTGCTTTCCATGGTCTTCATGCATGTACTTTATTCTAACGAGATACAGATGGTGCTTGCTATTCCTGTACTGGTATTGTTCGGTACACCGTTCTATACCGGTGCTTGGAAACAAGCGCGTTTGGGACGCAGCAATATGGATACACTGGTGGCACTAAGTACATCCATTGCTTTCCTGTTCAGCGTCTTTAATACTTTCTTCCCCGATTTCTGGTATAACCGTGGATTGGAGCCTCATGTCTATTACGAAGCTGCTGTGGTTATCATCGCTTTTGTTTTGACAGGTAAACTCATGGAGGAACGTGCGAAGGGAAATACTTCCACTGCTATCCGCAAACTGATGGGTTTGCAACCTAAGAAAGCCCGTGTAGTACGCGACGGTAAAGAACTGGATGTACCTTTGGACCAATTGAACATCGATGATCTGGTGAGCGTCCGCCCCGGCGAGCAAATTCCTGTGGATGGTTTTCTGACTGAAGGTGACTCTTATGTAGATGAAAGCATGATAAGCGGTGAGCCTATTCCGGTAGAAAAGAAGATTGGCTCGCATGTGTTGGCCGGAACCATTAATCAGAAAGGATCATTCATTATCCGTGCCGAGAAAGTAGGTGGAGAAACTGTGCTGGCGCGTATCATCCGTATGGTGCAAGAAGCGCAAGGCAGTAAGGCTCCCGTGCAGCGTATTGTAGATAAAGTGACAGGTATCTTTGTTCCGGTCGTACTGGGTTTGTCTGTCCTGACATTCTTTATCTGGATGTTTTTTGGTGGTGTGGATATGCTTTCTCATGCTATGCTGTCGGCGGTTTCCGTATTGGTGATTGCTTGCCCTTGTGCATTGGGACTGGCTACTCCTACGGCTTTGATGGTAGGTATCGGTAAGGCTGCCGATCATCATATTCTGATAAAAGATGCTGTGGCACTGGAACAGATGCGAAAGGTAAATGTTGTGGTATTGGATAAGACCGGTACATTGACTGAAGGACATCCTACCGTTACCGGTTGGTTATGGGCACAGCCGCAGGAAGAACATTATAAGGACATTCTTCTGGCTGCCGAACTTAAATCGGAGCATCCGTTGGCTGGTGCCATTGTCACTGCCTTGCAAGAACAAGAGCATATTGTTCCTGCAGCTCTGGATGGTTTTGAAAGTATTACCGGTAAGGGTATTAAAGTGACTTATCAGGGCGCTGAGTATTGGACAGGCAGTCACAAGTTGTTGAAAGATTACCATGCCACCCTGACCGATGTTTTGGGAGAAATGCTGGCTCAATACGAGTCGGACGGTTGTAGCATCGTTTACTTTGGCCGCAAGGATGAATTGCTTGCGATTGTTGCTATCAAAGATCAGATAAAGGCGACTTCCGCTGAGGCTGTTCGCGAACTCCGTACCCAAGGTATTGAAGTTTATATGCTGACGGGAGACGGTGAACGTACCGCTTCCGCTGTTGCCGCTCGACTGGGTAATATCCAGTATATTGCCGATGCTTTGCCGGATGATAAGGAAGAGTTTGTACGCCAGCTTCAACTTCAGAGAAAGACGGTAGCTATGGTAGGTGATGGTATTAACGATTCACAGGCTTTGGCTTGTGCCGATGTCAGTATTGCCATGGGTAAAGGAACGGACATTGCCATGGATGTGGCAATGGTCACTCTTATGACTTCGGATCTGTTGCTGTTGCCAAAAGCATTCAATCTCTCCCGGCAGACGGTACGCCTGATTCATCAGAATCTGTTCTGGGCATTCATTTACAACCTGATAGGTATTCCTATTGCTGCCGGATTACTTTATCCAATCAATGGATTATTGCTGAATCCCATGTTGGCAAGTGCAGCTATGGCATTTTCCAGTGTATCGGTAGTCTTGAACAGCCTTCGTTTAAGATACTAACTATTTCTATATTCCAACGGACTCATTCCCATGTGCCTCTTAAAATACTTTCCGAAGAAAGAGGCACTGGGAAAGTTCAGTGAATAGGCTATTTCCTGAATAGTCATATCAGTGGACTTCAACCGTGCTTTGACGTCCGTAATCACCACATGCGAAATAATTTCGAGTACATTCCTTCCTGTTACTTGCTTTACGGTAGTGCTGAGATGCTGCAATGAAATTCCCAACTTGTCGGCATAGAATTGAGCTCGTCTCTCAGTCATATAATTTTCAATAACGAGTTGTACGAATTTCTGGCAGATTTCCTCTTTGCGGCTTTTGGCAAGAATGCTTTGCGGGCGATTGGCATAGAGGGCGTTTATTCCAAGCAAAATGCTATGGAGTACGCTTTGTGCCATTGCGGTGCTGGTAGCGGTAGGATGGGAGAGTGATATGCGTGTCAGCAGTGCGAAGTAATCCACAAAATAGGATGCTATTAAATCGCTGACACTTACAATCGGATTATCCCATATTTTGGAGAAAGATCCCATCGTAGCCTGCAACAGGTTAATGCCATTGACACAGTGACTGGAGAAACCTACGAAGCAAAGCCGTACCTTTTCTTTTTGCTCATTGAGCTGTAAGATAGTTCCCGGCATCAGAATGATCAGGTCATTCTTTTTTATTTCATGCTCCATCAGATTGATGGATGCTGTGATGGTCCCTTCAGTGCATAACGCAAAAATGCATGCCTTCAATCGGCATGACTGGCGATAGAGATTCAGAATATCTTCTGTAACATCTCTCCATGCCAGCATTTCGACCGGCAAATCTACTTGTGGGAAGTTATGTTTCATCTTTTTTCATTTTGCTGACGGCAAATATACGATTTTATCCCTAAAGTCTTAACTTTGTCGGCATGAAACTGAATATAACTGACTGGAATATCATTCCGTATGCCGAGGCATGGACCTGGCAAACGGAGTGGTTTGATACTCTTATTCGTGCCAAGCAGGCAGGGGAAGAGTATGAAAATCACATCATTTTGTGCGAACATCCGCATGTATACACTTTAGGCCGCAGCGGCAAAGAAGGTAATATGCTGTTGAGTGAGGAACAACTTCAGAAGATAGGAGCTACGCTCTATCATATTGATCGTGGAGGTGATATCACATATCATGGTCCGGGACAACTGGTATGTTATCCTATCCTGAATCTCGAAGAATTCTCGTTGGGGCTGAAAGAGTATGTACATTTGTTGGAAGAAGCGGTCATCCGTGTATGTGCCTCCTACGGCATTACTGCCGGGAGGTTGGAGAAAGCAACAGGTGTTTGGTTGGAGGGAGATACGCCGCATGCGCGTAAGATATGCGCTATTGGCGTGCGGAGCAGCCATTTCGTTACCATGCACGGGTTGGCGCTGAATGTGAATACCGATTTGAGATATTTCAGCTATATCAACCCCTGTGGATTCATAGATAAAGGAGTAACTTCGCTGCAACAGGAGCTGAAACGGGAGGTGCCGATGGAAGAAGTAAAACAACGCTTATGCCGTGAATTGCAGGGCTTGATGCAGAGATAAAAAACAGACCATCTATTCACTGCGAATAGATGGTCTGTTTGTATCAAATAGACGGTCTGTTTATCCCTAACAGATGGTCTGTTTCAGGAGCCTTCAATCGTCTGTTTTTTTATTTCAACCATTTGCCCAGCCATTCAAAGAATGTGCGTTGCCAGAGGATGCCATTCTGAGGTTTCAATACCCAGTGATTTTCATCCGGATATATCAGTAGCTCGGCAGGAACACCACGCATTACGGCAGCATCAAAAGCAGCCATTGCCTGGTTGGCTAGAATACGGTAGTCTTTTTCGCCATGAATACAAAGGATAGGTGTATCCCATTTGTCTACAAACTGGTGCGGAGAATTGGCGAATGTGCGTTGGGCTACCGGATTTTGTTTTTCCCAGTATGCACCACCCATATCCCAGTTGGCAAACCATTTCTCTTCTGTTTCCAGATACTGCATTTCCATGTTGAAGATACCATCATGTGCAATGAATGCTTTGAAGCGCTTGTCATGATGTCCGGCGAGCCAGTAAACGGAGAAGCCACCGAAGCTTGCGCCTACACAACCCAGACGATCCTTGTCTACAAACGATTCTTTAGCCATCTCGTCGATAGCTGTGAAATAATCCTTCATGCACTGACCACCGTAATCACCACTGATGGCTTCATTCCATTCCACTCCAAAGCCCGGAAGTCCGCGGCGGTTGGGAGCTACGATGATATAGTCGTTGGCAGCCATAATCTGGAAATTCCAGCGATAGCTCCAGAACTGGCTTACGGGGCTTTGCGGACCACCTTCACAGAACAGGAGGGTAGGGTATTTCTTGTTCGGGTCAAACTGTGGCGGGTAGATAACCCATGTCAGCATCTGTTTGCCGTCTGTAGTCTTCATCCAGCGAGCTTCAACTTTACCCATTTCCAATTGGTCGTAAATCCGCTTGTTTTCGAAGGTCAGTTGTTTTGCTTCGTCAAAAGCATCCCCGTTGCGGGTGGCAGATACGGCATAGATTTCATCACCCATACTCATTGAGTGGCGTAAAGCGATTACTTTATCTCCTGCAAGGGCGAGGGAAGCATAATCATACATACCGTCTGTCAACTGCGTAATCTTATCGTTGGCGGCAAGATCGATATTGTAAATCTGTGTTTCACCATGCCAGACGCCGATGAAATAAATACTCTTAGAGTCTCTATTCCACAAGAAACCATCTACGTTCGATTCGAATTCCTTGCTGACGAAACGTTTCTCACCTGTTTCCAGATTCATGATGAAGAGGCGGTTTAGGTCAGCTTCATAACCGTCACGTTCCATGCTCTGCCAGGCAATGTATTTACCATCGGGAGAGTACTGAGGATTTGTATCATAACCTTTGTTTTCTTCGGTGATATTGTCTGTCTTCTTGGTTGCAAGATCGTAGATATAAATATCCGAGTTGGTGGAGATGGCATAAGCCAGACCGGTCTTCTTACGGCACGTATATGCCACCTTGTCTCCGGCAGGACTCCATGCCAGTTGCTCGATGCCACCCCAAGGTCTCATCGGGCTTTCGTAAGGTTCTCCTTCCAGTATATCCTTTATATTGCTGATACCGTTTCCATCAAAATCGGCTACAAAAGGATGCGGAGCACCGGTTACCCATTCATCCCAATGTTTGTACATCAGGTCGGTAACGATGATACCCGTCGCTTTAGGGAGATCGGGATATTTATCCGCAGTACTTTGTTTAGTTTTCACCTGTGCAATGAAAAGCAACTTCTTGCCGTCGGGAGAGAAAGAATAACCTTCGATGTCACCATCATATTGAGTTAACTGTTTACGCCCGCTGCCGTCCGGATTCATTTCCCACAACTGACTGCTGCCACCTTCATTGGAAAGGAACGCCAGTTTAGTGCCACCCTTTATCCAGTTCACTTCGTTTTCCTGCCAGGGAGTGTGGGTGATTTGTTTGTTGCCTGTTCCATCTGTGTTCATCACGAAGACTTCACGGTTACTCTTGTTCTCCGGTACACTGTAGTAAGCTACTGTGTAAGCAATTTGCTTTTCATCGGGGGATACGGCTACACCACCGATACGCCCCATGGCCCAGAGAGCTTCGGGAGTCATGCGTTTGCCTTCAATCTGGATATCCGACCGCTCGATAAGCGGTACTCCGGCTTGCCCTGCGTCTTTTGTCCCGCCGCAGGCAGCCAATGTCATAGCTGCTGACATAAGCAATAAGTTTACTTGTTTCATGTATGTTGTTCGTTACGGTTATTTTGCGACAAATATACAAATTATATGCGTTTTTCTTGCCATCGTCCTCCTTTAATATACCACCAGCAAAGTAATAGTATAAAAATGGAGTATACCATTTCCGATGTCCAACACAGAGCTACATCAAGTTTCAAGTAAAGAATGATGTATGTGATGTAGGCAACATAGAAGACGAGCGTTATCAGTTCCATGACCAGAGCCGTGCGCGTGTTTCCCGTTCCTGATACTGCCTGGAAATATACATTGGCAGGTACGAGAAGCAGATATGCCGAGCACATTACCCAAAGTGAATGTACGGCTGCATCCTGTAAATCGGGTATATCCGTATAGATTCCCAGTATAAGTTTTGGGAACAGTGCAAAAAACAGTGCTAGCGGCAATGTGAACAGGTATGCAATGCGTATATGCTGCCGGATAGTGCCTGCCACGCAGTCTTTGTCTCCTGCACCGATGAGATTGCTGACCAATGAACCACAGGTTGAGGCAAATGCCATCATTACCATGAACAGAATGCCGGATATGCTCCGGACAATGTTCGTGATGGCGAGCGACCGTTCTCCCAGATGCTCCACATAGAGGAAGAACAAGAACCAGGTGGACAAGGAGAAGACGTTTTGTATCATGGTCCAGAAGGAAATGTTCAGCATTCGTTTCAGTATCTTCGGGCGGAACTTCGGAATACGGTCCAGTCCAAACTTACGGCAGTCAATGCGGTAGCGGGTGTAGAGGATAAAGAATATCAGTGAAACCAGTTCTGCAAGTGATGAACCGATGGCGGCACCTGCAATGCCGAGCGCGGGAAATCCGAATTTACCGAAAATCAGTATATAGTTGAAAACTACGTTACTCAATACCATGACTATGGAATTGAGTGTCAGTGTCTTGGTTTGCGTAGTTCCCAGGAAGAAAGCACGGAAGATGACTGCACTGAATGAGAAGAAGGCTCCGAAAACCCGCCAGTTCAGATAACTGATGGCAGCCTCATAGATGTGTTCGGAAGAAACGATTCGCTTCAGTATCATTGGTGAAAGGAAGTAGGAGAGCAGGAACATTACTGCCGCCAGTCCTATCTGAAAGTAAATTCCTTGATAGAAAAGGTCGCCTATTTCCCGGTATTGCTTTTCACCGTTGCGCCGGGCAATGAGTATCTGTGCTCCGATACTGAAACCGAAAGCTGCCATGAATATTACCATATAGAAGACACCTGCAATGGCCGATGCTCCCAGTTCTACTTCGCCTACCCGTCCTAGGAAGGCTGTGTCTGTCATACCTATCATTTGCTCCATCAGCAGACTGATGAGGATCGGATAGGCTATCATCCAAATCTGTTTGTTGGTATATTTAGTTTTCATTTGAGTTATAGTTATAGTCGTTATAAGAGAAAGAAAGCCGGACAATTACATCAATTGCCCGGCTATTATTATCAAGTGATGAAAAGCGGAGACTTACTTTTTATTCTGTCTTTCTTTCAACAACTGTTCCTGTTGTTTCTGCATTGCCTCCAGGCGGGCGGCAAAGCCGGTTTTCTTAGCTTTCTTCGGATCTTTCTTTCGGGCTTCCAATTGGGCAAGAAGTTTCTCTTCATTCGTAGTCTTACGCAGAATGAGAGTAGTCACCACACTAATCAATGTCGATATGAAGTAGTAATAGTTCAGACCTGAAGGATAACTATTCAAGATGAACAACATCATAATCGGCATGAGATACGTCATCCACTTCATCGCCGCCATCTGCGGGTTGGCTCCGGTATCCTGTTGCTGCATCATGAACTTAGAGTTCAATATATTCACAACCGTCATCAGCAAACAGAATAAACTGAGGTGGCTACCCAGGAACGGGATGTTGAACGGGAAGTTGATAAAAGCATCGTACGTTGAAAGGTCATCAGCCCACAAGAAGCTCTGCTGACGCAATTCGATAGCACTTGGCACGAACATGAACAATGCAATCAGAACCGGGAACTGTACCAGCATCGGCAAACAGCCACCCATCGGACTCACACCGTATTGGCTGTACATTCCCATGACCTCCTGCTGTTTTTTCATCGCATCTTCCTGTTTGGGGTATTTCTTATTGATCTCATCGATTTTCGGTTTCAACACACGCATCTTGGCAGAAGAAATATACGTTTTCCAGGTAGCGGGGAATACGACTGCTTTTACAATCAAGGTCATCAGTAACAATACAATACCCATGCTTAGCCCCCAACCGGACAACCAGTCGAAGATATTGATGGTAAACCATTTGTTGACCCAACGGATCAACGGCCAACCCAGATAAACCAAACGATTCAGTTCCCATTTCTCTTCACGTCCCTTATCCAGCGCAGTCAGCGTCTTGTAATGGTTCGGACCAAAATAGAAGAACATTTGCGTTGGCTGTTTACCTGTCGGGTCAAAGCTCGTGCTCATCTCGGCGGAGTAGTCTTTGATATATCCGCTGCCTTCTCTTTCCATTTTGGAGACTAACTTCGTTTTTTCAAAGTCAGCGTCTGCAATGAATACCGAGGAGAAGAATTGATTTTTGAAAGCGATCCAGTCCAGACGTTCGGGCACTTCTTTTTCGTCATCCTTATTGGCTGACAAGTAATCTGTGCCGTCTCCCAGCATCTTATAAGTCAGTTCAGACAAACGGTTCTCATATACATAACCCTTTTCGATCTGGCGGGCGCGTTGTGCCCATTCGATGTCTACATAGTTATTGCTTACTGCCAATTTATCTGCCATACCTTTAGCATCGATGCTGAAGTCTACCAGGTAGGTATTGGGATGCAATGCATACTTGAAGTCTATATAACTTGCACTGTCAGCTGATAAACGCATTGTTACGGTGCTGTCCGTACGGTTCACAGTGGTGAAGTAATAGTCCTTAGTCTGTATTGTTTCCTTTTTATTATAGAAAAGGAAATTCATGGAAACATCGTTTCCGGTGAATAGGGTTACAGGAGTTTTCTTGTCCTGTTCCATATACTCTTTCAATACAGCGGAGAATATGGAACCGCCTTTGGTGCTGAGGGTCAACTCAGCCACGTCGTTCTGAATCGTAATAAGCGAATCTGTTCCTTGGAGAGCATTGAAGAAGAGGGAAGTAGAATCTATTGTTTCCACATCTTTTTCATTGGCTAATGCTGCATCCGCTTTGGCTTTCAGTGCTTCTTCACGTTGCTGTACCAGCGCAATGGAATCATAATAACGCTGCTGTGCTTCCAATTGCTCTTTACTGGGGCGACTCAGAAAACTGAAGCCGACTAACAAAATTGCTATTAAAACAAGACCTGTAATGGTGTTTTTATCCATGAATTTATTTACAATTTATCTATTTACAATTTACTATCTGAAGATTGAAATAATCTTATTTCTTTGCTTTCTCTTTCTCCTCGAAACTTTCGACAGATGCTTTGATGAAAGCCACGAACAACGGATGAGGATTCAGTACCGTACTGCTGTACTCCGGATGGAACTGAGTTCCGACAAACCACTTCAATTTCGGTATTTCTACGATTTCCACTAAATCAGATTCCGGATTGATACCTACGCATTTCATGCCGGCAGCTTCGTACTCTGCTTTATACTGATTGTTGAATTCATAGCGATGGCGGTGGCGCTCCTGGATGTGCTCTGTCCCATAAGCCTCATATGCCTTGCTGCCTTTCTGCAAGATACACTCGTAAGCTCCCAGACGCATTGTTCCACCCATGTTTGTAATGGATTTCTGCTCTTCCATAATGTCGATGACATTATGCGGAGTCTTTTCGTTCATTTCGCGTGAATCTGCATCGGTATATCCCAGCACGTTGCGTGCGAATTCAATGGCGATACATTGCATTCCCAGGCAAATACCGAAAGTCGGAATATCATGTGTGCGTGCATATTTGATAGCCACGAACTTACCGGAAATACCACGTTCACCGAATCCCGGACCTATCAATACACCTGCCATGCCTTTCAGTGCTTCCGCTACATTTTCTTCTGTCAGCTTTTCACTGTTCACAAAGTCTACGGATACCTTGCGGTCATTGTATGTACCAGCTTGTGACAAGGCTTCGCGAATGGATTTGTAAGCATCCTGTAAGTCATATTTGCCGACTAATGCAATGTGCAGCGGTTCTGTATTTTCCGCTTTATGGCGACGTTCGAGGAAAGCACGCCACGGACCCAGTCCCGGTGTGTCTCCTACGGGCAGTCCCATTTTCTTCAATATCGTTTCATCCAGTTTCTGAGCCTGCATCAGAATAGGCACTTCGTAGATGGTAGGAGCATCGATGCTCTGTACTACTGCGTTTTCATCTACATTACAGAATAATGCTACTTTTTTACGCAGGTTGGTGCCCAATTCGTGTTCTGTACGCAATACCAATATATCCGGCTGTATACCTGCACTCTGCAATTCTTTTACGGAGTGTTGTGTCGGCTTGGTTTTCAATTCACCGGCTGCAGTGAGGTAAGGTACATAAGTAAGGTGTACGCACAAAGCGTCACGTCCCAATTCCCATTTCAACTGACGGATACTTTCCAGATACGGTAAAGATTCGATGTCACCCACCGTACCGCCGATTTCTGTAATTACAAAATCGAATTTATATTTGTTACCCAGCAACTTCACGTTTCGTTTAATTTCGTCCGTGATGTGAGGGATGACCTGGATGGTCTTACCTAAATAATCACCACGGCGCTCTTTGTCGATAACGCTTTTATAGATACGTCCGGTTGTGATGTTATTGGCTTTAGTAGTCTGGATCCCAAGAAAACGTTCGTAATGACCTAAGTCGAGGTCAGCTTCATGTCCGTCTACAGTCACATAACATTCTCCGTGTTCGTAGGGGTTTAAAGTGCCCGGGTCAATATTGATATACGGGTCAAACTTCTGAATGGTTACTTTGTAACCTCTTGCTTGTAGCAATTTACCGATGGATGAGGCGATGATGCCTTTACCTAATGATGAGGCAACGCCACCAGTGACGAAAATATACTTTGTTTCTCCCACAGCTATACTGTTTTAATATTATTGTTTTGTTTGGTCGATGTACACATTTGTGTACCTACCTGTCTACAGGTGAGACTTAAAAAGCGCAAAATTACAAAAAAAAGAGGAAGTACATAAAGTTTCGGCGAAACAATTATTAAAAAAACACGTTTTCTTTTTCTCTCCCTTTTCTATGTTTTCTAAACATTTTAAATTACTTTTGCAGTCAAAACATAGATTTTAGGGCGTTATGAAGAATAGATACTTATCTTTATGGGCAGTTGCTGCGCTTTTTTCTTCGTCGATAGTGGCGCAGAATTCAGTAAAGACTGTCTTAAAGGCCGGAGAGGAACCGGCTGCCGCACAAGTGGATACCTTGTCGGATGTGATGAAGCAATATTTTGTCTTAAAGTTGAAACCGGTGAATGATACTCTCAGGTTGGACACAGTATCCATACTGCATGAGAAGTATTTTGGAGTATTAAACTATCTGAATGATCCGTCTACTCCTGAACGTTACATTCCTGATAATCCCAATTACTACCGTCTGTTTCTTAAGCCATTTACATATTATAATTCTCCTATAAAGCGTGTTTCTACATTGAATTGGAAGTTTGAACCTTTTGATACGCTCGAATTGCCAGTGAAAGAACTTTTGCCATTTGATGAAGCCCGCTTCACTTCGAAGGAACGTGCGAATGAAACAGTGGATCGTGCTTTGCTTTATCTTTATGTTAATGATGATCTGCATAAGATCGTCGCATGGGAAGATAATATTATGCAGGTAAAGGTATTCAAGGATAATATAGAAAAAGAAGCATCTTCAAAACCTTCTGTGATGAAATTATTCACTCAGGAAAGCATGGCGGAAGTGAAAGAAGATGCGGAAGTGGTTATCCGTAAACCTAACTGGTGGGTAACAGGCGGAAATGGTTCTTTGCAGATTACTCAGAATTATATTTCGGATAACTGGTATAAAGGGGGTGAGAGTACGAATTCTGTACTGGCCAACTTGCAACTGTTTGCTAATTATAATGACCGTGAAAAGATTCAATGGGAAAGTTTGTTGGATGCCAAATTAGGATTTTCTTCAGCGCCCTCTGATGAATTTCATGATTATTTGGTCAACACGGACCAACTCCGTCTATACAGTAAGTTAGGTGTTCAGGCAGCGTCTAATTGGTACTATACGATTTCGACGGAATTCAAGACACAGTTCTGTCATGGATATAAAGCCAATAAGGAACCTTTGGTATCGGCATTCCTGGCTCCGGCAGATTGGTCTGCCAGTATCGGTATGGACTATAAGTTGAAGAAGAAAAAGTTTAATTTGTCTGTTTTTATAGCTCCGTTGACGTGGACTATGCGTTATGTGGGTAATAAGGAAGTGAATGAAGTGGATTTTGGTTTGGAGAAAGGTAAGACGGTGCGCCATAATTTTGGTTCGCAGGTACAGCCCACTTTGTTCTGGCAAATCATTCCATCCATTACGTTAGATTCTCGTCTGGACTATCTGACAAGTTATGAATGGGTGCGTATTGAATGGGAAAATACATTCAACTTTGTGTTGAACCGTTATTTGTCGACCAAACTTTATATACATGCCCGTTTTGACGATAGTAGTAAGCCAACTTCAGGTGATAGCTATTTCCAAGTAAAAGAATTATTGAGCTTCGGTATTAATTATAAGTGGTGATCATATAAAGCTGATATCATGTAATACAAGTAAGGCTGCTTCTCTAAAAGAGGCAGCCTTACTTGCTTTTAAAAGAAAAGGATTTTTCGGCTATGCTATAATATCGGATTCGCATAAAAATGAAAAGATGCAGGAAAGCGTGAAGCGGAATTATTGCATAGTATCATTTTGTTATCTTATACTTAGCAATGACGCAAAGTGATGCCTTAGTCTGTGTTATAAAACAGGTTTTCTTGCTTGTTCTGTGGAAAAAGTGAAGAAAAATAGTTAAAACGGGGAAAAGTGCGTTGGCGTACACATAAAAAAAGCGGGTGAAAGCCTTGCAGTTCACAAATAATGCGTAAATTTGCCGCAATTTGTAATGCACAGTTTGCAAAATGGCAGATATTATAAAACATCAAGGTATTGTGGAAAACATAAACAGTTCTCATATAAAGGTGAGAATTGTCCAAACGTCGGCTTGTGCGGCATGTAGTGCGAAGGGACATTGTGCCTCGGCTGATACCAAAGAAAAAATAATCGATGTAACTACCAACGATGCGTCTTCCTATCAGGTGGGTGACCGGGTAATCGTTTTTGGCGAACTCTCTATGGGAATGATGGCGGTGTTGTGGGCCTTTATAGTACCTTTCTGTATTCTGGTGATTTCTCTCTTTGTATTTATGGCTATCTGGAGTGACGAACTTCTCTCTGCACTTTGTTCGTTAGCTCTTCTTATTCCTTATTATTATATATTGTGGCTGAATAAAACACGTATGGGAAAGAAATTTTCTTTTTCAATAAGGCCAATTGACTAACTCTTGGAACATTAAAACAAATAATTAAATAAATAGCTAATTTATGAATGTAATTCTGATTGCAGTGATTTCATTGGGAGCCATAGCGCTGGTTGCGGCCGCTATACTATACATAGCTTCCAAGAAATTCGCCGTGTATGAAGATCCGCGAATTGCACAGGTAGGAGAAGTATTGCCTCAAGCAAATTGCGGTGGATGTGGTTATCCGGGTTGTAGCGGTTTTGCCGATGCCTGTGTAAAGGCAGGTTCGCTGGAGGGCAAGTTTTGTCCGGTAGGCGGACAACCTGTTATGACGCAAATTGCAGGAATCCTTGGTTTGGATGCTGTTGCTGCCGAACCGATGGTAGCAGTTGTGAGATGTAATGGAACCTGCGCCAACCGTCCTCGTACGAATATGTACGACGGTGCGAAGAGTTGTGCTATTGCAGCCTCTCTTTATGGTGGCGAAACCGGTTGTACTTTCGGGTGTCTGGGGTGTGGTGACTGTGTGGAAGCTTGTCAGTTTGATGCTATTCACATGAATCCTGAAACGGGACTTCCGGAAGTGGATGAAGCAAAATGTACGGCTTGTGGAGCTTGTGTCAAGGCTTGTCCGAAGAACATTATCGAGATTCGTCCGCAAGGCAAGAAATCACGTCGTATCTATGTGCAGTGTGTGAACAAAGACAAAGGCGGCATAGCGCGTAAAGCTTGTACAGTTGCTTGTATTGGTTGTGGCAAGTGTGTGAAGGTTTGTCCGTTCGAAGCGATTACACTTGAAAATAATCTGGCTTACATCGACCCGAACAAATGTAAATCATGTCGTAAGTGCGAAGAAGCCTGTCCGCAGAACACGATTATCGCACTCAATTTCCCGCCGCGTAAACTAAAGGCGGAAGGTGCTGCTCCGGTTGCTGCTCCTAAGGTAGCCGTTGCACCGAAAGCTACAGAAACGCCTAAGGTTGCAGAGGCTCCTAAAACTGTAGAGACCCCTAAAGCTGTTGAGACTCCTCAGGTTGAAACTCCAAAGGCAGAGGCTTAATAATAAAGAAGTAATAAACGACTAAAATACAGAATTGTATGTTGAAGACATTTTCAATCGGTGGTGTTCATCCACACGAAAATAAACTTTCAGCACATCAGCCCATTATAAAGGCGGAAATTCCTGCCAAAGCTGTGATTTTGCTGGGCCAGCACATTGGTGCGCCTGCAAAGCCGATTGTAGCTAAAGGGGATGTGGTGAAAGTCGGCACAAAGATTGCCGAACCCGGTGGTTTCGTATCCGCGGCCATCCACTCGTCTGTCAGCGGCAAGGTTGCTAAAATCGATACGGTTATCGATGCCAGTGGTTATCCGAAACCTGCCATCTTTATTGATGTGGACGGTGATGAATGGGAAGAAAGTATTGACCGCACCGAAACGTTGGTGAGGGAATGTAACCTTACATCCGAGGAAATAGTAAAAAAGATAGCCAATGCCGGTATTGTAGGTTTGGGCGGTGCATGTTTCCCTACTCAGGTGAAACTCTGTCCGCCGCCTGCATTCAAAGCAGAGTGTGTGATTATCAACGCTGTGGAGTGTGAACCCTATCTGACAGCTGACCACCAGTTGATGCTGGAACATGCCGAGGAAATTATGGTAGGTGTATCTATTCTGATGAAAGCAGTGAAGGTGAATAAGGCATTTATCGGTATTGAAAACAATAAGCCCGATGCTATTCAGTTGATGGCGAAGGTGGCATCCAGCTATGCAGGTATCGAGGTTGTAGCTTTGAAGGTGCAATATCCGCAAGGAGGTGAAAAGCAGTTGATAGATGCTATTACCAGTCGTCAGGTAGCGAGTGGTGCTTTGCCAATTTCTACAGGAGCCGTGGTACAGAATGTAGGTACTGCATTTGCGGTGTATCAGGCCGTACAGAAAAACAAGCCATTGTTTGAGCGCGTGATTACCGTTACTGGTAAGTCAGTAGCAAAACCGTCTAACTTTCTGGCACGTATTGGCACACCGATGAAGCAATTGATTGATGCTTGCGGTGGTCTGCCCGAAGATACAGGTAAGATTATCGGTGGTGGTCCGATGATGGGTAAGGCATTGGTCAACACGGAGGTTCCTACCGCTAAAGGTAGTTCCGGTATTCTGATAATGAACCAAAAGGAAGCCAAACGTGGCGAGATTCAGCCTTGCATCCGTTGTGCAAAGTGCGTGGGTGCTTGTCCGATGGGATTGGAACCTTATTTGCTGTCGGCACTTGCCGAACATGCGGAATTCGAGAGAATGGAGAAAGAAAGAATTATGGATTGTATCGAGTGCGGTTCTTGTCAGTTTACCTGTCCTGCCAACCGTCCGTTGCTGGACTACTGCCGCCTAGGTAAAGGCAAGGTAGGAGCGATCATCCGTGCACGTCAAGCTAAAAAATAACGAAGTATGGAAAATAAATTAGTAATATCACTTTCACCCCACGTCCATGGTGGTGACAGCGTGAAAAAGAATATGTATGGTGTGCTTATTGCATTGATTCCTGCATTTCTTGTATCGCTCTATTTCTTCGGACTGGGTGCACTGATTGTCACGGCTACATCGGTAGCTGCCTGTTTGTTCTTCGAATGGGCTATTGGTAAATTCCTGATGAAGAAAGAAACCACAACAATCTGTGACGGCTCTGCTGTAATCACAGGTGTGTTGCTGGCATTCAATTTACCTTCCAATCTGCCTATCTGGATTATTATTCTGGGGGCATTGTTCGCCATAGGCGTAGGTAAGATGTCTTTTGGAGGATTGGGTAACAATCCGTTCAATCCTGCATTGGCAGGACGTGTGTTCCTGTTGCTCTCTTTCCCTGTGCAAATGACGAGTTGGCCGGTAGTGGGACAGTTGACTTCTTACACCGATGCTACGACGGCTGCTACTCCGCTTAATCTGATGAAGCAGATTGTCGGTGGAAATATAGAGGCTCTGAAAGATCTGCCTTCCTCTTTCGATTTGCTGATTGGTAATAATGGTGGTTGTCTGGGTGAAGTCAGTGCGTTGGCGTTACTGTTGGGATTAGCTTATATGCTTTGGAAGAAAATTATTACCTGGCATATTCCTATTTCTATATTGGCTACAGTATTTGTGTTCTCGGGTATTATGCATCTGGTAGATCCGGAACTGTATGTATCTCCCGTGCTTCAGCTGCTTACAGGTGGTTTGATGCTGGGTGCTATTTTTATGGCTACTGACTACGTCACTTCTCCGATGAGCAAGAAGGGGATGCTGATTTATGGTGTATGTATCGGGTTACTGACAGTGATTATCCGTCTGTTCGGTGCTTATCCCGAAGGTATGTCATTCGCTATTTTGATTATGAATGCCTTTACTCCGCTGATTAATACATATTGTAAACCTAAACGCTTTGGGGAGGTAGCGAAGAAGAAATGAAAAAGTTAGAATCATCCTTGAAGAATATGTTGCTGGTACTCACGGGCGTTACTGCCATCTCTGTGGCTTTGCTGGCATATGTGAATGAATTGACGAAAGAACCTATAGCACAAGCCAATGCAAAGACATTGAGCGATGCTGTCAGTGCAGTGGTTCCTGGTTTCGATAATGATCCGATTGCAGAAAAGAAGATGCAGGCTGTGAATGGCGTAGATTATGCTGTGTATCCTGCTACGAAAGGTGGAGAGTTTATTGGTGCTGCCGTAGAAGCAAGTTCAATGGCATTCGGCGGTGAGCTGAAAGTCTTGGTCGGCTTTGATGCGGAAGGAAACATTATAGATTATTCCCTATTGTCGCATGTGGAAACTCCGGGATTGGGTTCCAAAGCTGCCGATTGGTTTAAAGAAGGAAATAAAGGAAGTATCAAAGGTATGAACCCGGGTAAGACTCCGTTGTCTGTAAGCAAAGATGGAGGCCAGGTAGATGCCATTACAGCTTCTACCATTACTTCACGAGCTTTCCTGAATGCTGTGAATGCTGCTTATGCAGCTTATGCCGGTCAGAATGAATCGGATGCCGCTACGGGTGCTACGCAAAAAGTTGTTGAACCTGCTGAAAATGCCGCCACTGAAGTTGCGGACTCTATCAGCGCTAAATAAAGAAAGGAGTAGAAGATATGAATAATTTTAAAGTTATGATGAACGGGATTATTAAAGAGAATCCTACGTTTGTACTCCTGCTTGGTATGTGTCCTACGCTGGGTACCACCTCTTCCGCTATCAATGGTATGGGTATGGGACTGGCAACGATGTTTGTGCTGATTTGTTCTAATGTTGTAATCTCGGCGATCAAGAATGTAATTCCTGATATGGTACGTATTCCGTCGTTCATTGTGGTTATTGCTTCTTTTGTGACTTTACTGCAAATGGTCATGCAAGCTTATGTTCCTGCTCTATATGCTACGCTGGGCTTGTTTATTCCGTTGATTGTGGTAAACTGTATTGTATTGGGACGCGCAGAAGCTTTTGCTGCCAAAAACACTCCGGTAGCTTCTTTCTTTGATGGTTTAGGAATGGGTCTTGGCTTTACTTTGGCCCTTACTTTGCTGGGTGCCGTACGTGAATTTCTGGGAACCGGTAAGATATTCGATTTGACTATCCTTCCTGAAGAATACGGTATGTTGATATTTGTACTTGCACCGGGAGCTTTCATCGCACTGGGGTATCTGATTGCATTGATAAACGGCTTGAAAAAGAATTAATAATGGAAAATTAGAAATTAAGGATGAGAGTAGTAACTGCTTTTAGTTTTTAATTTTTAATTCTTAATTTTGGAAAGTATGGAATATATATTGATATTTATTTCGGCAATCTTTGTCAATAACATCGTATTGTCGCAGTTTTTGGGTATCTGTCCGTTTTTAGGTGTATCCAAGAAGGTGGAAACTGCATTGGGTATGTCGGCTGCCGTGGCATTTGTGCTTACGATTGCAACTATAGTGACATTTCTTATTCAGAAATTTGTGCTTGATGCTTTTGACCTGGGGTATTTACAGACTATTACTTTTATTTTGGTGATTGCTGCACTGGTTCAGATGGTAGAGATTATTTTGAAAAAAGTATCGCCTTCTTTGTATCAGGCACTGGGTGTGTTTTTGCCTCTGATCACAACTAACTGTTGTATCCTTGGTGTTGCCATCCTTGTAATTCAGAAAGATTATGATCTGTTGACCGGTGTGGTTTATGCATTTTCTACAGCTATCGGTTTTGGTCTGGCGCTGACTCTTTTTGCGGGTTTGCGCGAACAGATGAGTTTGGTAAATATCCCGAAAGGAATGAAGGGGACTCCGATCGCTCTGATTACTGCCGGTCTTTTGGCTATGGCCTTTATGGGCTTCTCAGGTGTTGTGAAAATCTGAAAAATAGAACATTAACTATAGGTTAGGGGTAGAGGAAATTCTACCCCTTTCTTTTTTAGACTAAAAAAAACACTCTTTTTTTATTTTATCTAAATTAATTTCCGTAAATTTGCCGCCACAACGATGATAACCTAATAGAATAAATCACTGATGAAAGAAAGAATTTTGGTTACAGGTGGAACAGGATACATTGGTTCACACACTGTAGTAGAACTTCAGAACGCAGGTTTCGAAGTAGTGATAATCGATAATTTGTCAAACTCTAGCGCCGATGTAGTTGATAACATCGAAAAAGTATCGGGTATTCGTCCAGCATTCGAGAAGTTGGATTGTTTGGATTTCGCCGGTCTTGACGCTGTGTTTACTAAATATAAAGGCATTAAAGCCATTATCCACTTTGCAGCCAGTAAGGCTGTAGGAGAATCGGTTCAGAAGCCGTTGCTTTATTACCGCAACAATCTGGTTTCATTGATAAACCTACTTGAACTGATGCCGAAGCATGGGGTAGAAGGTATCGTATTCTCGTCTTCTTGTACTGTATATGGCCAACCGGATGAATTACCGGTGACGGAGAAAGCGCCGATTAAGAAAGCTGAATCTCCTTATGGCAATACAAAGCAGATCAATGAAGAGATTGTTCGTGATACTGTGGCTTCAGGTGCTCCTATCAATGCAATATTGCTGCGCTATTTCAATCCGATTGGTGCGCATCCTACAGCATTGCTTGGTGAATTGCCTAATGGTGTGCCTCAAAACTTGATACCTTATCTGACCCAGACCGCTATTGGTATCCGTGAGAAACTGAGTGTGTTCGGTGATGATTATGATACGCCCGACGGCTCTTGCATACGCGACTTCATTAATGTAGTCGATTTAGCAAAAGCACATGTGATTGCTATCCGCCGCATCTTGGAAAATAAACAAAAAGAGAAAGTGGAAGTGTTCAACATTGGAACGGGCCGCGGTCTTTCAGTATTGGAATTAATTAATGCTTTCGAAAAGGCAACCGGCGTGAAACTGAATTATCAGATTGTTGGTCGTCGTGCGGGAGATATTGAAAAGGTATGGGCCGATCCTAAATTCGCAAATGAAGAGTTGGGTTGGACAGCTGTTGAAACCATCGAAGATACGTTGCTCTCTGCTTGGAACTGGCAGTTGAAGCTTCGCGAAAGAGGTATTCAATAAGCATTAAAGAGATTTTTGTTTTTATTAACAAATAAGGAATGAACAAATGCTTCCCCGCATTTGTTTATATGTTGCAAATCAGCCTGACGCTGTTTATGTATATGTGAATATCCGTAACTAGTACTTATGCCTCCCCGGCATAGACAGGTAAGATTGCATAGTAGTTTTGTCGTGTTTTATTTTGTGTTTGTGTTGTGAATAAGCCTTGTCGGGAGACAGGGCTTATTTTTTTGTTCACTGGTGAACAAAAAAAGAGGCTTGGATTTAGCCTCTTTCATATTATATACATAAAAAAAATATTCGCCTGCTATTTTAATGTTCCTCGATAAACAAATGCGTTTTCTCCAAAAACCTCTTTTGCAGGTTTATTATCTTCCGGTTTGAATAACCCGAATACGGATGAACCGGAGCCTGTCATGGCAGCGTATACGGCCCCTTGCTTATACAGCTTTTCCTTAATCGCCTTGATGGCTGGAAATTGAGGAAATACGCTTTCTTCGAAGTCATTTACCATAAGTTCCTTCCATTCTTCTATGGGATGTTTCAACACTTCTTTCAATGGGATATCTTGCCGATGCGGTTTTATCTTTGCAAATGCTTCCCGGGTGGAAACAAATATATCCGGTTTGACTAAAACAATCTGATACTCTTTTAGGGATAAAGAGATAGGGGAGAAGACGTTCCCTATTCCTTCGGCGTATGTTGGGGTATTCCGGATGAAAAAGGCACAGTCTGCCCCCAGTTTTGCGGCATATTCTTCTAAGGTTTCATCCGTTAGTTCCAGACTGAATTTCTCATTCAATAATTTCAGCATGTAAGCTGCATCGGATGATCCACCGCCTAACCCGGCACCGGAAGGAATATGCTTGAACAGGTGAATATCCACGGGTGGCAGATTGAACTTCTCATCCAGAAGCTTATAAGCTTTCACCACTAAGTTATTTTCAACTTCTCCTTCGATTTCTAATCCTGCCTGATGCAGACGAAACTTCTCGCTACCTTCGTTTAGCACGTTGACTTCCAGCGCGTCTTCCAGGGGAACAGGATAGAATACTGTTTCCAGATTATGGTACC
Source organism: Bacteroides sp. MSB163 (assembly GCF_036416795.1). Lineage (NCBI taxonomy): Bacteria > Pseudomonadati > Bacteroidota > Bacteroidia > Bacteroidales > Bacteroidaceae > Bacteroides > Bacteroides maternus. Next base: position 5,195,090 of record NZ_CP143867.1, on the reverse strand, counting down.
CGTCGGGACGTTTTTCTACAATGTTCAGTCCCAGGTTTATTTTGGCATTCGGAAATGTTATCATGATTTTTAAAGCGATTTATGTGTAGCAAATATACGAATTTGTTTAGAGTGAAAAGCAAATAGAGAGAGTATTTGTTTAGAACGGAAAGCAAATAGTGGAATTAAGTCAAAGAGGCTTACTTTGGAGGGAGAAATACCTCTTTGACTTATTCGTCCGATCGTTTTTAGTTTTGGAGTAGCTTCAGAATATATTTTCCCGGCATCACAATCCTTGCTTTCATCTGCGGCGAGTTGTTGATGTCATAGAGTATTTTCCATATCTTTCCTTTCAGCTTTCCGAAATCCGTGAGTCTGAGGATGGCATTGATTTCCTTGATGACCGTCACTTTTTGGCGTTGCAACTCTTCCATCAGTCCTTCATAATTATGCGTATTTTTGTCGAGTGCATACTCCGGTGGAACAAGAAGAATCTCCTCATTCTTTCCCGTCTCCCCTTGGGGAGATATAGAGGGGGAGTTATTTATATCATTAGTCTGATTGATAGGTAAAGCGTTGCTTGCCAGTAGATGCCGTATCCTTTCATTCCTTCTTTCTGTATCATCATCATTATTTTAAAATTACTGCTTGCATTGGCGTCATGCAATAGATATGAATCCATAATTCTTCATTCTTAATTTTTCATTCTTTATTTAAATCATCGGTTTCCACTCCAGAAAATTCTCTATCTGGAATGTTCTCCATCCCTGCTGTTCTATATCCCAGTATACCACATGGCTCTGGATGCGTTCAATGTCGTATTTTCGATGGAAACAGGTTTCATAATATACAAGTGTTGCTTTTGCCATGTAAAATTCTCCATTCTGTTTACGATAGGCTATCAGTGCACATCCGTATTGCATGTATTCTGTCAACAATAGTATTCGTCTTGTCATCCATGCGATGGTTTCATCTGATAAATCAGTTTCCTGCCTGATAAGTTTCTTCCATAGATTTTCCACTCTTTCGTTTTTCGTTACATGATTCGGTTGGTGCCCCAACGTTTGTTTCTTCATTTTAATGAATTTTGTAGTTTATAAATGATTAATAATCAATCTTCTGCGATGGCTACACCCTTTGCTCCGGATGGCTACACCCTTTTGTGGTTAGGGCTACACCATCCTGGTGAAAGGGTGTAACCCTACCACAGTCAAATTGACGGGGGCAAAGTTATGCCCTTTCTTTGGAGTAAACTATCACTGATTTATTTTTACATCATATCCGTATGGGTCTATGTGCTCGGTATCTTCCTTTTGTATCACGGCCCACATCTTTCTTAGTTCTGTCATAAAGCTGCTCATTTCCATGAAGGTATCTTCTCCTTTCTCGTGTTTTAAGGCGTCTCCCGATTCGTATAAATGCATTCCCAAATCGCTTACGGTATCAATATTTTGGCCTTTATAATAGCCCAATTTGAAGCTTCTTAGAGCTCCTACACACAGGTGAGTTTTTATGCCTGCATAATACCGTTCAGCCAATAAATCCTCATTGACTATACTGATTTTACTTACTATTCTGATACAGCTTGTACTCTGATTATCAACCTGATGAGACATTTCTTTGGGATCAGATTCATTTTGAACCTCTTTTTTTTAAATCTTTCATACTACTATAAATTTTAATTGTTTATTTAACTGATATTCACAGTTAAAAATGTCGCAAAAATAGGAAATTAAAATTAGAGGTGATGATGGAGTAGGGGAAAATACAATAAATACATTCCTTTGTTAGTAGTAAATAATTGTATACTAGATATATATACTTTATTTTGAAAAGTGTTCAAAAAACGTTCGTTTAATGGGCGCAAAGATAAAGGTGTTTTTTCGAATGACAAAATGTTTGATAAAAAAACTTCTTTAAATAGGGTAAAAATGAAGCTAACTATTTGATTATAAACGATAAATGGAGACTGAAAATATCTGTTAATATTTACCCATTTTATTCTTTTTCTTTCTTTGTCTTTTTTAAAATCTTGACGCCCATTAAACGAACGATTAAAAAATACTTTTTTGTTGTAATCTGTTCGTTTATAGCTTTTTACCTATAAGGTATTGAACTGTTGTAGAAAACTCGTTGACAAGAGGAGCACAAAGCTTGTCGTATTTTACATAAAGTGTTCGCAAGTGATTGAATTTCAAGTGTATGCAAGGAGTTCAAAGCCCCAGAGGAACGCACTTTTCTGAAATAATCATAGAATGGAAGAAGTTGAAAAAGAAAGCCCAATATGGTATGCCATGCGTGCCACTTACCGTAGAGAGCCGGATGCTATGCGTCTGCTTGAAAAGGAGAAAATGGGTTGTTTCGTTCCCATGCAATACAAGATCTGCATAAAGAAAGGTAAGAAAGTTCGCGTTCTGGTTCCTGTCATTCATAATTTACTTTTTGTTCATGCTTGTCCCTCTGAGGTGAAGCGTATCAAATCACAGGTAACCTATTTACAATACATAACCGATACCCGTAGCGGTCAGAAGATTATTATTTCCGATAGTGAGATGCAGCGTTTTATTGCCGTTGCCGGTACCTATAATGATCATCTATTATATTTCCAACCTGATGAATTAAATCTGTCTAAAGGTACCAGAGTTCGTGTTACGGGTGGTGACTTCGAGGGACAGGAAGGTATTTTCCTGAAAGTGAAAGGTGCACGTGACCGTCGTGTAGTAGTTGCGATACAAGGTGTCATAGCCGTTGCCATGGCTACTATCCATCCTGACCTTATAGAGGTAATTGACAGTTGATAAATCCAAAATCATAATTCTTTATGACTCTTTCCGAAGAAATAGTTTCTCTTCAGCGTGCAGCGCACGACCTGATGTATTTGGGCATGGACGGGAGTCCGGTCTATAGCGATGACTTGTCCCGCCGTAACGGTGAAGTTTACCGTCTGACTACGGCTTTGTATAATTCCGGTGTCAAAGGTTCCACTGTGGAAGAACAGGCTAATGTTTGTCTGGCTCTTCTGATGGGCTACAACGCTTCATTTGTGGATCATGGTGAAAAACAAATACATGTTCAGGAAGTTTTAAACCGTTGCTGGGATATCTTCGATTCACTTCCTGCTTCTTTGTTGAAGCTCCGTTTACTCACAGCCTGCTATGGTGAGGTCTTTGACGATCCTTTGGCTGATGAAGCTCGTGCCATCATTGCTTCCTGGGATTCCACATCACTAACTCCCGATCAACAGGAAGCTATCGCCGAATTTCAGAATGTGGTGGATAATCCTTATCCTTGGGAATATATTGATGAATGAGAAAATCATTATGAAGAATAATTATCCTTATATATAAACTATGCGTCGATTATTATTATTTATCTTTTGTCTTTTTACTTTATCCGGTTTTGTTCATGCCCAACGCATGTCTGATGAACAGGTTGTTGAGTATGTAAAGAATGCACAAGCAGCAGGAAAATCCCAGAAGCAAATGACTACTGAGTTGCTTCGCCGTGGTGTGACTCAGGAGCAGGTATTGCGGATTAAGTCCAGGTATGAGGCTACCAATAGTACTGCTGAAGGTACAGGCAATAAGCCCAACCAGATGCGCAAACGTGCCGTGGCACTAGATTCATCTTATGAAGCTGCCGAGTTGGAAGATCAGAAGGCTGTCATTGATGAAAAGCAGGATAGCAAAGCTCATCTGGAAATGTCTGTCAGGCAGATTTTTGGTCACAATTTATTCAGAAATACCAATTTAAGCTTTGAACCCAGCGCTAATCTTGCCACTCCGGTAAGTTATCGTTTGGGCCCCGGTGATGAAGTGATTATAGATATTTGGGGTGCTTCGGAAAATACAATCCGCCAGACGATTAGTCCTGAAGGTGATATTCAGGTTAAGGATCTGGGTCCGGTTCATTTGAATGGGATGACGGTGAAGGAAGCCAACCAATATCTGCAACGTGAATTTTCTAAGATTTATTCGGGTATCGGTGGCAATGAGCCTAACTCTCAGATTCGGTTAACGCTTGGAGACACACGTACTATCCAGGTAAACATTATGGGAGAGGTTTCCGTTCCGGGTACTTATTCTCTTTCAGCTTTTTCTACGGTTTTTCACGCATTGTACCGTGCGGGTGGTGTTAATAAAATCGGTAGTCTGCGTGGCATAAAGTTGGTGCGTAATGGAAAGACTATAGAAAACCTTGATGTCTATGAGTTTATCATGAAGGGTAAGATGAATGACGATATACGTTTGCAGGAAGGCGATGTTATCATTGTGAATCCTTATGAATCTCTGGTGGAGATCGTGGGAAAGGTGAAGCGTCCAATGTATTACGAAATGAAGCCTACGGAAACTGTCGCTAATTTGCTGGAATACGCCGGTGGTTTTACTGGAGATTCCTACAAGAAAGCCGTTCGTCTTATCCGTAAGAGCGGACGTGAGCATCAGGTTTTCAATGTAGATGAAATGGATTATTCCGTATTTCGCCTGGATGACGGTGATTTGATAACTGTTGATGCCGTACTCGACCGTTTTGAAAACAAAGTTGAGATTAGCGGTGCGGTTTACCGTTCAGGACTATATCAGTTGGATGGAGAGGTAAACACGGTAAAACAGTTGATAAAGAAAGCTGAAGGGCTTCGTGGCGATGCCTTTTTGAATCGTGTATTATTGGATCGTGAACATGAGGATCTTTCTCATGAAATTATAGCTATTGATTTGAACGGTTTACTCAATGGTACCGTTGCAGATATTCCTTTGCAAAAGGATGACCATCTTTATATTCCCAGTGTGAATGATCTGAAGGAGGAAGAGACCGTATCAATATATGGTGAGGTACTAAATCCGGGAACCTTCCTGTATTCGGACAAGATGACTATAGAAGATCTGGTTGTTCAGGCTGGCGGTTTGCGTGAGGCGGCGGCTACTACTCGGGTAAGTGTAACACGTCGTATCAAGGACCCTAAGAGTACTGCTTACAGTAGTAAATTGGCAGAAACGTTTGCTTTTGATATAAAAGACGGTTTGGTGATAGGGGATGCGGATTTCTATTTACAGCCGTTTGATATGGTTCAGGTTCGTAGGAGTCCGGCTTATAAGGTACAACGTACAGTTTCTGTTTCTGGAGAAGTGTTGTTTAGTGGAAGTTATGCGCTTTTGAAAAAGAACGAGCGTTTGAGTGATTTGATAAAACGTGCGGGTGGTATAACTCCGGATGCTTACATAAAAGGCGGTCGTCTTATTCGCAGAATGAATGATGAAGAGCGTCGCCGTGAGAGGGATGCTCTACGTATGGCACGTAATGGTGAGGGCAAAGACAGTATATCTGTTGCTAAGTTGGCTATAACAGAAACATATACGGTCGGTATAGATATGGAGAAGGCTTTGGCTAATCCGGGTAGCGACTACGATGTTGTTTTGCGCGAAGGTGATGTGATCTATATTCCTGAGTTTGTCAATACTGTTAAGATTAGCGGTTCGGTTATGTATCCGAATACGGTGGCTTGGGAGAAAGGTGCGAAGCTGAAGTATTATATCAATATGGCAGGAGGCTATGGTAATATGGCAAAGAAGAGGAAAGCGTACATCATATATTTGAATGGTACAGTGGCACGTGCAAGACGCGGTGATAGTCAATTGATACAGCCAGGTTGTGAAATTGTAGTACCTAGTAAAGCTGAGAAACAGCACATGAAATTTGCAGAAATACTGGGTATCAGTTCTACTACTGCTACGATGGCGGCTATGGTAGCGACTTTGGTAAATGCTTTTAAATAGAATATGAATTATGAGTGAGGAACTTCAAAAGAACCCTTCTTCTCAAGAAGAAGAAATAGATTTGCTAAAACTTGCATTAAAGATTTGGAGGGAACGTAAGTTTATACTGAAGACTTGTGGATATGCTGTACTGATAGGATTGGTAATTGTTTTTAGTATTCCTAGGGAGTATACGGCTGAGGCCATGATTGCACCGGAAATGTCGGATAATAAAGGTGGTGGGCTTTCGTCATTGGCCGCAATGGCGGGCCTTAATCTTAATGCTACATCTGGTGCAGATGCAATATATCCTGATTTGTATCCTGATATTGTAACTTCTACTCCTTTTATAACAGGGTTATTTAATGTTCGAGTTAAAGACTTAGATGAGGAAATTGACACTACTCTTTATTGCTATTTAAATGATTATCAACGCATGCCATGGTGGTCATTAATAACTTCTGCTCCATTTAAAGCAGCTGGTTGGGCTATTTCATTATTAACAGATGAAGATGATGATGATGGTATTCTTGATCCTTTTCATTTAACGAGAGAAGAAACTGATATTGCGAAAGAGTTAAGTGAGCGTATTAATGTTTCTGTTGATAAAAAGACAGGGGTTACTACTTTGTCTGTGACAATGCAGGATGCTCGTATTTCTGCTTGTCTTACTGATACTGTAGTACGCAGGTTACAGGATTATGTTACAGAATATCGAACCAATAAGGCTCGTCAGGATTTTCTGTTTCAAGAGAAGCTTTTTGAAAGAAAAAAGAAAGAGTATGAGAAAGCTCAGGAAAACTATGCCAAGTTTGCTGACGCCAACAAGAATATTATTTTGTTGAGTTATCGTGCTGAGCAAGAAAGGTTGGAAAATGAGATGCGTTTGGCATATCAGGTTTATACCTCCGTTGCACAGCAATTGCAAATGGCAGAGGCTAAAGTACAGGAAATTACTCCTGTATATACTATTATTGAGCCATCAACTATTCCAATAAAGCCTTCAAAACCTCGTAAGGCTCTAATGCTTATAGGGATTGTATTTCTGACAGGATTCGGTTGTGTCAGTTGGGTATTATTTGGAAGGGATTTCTTTACTGATTTGAAGAATAGAAAAGAAGATAATAAAGTGAAATTGAAAGAAGAAGAGATAGGTAGGTAAATATGCATATAACTAGGGGTGAGAGATAACGCTATTTCTTAATGTAGATCTATGCGAAGATTCCTATAATTAATATAAATCAACTTAGCGTTTCTTTCTCCCTAGTTTTTTATGTATAGTTGCATTGAATAGAATTTTATATATAATACATATTGTTTTTTTTAAGCGTTTGGAAATAAGATCTTTGATGCTGATCTCTTTCAAATTTACTCTGGTCTTATTGATTATTGTATGCAGGAATCTTTAAAAGATAAAACAGTTCGTGGTGTTGGTTGGAGTTTTATAGACAATATAGCCAGTTCAGGTATTACTTTTCTTGTCGGTCTCATCTTAGCTCGTTTGCTGACTCCTGAGGAATATGGGGTTATGGCTATGATAGCTATATTTATAGCCGTATCAAATTCAATTATTGATAGTGGCTTTTCTAACGCCCTTATACGTAAAGTATACATAAATCGTATTGACTATAATACCGTTTTTTATTTTAATATAGTAGTTAGTATTGTTTTATATATTTCTTTGTTTCTTGCATCACCGGCGATAAGTGTCTTCTTTAAAGAACCAATATTGATGGAGGTTATGCGAGTAATAGGCTTTATTCTTATTATTAATGCATTATCCATTATACCTCGTACGATATTTGTACGGAATGTTAATTTTAAAACACAAACTAAGGTTTCATTAATCTCGTCTATAAGTAGTGGATTTGTTGGTATAGGTATGGCGCTTGCCGGAATGGGGGTATGGAGCTTGGTCGGTCAACAGCTATCCCGGCAATTATTGAATGCTTTATTTTTATGGATTTTCTGTAAATGGTATCCTAACCTTGAATTTTCAATAAAAAGTTTTAATGAGCTTTTTGGCTTTGGATCCAAGCTATTGTTATCCGGGCTTATAAACACTATTTATAAGAATATTTATTATATCATTATTGGTCGCTTTTATGCTTCTTCCATATTAGGACAATATACGCGTGCAGAACAGTTTAATATAATATTCTCCAGCAATTTGACTACTGTTGTCCAACGTGTTAGCTATCCTGTATTAAGTTCAATTCAAGAGGAATCAGAACGATTACGTGAAGCTTATCGCAAGGTTATAAAAACTACTATGCTGATAAGTTTTGCATGTATGTTAGGACTTGCAGCTGTAGCAAAGCCTTTGATTCTTATTTTAATAGGTGCAAAGTGGCTTCCTGCCGTTTACTTTTTACAAATAATCTGTTTTGCCGGTATGTTGTACCCTCTTCATGCTATTAATTTGAATATTTTGCAAGTAAAAGGACGCTCTGACTTATTTTTAAAATTAGAAATAATAAAAAAAATAATAGCAGTAGGTCCAATTATGATAGGTATGTATTGTGGTATTGAATATATGCTTTGGGGAAGTGTAGTAAGCTCTTTTATTGCTTATTTTTTGAATAGCTATTATTCTGCAGGATTGATAGATTATCCCACTATAGATCAATTGAAAGATATATTGCCTACATTTCTTACATCCCTTACCGTAGCTTTCATTATGTGGTGTGTCTCTTTGTTAGATTGGTCGGTTTATCTCCTTCTCCCGATCCAGTTAGTATTGGGAATTCTATTGGCATTTTTTATTTACGAGAAAATAAAGTTACCGGAGTACCTTGAACTTAAGCAACTTGGCATCTCTCTGTTAAAACGAAAGTAAACATAATTCGGGATAGAAAATAATATATCAGTAATAATTCAAGAAAAAATCGTACAATGGTAATTCGTTCTTTATTAACCATTCAGGGTACTTTGCATTCGCTGGATGAAATACGTCTTTGGATTGAGAATCGTAATCGTTCAATTCAGGTCGCAGTTGATCCTGTTCCTTTTTCTTCCCTAGATCACTGGTCTCAGGATGAAGATGGTACTTTAAGACATAGTTCCGGTCGTTTTTTTTCGATTGAAGGGATTCGTGTAGAGACAGACTATGGCTCCCTTTCCAGTTGGACGCAGCCTATAATCAACCAACCGGAAGTAGGCTATCTGGGGATTTTGACCAAGGAATTTGATGGTGTCCTTTATTTTTTGATGCAAGCAAAGATCGAACCCGGGAATGTAAATTGTGTGCAGATTTCTCCTACCTTGCAGGCTACTAAGAGTAATTATAGTCAGATTCATAAAGGGAAACAACCCCTATACCTTGATTATTTTGTGAATGCGAGCCCTGACCAGATAATTCTTGACCAACTTCAATCCGAACAGGGAGCAAGGTTTCTTCGTAAGAGAAACCGCAATATTATAATAAAAGTGGAGGAGGATGTTGAGGAGTATGATGATTTCCGCTGGATGACACTCGGTCAGATAAAAGAGTTGATGCGTTATGATAATATGGTCAATATGGATACCCGTACCGTTCTTTCCGGTTTAAAAATCAGCGACTATTTATCTCTTGCGGATGATACGAGTCGTTTGTCGGTTTTTGGTAGGGATTTGTTTCTTTCTTCCGTAACGAATCACTGTCATACTACGATATCCGAGCATCTTTCCTGGCTGTCTTCTTTAAAGTCCCGGTATGATTTGAAGGTACATCCTTTTCCTCTCCGGAAAATGACAGATTGGCGGGTATTGCCCGGTGAAATATCCCGTGAGGATGGAAAATACTTTAAAGTGGTTGGTGTGAAAGTTACCATATCTAACCGTGAGGTCTCTTCGTGGTGCCAGCCGTTGATTCAACCGATGCAGCAAGGCATATGTGCTTTTATCATCAAAAAGATAAATGGAGTTTATCATTTTATGGTGCAGGCAAAACTTGAATGCGGTAACTTTGATGTTATGGAATTGGCTCCTACAGTGCAATGTCTGACAGGTAATATTCCTTCTTCTCGAAGTGCCCGTCCGCCTTTCCTTGACCTTGTGCTTGAGTCTTCCGGATCTCAGGTGCTTTACGATACTTTACAATCGGAAGAAGGAGGCCGCTTCTATCATGAGCAAAACCGTAACATGCTTGTTGAGGTGGATGATTCTTTTCCCCTCGAACTCCCTGAACGTTATCGCTGGATGACTTTAGGACAAATCTATCAGTTCTTGCGTTTCAATAATTATCTGAACATTCAGTCCCGCAGTTTGATAGCGGCTCTAAATTATTTATCTTAAATATCGAATGGCTAAAAAATATAAAGTGGGCGTGCTTGGATGTGCCCATATAGCAATCCGCTCCCTTCTTCCCGCCTTTTCGTCATCTGAACGTTTTGAACTGACTGGCATTGCCAGTCGTGATTTTCACAAAGCCCAACTTGCAGCTGCCCCTTATCATTGTGTTGCTTACGGTAACTATGAAGAGCTGCTGGATAATGAGGATATCGAATTGGTATATATTCCGCTTCCAACAGGCTTACACTATGAGTGGATCCATAAAACTTTGGAAAAAGGAAAGCATGTGATGAGTGAGAAATCTCTGTCGTGCACTTATGATGAGGTTCGGGAGCTTGTTGAACTTGCCTGTGATAAACATTTGCTTCTGATCGAGAACTTCCAGTTTCGTTTTCATTCCCAGCATGTTTGGGTAAAAGAACTTTTGGAAAGGCATGAATTGGGTGACCTCCGTTGTTTCCGCTGTTCTTTTGGATTCCCCCCTTTTGAGGATCGGAATAATATCCGCTATTCGAAATCTCTTGGCGGCGGGTCTTTGCTTGATGCGGGAGCTTATACCTTGAAAGCTATGCAGTTTATACTTCCTGATTGTAGTTTAAGTTTGCGTTCCGCTTCTTTATACCAACCTTCTGATATGGAGGTTGATTTGTACGGAGGGGCGTACCTTGACAGTCCCCAAGGTGTCATTGCAGAGCTTGCTTTCGGTTTTGATAATTATTATCAGTGCGGCTATGAAATTTGGGGCAGTCTTGGTAGATTGACTACCACCCGTGCGTTCACCGCTCCTGCTGGTTTTTCTCCGAAAGTAATCTTGGAAAAGCAGGGGCGTTACGAGGAGATTCTCTTACCAGCTGATGATCATTTCTCAAATATGCTGGCGCATATTGCTCACTGTTTGGATACAGGAGAGTTTTCAGGTGAATATATACAGAATTTGAATCAATCCCGGTATATCGGGCAAATAAAAGAATATTGTTATGGCAAATAAAAGTATCTATGTGACGATGCCTACTTTGGCACCGTTGGAAGAAGTAACTCAGCTTATGCAGGGTATTTGGGAGCGTGGTATTATGACGCATAACGGTCCCCTAGTACAACGTTTTGAGAAGGAAGTTGCTGATTATCTTCACTTGCGTAATATTGTTTCAGTGACCAATGGTACTATTGCCATTCATATGGCTATCCGTGCCTTGGGCCTTAAAGGTGAGGTCATTACTACCCCTTTTACTTTCATCGCTACAATCAGCTCCATTATTTGGGAGGGTTGTACGCCTGTCTTTGTTGATATTGATCCTGAGACATTGAATATGGACCCGTCTAAGATTGAGGAAAAGATCACTGAACATACTTGTGCAATTCTTCCCGTACATGTTTTCGGTAATCCCTGCGAAGTCGAGCAAATTGATGCTATAGCTAAGAAGCATAACTTGAGAGTGATTTATGATGCTGCGCATGCTGTCGGGGTGAATTATAAAGGCAGGTCAATATTTGAGTACGGTGATATTTCCACTACGAGCTTTCATGCCACAAAGATGTTGAATACGGCTGAGGGAGGTGCCTGCTTTGCCTTGGACGATGAATTGCATGAAAAGTTGAAGCGCTTGCGTTTCTTTGGTTTTGATGATCGTAAGGATGTTGTGGATGATGGTACTAATGGAAAAATGACCGAAGTTCATGCGGCTATCGGCATTGCCAATTTGCGTTATCTGCCGTCTGCCCTGGCTGATCGTCAAGAAAAGTATATGCTGTATAAAGAGATACTTTCTCAATGTCCTGAATTGAAGTTTCAGCGTATCAATGAGGCTTGTAACTATAGTTATTTTCCAGTGATATTTCCTTCGGAAGCAACGCTTCTCTCTGTTGAGAAAAAGTTGAATGCTGAAGGCATTTATCCAAGACGCTATTTCTATCCTTCGGTGAATACCTTTACACAGATACTTCCCTATGTAGAAATGCCTGTTTCCGAAGACATTTCGAAAAGAATACTTTGTCTGCCTTTGTACTATGGTTTGGCAAAGGAGGAGATTGAAAGAATTGCTACTGAAGTATTATTATAATTTCTATATTATGAGCTTTCTATTTTTGTGTCCTGCTGAACTGAATTTAATTATCAAAGGGTTGGAACCTGTATCAAGAGAAAGGCATTTGCCGATAGCATACAAGATGATTTGTTTGTAAATGTGATATTCCAAAATGATTAATGTTTTTGACTACTACGTTACAGAGATAAATATCGTAATGTAAGTATTGCTGATAAGAAAAGTTTTAATAAAATAATTTAACAAATGGTCTTGTGGATTGTTTTTATGAAAAAAACATTTGATACATGTTTGAAAGGGATATTATTCTCACTCTTTATCTCTATTAAGTTTTTATGCTATACTAATGGAGCTAATAGTGTACTCATTAATTCACAAAAAGAGAATGCACTAAGTTATGTGGAATTGTGCAATAATAAATCTTTTGCTAGTCAAGTAACCCAAAGTAATGTAACCTATATTATTCGTAGTGATTTTGATCTGAATGGTGGACAAATAAAGTTACCTAAATCTTCTACTTTTAAATTTATCGGTGGTACAATAAATAATGGTACGCTTATTGGAAATAGTTCAATTATTATTTCTGATAATGTAATGATATTTAGAGATGTTGTAATCAAAGGAACTTGGAAGGTTGCGGACATTTATGATACGTGGTTCTTTTATAAAACATCAAAAGATAATCCGGCTAATCAGATAATAAAAAATATTATATCTCTTACTGATGACACATTACATAACACAATTCATTTTATATCAGACAGAGTGTATTGGTACGAAGTTGCCTATAAAGGTAATCCGGTTTTAGGAGATATTGTGAGACCGATGTATGCAAAGCTGAATAGCGAAGAGTATGCTTTTTTGACGATATTTGAATTAAAATCAAACACTAAAATGATTTTAAATAATATTTGGAAAATGATTCCAACGAATCAAGGTGCTTATTTTGTCTTCAAAATTATACATAAGGAAAATATTGAAATTTGTGGAACTGGTGCAATATATGGTGATGCTAAAGCACATTTGTATTCAGATCCATTTGTGTCCAAAAGTACTTATTATGGAGAATTTGGTCACATTTTTAAGATATTAAGTTGTAATAATGTAATATTACGTGATATTACTGTTGGTGAGGCTTTTGGAGATGGTATTGGAATAGGTTCCAATGTTGTTGAAATTTCTGCAGGTGAAATAACTTCAAGCCCATCTGGGGGAATTGTGGATAAACCTACAAAGAATGTTTTGATTGATAATGTTAAAGTCCTTTTCAATAGAAGAAATGGCATTTCTTGTGCAGCTCATGATGTCTCTATAAAGAATGTATATTTTGAGGGGAATGGGATTGAAGAAATCAATGGTACTGCTCCAATGTGTGGAATAGATTTTGAAAGTGACTATATCAAAATTAATCCTATTTGTAGGAATGAAAATGTATCTATGTCTAATTGCATATTTAGAAATAATAGATATGATGTGTCATCAACCAATAATACACAAAAAAATTATGGGCGATATGCTACTGTTATTTCAGATTGTAATTTTACAGCTCCTTTAAGGCTAAACACTACATTTTGGCTTAAATTTATTAATTGTCATATACCATGTATAAGCAATGTAGGTAATAGCATTAACTATTATACGGAAAGTAGCCATATATGTTATGATAATTGTAGGTTTGATGAGTTAAATCCATATTTGACAAGTGCTGCTGCTATTTATGAACATGAGTTTATTAATTGTATAAGTCCTCAAGATACGGAGGGGATGGTTAAACTTTTTGTGAATCTCAATAAGGGGCAAGTATGTAAGATGTCTATTCCTAAAGGCAATTTTTCTCAAATTGAACTTGCAGCTTTTGCTAACAGTGGTGGTATTAAGCAATCTACAAATGTGACAACATATACATTAGGTAATTCTGCCACTAGTATGATTAATGATTTCCGAATTGGTTATCGGCGGGATTCGACCCTAACAACGTCCATATATGAATTTTTGCCAATATTCTCTAATGTAAAATATAATAATGAAGAGAATAGTTATGAAATTTTTTTAGCTATGGGCAATACTATTGTTGGTGGAGATTTAGATGATACTTGGAGAATTGTTATTTACTATAATTTAAAATCAGAGTATAGTGTTATTAAACATGGTAATGTTGCGGTTGGTTCTAAAAAAGGATCTATTGCAATTAGTGGAGGGGTATATCCAACGCCTTTAGAAGTAAAACTTTCAAAAGTTAATTTTGAGGATGTTGAGAAGACTATTACATTTCCATATGCTGAAATGTTTAAGGTTATAAAAGGAACAGAATTGCCGGTTTTAGATGCTTCCAATGCGGGTAAAACATTTTTTTTGCTTGATGATAAGATTCCCGTTTGGTACGACTCTTATACAAAAACATTTAGAATGTCAGATGGATATATTTATAAAAAGAAACAAGGGACAACTTCTGAAAGGCCTCGGGATGTAGAGGCTGGATTCCAATATTTTGATACTACTTTAAAACAACCTATATGGAGTGCTGGTAATAATCAATGGGTAGATGCGTTGGGGAATAATATTTAAAAGAGGTTAGTTTACTTTATGAAATTTGAAAATGCAAGAAATGTTCTCGTCTTCTTGGTCACTGAAATTAAATAAGAATAGATTATTATTCTGTTTTTTTGTAACATGCTTATTGTTAACGATGTTCCAATCGAAAAGATTGTATTTTACATGGGGGATACCAACATCGCTTTTATCTGTCATGACTGCTATATCTTGCGTTTGTATTATTTCCCATTATAGAAAAAATTATAGGTATGTTAGTACTTCGGAAATATTGTTTTTGTGTCTAGTATTTTTATTGTATTCATATGAGTTTATTAATGTTGGTGAATTATCTTTGCTTTCTTTGCTATTTCATATAAATGTTGCTTTTATTGCAGCTTTTTTGATAATGTCAAAAGTTGAATTGAAAGAAAGAATTTTAAAACTAGTAATATTATCGACTCAAATAATTGTTGCGATTTCCTTATTTGGTTGGATACTCTATTTACTTCAATTTCCTTTGCCACATTATTTTTCACAAACAGATTCTTTTTATTCTCATGAAGTATACTACCTATTTCTTGTGAACCAAACCTCGGATATTATTTCTATACCAAGATTTGCAGGAATGTTCTTGGAACCTGGGCATTTAGGTACTATGTGTTGCTTTTTACTTCATATTGGTGGATATAAATTAAGTAAGATAGGAAATGTTGTGTTGTTATTAGGTATTATCTTTTCATTATCGTTGGCTGCATACGGACTCCTATTTGGTGGATTTTGTTTGCATCTTCTGTTTGCGAATAAGAAAGGAGGTTTGTATATTTGTACGTTTTTATTATTCGTTGTCGGGATTTGGGGAATTTCAAATAATTATAACCAGGGCTATAATTATTTGAACCAGAAAATTTTTCTTCGTTTAGCCTTTGAAGATGGAGAAATGGCAGGTTCAAATCGGACCACAAATTTTTTCGAGTTACATTTTGAACGATATTTAAAATCATCAGAAACTCTTATGGGAGTGGGACGTGAAGCTTATGATACGAAAGCTGATACAAATATAGTAAATGGTTGTGCAGGCTATAAACGCTTTTTTTATATTCGCGGATGGGTTGGAACATTGCTGTTGTGTTCTTTTCTTATAACTTATATTTTAAAATATAAATCTAACTACACATTTCCTTTTTTTATAGTCTTTGTTGTGGCCAATCTTATACGCGACTACCCATTAAAAGAATTTTGGTTTTTCTTGTTTATATTGGCAATACCCGTTATGAATTCAAAAAAATATATGATATGAATATTTTACATTTATGCTATGATGGAAATTTCATAAATGATAGTGTCTCTGTGTTTGAGAAATACTATCCACAAAAGAATATTTTTTTAGTAGGAAAAGAAAAGAATAAGTGTAGAATATTGAATGCTAGTTCGGTATTTCGCTATATACCATTTTTACGGGAAAATTATTCAGAAATATATCATTTATGTAAACATAGCAATATCGATACAATAGTGTTACATGGCCTACATCGTACTAATGTAGATTTGCTAGCTTATTTGAACGCAGGGAAAATGTATAAAGTATATTGGATATTTTGGGGATATGAATTGTACATTGCATTGGCTCAAGAAGGCAGATATGAATTGTTAGACAAAAAGTTGCATTTTTACTCTGTCAAATCGTATATATATCCAGGGAAATATAATAAATTTTTGAGAAAAATATTAGGCAAAGAGATTATGTGTGATGTCCTAAGAAAAGCCATTCCTTTTATTGATTATTTCTGCTTTTGGAATTATGAAGACTATTTACTCTTTCAGAGAGAATATAATACTAATATTCAGTTTAAATACTTTGCATATCAAGCCATGAATAAAGAAGAGCAAAGTGAAAATAAGATAGAACGTTCTTCTTTTGAAAAAGAAAAAAAAATATTGATCAACCATCAGGCATCTTTATCGGCAAATCATATTTCTATAATGGAAAAGGTGGCATTGATTGATAAATTAAACGAGTACTCTAAAATTATTCCTTTATCTTATGGTTTTTCCTCAATTAGGAATTTGGTCTTGAAAGAGGGAAGAAAAATGTTTGGTGAGCAATTTATTCCTATTCTGTCCTACATGCCAAAAAATGAATATATACGATTGATCGGTAGTGTTGCTGTCGCAATAATTGGCGCTAGAAGACAAGAAGCAGCAGGTAATATAATTGCACTTTTGAAAAATGGAGTAAAGGTCTTTTTGCGTGACGATAATAATTTATTAGCTTATTATCTAAAGAAAGGATATATTATTTTTTCTTTAGATAAAGATTTAAAAACGATGGATGATTTGTTGCCATTATCAGAATTGGAACAGAAACATAATTTTCAATGTTATTGCTCAAATAGAATTTATAATGATGATTTTATGCCAATGTTGATAGAAAAATAATTATTATATTAAATATATTGTATATGCGTGATATTGCTATTTACGGTGCTGGTGGATTTGGTAAAGAGGTAGCTTGCCTTTTAAATCGTATAAATGAAGTGAATCATCAGTGGAATTTGATAGGATTCTTTGATGATATAAAAAAGAAAGGAGATATAATTTCTCATTATGGTGTAGTTCTTGGAAGTGGTGACGATATAAATTATTATCCCACTGATTTGGATATAGTGATTGCAATAGGTAGTCCAGAGGCTATAAAAGAAAAAGTTGCTTTAATTACCAATGAAAGGATAAATTTTCCCAATATAATTGATCCATCCTTTAAAGTGATTGATAAAGAAACATTTGTTATTGGACGAGGAAATATCATACAAGGGGCATGCACAGTCTCGTGTAATGTACATATTGGTGATTTTAATGTAATGAATGGTTCTGTTGTTATTGGTCATGATGTAAATATTGGTAGTTTTAATATTTTCATGCCTGCTACTCGAATTTCAGGTGCAGTCATAATTGATAACAATAATTTTTTTGGTGTGGGATCAATTGTATTGCAGCAGGTCAAAGTCAAAAATAAAATCCGTTTGGGTGCTGGAAGCGTATTAATGTTTTCACCGAAACGTCCAGGATCTTACATTGGAAACCCTGCAAAAATGTTTGATTATTAATTATTAATTATAAAATAAGTTATATGGAATTACAAGATTTTATATCAAAGTTTGCGGAACAGTTTGATGAAACAAATGTAGCTGAATTTGTAGGTTCTACTAAATTTAGAGAATTGGATGAATGGAGTTCATTAATGGCACTTTCCATTATTGCGATGGTTGATGAAGAATATGATATTACTTTGAAGGGGGATGATATGCGTCAAGCAGAGACTATTGAGGAACTGTTTAATATAGTAAAAGGAAAGTAATGGCGTTATTCAACATAACTAAAGTTCGCATTGCAGGTATCTCAGCATGTGTTCCAAAACAAGTTATACGTGTTGAGGACAGTGTAAGAAGTGCTGATTATGATTCTTCTAATTTTGCAGAAAAGACTGGCATAAGAAGTGCACATATTTCTAATGAATATACAGCATCTGACTTGTGTTATTCTGCTGCGGAAAAGTTGATTAGTGATTTGGAATGGAATAAAACTGATATTGATGCTTTATTTTTTGTATCTCAACATCCTGATTATATTCTACCAGCAACTTCTTGCATTTTGCAAGAGCGATTAGGCTTGAGTAAGGAATGTTATGCGATGGATATCTCTCTTGGATGTTCTGGATGGGTATATGGATTGAGTTCGGTGGCTGCTATATTATCTCAAGGTGGCATAAAGAAAGCATTATTGTTAGTTGGTGATGCGAGAAAAAGAGCACTTTGTGAATTTGACCCATTGTTTGGTTATGCTGGAACTGTAACAGCTTTAGAGTATACAGGAAATGAAAGTGACAAGTTTTCATTTCATTTTGGAACTGATGGTAGTGGATATGATGCTATTATTATACCTGATGGAGGTAGTCGAAATCCAGTAACATTAAGATCGTTTGAAATGGAAGATATAGATGGAAAAAAAATGCATCGTCTGCAAACAAGAATGAAGGGAATGGATGTTTTCGCTTTTGGGATTTCTGTTGCTCCAAAGTCCATCAAGAAAGTTGTTGAATTCAGTGAAAAACAAATGTCTGATTATGATTTTTTTATACTACATCAGGCTAATTTGATGATGAATGAAAAAATAAGAAAAAAACTACAACTCGATTCAGAAAGAGTACCATATAGTTTGACTGAGTTTGGAAATACTTCTTCTGCATCAATCCCCTTAACAATACTAACTCAAACAAAAGGAAAAGTTGAAAAGGAAAAAACTAATTGGATTGCTTGTGGTTTTGGTGTAGGACTTTCTTGGGGAACTGTTGCCTTTACAACAAAAGAAATTGTATTGTCAAATTTGATAGAATTATAAATATGTGTCAATATAATCCGTTTTCGTTAGAAGGTAAAATAATTCTTGTCACTGGTGCATCTTCTGGTATAGGAAGAGCAACAGCCATAGAATGTGCTAAAATGGGTGCCTCTTTAGTTATAACTGGGCGAGATGAGAAACGCTTAAAAGAAACTTTTGTAGAATTAGAGGTCTCTGAAAATAGAGTACATATGCAAATTGTGGCAGATTTGTCAACGGAGGACGGTATAAAAGATTTGGTTTGCCAGATTCCTCTTATTGATGGCTGTGTTAGTAATGCAGGGATTGTTGGACTAACTCCGATTCAATTTGTTACTGCTAAAAAAATGGAAGAAATGCAGCAGATTAATTTAAAGGCTCCTGTTTTATTGATTAAGCAAATTCTGAAACAAAAGAAGATACAGTCTCAGGCTTCTATTGTTTTTACTTCTTCTGTTGCGGGGGTTTACCGTGTTTCTATGGGAAATGCTATTTATTCGATGACGAAATGTGGTATTGATGCATATATGCGTTCATCGGCTTTGGAACTTGCAGCGAAGGGGATTAGATGTAATAGTGTTAATCCAGCAATGGTTGAAACTCGAATTTTAGATAGGGGACAATTGACACCTGAACAGTATGAGGCGGATAAGTTAAGGTATCCGCTTAAAAGATATGGAAAACCTGAAGAGGTCGCTTGGGCTATTATATATTTATTGTCTGATGCATCTTCATGGGTAACAGGCACATCTCTTAAATTAGATGGAGGAATGACATTAAGCTGATATGGAAAGATGTTTATATAATAAAGTTTGTATTATTACCGGTGCTGCACAAGGTATCGGTAAATCTATAGCTGAACGTTTTGCTTCGGATGGTGCAATAGTTTATGCTTGCGACCGTGCTGAAGGAGTTATGGATGAATGGGCGAAAGCTTGTTCAGAAGATAATAATACTCGTGTGCTTCCTTTGTATTTTGATGTGACGGATGCTACAGCTGTAAAATCAGCCTTTATGTCCGTATTCAAGCAAGAAGGTCGTATTGATGCACTGATTAACAATGCGGGTGTGGTATTTAATAAGAAAATCGGTATGATATTGCGCCCGGAAACAGAACTGATGTTCCGTGTGAATGTAATAGCTGTAATTGAAATGATTCAGCTGGTTTCTCGTTTGATGGCTCGCAATCACAGTGGTTCTATTGTAAATATAGCATCGGTAACGGCAGTACTAGGTTCACCGGGACAATCTGCTTACTCTGCAACCAAAGGAGCAATCATGGCTTTTACTAAATCTGCAGCTAAAGAATTGGCTCCTTTGGGGATTCGTGTGAATGCTGTTGCCCCGGGTATTGTCAAAACGGAGCGCTTTTCAGAACTTTATGAAGAAAGTGGTGAAAAAATCGATACTCGTATTCAAAAGATTGCTTTAGGACGCTTGGGAACTCCAGAAGACGTTGCTAATGCTTGTGCTTTTCTTGCTTCAGAGCATTCTTCTTATATTTCAGGTCAGATATTGGGAGTTGATGGCTGTGCTTCCATTTAGAATAAAATAAACCAAATGATATTGAATTTAAATAAGCAGGCGCAGGATGCGTTTGCTGCAGTTGATGCTTTGGGGAATACCTTGAAGTATGGTGAGTTGTTGGATTTTTCCGAGAACATATCTACCATTCTTCCCAGTCGTTCCTTATTATTCTTATTGACAGAAAATAATGTCGGAGGTATAGCTTGGAGTATAGGTTGTATTAATTCCGGCAATGTCCCTTTAATATTGAATGCACATATTGAAAAGGAACTTCTTCATAATCTACTTGATATTTACCGCCCTTCTTATGTTTGTGTGCCCTCGTTGATGGCAGTTGACCTGCATTATGAAATGGTGTGTGAATATTATGGCTATATCCTCTTGCGTACAGGAATGGAAGATTGTGAGATGCATCCTGATCTATCTCATCTTTTGCCTACTTCCGGCTCAACAGGTAGTCCCAAGTTGGTACGGCATAAGTATGGTAATATAGAAGCGGCGGCCTTAAATATCTCTACTTTTTTTGGTCTGACTTCCAATGATCGTCCTTTGCTTGTCCTTCCATTATATTATACTATGGGGTTATCAGTGGTATTCAGTCATCTTTATGTTGGAGCTACTGTGTTGATAACCAATCAAAGTATGACCGACAAAGCTTTCTGGATTTTTATGAAAGAACAGCATGCCACCAGTTTTACAGGTGTTCCTTATAGTTTTGAGATATTAAATCTGATGCGCTTTTTCCGTATGGACTTACCTGATTTGACACTGCTTACTCAAGGAGGCGGAAAAATGCCGCGTCAGTTGAATTTGAAATTTGCAGAATACTGTCGTGATAACGGGAAACGCTGGATTGCTACTTACGGACAGTCAGAAGGTACTGCCCGTATGGCTTATCTTCCACCGGAGTATGCAATTTCAAAGTGTGGCAGTATAGGACGTGCGGTTCCGAATGCAGAATTGTCATTGATAGACAGTGATGGCTCTGTAATAGAATTGCCAAATACGGAGGGTGAGATGTGTTATCGCGGCAAAAATGTAACGATGGGGTATGCTCGTAAGCGCGAGGATTTACTGCTGGGTGATGAGCGTAACGGTTTTATGCGTACGGGTGATCTTGCCTATCGGGATGAAGACGGGTGTTATTTCATTGTAGGCCGTATGGGACGCTTCTTAAAACTGTATGGAATGCGTATCGGATTGGATGAGTGTGAACAGATAATTAAAGGTAAATGCCCGATAGAATGTGCCTGTGTGGGTACAGATGAAAAGATGATTGTTTATCTGACCGATGATAAATATGTGACTGCGGTAAAGGAAATATTGGTAGAAAAGACCAGACTTGTGGCGTCGGCTTTTGAGGTGAGAATAATAGATAGTATTCCTAAGAATGAAGCCGGAAAGATATTATACAGTAAGTTGAATTTATAAAAATAGAGAATGTAATGACGAATATTGAAAAATACAATGATGCTTTTGTTGAGGTGTTTGGTGTGGATAGCTCTGTACTAAATGACGATTTCTCGAAAGAGAACGTTGAATCATGGGACTCTGTTCACCAGTTGAATATCATTGCTTTGTTGGAAGAGTCTTTTGATGTGATGTTCGATCCGGAAGATATTATGGAATTCACTTCCTATGGTAAGGGACGTGAAATTTTGAAAAAGTATGATGTTGAACTCTAACGGGTTGCACTATGGCAAGATGGAGAATTAAGAATGTCGGCATGAAAGGAGTAGCTATGGCTGTTCCTGAGAATGTGGTGAAGACATCTGATTTTGATTTTTTCTCTCAGGAAGAGGCGGAAGTATTTGATAATACAGTCGGGATAAAAAGACGTCATATTGCTCCGGATAATATGTGTGCTTCGGATATGTGCCAAGCTGCCGCTGAGAAGTTACTTGAAGAACTGGGATGGGAGAGGGATAGTATTGATGTTCTGCTGTTTGAATCCGTAACGGGTGATTATCGTACTCCGCCCACTTCTTGTATATTGCAAGATAGGTTGTCACTGTCAGAGAACTGTTTTTGCATGGATATCCCTATGGGATGCTGTGGATGCATGTATGCAATAACAGTTGCGGGCAATCTGTTGACGACTGGTAATGTAAAGCGTGCTTTGTTACTTATTGGTGATACGGCATTGCGTATGGGGTCGATGAAGGACAAGAGTCGCGTACCATTGTTTGGTGACTGTGGTACGGCAATAGCTTTAGAATATGACGAGGCGGCTAATGATATTGTTGTTGATTTTCATACTTATGGTAAGGGATATGAAGCATTGATGACTCCTCACGGTGGTTTTCGTCATCCGGCTACACCGGAATCTTTTGAATACGAGGATTTCGGTAATGGTATTGTTCGTGCTCCTATCCATACTCTGATAAATGGAATGAATGTTTTCTCATTCGCAATATCTCGTCCTCCCAAATCTGTAGAGAAATTTTTGGCAGATTATAAAATTAATCGCGATACGGATATTGATTACTTCTTGATTCACCAGGCTAATAAAATGATCGTTGACCGTATCGTTAAGAAGTTAAAACTTCCTCAGGAAAAGGTCCCTTATAATTTGGAAGAGTTTGGTAATTTGGGAGGTGCTTCTATACCTTCATTGATGGTGACACGACTTCGGGAACAATTAATGTCGAAAGAGACCACATTATTAATGTCCTCATTTGGTTTAGGGTTAACATGGGGAACAATGTGGATGAAGACAAAGAAAATAATTATACCTGAAATAGTTAACTGTTAAAGTGAAGTTTACAAATAGGTATGTGGAAGTATAATCTATTTATAATTTTTTCATTGATATGATACTTAGCAGATGTAGAGTGTGGATATATAAAATATTGATAAGATACAATATTTGGATATACAGAACTCTTTATGGCATGGAAATAGGAGAGGGAACCGCCATATCTCGAAAAGCATCACTTGATAAAAGTATTAATCCTAAAGGAATACATATTGGTAGAAATACAAGGATAGTGGGGGGAGTCATTATTCTTGCCCATGATGCTAGTCGTTGTATGAAAGTTGATACTAGGATTGGTGACAACTGCTTTATTGGTGCTAGGGCTATTATTATGCCTGGAGTAACGATTGGTAATGAAGTTGTAGTTGGTGCTGGGGCGGTTGTTACAAAAGATGTTCCGAACAATTGTATAGTAGTGGGAAATCCGGCAAGAATAATTAAAGAAAATATTCATTGCGGAAAATATGGAGTTATGAGTTAACGTCTTATTTAGAAATAGTTTATCGAGAAAGAGATTATGGATGAATTTTAGCATACTGCATGTTAATACTTAATTTTAATTAATATATGTTGTAAAATAATTTTAATTAATATATTATGGATAGGAATGATTTTATAGTAAAGTTTGCGGAACAGTTTGAAGAAACAGAACCTGGAAAAATAACTTATGAGACCCATTTTAGAGATATTGAAGAATGGAGTTCTTTAGTCCATTTGTCAATAATCATGATGTTGGATAGAGAGTATGATGCTGCTATTGATGAAGATGATTTTAATAAGTTGGAAACTGTAGAAGATATATTTAATTATATAAATAAGTAATTATGGGCTTTTTGCAATTTGAGGGAGTCGGTGTTTCCGGTATGTCTGCTTGCGTCCCTCGACGTATTATTCACAACTATGAATATACTGAGTTTTTCTCACAGGCAGAAGTAAAAGAGGTTGTTGATAAGATTGGTATTGTGGAACGTCGCTTTGTTGATGACAAGACTTGTAGTTCAGATTTATGCTTTGCTGCGGCAGAACGTTTAATAAGCGACATGAATATTGATAAATCAGAGATTGATATGTTGATATTTATTTCTCAGACTCCGGATTATCGTATGCCAGCCACTTCAGTAATATTGCAGGAACGTTTGGGATTGTCGCATAAGACAATTGCATTTGATATAAGTTTAGGTTGCTCTGCATTTATATATGGTTTGACAGTGGCTTATTCATATGCACAGCAACCTAATATACGTAAAGTGCTATTGTTAGATGGTGAGACTAGGTCGAAAGTTTACTCTCCTAAAGACCGGAAAACAGCGTTCTTATTTGGTGATGGTGGAGTTGCAGCAATAATAGAAAAAGGTGAGAAATATGGTAAATCATTTTTTTCTTTAAATTCTGATGGTTCTCGTGAATCTTTAATAAAGATAAATGCGGGTGGTTATCGAATTCCTAGTTCTTCGGAAACTGTAAAAGAGAAAGTTGTGGACGAATATGGTAATATCAGAACAGATGAACAAGGATACATGAAGGGAGGGGATGTATTTAATTTTGTTATTCGTGAAATACCTAATGATATTAAGGCAACATTAGAATTTGCTGGGATGAATATTCAAACTATGGATTATTATATATTTCATCAGGCAAATAATTTTATGAATTCTTATCTTGTAAGCAAATTGAAAATTGATGTTAATAAGGTTCCTTCAACTATTAGTAAGTTTGGAAATGTTTCATCTGTGTCTGTGCCGCTGACTATTGTTTCTGAATTAAAAGATAAACTTATAGGAAATCATACAATACTACTGAGTGCTTTTGGAGTTGGAATGACTTGGGCTACTGGTATTGTATCAATGAGTGATTGTTATATAAGTGATATTGTGGAAATTTGATTTGTTATGAAACATAGTCCATTTTCTTTAGAAGGAAAAGTAGTTCTTGTCACCGGTGCCTCGTCAGGAATTGGAGCTCAATGTGCTATAGATTGTAGTAATATGGGAGCTCGTGTTATTCTTGTTGGCAGAAATGAAACAAGATTAAATGAAACTTTAATTCAAATGACAGGGGATGGTCATACTGCTATCTGTTATGATTTAGGAAATCTGAATGGTATTGCAGAGTTGGTTGAACAAATCCATAATAGTTATATACATATTGATGGGCTGATTCATGGGGCAGGGATTGAGAAGACTATACCTTTGAAATTTTTGCTACCACAGGATTATGAGGAAGTATGGCGAATAAATACTTTGAGTGCTTTTGAACTGATAAAATGTATATCCTCTATAAAATATAAAAATACAGGTTGCCATTTTGTTCTGATATCTTCTATTGCATCTGTCATCGGGAGGTTAGGAGTAACTGCATATGCAGCTTCGAAAGGTGCTATGGTTGCTGCAGTGAAGCCGATAGCTCTTGAATTGGCGGCTAAACAGATGACTGTTAATTGTGTTTCACCTGGTACAGTTTTAACTCCAATGATGAACAAATATTTAAGTTCTTTGTCAGAGGAAAACAAACAAAAAAGACTGTCTGGTTTCCCTTTGGGAGTAGGTACGGTAAATGATGTGTCTAATGTTTGTACCTTTCTGTTGAGTAATGCTGCCCGTTGGATTACAGGGCAAAACATTGTGGTAGATGGCGGTTACACTATACAATAATAATTGTAATGAACCAAATCATTTTAAAAAAAACAACAGAACTGGCGGAAAATGAAATGGAACAAGTTTGTATCTTGTTTCATGAAATATTCCCTAAGCATTCAATGACTGTTGAGTCCTTTCGGAATCGATATTTTCAAACTCCTTTAGGTTATTCTATTCATGCTTTATTGAAAGATGAGAACAATGTAGTAATTGGTAGTCATAATCTGGTTCCTTATTATTATGTTTTTAATGGGGTAAAAACATTGTTTGCTTATGGGGCTGGTACTATGATTAAGAAAGAATATCGTAATTTTTTTACATATGAACGCTTGATCAGAGAAAGTCAAAAATATATTGTAGAAAATGAGAAATGTTCCTTTTTGATGGGTTTTCCCAATGCTAACGCTTATCCGATTCAGAAAAAAGGACTAAAAAGAAAGGATATTGGAAATCTATCTACTTATATATTACCAGTTAGAATTGGTAGTATTAAAAAGCAATTTCGACAATTAAATTTTCTATCTGTATTTTTTGCAGAATTGTGGCTATACTTCTCTGTGCTTTCTTTCTCAACTAAAATCAGCAGACCTCTTGTTCATAAAGAGCGAATGTCTTTCAATAAGTTCAGATATTTAGAAAAGGAGGGGAAAACACCTAAATATTCTTTTATAGAGAATAAAGGAATGCATGGAGTCTATCGTGTAATGGATTATGAAGGGATAAAGACAGCTTTTTTATTGGATGTATATCCTTTGTCGAAGAAAAACTTCGATTGGGCTGTGAGAACTGTATACAAACATTGTAGTACACAATTCCTTGATATGATCATGTATGTCGGGTATCTTCCTTTTACACCAATGACTCTGATAAAGGTGCCGGAGAAATTAGAACCTAAAAAGTTTCATTTTGTAGGTACTATATTTGATCACGATTTGATAGATGAGAGGATATTTGATATTGAAAATTGGGAAGTAAGCCTTGCTGATTATGATTTAATATAATTAAGATGATAAAATGAATATATTATCTTTTGATATTGAGGAATGGTATATTGAAAAGCACTTTAAGGGTGGACGAAAAGAGAAATATCGTCAGTATGATAAGTTGTTTGATTGGATTTTGAATACACTTGATAAAAGTAATTCCAAAGCAACATTCTTCTGTGTGGGTCAATTAGCTGTAGAGTTTCCAGAGGTATTGAAAAGAATTTCTGATAATGGTCACGAAGTAGGTAGTCATTCAAATCGGCATCTGTGGATAAACAAGATGACTAGACAGGAATTTGCAGAAGATACACGTATTGCTGTGCAAGAAATCGAGAATTTGATTGGCAAAAAAGTAAGCAGTTTCCGTGCACCGGCTTTCTCAATAGGGAAAGATAATGACTGGGCATTTGAAATATTGGCAGAAAATGGGATTGAATATGATTGTTCTGTTTTTCCAGCTAGTCGGGATTTGGGAGGATTTCCCCAGTTTACTTCGACTATACCTTCGTTGGTTAAAAAGAACGATTATACGATTAAGGAGTTGCCAGTCTGTCCTGCCAGATTAATGGGAAAAGCGGTACCATTTTCGGGTGGCGGCTATTTCAGATTAGTGCCATTGTGGTTGCATAAGGAACTTATTAGTCACATGGATTATGTGATGTTCTATTTTCATATCAATGATTTAATCGAACAGAGTTCAAAGTTCATGACTAAGCAGGAATTTGAAGAATACTATAAAGAACCTGGTACATTAAAGAACCGTATAACCCGTTATGTAAAGACAAACATTGGTAAAGGAGGAGCGTTGAATAAATTGGATACTTTACTAGGGAATTATTCATTCTGTAATGTACAGCAAGCTGCTGAGTCGATAGATTGGAATAAACAACCGTTAATTGAACTGTAGATTATGTATAAGAACGGATTAAAACGTGCGATAGATTTTCTTATTGTATTATGTGCCTTACTTATCATTTGGCCAATCTTACTTATTATTATCATTTTCCTTTATTTTGCTAATAAAGGTGCCGGTGTCTTCTTTACCCAGGATCGTCCCGGGAAAAATGCCCAGATATTTAAGGCTATTAAATTTAAGACTATGACGGATGAACGGGACGCAGAAGGTAATCTGTTGCCGGATGACGTTCGTCTGACAAAGGTCGGAAAAATAGTTCGTTCTCTTTCCATAGATGAATTGCCGCAGTTAATCAACGTTCTAAAGGGAGATATGGCATTAGTAGGACCTCGTCCTTTGTTAATCAAGTATCTTCCTATATATTCGGAAGAGCAATACCGCCGTCATGAAATTCGTCCGGGAATTACGGGTTGGGCACAAGTGAATGGTCGGAATAGCATATCCTGGACTAAGAAATTTGAACTGGATGTTTGGTATGTGGATCATATCTCTTTCTGGCTGGATATAAAGATAATCTTCCTTACAATCAAAAAAGTATTTATTCGTGAAGGAATAAATATGGAAGGAAGTGCAACTACAGAACCATTTAATGGACATAATTAAATGTATATCCATCGGATCATAAACAGTGTGTTTACTTCAAATACGTATATTCTTACCAGTGAGGGGCCGTCGACTTTTTTAATAGACATCGGTGATGTTCAGCCTGTAAAGGAGTGGCTGGATAACGATGGAAAAGTTGTGAAGGCAGTATTCCTGACTCATACTCACTATGATCATATTTATGGGATCAGGGAACTGATAAAAGCATATCCGGATTGTATCATTTATACTTCCTCTTTTGGAAAGGAAGCTCTGGGCTCTGACAAGTTAAATTTCTCACGTTATCATAATGATCCCATTGTATGGACTGAAAATAATATCAGCATACTGGGAGAGGGTGATAAAATAGAAATTACTACTGGAAATGTTTTGGAAGTACTGGAGACACCGGGACATGATAAAAGTTGCTTAACTTATAAATTGGGTAATGATGTTTTTTCAGGCGATTCATATATTCCCGGTGTGAAAGTAATAGCTTCATTTCCGAACAGCCATAAAACGGATGCCGTAAAATCAAAAGAGCGTATTGTTCGCTTGGCGGATGGACGTAACTTGTACCCCGGACATGGAGATGCTTATATCCATTATAACGGTTGTATTGAACAGGGAGGCAACGGTTGAAGATACGCTTCGGTCTGTTCTGACTCAAACTTATCCTCACATAGAGTGTATTGTTGTTGACGGAGGTTCCGTAGATAATACCGTTTCTACAATAGAAAAGTATGTTCCTTTGTTTGAAGGACGACTGAAATATATCAGTGAAGCAGATTCCGGTGTTTATGAAGCCATGAACAAAGGATTGCGGATGGCTGCGGGAGATGTTGTCGGTTATCTGAATTCTGACGATGTTTTTAAAGACCGGTATGTAATAGAAACAATAGCCCAAACTTTTGAAAAGCCGGAGATTGATGCTGTATTTGGGAATGTGTTGTATAGAAGAAGGAATGACGAACGATTGCTTCGTAGATATTCGGGTAATTATTTTAATCCCGGGATGTTGCCCTATGGCATAATGCCTCCCCATCCTTCTTTTTATGCAAGAAAATCGTGTTATATAAAGTCCGGAGGATTTAATTCGAATTTCCGGATTGCCGGTGACTATGAATTGTTTTTGCGTTTTTTCCTGAAGGAAAGGATTTGCTACCGCTATCTTGATCTTGACGTAGTAGTGATGCGCTTCGGTGGGATTAGCAATAGGAGTTTTTATAGTGTATTATGTGGGAATAGCATTGAACTTATGAAGGCGTGTAGAATTAACGGTATATATACGAATTGGCTTATACTTTTTTCCCGCTTTTTTATGAAAGTGGGAGGAGTTATCCGATGGTTGATAGTGCCTCATTATATTTGGCGGAAATAACCATCCCTCTTTTCGATTTATAGTTTTATAATCACATAATTTTATGGACAAGAGAATTTATCTTTGCCTTGCTCACATGAGCGGCAAGGAGCAGGCTTTTATAAAGGAAGCTTTCGATACTAACTGGGTTGTTCCTTTAGGCCCCAACGTGAATGCTTTCGAAGATGAACTGAAACATTTTGTAGGACAGGATAAGGAAGTTGTAGCT
Source organism: Bacteroides sp. MSB163 (assembly GCF_036416795.1). Lineage (NCBI taxonomy): Bacteria > Pseudomonadati > Bacteroidota > Bacteroidia > Bacteroidales > Bacteroidaceae > Bacteroides > Bacteroides maternus. The sequence goes on along the minus strand of NZ_CP143867.1, from coordinate 5,165,147 downwards.
TTGTCTGCGGGTACGGCGGCCATCCATTTGGGATTAATCCAACTTGGTGTAGGAGTCGGTGATGAGGTTATCTGCCAGTCGTTTACGTTCTGCGCGTCAGCCAATCCTGTAGCTTACCAGGGAGCTAACCCTGTGTTTGTCGACAGTGAGGAGGATACCTGGAATATGGACCCTGTTTTGCTGGAAGAAGCCATCAAAGACAGAATCTCGAAGACAGGTAAGAAGCCTAAAGCTATTCTTCCTGTTCATCTTTACGGTATGCCTGCCAGAATTGATGAGATTTGCGCGATAGCCGCTAAATATGATATTCCAGTGCTGGAGGATGCTGCGGAAGCTTTAGGCTCTGAGTTTAATGGCCGGAAATGTGGTACGTTCGGTACCTTTGGCGTGTTGTCTTTTAACGGTAACAAGATGATCACGACTTCGGGTGGTGGCGCTTTGATCGTTCCTGATGAAAGCACCAAGAAGCAGACAATGTTTTACGCTACGCAGGCTCGTGAACCTTTCCCTCATTACCAGCATGAAAAGATCGGTTACAATTATCGTATGAGCAATATTTGTGCGGGTATCGGTCGTGGTCAGATGACCGTATTGGATGAGCATATTGCGCATCACCGTCATGTACATGCTCTTTATGAGAAGGCTTTTGAAGGTGTGGACGGTATTACGTTGAAATCTAATCCTGATGATCGTTTCAACGCTAATTATTGGCTGTCTACTATTCTGATAGATCCTGTGAAGACCGGTACTACCTATGATGAAGTCCGCCGTAACCTGGATGAACGGGGAATTGAGACCCGTCCCTTGTGGAAACCTATGCATTTGCAGCCTGTCTATGCCCATAATCCTTGTTATGTGAATGGTGTTTCTGAACGTTTGTTTAATATGGGTTTATGTATTCCTGCCGGTCCTTGGGTGACGGATGAAGATGTGGCATATATTGTAGAGCAAATAAAGGCATGTTGTAAAGGGTGATAGTTGTTATTTAGAGGTAATGACTATTTAAAAATAACTTTGATAGAATGTAAAGAGCTATTTCTGAATTTCAGGAGTAGCTCTTTTTTTGTTTGGTAGAATAGGGATGATTTTGATTAATAAGCATTATCTTTGCCATCCCTTTAATAATTCATAGTATTAAAAAATGGCAGAACAGAGAAAAGCTCCCCGAAGCAATAGTAAGGCAAAAATACAGCCCGTAAATGACTACGGACGTATCCAGCCGCAAGCACCGGAACTGGAAGAGGCTGTATTGGGAGCATTGATGATAGAGAAAGACGCTTATTCGTTAGTAAGTGAAATTCTTCGTCCGGAGTCTTTTTATGAGCACCGGCACCAGTTGATTTATTCCGCTATCACCGACCTGGCTGTGAATCAGAAACCGGTGGATATCCTTACGGTAAAGGAGCAACTTGCTAAACGCGGTGATTTGGAGGAAGTGGGCGGTCCGTTTTATATAACTCAGTTAAGTAGTAAGGTTGCCTCTTCAGCGCATATTGAATATCACGCCCGCATCATTGCACAGAAGGCATTGGCTCGTGAATTGATTACATTTACCAGCAATGTTCAGAGTAAAGCTTTCGATGAAACTCTGGACGTAGATGATTTGATGCAGGAAGCTGAAGGAAGATTGTTTGAGATCTCTCAGCAGAACATGAAGAAGGATTATACGCAGATTAATCCTGTCATTGCCGAAGCGTATCAGTTAATTCAGACAGCGGCTGCCCGTACGGACGGTTTAAGTGGTTTGGAGAGCGGTTTTACCAAACTTGACAAGATGACTTCCGGTTGGCAGAAATCGGACCTTATTATTATTGCTGCCCGTCCGGCAATGGGAAAGACGGCATTCGTACTTTCTATGGCAAAGAATATTGCAGTGAATTATCGTAATCCGGTAGCTGTGTTCTCTCTTGAAATGAGTAACGTACAGTTGGTGAATCGTTTGATCTCCAACGCGTGCGAAATTCCGAGTGAGAAAATTAAGAGCGGACAGCTGGCGGATTATGAATGGCAACAGTTGGATTATAAGTTGCGTGATCTTTTGGATGCTCCGCTGTATGTAGATGATACACCTTCATTGTCAGTGTTTGAACTTCGTACAAAAGCTCGTCGTCTGGTACGCGAACATGGAGTAAGGATTATTATTATCGACTACCTTCAGTTGATGAATGCGAGTGGGATGTCATTCGGTAGCCGTCAGGAAGAGGTAAGTACGATTTCACGTTCGTTGAAGGGGTTGGCGAAAGAGTTGAATATTCCTATTATTGCTTTGTCGCAGTTGAATCGTGGTGTGGAAAGTCGTGAAGGTGAAGAAGGTAAACGTCCGCAGTTAAGTGACTTGCGTGAGTCGGGAGCCATTGAGCAGGATGCCGATATGGTATGTTTTATTCACCGTCCTGAATATTATAAGATTTATACCTCACAAGATGGAACCGATTTACGTGGTATGGCAGAAATTATTATTGCCAAGCATCGTAATGGTGCGGTAGGTGATGTTCGTTTGCGTTTTATCGGTCAGTACACCCGTTTCCAGAATCCGGAAGATGATATGGTGATTCCGCATCCGGCAGAAGGTGGTGGAGCAACCTTTGGTTCTAAAATGAATGCAGTAAGTGATGGCAGTGTGCCGCCTCCGGCTGAGTTTGCCCCTCAAACAGACAATCCATTTGGTGGGGTGGGATCGGATGGACCGTTGCCATTCTAAATTAATGGTAAAATTACATAAGCATTTTAATATTGCAGCCGGAATTACTTTTTATCATGTAGTTTCGGCTGTTTTCATTATTTTCTTGATGGATAATTCCCTGTCATCCAAAAAAACTTTGTAATTTTGCAGGTCACTTTTGGAAACAATAAAAAATTAATGATATGAATATCTCTTATAATTGGTTGAAGGAGTATGTCGATTTCGATTTGACACCGGAAGAAGTTGCCGCTGCATTAACTTCTATTGGCTTGGAAACGGGAAGTGTAGAAGAAGTGCAAACGATTAAAGGAGGACTGGAAGGTCTCGTTATCGGTGAGGTATTGACATGCATTCCTCATCCGAATTCAGACCACATGCACGTGACTACTGTGAATCTGGGACAGGGGGAACCTGTGCAGATCGTATGCGGTGCACCGAATGTGGCTGCCGGTCAGAAAGTGGTAATTGCCACTTTGGGTGCAAAACTCTATGACGGAGATGAATGTTTTACGATTAAAAAGTCAAAACTCCGTGGTGTTGAGTCCAATGGGATGATTTGCGCTGAAGATGAAATCGGTATTGGTACAGATCATGCGGGTATCATTGTTCTGCCGGCTGATGCAGTTCCGGGAACTCTTGCCAAAGATTATTATAATATCAAGAGCGACTATGTGCTGGAAGTGGATATCACTCCGAATCGTGCCGATGCTTGTTCTCACTATGGGGTAGCTCGTGATTTGTACGCTTATCTGGTGCAAAATAACAAACCGACTTCTCTGAAGAAACCGTCTGTAGATGCTTTTGCCATTGAAAATCATGATCTGGATATCAATGTTACAGTTGAAAACAGTGAAGCTTGCCCTCGCTATGCCGGTGTAACGGTGAAAGGCGTAACAGTAAAAGAAAGTCCGGAATGGTTGCAGAATAAACTCCGTATCATCGGACTGCGTCCTATCAACAATGTAGTGGATATCACGAATTACATTGTTCATGCATTCGGCCAGCCATTGCACTGCTTTGATGCAGATAAAATTAAAGGTGGCGAAGTAGTGGTGAAGACAATGCCTGAAGGTACTCCGTTTGTCACGTTGGATGGCGTGGAACGTAAATTATCTGATCGTGACCTGATGATTTGTGACACGGAAAAGCCGATGTGTATTGCCGGTGTATTCGGTGGTCTGGATTCCGGTTCTACGGAAACTACCAAAGATGTTTTCATAGAAAGCGCTTATTTCCATCCGACATGGGTTCGTAAGACAGCTCGTCGTCACGGACTGAATACAGATGCTTCTTTCCGCTTTGAAAGAGGCATTGACCCCAATATCACTATTTACTGTCTGAAATTGGCCGCCTTGATGGTGAAAGAGCTGGCTGGTGGTACTATTTCTTCTGAAGTAAAGGATGTTTGTGCAACTCCTGCTCAGGATTTCATCGTAGAGTTATCTTATGAGAAGGTGCATTCGTTGGTAGGTAAAGTGATTCCGGTGGAGACAATCAAGAGCATTGTTACCAGTCTGGAGATGAAAATAACCAATGAGACGGCAGAAGGATTGACTTTGGCGGTTCCTCCTTATCGTGTAGACGTGCAACGCGATTGTGATGTTATTGAAGATATTCTCCGTATTTATGGATATAATAATGTTGAAATACCGTCTACGCTGAAGTCTAGCTTGACTACGAAGGGCGAACATGATAAGTCTAACAAGTTGCAGAACCTGGTGGCTGAACAGTTGGTAGGTTGTGGTTTCAATGAGATTCTGAATAACTCACTGACACGTGCCGGCTATTATGACGGTATGGAAACTTATCCTTCTAAAAACTTGGTGATGCTACTGAATCCGTTGAGTACAGACCTGAATGCCATGCGTCAGACTTTGTTGTTCGGTGGATTGGAAAGTATCTCTCATAATGCTAACCGTAAGAATGCCGACCTGAAATTCTTTGAATTCGGAAATTGCTATTATTTCAATGAAGAAAAGAAGAATCCCGAAAAGTCATTGGCTGCTTACACTGAGAATTATCATCTCGGGTTGTGGGTAACGGGTAAAAAAGTATCCAATTCATGGGCGCATGCTGATGAAGAAAGCTCTGTATATGAGTTGAAGGCTTACGTGGAGAATATTTTCCAGCGTTTAGGGCTGAATATGAGAAATCTGGTTGTAGGTAACCTGACGGATGATATTTATGCTGCTGCCTTGTCTGTACAGACTAAGGGTGGAAAGCGTCTTGCTACATTCGGCATCGTAACAAAGAAGATTCTGAAAGCTTTCGACATTGACAATGAAGTATATTACGCTGACCTGAATTGGAAAGAGCTGATGAAAGCCATCCGTTCTGTAAAGATCAGCTATACGGAAGTTTCCAAATTTCCGGCTGTGAAGCGTGACCTTGCCTTGTTGATTGATAAGAAGGTGCAGTTTGCCGAAATAGAGAAGATTGCTTATGAGACAGAGAAGAAATTGCTGAAAGATGTATCTCTCTTCGATGTTTATGAAGGTAAGAATCTGGAAGCCGGCAAAAAGTCGTATGCAGTCAGCTTCCTGTTGCAAGATGAGGCACAGACACTGAACGATAAGATGATCGATAAGATCATGTCGAAACTCGTGAAGAATCTGGAAGATAAGTTGGATGCAAAGCTTCGCTAATTGATAATTAAAACAATTAATAATTAAACATTAAAATATAATTCCAATGGGAAGAGCATTTGAATATAGAAAAGCTGCCAAATTGAAAAGATGGGGTCACATGGCAAAGACCTTTACAAGACTGGGTAAACAAATTGCTATTGCAGTAAAGGCTGGTGGCCCGGAACCGGAAAATAATCCGACTTTGCGTTCGGTTATCGCTACTTGTAAGCGTGAGAATATGCCGAAGGATAACATTGACCGTGCTATCAAGAATGCAATGGGTAAGGACCAGAGTGATTACAAAGGAATGACTTATGAAGGATACGGTCCTCACGGTGTTGCTGTATTCGTAGATACGTTGACTGACAATACTACCCGCACAGTCGCTGATGTACGTTCCGTATTCAATAAGTTTGGCGGAAACTTGGGTACTATGGGATCATTAGCTTTCCTGTTCGACCATAAGTGTATGTTTACTTTCAAGAAGAAGGACGGCATAGATATGGAAGAACTCATTCTTGATCTGATTGACTACGATGTAGATGATGAGTTCGAAGAGGATGAAGAAGAAGGAACAATCACTATCTATGGCGATCCGAAGAGCTATGCAGCTATCCAGAAACATCTGGAAGAATGTGGCTTTGAGGATGTCGGTGGTGAATTTACTTATATTCCGAACGATACGAAAGAGGTGACTCCCGAGCAACGTGAAACTTTGGATAAGATGATAGAACGTCTCGAAGAGTTTGATGATGTGCAAACAGTTTATACCAATATGAAGCCGGAGGGTAGTGAAGAGTAATGAAGTATACTTATAAGACTCAAGGTACATGTAGTTCTCACATTGAATTGGAAATAGAAAATAATATAATAACGGATATTGCGTTTTGGGGAGGTTGTAACGGAAATTTGCAAGGTCTTTCCCGTCTGGTGAAAGGAATGTCAGTAAATGATGTGATTTCCCGTCTGGAGGGGGTTCGTTGCGGAAGGCGTTCAACTTCTTGTCCGGATCAGTTATGTAGGGCACTGCATGAAATGGGATTCTAACTAAATCCCTGTACTTTAAAAATATAGGTTAGCCCTCGGTGTTGTACAATGCCGGGGGCTTCTTTTTTGAACTGAAAGTGTGGCTCGCTTGTTATTATTTCGTAATTTTACGCCATTAAAAGAACGAACGATGAAAAATATTCTGAAAGATTTGAAACGTAGGGACCACAAGCGTTATTTGGGTGGTCTGGACGTTTTTAAATATATTGGTCCCGGATTGCTTGTTACAGTTGGTTTTATTGATCCGGGAAACTGGGCTTCCAACTTTGCAGCGGGTTCCGAATTTGGGTATTCCCTGCTTTGGGTGGTAACTTTGTCAACGATCATGTTGATTGTATTGCAGCACAATGTGGCTCACTTGGGCATTGTTACAGGTTTGTGTTTATCAGAAGCAGCCACAAAATATACGCCAAAGTGGGTCTCACGTCCTATTTTGGGCACTGCGGTGTTGGCATCCATATCGACTTCCCTTGCCGAAATATTGGGAGGTGCAATTGCCTTGGAAATGCTTTTTGATATCCCTATTATATGGGGAGCTGTATTGACAACCGTCTTTGTCGTCATCATGCTTTTTACGAATTCGTATAAGAAGATAGAGCGTTCCATCATTGCCTTTGTTTCCGTTATCGGATTATCCTTTATTTATGAGTTGTTCCTGGTGAAGATTGACTGGCCGATGGCTGTGGAAGGATGGGTGACACCAGCTTTTCCGAAAGGGAGCATGCTGATTATTATGAGTGTGTTGGGAGCGGTGGTGATGCCGCATAACTTATTCTTGCATTCGGAGGTGATTCAGAGCCATGAATATAATAAGCAAGATGATAGTTCTATTCGTAAGGTTTTGAAGTATGAGTTGTTTGATACGCTCTTCTCTATGATTGTGGGATGGGCTATCAATAGTGCTATGATATTGCTGGCTGCTGCTACTTTCTTTAAAAGCGGTATTCAGGTTGAAGAACTGCAACAGGCGAAGTCTTTGCTGGAGCCTTTGCTTGGAAACAGTGCTGCGGTTGTCTTTGCTCTGGCTTTGCTGATGGCGGGTATTTCATCTACCATTACAAGTGGTATGGCGGCGGGGTCTATCTTTGCCGGTATCTTCGGTGAATCCTATCACATCAAGGATAGTCACTCGCAGGTGGGTGTGATCCTTTCATTGGGTATCGCCTTGTTGCTGATATTCTTCATTGGCGATCCTTTTAAAGGGCTGTTGATTTCGCAAATGGTGCTGAGTATACAGTTGCCTTTTACCGTTTTCCTGCAAGTCGGGTTAACATCTTCGCGTAAGGTAATGGGGCAGTATGTCAACAGTAAATGGAGCAGTTTCGTACTTTACGCTATTGCAGGTATCGTGACCGTATTGAATATTATGTTGTTGATATCCGAATTGTCATAAAGCGGATACATTTGAACAATCAGGCTTCTGATATATAAGATATAAACTAAATAAACGATCATATGAAAATTATTACATATAATGTAAACGGGCTGCGTGCAGCTGTTAGTAAAGGTTTGCCGGAATGGCTGGAACGGGAACAAGCTGATGTTGTGTGCATTCAGGAAACTAAATTGCAGCCGGATCAATATCCGGAAGAAGCATTGGGTGCGTTGGAGTATAAGCATTATCTCTATTCTGCGCAGAAGAAGGGGTATAGCGGAGTAGCCATCTTGACTAAAAAAGAGCCGGACCATGTGGAATATGGCATGGGGATAGAAGAATATGATAATGAAGGCCGTTTTATCCGTGCCGATTTTGGCGATATATCTGTCGTAAGTGTTTATCATCCTTCAGGAACGAGTGGTGACGAACGCCAGGCATTTAAGATGGTGTGGTTGGAGAAGTTCCAGGAGTACGTGACGGAGCTGCGAAAATCATGTCCGAAACTTATACTTTGCGGAGATTATAATATCTGCCATGAACCGATAGACATTCATGATCCTATTCGTAACGCTACTAATAGTGGTTTCTTGCCCGAAGAACGGGAATGGATGACGCGTTTTCTGAATGCCGGTTTTATCGATACTTTCCGCTTGTTGCATCCCGAACAGCAGGAATATACGTGGTGGAGTTATCGTTTCAACTCCCGCGCAAAGAATAAAGGATGGCGTATTGATTATTGTATGGTGACCGAAACTGTTCGCCCGTTACTGAAAGAGGCGCGTATTCTGAATGATGCTGTACATTCTGATCATTGTCCCATGTTGTTGGATATAGAAGGCTAAAAAAGGGATAGGGTAATGTTTGAAGAAAGAATAGAGAAAGCGGTAGAGTTTTTTAAGAGTGGTTATAATTGTTCCCAGTCTGTGGTGCTTGCTTTTGCCGACATGTATGGATTTACGCAAGAACAGGCGGCGCGTATGGCAGCTTCCTTCGGTGGAGGTATCGGTCGTATGCGTCAGACTTGTGGCGCTGCATGCGGTATGTTTCTGCTTGCCGGACTGGAAACCGGAGCGACTGATCCCAAAGACCGTGAAGGAAAAGGGGCCAATTATGCAGTAGTACAGGAATTGGCTGCCGAGTTTAAGAAACGGAATGGCTCTACAATTTGTGCTGAATTATTGGGGTTGAAGAAGCCGGAAGGAGTGTCTACTCCCGAAGAACGCACCGACCAATATTATGCTAAACGTCCGTGTGTCAGGATGGTGGAAGAAGCTGCCCGTATTTGGGCGGAATATCTTGAAAACAGATCGTCTATTTAATGTAAACAAACCATCAGTTTCGCTTGAATGAATCATTCTTTTTGGTCTGACCTGCTGAAAAAATGCTCTTATTATGACATATAACATAAAAAAGCAGAGAATAATGTGTTATATAACATAAATATAACTATCTTTGCCGCTGAAATAAAATCTGAACCTCGCTAATGAGAGAATTTAGATTAAAGCATGTATAACTAAAAACAAAAGGAAAATGTTAAAAGAAAAAGCTGGTGAAACTGCAGGAAAAATTTGGAGTGCACTGAATGAGACTGAAGGTTTAACTGCTAAACAAATCAAGAAAGCAACTAAGTTGGTAGACAAAGATTTGTTCTTGGGCCTTGGCTGGTTGTTGAGAGAAGACAAGATCTCTACTCAGGAAGTAGAAGGCGAACTGTTTGTTAAGTTGGTTTAAGAGAGAGATTGACATTTATCTTATAAAAAGAAGCGTTGATACATTTATATGTTATCAACGCTTCTTTTTATGTTCCAGTCCATTGACAAGGGATGTTTAAGGAGCTAGTCTTTCCTGTTTCCAGCTACCATCTTCCTGAAGTATATACTGAATGCGGTCGTGCAGACGACTTTCCCGTCCCTGCCAGAATTCGAAGCGGGTAGGAGTTACGGCAAAACCACCCCAGTTGTCGGGACGTCTGATTTCATGTCCCGCCAGCTTGAAGACCTCTTTTACGAAAGCCCGCATAATCTCCATACGACTACTTATCACCCGGCTTTGTGGAGAAATTCTTGCACCTATCTTGCTTTTATAGGGTCTGCTGGAAAAGTAAGTATCCGATACTTGGTCGAGGCATTTTTCGGCTTTACCTTCAATATGTACCTGTCTTTCCAATTTGTGCCATACAAAAGAGAGGGAAATATATGGGTTATCAGCCAATTGTTTTCCTTTCCGGCTTTCATAATTAGTAAAGAATATAAATTTGTTGTGTTCCACTCCTTTCAGCAAGACGGTGCGTGTAGAGGGATGTCCCTCGGCCGAAACTGTTGCTACTATCATGGCGGTGGGTTCGTCCGCATTGTGGGCAATAGCATCATTCAACCATTCTTCGAATTGCTCGAAAGGATTGTCATTGATGGTGCATTGTGTCAATTTGCCTCTGGTATACTCTTTTCTGATTTCAGATATTTTAGTTTCCATATTTTCTACTTTGTTGTTGTATTTTGGGGATGCAAGAGCGATCTTTATTATTTCTGTGTCGGATAAAGCGGGTTACCGGATTCATCTACTTCGGTCCAGTCTTTGATACTGACATTAGGGAACGATACGGAATTTCCGTCTATAATGGCACTGAAGACGTACGAAAATCCTCCTGCCAGTTTGCCTGGAATGGGAATGCCTACGGTATAGGTACGTGGAGTCGTTTCTCCGTCTGCCAATATCTGTAGTGTCAAAGACATAGGATTGGTGGCTTTTGTCGGTAGAACGATGGCCTGCGTGAGAAAACCGTTTTTTCCCATAGTGAGCGGAGTAGTATCATAGGTGTAGGTGGATTCAATAATTCCAGTCTCTATATCGAGAGTGGCACCCGGAGTGGGAGGAAGTATACTTGCTGAAATCAGACTGTCCAGTTTTATACCGTCACCGGCTGATAAGTCTACTACGACCTGAGTGGCTACGTGCTGGAATACAATGGGCATGTGGATTTGTGAAGTTGTGACTTCTTGATCCAGATTTTCCCACCATAGATAGTCAATGCCATTCTTTAACGGAGCGGATATTCCATCTGTCAGGTCTGGAGGATAAACGGAGGAGTTTTCAGAAAACGCATACATATTATATGATCCGTTACTTAAATACATTTTGTAGCCTTTTAATCCGGTCAATACGCCTGCGGAAGTGGTTGAATACAAACCTTCGGCAAAAGGATCATCAAAATTCCTGTCTGTAGTTTCAAAGGCATAAATCTGACTTACCAGACCTTTAGGCATGGGCGACATGGATCTGGTTACTTTACGACTTTCGAGTGAAGCGGAAAAGGTGATGAGTGCATCTTCTTTCTCCGAAGGCTGACTGTTGTCGGATTCATTGTTTTCGGGCGATGAGCCATAAATGATAATCTCATTCTTGGAGCATCCGGCCAATAATAGGAGGGAACACGCAAAAATAATAAATTTTTTCATTTCAGTTATGCAGTTTAGGTTATTATGCATACATAACAGTGGGATGATAGAATAGTTTTAGGATATATAGACATTTACGCCCTCGGATATTGAATAAATCACTTTCAAAACCTCATATTTTTCATTATCTTTGCGCCCGCAAAAGGAGGCGAGCCCGTTGCGAGATATTACCATTTTGTTTTGCGACTGTACTACGAATTATTCAGCCTCATTTTGTAATATACTTATTTATAGATAGATAATTGTAGAAAATGAAGAATATACGTAACTTTTGCATTATTGCCCACATTGATCATGGTAAGTCTACTTTAGCTGACCGTCTGCTTGAATTTACCAACACCATACAGGTGACCGGAGGACAGATGTTGGATGATATGGATCTGGAAAAAGAGAGAGGTATCACTATTAAGAGCCATGCTATTCAGATGGAGTATACGTACAAAGGTGAAAAGTATGTTTTGAATCTGATTGATACTCCGGGACACGTAGACTTTTCGTATGAGGTTTCCCGTTCTATTGCCGCTTGTGAAGGTGCATTACTGATTGTAGATGCTTCGCAAGGTGTACAGGCACAAACGATCTCCAATCTTTATATGGCAATTGAGCATGATCTGGAAATTATTCCGGTCATCAATAAGTGTGATATGGCAAGTGCCATGCCCGAAGAAGTGGAAGATGAAATCATAGAATTGCTTGGTTGCAAGCGTGATGAGATTATCCGTGCTTCCGGTAAAACGGGTATGGGGGTAGAAGAGATTCTGGCTGCGGTTATTGAACGTATTCCCCATCCTGAAGGGGATGAGGAAGCGCCGTTGCAGGCTTTGATTTTCGACTCCGTATTCAATTCTTTCCGTGGTATCATTGCTTACTTTAAAATCGTGAACGGGGTAATCCGCAAGGGAGATAAGGTGAAATTCTTCAACACTGGTAAAGAATATGATGCCGATGAAATCGGTGTGCTCAAGATGGAAATGGTGGCGCGTCAGGAACTGCGTACCGGTGATGTGGGATATATTATTTCCGGCATTAAAACTTCTAAAGAGGTAAAGGTGGGAGATACGATTACTCACATTGTCCGCCCGTGTAAAGAAGCTATTGCAGGTTTTGAGGAAGTGAAGCCGATGGTTTTTGCCGGTGTATATCCCATTGAAGCGGAAGACTTTGAAGACTTGCGTTCCTCTTTGGAAAAACTGCAATTGAACGATGCATCACTGACCTTCCAGCCAGAATCCTCGTTGGCGCTAGGTTTTGGATTCCGTTGCGGATTCCTGGGACTGTTGCACATGGAGATTGTGCAGGAACGTCTTGATCGTGAATTCGACATGAACGTGATAACTACTGTGCCGAACGTTTCTTATAATATCTATGACAAACAAGGTCATATGTCGGAGGTGCATAACCCAGGAAGTATGCCCGATCCTACTTTGATTGACCATATTGAGGAGCCTTATATCCGTGCTTCCGTTATCACAACCACAGATTATATCGGCCCTATCATGACCTTGTGTCTGGGCAAACGCGGTGAACTGGTGAAGCAGGAATATATTTCCGGTAATCGTGTGGAGATCTATTACGACATGCCTTTGGGGGAAATTGTGATTGACTTTTACGATAAACTGAAAAGTATCTCGAAAGGATATGCCTCTTTTGATTACCATGCCAGTGGTTTCCGTCCGTCCAAGTTGGTAAAACTGGACATCTTGCTGAATGGCGAACCGGTGGATGCCCTTTCAACACTGACACATTTCGACAATGCGTATGATTTGGGACGCCGCATGTGCGAGAAGCTGAAAGACTTGATTCCGAGACAGCAGTTTGATATTGCTATCCAAGCGGCTATCGGAGCTAAAATCATTTCTCGTGAGACGATTAAGGCGGTGCGCAAAGACGTTACGGCGAAGTGTTACGGTGGTGACGTCAGCCGTAAGAGAAAGTTGCTGGAGAAGCAGAAGAGAGGAAAGAAACGTATGAAGCAGATTGGTAATGTGGAAGTGCCGCAGAAAGCGTTCCTTGCGGTGTTGAAATTAGATTAATATAAAAAAGCATAAAAGCTGATTCATATTAGTCCGGGGATTGTTCTCTTTCTGTAGGACTGTCTTGACAATCCCCTTTGTTTTGAAAATTCTAACTAATAATAAATGAGAAAAGTTCTATCATTTTCGGCCTTCCTGGTGGTAGGTCTCTTTATAGCGCAATATCTGCCTGCATGGTCAGGAAGTGATTATGGTACGGTGAAAACTGTATCTAATGTGTTACTGTATATTTGTCTGGGATTCATTATGATTAATGTGGGACGTGAGTTTGAGGTGGACAAGTCCCGATGGCAAACGTACGCAAAAGATTATTTCGTTGCCATGGCTACGGCAGCCATGCCTTGGTTTCTGATTGCTATTTATTATATTTTTGTTTTACTTCCGCCGGAATACTGGAATAGTTGGGAGGCATGGAAGGAAAACTTGTTGCTGAGTCGTTTTGCGGCTCCTACTTCCGCAGGTATATTATTCACTATGTTGGCTGCTATCGGACTAAAGTCCAGCTGGATCTACAAGAAGATTCAGGTGCTGGCCATCTTTGATGATTTGGATACCATCCTCTTAATGATTCCTTTGCAAATAATGATGATCGGACCCCGCTGGCAGTTGTTGGTAATTATCCTTATCGTCTTTCTGTTGCTTTCTTTCGGTTGGAAGAAACTGAGTAAATACAATATGCGGCAGGATTGGAAAGCCATTCTGTTTTATTCCGTTCTGGTGTTTGCCGCCACTCAATCGCTTTATCTTATTACAAAGAACTTATATGGAGAAGATGCCAGCATTCATATTGAGGTGTTGCTTCCGGCATTCGTTCTGGGTATGGTCATGAAACATAAGGATATTGATACAGCCTGGGAGCATAAAGCTTCGACTGGAATTTCATTTATATTTATGTTTCTGGTGGGTATGAGTATGCCCCCGCTTGTGGGAATTAGTCTCCCCGGCGATATGGGATTGAGCTCCATAACCGGTTCTCAGGAAATGATGCCTTGGGCATTGATTATTGTACATGTGGTTGTTGTATCGTTACTTTCCAATGTCGGTAAGTTGTTTCCGGTCTTCTTTTATCGCGATCGTAAATTGAGCGAACGTCTGGCACTTTCCATTGGTATGTTTACCCGTGGTGAGGTAGGAGCGGGAGTTATTTTTATTGCATTGGGCTATAATCTGGGTGGTCCGGCATTGGTAATTTCTGTACTTACTATTGTGCTTAATCTGATATTAACAGGTATATTTGTGCTTTGGGTTAAAAAACTGGCGTTAATGAGCTATCAGGAATAGCTCTTTAACGGTACCGGAGCATCCTTTGGAAATCTAATATTGAAATTGAATATATGATTATTCTACGTACTGTGAAAAACTTTTCGTCACTGAATGTAGTGGCGAGTATCTTATTGTTCTTGACAGCTATTCTGGCTGCGGTTGTGGCCAATTCTTCGCTGTCTTCTGTGTATCAGAACTTTCTGTTGCAGGAACTGCATTTACGTATTGGTGATTTTAACTTGCTTTCGCATGGCGGTCATAATCTGACGATGATTGAATTTATCAATGACTGTCTGATGACAATTTTCTTTTTAGCCGTGGGATTAGAGATAAAACGCGAGTTACTGGTAGGAGAGTTATCCTCTTTCAGGAAAGCTATTCTGCCGTTCATTGCAGCATGTGGAGGAATGATATTTCCGGTTCTGGTTTATTTTTTTCTGGTAACTCCCGGTACTCCTGAAACGCAAGGCATGGCTATTCCTATGGCTACGGACATTGCCTTCTCATTGGGAGTGCTTAGTCTGCTGGGCAAGCGCGTACCGTTGAGCCTGAAGATTTTCCTGACTGCTTTTGCTGTGGTAGATGATATTGGTGGTATTCTGGTGATTGCCATTTTTTATAGCTCCGAGGTTGCTTACGGTTATTTGATTGTAGCTGCCATACTTTATGCTTTCTTATATTATATGGGAAAGTTCGGTATGACACAGAAGATCTTCTTTCTTTTCTTTGGCATTATTATCTGGTATTTATTCCTGCAATCCGGCATCCACAGTACAATATCCGGTGTGATACTTGCATTTGTGATCCCCGCCCGTCCACGGCTGGATGCGGGTAAATATATCCGGCGTATCCGGGCTATTGTCAGCTCTTTCCCGGTGGTACAATCTGATAACATTGTATTGACAAACGAACAGATTGCTATATTGAAGCAAGTGGAGCGGGCTTCGGATCGTGTGATAAGTCCTTTACAATCTTTGGAGGATAACCTGCATGGAGCCGTGAATTTTGTCATTCTTCCTTTATTTGCTTTTGCCAATGCAGGAGTTGTTTTTAGCGGTGGCGGAGGAGTTATAGGAAATGTAGGTCTTGCTGTTGGCTTAGGTCTTCTTTTGGGTAAGTTTTTGGGAATTTATCTCTTCACCTGGCTGACTATTAAAAGCGGGCTTGCCCGTATGCCCGAAGGTATGAACTGGAAAAATATAGCAGGCGTGTCATTGCTGGGTGGCGTTGGATTTACGGTGTCATTGTTTATAGCCAATCTTTCTTTCTCCGGTGTTTATCCGGAACTGCTGAACCAAGCTAAATTCGGTGTGTTGTGTGGTACTATTATTGCCGGAATACTGGGATATGTGGTGCTGAATCAGGTATTGCCTAAGAAAAAGAAAGCATAAATAAGATATTTCTTCTCTTTTTCTATATATAATAAGGTGTATTGACTATCTACTAATAATATTAGTTAAACTACTTCTTTTATTAGTTGAATAACTAATAATATTAGTTGTTTGTTTAAAACAAATCTCTATCTTTGCGTTGTTCACTCAAATAAACTTGAAAATATTATGAAACGATTGACTGCTAAAGAAGAGGAAATCATGCAAATGTTCTGGGAACATGGTCCGATGTTTGTTCGTGAATTGCTGGCTTTTTATGAAGAGCCGAAACCTCATTATAATACCGTATCTACCTTAGTTAGAGGATTAGAGGAAAAAGGCTTTGTGAAATACAAGGCCTATGGTAACACGTACCAGTACTATGCGGCTGTTTCCGATAAAGAATATAAGCGTTCTGCACTGAATGACGTAGTAGCTCAATACTATAATAACTCTTATACCAATGTTGTATCTACATTTATTGAAGAAGAAGGTATGTCGGTAGACGAGTTAAAAGCGTTGATAGCAGAGATCGAAAGTAAAAAGTCGAACAGATAGAAATAGAGTTATACCCGGCAAATAAATAGATCATGGGAACTATATTGTTTTATATATTTGAGTCTACCTTATGCCTGACAATCCTGTACTTTCTGTTCAGATTGTTTTTCAGGAAAGATACGCTGTTCCGTACGAATCGTTTTTTGTTGCTGGTAGGAACGATGGCATGTATGTTACTTCCATTGCTGCAAATAGATGTTCATCAATATACAACTTTGCAGTTGCCAATAACTACTGTAAGACATTTATTGACTGAGAAGGAAGTAAATGTTCAAAGCGAAGGAGGAACGGGTGAAAAGCATTTGTCTGAAGAAGCAAGTCTTTTGATGGCAGAGAAAGGGGAGTGGATAGAGGGAGATCGTGCGAATGTGATTCATACTATTCCTGTGGTCTGGCTGTTGGGCGGTTGTTATTTTATCGGGGCTTTGATAGTGCTTGCTTTCCTCTTGCTTTCTACCATCCGTATGCGCCGGCTTATCCGGAGCTATCCTGCCTGTAATTACGGGAAATATAAGCTGGTCATCTGTCCGGAGAAGATGGTCTCTTTCAGTTGGGGGCATACAATTGTCCTGTCACAGGAGGATTACGAACGGAATCCCGGAGAAATCCTGTTGCATGAGCAAATGCACCTGCAACATAGGCATACATTGGATTTACTTTGGATGGAATGTATCGTTATATTCCATTGGTTCAATCCTGCCGCATGGCTCCTGATGCGTGAACTTCGTGAAGTGCATGAATATGAAGCCGATAATGGCGTTATTAATAGTGGCATCGATGCAACAGAATATCAACTCTTGCTGGTGAAAAAGTCCGTGGGCGCAAGGCTCTACTCTATGGCTTGCGGGTTCAATCACAGCAAACTTAAAAATCGTATCACAATGATGTTAAAAAGAAGAACAAACAATTGGGCACACTTGAAGCTGTTGCTTTTTGTGCCCGTAGCTACCGGAGCGCTTTATGCTTTTGCGCAACCGGAAGTGAAGAAAACAATGGAGCAGGCGATAAACACGCCTGTGAGTGTGAAACAAAATTCAGTTCAGGAGAGCGAATTGCAACAATTGGAGGCATTCTTCGAGCGCAAGGCAAAAGATGCTGTGGGTGGAAAGAAGGAGTATCGGATTGAGAAACCGACGGGAACTTTTTATAGTTTCTTCGTGAACATGAATAATAAGATGATGCTGAATCAGGAATTGATTAAAGAATATGATGTGGAAACCTTATCAGTCCGCCTTAAGGATATCTTGAGGAAAGAGTATCGGAAGGTTACGAATACGGATAAAAGACTGATTTCCGGTTTATTTGTAAGGTACGACCGTGGTTCGTCATCCACCGCTATCACTTCTTATCTGCGCACCATAAAAGAGGCTTATTTACAGGTTCGTGGAGAAATTTCCGGAGAATTGGGTGGAGTTTCCGAAGCTCGTTTAGATAGTTTGCTTCCTATATTCGTTTCTTTTGGAGAGCCTAAGACTTACAGTTCTAAATATAAGACAGCTTCGGATGTACTTTTACCCATAGAAGTATCTTTGTATCCGAAAGGAGGTACAAGCTCGGTGATAAAGAATCCTTCCCTTCAGGAATTGGAATTGAAGCTAAAGGATTACCAAACGATTGCCAACAGCGATGGATTATCAGTGGGACTGAAGTTTGATAAAGATGTTACTATGGGAATCGTGGAAGATGTGAAAGAAGTTATTCGGACAACTTTATCCCATAAATAATGCTTTACTGAATAAAAACATATACTCGGATTATAACGAAACAGCCGGCTTGTTCATGAACCAACAAGCCGGCTGTAAGTTTATAGCTGTATGTCTTATGTATCTTCGGGCAGTAGCCTTGCTGATATTCGTTTTTTAGGAGTCAGACTCATGTTACGCAGCAGTTCGGCCTGTCTTACCACACTGCCGTTGCCATCCGAAAGCTGGTTGTAAGCCTTGTCATAATCTCTTTGCAATCCGCTCAAATTGTCACCGATACGCAGGAATGTATCTGTAAATCCGGCAATCTTTTCGTAAAGCAATGTACCTCGTTTGATAATATCCTGCACATTCTTCACTTGATTTTCCCGTTTCCAGAGATCGAGGGAAAGGCGGAGCGCACTGATCAGATTGGTAGGACTCATCAATACCACCTTTTTATTATAGGCGTATTCCCATAGATTGGTATCCGCTTTGATAGCCGTCAGGTATGCAGCTTCGGTAGGGATAAACATCATCACAAAGTCCGGTGCTTTTGCATCATAATGCGAATAATCCTTCTGGCTGAGTTCATCCACATGCGCCCGTACCGATTGCAGATGTGCTTTCAGCCAGCGAGCCTCTTCCTCTTTGTTTTCGGCGGAATTGTAAGCGGCATAGGCAGTCAGGGATACCTTGGAGTCGATAATCATTTCCCGCTCATCCGGGTACCTGACAATAATATCCGGCTGCATTCTCTGGCCGCTTTCTTCGTTGGTCAGCATTTCACCCTGTTCGTTTTTCAGGAATTCCTGGCGGAAGTAATGTTCGCCTTCTATCAGGCCGGAAGCTTGCAGCAGTCGCTCCAGTATCATTTCCCCCCAGTTGCCCTGTATCTTGGAGTCACCTTTTAGCGCACGAGTCAGGTTGTTGGCATCTTCGCTGATCCGGTTGTTCAGTTCTACCAAATCTTTGATGCGTTCTTCCAGCGAGAAACGTTGTTTCGACTCTTTGTCATATACTTGTTCCACCTTTTCCCGGAAATCTTTCAGGTTTTCTCCCAATGGGCGGAGTAAATTGCTGAGATGCTCCGAATTCAGCTTGGTGAAGTCTTCTGTCTTGCTTTTGAAAATGCGGTTGGAGAGATTCTCAAACTCCGTGCTCATGCGTTTGTGCAAGGCTTCCGCTTCTTCAGTTTGCAATTTCAGACGTTCTTCCCATTGCTTCTGCTGCTCCGCCAGTCTCAGATTGAAAGATTTTTCCTGCTCCGCCAGGCGCTCGGCTGTGATGGTTTTCTCACGTGCAATCCGTTCTTCTACCGTACGATTCAGCAGCTCTTCCCGTTCGCGGGTAGCTTGCAGTTGTGCGGATAACGCGGCACTTTTTCGTCCGGCTATCAGATACCCTACGCCGGCACCTACTATAAGACCGATAATTAGAAAAACAATATCCATGCTTATTCAGTCAATATCTCGTTGCCGTTTTCGGTAATCAGAAGCATACTTTCCCATTGTGCCGATGGCAGTCCGTCGTCTGTGCAGACGGTCCATCCGTCGGCTTCATCAATGAAGACTTCGTAGGTTCCCATATTTATCATCGGTTCGATGGTGAATGTCATTCCCGGAACGATAAGCATACCTGTACCGCGTTTGCCGAAGTGCTCAACGTCCGGTTCTTCATGGAACTTAATTCCTACGCCGTGTCCGCACAGGTCGCGTACTACACTGTATCCGTTTTTCTCCGCATGTTCCTGAATGGCTGCACCGACGTCTCCAAGCCGTGCCCACGGCTGTGCCGTCTGTACGCCTATGTCACGGCATTCCTTTGCCACCTGTACCAGGCGTTGCATTTCCGGTTTCACTTCTCCAATCATATACATTCGTGACGCATCCGAGAAATATCCTTTATAAATGGTAGAAACGTCCACATTCACAATATCTCCGCTACGCAGGAACTCTTTCGTGCTTGGGATGCCATGACATACCACGTCATTGATACTTGTACATACACTTTTGGGGAAACCTTCGTACATGAAAGGGGCAGGTATTGCATCATGATCCGTTGTAAACTCATAGACCATGTGGTCAATTTCCGCAGTGGACATTCCTTCGCGGATGTTTGCGGAAATATAATCCAGCAGCGCGGTGTTGATTTTGGCACTTTCGCGGATACCCGCCAATTGTTCTTCGGTGCGCAATAAGTGGCGCGACGGTAGTTTATAACCTTCCTTTTTATAATGTTGAATCTTCGCTTCTACTTCGTCGGAATAGTTTTTAGGAGCAAACCGGACTCCTTTTATGAACTTCTTCATTGTCTTTTTCTATTAATAGTTGCTGCAAAAGTACACAATAATATTTATAGTGTCCTCACTGTTGTGATTTCACTTCTCGAATTATCAATTCGCTTCACCTGTATCTGGGTCTTGATCCGCTCGCGCAGCCCTTCTACATGGCTGATGATACCCACTTTCTTGCCGCCCATCTGGTGTAGTTTCTCCAGTGTGTCCATTACTGTGTTCAGATAATCACTGCTCAAGGTTCCGAAACCTTCATCAATGAACAATGTATCTACCGACAGGCTATGCCGGCTGAGTGAAGACAGACCAAGTGCCAATGACAAGGAAACCAGGAAACTCTCTCCACCGGACAGTGTACAGGCCGGACGTGCCGCACCTCCCTGATAGAAATCACGCAACAGAATGGTGAGCGAACCCGCCTGACATTCCAATTCGTAACGTTCGGTCAGGCGTTGCAGGTAGAAGTTTGCTCCATTGAGCAATTCTTTCAGTACAAAACTTTGGGCAATGTTCCGGAAGTTCTTTCCTTTCTCGTCACCAAAGTGGTGGCAAAGGCGATCCCATTTCAGGTAAACTTCCCGCAACTCGTCTGCACGTTTCTTCTCATCTTTTATCCGGGCAATGTTTTTCTCATTCTCTTCCAATTGGATTTTCAGTCGTAAGAGGGTCTGATTGCCTGCTGTGATCTTTTCATCCAAAGCAGTGATAAGGCTATCCAGACTTTCGAGGGCTTCTTCTTCCTCCATTTCCGGCTTCTTACTTTGGTGTTCTTCCAGTTGTCCGGTTGTGAGTCTGAAGGCTGTCTGTGCTGCCACTTCTTCTTCTCTAATCTTCTGTTGTCCGCTGCGCAGATATTCTATTTGCTCGTTGGAGTAGGAGGAAAGGGCGATGAGGCGTGCTTCGTCCATATCCGGATATGTGGTATAGAATGCTGTCAGGTTGGTTTGTAGCTCATCGAGATTCTTCCGGACAGACAGGATGTTCTGTTTCAGTCCGCCGGCTTCAGAATTCAGCGTATTCCAGGCCATTCCCAGATTCTTGATTTCCATTTTTTCCTTTGCCGGAAGATCCCTCCATTCGGGGAAAGCTGTGCAGATCAGTTCTTGGGTGGCGGATATGCTGCTCAGTTCTTTATCGATGAGGGCGATGGTAGCTTTTAATTCCGCTTGTCTGTTCTGTGCAAGTTTATAATGCCCTGCGGATTTCTGTAGGCGTTCGATAAAAGCGGTAGGGGAGGTCTGCCACTCGGTTTGCCAACCTTCCCAAAGAATCAGTGGGCTGACGCGTTCCAGCGTAGTACGGACAATATCTTTTTCACTTTCCGCCAGTGAATGTTTATTGGTGATATCGTTTTTCAGCTTTGTCAGATTCTTGTCGGCAGTATCAAATGCCTTACGGGCAGCTTCCACTGCTTTCTGGTACTCGTCTTTCAGATGTTGCAGCCGGGAGATATGGTTGGAGAGGGTTTGTATTTCATTCAGTTGGGTACTGACATTCTCCAGATTCTGTTTATTCTCTTGAAACAACTTTTCCAGTATTTCTTTGGTATTGTCGGAGATACTTGGAATAGAGCACCGACCACATTTCTCTTCTGCTTCCGTTCGGGCAGTATCATGAACTTTCCGCGCTTTTTCTGTTGCCAGACGGCTGCTTGCTATCATATTTTCATAGGTTTTGACTTCTGCCCGGTTACTGTTTAAAGCTTGTTCCGCTTCCTTGTATTCTTTCTCTTTTACTTCCAGCGATTGCCGGATAGGGGCAAGCATCGACTGAAAATCTTCGTCCTTGCTGAGCGCCTCTATCTTCTGGCCGCATACCGGACACATATCTCCTATAGATAGACGGGCACGGGCTTCTTTAGCCCATTCCTCCACAGCCTCTTTTTGTTTGTCATAAAGCTCTTTAAGGCCATCGTATGCTTTCTTTTGGGTGTTGAATTCGTTTTTAAGTTTCTCATGCTGGTTCTTGCCGGTTTGCAGTTTCGTTTCCAGTGATTTCTCGTTTTCCTCGGCAGTGGCAAGAGATGTCTTCTTTTCTTCCAATACTATCAGAGCATTTTGAGCTTTCTGCAAATTCTCCTTGATAATCTCCAATGTACTCTTCTTTTCTTGCAAGGCGCTCCGGTTCATGGAGTCAAGCTGCACATTCAGTTGGTTTATTTCCTGTTGCTTAATCTGATTCTCTTTGTTTTTCAGATTGAAGTCATTCTCTTTATTTGTGCGTTCCTGCTCTTGGGCAGGTTGTTGCCGGGTCAATTCCGCTATCTGTTTCTCGTAAATGGAGATACGGGAATGGGAGGAGAGCACCGCATTCAAATCGGTGATGATAGACTGGCTCTGTTCGAACATGGGCAGGAACGGGGCATGAGTTTGCAGATATTCTTCAGCAAGGATTAGTTTTGCCTGTTGCTCTTTCATGTTTTCCTTCAGCCAAATGCAGCCACTGCTGAGACGGATGAAATTCTGCTTCAAACTTTTGGTTTGTTCGGCATTGATTTCTTGTTGCCGCTGTTGCTGTTTGAAAGAGGAGAGCCAATTGCGGGCATCCGCAGTGTGATTCCAATCCTTTATCAGTAGCTCTTTCTGCCGGAAGTCATCCGATTGCAACAGTTCTTTCTTCACTTCCCAGATTCTCTGTTGGCTTTCTTGAGTAAGGGTGAGTTCAGTATTTCTTTTCAGCCAGTCACGTTTCAGTGCCGCTATGTTCTTTTGCCCGGTATTTCCGTTGATCTCGGTACTTAACGCAGCTATTGTTTCGTTAATTCCGGCCATTTCTTCTTCAGTCAGCACATGGATTCCTTCCAGTTTCCGGTTCTGATTCTCATAGTCTATGCGTTTTTCTTTCGTTATGGCATAAATTCCTGCACCTATTTCAGAATAAATTCCGGTACCTGTCAGTTTTTCCAGAATATCCGATTTTTCACTTTCTTTGCTTTGAAGGAATTTAGTGAAATCTCCTTGAGCCAACAGGGTGGTACGGCAGAATTGCTCGAAGTTTAGTCCTACGGCCTTTTGTATTTCCGCCTTGATTTCGTTTTTCTTGGTGATCTGGAGGTTGGCTTTACGGTTCTCCAAGGTCCACTTTGCATCCTGAATGGCACCGGATGCTTTCCGATGTGCACGGGCCACATACCATTTAGCGGTGTAAGGTATTTCATTTGAACCGATAAATTCCAGTTCTGTCCAAGCTTCATTGGTATTCCGGCGCATCAGTTGGCGGCTGTCGTTTATTGCCACATCTTCTTTTTTAGAAGAAAACATTTGTCCTACATCCCGGTACTTTTCATTTTCCGCACGTTCCATTCGAGGCGTTTCGTTGTAGAGTGCCAGACAAATGGCATCGAGTAATGTCGTTTTGCCGGCACCTGTTTCACCACAGATCAGGAACAGGGATTCTTCACTCAAAGGTCCGTTCTCAAAATCAATGACAGCATCTTCTATGGATGCCAGGTTCTTTATAGTCAGTTTTTGAAGTTTCATAGTTCACCACAGATTACACGGATTAGCGCAGATTGTTCTTTTCTCTTACTTTTTGCACGACACTGCTCATCAGTTCGCAGAGTTCTTCGTCCATCTCTTCTCCTTCTGCCTCCTGATAATAAAGTCTGGCTATTTCCAGCGGAGACATTTCCTGTATTTCCTGAATGGAGATGTGCCGGGCTACATCGTCTGAAGTCCGTTTTTCGCGGTTGGGCTTGATATAGCAGTATTTACAGTTTTTTCCTTTTACAGCATTCGATGCCCGTTCATTGCAATCGGGTGCCAGATAATCTTTTATCAGAACATTCAGGCGGATATAAGCCGGTTTGTCATCCGGATATTCTTCCAATAGCTTTATGGCTTCTTCGAAGACGACCGGTTCTTTGGGGAGGGTGATGAGTGGCGTTGGATTTTCTATTTCTATAGTTCTTATCTGTGGCTCTTCCCATCCTTTCATTTCAACGATAGATACGGAGTGCGGATAAGCTTCGTCGAAACTGACGGGTAGGGGGGTACCGCAATAGCGTGCATGCCGTCCGCTTCCTTTGATGTTCTGCGGGCAATGAATGTGTCCGAGTGCCAGATAATCGTATCCTTCGCCCATCGAACTGATGGGAACGTATTCTATTCCGCCCACAGTTTCGTCATGCCCCGTCCGGTCGCTGCCTTCTATGGAGAGGTGTGCCATTAATACAACAGGCAATCCTTCCGTATTTATTTTTCCTACTTCGTCCAGCAATGCCTGGAAGAAGCGTGCCTGCCGTTCTTCACGTGGTGTTTCAGTGTCCAGCATCGGGAAATTCTGTGGATAGACGTGGGGGACGGCAATGATATATCCTTTCAGTATTGTTTCTTTGTCTCTTACTTCCACGATATGTTTTTCCAGATTCACCTCTTCCCGGGTGCGTTCGATGTTTCCTACGACTTTCACGCCAAAATGGTTCCATAGACTGCTGTCTATTTCCAGTTTAGAACTGCTGTCGTGGTTTCCGGCAGTTACCACAATCGTCATTCCGGGACATGCTCTGTGAATTTCGAGCATACCATCCGTGTACATCTTTTGGGTGGCTGCCGATGGGGTGGAGTAGTGATAGATGTCTCCGCTCACTACCATAGCATCCGGCATTTCTTCTGCTACAATGCGGGTTAGTTGTTGCAAAAATGCTTGTTGCTCGTGGCTGCGGTCATAATTATATAATGTATGCCCCAAGTGCCAGTCGCTGGTATGAAGTATTTTCATGATTCTTCTGTTTAATGCTTTCAAAAGTACGCAGAATATGGAAGATACGCAATCCTCTTTAAAAATCTCTTTTCTAAAAGCTGGGAATTGTCTGATTTTTAATTAGTTTTGCACTATAATTTTTCTGTAATGTAGACCTTTGATTCCTTATGCGGTAAAGAATGGATACACTTATAGAGCAAACTATAACTTAGATGAAATATTTGCAAATAATAATCAGAGTGTTTATTATATTAGTTGTCTTTCTTTTAAATACTGTTAATGTATTTGGCGAAATCTCTTCAGTATTTAAACCAGGGAATGAAGGTAGAATATTGATTCTTAACGCATACAGTGGATCTTCCCGGTGGAGTAACGACTTCATTATCCCTATTTATAATTCTTATCAGCATAAAAATTCTCCTTATGTAGTGGATGTGGAGCACATGGGCAGTCAATTTTTGCATTTACAAAATGCAGAAGAATTATTGGAATATACAGAAAATCTCTTTGGAAAATATGCAGACAATTCTCCAAAACTCCTGATTCTTTTAGGTAGTGCTTCCTGGGGGTTGCTGAGAGATGATATAGAAAAACAATGGAAAGATGTCCCTGTGATTCTTTGTACGGAGATGGATTACGTTGGTCCGCAGGAGGCTTATCTGGAGAGGCGCGCCATTCCGGTAGAAGAGAGAACTCCCTTGAAAGATTATAAAGGAAATTTGTCGCTGACCGTATTCCATGTACCTGCATATCTCAAAGAAACAGTTTCGCTGATGCAGGATTTGATGCCTGAAATGGATGAGTTGATATTTCTGTCGGATGCCCGGTATATAAGTGCCCAATTCCGTTCGGATTTGAAAGAGATTGTGAGCAAGGACTTTCCCGAACTTGAAATAAAGGATTATGTTGCCGGGGTAATGACTACCGATGCATTGGCGGATTCATTGAGCCATGCAGAGGCAAACAGCGGAGTTCTCTTTTGCTCATGGTATCAGGATACTCAAAAAGGGAATGTCGTATTAACCAATAATATTTCCAGAATTCTGAGCTATTATTCCTCTTCACCTATCTTCTCATTAGATAATACCGGATTGCAGCGGAACGGTCTGGTAGGCGGCTATTTCTTTGATGAAAAAACTGTTGGAAGAAAAGTGGTTGAGATCACCAACGGTGTTTTATCCGGTGTCAACGAGAAAGGAGCCCGTATCGTAGACTGTGGTATGCCTACTCCCATGTTCAACTATTACGATCTTATGGAAGCCGGATTGTCGCCTGGTTTGTGTCCTCCCAATTCAGTTTTTTATATGATGCCGCCCTCTTTCTGGGAGCAACATAAATATAGCGTCATAATTGCCATTGTAGTCATCATGCTCTTGTTTATGTGGCTGCGGATGGGGTGGCTGTCCAGAGCAAGAAAAAAGCAGGAAGAACAGATCAGACTGATGACCAGTTATCACAGTTTGTTTGAGAATATGCCTATCGTTTATTTGAAACAGAAACTGATTTACGACTCTGCGGGAAAGATTGTGGACTATATCACAGTGGAAGCCAATCCACGTTTTGAGAAATACTTCAAATCCATGGGTGAGGTTATCGGCAAAAAAGGAAGTGAGGCGGATCCTAAAGGTTTTGAAAGGATGTGCCACCTCTATAGCATGGTTACTTCCACTCAAAAGGAACTTTCTTATCAATACTATTACGAAAATATAGGTAATTATTTCAATGTGATTCTGACGCCCTCCAAGCATAAGGGATTCATTGATGTTTTCTGCGTAGACAATACCGAACTGGCCGAGACACAACAGATGTTGCGTTCCGCTAATCACAAATTGTCAATGTCGCTGGATGTTGCGAATATCGTTCCCTGGAAATGGGACCTGGAGAAGGGTACCATGCTCTGTGATGTGAACCGTCCGGTGGAGCTTAGCCATGACGATAGCATGATGAACGAAGATCAGCTTTCCGTACCCGATTACCAATATTTTGCCAAAATCTGTAAAGAAGATAGGGAACGGGTAAAGAAAGCCTATAAGGAACTGACGGAAGGTAATGTTTCTAAGATTAAGGAAGAATATCGTGTGATAGTCCGCAAGAATGGAGTGGCGCGTTATGAATGGGTTGAGGCTCAGGCCACGGTTGATAAGCGGGATGAAAAGGGCAATCCGATTACTTTGATCGGTTCTTCTCTCGTGATCACCGGGCGAAAGAAAATGGAAGAAGATCTGATTACGGCAAAAGAAAAAGCGGAAGAATCCAATCGTCTTAAATCAGCTTTCCTGGCTAATATGAGCCATGAAATACGTACCCCGCTCAATGCTATTGTCGGTTTTTCCAGTATTCTGGCGGATGCGGAAGAGCCGGAAGAAAAAGAAGAATACATCAATATTATCGAGAACAATAATACCCTGTTGTTGCAACTTGTAGGAGATATTTTGGATCTTTCCAAGATTGAGTCCGGAACACTTGAGTTTGTCTATTCCGATATAGATTTGAATGCCTTGTTTCAGGAGTTGGAAGAATCCGCCCGGCTCCGCCAGAAAAATGATGCGGTTGTCATCCGATATCTGCCGGAAATGCCGGATTGTTTTGTAAACATTGAGAAGAACAGGCTGACGCAAGTGGTAACCAATATGATGAATAATGCTATGAAGTTCACCCCCAGTGGAAGCATCACTTTTGGTTATCATCTGAAAAATACTGATTTTCTCTATTTCTATATCACGGATACGGGATATGGAATTGAAAAAGACAAGAAAGATACTGTGTTCGGTCGTTTTGTAAAGCTTGATTCGTTCTCGCAAGGCACAGGACTGGGACTCTCTATTTGCCAAAGTATTGTAGAGAATCTGGGTGGTGAGATTGGTGTGGAATCGGAACCCGGCAAGGGTTCTACTTTCTGGTTTACTCTTCCTTATCGTCCCGTTGAGCTCAAATCGGTGAGGGAACAGAAAGAGCACCGGTTGAATAAAGTGGAGAGCAAACTCACAGTTCTGATAGCTGAGGATAATGAGAGTAATTTCCTGTTGTTCGAATCTATCCTGAAGCGTCAGTACAACATTCTCCATGCCTGGGATGGGGAAGAGGCGGTAGAGCTATTCAAGAAATACAACCCCCATCTGATATTGATGGATATCAATATGCCTAAAAAGACCGGTTACGAAGCTACACAACTTATACGCGAAATGTCGCCGACGGTTCCGATCATGGCAGTAACTGCTTATGTCTATGCCGAAGATGAAGAACGCATTCTGAACAGTGGTTTTGATGCGTATACTTCTAAACCTATCAATGCGCAGAAGCTGCAAAGTGATATTGTGGACTTGCTTAAGAAGCAGCTGATATTTATGTAGGATGATCAGGGAGAGGTATGTTATAATTAGCTTATACTTGCAAAGTATAAGCTAATTATGATCATCTACTTAATTTTGCAACAACTTCAGAATATATTTTCCGGGCATCACAATCCGTGCTTTCATCTGTGGCGAATTGTTGATGTCATAGATGATTTTCCATATTTTGCCACCCAGTCTTCCGAAATCGGTTAGCCTGAGGATGGCATTTTTTTCTTTTAAGGATGTCACTTTTTGCCGTTCCAGTTCTTCTATCAATCCTTCGTAGTTATGTGTCTGCTTATTGAGCGCATACTCCGGTGGAACAAGAAGAATCTCCTCATTCTTCCTCGTGTCTCCTTGGGGAGATATAGAGGGGATTGTTTCATTCTCTTTATTCTCTTTGTTTATAGCTAAAGCGTTGCTTGCCTTGGCATCCCTGATTTTCTGTTGGTTAGCCAACCCTCCACGACGGCCTGACTCTCTTTTTGCGTCCTGTTGGGCGTCCCATGGTTTCATGCGCAGTGTGAGTCCGGGCGATGAAAAGCTTGTGCCGTTTATCTCGAAGAGTGCATAGTCGTATATGATCCGCTTCAGGGTGGTTACCGTAACTCTCATTTTCTGTGCCAGTATGGGCAATACTCTTAAGTCTGCCTTATATCCGTCCTGTAATCTTAGAAATTCCAACAGCATCCAGTAGATGCCATACCCTTTCATTCCTTCTTTTTGCATCATTATCATCATTTTAAAGTTGTTGCCTGCATTGGCATCATGTAATAGATATGAGTCCATAATTTTTGATTTTTCGTTTTTCATTTAAATCATCGGTTTCCATTCCAGGAAGTTCTCAATCTGGAACGTTCTCCATCCCTGTTGCTCTATATCCCAGTACACTACATGGTTCTGAATACGCTCGATGTCGTATTTGCGGTGGAAATCGGCTTCGTAATGTATCAGTGTTCCCCTTCCCATGTAAAAATCTCCATTTTGTTTTCGATAGGCTATCAGTGCGCATCCGTATGGCATGTAGGCAGTTAATTGTAAAATACGTCGTGCTATCCATGCGATGGTTTCTTCGGATAAGTCCGTTTCCTGTCTAATCAGTTTTCTCCATAGATTTTCCACTCTTTCGTCTTTCGTTACATACTTTTGTTGGTGTCCCAACGTTTGTTTCTTCATTTTAATAAATTTACTAGTTTATAAATAGTTAATAATCAGTTGTCTGCGATGGCTACACCCTTTGCTTCGGATGGCTACACCCTTTTGTGGTTAGGGCTACACCATCCTGGTGAAAGGGTGTAGTCCTTCCACAGTCAGATTGATGGGGCAAAGTTATGCCCTTTCTTTGTAGTAAACTATCAATGATTTATTATTACATCATAGCCGTAAGGATCCAGGTGTTCCGTATCTTCCTTTTGTATCACGGCCCACACTTTTTCGATTTCAGTGTTTAAACTACTGTATTTTAAAGGAATATGTTCTCCTCTTTCATGCTTTCGCATCATTTCTAAACCGTATATCCATTCTATTAAATCGCTGATTGTTTTGATTCCCATGCACTCAAAACCACCTAATTTGAAATGTCTCAGATAACCTATATAAAGGTGAGTATTATCACCATAATATACCCGAAGTGGCAATAGACTTTCATCTATAACACTTGTTCTGTTTCGTTTCTTACTTTGGCTTTTCTTTTGATTTTCAGACTTGTACGATTTACTTCTCAGCTGATTCCCGTTCAGTTTCCTGTTTTTTTAAATTCTGTCATGACTTAAATGATTAATTAACCGTTAGGTAATATTAACGTGGTTAAAAAATGCGAAAGTAGATGATTTAATTGGAATGGGGGAGGAAATAGAGAGGAAAAATGATAGATAAAGATTCGTTTTGTAATAATAATGTATTGATTATTAGTTGGTTAATCTTCGTTTTGCGGGGCGTCCAAAAAACGTTCGTTTAATGTGCACAAAGATAAAGGTGTTTTTTTGAATGACAAAATGTTTGATAAAAAAGATTTTGTGATATAGTGCTTTTTTGACTTAATTATCTGATTATAAGCGATAAAAAACTTGTAAAAATATTAGTTAATATCTATTCCTTTTATTCTTTCTCTGACTTTATCAGATTTAAAAAACTTTACGCACATTAAACGAACGATTAAAAGATAATTTTCTTCTCTAATCCATTAGTTCATAGCTTTTTACCTGTAAGATATTTAAGGTAATGAACAGCTACAGAAAATCAAAAGGCAAGAGGAACACAATACTTGCCATATCTTACATAAAGTGTTCGCAAGTGATTGAAATTCAAGTGTATGCAAGGACTTCAAAGCCCCGAGGGAACACCCTTTTCTGAAATAATCCTTGAAATGGAAGCGGATAAAGAGACTGAAATATGGTATGCGATGCGTGCCACATACCGTAGAGAGCCTGATGCAATGCGTCTGCTTGAAAAGGAAAAAATGGGTTGTTTCGTTCCCATGCAATACAAGATCAGCATAAAGAAAGGTAAGAAAGTCCGTGCTTTGGTTCCTGTTGTACATAACCTGCTTTTTGTCCATGCCCGTCCTTCCGAGGTGAAGCGCATCAAATCACAGGTAAGCTATTTGCAATACATTACGGATACCCGTAGTGGACAGAAGATTATTATCTCTGACAGTGAGATGCAACGTTTTATTGCTGTAGCCGGTACTTACAATGACCATCTCATGTATTTCCAACCTGATGAACTGAATTTGTCCAAAGGTACGAAAGTTCGTATCACGGGCGGTGATTTCGAGGGACAGGAAGGCGTCTTTCTGAAAGTGAAAGGGGCACGTGATCGCCGTGTGGTCATCGAGATACAAGGTGTTATTGCCGTTGCGCTTGCTACGATTCATCCGGATCTTATAGAAGTAATCAAATAATTGACGATCGGCCGTTGTCATTAAACAGCTGATAAATCACAAATTATAAATCATAAATCATTATGTCTCTTTCTGAAGAAACACTTGCCCTTCAGCGTGCTGCGCACGATCTGATGTATTTAGGTATGGACGGGAATCCGGTCTATAGCGACGACCTTTCCCGTCGTAACGGTGAAGTTTATCGCCTGACTACGGCTTTGTATAATTCCGGTGTCAAAGGTTCTACAGTCGAAGAACAGGCTAATGTTTGTCTTGCTCTTCTGATGGGTTATAGTGCCTCGTTCGTAGATCACGGTGAAAAACAGAAGAATATTCAGGAGGTCTTGGATCGTTGTTGGGATATTCTTGATGCTCTTCCTGCTTCGTTGCTGAAACTTCGCCTGCTCACTGCCTGCTATGGCGAGGTATTTGATGAGCCTTTGGCTGACGAAGGCCGTACTATCATTGCTTCTTGGGATTCCACATCACTCACTGTTGAACAGCAAGAAGCTATTGAAGAGTTTCAGAATGTGGTGGACAACCCCTATCCTTGGGAGTATATTAACTAATAAAAAAAACAAAGAAATATGTGTATAGATATGTTATATAGTTATACTAATTTCTTTGTGTACATGTAAAAGTTGTAAAGGTAGATGACAGCGGTGCATTTCGATTAATTGTGGTAAGTATAGAAAATGAAAATTTTAGTTACTGGTTCTGCAGGTTTTATAGGCTCTTATATTTGTAGACACTTGCTTTCTCGCGGAGATGAGGTAGTAGGACTTGATAATATCAACAACTATTATGATGTCAATTTGAAGTATGGACGTTTGGGGACTTTAGGTATTGATAAAAATACAGTTGGTTGGTATAAATTTGTCCAAAGTAGTACATATAAGCATTTTCGGTTTGTCCGTATGAATTTGGAAGACAAACAGGCTATGCAAATGCTTTTTGCCAATGAGCATTTTGATAAAGTTGTGAACCTTGCTGCTCAAGCCGGAGTACGCTATTCCATAGAGAACCCGTATGCTTATGTAGAAAGTAATATAGATGGTTTCTTGAATGTGTTGGAAGGTTGCCGGCATTATCAGGTGAAACATTTGATTTATGCCAGTTCCAGTAGTGTTTATGGTCTGAATGGGAAGGTCCCTTTTTCTGAAAAAGATAGCATCGCGCATCCTGTAAGCCTTTATGCAGCGACAAAGAAATCGAATGAATTAATGGCTCATACTTACAGCCATTTATATGGTATTCCTTCTACCGGTTTACGGTTCTTTACGGTTTATGGTCCTTGGGGACGTCCGGATATGTCACCTTTCCTTTTTGCAGATGCCATGTTGCACGGGAGGCCGATAAAAGTTTTCAATAATGGAGATATGCTGCGTGATTTTACTTATATTGATGATATCGTTGAAGGGATTCTTCGTGTAATAGACCACATCCCTGCTCCTGATATTGACTGGAGTGCCCAGGCTCCTGATCCCAGTTCTTCTACTGCTCCTTACAAAATATATAATATCGGTAATTCACATCCTGTGAAGCTTATGGATTTTATTCAGGCTATAGAAGAAGCGATAGGTCATCCGGCTGAGAAGATATATCTTCCGATGCAGCCGGGAGACGTTTATCAAACGAATGCGGATACTTCGGCTTTGCAGAATGAATTAGGGTTTAAACCTGACAAGCCGATTAAAGAGGGAGTCCAGGAAACGATAGACTGGTATCGTTCTTTTTATCAATTGTAATCAAAGGTAAACTAAGATAGTATGAAAATAGCAATAGTTGGTACCGGCTATGTCGGTTTGGTGACAGGTACTTGTTTCTCGGAGATGGGGATTGACGTGACTTGTGTGGATGTGCAGGACAGTAAGATAGAAAATCTGAAGAAAGGTGTTATTCCCATTTATGAGCCGGGCTTGGAGGATATGGTTCATCGCAATTATACTGCCGGTCGTCTGAAATTTACAACGGACTTAAAGGAATGCTTGGATGAAGTGGAAGTTGTATTCAGTGCGGTCGGTACTCCTCCTGATGAGGATGGCAGTGCTGATTTGAAATATGTGTTGGAAGTTGCGCGTACCATTGGGCACAATATGAATAAGTATGTGCTGGTTGTGACTAAGAGTACGGTTCCTGTGGGTACTGCACAAAAGGTAAAGTCTGCCATTCAGGAAGAACTTGACAAGCGTAATGTAAAGATAGAGTTTGATGTGGCTTCCAATCCCGAGTTTTTGAAAGAAGGTGATGCGGTAGATGATTTCATGAAGCCTGACCGTGTGGTGGTAGGTGTGGAATCGGAAAAGGCCAAGGCTATAATGGAGCGTCTTTACAAGCCTTTTATGATGAATAACTATCGGTTGATATTCACTGATATTCCGAGTGCGGAAATGATAAAGTATGCTGCTAATTCTATGCTGGCTACACGGATTAGCTTTATGAATGATATTGCTAACCTCTGTGAACTGGTTGGTGCTGATGTGAATATGGTTCGCAAAGGTATTGGTGCAGATAGTCGTATTGGCGGTAAATTCTTGTATCCCGGTTGTGGATATGGTGGCTCTTGTTTTCCGAAGGATGTGAAGGCGTTGATAAAGACTGCGGAAAAGAATGGTTATCCGATGCGTGTTTTGAAGGCTGTTGAAGAGGTGAATGAGAGACAAAAGAGTATTCTTTTTGAGAAATTGCTGAAGCATTATAATGGAGACTTGAAAGGTAAGCAAATCGCTTTATGGGGTTTGGCTTTCAAGCCTGAAACGGATGATATGAGAGAGGCTCCGGCATTGGTTTTGATTGATAAATTGATAGAGGCTGGTGCAAGCGTGAAGGTTTATGATCCGGTTGCGATGGATGAATGTAAGCGTAGGATAGGGGATAAGGTTATCTATGCTACGGATATGTATGATGCGGTGCTGGATGCGGATGCGTTGTTGCTGGTGACGGAGTGGAAAGAGTTCCGGATGCCCAGTTGGGGTGTGTTGAAGAAGACGATGAAACAGTCGGTGGTGATTGATGGAAGAAACATCTATGACAAGTCTGAATTGCAAGAGTTAGGGATAGCTTATTCTTGTATCGGTAGATGATAAGTTATGAAAACAATTAAATTAGGCTATGAAGGTAAGGAAGTTACCTTATTGCAACAGGCTTTGAAGTCATCCGGTTATTCGGTGTCTGAAGGCAGAGTTTTCCTTTATTCCAAGTGGGAGAAAGGGCATTACAAAGGAGGTATGGGTGAGTATGACCGTCTGGAACAGGTACGCAAGATTCACCCTGAGGTGGCAGACTCTTCCGCCAGTTGGGGAATGTTCCAGATAATGGGATTCAACTATGCCGCTTGTGGCAAGAAGAGCGTGGAAAGTTTTGTAGCAGCTATGCATGAGAGCGAACTCAAGCAACTGATACTTGCCGTCCGTTTCATCAGACAGGCAGGTATGCTTCCGGCATTGCAGACTAAGAACTGGGCGGAATTCGCCAGATGATATAACGGGCCTGCCTATGCTCAAAACGGCTACGACAAGAAATTGGTGGAAGCTTATATGGGTAAAAAATCTAATATATAATTGGTTTGAATTGAGTTTTTGGAGAAGCGGATGCTTACCCGTAAAATCAACTATAAGGCAGCGTGTCTGAAAAAACAGAGAATTATAAATATTTTTTTTGAATCAATCCGATTTTTGATAAAATTTATAGAGAAATCGCCTAAAAGCGGATTTTATTTTTGTGGGAACTATGTCAAAAATGGTGGTTAACTTTACGTATGAAAAGAGCATTGATTACAGGAATTACGGGACAAGATGGCTCGTATTTAGCAGAATTTCTTCTTGAGAAAGGTTATGAAGTACATGGCATTATTCGCCGTTCCTCAGTAGATTATCGTGAGCGAATTGCTCATCTTGAGGGAGTTCTCAATTTCCATTTGCATTATGCCGATTTAGGTGACTCCATGTCGATGGTACAGGCGGTGAAAAAGGTTAGTCCTGATGAAATATATAATCTTGCAGCACAGAGTCATGTGCAGGTGAGTTTCGATTCGCCTGAATTTACGGCAGATGTAGATGCTGTGGGTGTATTGCGGGTACTTGAGGCAGTACGTCAGTGTGGGCTTGAAAAGACTTGTCGTATCTATCAGGCCTCCACTTCCGAACTATATGGTAAAGTGGAGGAAGTGCCTCAGAATGAGAAGACACCTTTTCATCCATATTCACCATACGCTGTAGCCAAACTTTACGGATTCTGGATTATTAAGGAATATCGTGAGGCTTACAGCATGTTTTGCTGTTCAGGTATTCTCTTCAATCATGAATCAGAACGCCGTGGCGAAACCTTTGTAACTCGTAAAATTACTCTTGCTGCCGCACGCATTGCCCAAGGCAAACAAAATTGCCTGTATCTTGGTAATTTAGATTCTCTCCGTGATTGGGGATATGCCAAGGATTATGTAGAGTGTATGTGGCTTATTCTTCAGCATGATAAGCCCGAAGACTTTGTTATTGCAACAGGGGTACAGCATACTGTTCGTGAGTTTGCTACCCTTGCTTTCCGCTATGCGGGTATTGAACTTCGGTGGGAAGGAGAAGGAATAAATGAAAAAGGCATTGATATCAAAACAGGCAAAGTATTGGTTGCTGTTTCAGAAGACTTTTATCGTCCCACTGATGTGGTAAATCTTTTGGGGGATCCCACTAAAGCCCGAAACGAACTCGGTTGGAATCCGCAAACCACTTCTTTTGAGCGGCTGGTTGAAATAATGGTAAAGCATGATATGCAGAAAGTCGCTGCCGATCATGTGGCTTCTGTCATGCGTACCAATCTTGCTGAATATCTGGAAAAAGGTCTGGTAAAATAACTGATTGATTCTGATTTAAATTCAACCATTCAACTGTTTTCTAAAAACCGTTAAATCACTTATATTTATATATTATTGATGTGATAGAGGTTGGGGAGAAGTGGATGTCTATAGTGGATTGTAATATTTTTTATCGATATGGAAGTTGTGAAAACAGCCATTGAAGGAGTCGTAATCATTGTACCTCGTCTTTTTAAAGATAGTCGCGGTTATTTTTTTGAGTCCTTCAATCAGGGAGAGTTTGAAGAAAAAGTTTGTAAGACGACATTCGTGCAGGATAATGAATCTAAATCATCCTATGGTGTCATTCGTGGTTTGCACTTTCAGTTTCCCCCTTTTGCGCAAAGTAAACTGGTGCGTGTAGTGAAAGGCTCAGTTCTTGATGTTGCTGTGGATATAAGAAAAGGCTCTCCGACTTTCGGACGGCATGTAGCTGTAGAACTTACAGAGGAAAATCATCACCAGTTCTTTATACCAAGAGGTTTTGCGCATGGTTTCAGTGTGTTGAGTGATGAGGTGATATTTCAATATAAGTGTGATAACTTTTATGCTCCGGAGTGTGAAGGGGCCTTGGCGTGGGATGATCCAGATTTGAGAATTGATTGGAGGATCCCGATGGACAAAGTTGTATTGAGTGAAAAAGACCAAAAGCATCCTATATTGAAAAATGCGAATTTAATGTTTGATTATAGCGTTGATCAATATTGACGTAAGAATACAAGACTTCAAAAAGAAAGGGGATAAGGATGAAGGATATCCTAACCGTGAGAATGAAAAATGGCACAAGTCTCTAGCAATAAAAGGGTAGCTAAAAACACTCTTTTACTATATATACGTACGTTTGTAATCTTAATAGTGAATCTATATACTTCAAGAATTGTTCTTGAGGTGTTAGGTGTAGAGGATTATGGAATATACAATATCGTAGGTGGAATGGTTGTGATGTTTTCGATAATCTCAGCTGCTCTGTCGAATTCTATAACACGATTTATTACGTTTGAATTAGGGAAAGGAAACAAAGATAAGCTGAAGCAAATATTTTCTACAAGTGTAAACATTCAATTGAGACTTTCATTAATTGTAGCCATTGCGGTAGAAGGGATAGGTGTATATTTTATGTATGCTTATATGCAGATTCCTGAAGACCGTTTGTCGGCAGCTTTTTGGGTATTGCAGTGTTCACTTCTCAATTTTATTATTTCTTTAGTAAGCTTACCTTATAGCGCGGTGATTATAGCGCATGAACGGATGAACATATTCGCTTATGTAGGGTTACTAGAGGCGGCGTTGAAGTTTGTGTCTGCTTATTTATTATTTATTGTAGCTTTTGATCACTTGATATTGTATGGCGTTTTATTAGCTTTGTCGTCTTTAATTATCCGTTTGATATATGGTCGTTATTGTTCGCTTCATTTTAAAGAATGCAAATATACGGCAAAATTAGATAAAAATCTTACACGTGAAATGTTTGGCTTTGCTGGATGGAATTTTTTAGGAACCGGAGCATATCTTTTCAATACGCAAGGAGTCAACATTGTATCTAATTTGTTTTTTGGCGTTGCAGTTAATGCTGCACGAGGGGTAGCAGGGCAGGCCGAGGCCGGTGTAAAACAGTTTGTGAATAATTTTACAACAGCATTAAATCCGCAGATTATAAAAACATATGCTGATAAAAATTATGAATCGTGTTTTATTCTTGTCCGTCAAGGTGGCAAGTATTCCTACTTGCTGATGCTTGTTTTTTTTATACCTTTTGTATTGGAGGCAGATTTTCTTTTGTCATTATGGTTAAAGGAAGTGCCGCGGCATGCCGTTATCTTTTGGCAATTAGCCATGTTAGGAACTTTGATTGATTTACCGGCAGCTCCTCTTACGACATTAGCTCAAGCTACGGGACATATAAAGAAATTTTATATTTATGTGGGTGGATTAGGGTGTTTAGTGCTACCTTTAACATGTATCTTTTTTTTCTTGGGAATGCCGCCTTATACAGCCTATGTAGCTTATATCACTGTTTATACTTACCTTGTTTTTGTGCGTTTATATTTGATGAATAAACAGGTCGGCTTTCCTATTCGCGTGTTTGTAATACAGGTTTTATTAAGAGTTGCTGTGGTGACGGCTATATCTTTGATTCTTCCTGTTCTCATTGTATATATAATGCCGTATGGTTTTGTGAGATTCATCTTGGTTGCGTCTGTTAGTTTTATTTCCATAGTAGGGAGCACTTTTTTGTTTGGCATGGATCGTGCTGAACGTAAAAGAATAAAGTCCTTTGTCTTAAATAAGATACGGAATAATTAACTATTGTTTTCTTGACTATATGTATGTGAATTTAGTAACATGGCTGGGTACAGGGAATTATGGTACTAGTCTTCAGTCTTACGCTCTTTATGAGATACTGAAAGAGATGGATTACAATGTACGTTTTGTACATTCGTTTTCTCCTGAAAATTTCTCTCTAAAGAAAAGACTATTTTTTCTTTTGAAGATTGTTGTGAAAGAGGCATTAAAAAAGTTTGGGCGTACCGATAAAGATAAGAAGATTCGTTCTTTTAACAAGGAAAATTATAACCATATTCATATACATACTGAAAAGCAGTATCGAAATCTATTAAAAGAATCAGATGTTTTTATTACTGGCAGTGATCAAATATGGAATTGTTATCACAACTTTGACCCGTTTATGTTTTTAGCTTATGCAGGTAATTGTAAACGTGTGGCTTATGCCTCAAGTATTGGAACAATCGATATTCCTCAGGCATATATAGAACAGGTTAAGTGTTTATTAAACAAGTTCACTCACATAGGAGTAAGGGAAGGGGGGATGGCTGATTTTTTGAATACTCTTTTGAGCAGAAATGATGTCAGGCAGGTTTTAGATCCTACATTTCTTCTTTCAAGTTCAAA
This sequence comes from Bacteroides sp. MSB163, assembly GCF_036416795.1. NCBI lineage: Bacteria > Pseudomonadati > Bacteroidota > Bacteroidia > Bacteroidales > Bacteroidaceae > Bacteroides > Bacteroides maternus. The sequence continues at coordinate 5,126,085 of NZ_CP143867.1, read as the reverse complement.
ATGGCTTAGTTTTGCGAAGAAATCGCAGTTATCATTGACTTTGCCGCAGAATTATATTTTATGCTATTTTATAGGGAATCGCGTAGAATACGCTTTACAGCTTGAAGAGGTAAAGCGGATTACTGGAATATCAAATATTGTTTTGATTCCCTCATTGGAGAACGAAACCATTTTGATAAATGAAGCAACTAAATGTCAGGATGCAGGTCCATACGAATTTGTAGAACTTATCGCTCAGTCATCTATGGTATGTACAGATTCGTTTCACGCTTGTGCTTTATCTATCAATCTTTCTAAAAATTTTGTTGCTTTTAAGAGATTTTCTGATAATGATAAAAAGTCTCAAAATTCTCGAATTTATGATTTACTTAATCTGTTTGGATTGAGTAATCGACTTTATAATGGTACAAATAAGTCATTGAAAGAACCTATAGATTATTTTTCTGTTCAGAAAATTCTTCAAGATCATAGGGATGCATCAGTTGATTTCTTGAGAGGTTCGATTGAAAACTAAACTTTTGAAGATATGAATATTTTAGTTTTAGGAGGTACTGGAGCGATGGGTATTCACGTTGTGAAAATACTTTCACAACAAGGACATCATGTCTTTTGTACTTCTCGAATAAAAAGGAAACAAGAGAGGAATATAACATATATTGTAGGTGATGCTCATGATATGATTTTTATGCAAAGCTTGCTCAATGAAAGGTATTATAAAGCTATTATTGATTTCATGACTTATACAACAAGTGATTTTCGAATAAGGCATGAAGTCCTTTTAGGTGCAACAGATCAATATTTTTTTCTTAGTAGCTCCAGAGTATATGCCGATGATTCCATTATTACTGAAGATTCACCATTAATCTTAGATACTGTAGAAGATAAGAAATATCTGAAAACCGATGAATACGCTTTGTGCAAAGCCAGACAAGAAGTCATTTTAAAGAGATCAGGGAAAAAGAATTTCACCATTATTCGCCCCTATATTACATATAGTGAAAACAGATTACAGTTAGGGGTATTTGACAAGGATACTTTTATATATCGGGCATTGAAAGGCAGACCGATTGTCGTTTCAGATGATATAATGCAGCATATCACGACATTAACTTACGGCTATGATGTAGCAACCTGTATAGTACGTTTAATAGGAAATGCTAAAGCTTTTGGTGAGGCTTTCCATATAACAGTGGGGCAATCTATAAGTTGGAATGACGTTTTAGAGGTATATATGGATGCGTTAGGCAAGTATCTTGGGAAACGACCGGATGTGGTAGTCATAAACCAATGTCATCAATTAAATTATCCTATAAGGTGTTATCAAGTGACTTACGATCGGTTATACGATCGTCGGTTTGATAATTCGAAAATACTTGATGCTATTGGGAACTTTACATTTACCTTGCCTAAAGAAGGATTGGCTAAATGTATTGATTCTTTTCTGAATAATCTTTCATTTGGACATATCGATGAAAGCATAGAGGGAACCAATGATTATTACAGTGGTTGTTGGGCATCTCTATCTGAATATAATAGTATAAAAAGAAAATTGAGATATGTGGCTTATCGTTTAAATCCTATAATGGCTTGCCGATTGGAACAATATATTAGAAAATTATTAAGATGAAATGATATGGAAAGCAAACTAAAAGTTAGAGATTCTAATTTTGAGTTGTTGCGTTTAGTGGCAATATTTATAATAATAGTTCATCATCTTGTAATAAAATGTGCCTAGTCATGTGGATATACTAAATCTTATGATAGTGAAATCGATGGAATAATTTGGTTGATAATTAACGGATTAGCTGTGGATAAATCTGTTTATTCTAATTAGTAGATGGCGTGGCATTAAATGTATTGTACCTCAAATTATAAGGTTAATAATAGATTGTTCCATCTATAGCTTGATTACCAATATTTTTTGTATTTTAGTGTTAGGGTATCCTTTTAGTTGGAGCGAGTTATTTTTTAGTTGTATATTTACACACAACTGGTTCGTGATAGCTTTTATTATGTTCCTTTTGATTATTTCATTAGTTGAACGCTCTTTACGCGATATTGATAATAAGACTTTGAATTATTTCGTTATTCTTCTTACTATTTTCAATGTTGTATTCTATTTATAAACGATTTACTTCTAACGGATTACTTTTGTGGCTGATCTGTTGCGTACCGTGGGTGTGGGATATGTAATTTTGACGAATCACATTCCTTGGCAAGAGAATCTTTCCCAGAAATATTTTGGATACAATAATCCTTTTATAATTCTCTCTACTATAATACTGTTTATGTATTTTTTACAAATCAGACTTCAAAATCGTTGGATAAATGAGTTAGCCAAAGGATGTTTCGGCATTTTTCTACTTCATACTACGACCATTTTTATGTACTATCTGTAAATGTAGTAGGTGAGTGGTACCACCAATTCGAGTATGTTGTTATTATTTTATCTTCAGTGGCGCTATTTATGGCTTGTGCCGCAGTAGCTTATGTGGTGGAGCACATCAAAAATCCATATATACAGAGATATTTTTTTGAAAAAATAAAATTGAAATAATTATGAATACCTACTATTCAAGTGAGAGAGGCATACAAATATTGATAAGGCTTCTAAAAGATTTTAGAATAAGAAAAATAGTTACATCTCCGGGCGCCACTAATATGATGCTCAATGCCTCATTGATGTATGACGGAAGTTTTGAAATGATTTCGTCTGTAGATGAACGCTCAGCGGCTTATATGGCTTGTGGCATGGCGGAGGAAAGTGGTGAACCTGTTATGATCACATGTACAGGTGCAACAGCTGCGCGAAACTATATGCCTGCTTTGACAGAAGCCTTTTATCGTAAGCTTCCTATCTTGGTAGTAACAGGTACGCAGGATCTCAGAAGATTAGGTAATTTATATGATCAGGTGACCGACCGCAGTGTACAGCCGAATGACATTGTAACCTTCAGTACGTATATTCCATCGGTGAGAGATGATAAAGACGCTGAATATGCAGCTTTAAAAATTAATCAGGCTATTTCTGCTTTGACACTAAATGGAGGTGGCCCTTCTCATATCAATCTTGAAACGACGTATAGTAGGGACTTATCGGTAAAAGATTTGCCTAAAATAAAAACGGTGAGGCGCATAGATTGGGATGATGACCTTCCTTCTCTACCACAAGGTAAAATAGCTGTATTTATAGGATCTCACCAACAATTTGATGAAAAGTCTACGCAAGCAATAGATGATTTTTGCGCTAATCATAATGCGGTAGTATTTTGTGATCATACAAGTGGATATAAGGGAGAATTTCGGCAAATCGACGCATTATTAACTAAACAGAATGCGGAGTGTTTAAATGATATCAAACTGTTGATACATTTAGGTGAAATATCTGGCGATCATTTTAATATGGGGGATAAAGCTGCCGAAGTATGGCGTGTGAATCGGGATGGACAAATGCGTGATCGCTATGGGAAACTAACCCATCTTTTTGCTATGAGTGAGAAACATTTCTTTGAGCGATATAAAGATAAAGATATTCAACCAGGTATTTCTTTTTTGAACCAATGCCGTACAGAATATACTCGTTGTTATACTGCTATACCTGAATTGCCATTGTCGAATATTTGGATGGCCAAGGAATTAGCCCCAAGCTTGCCAGAAAATAGTGTGTTTCATTTGGGAATTCTCACATCTCTTCGTTCATGGGATTTTTTTGAAGTTTCTAAATCTATTCATTCGGCATGCAATGTGGGTGGCTTTGGTACAGATGGAATGTTGTCCTCTCTTCTCGGGGCATCAATTATTCATCCACAGAAATTATATTTTGGCATTGTTGGTGACTTGGCTTTCTTTTATGATATGAATGCCCTTGGCAATCGACACAAAGGAAATAACTTGCGTATATTATTGGTGAATAATGGTAAAGGATGTGAATTTACTCATTATTTAAATCCTGGTTCTATTTTTAAGGAAGATGTTGATCCTTATATTGCAGCGGCAGGTCATTTTGGAAATCAGTCGCGTACGTTAGTCCGGGATTATGCTAAAAGTTTGGGAATGGATTATTATACAGCTTCTACAAAAGAAGAATTCTTAGCCAGTAAAGATAAGTTTGTCTCACCGGAAATTACACGTTCTTGTATTTTTGAAGTTTTCACTCGTGATATTGATGAGAATGAAGCTTTAAGGTTAATAACAAGCACCGGTATGATGGGGGATATGAAACAGGTTCTGAAAAAGAGTGTAAAAAATGTGCTAGGTGATAAAGGGGTTGGACTTATGAAAAAGCTATTAAAATGACAACATGCGTTGTAGTTATACCGATATATAATGCTAATCCTAAACCGATTGAAATGGCTTCATTGAGACGGGTATTGACGGTGCTAAATGGTCATATAATCCATTTGTTTACTTATGAAGATTTGGATACTACTGTTTATAAAGCGGTATTTGAAGAATATAATAAATCTTTCTTGGTGGATTATTTTGATAAATCCTATTTCTCATCTGTTAAAGGCTATAATAAGTTATGTCTAACTCCGGCTTTTTATTTGCGATATATTGATTATGACTATATGTTGATATATCAATTGGATGCATGGGTGTTTTATGATAGTCTGCAATATTGGTGCGATAAGAATTATGACTATATTGGTGCTCCTCATTTCTATTCGAAAGAGAAAAACGTAACTAAAGAATTTATGGGCGTAGGTAATGGCGGCTTTTCTTTACGGCGTATTAAGTATTGTCTTCAGATACTATATGGAAATAAGTATATGCCATATTTAAAACCTGTAGCTCTGATGAAGTACTACTATAGAAAAGATTTGATTCATTTTCGCAGTCATCCAATTATAGTTGAATGGATTTTATTTCTTATTAAAGTACTATTGAAATCCATAGGCATAAAAAATAATTTGTCTTTTTTTATTCGTACTAGTCTAATTAATGAGGATTTTATTTTTGGTAGTTGGGCTAATCTCGCATGGAATGCAAAAGCTAATATACCTTCCTGTGATGAAGCAGCTGATTTTGCTTTTGAAACTAATCCTTCATATCTCTATAATAAAAAGGGTAAATTGCCCTTTGGTTGCCATGCTTTTGAAAAATGGGAGTATGATTCGTTTTGGAGAAAGTATATAGTAATATAATTTATCCAAAGATTCTTTCATTAAGGTCATGTCTTTGGTATATGGCTCATAATGAAGTGGGTTAACACTGTATTTATGTCTTATAGTAATTTTTGTATAAAGCAATCGAGGCTGTTTTCCGTTTTAATATGGATGATATTAATTGTTGCACATCCATTTGTCTTTTGTTACGCATTGAATTTCCCTGGCTCTCTAATACTTATATTGCTTTCTTTTTTGATGCTTGCTATATATGTTAAATTAGCAAGGACTTTTGTGGTACAATCGTTTTGTGTCTTCTGGGGGATGATAGTTTTTTTTAGTTTCTTAAATGTCTATCACTCTGATTTATGCTCTATATCAAACGTAGTTCAAGTTTTAATCGTTTTTCTAATTTGTACGGTTATCACTAACTGCATTGGTAAAAGAGCATTCTGCAAGCAGTATGTGTATTTATTAACGATTATAGTTTTTTTAGGGTTTATCGGATGGTTGTCTGTGTTGATTTTTAATTATCCTCCTTTGTTTAATTATACAGCTCAAGATGGAAGACCAGTAGCGGCATTCTTTTTCACCGTTTGTAATACTTACATACCTCCGGTACCTCATCCTATAATTAGATATTCTGGTATATTTGATGAACCGGGAACATTGGCTTTTTTTTCAATGATAGCATTATGTATCAATAAATTGATAGTAAAGAATAAAACGTGCGAAGTCGTTTTGTTGGTATTACCAATTATGACTTTTTCTCTGGCTCACATTCTGACTTTACTATTATTTTACTTGTTTTTTTATATAACCTCAATTCAGAGATTGGTAGTTTTTTCTAGTGTGGTTTCAGGATTAATTTTCCTCATTATATCTCAGAAAGATATATCTCCATATGATCGGATTTATGAATTATCCTTGCATAGATTAGAACAGGATGATGAAAGGGGATTTCAAGGTAATAATAGATCGGAATCAACGAGTAATGCTTATAAACTTTTTATCGAAAATAAGTTACTTGGCGTCGGTGTCCAATATGAGGAAGAACATCATGGTATTTCTACTAATCCTTTTACCATCTTAGCATTATATGGCATTGTCGGATATCTTATAGTTCAAATTTTTTTTTGGAGAATTCTTATAAAATCTTTTGTGTCTAAATGGAAATTTTTAAATTGGAATTGTATAAAATGTCTTGTCATACTTTTTGTTAACTTTCAGCAAAGACCATTTACTACTAATGTTTTTACAATGTTTTCTGTCTTGTTATTACTTTCTGTTGTAGAAACTCAATTAAATATGAACTATAAGCGAAATGTCTCTTTATATGATCGCAATTTATTATAAAAGTTGCCTCTATTATACCCTGTTTTTAAAATTATATATTTTCCGATTTTTATGAGATATTCAATAATAACTGTATCCTACAATAGCGAAAAAACTATTGAAAGGACAATAAAATCCATTCTTGCCCAAAGCGAGAAGGACTATGAATATATAATTGTTGATGGTGCTTCCAAAGACTACACTGTGAAACTCATCAAACAATATGAGCCATTGTTTGAGGGTAGGCTTCGTTGGATTAGTGAACCTGATAAGGGGATCTACAATGCTATGAACAAGGGTATTTCTATGGCTAAGGGTGATGTCATAGGAATCGTGAATAGCGATGATTGGCTTGAAACAGATGCTCTTATTACTATCTCTGAAGCGATCAATACTTTAAGGATAAATACAAAATCAAGTTTCGTTCTTACAGGTTGGATGAAATTTCATTATAAAGACGGCTCAGTCCAAGTAATCAAACGTACTTATGAACAGTTTTTGAGTGGTACTAAAAAATATGATATGTATCTAAATCATCCTGCAACATGGGTTTCATCAGAAGCATATAAAGGAATTGGTTACTTTGATGAAAATATAAAAATATTGGCGGATAATGATTTAATGCTTAGATTACATTTTAATAAGATACCTTTTCATTTTATATCTGTAGTCATAACTAATATGGCTGATGGCGGAGTGTCTAATCATTTTTCTACAATTCGCCTGAAAGATAGAAAAATGATTATAAACAAATACGAAAACAGTATTATTAATAAGTTGTATCTGTTGGTTCCTTATTATATTAAAGAGTTAGTGAAATGGATTTTACCATTGAAATTAATACGTAAAATAAAAAATGTGAAATGAATTTAGAACAAAAACTGAACTACCAGTTAAATAAATATCCTGTAGTAAAGAAAATTATAAAGAGAGTTTATCAGTTGGGTATGTATACTATTTCTCCGAAAATAAAATCGGAAGGTAATATTGTGCGCATATCGCCCAATGAGCAAGGGGAGTTCTTCTTTGGTTATTACGACAAGTGTCCATGGGATATTACTGGGCGGTATATGCTGTGTATGAAAGCAAAGGATACATGGAGTGATGTTTCTCCTAAAGATAAGCTTGAAATATTATTGCTTGATACTTTAACTAATACAGTCGTTACTGTAGCGGAGAGCAATAGTTGGAATGTACAACAAGGATGCATGGCTCAGTGGTTAGGACCCGAGTTCAAAGAAAAAATTATTTATAATGATTTCAGAAACGGCCATTATTGTTCGGTGATTTTAAATGTATTTACTGGACACGAAGAAAGAATCATTTCTGTTCCAATATATACTGTTGCTACGGACGGGAAAACGGCATTAACGCTTGATTTCTCACGACTTTATCGTCTTCGTCCTGGCTATGGTTACTATAATGTTCCGGAAGTTACTGCAACAGAACGTATCCCTGACAAGACTTGCATTTGGAGAATCAATCTTGAAAATGGTAATGTGACTCCTTTGTTGAAGTATACAGATTTTGCAAATTTTGAGCAACGTAAAGATATGGTGAATGCCGAGCATAAGGTGAATCACTTAATGTTGAGTCCTAACGGTAAGCGGTTTATGGTACTTCATCGATGGTTTGAGAGGCAACGAAAATACACTCGCTTGGTGACTTGTAATATTGATGGTACAGATATGTATAATCTGAGTGACGATGACATGGTGAGTCACTGCTTTTGGAAGAGTGATGATGAAATTTTGGCATTTGAGAATAAGTATAATGGTGGTCCTGGTTATTATTTAATGCGAGATAAAACAAGGGAATATACTCATTTTTGGCCAGGAATAAGCGGAGATGGGCATCCAAGCTATTCACCGGATGGAACATTGGTGGTAACCGATACTTATCCTGATCGAAAGAGAATCGCTGCGCTTAAAGTAATGAAGGGTGATGACATCAAAATCGTGGCAAAAGTGTTTGCTCCTTTTAAATATGATAATGATACCCGTTGCGACTTGCATCCTCGTTGGAGCAGAGATGGAAAGATGATATGTTTTGATTCGGTTTTCGAAGGAGTGCGCGGACTTTATATTGTTATGTTGTGACGAGTAGTTTTGTTAATAGAACACAGGTGGTTGTCTTGATGTCCGTATATAAAAAAGATGACCCAAGACATTTGCGTTTGTCCATTGAGAGTATTCTCAGTCAATCATATGCAAACTTTAGGTTATTGGTTGGTGTGGATGGAAGTGTAGGCGAAGAATTGGAAAGCGAACTAAAGATGTATGAGGCTAATGATAACGTTGCATCTTTTTGGTTTAAAGAGAACCGTGGTCTGACTGCGGTTCTTAATAACCTTATTGAAGAAGGAAAGAAGCTGAATCCTTTGTATATAGCTCGTATGGATGCTGATGATATTTCTAAATCGGATCGTTTTGAAAAACAAATCAACTATTTGGAGAACCACCCGGATGTGGATGTATTGGGTGGGGCGATTGAAGAGATGGAATATGACGGTAGATTGAATGGTAAGGTGATTCATTACCCATTGACTCATCAGCAATGCTTTGATTTTTTTTCCACACGTAATCCATTGGCTCATCCTGCAGTAATGTTCAGAGCTTCGTTTTTTGATAAAGTAAGCTCATACAACGCTTTATATAAAAAAAACCAAGATACAGAATTGTGGTTTCGAGCATTCAAGGCTGGATGTAGGTTTGCTAACCTTGAAGATATTGTTCTCTCATTTCGGGTGTCCAAAGATATGTATAGACGCCGAGGGGGTACAAAGTTTGCTCTTGAAGTTCTGAGGCTTCGCAAGGAAATAAATAAGAACTTGGGATATGGCGTGAAAGCCCAGCTATTTGCTTATGCTTATTATGCGATGGCCGTTTCTCCAGGATGGGTAAAAAGGTTTGCCTATAAGACTTTTAGATAATATGGCTTTAAAATATTGGTAAGTACTGATATAATCTATTCTTATGTTTTTTAAATCCCTCTTTGACCGTGGAGCTTCGCTCTTTGGTTTAATTTTATTATCTCCTATTTTATTGGTAGTCGGTGCTTTAATCCATATAAAGATGCCGGGCGGTTCTGCGATATTCAAGCAGAAGCGTGTAGGAAAGCATGGACGATTGTTCACTATGTATAAGTTTCGTTCAATGACTGTCAGGCATTCGGGTAGTTCAGTCTCGGTGAAAGGGGAAAGTCGTATCACTCCGTTAGGGGCAGTACTCCGGAAATATAAATTGGATGAATTGCCGGAGCTATGGAATGTTCTGATAGGTGACATGAGTTTTGTCGGTCCTCGCCCCGATGTGCCGGGATATGCGGATAAATTGCAAGGAGAGGACAGGAGGATGTTATTGTTAAAACCTGGTATCACAGGACCTGCGAGTTTGAAATACCGAAATGAAGAAGAATTATTAGCACGACAGGAATATCCTCAAAAATACAATGACGAGGTACTGTTTCCCGACAAAGTGAGAATTAATATAGAATATTTGGATCACTGGTCTTTTTGGAATGACATTAAAATCATTATTTATACAATATTGGGAAAAGATTTGTAGTGTCATAAAATGGTTATTTGTGCCTTATTATCTATGGCGTAAATAACCTTTCTTTTTATACTCTTACTTTTCTATTTATCGTTTTCTTTTAATCATATAATTTTATGGACAAGAGAATTTATCTTTGCCTTGCTCACATGAGCGGCAAGGAGCAGGCTTTTATAAAGGAAGCTTTCGATACTAACTGGGTTGTTCCTTTGGGCCCCAACGTGAATGCTTTCGAAGATGAACTGAAACATTTTGTAGGACAGGATAAGGAAGTTGTTGCTTTGTCTGCCGGTACGGCAGCCATCCATCTGGGATTAATCCAATTAGGTGTTGGAGCCGGCGATGAGGTGATCTGTCAGTCGTTTACATTCTGTGCGTCAGCCAATCCTGTTGCTTATCAGGGGGCGACTCCTGTATTTATTGACAGTGAGGAGGATACCTGGAATATGGACCCTGTTTTGCTGGAAAAAGCCATCAAAGACAGAATCGCAAAGACAGGTAAGAAGCCGAAAGCAATTCTTCCGGTTCATCTTTACGGTATGCCTGCCAGGATTGATGAGATTTGTGCGATAGCCGCTAAATATGATATTCCAGTGCTGGAGGATGCTGCAGAAGCTTTGGGTTCTGAGTTTAATGGCCGGAAATGTGGTACGTTTGGTACCTTTGGTGTGTTGTCTTTTAACGGTAATAAGATGATCACTACTTCGGGCGGTGGCGCTTTGATTGTTCCTGATGAAAGCACCAAGAAGCAGACGATGTTTTACGCTACGCAGGCCCGTGAGCCTTTCCCTCATTATCAGCATGAAAAGATCGGTTATAATTATCGTATGAGTAATATCTGTGCTGGCATCGGTCGTGGTCAGATGACCGTATTGGATGAGCACATTGCACATCACCGCTATGTACATGCTCTTTACGAGAAGGCTTTTGAAGGTGTGGACGGTATAACGTTGAAATCTAATCCTGATGGTCGTTTCAACGCTAATTACTGGCTGTCTACTATTTTGATAGATTCTGCTAAGACCGGTACTACCTATGATGAAGTCCGCCGTAACCTGAATGAACAAGGAATTGAGACCCGCCCTTTGTGGAAACCTATGCATTTGCAGCCTGTCTATGCCCATAATCCTTGTTATGTGAATGGTGTTTCTGAGCGTCTGTTTAATATGGGTTTGTGTATTCCTGCCGGTCCTTGGGTGACGGATGAAGATGTGGCATATATTGTAGAGCAAATAAAAAAGTGCTATAAGAGATGATTTTTTTCAAAAGCACTTTGAACCCCGAAACTTCAATAACTGAAAGTTTCGGGATTTTCTTGTTCGCCCCGCATGGTTCTATTCTAATAGGTGTAAGTCCTTAACACACCCTGATAGCGGGAAGTGTCCAGCCCAAGACAAGGGTGTCCATTGTGAAGTGGAATCTGAAGGAAGTCTGCGGCAACACATCTGGCCTGACGAACAGAAACTTGATATAACCCACATTGCTGCAATGTGGGTTAAAGGGGAAAGTACTGTTATGTATTACCTGATTATATTGGTTCTGCTATTTTTAGCAGAACTTTTTTATTTTAGAGTGGCTGATAAGTGTAATATCATTGGTATGCTTAATGAGCGTAGTTTTCATACGAGGGTCATTTTGCGGGGTGGGGGTATTATCTTTTATTTCGGTGCATTGGCTTATTTTCTAACAAGTGGTTTTGAATATTCCTGGTTTATATTGGCACTGACTTTAGTTACGTTTATCAGTTTCGTGGATGATATTCGTTCCACTTCCCAGAAGCTACGTTTATTGTTCCACTTTTCTGCTATGGCATTGATGTTCTATCAGTGGGGATTGTTTTCTTTATCCTGGTGGTGGCTTATGTCAATAAAGAGATAATTCCTTTTGTGGAAGAGGGGGTTATTTATACGGTTCTTTGTTCTGTATTGGTATTCTGCTTCTTCAATTTCCGTAAGAAAGCTAAGTGTTTTGCTGGTGATGTAGGTTCTGTAAGTATTGCTTTCATTATTCTTTTTCTGATGGGAAGACTTATCATCAAAACGGAGGATTCCAGTTGGATTGTTTTGTTGTGTGTTTATGGTGTTGACAGTGTTTTGACTATTGTCCATCGCTTGATGCTTCACGAGAATATTGGATTGCCACATCGGAAACATCTGTATCAGATTATGGCTAATGAACTGAAAGTTCCTCATGTGGTAGTTTCTTCTATTTATATGGTAGTGCAAGCTGTTATAATAGTAGGATATATAATGTGCTTGAATTATAGTTACTGGTACTTGTCAGGTACTATTCTATTGCTAAGCCTTCTTTATACCTATTTTATGAAGAGATACTTCCGATTGCATCAATCTGTATAAAATCAATCCATTATAACGTCGTCTGAGAAAACAGCTCCTGGCGGGCTGTTTTCTTTGTTTATACCCGCACTTAAAAGAAAAGTTCACTTTTCCAGATCTGTTAAGTAATCATTAAAAAATAAGTTGGTACAAAAACGATAATTTAATTTTAGGCACGGAATTACACGGAATTTCACAGAAGGATAATAACATATCACTTCATCCGTGTCTTTTCCGTGTAATCCGTGCCTAAAAGAAAAATCGCTAAATAAGCATTCGTGTACCAACTTATTTTTTAAGCGTTACTAAGCAAATGATGAAAGCTTTTATTGATACCTTTTCAGAATTCTTTCTGCCAATATTTTGTTGTATTACAAAATTGCTTATCTTTGTTTTTGATACGTAAGTTTTGAATAAATAATATTGTTATATATGATAACTCAGATTACTGTAGAGAATTTTAAGTCCATTGAAAACTTGTCTGTTGATTTAGGGCGTATTAATGTTTTTATTGGAGCAAATGGTGCCGGTAAATCTAATATTTTGGAGGCCGTAGCAATGTTGGCTTCGGAACGTTCGGGACTTATCGAAACCAAAGATATGATTTCAAAAGGAATAAGGATTGCAAAGCCGGATTTAATGATTGGTTCTTTTTTTGGAAAAAAGGTAATTGAAGAGATAGGCTCCTGTATTTATTTCAATAATTTGCGTAATCCGGAATGTCCGCTGAGATATCGTATTTATAATCTGAACTATTTGGATGTTTTCTCAAGGTGGAGCTGCAATGTAAGTTTGCCTCCTAGAGGTGGGATGCCTACTGAGAAGCGTGTTGAAGAATATGATAAGGAAAAAAATGAGAAGAAAAACTATATTTCTCAGTATTTGATTTATTCATTGTCAACAAGTGCGTTGAGAGGAATAACACGGGAGAATTATGAACTTCCTTTAGGTATCAATGGAGAGGGGTTGGATGTTTTGCTGAATAATTTGCCGCAGGAGGAAATTGAAAGAATCAAAGAAATAGCGGAAGACTGTATTTCATGGATTGATGATATTTTGTTGGATAAGGAGGAAACTTATAAAATGCAAGGATATAAGTTAGGACGGAGTATCTCTAATTTATACTTCAGAGATAAGTATATGCAGAAGAAAAATAATCTTTTCTCTGCGGAAAATGCAAATGAAGGGGCATTGCATCTGTTATTTTATCTGACTCTTTTTATAAGTAAACGTACTCCTGATTTCTTTGGTATAGATAATATTGAAACGGGGCTAAATCCCAGGTTGTGCCGTTATCTGATGAAGAATCTGGCAAGTCTTGCTGAGGAAAATGATAAACAGGTTCTGATTACGACACAAAACCCGGCAGTTCTGGATGGGATGAATTTGCATGATGATAATCAGCGTTTATTTGTTGTCACTAGAAAAGATAATGGTGCAACCAAAATAGAACGGATAAAACTGAAACCTGTGCGTGATGGCAAAGATGTGCAGAGTAAACTATCAGATTTGTGGATGAAGGGATTTCTTGGTGGAATTCCTGATAACTTTTAAGTGAAAATGAAAGTAGGAATAATTGCTGAGGGATTTGCTGACATAGCTATAATCAGGGCTATATTGAAGAAATTAAAAGGGATTGATAGCTCTGATATCCTGAATGTCAGACCGGAAGATCAAACCGACGAGACAGAACTTAATGAGAAAAACTTTAGTAACTGGACATTGGTGTTGAAGGAATGTGCTAATTCTGGAAGTTTAAGTGATTTTTTTGATATGTTTGAAGAAGATCGGTATCTTGTCGTTCAAATAGATACAGCAGAACGTGGTGAAAGTGGATATGATGTGCTCTGTCCACAAAGAAGTGGAGTGTCTGACTGGAAGGTGTATAGTGAAGAGTTGCGGAAAAATGTGGTGGCTAAGATAGAGGGTGCTGTCGAGGAAAAGTACCGAGAACGTGTACTATATGCTATTTGTATTGAAGAAACGGATGCGTGGTTAATTCCAATATGGGATAAACATATAAAAGATAGTTCGCAAAAAGTAAGGCCTAAAGAAACTTTAAGTGGGCTAATAGCGAGGTTAAAGGACAAAGAAAAGAATAAGTTAGTGGATACTCGAAAAAGTAACTTGAATTACATTGAGTTGGGACAAGTATTGAAAAAGAATTTGGCAGAATGTCGTAAGAAAAGTGCAAGCTTAGATGCATTTTGTAACTCAGTAGAGGAACAATTGAAAAATGAATAAAAAGCATAATTACTGAAAAAAACAAGCATGTTGAAAGCTATTTGGAGGAATTTTGATGAAACATGCTTCTTTGTATATACCCCGAAACTTCAATAACTGAAAGTTTCGGGGGTTTCTTGGTTCGCCCAGCATGGGTATATTCTAATGGGTGCAAGTCCCTAACACGCCCTGATAGTGGGAAGTGTTTAGCCAACGCCAAGGGTGTCCATCGTGAGTTGGAATCTGAAGGAAGGTAGCGGCAAACATCTGGCCTGACGTACAGAAACCGGATATAAGGCTAAAGGATGTGGGTTAGTCTGCTAAACAAGACAAAGCCTTATAACTATCCGGAAACATCCAAAGTAAATCCGGCAGGTATAAGATGGAAAGAATGTATTCTTAACTGGGGAGGTCTCACAGACGTGCAGATGTTTTTTTTTCAGAAGCACGGAGTAAAGCTTGCTGTGAGAAGTCAGCAGACGACATAGTACCCGAAAAAAAAAATCGGCATTCGGGGAAGGTCTGAACTTTATTTAAGCGAGTAGTCAATGAATGTTACCAAATAAAGGAACGAATGCAGAAAATATCAACATTGAGTGATAACTGCCGGCAAAAGGATAGGACGGAATCCGAAAGCTATGCCGGAGTGCAGACCTTTATTGGGATAACTGAAAACCACCTCGTGGAAGCGCAATTTACCAAAGATGCTTTATTGGAACGTATTGTGTCGCCCGCAAACATGAACCGCGCCTACAAGCAGGTCGTGGCCAACGGTGGCTGTGGAGGTGTCGATAAGATGGAAACGGAAGATTTACTTCCTTACCTGAAACTCCATAAAGACGAACTGATAAACTCTTTGTTGGACGGTAGCTATCGTCCCAATCCCGTCCGGCGGGTTGAAATTCCCAAGGATGGAGGTAAGAAACGTCAATTAGGTATTCCTACCGTTATTGACCGTCTTATTCAACAATCCATCAGCCAGGTGCTTAGTCCGCTTTACGAACGCCAGTTCAGTGACAACAGCTTTGGCTTCCGCCCTAAACGCAGTGCTCACCACGCCTTGCGGCGCGCCCAATCTCATATCAATAGTGGTCATAAATACTGTGTTGACTTGGACTTAGAAAAGTTCTTCGACACAGTTAATCATAGCAAGTTGATAGAGATTTTGTCACGCACCGTGAAGGATGGTCGTGTTATCTCCCTCGTCCATAAATACCTCCTCTCGGGGGCAATGGTAGATGGTCACTACGAGAGCCGTGTTCAGGGAACTGTCCAAGGAGGACCTTTAAGCCCCTTGCTGAGCAATGTTATGCTCCATGAATTGGATACAGAGTTGGAATCCCGTGGGCACAAGTTTGTGCGTTATGCGGACGACTGTATGATTTTCTGTAAGAGTAAACGTTCTGCCCTGCGTGTAAAGAAGAGCATAAGCGCTTTTATTGAGAAACATCTTTTCCTAAAGGTAAATCAAGATAAAACCAGCGTTGGTTATGTTCGTGGCATGAAGTTTCTGGGTTATTCTTTTTATGTAAAGAATGGCGAATGTCGCTTATCTGTCCATCCCAAAAGTTACCTTAAACTGAAAGTTCGCTTGAAAGAACTGACCGGAAGAAGTAATGGTATGGGGTATGAGCAGCGCAAATCAAAGCTTCATCTGTTTATACGTAGCTGGATAGAATACTTTCAGTAGGCAGATATGCAGAGTTATCTGAAACGTATAGATGAATGGCTTCGTCGTAGGATACGCATGTGTATATGGAAATACTGGAAGAAGGTCAAAACTCGGTTTGCCAATTTGCAGAAGTGTGGCATCAGTAAGTTCTATGCCTGGCAACATGCCAATACTCGCTTAGGGTATTGGTGTATAGCTGGGAGCAGAATCCTAACTTCTGCCATGGATAATGACAAATTGAAACTAGTGAGGTACCCTACCTTGATGGAGTATTACAGTAAATTGCATCGTAAGTAAAGAACCGCCACGTGCCGAACGGCATGCGTGGTGGTGTGAGAGGTCGGAAAGCGAAAGTAGGAAGAAAACTACTTCGTTTTCCTCCTACTCGATTTAAAATAGAAAGATGGATTTTAGGATATTTGGAGTGGAATTTGTTTCTCTGCAAGAGATAAATATGAATGTGATAGTATGAGTCGGTTGATTGTAAAAAATATAGGGCCTATCAAGAGTGTGGATATAGAGCTTAAAAAAGTAAATGTATTCATGGGACCACAAAGTTGTGGTAAAAGTACATTGGCGAAGATTATAAGTTTCTGTACTTGGATGGAAAAGACAAATGCATTTGAAGAGAAAATGGCATGGAAAGATGCTTATAAGCGTTTGCAGTCGTATCACAAATTGTCCGGTTCTTATTTTAATGAAGACTCGTTGATATATTATGCCGGTGAAAATTTGACATATGTTTATAATTGGAAAGAAAAAGAAGAAATCCCGGTGTTATATGATGAATATTATACGGAACATTATATTGAGAAAGAGTATTTCTTTCTATCTCTTGATAAGAAAATAAATCCTAAAGTTATTTATATCCCTGCGGAACGTAATTTTGTTTCTGTAGTTCCTAATTTGCGCAATTATGCAGAAGATAATGATAATCTTTTGGATTTTATAAAAAATTGGTATGATGCTAAACGCAAATATCCGGTTGACCACAAGATGAAGGTCTTGAATATGGGAATAGAATATTATTTAGGAGATGGTGATACAGACGTGTTGCAAATGGAAAATGGTAAGAAATTAACTTTGCGTACTGCGTCTAGCGGGTTGCAGTCAATTGTCCCTTTGCTACTACTAATAGATTGGCTCTCAAAAGGGATATATGAAGAGGAAAAACCTTACTCTTATGCTGAAAGTGAGAAGATTACCCAATTGTTAGAAGGATTGCAGACTGGTAATAACCGAACTTCGGATGAATTGGAAGAATTGAAAAGACGTCTGGCAGGTTTTATAAAAGGAAAGGTGTATACTCATACGCAGTTCATAATTGAAGAGCCTGAACAAAACTTATTTCCAGAAGCGCAACGTGATCTTTTATTTTACTTACTTACCGCTATTAATCATGGAAGAAATCATCGTTTAGTTATCACTACTCATAGTCCTTATATTCTATATGCATTGAATAATTGTTTAATGGCTTATGCTGTGAAGAATAAAATGCCGAAAGAGGAGTATCAGGAACTTGATTGTAAAGAAGCCGTATTGGATCCTAAAGAAGTTGCTGTATGGGAAATTGAAAATGGAATGATGCGAGCGGATATTCACAGTGTGAATGGTACAATTCAAGACAAAGATGGGCTGATTCGAGCCAACTATTTTAATAGAATTATGCAAGGAATTATGAGCGATTTTAATAATATGCTTAATTATTGTGAGGAAGATGAATAGTTTATTTTCACACATAAATAGCTTTAGTTCTGACTTATACATAGTTGACTATACTGAATATTCAAAGACACATAATACACCATTTATGGGTGTAACCATATCCGATGTCAAGCCTGATTTGATTGAAGCCTTTTATTTGAAAAATAAACATGGCGTTTCTTTTGACGCTATAAACTTTGAAGAAAATAAGGCGGCTTTGAGAAACAAGGATGGTAAAGTCGTAAAACAGTGTGAATGCATGTGCGTCTCTTCCAAAGCGAAAAATAAAGGGTGGTTATTTCTGCTTGAGTTAAAATATTGTTTGAAGAAAAATGTAGCAATAAATACTAATAATGCATTAAAACAATTGGAAGATACCCATCTTTTTTAAAAGATGAGATGAAGATCATAGATTCCGGACGTTATCGTATATATTGGATAATTTCTATACCGGATCATAGTAGTATAGCTCCTTTTGACGCATTTGTTATGAACCAGGATCAAAAAATAGAATATAAAAAAAGTGGGGAGTTATTATTATAGGAGAAAATGAAGTAGAGATATTAAATGAAGGGTATTTGAGGGGGGACTAAGAGGTAATCCATTGTATGGACCAGCTCTTTCTCCTCTACTACCTTTTATTAGATAGGGTTTGGTGCGCATAAAATAATGCTTCTTCTATGTTTTTACTTGTAATTGTCCCTCAACTTGGGGGACAATTACACTATTGGATGAAAAGTGTACTTTCTCTGCGTAGAATTCATAGAACTTTTATTGTAGTATAGGTTCTGACGAGAAAAAAACTGCATATTAGGAAACTCATTGCGTAAGTCTACTGAAAGCTAAATATTCGTTATCTATTACATTTATAGGATAATCCTTCATGTTACTATGTTTTTTGCAAAGGTAAACAAGTAAATAAATGATGATATGTTTTTGAAATACATTCTTTTAGTCCAACTAGTCAGGTTTATTCTATGTTGAGTGTTGAACTGTGCTACAATTTGGTTGATGGTGATTCTTGCAATGATGGGTAAATTGTCGTTTTTCTTTGTTGCATTTCGTTTTACGAAAAATAAGAGTTTGAAATTACTTCTCATAATCTCACTTTTTTAGTTGCAAGATTACTTTTGCTGGTTGAGAATGAATGTTTGTAGGTCGGATAAATAAGGACAGAAGTTAGTCGATTGGTGACATTCCGTAACCTGTTGTTTAGACTTGACTTTCAGTGATCCGGTCAATATGAAATATTCGAAATGTTAGCGGTCTTGTGAATAATTGAAGCCTCCTTCTGATTATCAAACGGAAGTTTATATCTTTGCCTTAGCCAGAGATATAGTAATGAAAGTGAGTAATCAAACTATTGTAATCGTATGTGAATGCCTTAGCGAGGGTCTTATTAGATAAAGATTAATATTGAGTATGATGGAACAGGTTCGTAATTTGCCAATAGGGATACAGACATTTGAAGATATCCGTAAGGGAAGTTTTTGTATGTAGACAAGACAGATATGATCTATCAGTAAGATTCTGTTTCTCGCTTGGAATCTATGCTTGCCCGACATCTGAATCTGTGGGAAGATGTTTGGGGACGGGAAGAACGTGAGGTGACACTTTCCTGCTGGATAATAAACAGTTGGTGGAGATAGGGGTGAACTTCAGTAAGAAGACGCGGAATATTGATGAATATATAGTGGTCGGTGTTTGATTTATGATCTGATTCATTGTTACTTATAACTTTTCTCAGAAAAACTGCTCTCACTGCTCCTTTTCCTTCTTTTATTAGAGATTTAATCCTCACCTTTGCATTATCGTTGATCAGCGAAGTGAATTAAAACGGAATTTAAATCTCTAAATGAAAAAAGTAGAATGAGTGTAATTTTTAGAACGGTGGAGAGACCGTCTGACCCTCGGGTTGAGAATTCTCCCAAAAAGTATTTCCCGCAATTAGTAACTTTAGGACAAAGTGTGAATCTGGCATTTATTGCCCAAAAGATGCAGGATCGTTCATCGCTGTCTATCGGTGATATCAGAAGTGTAGTACAGAACTTTGTAGAGAAGTTGAAAGAACAGTTGTTGGAAGGTAAGACGGTGAATATTGCCGGATTGGGCGTATTTATGCTGGCTGCCAAGTCGAAAGGATCGGATAAGGCGGAGGATATTACAGCCAAGAGCGTGGATAGTGTCCGTATCTGCTTTCAAGCCAATAAGGAGTTGAAGATAACCAAGACTGCTACCCGTGCCGGTGAAAAGTTGGATCTGGTCAGCTTGGACGATTATCTGAAAGGGTTATCGAATGTTCCTACGGGAGGTGGTTCGGATAGTGGTTCGGGAGACAACCCGGGCGGCGGAGGACTGGATGAAAATCCTCTCGGTTAACGAAAACTAATAATTAAAGCTAAAGAAGATTTCTATGAAGAAAACGAGTTGGAATGTGATATTAAAAGTGATTATTGCCGTAGCCACTGCCATTGCAGGTGTAATCGGAGTACAGGCAATGACGCAAGGATAAGAACTGTTTGAAATAAGCCGGAAGTGCATTTGATTTGCACTCCCGGCTATTTTTTTTAGTAGACTGGAAAGTTACTTTTCAATCCATTTCACTATTTCCTCCGATAACGGATTGGTACTTGAACCATAAGAAGCTACCCATTTCCCGTTTTCATCAATCAGGAATTTATGGAAATTCCAACCGACTTTTGCGTCTTGCACACCGTTCTCGCTCTTCTGGGTTAACCATTTATACAAAGGAGCAATGTCTTTTCCCTTTACAGAGATTTTAGCCATCATAGGAAAGGTTACTCCATAATTCAATGTACAAAATTCTTTGATTTCCTCATTACTGCCCGGCTCCTGACTCAGGAAATTATTAGCAGGAAAGCCGATTATTACAAAATTATCCTTTCCATACTTCTCATATAACTCTTCGAGCTTAGCGTATTGCGGAGTAAATCCACATTTGGAAGCGACATTAACTACCAGCACTTTTTTACCTTTAAAGGTGGAAAGTGATATATCTTCTCCGTCAATGGTCTTGACTGTAAAGTCGTAGAAACTCTTTTGCTGTGCCTGAGCAGCTATTGCCATCATTGCCATAAAAATACTTATAATAATTGTTTTCATCTTTATATTCTGTTTATCTATAAAAACAAAATGGAGACTCAAATAGTTTATCATTGAAATAAAAAAAACACTACCTTTGCGCCCCGGTAAAAGATTAGTTTTTTGTAGGTAAAAATAGGCATGAAGAAGAGTCTTATCGCATTAGCATTCGGCACCTTGGGATTAGGGATTGCCGAATTTGTCATGATGGGTATCTTGCCCGATGTGGCTAAAGATTTAGGTATCAGCATCCCTGTTGCGGGACATTTTATTTCCGCATACGCTTTGGGAGTTTGTGTAGGTGCACCTGTATTGATCTTAGCCCGTAAGCATCCATTAAAACATATCTTACTGGTATTGGTTACCTTGATGATGATAGGAAATACCTGTGCGGCACTGGCACCTAACTACTGGGTATTATTGCTGGCACGCTTTATCTCCGGACTTCCTCATGGTGCATATTTCGGAGTAGCCTCTATTGTGGCGGAAAAGTTGGCTGATAAAGGAAAGGGTTCCGAGGCTGTATCAATAATGATAGCGGGGATGACCATAGCCAATCTGTTCGGAGTTCCACTGGGTACTTCTTTGAGCAATTCCATTTCCTGGCGTGTCACTTTCTTATTGGTGGGTTGTTGGGGCGTGATTATACTTTATTATATCTGGCGTTGGGTGCCTCATGTGGAAGGATTGAAAGATACAGGATTCAAGGGGCAATTCCAATTTCTGAAAACACCGGCTCCCTGGCTGATCTTGGGTGCAACGGCTTTAGGAAACGGAGGTGTTTTCTGCTGGTATAGTTATATCAATCCGTTGCTGACGGAGGTGTCCGGATTTACTGCGGAAAGCATTACCGCGCTGATGGTATTGGCGGGCTTTGGTATGGTGGTAGGTAATCTGGTTAGCGGACGGCTTTCCGACCGTTATACTCCCGGGAAAGTGGGGACTACTGTGCAGGCTATGATCTGTATTGTATTGCTGTTGATATTCTTCTTGTCTCCTTACCCGTGGTTATCTGCATTGCTGATGTGTCTTTGTACGGCCGGTCTGTTTGCGGTTTCCAGTCCGGAACAGGTGCTGATAATCCGTGTGGCAAAAGGGGGAGAGATGTTGGGAGCAGCCTGTGTACAGGTAGCATTCAATCTCGGAAATGCTATTGGAGCCTATGTGGGAGGATTAGCCATTAGTGGTGGATACCGTTATCCGGCACTGGCTGGAGTGCCTTTCGCTATGGTAGGTTTTATCCTGTTTCTGATCTTCTACAAGAAATATCAGGCGAAATATTAAAACATTTCAATATCTTTTCGTATTTTTGTCCGCAAGTATTAACTAAACGAAACGAATTATGAAAACTTTGAATGTTGGAAAAATACTTTTTTTACTGATGATTGTCATGGGGGTGTCATCATGTGGTGATGAGTATTACACTGACGATTATTTGAGAAACAGTGATGAAAAACTATGCGCAAAAAAATGGGTGGAAGAATACACAACAGAGAACAAAGACGGTGTTGAAGTGTTATGTAGTCATCAATTAAAATTTGCTAAGGCTGATTATTCTGGTCAAGAGATTTGGGAATATTATCGTAGTGGAGAAAGTCGCCCTTATGAAACAACTTCACGTACTTTTACGTGGAAATGGATAGATAAGACAATGGAGGGTTTGATTTTGAACTATGGTGCCGGTGAAATAAAGTACTTTGATAATGTATGGGTACGTGAGAACTATTTATCCGGCAAATTGAATGGAATGATTGTGATGATGGTAGGTACTAATTTTTAATAATAATGCCTTATGAAACGCTTAATTTATAAGCTATTTTTTCTTTCAGTCCTTTTCATTGGGCTTACAGCTTGTGATGATCAGGAAGAGACTGAATACAATTTACCAGGTGAGTGGTATACTTCTGAAGAGATTGATTTTGGAGCGTACACTTGGGGGAGAGGAACAGTCATGACATTTAATGAGCGATATCAAGGTACTATTGGCTCAAAAGGTGACCCGAACTATCTTATTTTTAGATGGTACTGGGTTGAAGGAGTGTATAATTTGATGGAATTGGAATTTTTGGATGACGGCAGTATGGCTTATATTTGGGGAGCTCAGGCTGATGCCAATACTTTTAGCGGCACTTGGTATAATAGTTGGAGGGAATACAAGGACGATATGAATGGGCAAAGCTTTTATATGCGTCGTGTTCGATAAATTATATTTTATTACATAAAAAACGCAGATTGATGAGAGTAAAACTTTTCAATCTGCGTTTTTTTATATTATTTCTTCAGAAATAACTTCTTGAATTCATTCAGATAAGGCGTTTCAAACTTCATCAACTCTCCTGTAACCGGATGGTAGAAACAAAGCTTGAAAGCATGAAGGGCCAAGCGTCCAATGGGGTTTACGTCTTCTATTCCGTAGCGGCCATCACCAATAATAGGATGCCCTAAGTCCTGCATGTGCACACGAATTTGGTTCTTACGACCGGTCTCAAGATCCAACTCTACAAGAGAATAACCGTTGGCACGCTTAATTGTGCGATAGTGTGTGATTGCTTTCTGCCCTCCGTCATCTGTTGGACTGGAATAAACATAAAGCGTACGATCAGTAAGCCAGGATATGACACAACCTGCATTCTTTTCCATTTCTCCTGTGACTACGGCTACATAGCGACGGTCGGTTACAATCTCATGCCAGTTGTCGCGCAATGTGCGCTGCGTTTTTTCATCCTTTGCAAACATCATCAGTCCGGAAGTGTCACGATCGAGGCGATGAACGATGTACACGCTGTTACCACGTCCATTAGAGCGTTGAACATATTCATTTAGAATATGATATGCTGTACGTTCCTTCTGGCGTTCACTGCTGACTGACAGCAGGCCTTGCATCTTTTCCACCACTATGATATATGCATCCTCATATACAATCTTCAGCAGGTTATTATGGAATTCTTTCTTGCCTTTATCACGACTGATTTGTACTTTCATACCCGGTTTTAACGGGAAATTATATTGAGTGGTTATCACACTGTCTACGAATACCACTCGCTTGCTGAGCAATGATTTTAGTTTGGTACGGCTGGCATCCGGCATCTTGGCTGCCAGAAACTCCATAAGTTCCATCGGTTCGTTTACTGTGTAGTCCGTATATTGGGTGCGGGCTCGCGCTACTATTTTTCCTTTTGCCACGTTGATAGTGATTAATGGTTAGTGATTAGTGATAAAATTCTCAGTCTTCATTTCTTAATTCCAGGAGCACTACGTTTTCTACGTGGTGGGTGTGGGGGAACATATCTACCGGTTGTATGGCTTTTACTTTATATTTTACGTCGAGCAGTTGCAGATCGCGTGCCTGTGTGGCAGGATTGCAACTTACATATACGATACGTTTCGGTTCGGCAAACAGGATAACATCTACCACATCCTGATGCATTCCTGCACGCGGAGGATCAGTAATGATAACATCCGGGCGGCCATATTGATTGATAAAATCCTGAGTCAGCATGTCTTTCATATCACCGGCAAAGAATAATGTATTCTTAATCCCGTTGATTTCTGCATTTACCTTTGCATCTTCGATAGCTTCGGGTACATATTCGATACCAATAACCTGGCGGGCTTGTTTGGAAACAAAGTTGGCAATGGTTCCTGTACCTGTATAAAGATCGTAAACCAGCTCCTTACCGGTCAGTCCGGCGAAGTTGCGTGCTATCTTATAAAGATTGTATGCTTGTTCGGAGTTTGTCTGATAGAATGATTTAGGACCTATTTTGAAGCGTAATCCTTCCATCTCTTCGAAGATGTGATCTTTCCCCTTGAAAGTGTACACATCCAGGTCGGTAATGGTATCATTACGTTTATTATTAATAATGTATAGGAGAGAGGTGATTTCAGGGAATGTATCTGCTACATATTGCAGGAGTTGCTTGAATAATCTTAATTCTTCTCCCTCTTCTTCTATTTTAGCTATGAGGATAACCATTAATTCTCCGGTGGTAGATGTGCGGATGATCATGTTGCGCAACATGCCTTCCTGTGTGCGAAGGTTGATGAAGGAATAATTGTGTTCGTAAGCATAATCACGTATGGCATTGCGGATACGGTTGGATATGTCATCTTGTAACCAGCACTTCTCTATAGCCAGTACTTTATCGAAAGCGTTGGGGATATGGAAACCTACGGCATTCATCTGTTCGTATACCACGTTTTGTTTTATTTCTTCTTCCGTCAACCAACGTTTGTTAGAAAATGTGTACTCCAGTTTATTTCTGTAGAATTGTGTTTTCTCTGAACCGAGGATCGGAGAAATTTCCGGAAGTTCGATTTTTCCGATGCGGGTAAGGTTGTCCGTTACTTGTTTTTGCTTGTACTTGATTTGCTCAGAATAGGGAAGAACTTGCCATTTGCAACCGCCACATACGCCATAATGTTGGCAAAATGGGACAGCTCTTTCACGAGAATATTCGTGGAACTTCACTACTACAGCTTCAGCATAATGATGCTTTTTTCTCTTAATTTGCAGGTCTACTACATCTCCGGGAACGACATAAGGTACGAAAATAACCAAATCATTAACCTTTGCGATGGCTTTTCCTTCGGCAGCCACATCCGTTATTGTCACTTTCTCCAGTAGAGGAAGCTCTTTTCTATTTCTTGCCACTTTTACACCAGTCTAATAAATTATTCTGCAAAAATAGACATTTTTTCGGGAATTCTCTCTATGAAGTGAAATATTAAAGATTGCAATGTCGAAATTGCATTTTGATAGAAAGTTTTTTCTCAAAAAGTTTTCTAGTATGCGAAATATACTTAGATTTGCGAACAGAAAAAATCACAATTGAGAAACTTAAATTTATATTATGGACAAGAAAAGAGTTTATACCTTTGGTAACGGTCAGGCAGAAGGAAAAGCTGACATGAAAAATCTTTTGGGGGGTAAAGGTGCCAACCTTGCCGAGATGAACCTTATTGGGGTTCCGGTTCCTCCCGGTTTTACAATCACGACTGAAGTTTGTACCGAATATAATGAGATGGGGCAGGAAAAAGTTGTTGCCCTGTTGAAAGGCGAAGTAGAAAGCGCCATAGCAAGAGTGGAAGAATTGATGTCTTCTAAGTTCGGTGATATAGAAAATCCCTTACTGGTTTCAGTACGTTCCGGTGCTCGCGCCTCCATGCCGGGTATGATGGACACAATTCTTAATCTGGGCCTGAACGATGAAGTGGTAGAAGGATTGACACGTAAAACTGGCAATGCCCGTTTTGCATGGGACTCTTACCGTCGTTTCGTACAGATGTATGGTGACGTGGTTTTGGGTATGAAGCCGACTAATAAGGAGGATATCGATCCGTTCGAAGCTATCATTGAAGAAGTGAAGCATGCGAAAGGTGTGAAGCTGGATAACGAATTGGAAGTGGAAGACCTCAAAGAATTGGTGAAGAAGTTTAAAGCTGCCGTGAAGGAGCAAACCGGAAAAGATTTCCCGGCTTGTGCCTATGAGCAGTTGTGGGGGGCTGTTTGCGCAGTATTTAACTCTTGGATGAACGAACGTGCTATTCTGTATCGTAAGATGGAAAGCATACCCGATGAGTGGGGTACAGCTGTCAACGTACAGGCAATGGTATTCGGTAATATGGGCGAAACTTCAGCTACAGGTGTTTGCTTCAGCCGCGATGCCGGTACGGGTGAAGACTTGTTTAATGGTGAATACCTGATCAATGCACAGGGTGAAGACGTTGTGGCAGGTATCCGTACTCCGCAACAGATTACAAAGGTCGGTTCGCAACGCTGGGCAGAACTTGCAGGCGTTAGCGAAGAAGAGCGTGCAGCCAAATATCCGTCCATGGAAGAGGCTATGCCGGAAATCTACAAGGAGCTGGATATGCTGCAAACTAAATTGGAAAACCACTATAAGGATATGCAGGATATGGAGTTTACCGTTCAGGAAGGCAAGCTTTGGTTCCTCCAGACGCGTAACGGTAAACGTACCGGTGCAGCTATGGTGAAGATTGCAATGGATCTGCTGCATCAGGGGATGATTGATGAAAAAACAGCTTTGATGCGCTGTGAACCCAATAAATTGGATGAATTACTTCATCCTGTATTTGATAAGACTGCTTTGAAACAAGCTAAAGTTCTGACTCGCGGTCTTCCTGCATCTCCGGGTGCAGCTACTGGACAAATTGTGTTCTTTGCAGATGATGCTGCAGAATGGCATG
Organism: Bacteroides sp. MSB163; assembly: GCF_036416795.1. Lineage (NCBI taxonomy): Bacteria > Pseudomonadati > Bacteroidota > Bacteroidia > Bacteroidales > Bacteroidaceae > Bacteroides > Bacteroides maternus. The sequence continues at coordinate 5,098,841 of NZ_CP143867.1, read as the reverse complement.
CTGCCGGTAAGCGTATTATAATGGTACGTATCGAAACTTCTCCCGAAGACTTGGCCGGTATGGCAGTTGCAGAAGGTATTCTTACTGCCCGTGGCGGTATGACGTCTCATGCAGCAGTAGTGGCCCGTGGTATGGGTAAGTGTTGTGTGTCGGGTGCTGGTGCTTTGAATATTGACTATAAGGCTCGTACGGTAGAAATAGATGGCGTTCTGCTGAAAGAAGGCGATTATATTTCATTGAATGGTAGTACAGGGGTGGTTTATAAAGGTCAGGTAGAAACGAAAGCAGCTGAACTTTCAGGAAATTTCGCAGAACTGATGGATCTGGCTGATAAGTATACGAAACTTCAGGTTCGTACCAATGCGGATACGCCTCATGATGCTGCTGTGGCTCGCAACTTTGGTGCTATTGGTATCGGTCTTTGCCGTACGGAACACATGTTCTTTGAAGGTGAAAAGATTAAGGCTATGCGTGAGATGATTCTTGCGGAAGATGCAGAAGGACGTCGCAAAGCGTTGGCTAAGATATTGCCCTACCAGCAAGCTGACTTTAAGGGTATCTTCCAGGCTATGGAAGGTTGTCCGGTAACTGTTCGTCTGCTTGATCCTCCTTTGCATGAGTTCGTTCCCCACGATTTGAAAGGTCAGCAGGAAATGGCGGATGCTATGGGTGTTAGTCTGCACTATATCCAGCAACGTGTAGAATCGCTTTGCGAACATAACCCGATGTTGGGACACCGTGGATGCCGTTTGGGTAATACATATCCTGAGATTACTCAGATGCAGACGCGTGCCATTCTTGGTGCTGCTTTGGAACTGAAGAAGGAAGGCGTGGAAACACATCCGGAAATCATGGTTCCGCTGACTGGTATCCTGTATGAGTTCAAAGAACAGGAAAAGGTGATTCGTGAAGAAGCTGCTGCACTTTTCGCTGAAGTGGGTGACAGTATTGACTTTAAGGTGGGTACAATGATTGAAATACCTCGTGCTGCCTTGACTGCCGACCGTATTGCTTCTTCTGCTGAATTCTTCTCATTCGGTACGAATGACTTGACACAGATGACATTCGGTTATTCACGTGACGATATTGCTTCCTTCCTCCCGGTTTATTTGGAAAAGAAAATCTTGAAAGTAGACCCGTTCCAGGTTCTCGACCAAAACGGTGTGGGACAGCTGGTACGTATGGCTACTGAAAAAGGTCGTGCTATCCGTCCGGATTTGAAGTGCGGCATCTGTGGTGAACATGGTGGTGAGCCTTCTTCTGTGAAGTTCTGCCATAAAGTTGGTTTGAATTATGTGAGCTGTTCTCCGTTCAGAGTGCCCATAGCACGGTTAGCGGCGGCGCAGGCAGCTATTGAAGACCTGAAATAACGGAATAATAACCCGTAAATAATTGATAATAGGCTATATAACCCTTTTGTGAGGGTTGTGTAGCCTATTTTGTTTTATTGACGAAATGCACGAAAAATATGCCTAATAGTTGGTAGTGTTTAGAAACTGTTTCGTATTTTTGTGCATGAGTTTAGAACATGTTTAGAGTATGTATTAAACTGTAAATCAATATAATTATGGCAACTTTTAAAACTTGTGTTCAGAAACAGAGAAAAGATGGCTTCTATCCGGTGTATATTCGAGTGACTCATAACCGGAAGTCTGCCTATATCAAAACCGACAAATTGATAGATTCTAAAGGATTGAGTGCTGCTGGTGATGTGAAAGATACTTTTGTCCTGAAGTACTGTATTGATAAGATAACGGAATTTATTGATCGGCTTAACAAGGTTGATACGGAGAAGTGGACTATTAATGATGTAGTAGACTTTCTCCAGCAGATAGATGAAGATATTTGCTTCTCTGATTATGCTCGCAAATATAAATTTGAGATGGCTAAGAATGGACAAGAGCGAAATGCCCGGAACTATGAATTAGCTTATCAACATTTAGAGCGTTATGCTGGAACAAATAAGTTAATGTTCTCTCGATTCACAACTAATTTTGTTGATGGATGGATTCAATCTTTGATGTCAAGCGCGAGAGCTAAAGAGATGTACCCAATCTGTATTCGGCAAATATTCAAAGCTGCCATACTTGAGTATAACGATTATGACCGTGGGCTTATAAGGATAAAAACAAACCCATGGTTGAAGGTAAAAATACCTGCTGCTGATGTGCCTGAAAAACGTGCGATTGATCCTGAAAAGGTCAGAGAGTTCTTCTCTGCCGCAATACCGGAAAGCAACTATAAGTTGTCTGTCCCAGAACTTGGTAGAGATGTAGCAATGATGATAATGTGTCTTGCAGGAATTAATACGGTTGACTTGTACCATTTAAAAAAGGCAGATCTGAGAGATGGTATTATACACTATAATAGGCGCAAGACAATGAAGTTCCGTCGTGATCATGCTTATCTTGAAATTAAACTCCCTGATATACTAATGCCGCTTTTTGATAAGTACAAGGCTGGGCCTGATAGCCCCTATTTATTCATGTTTGCGGAGAGATATAGTAGTGAAGACAGTTTTAACGCTAATGTGAATATCGGTATAAGAATTCTATGTGAAAAAAGTCTGGGGATGCAAAAGGGGGAACAATATTGCTGTTATACTTTTCGGCATACGTGGGGGACTGTGGCACAAAATAATTGTGGCGCAACTCTTGAAGAAGTAGGCTTTGCAATGAATCATTCGTCTGCTCACAAGGTGACACAAGGATATATCAAACCTGATTATACTTCTGTTTCTGTTCTAAATCAGAAAGTAATTGATTTTCTTTTTTTCTGTGCACCGGAAGAAAAGAAGAAAGAAGAGAGTGATGGCATGGAACTGAGAATTTCTCCTAAATATCAGGTTAGGGGAGAAGCTTTCTTCCGTGGAAGAAAGATAGCCTCACTTTGTGATATTGGGTTTAATAATAAAGAAGAAGTTATCACTTCATTAGTTGGGCAACTCCCTGATGATATTCCGAACAGATGTATGGTACAGTTCCGGGTGGAAAATGTGGATAAGGACCAGGTAGCTATTTATGAAAGAATGAAAGGGAAAGGTTTTTAACTGAATAGAATGTAAAAAATACAAATACTGGCAACTATATACAAGGTTTCTTTGTTTATTTGCCACAATGAAAAGGAACATAGAAATACATAAGATTGACATTTCTTCAAGTCTGCCCCTGCCTTATGCAGACGAAGGGGTTCGTGCAGGATTTCCTAGCCCGGCACAAGATTATCTTGAACAGGCAATAGATTTGAATAAGGAGCTCATAAAGCATCCGGCCAGCACATTTTACGGCCGTGTTGTTGGTGACTCAATGCGCGATGAAGGCATTGAAGAAGGAGACATTCTCATAATTGATAAATCGTTGGAATTGCTGGATGACGATCTGGCTGTTTGTTTTATAGATGGCGAGTTTACCGTTAAGAGAGTTCGATTAGAGCCGGATGTCGCATGGTTGGTACCATCCAATCCTAATTACCCATTGATAAAAGTCACAAAAGAAAATGAATTTATAGTCTGGGGTATCGTTACCTACACAATAAAAAAGAATCGGAGAAAAAGATAATGTTCGGCCTTGTAGACTGTAACAACTTCTATGCGAGTTGTGAAAGGGTCTTCACCCCCTCGCTAAACGGGAAACCTATCGTTGTTTTATCAAACAATGATGGATGTGTTATAGCCAGGAGCAATGAAGCAAAAGTTCTCGGTATTAAAATGGGAGTGCCAGCTTACCAAATAAAGGATTTAGTAAAGCAACATGATGTAGCTGTATTTTCATCTAACTATGTGCTATATGGCGATATGTCCGGACGAGTGATGTCAATGTTAGCAGAGCTGGCGCCTGAAATTGAAGTCTATTCTATTGACGAAGCATTTCTCAACCTGGCGGGGATTAAAGACCTGCAATCACTCGGAGCAAACATTGTACGGAAAGTATCTCGTGGTACCGGTATACCTGTAAGTCTTGGTATTGCTCCAACCAAAACACTTGCAAAGATGGCTAACAAATTTGCAAAGAAGTATCCAGCGTATAATCGTCTCTGCATCATTGATACTGAAGAAAAGCGTGAGAAAGCATTAAAACTGTTTGAGATTGGCGATGTATGGGGGATTGGCCGTCGTCAAGCTGCAAAGTTGGAAAAACAAGGAGTGAAGACCGCTTTTGATTTTACACAACTGCCCGGCTCATGGGTTAGAAAGAATATGACCGTTGTAGGTGAACGTACCTGGAAAGAACTGAGAGGAATATCTTGCATTGATATGGAAAGTGCACCGCCTGCCAAGAAACAAATATGTACCAGCCGCTCTTTCGGTAAAATGGTAGAAGATATTGATACTATGTCTGAGGCAATCGCTACGCATGCATCTGCATGTGCGAAGAAGCTCAGACAACAAAAGTCATACGCAATGTCTCTGATGGTATTCATCCACACGAATAACTTCCGGGAAGACCTACCCCAATATTGGAAGAACACAATAATCAAACTGCCTGTACCTACGAGTGATACTCTTGAAATAGTACATTATGCTCTTGAAGGACTAAAGAGTATTTTTATGCCAGGTTATCAGTACAAGAAAGCCGGTGTTATCATTACAGAGATAGTAACAAGTGCCCAACTTGGATTATTCGACACAGTAGATCGGGAAAAACGGGAAAAGCTGATGCAAGCCATAGATAAAGTTAATGGTGAACATAGGCATCTTGTGAAATTGGCGGTTCAAGGTAACGGAAGAGACTGGAAGCTAAAACAAGAACAGCTTTCCAAGCGTTATACAACTGATATAAATGAGGTACTAACAATCAAATGTAAGTAGCTATGTGTTTTCATAACTCCATGTCGGCAAAAGCCATTAAGCTGGCGGCCCGCTACGGCCGAAAATCGGATATAGTTGAGATATACCAAGATATTCTCAACGAACAGTATCATGTGAATGCTTTCAATTTCCCGAAATATCCAATCATCACAAGCTTGGGCGAGATTCAGGTATTCAACTGGGGGCTGATTCCTTTTTGGACGAAAGGCGAAACTAATGCTGACGAGATCCGGCGAATGACACTTAATGCCCGGGCCGACACAATATTCGATAAGCCCTCATTTCGGGAGCCAATTATGAATAAACGTTGTATTGTGCCATCGACCGGTTACTTTGAATGGAGACATGAGGGAAGTAAGAAGATACCCTACTATATTTATCTGAAAGATGAGCCTATTTTCTCTATGGCCGGAATATATGATACTTGGCTGGATAAAGTGACTGGAGAGGAACATACAACATTTTCCATCATTACGACAGATACCAATCCTTTGACTGATTATATCCACAACTCCAAGCACCGTATGCCGGCAATCTTATCTCCAGAGGATGAAGAAAAATGGTTGAAATCAGATTTATCAAAAGCAGAAATATCATCTTTATTGAAGCCCTATGATGCAAAACTGATGGACGCCTATATTATAGAGAATGACTTTATAAAAAAAGCACCAACTGATCCATCAATTTTGCAAAGAGCATAAAAAAGGACGGTTACTCCGCCGTCCCTTCTACGAATTCCTTCAGTCTATAAAGTCGGTCAATTGCTGGGTTATAGAATGCATCTGGGTAATGTTGCTTAATGTCGTTGATATTAGCACGAACATATATCTTGGTGTCGGTAATATGTTCAGCCTCACTTAAAGTTACCTCTTGGGGTAACTGCGCGGTCTCAGCCCAGTTAATTAGAGCTTTTACGCTCTCTTCATCATAATTGTATGCCATATTGTTTTTGAAACAAAGATAAATCATAGCAGGGAAAAGGCAAAGGAAAAGGCTGTTTATTCGGTTGTCTTAAGCTTTTCTACCCAATTGGAAATAAGAGCCGATAAAAGGATATTAACCATATCCGGCATATTTCCCTAGTTTTATGAGAAGTAGTTTTCATGCAGCGGCAGTGTCCACAATTTTGTGTAAATGAGAAAACAGGATTCAGGTATATATTCCCTTATATCTGAATTCTGTGCTCAAATATAAGCATAAATTGATTCATAATCAATCCTCAATTAGAAATAGGCATCGTCCATTTCTTTTCAATCTCCATCAGAGACAGATAGACCGTTTTCTTCACGGCATCATCAGAAGGAAAGGAAAGTTTTGATTTCGTGTACTTTCTGATTTTCCCGTTCAGATTTTCAATGAGATTGGTAGTGTAGATTATTTTCCTGATTTCCAAAGGGAACTGGAAAAACACGGTCAGATCATCCCAGTTATTTCTCCATGAAAGTATGGCATAAGGATATTTCCCTCCCCATTTCTTTTCCAGATTGTCCAGTTCAAGGGCAGCAGCTTCCTTGTTGGGTGCGTTGTAGATATTCTTCATGTCAGCGGTAAACTCCTTCTTGTCCTTGTAAACAACGTATTTGCAGGAGTTTCTGATTTGATGCACAACGCAGATTTGTGTGGAGGATTGAGGGAACACGCTACGTATGGTGTCGGTAAATCCGTTCAGATTGTCCGTGCAGGTAATAAGAATATCCTGTACTCCACGTGCCTTCAGGTCGGTAAGGACACCCATCCAGAAAGCGGAACTTTCCGTTTTGCCTACCCACATACCCAAGACTTCCTTCAAACCGTTCTGTTTAAGTCCGACACAAAGGTACACCGTCTTGTTGATAATCTTTCCGTTGTCACGTACCTTGAAAACGATACCGTCCATCCATACTATCAGATATACAGGGTCAAGAGGTCGGTTCTGCCACTCCAGTGCCGCCTGGTTTACCTTGTTGGTGATAACGGATATGGCGGAAGTGGAAAGTTCGATTTCATAAATCTCTCGCATCTCTTCCTCGATGTCTGACACACTCATTCCTTTGGCATAGAGTGAGATGACGAGTTTTTCAATGGATAAGCCACGGCTCTCATGTTTGGGGACGACTATAGGAGCGAACTCACCGTTACGGTCACGGGGAACAGAGATGACGGATTCACCGTGTTCGGTCTGGATTTTCTTGGGATATTTACCGTTACGGGAGTTGCCACTGTTGTTGCCACTTACGGAGTTCTTTTCATAACCTAAGTGAACATCCATTTCACCCTCAAGCATCTTCTCCAATACTTGTGCATGGAGCTGTTTGAGGAACTTGCTTACATCGGCTTCTGTTTTAAATTGGCTCAGAAATTCTTTACTCAGAAATTCATCGGGCACTGCTTGATTCTTTACTGTCATTTTCTTCGGCATTTTGCAAAGTTAGAAATAATAAAAATACGGAACTCATTGCTGAATCCCGTATTCATCATTTACACAAAACGTTGGATAGTGCCCATGCAGCGAAGATGCTATTATTATTGTTGGTTCATCGAATTGCATGCTATAATTGTTTGTTGGATGAGATTATAACTATCGCCTTTTTTTTCTCCTTCTTCTCCTTCATCTGACATCTTACTAAAAAAGTCAGAAATAACCTTTATTGTGTTGTTGACCTTATTGAGGTCTGTTTCTTCTTTCACAAGGTCGATTGCTTTTTTGACAGCTTCCTCAGCAAGCTCATTCATTTTGGTATAGTGTTTATTGATAAAGTTGGTTTTTACCCTTGCCAGATTCAACTCTACACTTTCGGCTATTATCTGTACCTTATTGGTGTTATCAATGTCGTTCATGTATCGGGCAGACCAGTTATGTAGAGATGAGATAGACACACCAGTTTGAGCGGCTGTGAGGTAATGATTGAAGTTGTTTTCCTTCAATAGTCTTACAGCCTGTATCTTTTCTTCTTCAGTGTATGAGTTCTTCTTTTTCTTTATGAGTTTCTTCATGTGGATTGTAATTGTTTAAGTGATAATTTAATTAAATCACAAATATAATTGTAATACAGCATATTATTGTTGTAAAAGCGCAACTATGATATGGCGATAAATCCTTTTTTTTGCTCTTAAAAAAATAGCTATTATGATAGGAACTGCAATTGGAATAGGTGCCAGTTTGATTGGCGGAGTAATGGGAGCAAGCAAGGCGGCAAAAGCGGCCAATGCCCAACAGCAGATGCTTAACCAACAGCGTAATAAGAATGAGGCTTGGTATAACCGTAACTACTATCAGAACTACTTAGATAGTAAAGAGGCTCAGTCTGCTATAAAGAGAGTGGAAGATACATTGCGTCGTAGAAATCAAGAAGCACAAGCAACTGCCGCTGTTACAGGAGGTACTCCGGAGGCTGTGCTTGCACAACAGGAAAATGACCAGAAGATGATGGGAGAAGTTGTTGGAAATCTTGCGACTCGTGGTGATGCTATAAAAAGGCAGGTCGATGCTCAGAAACAAGCTAATGATAATGCATTAATGCAGCAACAGATGGCTCAACTGCAGGCAAACGAAGCGGGTGGTACGCAGTTATTGGGTAATAGTGGATCGTTAATTAGCTCAGCTCTGAGCCTGTTGGATAAGAAAGGGTAGACGTATGGCATTACTAGAATATCTTAATAAACCAGCTCTGGCTTCGATGGATGAAGTTGTAGCTCCGGTAGTACCTGAAGGACATAAAGTTTCTGAAATAAGACCGGCTGGTCCTCATATACCGAAACCTGCCTCAATGGATGAGGTTATAGCACCTGCTCAACCTGTTGCTCATGTTGTATCTGAAATAAGACCTGCTACTCCTGAACAGCCCAATTATGCGGCTGCGATTGGCCAGAAAGGTCTTTATGGCTTTTTCAAGGACTTCTACCGGAAGCCGGATCTTGAAAAAGAAGAGAAGATTACTCGACGGGAACGTGCTCTTTCTCTGTTGGGGGACATTGCAAATTTGGGTGGCCAAATGTTCGCTTCTTCAAAAGGTGCCCGGCAATTCGCTCCGATAAATTCGCAGGTACCTAAGTATAACGAACGGTTACAACGTCTTCGGGATGCTAAACGCGCGAATGATGCTGACTTTCAAAATAAGTCTCTCTCTGCCATTTTTAAAGACTATGAGAATAAACGTGCAGACGATTTGTATGAACGCAAACAAGAGGCGGCAAAGGCAGCTACAGAGTTGAAATATAACCGTGATTTGACCTTAAAACAGATAGACCAGGCATTCCAAATAGGAATGTTGGATGCTAAAGGGAAACAGGCCTTACAGCAACAAGCAATAAAGGCTAAGGATGCGAAAGAACTTGCTGTACTCAACCATAAGTATAGATTAAACGAGATTGAAACAAAAGAAAATAGCAATAATTCCAAGATTGTGGATAGTGTTATTGGAGGTGATGGTAATGTCTATACTCGTAATACAAGACTTACTCCAAATGAAGCCCAACAAATTGTGCTCGGATCTGGAATGGGAGAGGACGACTTGGCTCCGTTCGTTACTTATGAGAGGGACGATAAGGAAAATATCACTAAAACTAAAACAGACTGGCAAGCTGCTGCCGCCTATGCATTGCAGAACGGTATGATACCAGCCGAAGAACTGAAAAGTAGAGGGTTTAAGTTAGGAGGGGCAACAGATAAGAAAGAAGTTGCTCCGTGGATTAGTAACAATCAATCATCCAATAATAAAGCACCATGGCTGAAGTAAACATGAATGAAAATCGTAAGTGGCTTTATGATGTACTTACGAACAAAGGCGTTCAAATGGGCGCCTATGAGGAATTTGATAAAAATGTAGATGCAAATAAAGACTGGTTGTATAATACTGCAAAAAGTAAAGGTGTAGATATTGGGGATTATGATGCTTTTGACAAAGCTATGAGTAATAGTCAGATACCAGCTGTTACTGTTCCTCATCCAGGACAACAACAATTGCAACAGCCACAACCACGTCCGAAATCTCCATACGTTGAGGGTAAAGGTGAGGAAACAATGATATTTGGTGTGCCCTATGCAGATTATCAACAGATGACTCCGGAAG